>NZ_PHHA01000001.1 GCF_002795425.1 Conservatibacter flavescens
GGGTGACTGCGTACCTTTTGTATAATGGGTCAGCGACTTATATTTTGTAGCGAGGTTAACTGAATAAGGGAGCCGAAGGGAAACCGAGTCTTAACTGGGCGATTAGTTGCAAGGTATAGACCCGAAACCCGGTGATCTAGCCATGGGCAGGTTGAAGATTGGGTAACACTAATTGGAGGACCGAACCGACTAATGTTGAAAAATTAGCGGATGACTTGTGGCTGGGGGTGAAAGGCCAATCAAACCGGGAGATAGCTGGTTCTCCCCGAAATCTATTTAGGTAGAGCCTTGAGCGGACACCTTCGGGGGTAGAGCACTGTTTCGGCTAGGGGTCCATCCCGGATTACCAACCCGATGCAAACTGCGAATACCGAAGAGTGATACTCAGGAGACACACGGCGGGTGCTAACGTCCGTCGTGGAGAGGGAAACAACCCAGACCGCCAGCTAAGGTCCCGAAGTACTAGTTAAGTGGGAAACGAAGTGGGAAGGCTTAGACAGCTAGGATGTTGGCTTAGAAGCAGCCATCATTTAAAGAAAGCGTAATAGCTCACTAGTCGAGTCGGCCTGCGCGGAAGATGTAACGGGGCTAAAACTAGTCACCGAAGCTGCGGCATCAGGCGTATCACAAATACGCCTTCGATTAACAACATGGAATGAAGCGGGATGAAATGAAGTGGAATGAAATGTTGGTCAAGCACCAAACACGTTGAGGCGGGGTAAAGTGCGGTAGAAATCAGAGGAATATTTGTGATACGCCTGTTGGGTAGGGGAGCGTTGTGTAAGCGGATGAAGGTGGACTGAGAGGTTTGCTGGACGTATCACAAGTGCGAATGCTGACATAAGTAACGATAAAGCGGGTGAAAAACCCGCTCGCCGGAAGACCAAGGGTTCCTGTCCAACGTTAATCGGGGCAGGGTGAGTCGGCCCCTAAGGCGAGGCTGAAAAGCGTAGTCGATGGGAAACGGGTTAATATTCCCGTACTTGTATTAGTTGCGATGTGGGGACGGAGTAGGTTAGGTTATCAGGGTGTTGGATATCCCTGTTTAAGCGTGTAGGCGGAAGAGTTAGGCAAATCCGGCTCTTTGTATAACGCTAAGGCGTGATGACGAGACTCTACGGAGTTGAAGTAACCGATACCACACTTCCAGGAAAAGCCACTAAGCGTCAGACTAATATAAACCGTACTGAAAACCGACACAGGTGGTCAGGTAGAGAATACTCAGGCGCTTGAGAGAACTCGGGTGAAGGAACTAGGCAAAATAGCACCGTAACTTCGGGAGAAGGTGCGCCGGCGTAGATTGTAGTCCCTTGCGGATGAAGGTTGAACCGGTCGAAGATACCAGCTGGCTGCAACTGTTTATTAAAAACACAGCACTCTGCAAACACGAAAGTGGACGTATAGGGTGTGATGCCTGCCCGGTGCTGGAAGGTTAATTGATGGTGTAATCGCAAGAGAAGCATTTGATAGAAGCCCCAGTAAACGGCGGCCGTAACTATAACGGTCCTAAGGTAGCGAAATTCCTTGTCGGGTAAGTTCCGACCTGCACGAATGGCATAATGATGGCCAGGCTGTCTCCACCCGAGACTCAGTGAAATTGAAATCGCCGTGAAGATGCGGTGTACCCGCGGCTAGACGGAAAGACCCCGTGAACCTTTACTATAGCTTGACACTGAACCTTGAATTTTGATGTGTAGGATAGGTGGGAGGCTTTGAAGCAGTGACGCCAGTCATTGTGGAGCCGACCTTGAAATACCACCCTTTAACGTTTGATGTTCTAACGAGGCACCTTGAACGGGTGTTCGGACAGTGTCTGGTGGGTAGTTTGACTGGGGCGGTCTCCTCCCAAAGAGTAACGGAGGAGCACGAAGGTTTGCTAATGACGGTCGGACATCGTCAGGTTAGTGCAATGGTATAAGCAAGCTTAACTGCGAGACGGACAAGTCGAGCAGGTGCGAAAGCAGGTCATAGTGATCCGGTGGTTCTGAATGGAAGGGCCATCGCTCAACGGATAAAAGGTACTCCGGGGATAACAGGCTGATACCGCCCAAGAGTTCATATCGACGGCGGTGTTTGGCACCTCGATGTCGGCTCATCACATCCTGGGGCTGAAGTAGGTCCCAAGGGTATGGCTGTTCGCCATTTAAAGTGGTACGCGAGCTGGGTTTAGAACGTCGTGAGACAGTTCGGTCCCTATCTGCCGTGGGCGTAGGAGAATTGAGAGGGGCTGCTCCTAGTACGAGAGGACCGGAGTGGACGCATCACTGGTGTTCCAGTTGTTTCGCCAGAAGCATTGCTGGGTAGCTAAATGCGGAAGAGATAAGTGCTGAAAGCATCTAAGCACGAAACTTGCCTTAAGATGAGTTCTCCCTGACTTAAAGTTAGTAAGGGTTGTTGTAGACTACGACGTAGATAGGTCTGGTGTGTAAGCGTTGCGAGACGTTGAGCTAACAGATACTAATTGCCCGAGAGGCTTAACTATACAACGCTCAAGGGTTTTTGGGTGTGGTAGGTA
>NZ_PHHA01000010.1 GCF_002795425.1 Conservatibacter flavescens
TGATAAATTGTTAAAGAACTGTCGCTAAATTCAAATCTATAAAACAAGAATTTAAGCGAAAATAAAACGACGCACCGCTAATCTCATTCACAACAGCGCGTCGTTGTGTGGGGCGTATTATAGATAAATACAAAATCAATGCAACCCCTTTTTTGAAATTTTTTCCGCTTTTTGATTAAATGACTATTTAATCAGCAATACCCTGCAGAAATCCTCAAAAAAAAATACCGCACTTTCAATAAAAGCACTTGGATATTCCAAAGGGGTTTATCTATTAAACTACCAGCCTTTTACAACACCATCTTTGAAATGTTTCTTAGCCTCAGCTTCAACTTCTTCAGTTTGATAAGCTTTAACAAAATCTTGGATAGCTTTGCTGTCTTTATTATCGTCTCGTGCCACGATGATATTTACATATGGCGAGTCCTTATCTTCTACGAATACACCATGCTCAGAGGCGTTTAACCCAACTTGACCTGCATAGGTATTATTCACAACGGCAAGCGCAACATCATCTAATGCGCGCGCGGCTACTGAAGTGTCTACCTCTTGGATTTTGAGTTTTTTCGGATTTTCAACGATATCTAATGATGTAGAAAATAAATTTGTGTTATCTTTTAACTTAATTAAACCTTGTTTTTCCAACAAAATTAATGCACGTGCAAGGTTACTAGGATCGTTTGGCACGGCAACAACATCACCTTCTTTTAACTCGCTAACATTTTTAATTTTTTTCGAATAGCCGGCTAACGGATAGACAAATGTGTTACCGACGATAACGAGATTATTCAAGCCTTTCTCTTGAGAATCTTTATCTAAATATGGCTTATGTTGCATTGCATTGGCATCTAAATCTTTACTTGATACTGCTGAATTTGGCAATGCATAATCATTGAATAATACATATTCTACATCTAAGCCATATTTTTCTTTTGCAACTTTAGCTGCAACTTCTGCCACTTCATGTTCTGGCCCTGCCATTACACCCACTTTAATTTTTTCCGCTAATGCATTGGTTGAAACGAGTGCGGCTAGCGCGGTTAAAGCAAATACTTTAGTTAATTTCATAATAATCCTCACTTAATCAATATTTAACGATGATCGACTTTTTTAGCAAGATCATCACCTACTTTCTGACTAATCATGACAATTAGCACAATAATAATGGTAGACAGCCATTTCACATAGCCCATGTTACGGTATTCACCATAATTGATCGCCAAGCTACCTAAGCCACCGCCACCTACAATCCCCGCCATCGCGGAATAACCAATTAAGGTCACGAGAGTTAAGGTAATACCGTTAACTAACATTGGCAAGGCTTCCGGTAAATAAAAGCGGCGGATAATCTGCCAATTTGTCGCCCCCATCGCCTTTCCTGTTTCCGTTAATCCCACCGGAATTTCCATAAAGGCATTGGCGGTTAAACGAGCAACAAATGGCATTGCCGCGACACTTAACGGAACAATTGCAGCCGTCGTCCCCAATTTTGTTCCAACAATAAATTTCGTAACAGGTAACAAAATAATGAGCAAGATAATAAAAGGTACAGAACGTCCAATATTAATAATAACATTGAGTATTCTATGTAATGATGGCTTTGATAGAATCTGTCCTTTGCCTGAAGTAAACGTTAAAATACCTAAAGGCACCCCGACAACCACTGCGAATAGGGTTGCAACAAAGCTCATATAGACCGTTTCCCATGTCGAAGTAGCAACTAACTCCCACATTTTTGGCGTTAACTGCGCCATGAAATCATTCCACATACCCTAGCACCTCAACTCTCACATTGTTTTCCATTAAGTAAATTTTAGTTTGCGTAATAGCATCTTCATCGCCTTCTACTTCAGCAATCACAAAACCAAATTTTACCCCACCGGCATAGTCGATTTGTGAACTTAAAATGCTCAACTCTACCCCAAATTTTTTTGAGGCTTGCGAAAGCAATGGTGCATCAACAGATCGCCCAGTAAATTCAAATTTAATAATTGGCCATGCTTGGTTGTGTTTTGGACTATCACTCAATTTTTCCAAATATTCTTCTGGCAAGTTAATATGAAAGGTCGAACTAATAAATTCTTGCGCCAGTTCACTTTTTGGATTTGAGAAAATTTCACTCACCGTGCCTTGTTCAACTAATTGTCCCTTATCAATCACAGCCACTTGATCACAAATACGCTTTACTACATCCATTTCATGCGTAATTAATAGAATCGTAATGCCCAAAGTGCGGTTAATTTCTTTTAATAATTTTAGTATAGATTGCGTGGTTGCAGGATCTAATGCACTGGTCGCCTCATCACATAGCAACACTTTGGGATCGCTTGCTAACGCACGTGCAATCGCAACTCGCTGTTTTTGGCCGCCCGATAAATTAGCTGGATACGCGTCTTTTTTATCACTTAAACCAACCAACTCTAATAATTCATTCACTTTTTGCTGAATAATATTTTGAGGCTTATTTTCTAACTCTAGTGGTAATGCTATATTGTCAAAAACAGTACGAGAACTCAGCAAGTTAAAATGTTGAAAAATCATGCCAATATGGCGACGAGCATGCACAAGCTCTTGTTCACTCAGTTGAGTGAGCTCTTGACCACCAACGACAACCTCTCCGAAAGTCGGACGCTCTAATAAATTCACACAACGAATCAGGGTACTCTTACCCGCACCTGACGCACCAATAACACCAAAAATCTGTCCTTTAGGAACATGCAAATTAATATTATCCAATGCCGTTAATCTTTTGCCTGAAACGTCAAAAATTTTACTGACATTTTTTAGCTGAATCATATAAAAGACCTTTTATTATTGTTTTAGTAAAATGCGCATTATGCAACTTATTTTAGACGTCTAGATTGCCATGTCAATAAGTATTCACCATATTTTTATAATGTTCGGTTATTAATTAGAATATTTGCCAAAAAAAAGCAGAAATAGCATAATGCAATAAAAATAGAACAAAGTAGGTATAACAAATGAATAAAGCGATTTTTTTAGATCGTGACGGCACTTTAAACATCGATCATGGCTATGTCCATGACATTGATCAATTTGAATTTATCGAAGGCAGCATTGAGGCATTACAACAATTAAAAGCGATGGGATATTTATTAGTGCTTGTCACAAATCAATCCGGTATTGCACGTGGTTATTTCAGCGAAGACCAATTTTTACAACTCACTGAATGGATGGATTGGTCCTTAGCTGATCGTGGTGTTGATTTGGACGGAATTTATTATTGCCCACATCATCCGGAAGGAATCGGCGAATTCCGTCAAAACTGCAATTGTCGTAAACCTAAAGCAGGCATGTTGTTACAAGGCATAAAAGAACTCAATATTGATCCCAAACAATCTGTCATGGTAGGTGATAAAATTGACGATATTATCGCCGGTAAAACTGCAGGAATTGCGACCAATATTTTAGTTCGCACGGGTAAACCGATTACCTCTGAAGGCGAGAATTTAGCAGATCATATATTAGATTCAATAGCCGCATTACCTACGATATTAAAAATCAAATAAACTAAACCGCACTTTGGAAAGGTCAAAAGTGCGGTTAATTTTATGATATTTATTTTTATCTTCGACGTTTAGGCGATTTTATTCATTACTGGAGCTGAGCTAAATAATTTGCAATAAATGGCAATGCCGCTCCTTGCACCGTGACATTATCGCGTAAATTCGCAATTTTGATAAAATTGTCTTGTAATGGGAAGGGATAAAGTTTTCTTACTTCTTGCTCAAGATAAACAATATCCTCGCGGCACAAATAGCGCGCAATGTCTCCTCCTAATACAATATCTCTTTCAATAATGAGATAAACTGCATTTAACCCTTTTGCTAAATAACGTAGAAATTGTTGCCAACGCTCAGTAGTTTGAGGATCAGATTGACGAAGTTTCGAGAAAAAATCACTTAATTTCTCATTATCATGTAATAATGCGGATAATGAACAATACGCCTCTAAACAACCACGCTGCCCGCAATAACAAGATTTGCCATCATGATGAATTTGTAGATGCTCCAATGCGCCTGAAAAGCTATTTTTCCCCTTTTCAATTTGGTTATTAAGAATAAATGCGCCACCTAAATGTTCACTAATAGACAAATAAAACGCATTATCTAAATCCTGATTTTTCCACAGTTCCATTCTCGCTGCGCATTTTACATCATGGAACAGATGTATAGGATAATCGAGCATACATTGCAAAGTCTCAATATTAAAGTGTTCAAAATTTAAGATTTTGCTATATAACAACGATTTGCTGTCTCGCCCCACAATCCCCTGAACAGAAATACCAATACCCAAAATTTGCATTTTTTCATATCCTAATGCCTCAATAAATGTATTAATCATCTGAGACAATTCTTCAAGATACGTTTGCGTATGCTGATATTGTAATGTTTTTTTTTCCAGCTTGATTGGATTTGCATTAAGATCTAAAGCGACAAGTTTAATTCTTTTTTGTTGAATTTCGACACCTATCGCAATAAAGGCATCATTGACTAACTGATAGGCTGTGGCTGGACGCCCTCCTTGTGATACCAGTACACCATTTTCCTTAATTTTATTTTCACGTTCCAATTCAGCCATATTATTTAATACGGTAGGAAGGCTTAAACCAAGCAAATTGGCAATCTGCGGTTTCGAGAGCTGCGAGTAAGAAAAAAATAACTGATAAATACTATTGTAGTTATTTTGTTTGATGTGTTGTGCTTTGACCGTATTAACCATTTTTCTCTTTAAAGTGTTATTTAGCTGCGCAACATCTTGTTACTAAATCGTGATCTTTGTCACAAATTTGTAACAAAATGCTAGTTTATTCAATTTATTTTAATGATGTGGCTTGCTAAATGCAAATAAACCCAGTAACCTAAAATTACTTTAATAAAATAACTTAATTAAAGTTAATTTATATATTATTGGAGGACACGATGGGTATCTTAGAAAAAATGCGCTTAAGTGGTAAAACCGCTTTTGTCACAGGCGGGGCGCGAGGCATTGGTAAAAGTGTAGCAATTGCCTTTGCTGAGGCTGGCGCGAATGTTGTTATTGCTGATTTAGATTTACTTGAAGCAGAAAAAACGGCACAAGCACTTGCCACAACAAATGGGGTGAAAAGTATTGCGGTCAAAACCGACGTGACTGACCCTGAAAGTGTGAATCTTTTAATTGAAACAGTAAAAAAAGAATTTGGGCAGTTAGACATTGCTTTTTGTAATGCGGGGATTTGTATCAACGTGCCGGCAGAAGAAATGAGTTATGCGCAATGGGCGAAAGTGATCAACATTAATCTAACAGGCGTGTTTTTAACGGCGCAAGCGGCCGGCAAGCTTATGATTGAGCAAGGAACAGGCGGATCGATTATTAATACCGCCTCCATGTCTGCCCATATTGTTAATGTTCCTCAGCCACAATGTGCTTATAACGCGTCAAAAGCAGGTGTCATTCAATTAACGAAATCTTTAGCAATCGAATGGGCGAAACATAATGTGCGAGTAAATAGCCTAAGTCCAGGTTATATCGGGACAGAACTCACTTTAAATTCTCCGGATTTACAACCCTTAATTAAAGAATGGAATGCCATGGCGCCTATGGGACGTATGGGAAAACCGGAAGAATTGCAATCTATCTGTGTTTATCTTGCGGGTGACACCAGTAGCTTTACTACCGGTTCGGATTTTATTGTAGACGGTGCATTTACCTGTTTTTAAATTTTTATTCGTCTCTTTAAAAAGAGCGGTCAAAATCACCGCACTTTTACAACGGAGGAACTATGACACAAACGATCTCTGCATTGATTGAAAATGGTGAAGCATATTTGGGAATAGAACTTGGTTCAACCCGAATTAAATCCGTACTGATTGATAAAAAAGGCACGATTCTCGCAACAGGTGGATTTAACTGGGAAAACCATTTTATCGACGGTATCTGGACTTACTCTTTAGATGAAGTTTGGACGGGTGTGGCGCAAAGTTATCAAGCGTTGGCGAATAATATTAAAAAACAATACGGCATTACATTAACCCGACTAAAAGCGA
The DNA here is from genome assembly GCF_002795425.1 of Conservatibacter flavescens. Classification (GTDB taxonomy): domain Bacteria; phylum Pseudomonadota; class Gammaproteobacteria; order Enterobacterales; family Pasteurellaceae; genus Conservatibacter; species Conservatibacter flavescens. The sequence continues at coordinate 6,051 of NZ_PHHA01000010.1, forward strand.
TGGGTGTCAGTGCCATGATGCACGGTTATATCCCATTTGATCAGCATAGTAACCAGCTGGCAGAGTTTCGCACTTGGCGAAATAACAATGCCGCAGAGGCCGCAGATCAGTTAACCGATATATTAAATTTTAATATCCCCCATCGCTGGAGTATCGCGCATCTTTACCAAGCTATGCTTAATAAAGAAGAGCATGTAGGTAAGATTGACTTTATGACAACACTGGCAGGATATGTGCATTGGCAATTGACGGGAGAAAAAGTACTAGGCATTGGCGATGTCTCCGGCATGTTCCCAATCGACAATCATACCCGCAATTATGATGCAAAAATGGTGCAAATATTTAATAACTTGGTAGCAGAAAGGCAATATAGCTGGAAATTGGAACAAATATTGCCGACAGTTCTAGTGGCGGGACAACCAGCCGGCATGCTCACGGAAAAAGGGGCAAAATTGCTTGATCCTAGCGGCAATTTACAAGCAGGCTGTCCACTTTGCCCGCCTGAGGGAGATGCGGGGACAGGTATGATGGCCACCAACAGCATTCAAGTGAAAACAGGGAATGTCTCTGCCGGCACCTCTGCTTTCGCAATGGTGGTCTTAGAGAAGCCATTATCCAAAGTTTATCGTGATCTAGACATGGTTACGACACCAGCAGGGGATCCTGTCGCCATGGCACATTCGCAAAATTGCAGTTCAGATTTAAATGCATGGCTTCAACTTTTCAAACAAGTATTAAATACATTTAATACGGAAGTCAGTACGGATATGCTTTATGAAAAATTATTTGAACAGGCACTATCCGCTGAACCGAGTGGCGGTGGCTTACTTTCTTACTGCTTCTATTCCGGTGAGCACGGTGTAGATTTAACCACGGGTTGTCCGTTATTTCTCCACCCTGCTCAAGCGGAATTTAATCTTGCTAATTTTATCTTAGTTCAACTCTATACCGCATTTGGTGCAATGAAGTTAGGTATGGATACATTGACAAAAACCGAACAAGTCAATATTGACAAAATTTATGCTCACGGGGGCTTATTCAAAAGTAAAGGTGTGGCGCAAAAAGTCTTAAGTGCAGCACTTAACGTACCGGTTGCCGTATTAGAAACAGCGGGTGAAGGTGGTGCTTGGGGGATTGCATTATTAGCCGCCTATATGGATCAAACCGAAAATACGCTTGCGGAGTATCTTGATAATCTCATCTTTGCAAACAGTGTAGATAACATCGTTCAGGCAGAACCTCATTGGGTAGCGGGTTATGAAACCTTTATCCAACGTTACCAAGCAGGATTAGCCGTCGAACGTGCAGCTGCAATATTTGCAGAGAGCTTTCACTAATTCACATTCATGGGGTATCCCATTTTATGGGGGATTCTGACCGCACTTTCTGGTTCAGTCAGTATCTCATAATATTTTATTTACATTAACCAAGGTGGTTTATATGAAAAAATTACTCACAGCACTTGCGCTTTCTTTATCCCTTGTTGGTACAGCGGTTGCAGATGAAAAAGTGAAAATCGGTTTTGCAAATAGAACCTTAAATGGTGCATTTTTTAACGGTTTAACTGAATATATGAAGATCCATGCAAAAGAAGCCGGTTATGATTTGATCACAACAGATGCGCGTGGTGACATGACTAAGCAAATTGCAGATGTCGAAGATATGATTTCTCAAGGAATTGATTTTCTTGTTCTCAATCCGCAAGACCCTGTTGCAGGCATTAAAATTGCACAATCTGCAGCAAAAGCGAATATTCCTGTTATTGCCTTAGACAGCGATATTGCTCTCGATGCACCAGTTATCACGCGAGTCATGGCAAATAACGCTGCAAATAACCGTATGATCGGTGAATTAGCGGTTAAACAGTTTGGAGATAAGCCAATTAATTTGGTGATTATCAGTGGCAGCCAAGGTAATTTGGTTGGTGAAGATCGTCGAATGAATTTCTTACGTGGCGTACTTGATTCTCAAATCCGTCAATATAATCACAGTAATATCAACGTGTTAACACAAGTATGGGGAAATTGGGATCAACAAGGTGGATTAAAAGCGATGGAAGACGCATTAGTCGCCAACGGTGACAAAATTAATGCGGTTTATTCTGAAATGGATGATATGGCATTAGGTGCAATTCATGCATTAAAAGCCGCCGGTCAATTAGACAAGGTAAAAGTCTATGCTCATGACGGTTATAAATTTGGTTTAAATGCGGTTAAACGAGGTGAGTTACAAGCGACAGCTTCGAATAACCCTAACCAACTCACTAAATTAACCGTTGATATCATCACCCAATATAAAGACGGAAAACGTGATTTCCCTGATTATTCCTACATTAAACCACTTCTCATCGACAAATCAAATGTTGATGAAGTCTATGATGAAAACTCTTTATATTAATTTTACGTAACACCCATGCCACATTTCAGTGTGGCATTTTCAAAATATAAGGAGACTTGAGTTATGTCCGATTATGCAATTGAAATCAGCAATGTTTATAAACATTTTGGCGGGGTCAAAGCCTTGCAAAATATTAATCTCAATGTAAAGCGCGGTGCTATTCATGCCTTAATTGGTGAAAATGGCGCAGGAAAATCGACCTTAATGAAAATCCTGTCGGGCATTTACATTAAAGATGGCGGTGAAATTAAAATTAACGGTAAAACCGTTCATTTTACAAATCCCAAACAAAGTAAAGAAATGGGGATCGGGATTATCCATCAAGAATTAGCTTTAGCGCCTGATTTATCTGTTGCTGAAAATATTTTTTTAGATGATTTATCTTTTGGCGGGCCATTTATCAACTGGAAATTACTGAATAAAAAAGCGCAAGAGGCGCTAGAAAAGCTTGGTTTTCATATTGATCCGAAAATGCGTTTAGGCGATCTCAGTGTGGCTTATCAGCAAATGGTCGAAATAGCCAAAGCCCTTGCCAAAAATGTCAATATTTTGATTTTGGATGAGCCTACCGCAGTATTAGCCGATCCAGAAATTGATATTTTGTTTGAAAATCTGAAAAAACTCCAAGCAAGCGGCGTGACGATTATTTATATTTCCCACCGTCTAGAAGAGTTGTTCCGTATTTCCGATACCATCACAGTTATCAAAGATGGCGCAACGGTTATTGAATTAGATCCTAAAACCTCAACCGAAGATGATGTGATTACTAATATGGTTGGGCGTGAGCTTCAAAGTTTATATCCAGCCAAAACGCCTTGCCAAGATATAGAAATGCTGCGAGTCAGCCATCTAAACCGTAAAAACTTACTTAACGATATTTCGTTATCTGTCAATAAAGGGGAAATCGTTGGGCTAGCCGGATTAGTCGGCGCAGGTCGAACCGAAGTGGCAAGATGTATTTTCGGCATTGATAAATTTAACTCAGGTGAAATTTATAAAGATGGACAAAAATTACGATTAAATAGCGTCGTGGATGCGATGAATTATGGCATAGGATTAGTGCCTGAAAGCCGAAAAGAACAAGGAGCAGTACTCTCTCGTTCAATTTTGGAAAATATGACAATGTCTTCTCTAGATAAAATCACCCCATTTTGCCTTATTGATCACACCAAAGAACGGCAACTTGGCGAATAATTATCACATTTATTACAAATCCGTCTCGGTAAATTAACTGACCCGGTATCCAGCTTAAGCGGTGGCAATCAACAAAAAGTCGTTCTCGCAAAATGGCTAAATACTGATTGTGATTTTCTGATTTTAGATGAGCCCACACGCGGTGTCGATGTCGGCGCTAAATCAGAAATTTATCGAATTATCTCAGATTTAGCGAAAACCGGTTATGGCTTATTAGTGATTTCCTCTGAACTCATCGAATTAATCGGTCTCTGTCATCGAGTGTATGTAATGAGTGAGGGCAATATTACAGGTGAATTAAAAGAGAATGAAATCACCGAAGAAAATATTATGCGCTTAGCCATTCCAAAACGAGCAACAAATTAGGAGTAACTCATGAGCCAATCAAATGAATCCATATTCAAAAAAGTCTATACATTGCTTTTAACTCACTCAACTTTAGTTTTCTTTATTGTGATGTTAGTCGCAGCTGCATTTTTATCTGATCGATTTTATACGGTCAATAATATCACTAACGTCTTACGACAAAGCGTTCCCCTTGGTATTGTTGCATTAGGTTTATTATTTGTCATTTTAACCGGCGGCATTGATTTATCTGTCGGTTCCATCATGGCTTTAGTTTCCGTTGCTGTCGCCTTATGGATTCCCGATTATGGCATATTCGGCAGTAGCCTATTTGCCATCGCTTTAGGGGCATTTATTGGTGCCGGTGCAGGTATTCTTATTGCCTATTTCAAAGTCGCCCCCTTTGTCGCCACGCTCGCAATGATGACCATTGCACGAGGCATTTCCCTCATTATCTCAAAAGGCCAACCCGTCTTTATCGACAATGTCGCTTTCACTGATTTTGGCACCGCCAATTTATTGAATATTCCTACTTTATTTTGGGTCTTACTCCTTATCTTAGCGTTTGCGCTATTTATTTACAAAAAAACCGCTTTCGGTCGATTGGTAATCTCCTTAGGTAGTAATGAAGTCGCCACTCAATTTGCCGGAATCCGAGTAGAACGCTATAAATTCGCAGTATATGTCATCAGTGGTATTGCATGTGCAGTTGCCGGTATTCTTGCAACAACACGTACCGGCGTAGGATCACCTGTTTTTGGCATTGGCTTTGAACTTGATGCTATCGCAGCCGTAGTTATCGGAGGAGCCAGTTTATCCGGTGGGCGAGGTACGGTCATTAATACGCTAATCGGTGTGTTAATTCTTAGCATTATCTCTAATGTCATGAATTTAATGAACATTCCAGGCTACCATCAACAGGTTGTAAAAGGCGGCATCATTATCTTGGCGGTATTGTTGGAAAGTTTAAAAAACAAACAGCAATTAAGTCGTTAAGTGAAAGTCATTTCAAAACATCAATAATAGGTAAGCATATGGGATTATTTAAATCAAAACAGGTCACAGACAAACAAGATAAAACAAATTTATCTACATTGGCTACTGACATTATTACAGCCTGCGGTGGCAAGGAAAATATTAACCAAGTAGATTCCTGTATCACCCGCTTAAGACTGAATATAAATGATGTGGATAAAATCAATTATTCAGCATTTGAACATTTAGGCGCAAAAGGCGTTGTATTATCTGAAAATAACCAACTTCAACTGATTTATGGCACTAAGGCACACCTGATATTGGAAAAATTGAAAACGTTAATCTAAGCATTTATCACATAGAAACATGAAGGAGAAAATATGACAATTCTTACAGGAAAAGTCGCCGCAATAACAGGGGCAGCCTCAGGAATCGGATTAGCCTGTGCAAAAGCCTTACTTGACGCAGGCGCGAAAGTCGTATTGATAGACCGAGACAGTGCCAAATTACAAGATCTTGTGGCTGAGCTGGGAGAAAACGCGTTCGGTTTGGAAATTGATCTATTAAATCCACAGCAAGTCTCCGAAGAAATGCTACCCAAGATTTTAGCATTAACCGGAAGATTGGATATTTTTCATGCGAATGCTGGCGCTTATATCGGTGGGGCTGCCGCTGAAGGCGATCCGGATGTGTGGGATAAAGTTTTAAACCTGAATGTTAATGCATCATTCCGCGCCGCCAGAGCCGTATTGCCACACTTTATTGCTCAAAAATCAGGTGATCTGGTGTTTACGAGTTCGATCGCCGGCGTTGTACCTGTGGTTTGGGAGCCGATTTATACCGCATCGAAATTTGCTGTTCAGGCATTTGTTCATTCAACACGACGTCAAGTTTCACAATATAACGTACGAGTTGGTGCGGTGTTACCAGGCCCGGTGGTAACTGCATTATTAGACGACTGGCCAAAAGCCAAAATGGAAGAGGCTTTAGCAAATGGGAGTTTAATGCAGCCTATCGAAGTGGCAGAAGCGGTTTTATTTATGGTATCTCGGCGACAAGGCGTAACCGTGAGAGATTTAGTTATCGTGCCAAGTACAGTAGATTTATAAAAATATCGCCTAACACACCAAACATAAATCACGGTGTTCCTGCTTGAAACACCGTGATTTAGCGAGCTAGTTACCGACAGAGTAAATTAAACCTACTTACCTTTTAATTTTCTAATTTTTTTCTCTTCCGCAATCGCCACAAAAGCTAATAACACAATACAACATACGACGGAAATATCTAATGCAGCGAAAGTACCTGCCCAACCCGTTAAACCAAAAATAGGCGTACCATCGGCAATCATACCTAATCCTAATTTTGCAAAACTATCTCCAATTAAATAAGCGAATGTGCCTTTAATCCCATCTGCTACAGCGACACCTTTTTTCGGCACAAATCCTACCGCCGCGACACCGATTAATAACTGAGGACCAAACACTAAGAAACCAAGTGCAAATAATGTAACTAAATACGCAATTTCATTTGTTGCATATTGATAATATTGCAACGCAAAGATAATCAAACCTAACGCAATACAAGCCATTAACGCTCGACGACCATTTGCTAAATCCGATAACCAACCCCATAAGAATGTCCCGACTAATGCGCCAACTTCAAATAAAGCAAAACCGGAAATTGCAGCATCTTTTGAAAACCCTAACTGTTCATAAGCATACACCGGAGACCACTGATCGATCCCAATACGCACAATATAAAGGAAAATATTCGCAAAACATAACAACCAAATGACTTTATTTTTTAACACATATTTCTGAAAAATCTGCCATTTTGTTAATTGCTCTTCTTCCGCAAGGCGATCTTCTTCACTCACCTCTTCATCAAACAGCTCCTCAGCCTTACCCAAACCATAAGCTTCTGGCGAGTCAGAACCATAACGTAAGCCGATAAAACCAATAATTAATGCAATAATTGATGGAAAGATAAACATACCAATAACATGTCCATCAAAAAAGACATTCGCCCCAAACAACGCAACCGCAGCGGCCCCCGCCCCTCCAGCATTATGGGATAAATTCCACATACCTAAATACGCACCACGTTTTTTACGAGGCGTCCATTTAGTAATGGTAGAATAACTTGATGATCCTCCTGTGGATTGGAAAAAACCACTCAATGCATAAAAAGCGATCATACCAAATAGGGCAACACTTCCCCCACCCATACTGGCACTAAACCCAAGCATACAAATCGCGGATAGAATCAGCATAAAGGGAACAAATTGTTTGGTATTTTTACCGTCTGCATAATAAGACACTACGGTTTTACCGATACCATAAGTGATGGAGAACCCCAACCCGATTAAGCCAAGATCCGTTTTGGTTAAACCATAGGTTTCAATCATATCGTTTTGAGCAACATTAAAATTCTTACGAATCAAATACATTGCCATATAACCGATAAAAACCACTAAATAAGATTGCATGAATGGTTTAAACCACATTTTACGACGCTCTTCCACTGGAAGGTCTAATGTTGGTTTACGCACTTCATTAAGAAATTTAAGCATAATGTGCCTCTTTTAGAACAATGTGATATTTGGGCAGATATTACGCAATTTCCATAAAATTGGCTTGAGACAAGCTTTTATAAAAGATAGGAATTATTCCTAGATTGAGGGATTACTAGGGAAAAATGTGATATACCTCACATTTCTCCCTATAAAAGTAAAATTCACTTTTTAAGAAAAATTTCGGCCTTATTTAACATCATCAGCACGAATGGCTTTGACTGGAAACAACCCTAATTCACCCGCTGATGATTTGCCTTGTACATCACCAACAAACAAAGCGATTTTAGCGCGAAATGCTTCAACGGCTTCACGATCTGCCATAAATGCTTCAAACTGCTTTAAATTAGCATTTGGATATTGCCAAATTGGCTTGTAGCCTTGTGGTGCTGGCACATCTTCACGCACCGACCACATATACCACACATTTTGTTGTGTATCTTTATCCAATAACCAGCTTAAATAGAGTTTCGCTGCTGCTGGGTGTTTAGCCTCTTTTAAAATTGCCGCACGCTGCGCCCATGCAACAAATCCACCTTGTTCAGGCAACATAAATTGAGATTGAGCCTCAGCACTTGGTTTTAACATACCGTCTGTTGAAAAAGTGGTAGCATATTTGCCAGATTCCACATCGTCCGCTGGCGCTTGTGTTCCACGCACAAAGTGCGGTTCATTTTGCATGAGTTTTTCAAGCCACTGCCAACCGTTTTCATCGATCATCTGTTTATATTGGAACAAAACTGCATCGTCATCGTTTGGATAAGTAGAGATAATTTTTCCCTTTAAAGCCGGATTTAAGTAATCTTTCGCTTCACGAGGAGCAGGAATATCTCCTAATGCCTTCTGGTTGTTTACGTTACTAAAAGCATCTACAAACACGCCTGTCCAAGCACCATCTTGATCTTTAAAATCCGCGTAAACCTTGTCCCAGCCTAGTGGTTTATATGGCATTAACACACCTTCGGCTTTCCATTTCGGAAAATCTTGTAAGGTTTGTAGTTGTACTACGTCTGCCACCACATTTTTCACCTCAATTTGATAGTTAATACGGGCATCGTGAATTTTGCTGTAATCCACAATCGTATCTAAAATGATACCTGGGAAGCGTTTTTCAAAAGCCGCTTTAATGCCATCTTGTTGATCAGGCGTATCGCCACCTGCGTAAACAACCAAACGGCCACCTTCTTTGAGCGCGGCTTGGTATAATTCATCTAAACTTTGAGTTTCAACGCCATTTTTCGCCTGAACACCAAATGCAATCACACTACCTAATACTAAGGTCACTAAATTTTTAATCATACAAAATCTCCCATTGTTAATCTCACTTAAAAAATGTTAAGTGCGTGTATTTTACTTTTTTTAAAAATGAAAAAAATAGGGAAATATGAAATAGATTTTTTACTAAAAAGAAATAATAAATCAGAGCGAACAGTCACAATAACCATTCGCTCTGCAAAAATATAGTGAAGAATTAGAACTTATATGACACAGTTGCCGTGCCACTAATTCCCTCACCATAATAGCAATAAGAACCATCGCAAGCGGCGATATATTTGCGATTGCCCACATTATCAAGATTCACTTGGGCACTCCAATTCTCATTAATTGTGTAACGCGCAAATAAATCCACTACAGTATACGATGGGACTTTTGTACCTTTATAAGACACCCATGAAGCCCCATCAATTTTACTTTTACCCACATAACGCACACCGGCTCCCGCAGTTAAACCTGATAATACACCATCAGTGAAATTATAGGCCACTCGCACACTAGCATTATGTTTAGCATAAAGTGGGTTATAATAATTACCACTCGTCGTTTTATCAAAACGAGTTTGATAAGTATAGGCTAACTGAGCACTCACGTTATCCGTAATATTGCCTTGCACTTGTACTTCAATACCTTTGCGATCTGCCGTATCACCGCTAACTGAATTCCCTGTACCATTTGTATTAGACACTAATGCACCTTTATCTTTCGCTTTATAGGCAGCAACAGAAATCAAGCCATCAAACCAAGTTGGTAAATATTTCACACCAACTTCGTATTGCTGGGTCGTCTGTGGATCGTATAATCGCTGTGTGCCACTTAAGCCTGAAGGCAAGCGAAACGACTCACTATAAGCAAAATATGGATTTAGCCCCATTGGCGAATAATACATGATAGAGCCCGAATAAGACGTATGATTTTTCTTAATAGATTGCCCGTTTAGCTCCTCGCTTTTAGCTCGGTCATGACGAATACCAGCACTAATGCCAACAGTATTAAATAATTTCACACTATCTTGCAAATAAAAACCGGTTTGACGATTTTTTGTCATCACATGAGGCATAACTGAAGTATCAACCCCTACACCATAGTTAGGATTGAAGATATTGACCAAACTTGGAGTGACCGGAGATGGTTGTGGAAACGGCGCATAAGATTGATAACGCCCATCTGTTTTTTGATAACGATAATCCACACCCACAACAAGAGTATTATCAATATGTTCATTAAATTTTGCATTCCAAGTCAAACGATTATCTGCACTATGACTTGTGGCTTTACCATCATTAAATACTGCATCACGCGTTGCCTGATATGTTGTAGGATCAACATAAGACCAAACATAAGTACCCAAATGATAATTATCAATATAAGTATAACGATAATTAGAACTAAACGTTATATCATCGGTAAACTTATGGCTAAATTCATAACCTAGAGAATATTGTTTATTCGTCTCTGTATCCACACTTGGATCACCTAAATTCGTATGCACACCAACTTTTTGCCCGTCCATTCTTATTAACGATCCTGTCATTGGCACAAAATTACTGCTTGGCGCGCCAACATCTTTTTGTACGCTACCTAATAACGTCAATTGGGTTCGTTCCGAAATATCCCAAGTTAATGATGGCGCAAAATAGTAGGTTTCATTCCAAGTACCCGCCCAATCACCGTCAGTCTTACTATACGCCCCCACAACGCGATAGCGTAAAGAATTATCTGCATTTAAACGGCCGGTATAATCAACTCCCACTCCACGTTGATTCTTGTTACCCGCGAATACGGTGACTTCACCTTGTCCAATTTGATCTTTATGTGGGCGTTTACTGATATAGTTAATCAAACCACCTGATAACGCAGCACCATAAGTCATAGAGTCTGCACCTTTAATGATTTCCACCGCCTCTAATCCAAATGTTTCCACATGTGGTTGATAAAAACCTTGTTGTAAAATAGGCGTACCATCAATGGATTGAGTTGCATCAGTGCCACGAATTCGAAACCAGTTTGTATTGGTATCTGAACCATATGCCTGATTCGTAAATCCAGCTTGGTAGCGTCCCAACTCGTCTGCTTTCTCAATGTGCTGTTCTTGTAAAACCGCTTGGTTCATCACAGTGACTGATTTCGCTTGCTCAAAAGGATTAATTTCTAATTTGTTCATCGACCCCACGACTTCTATCGCATCAAGGGCTTCTGTATCATTTTGCTCTGCGAATACTGGCTGCATGGCTAGCATTACAGCTGTCGCTGTTGCACTATATACAAAGTATTTTTTCATTTCAGTTCCTTATTTAGGTTTAGATTAATCTTGAATTTCATTTTGTAATTTTTCTACGGCATCATGACTCGCAATTTCGCGTTCTTCACCGACTAACTCTCGTAGCTTGCCTTGATGAATCAAAAACAAACGGTCAGCTAAGTAAAAATAGCTATCATCATGACTAATCGCAAAAACTGTATGGCCTTTGGCTTTAAGCAAAGGCAATAAAACTTGGTAAAACACTCGACGAAATGTCGGATCTTGATCGGCAGCCCATTCGTCTAAAATTAGTAATGGCCGGTTTTCTAATACCGATACCAGCAAAGCAAGGCGTTTTCGCTGCCCTTGCGATAAATTAGTCGTTAAAAGCTGGTTATTTTCCACCCGCACTTTCTGCTCTAATTGCAACCTTGCTAACCATTGCCCCACTTCATAACTATCCGCAAATCCAGCTTTACCTAACAACTGGGTAAAAAGATGGAAATCGCTAAAGATGGCTGAGATTTGCGCACGATATGCTGCTCGATTGGTTATATCAATTTCAACACCATCAACAAAAATCTTTCCGCTAGTTGGTTCAAATAACCCCGCAAGCAACATAGAAAAAGTCGATTTCCCACTACCGTTTTTGCCAATCAAAAAAGCCATTTCACCGCGCTTTAACGTTAAATTTATCGGTTCTAGATGAAACCCAACGCCACGTGTTTGTTGAGGATAATGATACGTCACATGCTCAAATCGGATTTCCTGCCAATTGATTGACAATGGCTGCTCAATATCAAAATTTGCGTGATAGGGTGCTAGCTTTAAGGTAGCAAGCTTATCTAATGCGACTTTCGCCGTTAAAATTGTAGGTAAAGCCCCGACAGCTGAAATCAATGGAGTACGCAGAAATAAAATTGTTAAGGCAATGGTTGTCGCAGTTGCTAAATCTGCCCAGTTTCGCCCTAAAGCGAGATAAAAAGTGATACCAACTGCGCCTAAAACCATTACATTAGTCCAGTTATTCGCAAAAGAATGTAAGCTATCCGCGTAAATAGAATTAATATATTTGCTGTGAACGCTACGCTCTAATTCTTGCTCATAATACCACTTCGCGCGCGCTCGATTTAACGCAAGCTCACGATGTCCATCAATCGCAGATTGATAATTAGCATATAAATGATCTTCCGTTTCACGAATCACATGCAAATATTTATACACTTTCTTCACAACGAAATTGCTTACCCAAATTGTCACCCCTAACCAAAGTGCGGTCACAAAAAAGATTTTTTCTGACAAATAATAAAGATATCCACTGGCACATAATGTCAATACAGAGCCTTGCACCAACTCTGGCAAACGCACAAAGGCAATCACAATTTCCCGAATATCACTAGACAAACTGGCCAATAACTTAGCTTTCCCTAATTGATTTAAATGTTCTGTCTGAGTATCTAGAATTTGTTTCACTAACTGCTTGCGCATAATATAAACAAAACGGTGTCCAAGCGTTGTTAGACTGACTTGTGCCAACGTTGAAGTCAGTAAAAATAGTAGCAATAAACCAATAAATCCCCATAACAAACCTTGTGACAAATCTGTAGTTTGTAATAGCCGATTATTGATAAATGCCAACACGCCAACACCAACCCCACTAAATAAGAAAGTCAGCAACATGACACTAACCAAATGCCAACGGTAATGTTTTAACGTGTTCAAAAAAATTGCCATCTATATTTTTCTCATCATGACTAAAAAATATGCGCCACCCAATAATGTGACCACTAAACCTGCTGGTACCTCGTAAGGAAATAACCATTGGCGGCCAATCCAATCTGCAAGCACCATCATACCTCCTCCAATCAATGCGGACACCAAAATTTGTTGAGGCACTTTATACGCACCTAAAAAGCGTGCAAGGTGAGGAACGAATAAACCAATAAAGCTGAGTGGACCAATAATCAATGTTGCCAGAGCGGTCAATATGGCGGAAAAAAAGATCAAAATCCACCGCACTTTTTTTAAGTTTAAGCCTAACGCTTGTGCCATAGGGGCTTGTAGCGCTAATAACGCTAACCAGCGACTAAATAGAAAACTGATAAGGAATAATGTTAGGCTCAATATAAAAAAAGGTAAGGCAAAGTCCGCATTAATATGCTGAGTTGATCCCGTTGCCCATGAAATAAACTGGGTTGCTCGAGGATCGCCACCAGCAATAGCAAGACGTTGTAATGTATCAAATAACGCAGAGAGAGAAATCCCTGTTAATAACACTTTTTCGGGTAACATGCCATTACGCTGATTAATTGATGACAACACAAATAACGCCAATAATGCCCCGCCAATTCCCGCTAACCAAAACCATTGTATGGCCTGAGTGGAGAATAAAAATAGCACAAGTAAGATACCCATACCCGTTCCCGAAGAAACCCCCAATAATTCAGGGCTCGCCATTGGATTGAGGGTCAAGCGTTGTAACAATACGCCCGCAACCGCCAGTAAGATACCCACGCCTATTGCGACCATGACTCGTGGATAACGCAATTGCCACAATACCGCTTGTAAATCATCATTAACTTGCCAATGCCAACCCTCTCCGCCTTGTCCTGCCCATAATGCTAAGACACAAATAGCAATAACAATTAGGCATAAAATCCCTAAAAAGTGCGGTGAAAATCGACGAATTTTTTCTGGCATTTGTTCGACTAAACGCCCTGAATGTGGCATCGCACGAAACATCAACCATAATAGCAAAGGCGTACCTAACAATGCTGTCACCGCGCCAGTTGGTAAATTGATCCCTTTCCATAAGCTTAAAAATTGTAGGGAGACATCTGTAACGCCTAATAATAAGGCCCCTGTTACAAAAGAAGCTATTAACTGGAATGTAAAAGTACGTATCCCCAATTGACGTACAATCGTTGCGGAAGCCAAGCCAATAAAACCAAGCATCCCGACTGAACTCACGACACAAGCGATTAAGTAAGAAGCCACCATCACACCAATAAAACGTAGACGGTTGACCGGCACCCCCAAACTCACCGCATTACTTTCATTTAATGACAAAATCGTTAACGGGCGTAAAAAAGCCGAAATAATCATGCCCATTAATAAAATTTGCAAACTTAACCATTGGCTATCATGCCAAGATTCTTGTACTAATGAACCAGCGCCCCACTGCGCCAATCCTCTTGACTCTTCGGGATAAAATAACAACATTAAAGCCGAAAATGCCCCAAAATAAAGGTTCAATACTAAGCCTGCTAAAATCAATAACAAAGGCGATAAACTTTTGCGCCATGCTAAGCAAAACACGAAAAACAAGCTAATAAACGCTCCAACTAACGCAATGATACTACTTCCGAAATCCAGCCAACTCGGTACAAAAATTGCCGTTAAAAATAGAGTTAATTGAGCGCCACTACTAATACCTAGCGTGTTATCTGATGCCAATGGATTCGCCATAACTTGTTGCAGCAATAAACTTGCAAACCCTAACGCGCCACCAGCCAATAAAGCCATCACAACACGAGGCAAGGTATAACTTTGAATCAATAATAACTCGAGGTTATCCGTTGACTGAAATAGTTGAAAAATACTGACACCATCAGGCAATTGCACACCAAATAATCCGACACTCAACCCGACAAATAGTGCAAACAAACCATAAAAAAACATATTCATTGGTTTTACCATGCCTCACCCCCATGTTGCAGGGAAGCCACAAACACTTCCGCAAAACGTAACGCTGAAGGCACACCCCCAAAAGTCCAAATTGCGGGTAAAATCAGTGTATTTTGCGATAAAGGCAAATGTTGCCACAAGGTATTATGTGTCATGGCTTGAGCGATATTAGAGGGATAAGGTTTCACTACCACAAAACGACTTTCACTCGGTAACTGTGCTAATTGTGCAATGGTGATCGTTTCAAATCCCCAATGGTTATGTGTGCCATTCCATGCATTTTGGAAACCCAGCTGTCGTAATACCTCTCCAAAGAGGCTATTTTCTCCGTAAATTCGTAAATGACGAGTATCAATAAACTGCACTAATGCAATAGGACGTTGAATAAACGGTGTCGCTTGTTGACGAAGTGCGGTCAATTTTTGTGAAAATTCTTGTAATAATGTCACCGCACTTTCCGGACGATCAATCAATTTTGCTACCTCATATGTTGCATTCTTCACATTTTGCCAAGCATTTCCGGGCGCATAAAAATCGACATTCTTGACCGTACCAAACTGCGATAAGGTGGATTGTGACCCAGCGTAAAATGAGGTATTAATAAAATACAATGACTGCCCTTTTGTCTGATAGGCTAACCAAGCTAATTGTTCTAGGTTAGGTTGATGACGAATGCCTAAATCTAAGATTGTTGTTGGTAATTGTGGCTCAACTACCCATTTTTGATAACCAGCCACATCACCGATAGCCACCGGTTTTTCACCCAAAGCAATTAATGTTTCTGCCACAGTCCAATCTAAAGTCGCATATTGTCTTTCCGTCGCACTGGTAGCCGCGACACTCAGGCAAGAAAGGAAAAGTGCGGTCAGTATGAAATAAATTTTTTTCATTAATAAAAACTCACCGGCCGCCCCGTTTTGGGATGTGGCATGACATTGAGTTCAATACCATAAATAGATTGTAGTGATGATGTATTGACTATCTGTGCTGCATTCCCCTGCGCTAATAGTTTACCACTATGTAATGCGATCAGATGATCACAGAAATATGATGCCAAATTAATATCATGAATCACAATCACAACGCCTAATCCTAATTCTCGACTCAATTGATGAATCAATTGCATCACCTCTACTTGATGGGCAATATCAAGAGCAGCCAAAGGTTCATCAAGCAATAAAAATTGGCTTTGCTGTGCCAATAACATGGCCAGCCAAATACGTGAACGCTCACCACCGGATAATGTATCAACCAGTTGATCAGCAAATTTGAAAGTATCTGTTAGGGACATTGCCTGCTCAATAACCTGTTTATCGGTTTCAGTTTGACGACCAAATAAACCATTCCACGCATAACGCCCCATCGCGATGAGCTCCCGTGAAGTTAACTGTGTACTTGTTGGCAAATGTTGTGGTAAATAGGCCACTTGTTTCGCAAATTCACGACTACTCCATTGCTGGATAGGCGTATTATTCACTAAAATGTCTCCCGAGCTTAACGGCTGCTGACGCGCCATTAATTTGATTAATGTCGATTTACCCGAACCATTATGGCCAATCAAGCCATATACTTTTCCTTGTTCAAACGCCAAATCTACTGGGTGCAATAACATGCGGTGAGGAAGGGAAAAAGAAACCTGCTTTAACTGAAACATATGCCCCCAAGATTGACGGAAAAAGATGGCGAGATTCTATCCTTAAATGCGAACGATTTCAATTTAAATACACATTATAGAGCAAAAAAAATAGGCGCGTATAACGCGCCTATGGAAACTCGACATCTATCAACTGACTTGAGTAAAGAAATCTCGGATACCCACTAACATATTATTAATCGCAACTGCAGCCAAAATCAGTCCCATAACACGACTAATCACAGCCGCCCCCGTATTACCAATGATTCGTTGAATCTTATTAGCCGCGAGGAATAATAAGTAAGTAATTAATAACACTGACAACATAATCAATGCGGTAAATGATTGATCGAGCAAACTAAAACGATGGTTATCCGTTAATAACACAATTGCCATCATCGCACCTGGTGATGCAATGGAAGGCACCGCTAGAGGATATACCGCCAACTCACTTAAACTTGAAGAGAGACGAATCTCTTGTTCTGGTTTACTTTCACCAAAAATCATCGTTAATGCAAACAATAACAAGACCAAACCGCCGGCGATCTGAAATGCTGTAAGCGGAATTTGCATTGCTTCAAGTAAAAATTGTCCTGCGACTAAAAAGAAAATTAAAATACCCGCTGAAATTAAAATGGCGTTACGGGCAATTTTTCGACGATCATCAACCGGTAATCCAACTGTTTTCGCTAAGTAAACAGGAACAGAACCAATGGGGTCAATAACCGCCCAAAGAACAACAAATTGAACAATAAGTGAATCAAACATTTGGCAAACTCAATAAAATAGAAAATAATAAGCAAAAGTAACAGAGTTTAATTATATTACAACAAAGCGAAGTATAGATAATGATTTTTTTCACAAATTTAACCTTAAAACGCGGGCAAGTTGAATTACTACAACAAGCAAATGCAACGATCAACCCTGGCCAAAAAGTTGGGCTTGTCGGTAAAAATGGATGTGGAAAATCCAGTTTATTTGCTTTACTCAAAAACGAAATGTCTGCCGAAAGTGGCGACATTAAATATCCAGCCAATTGGTCTATCTCATGGGTAAACCAAGAAACGCCAGCCTTAGATATTTCCGCCTTAGACTATGTAATTGAAGGCGACCGAGAATATTGCCGCTTACAACAAGCACTTTCACAAGCGAATCAACATAATGATGGTGAACAAATTGCACATATACATGCCCAACTCGATACCATCAATGCTTGGACGATTCAAGCACGCGCTTCTGCGTTATTACACGGTTTAGGCTTTGAACAAGCGCAATTAACCCATTCCGTTAAGTCCTTTTCCGGAGGGTGGCGTATGCGTTTAAATCTTGCTCAAGCGCTACTTTGTCCCTCAGATCTCTTGTTATTAGATGAACCCACGAACCATCTAGACTTAGATGCGGTTATCTGGTTGGAGCGCTGGCTAGTAAACTATCCCGGCACATTAATTCTGATTTCTCACGATCGCGATTTTCTGGATCCCATTGTAAATAAAATCTTGCACATTGAAAATCAGCAACTCAATGAATACACCGGTGATTATTCTTCATTTGAAATTCAACGTACCACAAAATTGGCACAACACAATGCACTTTATCGGCAACAGCAACAAAAAATTACACACTTACAAAAATATATCGATCGCTTTAAAGCCAAAGCAAGCAAAGCAAAACAAGCACAAAGTCGAGTCAAAGCACTCGAACGAATGGAGCTAATTGCGCCAGCTTATGTCGATACGCCTTTTCATTTTGAATTTCGCGCGCCCCTTGCCTTACCCAATCCATTATTAATGATGGAACAAGTGAGTGCCGGATATCACAATCAACACAACGAAGATCATGTAGAAATCCTACAAAAAATTAAACTGAATTTAGTGCCGGGATCTCGCATCGGTTTATTAGGGAAAAACGGCGCCGGAAAATCCACATTAATCAAGTTATTAGCCGGTGAGTTAGCTCCGCTATCCGGCCATATTCAATTGGCAAAAGGTGTGCAATTAGGCTATTTTGCTCAACATCAACTCGATACACTTCGCGCTGATGAATCTGCCTTATGGCATTTACAAAAGCTTGCACCCCAGCACACCGAACAACAATTACGTGATTACCTTGGCCAATTTGCCTTTCATGGTGATAAAGTCCATCAAACAGTACACCACTTTTCTGGTGGTGAAAAAGCACGATTAGTACTGGCCCTGATTATTTGGCAGCGACCAAATTTATTACTGCTAGATGAGCCAACCAACCATCTTGATTTAGATATGCGACAAGCCCTGACTGAGGCCTTAGTCGATTATCAAGGGTCGTTAGTTATAGTCTCCCATGATCGACACTTATTACGTAATACCGTCGATGAATTTTATCTCGTCCATGATAAGCAAGTCGAAGAATTTAAAGGCGATTTAGACGACTATCAAAAATGGCTTAATGAGGTAAACAATGGTAATCATGCGGTTAAAAACCAAGAAAATGAACTCAAAATAAAAGAAAACTCCCATGAAAATCGAAAAGATCAGAAACGTCGGGAAGCAGAATTACGCCAACAAACCGCACCAATTCGTAAAAAAATTGTCCAACTAGAAAACCTAATGGATACGCTTTCAGCACAATTAGCGGACATTGAAACTCAGCTAGCCGATACGGATTTGTATTTAGCAGAAAATAAAGAAAAACTCACCGCACTTTTGGCACAACAAACAGAAAATAAAAAATCACAAGAAAATACCGAAACACAATGGTTGAGCTTACAGGAAGAATTGGAACAAATATTAGGAGAAGCATAATGACGTGGATATTACTCACTATTTCAATTGTGATTGAGGTTATCGCAACCAGCTTATTAAACGCAAGTGCAGGCTTTACGAGACCTTGGCATACCGCTGGTGCGTTGTCCTTATACGCCCTTTCCTTTTATTTTGCCTCAAAAGTGATGACTATGTTGCCCGTGGGCATCGTGTATGCCATTTGGTCCGGTATGGGAATTGTTCTTATCTCAGCGGTGGGAGTAATTTGGTTTAAACAAAAACTCGATGTCGCCGCCATTATCGGGATAGCACTAATCATAAGCGGGGTAGCGGTGATTAATCTGTTTTCAAAAAGTAGTGTGCATTAAAGTAAACATAATTAGAGGGTTATCTTAGATAACCCTACTCCCCTTAACCTATTCTAATTAGTATTTACGCTAATCTAGTACCGCCTCAACATTGACAAAGCCACCTACCCTAACCACGCCTTATGCACCTGATAAACACGATTTATCTCACGTTGTATCATCTGTGCAGTTTGTTTATGAATGCCAAGCTGGCTAGACACCGCCCCAAAATCAATTGCGCTTACAACCTGCTCAATATCCGCCCGAGCCTGTGCCCAGCTGTCGTATCCTGCTTGTGTCGCCAGTTGCTCTATTGCTTTTTTGGGTACTTGCTTACCAAAGCCAGCAAACGCTGTAGAATGCTCGCCAAATCGGGTTGGGCTAAAAGTAATATCATAACAAGGGCTAGGCTGCCAGTTCCCCGCATCATCTTGAATAAAGGAGAAATTTTTACTGTGGTCGTCTTGATTAAGCGTCAATAAATTAAAAACCGCTCGTCTAAATTGCAATTTCCCCACTTCTGAAGATTTACACAGCAGACGGCTCAGCTTAATAAAATCTACATAATCCAGCGCGGGCAGACGAAAATCCAAGCCTAAAAGCCCAGCGACACTATGCACATGATAGCGACCTTGCCAGTTGGTATAATCAAAACGCTTAAGCGCAAGCCAATGGCTATCATCAGTATGAATCAGCTGATGAGTAACAGGCTGCAGCCCTGCCTTAGCCGCCATCATCAAATACGCAGCCTCGCACAGCCCCTCTTCATGCCCGAGCGGTAGATTTTTGGAAGTAAACTTCACAATCCACGCCTCATCATCCACTTTAGGGCTAGTGCGGCACGTTCGACTGTCCACGCCATTCATAAAAATCTGCGCCTTAGGCCTTGCACCGCCTGAACTGCCTGTCAAGAGCAGTGATTTTAGCAGCTCATCAATCTCCCCATCAAATACCGCCTGCGCCTGCTTACCAAGCTCTGCAAGATCTAGGCTATCTTCTGTATTTGGCTGGGACATAACAGGTTCAAATGCTAATGCGCCAATACCTCGCTCGCCCACAAAAGCAAGTCTGTCCATCGGCGTGATACGGTGAGGCAAAATCCCTTGAGTGCGAAAATATCTGTCTTGCAGCATAAGACCCCAGCCATCGGGCAAACTGTCGGCAAAGACCCCATGCAGCCCTGAAAATGCGGTACTTGTCGCCAGTTGTGGCGCTAAGGTATCGGTCAAATCAAAGGGGGATAAATTGCCAAATCTGCTGACATAATCAGAATCATAGGCAAAATACACTCCCTGCTGGTTTTGCGCCAACTGCCCAGCCAGCACCTTATTACCATCAGACAATCGGCGATACACCGTCAATTTGCAAATCGGCTCAAAAGCGCTCATTTAACACCTCATCAATGCTTCTTGGGGCGGGCTTATCCATATTGGGTTTGGTTAAATTATAAAGCCTTTTTAAATCATCAAGGCTTAGCCACAGCTTTAAAAACTGGCGCAAGGAAATCTCGCCGGTGGTCTCAAATTTTTTAATCGTGGGTGCTGGCACGCCTGATATATCAGAAAGCGCTTGGCGAGAAAGTTTGGCGGATTTGCGCTTCTGCCATAAATACGACGCAAAAGCTTGCTTGACGTCATGGTCGTCAATTAGGGTTAAATTCATCATGTGTTGCTTATCATCATTTAGATATCATTATATCCAATTTTAGCATATTTTTACATTTTGGGATATTATCATATCCAAAATATAAATATCTACCTGCCCCTGATAGGTAATCAATTTGCGCTGTTATGCGGTATAGACATTACGACATTATTACTCAAATATCTCTCCACATTCTATGTAATCAGCAAATTCATCTTGGCGAAACCCATGAGATAACATGTAACGCCAGATTTTTTGCTTATTTTTAAGATCTTGCTTTTCCGCGAAATCAGGAAATTTCCGACCTAATACCTTCAACGCAAGGGCATACCAATCAATGTCGACTTCGTCTAATACTTCATCAATCACTGCGCTTTCCACACCTTTTAATTGGCGCAGCTCTTGTTTTATTCGTATAAGTCCATAACCACGCTGGCTACGGCTATGAATGTAATTTTCGCAAAAACGTTTATCGCTCTGCCAGTTTTTTTGCTGACAATATGCCAGGACTGTCTGAATATCTTCTTCCTCAAATGCCTTTTCTTGCATCTTACAACGGATTTCATACTCGCTGTACTCGCGACGAGACAGAAGATTGAGTACATAACTGAGGGCTAAAGATGACACTTTTCTTTCCATAAGAATCCATACATCTCTTAATCTGATTTTTTCTCTATTGTACCTGATGGCAAAAAAGTATAAAGCAAAACCCTTGCCTTATTCGGCAGACTCAAACAGTACGGGCTGCTTACACTGAAAGCTCAAACGCACCGCTAGCCCGACCTCATATTCCTCCACGCTTTGTACCAGCAACACACTCTCGCCAATCTGTATACGATATTGATATAACTGCCCGAGAAATTGCCGTCCTAAAATCCTTGCACTACCGGCTAGATCTATATGCAATTGAATGTGCTGCGGTCTTAATAACCAACGTAATGCCGTCATTTTGGGGGCCTGGTTTCCATTAGACAAGGTCATCGTCTGGGTAAACTCATGTTCTCCCAATATTGATACTAATTGGTTTTGTTCATTGATATGACAAGCAAGATAATTTGTGCCCCCTAAAAATTCTGCGACAAAAGGATTAATCGGTTGCCGATACAATGCGCTCGCCTCACCGATCTGCACAATCTTACCCTTTTCCATAATGGCTAGTTGATCCGCAAATACAAAGGCTTCTTCTTTACTATGTGTCACAAAAATAGCAGGAATATTCTGCTGTTTTAAGATCTCTTTAATTTCTGTCATCATCGCATAACGCACTTGACTATCAATATTAGAAAAAGGCTCATCTAATAACAACAATTTCGGCTCACAAGCAAGAGCTCGAGCAATAGCTACTCGTTGTTGCTGTCCGCCTGATAACTCATGGGGATAACGTTCAAGTAACCCGTTAAGTTGAACAAGTGCGGTCATTTTTTCAATAATTTTTTGTTTTTCTACCGCACTTTTTTCATGTAAACCAAAACCAATATTGTCTCTCACGCTCAAATGCGGAAATAATGCGTAATCTTGGAAAATAAGGCCGATATTACGCTGTTCTACCGCGAGCTGACTCACATCTTCTTGATTAAATAAAATGCTCCCTTGTGTCATCGGCTGCAAACCTGCGATCACTTTAAGCAAGGTCGTTTTGCCACAACCACTGGCCCCCAAGAGACATAAAATATCATTATTATGCAGCTCAAGATTCAGATTATCCAAGACAGTATGTGCGCCATAATAACTGCTAAGAGATTGAATTTTTAATGTTTTCATAAATGATTATGCTTTTTTACTCACAACAAGGGAGCGTGTCAATAAAATGACCGGAAACAGCCCCACTAAAACTAAAGTAACGGCCGGTAATGCTGCCAATTCTAATTGCTCATCAGAGGTAAAATTAAATACATGCGTAGCAAGGGTATCAAAATTAAACGGACGTAATAACAATGAGGCATTCAACTCTTTCATACTTTCAATAAATACCATCATTAACGCCGTCAAAATGCCTTTAGATAAAAGAGGCAAATGCACCTTTCTAAACATCTTTAGATTATTATAACCTAGCGTGCAACTGGCCATATCTAATGAGGGTGAGATTTTATTAAAGGAGGTTTCGATACTGCCAATCGCCATCGCGGAAAAACGAATGGTGTAAGCAACGACTAAGGCGAACATGGTACCTGAAAAAATTAACCCGACAGGAGGCAATCCCAACCCTTTTAACAGGGAATGTAATTGATGATCCGCCTGCGTGTAAACAATTAAAATACCAATCGCTAATACAGTGCCTGGCACAGCATAACCAAGAGAAGAAAAACCTAAAAAACCTTTTGCCCACCGTTGTTTCATCGGCGATTGTTGCAAGCTAAGCCGAGCATAAAAATGTAAAATTAACGCCAGTAGGACACACACAACGGAAGCAAGAATAGACACCGATAAACTATGTAGCGCATACTCAAAAAATCTTGTTAAACGGCCTAAAGCGAAATAGCCCACCGACCAATAGAGCAACTTAGCAAGAGGGAGAAAAAACGCTATGCTAACCAGCCCCCAGCAATAACATTGAGCGCCATAACACTTCACACCGACAAGGGGTTTGAGGCGTTGATGTTTTTCGTAACCACGTTGATAAATTTTTTGTTTACGGCGACTATAATTTTCTAACCATAACAATGTAAAAATCATCGCTAACATGAGTAAAGCAATTTGGCTGGCCGCCCCTAAATCGCCATAACCAAGCCAAGTATCATATACTGCGGTTGTCAATGTCGGTACAGCAAAATAAGAAACTGTACCAAAATCCCCTAACGTTTCCATTGCCACCAGTGTCGCACCAATGGCAATAGCCGGACGAGCTAATGGAAAAGTCACCTTATATAATAAACGCCATGATGTCGCGCCAAGCATTTTTCCACTTTGATTGAGATTTTCAGGTTGTTCTAATAAAGCAACGCGCAATAATAAAAAAATATAAGGGTAAAGGACCAAAGCCAGTACGAAACAAGCGCCCCCTAACGAACGAATTTCTGGAAACCAATAATCTGATCGACTTTGCCAACCAAACAGCTGACGTAGCCAAATTTGAAAATCACCGGAATAATCCAACATATCAGTGTATAAATATCCGACTAAATAGGCCGGCATAGCCAGTGGTAAACATAGAAGCCACTGCAAAATACGTTGCCCAGTAAACTGATAATTAGACACAATCCATGCCGCAGGTACAGCAAATACCAAGCTTAATATCACCGTACCAAGCACCAATAACAAAGAATTGATAGCATAATCCGTCAGAACGGTATGCCATAAATGCTGAATATTACGCCAATCCACCTGCCATGATTGATAAAATATCGCCAAAATAGGCAAAATAAAAAATAACGTAATACAAAGTGCGGTGAAAAACCAAAAAGTTTTGCGGTGAAATATCATAAAATTCGTTACATTAAAAAGACAACAAGGGACAACTCGTGTCCCTTTCCCAATAACAGCCAACAATTAAAGATCGAACTTCACTTCATCAATTAATTTCAAGGCTTTCTCGTAGTTTTCAGCGACTTTTTCCAATGCAATATCATCAGCCTTAAACTCGCCCCAAGATTGCACGATTTGAGATGGTGCAATATCGGCTTTTACCGGATATTCATGATTCAGCTCAGCATAATAACCTTGTGCTTTATCACTGCTTAAATATTCTAATAATTTAATTGCATTCGCCTTATTTGGCGCATATTTAGCAATTGCAGCACCACTAATATTGATATGTGTTCCCGTTGTATTTTGATTTGGGAAGTTAATATAGACTGCCTCTGCCCATTCACGCTGCTTATCATCTTCAAGCATTTTGCCGAAATAATAGCTATTTCCTAAAGCATAGTCGCATACACCTTCTTTAATGGCTTTTACTTGATCACGATCTCCGCCTTTTGGCTTTTGAGCTAAATTCGCCTTTAATCCTTCTAAAAACGCTTTTGCCTTAGCTTCACCATCATGCGCTATCATAGAAGCAATTAAAGACACGTTATAAGCATTTTTGCCGGAACGCACGCACACTTTACCTTTTAGCTCTGGTTTAGCCAAATCATAGTAGCTAAAATCCGCAGGCAATTTTCCAACACGATCTTTAGCAGTATAAATCGCACGTGCCCGCGTGGTTAAACCAAACCACTGATCTGCTGAATCTCGATATTGTGCAGGAATATTTTTCTCCAAAACTTCGCTTTGTACAGCTTGTGATAAACCCGCATTCACAATCTCCATCACGCGACTAATATCAACCGTGAGCAATACATCTGCTGGGCTCAATTCCCCTTCGCGTTTTACACGATCTACCAAGCCCTTATCTGCAAAAATAAAATTGACTTTAATGCCGGTATCTTTTTCAAAGTCTTTTAAAATGGGTTCAATCAAATAAGCCTGACGATAAGAATAAACATTCACATCATTCGCCGCAAATGCCGATGTAGTTATCGTGCTGAGCAAGGCGAGCGTTAAGGTGGGTAATATTTTTTTCATTGATGTTTCCTTTTCAATTTAGGGGGCGAAATGAACAACTTTCAAAATACGCTTTAATTTTAAAAACAATAAAAATTTAGTCAATGAGAATTATTATTATTTATGAGCAAATCATCAAATCTGTGATACCGATCACGCTCTATCACACTGACCAAAACAAGCTGCCTCCACAATTGAAATTGAACTATTTCATACTCATATTGCCTAATAAGTAATACCACACCTTAATATCCATTAACCTATAAAGGAAAAAATCATGAAATTCAATCGTTTACTTCTCCCTCTTTTTCTTTTACCTCTTACCGCATCGGCGAACGAGCTTCCACCACCCCAACCCACAAATGAAATCACATTTAGCACAGAAGTGGAAAAAGAAATTGTGCGTGATCTCATGCAGGTCGTGATGTATGTTCAAGAGGAAGGCACCGACTTACACGCATTAAATCAACGTATTACCAAAAAACTCAATGAAGCATTAGCACTCGCGAAATCAGAAAGTGCTGTTCGTGTAGAAACTCGCAGTCGCAGCACGCAAGTGCGCTATGGTAATAACGGAAAACAAAATGGTTGGGTAGATCGCGGCGAAATTGTGCTAGAAAGCCAAGACTCTGCGGCGTTATCTTCATTAATGGGAAAAATTGGTGATAAATTAACGATTTATAGTGTAAATGCCCTATTATCGCCACAAGCCCTAAAAAATGTTGAAGACGAAATGTTAGCGGATGTGCTGACCAAATTTAAACAAAAAGCAGAACTGATTAAAACCAACCTCAACGCCAAAGGTTATCAAATTATCGATCTCAATATAAACAACACGAACCAACAATCTCCTTATCCACGTATGTATGCTGCCATGGCTGAAAGTCGCGCATTAGAAAAGAGTAGTGGCATGGAGCTAGAAGCCGGAAAAGGCACCGTAAAATTACGAATTGATGCACGTATTCGTTTGCAAGATAACTAATCTTTCCGCTACAATGCAGTCAGCTTAAAAAGCGTAGATAAACAGAAACGGAGTATAAGATGAAAATCGCAAAAAATGTAGTTGTTAGTATTGCTTACCAAGTACGCACAGAAGATGGGGTTTTAGTTGATGAAGCCCCAGTAAATCAGCCACTAGAATATTTACAAGGACATAAAAATCTCGTCATTGGCCTAGAAAATGCCCTAGAAGGTAAATCTGTCGGAGATAAATTCGAAGTTCGTGTTAAGCCCGAAGAAGCTTATGGTGAATACAATGAAAACTTAGTACAACGTGTACCAAAAGATGTCTTTATGGGCGTTGATGAATTAGAAGTCGGTATGCGCTTTATTGCGGATACGGATGTTGGCCCATTGCCCGTTGTGATCACAGAAGTTAGCGCTGATGATGTTGTTGTAGATGGCAACCACATGTTAGCGGGTCAAGAACTCTTATTTAATGTTGAAGTTGTTGCCACACGTGAAGCAACAGCGGAAGAAATCGCACATGGTCATATCCATCAAGCCGGCGGTGGCTGTTGTGGTGGACACGGACATGATGATGGACATGGCTGCGGATGTGGTAGCCACCACCACGAACACGAGCATGACCATAGTCATGGCGGTTGTGGCTGCGGTCATCAACATTAATCCCAATCCCCTATCCATTAAGAGCGAGAAAACTCGCTCTTAATTTTAATGAAAACCTTGACTAATCAATATTTCAAGCGTAACATTCGCCCCGATTTAGTAACATGAGGACACACACTTTGGACAGTCATAGTCGATACCGATTAACGTTTTAACCTATCGCCTCATGTCTTATTATTGGCGATAGTTATCGCTGATAATCCCTTATCCGCACACATTTTTCGGCATCTTTTTAAAAAATAACAGAAAATCGACCGCACTTTATGCTGTTATTTTGAATTTTGTTCATTGCGTTGTTCATAAACCCTTTAGGGAGTATGAAAAAATGATAAATGCCTTTGCCTTAGAAGAAGCTCGCTTAGCGCGTATTGAAGCAGACGAACATCTCAATACCGCCATTTGGCTAGATCTGCTTGAGCCTACTGCCAGTGATCGAGAAGTGTTACAAGAGGCTTTAGGACAAAACCTAGCCTCCTATTTAGAATTAGAAGATATTGAAGCTTCCGCGCGTTTTTTTGAAGACGAGGACGGTTTACATTTACATTCTTTCTTCTATTGTGAAGACGAAGAAAATTATGCCGATATTGCAACGGTTGCCTTTACTTTACGGGACGGGCGTTTATTTACTTTACGCGACAGAGAACTTCCTGCTTTTCGTTTATATCGTATGCGTTCACGCAATCAACGGCTAATAGAATGTAATGCCTATGAATTACTATTAGACTTATTTGAAACTAAAATTGAGCAATTAGCCGACGTTATCGAAACCATTTATGCTGATTTAGAAAAACTCAGCCGCGTGATTTTAAAAGGGAAACAAGGGGAAGCTTTCGATTCGGCATTAGCAACATTAACCGAGCAAGAAGATGCGAGTTCAAAAGTGCGTTTATGCTTGATGGATACACAACGCGCGTTAAGTTTTTTGGTACGTAAAACACGTTTACCTGCCAGCCAGCTTGAACAAGCACGCGATATTCTACGCGATATTGAATCATTACAACCCCATAACGAATCTCTCTTTCAAAAAGTGGATTTTCTTATGCAAGCAGCAATGGGTTATATTAATATTGAGCAGAATAGAATTATGAAGTTCTTCTCTGTCGTGTCCGTTATGTTCTTGCCAGCGACCTTAATTGCTTCCATGTATGGTATGAACTTTGAATTTATGCCGGAATTACGTTTCAAATATGGTTATCCGATGGCGATTTGTTTAATGATTTGTGCGGCGCTTACGCCTTATCTTTATTTTAAACGTAAAGGCTGGCTATAAAGGGAAATAGCGAACCATTTCCCTTTATTTAGCACTAACCTGAAAAGCTATTACATTGTGCTGGATCACCGGTTTGTAAGCCTCGTTTAAACCAAGTTAAACGCTGTGCAGATGTACCATGTGTGAAGCTATCCGGCACAACATAACCTTGACTACGTTTTTGTAAACGATCATCACCTACGGCTTCTGCCGCATTAAATGCTTCTTCTAAATCGCCTGTTTCAAACCAACCTTGTTTTGCTGCTTGATACGCCCAAACGCCCGCAAAACAGTCAGCTTGCAATTCTAGTTGCACAGATAAACGATTCGCATCTTTTGTGCCGGCCTGTTGTTGCGCACGATTTACCTGCCCTAACACCCCCAGCAAATTTTGTACATGATGACCAACTTCATGGGCAATCACATAAGCAAATGCGGTATCACCCGCTGCGCCAAGTTTATGCTTCATATCGCTATAAAAAGATAAATCCAAATATACTTTTCGATCATTTGGACAATAAAAAGGCCCCATGGCTGACTGCCCTGTGCCACAAGCTGTAGGCGTTGCGCCATAATATAACACCATTGTTGGTGGGGCATAATGTTGACCATTGCGCTTAAAATAGTTTTCCCAAGTTGACTCTGTATCCGCTAAAACAACACGGGATAATTTATTCAGTGATTCTTCTTCGCTTTCACTTAATGATGAACTGGACATTTGTCCTCCACCAAAACTCGGCGTTCCGACAATGCCAGATAAATCGACACCATAATAAGCACCGACTAACAAAATAATAAAACCTAAAATCCCTGTCGTTTTTTTCCCGCCGCCACGACGACCTGCATTACGACGATCTTCAACATTTGAACTTTCTCGACGACCTTGCCAACGCATAATATTTCCTTTAATCAATTACAACATTCATATTCATTATACTGAAAGTGCGGTTAAAAAGCAGAAAATTTCTAGTACCATGCAGCGACTAAAATAGAGGTGGGAAAAATTCTGCTAAATCACGTCATTTGTTTTCATTTATGAAAATAAAGTTCTCATTTTTTATGCTTCTTTTTTACTCTGTTTATCATTATACTGCTCATAGTTTTACCACTGAGGAAACATACAATGAAATTCAAAACCATACTAGCAACGACACTACTGGCGAGTCTATTAGCCGCCTGCAGTACCACATCTAAAAGTCAATTAGAAGAAGCTAATCGCAAAGTAGCTATAGGCTTCTATCAAGATGTGTTTATCAATAAAAATATTGATGCTGTCAGCAAATATATTGGTGAAACCTATATTCAACATAATCCTAGTTTACCTGATGGACGTGATATATTAATTGAGAGCCTTGCTCAACGCTTTCAACAAGAGCCGGAGCGCAGCAATCAAATCCTTCGGACTGCGGTTGAAGGTGACTTAGTGTGGTTACATGCTTTAGCTAAGAAAAACCCACAAGATCGCGGGCGAGTCCTCGTCGATATTTATCGAATCAAAGACGGAAAAATTGTTGAACATTGGGATGTTATCCAGGCTATCCCTGAAAAAAGTGCGAATAACAATACGATGTATTAATCTATTAATTAAAAGGAAACACAATGAAAAAAACACTTCTAGCCCTAATGCTGGGCCTATCACTTGCAACATCTGTTCAAGCAACAACATCTGCTGAGCCAACTCAAACACAGGTTAGTCAAGCACAATTAGAGCGCAATAAAGCAAATGTTTTAGCATTTTATGAGATGACGTTTAATCAGCATAAAGTACAAGAAGCCACCGATCTTTATATCGGCAAAGAATACTTACAACATAATCCAACCGTAGCCGATGGTGGACAAGCTTTTGTGGACGCATTTGCGCCATTTTTAAAAGAACACCCACAATCTCGCGCAGAAATCAAACGCGTTATGGCTGATGGCGATTTAGTAATGGTGCATGTACATAGTAAACTGGACGATAACGATCGCGGTGAAGCTGTTGTTGACATTTTCCGTTTGGATAATGATGGGAAAATTGTGGAACACTGGGATGTTATCCAAGCGGTACCAGAGAAAACAGTGAGCGGACGCTCAATGTTCTAATCAAGAAAAATAAGCGGAGCTGCAAAATAGCTTGCAAATCTCCGCTTATATCAACATCAAACCTTATCTTGTTACTTTAATTGAAGTAGCGATTCCACATTCAATAAAATCAATTCGTTATCATCAGCTTTGTTCGGTTCGCGACTACTTGAATAAGGTAAATTATTGTCGTTCCCTACAATAATGTGTTTATCATCAACAAGATCCACATTTTCAATCGTGAAGAATGGAAACTTAAACACTCCTTCACTGAGTGGCTTTTGCGCGATTTTATTCGGGTCTTGGATATTTAATAAATCAATATAACCCAATTTTTCTACGCTTTGTCCAACATTACTACGATCAAATTTAATCAGATAAACTCGCTTAAACTCAGGTAAGTTACTAAAACAAGTTGTTGAATCCGCAGATTTATCTTGGCAAGCATATTCACGCACACCTTCACCATTATCACGCTCAATAACCAATGCCCGATTTTCATCAATCATATTGAAATCACCAATGGCATTGCCATTTTTTTCCAACGGATATTGCCAAAAATGCCCCGTCCATTTTTTATCTGCAATATCAAATTCTAAGATACGCAAATACTCTTGGTTATTGTTATTTTCATAATGATTGGCGGTGTTATCCCATAACGGCCCTTCGAGTAAAGGATATAATTTACTTCCATCAATTGAAGCTGCCATGCCCTCAAATCCCTTAGAACGCTTAACTTCAAAGGAAATTTTCTCTGTTGGGGTAGCTTGGGTTTTTAGGCGATAATGATCAGGTGAATGAACCACTTTACCGTCTACCTCTGTCTGAAACACATTTAACACTTTGCCTTTGAGATCAGTTTGAATTAAATAGGGTCCAAATTCTTCCCCAATCCAAATATTATCATCAATAATTTGGAAACTTTCCGGATCAAAATCTGCACCGGTTAAATAGCGCTGCTCAGTAGATTCATGAACAATATAAAATGGCACTTTTTTATCAGGATCATGTAAAAAAATCGTTTCTAAAGGTTCAAATTTATGGTTGTTAAAATCAATATTATAACGGGAGAGATATAGCATAAAATCTGGGGAGTTGGCTTTGCTACCTGCGCCATTATCGGTTAATAACCAATAGCTCCCATCAGACATTTTCTTTATACCGGAATGTCCTTGAAGTGGCTGTCCGTTAAAAGGCAAAGCAACCCCTGTTGGACGCTTATCTGACGTCCCCTCTACACTACCTAACTTTTCAACACGCTCACTCGTTGTAAACTTCCCTGCATGCTGCAAGACTTGTGGTGCATCTTTAGGGGCAGGAATAAAAGATTGAGCGGGTAAAATGGCATGTCCTGCAAGGGTCGCAGTATGTTCAGTCGCCATTGCATATAGCGGCAAGGAGAGAGATAAATAAAGAGCGGTCAGTTTTAGTTGCTTTTTCGCTATCATGAATTTTTCCTTTATAAAGTTTATTGAAGAAACTGACGATATTATAGAAAGGAAAAATGACAATTTAATGACAGCAATACAAAGTGCGGTCAGATTTAACCGCACTTTGGAAGAGGTCTAACTTACCAACTATAACGATAAACTAGCTGTATTTTATAAGGCTGATCTAACTTACTGCCACTGGTCACCGCACCTTCTAAACCTAGACGATGTTGCCCCATATTGGCATTCACCCCTAACACGCTTTCTACTCGGCTACCAGTTTCTGCTACTTCAAACGCATATTGGTTAACATGGACATAATTGGTATTAGTATAGGTTTTGGCTAAATTCACTTCTGCATAAGGTTGTAACTGCCAACCGGTAAAGTCAATGCCTTTCGCCACACGTACACCGACACGACCCGTATAAGCATTTAAACGCTCTTCATCGCTTTTACTAGATAACCCTGTCCAAGCAAATTGCACCTGTGGAGTGATTGTCCAGCCTGAACCTAAATGATGAATTCGACCGATTTCACTTGAGAGACTATAGCCATGATATTTACGTTCCCCTGTGCTACTTGATTTGCTATTTAAACGGGTATACTTCGCTATGTTATCCCAATAAAAACCGTTATTGCCTAAATACGTGCCATATATCCCTGCGGAAAGGCCTTTTACTTTGCCTGAGCCATATTCACCTTTAAAATCGACATCTGAACGTCCATTGCTTACAAAAGCACCCACGCGGACATTGTCGCTCACTGCTTTATCGGCACCAACTTGTAAGATATGTATATCTTGGTCAAAACCTGAAGCTTGGCTATTATGCGCAGTAGAAAGAGCGGTCAATTTATTGCGAGAATTCACATTACGTACCCAAACATTCCCTTTTTCACCCGTTTTTAACTCGCCTAAACGTTGGTGTAAACCCGATAAATCCCCTTGTGTCAATAAGAGCTGTGCTTGGCGTAATCCCACTAAAGCATTAGATTTTTCACTCAGCACCACTTGGCCGCTATCCGCTTGTGTTGGCGCTGTAGCTGGCCCTGTCGGGGTGGTTGGGGTAGCTGGTGTTATTGGGGTAGCTGGTGTTATTGGGGTAGCCGGTGTGTTGTCCACTATGGGCGGCGTTACAGGCTCTACTACAGTATCTGTTGGGGTACTTGGTTTTTCTTCCTCTGTCACTGGCACTGGCTGTGAGCGTTCCCCCTCTCGGTTAGATAATAACCAATTTGTTCCCTCTTTCACTAAACGATAACGATAAGCCCCTGCATCAACATAGTCACGATTAAGTAAGCTAAATTGCGCCTGCCCTGTTTGAGTTTCAACCAATGTCACCTTACCATTCGCGGCATTAGGTTCATTACCTGAATCCTTGATAGTTAACCCAAAATCCCCTGAATCTTTGCCCAATACGACTATTTTATCGGATTGTTGGTTTGCGAGATCGGTATTTAGAATAAATGTACCTGTGCCAGAAAGATCACCATAAATACGAAACACTTGGAGTTGCCCATTTTCCGATAGAAGTTGAACCGTTCCTTTATCCATCATTAAGTGATCGACTAAATTATCAGTATAACGATAATAAGGCACAATCCATGTTGAATTATTCAGTGACATATCTAACATAACTCTAGGAATCGGCTCACCTCTAGAATTAGTTGTGTCAATATTCGTGTATCCTTTTAGTGTTGAATTATTTAAAACAAAATGCACATCAAGATTTTTAGAATGCCAATCATCTTGCATAAGCGCTTGAGAAATCAATGTACTATTATGTATATTCAGGATTGTTTTATGTGCTTGGGCATTTTGTGAAGATGACAGTTTTAGAATCCTGTTTACATCGCTATTAGAATCATAAACATGAATCGTTGAAGGCTTGTCAGTTAACACCGAAAATAAGCCTCCAAAATCCATACCGCTTACATAAGAACTTTGTAATAACGTACTGTTTTTTACCTCTAACTTACCATTTTCAAGATAAAAAAGACTGACTTCTGGCAAAGCTCGAAATTTACTGTTTAAGACAATCGCAGAAGAATCTATCAATCCTAAAATATACCCCTTAGGCGGGGTATAGGCATAAAAATCACTCTCTTTAATCGTTAAGGTAGAATTATTTGCAGCAATCATACCTATTATAGAAGATGATAAATATCTATAATCAAATGAACTTTTATTTATCTCAAGATTACTATTAGTCACCGTAATAGGCTGCCTTGAAACTTGATCCCATTCAAAATTACGATCTTCTAAATGCTCAAATTTACACTCCGATAGACTTGCTTGTTCTTGATTATTTATTTGGAATCCTTCGTTTGCACATTCTATGGCATAAGTTGCTGACGAATAAAGCCCTGAGATAAACAGGACACTTGATAATACTGATAATTTAAATGCTTTCATAAATTTCTACCAATCGAATAAACTAATAGTCATTTTACGCTAATATATTAAGAGAACAAATAAAAACTAATCATAAAAGTACCGCACTTTTATCATAAAAAAGACCGCACTTTGGCGGTCTTTTTTGCTTTACATTTTAATTTGAAGAAATACGCTTCATATCTGTCATATAACCACGTAACTCTTGCCCAATATATTCAATCGGGTGATTACGAATTGCATCGTTTACATCACGTAAAACGATATTATCAATTTCAACGGTTGGCGTTGCTTCACCTAAATCACCTTTTTGTAAGGTTGGGATAATTTTTTCCGCAAGAATCGGGGTGGCAACATTAGAGAATAAATAGTTACCATATTCTGCCGTATCTGAAATCACCACGTTCATTTCATATAAACGTTTACGAGCAATAGTATTTGCAATTAATGGTAATTCATGTAGTGACTCATAATATGCGGATTCCTCGTAAATACCACTTGCAACCATCGTATCAAAGGCGAGTTCTACACCAGCTTTCACCATTGCGACCATTAATACACCATTGTCAAAATATTCTTGTTCAGAAATTTTGCCTTCGTATTTTGGTGCGTTTTCAAAAGCGGTTTTCCCTGTTGCTTCACGCCATGCTAATAAGTTTTTATCACCATTTGCCCAGTCTTCCATCATGACACGAGAAAATTCACCGCTAATAATATCGTCCATGTGTTTTTCAAATAAGAACGCTAATTCTTCTTTGATTTGCTCAGAAAGTTCAAACGCTCGTAATTTAGCCGAATTCGATAAACGATCCATCATTAAAGTAATACCGCCTTGTTTTAGGGCTTCAGTGATGGTCTCCCAACCGAATTGGATTAATTTACCTGCATAGGCTGGATCTTTTCCGTCTTTCACTAATTTGTCATAACATACAATTGAACCAGCTTGTAACATACCGCATAAAATGGTTTGTTCACCCATTAAATCTGATTTTACTTCTGCTACAAAAGAGGATTCTAATACGCCAGCACGATGACCACCAGTTGCTGCCGCCCATGCTTTAGCAATGGCTAAACCTTCCCCTTGAGGATCGTTTTCAGGATGTACTGCGATTAATGTTGGCACCCCAAATCCGCGCTTGTATTCTTCACGCACTTCAGTACCTGGACATTTTGGCGCAACCATCACCACAGTAATATCTTTACGGATTTGCTCACCCACTTCGACAATATTTAACCCATGTGAATAACCTAAAGCAGCACCTTGTTTCATTAATGGCATAACATCTGCAACCACTTTTGAATGTTGTTTATCTGGCGTTAAATTGATCACTAAGTCAGCTGTTGGGATTAACTCTTGATAGGTTCCCACAACGAATCCATTTTCTGTCCCACGTTTGAAAGAATCACGCTTTTCCGCAATGGCTTCTGCACGCAAAGCATAGCTCACATCCAAACCTGAATCACGCATGTTTAAACCTTGATTGAGACCTTGCGCGCCACAACCCACGATAACGATTTTTTTCCCTTTTAAGAAATTTGCTTCATCTGCAAATTCCGCACGATCCATAAAACGACAGCGTCCCAACTGATCTAACTGTTGGCGTAAATTAAGTGTATTGAAATAGTTTGACATTGTTAATCCTCTAATAGGGTCTGTTGACATTTGTTTATTTAATATGAGCATTATAGTCTTTTTTTGTATTGCGTAAATTGATATTATTAAAACCAAGTATTGCAAAAAACGCAACATTATATCATGAGGTTATTCATTATGCAGTTTAATGATCTAAAACTGTTCTTACATCTTGCTCAGTCCCAAAATTTCAGTAAGAGCGCGGTACAAAATCATATGTCTCCCTCCACCCTTTCCCGTCAGGTTCAACGTATGGAAGAGGAATTGGGGCGCCCTTTATTCTTTCGAGATAACCGACAGGTATTATTAACGGAAACAGGCGAAAAGTTTCTGCGCTTTGCTCAACAACAGTGGCAACAATGGACATATTTCAAACAAGAATTACTCGATGAACAACATACATTGAGTGGAGAATTACGCTTATTTTGCTCAGTGACGGCCGCTTATAGCCATTTACCGCAAATTCTCGAAAAATTTCGCCGCCGCTATCCCCAAGTCGAAATTAAACTGACCACCGGCGATCCTGCTCTCGCCGTATCTCATATAGAAACAGAGCAATCTGATTTAGCCCTTGCAGGAAGTCCTTTGCACATACCAAACACATTAGATTTTCATCCGATTGATAATCTAAATTTATCACTAATTGCGCCTCGAGTGGCTTGTGTTTCAACACAATTACTCCAAGAAAACCCTATAGATTGGTCAAAAATCCCGTTTATTTTGCCTGTCGAAGGCCCAGCTAGACAACGTATTGATCAATGGTTTCGCCATCAAAAAATTAAACACCCACAAATCTACGCAACCGTATCCGGCCATGAAGGAATAGTGCCAATGGTCGCTCTCGGCTGTGGCTTAGCCTTGTTACCTGATGTGGTTATTCGACATAGCCCAATGAATACTCAAGTCTCTTATTTACATCTCGAAACCCCGATTGCGCCTATAGAACTTGGGGTATGTGTACAAAAAAAACGTCTCGATCAGCCTCTTATTCAAGCTTTTTGGCAAATGTTATAACACCCCTCACCAAAAGTGCGGTACACTATGCTCAAGTTTTTGAGGGGGATGTATGGTAAAAGGGATTGTAAGCTCACTGTGCGCTTCAATTTTATTCGGGTATTTATATTACTTTTCCACGTTGTTACAACCACTCAGTGGGGAGGACATTTTTGGTTATCGTATTATTCTTACGATACCCTTTGTTATCGCCGCTATTTTTGTCTTTAAACAAAAAAACATTTTTGTTCAACATCTTAAAAATATCCGTCAACGCCCTTGGTTAGCCCTCATTTACATGCTAAATAGCTTTTTAATGGGGTTCCAAATGTGGCTGTTTTTGTGGGCACCGAATAATGGTAGCGCCCTGAGTGCCTCTTTTGGTTATCTTTTGTTGCCTTTGGTGATGGTTGTTGCGGGACGGGTTTTATTTAAAGAACAAATTTCGACCATTAAGCTTATCGCGGTCTTAATTGCTGGTCTCGGGGTGATTTCAAACATTATCCTGAAAGGTGGCTTATCTTGGGAAAGTTTGGTGGTTTGTATCGGTTATACCTTATATTTTTCCTTGAGAAAACATTTTAAAATCTCCGATCTATCCAGTTTCTGTATTGAAATGTTACTCATGCTACCAGTGTGTATTTATTTTGCTTGGCAAGTAGATATGCCTGCAATTTCCCAAATAAATGAGGATATTTATTATCTTCTCCCTTTATTAGGGCTAATCAGCGGAACCGCCTTAATTACTTATGTATTAGCCAGTAGCATGCTGCCGATGAATCTACTGGGTTTATTAGGCTATACCGAAACAATTTTGATGGTAATCGTCGCCTTTATGATTGGCGAAACCATTGATTCACAAAGTTATCCTTTATTTATTTGTTTAAGTATTGCCATGACTTTGATTATTGCGGACGGGATTTATAAAACAAGACGGGGACGCCGGCTATAAATTAACCCCCCGTCATTATCCATGCTGATTCAATACATCAGCCTTATTTTTTCAAGGCACCTAAAATGCTACGCATAATTTGTCTTGTTACTTGGTTGCGAATATTACGTCCAACGGATTTCGCCACACTGCTGACAACTTGTTCAGTCATGGTTAATTGTTCACCACGTTTCTTTTTGCCAAAAATCATACGGCTTAAGCTTCCCATAAACCCATTCTCTTCTTCAGCCTGAGCCTGTTCAGCTTGTTTCTGCGCAACCGCTTCAAGGTTAGCTTGTTGTGCTAACAATTCAAATGCAGATTCATTATCAACAAAATCACGATAAACCGGGTAAAGCTCATCATTTTGAACCCATTCTTGACGTTGTTCTGCGCTCAAAGGCTTTAATTGGCTTTTTGGTGGATAGATATAGGCAATTTCCACAGGCGTCGGCATGCCTTTTTCATCTAAGAAAGACACAAGGGCTTCCCCCACCCCTAAACTGGTAATCGCTTCAACCACATTCACATTAGGATTAGTTCTGAACGTTTCTGCTGCGGATTTTACTGCTTTTTGATCGCGTGGTGTAAATGCGCGTAATGCATGTTGCACACGATTCCCTAATTGCCCTAAAACAGTATCAGGCAAATCAAGTGGATTCTGAGTGACAAAATAAATCCCTACGCCTTTAGAACGAATCAAGCGTACAACCTGTTCTACTTTATCGACAAGCACAGCTGGCGCGCCATCAAAAATGAGATGCGCCTCATCAAAGAACATCACAAATTTAGGCTTATCCGGATCGCCGACTTCAGGTAATTGTTCGAATAACTCAGACATTAACCATAACAAAAAGGCACTATACATTCTCGGAGAATTAATTAACTTTTCTGAGTTTAAAACATTAATGACGCCACGC
Organism: Conservatibacter flavescens; assembly: GCF_002795425.1. Classification (GTDB taxonomy): domain Bacteria; phylum Pseudomonadota; class Gammaproteobacteria; order Enterobacterales; family Pasteurellaceae; genus Conservatibacter; species Conservatibacter flavescens. Next base: position 44,827 of record NZ_PHHA01000010.1, read on the forward strand.
CCATCTCGGGTTTGCAACCAATCTTCCAAATTAAGCGCCGGTTCTCCAAATAAATTTGTCGCACCTTCATTTTCAAGCGTTAATAATGCGCGCTGAATAGCGCCTACACTAGCGGCTGAAACATTACCATATTCTACTTGATAGGTTTTGGCATTTTCTGCTACATGCTTTAACATCGCGCGCAAATCTTTCAAATCAATCAATAATAAGCCTTTATCATCTGCGACACGGAAAACTAAATTCAATAATCCCTCTTGTGTGGCATTGAGATTTAATAGACGAGATAACAGTAAAGGCCCCATTTCAGAAATGGTTGTACGCAATGGAATACCCGTTTCTCCAAAAACGTCCCAAAAGGACACCGGATAACCTGAAAGATAGGCTTCGCCACCTAATTGAAATTGTTCAATGCGTTCGGCGATTTTGCCTTGCAATGTGCCCGCTTGCACCAAACCTGATAAATCGCCTTTCACATCCACCAAAAATACCGGCACGCCATCATCACTAAACGCCTCTGCCATTTTACGCAAAGTAACGGTCTTCCCCGTCCCTGTTGCGCCAGCAATTAAGCCATGGCGATTCGCCATTTTTGCGGTAATACCCAGTACATGACTTTGGTGAGTTTGGGCGAGGAAATATTGGCTCATACGATATCCTTGAATAAAAAAAGTGCGGTCTATTTGTAAAAAAATTTTATCAAAATTGACCGCACTTTAAAAGAAATTGCCACATCAAAACTTACATAGCACTAATATATTTCAACATAACCCCTGCTGCAATGGCAGAACCAATTACGCCAGCAACGTTTGGTCCCATTGCATGCATAAGAAGAAAGTTTTGTGAATCAGCCTCTAAACCTAATTTGTTTGATACACGTGCTGCCATAGGGACAGCTGACACACCTGCCGAACCAATGAGCGGATTAATTTTATGTTGGCTAAATTTATTCATTAATTTTGCCATCAATACCCCACTGGCTGTGCCAATACCAAATGCGATCACCCCTAACACTAAAATGCCTAAGGTTTGTGGTTGCAAGAATTTATCCGCAACTAATTTTGCTCCCACCGATAGCCCTAAGAAAATCGTGACAATATTAATTAAGGCATTTTGGGCCGTATCACTCAACCGCTCAACCACGCCACTTACTCGCATCAGATTACCAAAACAAAACATGCCCAGTAATGGCGCAGCATCAGGTAATAACAACGCCACGAGTATTAATAAAATCACCGGAAATAATATTTTTTCGCGCTGACTCACATGACGTAGTTGCACCATCTTAATTTTCCGTTCCTGCTCTGTCGTGAGTGCACGCATAATTGGCGGTTGAATTAACGGCACTAATGCCATATAGGAATAGGCTGCAACTGCAATTGCACCAAGCAACTCAGGCGCTAATTTACTCGCCAGATAAATCGCCGTAGGTCCATCTGCTCCGCCAATAATCCCAATCGCCGCAGCTTGTGGCAAAGTGAAATCAATTAATCCTGTCCAGTTCAAGAACAACGCACCTAATACTGTGGCAAAAATACCAAACTGCGCTGCTGCACCAAGTAATAAAGTTCGAGGATTCGCCAATAAAGGACCAAAGTCAGTCATGGCGCCGACCCCCATAAAGATAATTAAAGGTGCCGCGCCGGAGCCAATCGCTACTTGATAAAACGTTGCTAATACGCCACTACTATAGCCTAAATCCCGCGCCAAATACTCCGCGTTAGCTAGCTGGGAAACCGACAAATTTTCCACTGCCTGTTTCATTGCTTCAAAGTGGGGTTCAACTTGTAAAGCATTAGCAAACACCATAAGATGCTCAGTATTATTGCTATGTAACAAATTTTCTACCGCAGTAAAAGCCATTCCTGTTTCAGGAATATTAGCCAAAAGACCACCAAAGCCAATTGGCAAAAGCAATAACGGTTCAAACTTTTTGACGATGGCTAACCAAAGCAAAACCAAACTAATCACTAACATTAGGGCTTGCCCCCAATGTAGATGCATAAGTCCAGTCCCTTTAAGCAATGCTAGAATACTTTCCATATTCACCGCCTATACTAAGCTCATCAAACAATCGCCTACGGTTACAGTATCGCCTTTTTTAATCTTAATACCTTGAACCGTCCCCGCTTGTGCTGCGCGAATTTCTGTTTCCATTTTCATGGCTTCAAGAATCAGTAAAACTTGATCTTTCGCCACTTGCTGCCCTTCACTGACTTTAACGTCCCAAATATTCCCTGACATTGGTGCATTAACAGGTACACCCGCTGAACTCTCTGTTTTTGTTTCTGCTACTGGAGAAGCGGACGTTGTTTGACTAGCGGCTGGCGTAATCGCACTGACATCCCCTCCCTCACTCACTTTAACCACAAAAGCTTTACCTTCTAGCTCCACAGTATAAACCGCAGCGCCTTGTACAGGGGCGGTAGGCGCTGTGCTTTTCTCTGTTGCACTGAGTTGCTCTACACTTGGGGCTGGCTCAAATGCCGCTGGATTTTCACGATTTTCCAAAAACTTCCAACCGATTTGAGGGAAAAGGGCCACAATTAATACATCATCAATGGCATTTGCTGCCAACTTGATGCCTTTTTCTTTGGCTTGCTGCTTGATTTCTTCTTCTAATTTCACCATTTCAGGCGCAAGATGATCCGCCGGGCGATCGGTGATTGCTTCCTCGCCATCCAGTACTTTCGCCTGTAATTCAGCATTCACTGGCGCAGGCGTACGACCATATTCACCTTTTAGGATCCCGGCGGTTTCTTTAGCAATCGTTTTATAACGCTCTCCCATCAATACATTCATCACCGCTTGCGTACCCACAATTTGTGACGTTGGTGTAACCAATGGAATAAAGCCTAAATCTTCACGTACTTTCGGAATTTCTTGCAACACTTGATCCAGCTTATCAGAAGCATTTTGTTGTTTTAGTTGGCTTTCAAGATTTGTTAACATTCCACCTGGTACTTGTGCCACTAAAATTCGACTATCAATTCCGCGTAATTGCCCTTCAAATTTGGCATATTTTTTGCGTACCTCACGGAAATAGCCCGCAATCCGCTCTAGGCGAGAAATGTTTAAACCACTGTCATACGGTGTTCCTTGTAGCGTTGCGACAATAGATTCAGTGGCCGGATGCCCATAAGTACCGCTCATAGACGATATTGCAGTATCAACCCCATCAACACCCGCTTCAATCGCTTTTAATAACGCCATTTCAGCCATGCCTGTTGTTGAATGGCAGTGCAAATGTAGACGAACATCATCGCCATAACGCCCTTTAATCGCGCCAACTAATTCACTTGCAGCCATTGGGGTTAAAATACCGGACATGTCTTTGATCACAATAGAATCTACACCGATCTCTAATAATTGTTCTGTAATCTCCAACCACGTTTCCAGTGTGTGTACAGGGCTTGTGGTATAACTTAATGCGCCTTGTGCATGCCCGCCTTGTTTACGAACCGCTTTTAAAGCCTGTTGCATATTTCTCGGATCGTTAAGGGCATCAAACACACGAAATACACTCATACCGTTGGCAACAGAGCGTTCAACAAAACGATCCACCACATCATCTGCATAATGGCGATAGCCTAAAATATTTTGTCCTCGTAACAACATTTGCAATGGAGTTTTTGGACACGCTTTTTTCAATTCACGCAAGCGTACCCATGGATCTTCCCCTAAGAAACGAATACAAGCATCAAAAGTTGCACCGCCCCACGCCTCCAAAGACCAATAGCCGATTTCATCAAGCTCTGCCGCAATCGGCAACATATCCTCTAAACGTAAACGAGTAGCAAATAACGATTGGTGTGCATCACGTAACACCACATCTGTAATAGCAATTTTTTTATTAGAAACTGTCATTGAAATCTCCTTCGATCATTATTGTAAGCCTTGTTGACGGCGATAATGTGCAACCGCAGCAACAATTACTGGACGTAAACGTTCTATATCGTCGACTTGAGAAAGTGCTAGGGAAGCGGGTTGAGAAGCAGTTTGAACGGGCGTTGGTGTTGGAAAAAATCGTTCAATTACTTTAGAAATGAAACCAATTGCATAAATTAAGATGCCTAAGAAAACTAAGACAAATCCCATGCCTGCTAACATAAGATTTAATCCTTCCTGTAATAGTTGTGCCTCTGTCATAAAACGAATACTCCATTATAGGTAGAATAATAATAGTTTAAAGTAAATTAGATATTAGAATATTGCTTTAGATCAATACAAGTCTTTATAAAGTCTGCACCTAATTATGTGGTTTTACACCGCGTTTTTAGGTGCAGTACAATCCCTTTTATAGCAACTTGGTCTTATCTCTCACCGCCCCTTTATCGGCTGATGTCGCGAAATGTCCAAAGACTTTAAGAGCAAAAGAGACTTCACGTTGGCGGTTAGCTGGTTGCCAGCCTTTTTTATCTTGTTCTGCTCGGCGTGTCGCTAATTCTTCATCAGATACTCTCAAGTTAATGGAACGATTTGGAATATCGATATCGATAATATCGCCATCACGCACTAAGCCAATTGCCCCACCTGATGCGGCTTCTGGAGAGGCGTGTCCGATAGATAATCCAGATGTCCCGCCTGAGAAACGTCCGTCAGTTAATAAAGCACATTTTTTACCTAATCCCATTGATTTTAGGTAAGAGGTTGGGTAAAGCATTTCTTGCATACCCGGTCCACCTTTCGGGCCTTCGTAACGGATAACGACAACGTGCCCTTCACGCACTTTACCGCCTAAAATACCCGCTACCGCATCTTCTTGGCTTTCAAATACAATGGCTTCGCCGGTGAATTTCCAAATAGACTCATCAACCCCTGCTGTTTTGACAATACAACCATCTAAGGCGATATTACCCGATAGCATCGCTAAGCCACCCTCTTGGCTGTATGCATGTTCTTTCGAGCGAATACAACCATTTTGGCGATCATTATCCACCGTGTCCCAACGGCAATCTTGTGAGAAAGCTTGAGTAGTGCGGATACCTGCTGGCCCTGCACGGAAGAATTTATGTAGATCCGCATCTTGGTTACGCATAATATCGTATTGATCGAGCTGTTCTTTCAGGCTTAAACCTAAAATTGTTCGTGTGTGATTATGCAATAAACCAGCACGATCTAGCTCGCCTAAAATGCCCATAATCCCGCCTGCACGGTGAACATCTTCCATATGATATTTATTGGTATTTGGGGCAACTTTGCTCAAGCATGGCACAATGCGAGATAGACGATCAATATCGTTCATTGTGAAATTCACTTCCGCTTCTTGTGCGGTGGCTAATAAGTGTAATACCGTATTAGATGAACCACCCATCGCAATATCCAGGCTCATCGCGTTTTCAAATGCCTCAAAAGAAGCAATTGAGCGAGGCAGCACGGAGTAATCATCTTGCTCATAGAAACGTTTAGTAATTTCAACAATTTGACGACCAGCTTTTAAAAATAATTCTTTACGATCTGCATGAGTTGCTAACATTGAACCATTGCCCGGTAAACTTAAGCCTAAGGCTTCGGTTAAACAGTTCATTGAGTTTGCGGTAAACATACCTGAACAAGAACCGCAGGTTGGGCAAGCTGATTTTTCGATAATATCAATGTCTTCATCACTGACACTCGCGTCAGCCGCATCGATCATGGCATCCACTAAATCTAAGCGACGAACATCAATTAAATTGCTAGAGAGTTTCGCTTTACCAGCCTCCATCGGGCCGCCTGACACAAAGATAGTTGGGATATTTAAACGCATTGCTGCCATTAACATTCCCGGAGTGATTTTGTCGCAGTTAGAAATACACACCATCGCATCTGCACAGTGAGCATTAACCATATATTCCACACTATCGGCAATTAAATCACGGCTTGGTAAGGAATAAAGCATACCGCCGTGTCCCATGGCAATCCCATCGTCCACCGCGATAGTATTAAATTCTTTTGCAACGGCTAAACCTGTTGCTTCAATCTCTTTTGCAACCAGTTGTCCCATATCTTTTAAATGAACATGTCCCGGTACAAATTGGGTAAAAGAGTTTACCACTGCAATAATCGGCTTACCGAAATCATTTTCTTTCATTCCTGTCGCACGCCATAATGCGCGCGCCCCTGCCATATTACGACCTTGTGTGCTGGTCGCTGAACGTAGTTTTGGCATTGTAATCTTTCTCCAGTGTTATGTTTAAATTTAAAATCAAATATCTATTTCTTCAATTTTCTATTCATTCTACTGCTTTGCTCTTAGCTCAGCCAAGTGAGCTTGGATTTCTGCAACATTTTCTTCCGTAAAAAAGCCTTCAATATTTTTCCAAATGGAATGGAAACCATAAGGGCCTTGTGTCATTTCAAGCTTAGCTTTTGGTAAGCTCCACCCTTGATAAATTACCCGATACATTGCCGAAATTAGCCCGGTGCGATCTGCGCCATGGTAACAATGGATCAATACGGCACCTTGTTTCTGTTGTTGCTCAATTTGCCAAAGTACCTCAGCAACTTCTTTTGGCGTAATATGCCAAGTTAATAGCGGAGTATTGATCAACGTCAGAGGGTATTGCCCAAACGCTTGTCTATCATCATTACGATCAAAAAAACGTAAATTAATTAACGTCTTAATGTCATTCTGTTTTAGCAATGCATAATGGTCTGGCAATAACTGTTCGCTACGATATAGTTTATCATCAATTCGATATAAATTTGCCTCATAGTCAATAACTTCCGACCAATGCACCGTATTTTGCGGCGTAGTAGGTGAAGTCGTATTGCTACAAGCATTTAAACCGAACAAAGTAATTAAGAGAAATGTGAATAGTTTCATAGGGTTTTACTCGCTTAACTCAATGACATCCGGTAATTTTAGTAGCTGATTTTTCAATAAATCTAATGCTCTTTCGCTACGTACGGTTAAATTTAAGGTAAAGGTTTCACCTTGATTATTCCCATTTAATGCAAGCACCGTAAACCCCCGATGGCGTACTACTCGCAAAATACGCTCCAACACTTCTGGGCGATATCGGGCGGTAAGTTGTAATTGATATTCTGTCATGTTCTTATCCTAAAATCAGTAAAAGAGTCAGAGATGCTTTGCTCTCATGATAATTTTTTTGCCAAATCGGACCGCACTTTGGGATTAATCTTCCTCTTCAAGCATATCTGCATTACAGGCGCCCGGCGGAACGAGTGGCCAAACGCTTTCTTCTGCAGGAATACAGACATGTAATAAATAAGCAGTTTTGCTCTCTAAGAAACGATTTAATGCGCCATCGACTTCCTCTGCCCGTTCGATACGTTCAGCTGGAATGTCAAATGCTTTAGCAAGGGTCACAAAATCCGGATTATCATCTAAAATTGTTTGACTACGGCGCTGTTCCCAAAACAAATCTTGCCATTGGCGCACCATGCCTAAACGCTGGTTGTCCAATAATAAAATTTTTACTGGCAATTTCCCACGTTTAACCGAACCCAGCTCTTGAATATTCATCATAATTGAACCATCACCCGTAATCACAATCACAGGATCATTTGGACGAGCTTTTGCTACCCCCACAGCAGCAGGTAAACCAAAGCCCATTGTGCCAAAACCGGCAGAAGTAATGTAATTTTCAGGCGCATAATGCGCAATATGCTGAGCGGACCACATTTGATGCTGCCCCACATCCGTCGTAATCACGGTATTTTTCGATTTACGCTCTGATAAAGTATTAAGCAACGCTTTGGCATTAATTGGACCGGCACCTTGATTATCGACATAACAAAAATCGTATTCTTGCTTTAATTGCTTCACACGGGTTTGCCATTCTTGAATGTTCAATGGCTGACTAAGTGCATTAACCGCTTCAATCAAACCGCCTTTTAATGGCACATTGGCTTGACGTAATTTATTAATTTCAGCCGCATCAATATCAATATGGATTACCTGTGCATTAGGGGCGAAAGTATCCAGTTTACCGGTTACACGATCATCAAAGCGCGCTCCACAAGCAATCAGTAAATCACATTCCTGCACTGCAAAATTCGCAGCTTTAGTACCATGCATGCCAAGCATTCCCATATAATAAGGGGTGCCCGCTTCAATGGTGCCAAGCCCTTTTAAAGTCGACACTGAAGGCATTTGCGTAAGCCTTAAGAAATCTCTGACCGCTTGTGTGCCACCAGCCATATTTACTCCACCACCAACATAAAGTATCGGGCGTTTGGCCTGAGCAAGAAGACGTTTTGCTGCCTCAAGTTTTTGCGGTTCTTGAGCTTCCGGCTGGTCTTTTGGATAAACAAGAGGTTTAGCAGAAGTTTCCGCAATTTGCACATCTCGTGGAATATCAATCAATACCGGCCCTGGTCGCCCACTTTGTGCAATTTGGAAGGCTTGTGCCATCACTTCTGGCAACTCTTCAACATTTTGAACAATAAAACTATGCTTTGTACAAGCCAGTGATAAACCTAATACGTCAGATTCTTGGAAAGCATCGGTGCCAATTAAATGAGAAGCCACCTGCCCTGTAATCGCCACAATAGGAATGGAATCTAAGGCGGCATCACCTAATCCAGTGACCAAGTTGGTTGCACCAGGCCCAGAAGTAGCAATACAAACGCCCACTTTTCCTGTCGCACGCGCATAACCAATCGCAGCAATGGCCGCCCCTTGTTCATTGCGAACTAATAGATGATCTAAACCCGAATCATACAGAGCATCATAAGTCGGCATAATCGCGCCACCAGGATAACCAAACAAGGTGGTTACTCCGTGAGCTTTAAGGCTCTCAATCACTAATTTTGCACCATTCATATTGTTACCTATTCTATATTCTTATGGGATAAAAAAACCCTCACTGATTCAGCGAGGGTTTACGACCTAAAATCTTTTATTGATATTTCGTCTTAGCAACCGCTCGCCCCGCCGTGATAATAATCACTACGAGGTGCGTAATAATGCCAATAACTAAACGGAATGCCGTCATAATTCAATATCCAATGCTGGTCAAGTATGTATGTTGTGTGCTTATTAAGCAGAGATATAGATACCATATTTTAAGCACGATGCAAACTCTTTTTTCTCTTCTTTGCAAAAATACGCAAACGTTTGGCTTAAATTGGCTATCTCAAGCATTGCTCGACACGGTGATATACCTGCTCTACGGAAATCGCCGACATCTCACCACCTTGAATATAATGCTGGTGTTTACCGTATGTCCCGATTAATTTTGGATCCGTTGCGCCATATAACGTAATGTTAGGCTTGTCCAATGCTGCGGTTAAATGCGCCAACCCCGTATCAACAGACACCACCGCTTTCGCTTGCCCAATATAATAAGCCAGCTCCGTCAAAGTCGATTTCGGTAAAATCTTAACCTGTGTTAGCCCTTGTGCAATCAATTCTGCACGTGTTAATTCACTTTCATTACTCCAAGGCAAACGCACTTCAACACCAAGTGCGGTCAATTTTTCCGCTAATTTTCGCCAATTTTCATCAAGCCAGAATTTATCCGCTCGGGTTGTGCCGTGAAAAAATAAGACAAAATCCACCGCACTTTTTTCCCTATTGAAATGTTTACTAATCCCATAGTCGCCTTGTATAGACGGCACTTCATAACCCAATGCGCTCACAAATAGTTGGCGAATTCGTTCAACGGCATGTTGCTGATAACTAATGGCATATTGTTTATCATAAAACAAACTGGCAAGGGGTTCACGAATGGAGTGGCGATCATAACCGTGTGTGATACCTTTCGCCAAACGCGTAGCGAATAACGCGCTTTTGATTAACCCTTGCGCATCAATTACGGCATCATATTGCTGTGTTTGAAGTAAAGTGCGGTAGGTTTTCCATTCTTTTCGGGTTTGAGCGGAAAACGGCGATTTTCGCCAACGGCGTAAAGCGATAGGGATAACGCGATTGACTGCCTCATGCCAACGGGGAATTTCAGTAAAATTTTCCTCCACCACCCAATCTACCTGCAAATCCGGAATGGCGTGTAGCGCGTCCGTTAATGCAGGAAAACTGTGTAGAATATCCCCCATTGATGACGTTTTTATCAAACAAACTTTCATAGATTTTCCAAAAGTGCGGTCAGTTTTGCAAACACTTTTTCCGGCGCAAGGTCAATCAAACTTTGGTGATAGCCACCGTCCGCTTCACCTTTACGAATTTTGATTAAACCGCCCTCAATAGTGCGTAATACCACAGCTTTATCGGACAGCGGCGGCGTATATTGCGGGCTAGTTGGACCATAACAGGCGATCAGCGGCTTATTTAAAGCGGCGGCAATATGCATTAAACCGCTGTCATTACTCACCACTCCCACACAGTCGGCTATCAGATCAACGGCTTCGTTCAAGTTGGTCTTGCCGCATAAATTCAAACAATAAACTTGTTGGCTGTTATCTAATGTTGTTCGGATTTGTTCGCCTGCCTCTTGGTCTTTTTGTGAACCCAATAAATAAATCCCATAGCCCGCCTCAATCAACATAGCTGCTAATTTTGCATAATGATAATGAGGCCAGCGTTTTGCCGGTCCAAATTCCGCACCGGGACAAAAACCAATCGCCGGACGGTTTTCAATAGGGGCAAAAAGTGCGGTGAATTTTTCTTTGGTTTTTTCCACCGCACTTTGTTCCACCTGTAGATAAGGGGTTGGGATCGCCAGTTTTTCCGCCGTCGGAATCGCCGCTTTTTCATAACCGAGAGCCACATACCGCTGCACCATCATGGGATAATCTTTTTTATTATTGCGCAAGTCGTTCAGAAAAAAATAACGGCTTTCACCTTTCCAGCCCCGTCGCAGAGGAATCTTGGCAAACAGCGGAATAAACGCCGATTTCAGCGAGTTTGGCAACACAATCGCCATATCATACTGATTACGCAGTGATTTCCCGATACGATAACGTTCGGTGAGATTAAATGCACCGTGTCCGATTGGCATGGTCAGCGCATTACGCACTTCCGGCATTCGCGCTAATAACGGTTTGCACCAATTCGGTGCGAGCACGTCGATGTGACAATTCGGATATTGCTCTTTTAGGGTTTGATATAAACTGTGCGACATCATCATATCGCCGACCCAAGATGGACCGATTATGAGGATATTCATATTTTTATTTGCTATGTTGGTTGAAAGATAAAAAAGAAGTGCGGTCAAAAATCAAAAAATTTCTACCGCACTTTATCACCCTAAATTGATTTATTTAACCACGCCATATATTCCGCCACGCCTTCGGCAACGGTTTTAAACGGTTTATCATAACCTGCATTACGCAAGTTAGTGAGGTTGGCTTGAGTGTATTCCTGATAACGTGATTTCAAATGTTCTGGGAACGGAATAGTTTCAATATGACCTTTGCCATGATGTTTAATCACGGCTTTTGCCACTTCCTCAAAAGATTCCGCTTTGCCTGTACCTAAATTATAAATGCCCGATACGCCGTTTTTCCATGCCCAGAGGTTGACTTGAGCCACATCGCCCACATAAACAAAATCACGCAGAAAATGTTCGCTGCCGGCAAATAGTTTCGGATTTTCACCTTTTAAAATCTGATTATTTAAATGAAACGCCACGCTCGCCATTGAACCTTTGTGTTGTTCACGCGGGCCGTATACATTGAAATATTTAAAGCCACACACCGGTGATTGCGCTTCCGGTAATAAAGCCCGCACATATTCATCAAATAAGAATTTGGAGTAGCCATATACATTCAATGGACCTTCATATTGACGCCCTTCGATAAAATCGGTTTTATCTCCATAGGTCGCGGCGCTGGAGGCGTAGAAAAATGGAATTTGGCGATCAAGGCAATAATGCAATAACTCTTTGGAATATTCATAGTTATTTTGCATAATGTATTTGCCGTCCCATTCCGTCGTAGCGGAACAAGCGCCCTCATGGAACACCGCATCAATATCGCCAAAATCATCACCCGCAATGATGGAAGCAATAAAATCTTCTTTGTCGCAATAATCCGCAATATCCAAATCCACTAAATTAATGAATTTTGTGCCATCTTTTAAATTATCTACCACTAAAATATCTTTGCGACCCATTTCATTGAGCGCTTTTACAATATTACTCCCGATAAACCCTGCACCGCCTGTTACAATAATCATCGTGTTATCCTCTGTCTGTTAAATTAGCGCTATTGTAATAGATTTTACTGATAAATTCCAAAAATCGCACGAATATAACTCGCCACCGCTTCATCTTTATTGAGGCCGATTTGTTCAAGGGTTGGGCAAGCTTGTTTTAAACGCGGATCTGCATTGAACATCACACAGCCTTTCCCCACTTCCTGCAACATTTCTACATCATTCATTCCATCACCAAATGCAATGCAATCTTGGGGCGTATAATCTCGACTCGCTAATAGATGTGTAAGTGCGGTACCTTTTGACACATTTTTATTCATCACTTCCAAACAATTAGGCGTAGAAAAAGTAATCGCGGTCTGCTCTCCAAAGCGTGTCTTAAGCGCTTGTTCTAATTCAATTAAATCTTCCGCTGTCTTTCCAATAAAAAAGACTTTTTCTGTACCACGTCCATGATGATGACGAAAATCGACCACATCATACATAAACCCAGAGTCCTGATGATATTTGCGCAAGGCCGGTATATCAATATTAATAAACCAACCCTCGTCTTGATAACTGTTGACACAAACCCGTGTCGCATCAAAAGGCATATTCATGATTTCAAATGCCAATTTTTCCTCTAAATTATTGCTATAAAGTAAACTGCCTTGTAAATCATGAATTCTCGCGCCATTGGAGGTAATCATGGCGGCATTTTTCACATTAATCTTATCTAAAATTGACATGACATCCGTGTGGTTCCGCCCTGTGGCTAAAATAATATCTACATTTTTTTGTGCAAGCTTAGCAAGGGTATCAATGGTAAATTCACCAATCACATGATTAGCATTTAATAATGTGCCATCAAGATCAGAAACAATGGCACGAAAAGGTAGATTTTGCATAACAATTCCTTCATCAATTGGAGTATCCATCATAGCAAATCCTATCCATTGTCACTAGCTATTTTACATGGGCATCACGGCTTATCTTTCTCCAAAACACATCATTGAGAAAAGGCGTGATAAACACTAACTTGATGACTATAAAGAAAAATCCCGAAACCTGCGTTCCGGGATTTAAGGTTTATAAGCGAGTTAATCAGATTTTTGGACCAGCCGCGACTAGCGCTTTTCCTTCCTCTGTTCCTGTATATTTTTCAAAGTTTTTCACAAATCGTCCCGCAAGATCTTCTGCTTTAGCTTGCCATTGTGCTTTATCCCCATAAGTATCACGCGGATCTAAAATAGCGGAATCAACACCTGGTAATGCTTTTGGCACGGCTAAATCAAAAATTGGCAATGATCCCATTTCTGTTTTCTCAATAGAGCCATCAAGAATAGCATCAATAATACCGCGCGTATCTTTGATAGAAATCCGTTTGCCAGTTCCATTCCAACCGGTGTTCACCAAATACGCTTGCGCCCCAGAAGCCTGCATACGCTTCACTAGCACTTCTGCATACTGTGTCGGATGTAAGCTTAAAAATGCTGCTCCAAAACACGCTGAGAATGTCGGTGTTGGTTCAGTAATTCCACGCTCAGTACCCGCTAATTTTGCCGTGAAACCAGATAAGAAATAATATTTAGTTTGCTCTGGTGTCAGCTTAGATACTGGAGGCAATACCCCAAATGCATCGGCAGTTAAGAAAATCACTTTTGTTGCATGGCCTGCTTTTGATACTGGCTCAACGATATTCTCAATGTGATAAATTGGGTAACTGACACGTGTATTTTCTGTTTTTGAACCATCAGCATAATCTACATCACCATTCTCTAATACCACAACATTCTCTAACAACGCATCACGTTTAATTGCGCCATAAATATCGGGTTCATTTTCAGGTGAAAGATTGATGGTTTTCGCATAGCAGCCGCCCTCATAATTGAAGACCCCCTCATCGTCCCAACCATGTTCATCATCACCAATCAATTTACGTTTCGGATCAGTAGAAAGCGTGGTTTTTCCAGTACCAGATAAACCAAAGAATATGGCAACGTCCCCATCTTCACCCACATTCGCGGAACAATGCATTGAAGCAATGCCTTGTAGTGGTAGGAAATAGTTCATCATAGAGAACATGCCTTTTTTCATTTCACCACCGTACCAAGTTCCGCCAATTAATTGCACCCCTTCAGTCACGTTAAAGGCGACAAAGTTTTCACTATTTAAACCCTGCTCTTTCCAATTCGGATTGGTCACTTTAGACCCATTTAATACCACAAAATCCGGTTTGAAGTTTTTCAATTCTTCTTCGCTAGGTCGAATAAACATATTTTTCACAAAATGGGCTTGCCATGCGACTTCTGTCACAATACGCACACTCAAACGTGTATTCTCATTTGCCCCACAAAATGCATCAATCACAAATAAGCGCTTGCCTGATAATTGATTGGCCACGAGTGATTTCAAACTTTGCCATGTTTCTTGATTCATGGGCTTATTATCATTTTTTACTTTATCACTTGTCCACCAAACGGTATTTTCGGTTTTCTTATCTAATACAATATATTTATCTTTTGGTGAACGGCCGGTGAAAATCCCAGTATCTACCGCAACCGCCCCTTGATTTGTTACGCGACCTTTTTCATAACCTTCTAAACCGGGTTTAGTTTCTTCTTCAAATAAGGATTCATAACTTGGATTACGTACCACTTCTTTTACATCATAAATACCAAGCTCGCCTAGTTCTTTAATGATTTGGTCTGTCATAAATTACCCCTTTGTTAAATTTTAAAGTTAAGAATTTTATAGGGTTATTTTATGAGAATTACTACCTAAAAAATGTTATATAGATCACTAAATAAGGAATTAATTAAAAAAAGTAGGGAAATATCGACAAGATCGTGATAAAGATCAAAGTTTTCTCAATAAAAGGATTTGAAATAGCAATGGGGTTGATTCATTCAACCCCATTATTCATTATTTTTGTGGCAAAAGTGCGGTCGTTTTTTCTGAATTTTCTGCGGTGTCCGCAGTCTTAATGGTCTGTGTGTCCATCGCATTTTTTAAACTTTGTTCACGCACTTGTTGAACAGCTGCCATGTCATTAACCTGTTCAAATACATAAGCGGCCATCGTTGCATCATTTTCGTTTGCACAGTGAGTCACCGCAATGACTTGTTTAAAGACCTCACTTGCTTTCTCGAATTCGGCATTACGTGCATACAAATACCCTAATGCACGATGAATCTCGCATTTTGGTTTGTCTTGAGACATATTATGAATGCGTTTTTCTAATAGCTTAATTAATTTACTACTGTCCATAGGCTGCAAACGCGTAATCTGTGCAAATAATTCTCTCGCCTCGTCGCTGCCATCTTGTACTTTCTTCACAGCTTCAAGGGTCAATTCATAGGCTGACTCATGATCATTACAATCAATTAAACGACGAATTAAGCCAATTTTGACATACAAATTATGTCGACGTTGGCGAGATTGGTTATGCCACCAGTCTAACAAGCCATCTTGACCTTCTTCATTCATCTTCTCATCAAGCAATCCATCTACCACTTGGTGCTCAAGGGTAGTAAATGCCTCGCCGGAATATAAATCGCTACGCTCAATTTTATCCAGTAAATCATCAAGGGACTGATAGGCTTTGGATTGTAAATAAATCTCAGTCGCTAATTTTAACACTTCCGGGTTGCGCGGTGCCATTACCAGTAAACTATCTACAGAACTGCGCGCTGCCGGCAATTTATTCTGTTGCATCATAATACGGGTTCTAGCAATTTCTAAGGCAAGGTTATCCGAGCCCGCTAATTCCGTTGCCTCAATAAGATATTTATTGGCGGAGAACTCATCACCACGCTGTTGTGCTGCTTCAGCTGCTTTAATGAAATTCAAAATAGGCTCTTCAGAATGCTTCGCATTTTTGCCAATTAATTTCTCAGCTTTAGAATAATCACCCGCATCCATGCGCATTAACCCTTCTAGAGTTTGTTTTTGCGCTTTTTTACGTTTTCTACGAGCAAACCAACTATAAGTATTACTACTTAGACGTAAGAAACGGGTGACAACCCATTCAATCAAATAAATAACCCCCAGCGCAATCACAAAGAAAATGACTAAGGTCGTTAAACTCATTTCAATACTATAGCTAGCGGTTTCAATCAGAACATAACCTTGTTTACCGGCTAAATAAGGCCCCGCAATTAACCCCGCGAGTAACACTAGCATTAGAAATAGTACTCTTAACATAATTTATTTCTCCTACTATTGTTGTTCTGTTGACTCAGTCTCAACAGTATCCGATGATGTATCAGGCTCTGGCTCAGACTCGATAGAGAGTTGCTCATTAGGTTGGTTCATTGGCTCAACCTCTGGAGAGGCCTCTTTTGAATCTGATGCTTGCGTTTCATCTGATGCGGTAGTTGTTTCAGCTGGCTTTTGTTCTACTGGCTGTGTATCTTGGCTAACATTTCCGTCTTGAGGCGCATTTTTTTCAGGTTCAGCACTACTTTTTGGGGTAGCTTCTGCACTGTCTTCTTTTAACGCTTTGTCTGCTTCGATAGAAATAGGTTTAACCTCATGCCCTTGTCGATTTAGCAATTCATCAAGCAAAGTCAAACTACTTAGTTTATGTGGCACATCCACATAAATTGAGACATCAGATAACTCATCAATCTCTTTTAAGAAATTCTCTGCCACTGGAGTAGAAGTATCAAAATAGCTTCTTACCCAAGAAGATACCGCTTCTAATGACTGTTTATAAAGTTCATTTTGCTGTCTAGGTACAGCTAAAATTGCGATTTGTAGACGTAAACGGATATTTTCGCGTAAATATACATCTTGATTTGGTGCTAGCAATACTTTTTCCTGCGAGCCTTTCGGTGTCACACGGATAAAATGATTCAAGAATGAACTCGCACTTTTCTTTAAATTATTTTCCCAATCTGCCACAGAATCTGATAATTGATCATTAGCTTGAGCGCTCTCACCAAAATTCACATTCAACACATTTAACTCATCAATCGTATTCGCAAGTTGCGAAAGACGTTGCATAATCGCATTTTGATCAACATTATTCACTGATAATAATTGTTTTAGATCGTTATTTAAGGCTGCACGAACTTCAAAAACGCGTGGATCAGATACTTGTTCTAAGCTTTCTGCCACTACTTTCAATAATTCAATACTGGTATCAACATCATTATCTAATACCAATTTACGCAATGCGTTGCTTAATAGAAAATCCGCTTCAGATAAAATCCAATCATTAGGCTCCGTTTTCAAATTATTGCTCAATGTTGTCACTTTATCCTGCAAAGTCTTCACTTCTGTTTGCTTGGCTTCAAATGCACTTTCTAACTTAGCAAGTTTATCTTCGAGGCCCTGATAATCCGTTGTTAATTTACCCAACTCCGCGCGCTCTTTCTCAAAACTTGGTATTTCTACCGTCTCGCCCTTATCAGTGCTAGCTGGTTTACTCTCAAGTGCGGTCAATTTCTGCTGAATTGAAGTCAGTTGTTGCTGGCCAAAATAATAACCTGCGCCCCCAACACCAAGCGCAATAAGGATAGCTAAAATCGCTAATCCTGCACCACTTTTTTTCTGCACAACGGTGTTATTTTGTGCTGCTGACTTATTCACCTTTTCTCCAGACGTTGTTTGCTCAGTTTTTTGTTTTTCCGTCTTAGCCATTTTAGAAGAGGCTTCCACTTTTTTTTCGTTAGATGTCGAAGCCCGATCATTTGTTGTAGGCTTTTTTTCACTTTCCATATCTGTTTTTACTCCCTGCTTAGCTTCGGTTTGGTTTGTTGACTGTTCAGCATTAGCTGGCGTTGATTTTGACTCATCAACGGAAGTTTCATTCGATTGAACAGCAGGTTTATTTCGATTCTCAAAAGATTTTCTATTTCTTGTCATTTTGATTCTCACTTAATGATTAAATGATTAACTGGCCAGCACTGCATCAAAGAGTGTCGCATTATCTACACGCTTCGCTACAATCACATTATCCCACCCAGCCACTCGTGCCATATTGGCAATACGTTCACTTACGGTAATCAATCGGCAACTTTTCAACCAATTATGTTCGCTTTTTGGCACAAAATCCATAAGGTATGTCAACATTTCACCACTTGTAATCACAATTTGGCTAATACCCGCTCGAATACACATACTCGTTTGTTCCACATTATCATACTCAATCGGTTGACGTTGATAACATTCTATAATATCAAGCTGAGCACCTCGCTGTCGGACTTCAGTAGAGAACAACTCACGTCCTCCATTCCCCCTTAATAGCAATACTCGCTTATCTTGTAACGCATTGTATGACATGCTGGGCAATGCTAACAGTCCCTCACTGGTTTCTTTATCATAAGGGTAGCTTACACTTTGTTCCGACAAAGCAGAAAAATGCTCTGCTGTTCTCTGCCCAACAGCAAAATAACACAAATCATTGCGCCAATGAAAGCCGGTTGCGGTTAACGTTTGATGAGCAAATTCAATCGCATGACGAGACACCGCTACAACATAATCCCCTGCTTTTAACTGACACAACTTTTGCGACAGCAAGTTTAATTCCGTACCCGACTCAATGCGAAAAAAAGGCAAATGTAATGCCGCCACACCAACTTTATTCAATCTTTCTGTTAAATTAACACCTTGTTCACCTGGACGCGCAACTAATACGGCCATAGAAAACTCCTATTATGCTTGTGTTAACGCCGACAGCAACGAACCAGCCCCTTGCGCTAATAATTGCTTAGCCACTGAGATGCCCAAATCTTCGGCATTTTCGACCGCACTTTTACCTTCTGCGCGCACAATACGTGTACCATCTATGGAGCCAACTAATGCTCGTAAATAGAGTTCCCCTCCCTCAAAAACTGCATAGCCCCCAATAGGCACTTGGCAACCACCTTGTAAATAACTATTCATCGCACGTTCTGCCAACACACAATATGTCGTATATTGATCAGCAAGCGGAGCGAGCAATTCTTGTGTTACCTGATCATCTAAACGACATTCGATACCAACTGCACCTTGACCCGCCGCTGGCAACGAAATTGATGTTTCAATAAAAGAAGTAATACGCTCTGCTAAACCCAAACGAATAAGCCCCGCTGCAGCTAAAATAATGGCATCATAATCACCATTATCTAGTTTACTTAAACGCGTTCCGACATTACCGCGCAAAGATTCAATGTGTAAATCAGGCCGTAGGGATTTTAGTTGGCATTGGCGGCGTAAACTGGAGGTTCCCACTTTTGCACCTAGCGGTAGATCATCTAAGCTACGGTAAATATTTGACACAAAAGCATCACGAGGATCTTCACGCTCACAAATCACACTTAGGCCTAACCCCTCAGGAAATGCCATAGGCACATCTTTCATAGAATGAACTGCAATATCTGCACGTCCCTCAAGTAAAGCGGCTTCTAACTCTTTTACAAATAGCCCCTTACCTCCAATTTTCGCCAAAGGCGAATCCAAAATCACATCACCTTTTGTGACCATAGGAACAAGTTCTACCCGCAAATTAGGGTAAAATGCAGTAAGACGGTCTTTAACATAGTTCGCTTGCCACAAGGCCAATGGGCTCTGACGTGTGGCAATGCGCAGCAGGTTGTTTTCTATCATCATTATAATATGGTAAATCTATAGCTTTGTTTATATCCTATCACTGTTGCAAAAAAAAGTCAGGTTTCTTATTGAAATTAAGCATATTATCTCATTAACAATACTATATTTAAAAAGAATTAGATAAAACAATATGATGTTTTGTTTACGAGCATGATAAAAACATACAAAAAAAGGGTATCTTCCGATACCCTTCCATCTCATCTTATTAAACAAGATA
>NZ_PHHA01000011.1 GCF_002795425.1 Conservatibacter flavescens
AAAACACCTTAGTTCTCTGTGATGTGGCGGCACGACTAGAAGCCAATCACGCCCTCACCCTGCCTTATAATCCCCATACTACCGCCCAATTACAAGAAGATAGCATTACCGACTTCCGCTTTGGTGAACAGGTTCGCCCGACGGATGTGGTCTTAAAAGATTACACCTTCAAACACCCCAACTGGGCCGCGCAAGCCGAAAAAGAAGCCCATGCCGATGACAGCCGCTACCAACGTCTCGGCTATGAGCATTTTGATTATCCTGGACGTTATAAAGCCAGTCATGTGGGATTAGATTATGCCACTTATCGCTTAGACCAACTGCGACGGGATGCCCATCAAGGACAAGGTCGCAGCAACAGTGCGCAACTGTGTTGCGGTCAATTATTATCCCTCACTCACCACCCTCACCTCCCCTGGAACACCCTCTGGCAAGTTACCGAAGTCATATGCCGAGGCGAACAAGCTCAAGCCTTAGAGGAAGAAGCGCAACATACAAACCAATCCACAGGCACTTATTTAACCACCCAATTTAAGGTAATACCGAAAAACCAAAACTACCGCGCCAATGTGCCGCAAAAGCCACAAATTTATGCACAAACGGCCACCGTCACCGGTCCGGCAGGAGAAGAAATCTACACCGATAACTACGGACGCGTCAAAGTGCAATTTCACTGGGACAGAGCGGGGAAACAAGATGACCACAGCAGCTGCTGGATACGCGTAGCCCACCCTTGGGCAGGACAAGGGTGGGGCATGTTAGCGCTGCCGCGTATTGGTCAAGAAGTGGTGGTGGATTTTCTAGATGGCGACCCAGACCAACCGGTTATCACCCATCGGGTCTACAATGCCCTACAAATTCCCCCGGGCAACCTCCCGCATACCATGACCCAAATGCATATCCGTTCAAAGACCTACAAAGGCAACGGCTACAACAGCATCATGTTTGACGATGCCACCAATGATGAACTGTTTCATCAACACGCAGAGCGGGATATGGAAACGGTGGTCAAACACGACCAACGAAACTTTATCAAAAACCACCGCACTTTAGATGTAGACGGCAGCCAAACGACCACGATTGGCAGAGGAAGAACCACCACGATTGAAACGGGCAACGACATCAAAACCGTACTGGCGGGTAACAACATGGAAACCATTGCCTTACTCAAAAGTATACTGGCCAAAGAGATATTTCAGTTTGCCAATGACAGAATCGAACTGGAAGTGGG
>NZ_PHHA01000012.1 GCF_002795425.1 Conservatibacter flavescens
CATCAAATCAAAGCACAGGCGGAAAAAAACAGAGCAGAAATTATATCCGGTAGTAAATATTATAATGTGATTTTAAATAATACTTGTGCAGAAGAAGTGAGAAATGATGTCAAATACCCCAATAAATGGGGCAGTTTGGTGATTGAATTATGGACAACCAACCGATTTTATAAACCCTAATTTTGAGGAATTTGCTTGAGTGTTTAAAGAAAAGTCGCTCCCGTTATCCACATTACTTAAACACCCCACCGGGCAGCATTTCACCCTCGTAGTAGGCAACCTGCCGGCAACGACTTTTCAAGTCACCGATTTCCCGTTAACGGAGGGCTATAACCGACTATTTGAGCTGGATATTCACGCAGCCAGTTTAGAAAGTGCGGTGGATTTTGGTGAAATATTAGATAACCAAGCCACATTCTGCCGATGGCAAAACGGCGTACAAGAAGACAGCATTACCGACTTCCGCTTTGGTGAACAGGTTCGCCCGACGGATGTGGTCTTAAAAGATTACACCTTTAAACACCCTAACTGGGCCGCGCAAGCTTGGGGGGAATAAAAATATCCTGTGACACCGAATATGGCGTTAGAGAAGTTCGTCATCCACTCTGGGGAAATTGGAGTGGATATTTATACTACTGAACAGTGTAAAAAGGATTAATATGTTTTTAATATCAATCTTAATGCTATTAATTATATTTTCTATACTCTATTTGTCTCTAAAAAATAAATTTTTTATTTTTTTATTGATTGTTGTTTTTTTAGACTCTTTGTTTTTATATGATTTAATTGATTTTTTATGTAATCCTAATGAGTATGGTTATGTGGAAATGAATCAAGAGGAAATATATAAAGATAAAATATATAATTTAATTTTATTAAATTTTGTTTTTATTTTGATTGGCTTTATTTTAAAGTTGAAAGATAAATATTTAAAGCATGATAATTAGATAGGTAGTGTTAGAGTGTAATTTCACTGGGATAGGGAAGGTGAATATAATGCTCACAGCTCATGTTGGATCCGAGTGGGTCAGGAAGTTGATTGTGAGTTTTCAAGAGGGCGATCCGAGCCAACCGTTGATGATCAGCAGTGTCTATAACGCCCGCCAAGTACCGCTAGGCAAATTACCTTATCTCGCAGCACTAAAATCCACTAAGCCGATAAGAGCGGTCAAAATAACAAAAGTTTTATTTCCCCATTCTGGTTTCAGTCCTTTCTAGGCAGGAAATCTTTTTTGATAAAGAAAATGTAGAAATAAAAACAGAACTATTTCATAATTATTTTGAGTATAAATTAAAAGAGAGAGATTTATGAATTTATATAAATTTTCAAAAACAATAATTGTGCTTTTGATTTCAGTATATAAAATATTATTTATATTGGGTATATCCTTGGATGGTAGTTATGAAATGATTTTTCATGAAGCTAGCTATAATACTTTAATTGAAGCTGTCAATATAATGACTTTTTTATTTTTTTACTCTTTTATTAGTTTTATTTTAGTCTTCTTTTATCGGAATTTTTCTAAGTTTTACTTTTTTTATCCAGCTGTATTTGCTATTTATCTGATCTTTATTTTTATGCTATATATAAAAGGCTATAATATAGAAAGTATAAGAAATATTTCATTAAAGTACTTGATTTGTTTTTTTGTAGATATTTTTCTTCTTTATATTTTACATAGAAATTGCCAGAAAACTGGATAGAACAGAACTAATTAATGCAATCTTTGTGAATTTTATAACCAAATGAAACAGTGTACGACTAAAACAAGATATATTGGGGAATTTGTTGGGGGATGGAGGAATATATGAAAATAAAGTTTATCAATATAATGATGAAATTATGTGTATTATTATTTTTAGGTTCTATTAAATTCAGTTATTCTTCATTTGACAATAATAGTGATAAACCTATTTTTTCAGGAAATGAAATTTCGGATTTTAATGGAGATGGACTAGAAGATAAATTATACTACAAATGTTATAGGGGAGATGGAAAAGGCGGTCTACCTTATTGTACAATTAATATTGTTACTAAACAAAAAAACTATCAATTTACTACAATATTTATTTGGGAACCGATTATAGCCTCTTGTGGAAAAGGGTGTTTATCCATAACTGACGATATAACTAAAAATCAAGAAATGTATACTACGGAGTATAAGTATAATAAGGAATTAGATAACTGGATAAGGGTTAGCTATGAACTGCTTACGCCTGATAATAAAGCAACGGATCTGTTAACTCAAGAGGAAAAAAAGCAAATAATAGGAATTGATGGAAAAGAATACTAAAGTTGGTATATATATTCCAAATAAACTAAGGGAAACCTAAAATCAATCCATTCAATGGCAGTATAAAATTTGTATGAGATATTTTAATAAATGAATTGTTTTACAGATATATCATAAAAAATATGAACACTGCAGATTATATTCCAATGTTAAAAAGAGTCATTAATTTTGAGGTTTTATGTAAATGAAAAAAATCATTATATTAATTGGTTTTTCTTGTGTTTTATTTTTCTTATTAAAAATTATTAGCTACTACAAAGATTACCAGTATTTTTTGACAGAATCTAATAAGATTTTAATAAGTGGAAATCAAAAGGAAATAAAACAAATGGAAGAGAAGTTCCTTTCCATAATAAATGAAAATAAAATTATACCAAATCCATGGAGCTCTTGGTATATTGAAAGAAGGGGGATTTTTCTATCTTATCTAAAAGAATATAAAGAATATTTAAAGCTACTTGAAAGTATTAAGAATAAGAATAAGGATATTGATAGAGAATTACTTATTTGTATGCTAAAGGAAAAGTTAAGCTTGGAGTACATTCCATGTTATGAGGATATTTATCCTAAAATAAGTAACGATTATAATGACTTGAATTATTGGATTGTTATTTCAGCTTTAAATAAAAAAGAATTATATAAAAATAAAAAATATATTTTGGATGACAATTTTTTAAATGTGGTTGAAGTTTTTTTATCTACCCCAAGAACGGTTTTTATAGAAAAAACATTTCCAAATTAGAATGTAGGTTCATCTTGTAAACGCTTATAATATTATGATATAAAATGAAATTTGGGCGAAAAATTTGTTCAGTGTTTAAAGAAATATTCAAGCTAGCCATACAGGAGAAATTTAAATAAGTAAAAAATAAGAGAGCGATGATATTAATTTTATTAAATTTTATATTTCTAATAAGCACTCAACTATTTATAAGTTATCGTTATAAAAATACAATTTATCTACGAAATTTAGCAAGCTATAATAGCTAATCTTAATTGGTTATGGTTAGTAAATATAATAAATATATTTTATTGATTTTGGTAATATTATTTTTTAAGATAAATAAAAAATAATATAATAATTTTCTCATTTTTAACTAAATATAAATGTCTAGGAGGGTAAATAACCAAATATGAAAGAATGGAACAACCCTAAAAGCTATACACAATCT
>NZ_PHHA01000013.1 GCF_002795425.1 Conservatibacter flavescens
ACAGAGAACTAAGGTGTTTTGGGCCGATTCAACCGGTTGTTCAGTAAAAAAGAACCAACCTTCTTCCGCCGCTAAACGACAAAAGAACTCGTAATCACTTTCCCGATATTGCACGCAAAACTCTCGCACCGGACGCGTTTCTTCTATGGCAAATTCATAGTCGCTGATATGATGTGCTTGCAGTAAGCTGTCTAAGATGGCACTCACGGACATTTGTTGGAAGATTCGGCTGTTGCGGGTGAGGGTTAAGCGCCATAACGCCGGACGTAGGCTAAAACGGTAGAAGGTGCGATGAAACCCGGTATTTCCCATTTCTACTGCGGCTACGATTGCAGTGATTTTCCGTTGTAATACGCCGTCTTGCCATAAGCAGAATGTGGCTTGGTTATCTAATATTTCACCAAAATCCACCGCACTTTCTAAACTGGCTGCGTGAATATCCAGCTCAAATAGGCGGTTATAGCCCTCCGTTAACTGGAAATCGGTGACTTGAAACGTCGTTGCCGGCAGGTTGCCTACTACGAGAGTGAAATGCTGCCCGGTGGGGTGTTTAAGTAATGTGGATAATGGGGAAAAATCTGCTGTTGCCATAGTGTGAAATCCATCCAGGGAAAATGAATTATTATTTTAGCAAGTGTGTTTTTTTAGGCAATGTTTAAATAATAAATCCGCTTGATAATAATTTAATTATTGATCATAATGATGACTTAATCATTCAATTATCTACGCAAGTATAGCAATAGTCTCTAAGCTAACATTTATACATTAACTCAAACATTGGCAGAGTAATAGATGGATTATTTAACACAGCATCCTTGGCGGAAATATATCAAAGCTTCGATTGATTCGGATTTAAATGCTGACATTTCAGAGAATAATAGCAAGTGGGAATATCTTGACGGTGAAATGGTTAAAGTCGGCTCCTTAGAACACGAGCAGTTGAATATTCCGGAACTCCAGAAAGCTGCATTAGAGCTATTATCTTTAGAAAGCAAAGACTTACGTATTCTTGCCCATTTATTAAGAACATTGCAACATTCCGGGAAAGTTCTTGAATTATTACTTGGTTTTCAGTTGTTATGGGATTATGTTGAGCTGTATTGGAATAAAGCAGCCCCAGCATCAGATATGAAGAAATATCGTATCGGCATGCAAATTCTTAAACGTTTTTCTAATCATTCAAGAACATTTTCACAAATAGCTTCACGCTTAGAGAAAGAGACAGCCAATACTCTTCTGACCAATTTATCAATCTATTGGAAAGGTAGTAAATTAGAATCTGAAATCATTGAACTACACCGCCTTTATACTTTACCTGTAGAAAATGTAGTAGATATTCCATCTAAAAATTCCTCTAATACTGAAAATGTTGCCGCTGATCTTGCAAGTCACCAAAAAGTAGAAACTCTCATTAATATTCCGGTAGCTGAACCTATTGATGTTGATTCTAGTAATGAACGAGCCTGGAAAAATACTTTATTTAAAGTAGTAGAACATCTCTTAGAAAAAGATATAGGATCTCCAATTGGTTATCAGTTACGTCGTTATGCTATGTGGAATGCGATTACTGCAGTCCCTATGGCTGAGGAAGGTAAAACGCCATTAGCACCACCTGCAGCCGATCGCATCGCGGAATATGAAAGTGCTGTAGAAAATCCGACTATAGATCTTTGGAGGGAAGTTGAATATAGCATTACGCTCGCTCCATATTGGTTTGACGGCCATTATTTATCTGCATTAATTGCCAAAAGATTAGGATATCATCAGGCGGCAGAAACTATTCGCTCTAACTTAAATGATTTCCTGCTTCGCTTGCCGCCATTAAAAATATTGTGCTTTAGCGATGGTAGCCCTTTTTGCTCCGAAAGAGTGTTAAAATGGCTTAATTTTGATGCTAATGCCTCAAATTTGCACAATCATCGTGATCATTATGCAGAAGAATTTAATGAATTATCTTTTGAAGCGGCAATCGCCAAAATGAATGAGGCTGATCATACGGATTTAAGAAATCATTTTTATGATCAAATAGCGTTAGCGAAGTTGTTTGAGAAGCAAGGTTTAATAAATCTTGCAAAGCAGCATTATTTTTCAGTCTATAAAGCAATAGAGCAGATACCCATCAAAGAATGGGAACATTCTCTTTATACATTATTAAAAAACAAATTAGAAATTAATAAATAAATTCAAGGGTCTACATAGAATGAAATTACCTCTCGTATTTACTACATTTAAACCAATTTTATCTAAAATTAAAAATTCTGGAATTTCCGCTTTAATTTTACTGTGGTTTATTTTATTAATTTTTGTTTGGTGGAAAGGTGAAACTTTCGAATTATTCGGTTATCAACCTTTTCATAGTTTGACTAGCCGCTGGTTGACAACTACAGTACTAATCATTATTGCGATTAGCTTTATTGGCTGGAAAATGATCCACCGTTTAAAAACATTAGAAGCCCGTCAACAAGAAGATAAGAAAAAGCAGCATAACCCGATTCAAGAAGAAATTGATGCACAACGTCGCTACCTTGATCATTGGGTAAACCGTTTTAAGCGATATGTTGATCACCCTAAATATGAATATAACTTGCCTTGGTATATTATGTTAGGCACTACAGACAGTGGTAAACATACCTTATTAAAAGAGGGAGGAAATTTTAGTGAATTATATACGTCAGAAAATCTTGAGCATCACATTAATTTTACAGTTTTGAATAATGAAAATGCCGTAATTATCTGTCCTGAAAATCAATTACTTGAACAAATTGATAATATTGAGAACAAGCCTCGATTATACGTAAAATTATGGGCTAACTTATTATTATGGGTTAGAGAACAACGCAATAGACAACCTTTAAATGGTGTCATTATTACCATTGATATTCATCAATTATTAATCGCAAACAAACAACAGAGAGAAGAATATATTGCGCTATTGCACAATCGCTTGCAAGATATATTGGAAATCTCACAGGCTGAATTGCCAGTTTATATTGTGATGACAAAACTTGATACCTTATATGGTTTCGAAGCTGTTTATAGCGCATTAACTAAAGAACAACGTGAAGAAATTCTAGGCGTGACCTTTACTAAAAAAGGAGAAAATTGGAAAAGCGAGTTATCTACATTTTGGCAAGACTGGCTCAAACAGATGA
Organism: Conservatibacter flavescens; assembly: GCF_002795425.1. Classification (GTDB taxonomy): domain Bacteria; phylum Pseudomonadota; class Gammaproteobacteria; order Enterobacterales; family Pasteurellaceae; genus Conservatibacter; species Conservatibacter flavescens. Next base: position 3,153 of record NZ_PHHA01000013.1, read on the forward strand.
ATAACTTGATGCCAGATTTACTTTTTCAAACCGCAGAAAACAAACGTAGCCAAATATTTAGCTATATTCGGCAAATTGCAACCACAAGTGATATTTTAGAGCCTTTTTTTGAAAATTTAATTTCTAATGGCGGTAAATCCTTCCACTTCTTAAAAGGTGTTTATCTGACTTCTGCTACACAGGTAGGAAAAATGGATGATGTCTTTGTTCAATCAGCCTCAGAAAAATATCATCTAGGAGTTCAAACCTATCCAATTTGGTCAGTGAAAAATGTTCAAACATATTTTTGTTATAACTTATTTAAAAATGAGCTGTTTGCATTTCCCAATTTAGCAAAAGAAAGCCGTTTATGGAGAAAACATTACCAACATAAAATGAAAGTTTTCTCTATTTTTGGCGGCATTGCTGCGTTGTCATTATTGGGTATTTGGCATTATTTTTATCACTCAAATTATCAGGCCGGTATTAATGTGCTAGAACAAGTAAAAACGTTTAAAGACATAAAAATATCAGATGAAATTGATCAATATGGCGATAAACAACTCCCCTTATTAAATCCGATTCGTGAGGCAACATTATCTTATGGTAATTATCATGATGTTTCTTATTTACTTAAAGATATGGGATTATATCAGGGAAATAATATAGGCCCTTACGTAGAAAACACATATTTACGATTGCTACAATTACGTTTTATTCCATCAATAATGAATGGGCTATTGAAAAAATTAAATGAAGCGCCGGAAGAAAGTGAAGAAAAATTGGAAATTTTGCGTGTAATGCGCATGCTTGATGATAAAACAGGCCGTGATAATGCTTTTGTCAGCGATTTTATGAAAAAATATTGGAGTGATGTTTTTAAAGGTCAAAAGCAACTTCAAAGTAATTTAATGAGCCACTTAGATTATGCATTATTGCATACAAATTGGTATGCAGGGCGGTTAGCCGGCGATGAACAACTTATCGAAGCATATCAACCATATGATCTTTCTGTTAAAGAAGCTCAAAAAGAATTAAGCCATTTATCTATTTATAATCGTGTTTATCAAAATTTAAAAATTAAAGCAAATTCAGTGTTGAGTGCGCCATTAAATTATAAAGATGAGATTGGTTCCGGTTTCGAATCTGTATTTATTGCAAATAATGATGAATTATTAAGAATCCCTCGTTTCTTTACGGAGAGCGGATTACTTAATTATTTTATTAAGCAAGATTCTCGTCTTATTGATTTAACCGTTATGGATAGCTGGGTATTAAACTTAAAAGAAAATTTGGAATATAGTGACACAGATCGTGCCAAAATTAGTGAACGTATCTCTGAACAATATGTAAACGATTATATTTCAACTTGGCGTTCCGCTATTAATAATTTAGATATTCGTGAATTTGAAACTTTAACGGAATCTATTAATGCGCTTGAAAAAATCACAGGCGGAGAACAAACCTTTAAGAGAGCATTGGTAGTATTAAGTGATAATACGAGAACACCGGCTTTACCAAACAAAGAAGGAAAGGAGCTGCAAGATGCGATTTCTTCTCTTGATTATCGTTTAATGATTCAAATTGATCATAGTTTTTCCGATGAGAAATCTGTTTTGAAAGATGCGGACGATAAGGGAAGCATGTTGCAAAATATTTATCAAAAATTATCCTCTCTCCATCGTTATTTACTTTCTATTGAAAATGCACCTAATCAAGGTAAAGCTGCATTAAAAGCAGTGCAATTAAGAATTGATCAGCATTCCACAGATCCTATTTTGGAGTTACAACAATTAGCTAAAACAATGCCACAGCCAATATCAAGATGGTTGGATCAACTTGCGGAATATACGTGGCATTCGGTATTAAAATCAGCTATCGTATCTTTGGAAGTTGAGTGGAACGACAAAGTTGTTAAACAATATAAGAGTTATTTACAAGACCGATACCCTTTCGTTAAAAATGCAACTCAAGAAGTGCCGTTAAGCGAATTTTCTCGTTTCTTTGCACCAAATGGTATATTAGATAGTTTTTATCAAACAAATTTAAAACCATTTATTGAAAGCGACTTAAACCAAATCTCTGATAATAATACTCCGTTAATTAGAGAGGATATTTTATTTCAATTGGAACTGGCCACTAAAATTCGAGAAACATTTTTCAGTTCCGGTAACGGTATTGGTGTTCAATTTGCAATTGAACCTTTAAGTATGTCCTCTAATAAAAGACGTGGAATATTAAATCTAGATGGGCAAATTATTGATTACTCTCATGGCGTTAAAAAGCAAACCAATATTGTATGGCCAAACTCAATGAATGCAAGTGTGGAAAGTAAACTTACCTTAGTTTCAACAGATAAAGACTCATCGCCACGGAGTTTAAGTTTTAGTGGTCCTTGGGCACAAATTAAGTTGTTAAGAGCAGGTAAAGTCAGTAATGCTAAAAATGGGTCATTTGATGTTCGCTATGATTTGAATGGTGGTTATGCAACTTACCGCATTTATATTGATGAGTCCGATAATCCATTTTCATGGGATATATTTAGTCAATTTAAACTACCTGATACATTATATTAAGAATAGTATGTTGTTGTAGATAAAATTAAATAGCTTAACTTATTTGGCGTAACTGCTATGTAAATAGATTTATCATTAGGGCATAAAAGTGATATATCTTCAGGAAAGTCGCTCTAGAATGACTTAAGATAAGGAAATAGTAATGCTTGTATCTTTAGGAAAAGAACCGTCTAATTTAGATTCGTTTTTAATTATCAAAGAACAAATAAATAATCTAAATCGACCGGATAGATCCGTTGATTGGAAACAAGTAAAAGAGCTATCCGAACAAATTTCTGAAAAAAATGGTATAGATCTACAAACATTCTCTTATTCCACTGTTGCAGATCTTAAATTAACAAATAATATTAACAACCTTATAGATTCAATCGAGAAAATCTCAATAGTACTAGTTGCTTTTTGGACAGATATATGGCCACAGAAAATATCCGCTCGTATTAATATATTAAATTGGCTCAATCGACAAATAAGTGACGATATTAAGATGATTGACGTTAAACTTGTCGATATTAAGGACTTATATCGACTTGCAAACTCAATTAATATTATTTTGAAAATGATCATATCTCATACTGAGGTGCATTGTAATCTAGCAAACTTGCGGGAAATAGTACAAGAAAAAATTATCCTTTCTCTTAAATATAGCAGAAGCAATAATGATTTACTGGTAGATAATAGTGAGCAAAAACCAACTGAAATAATTAAAGTTGAACGAGTTAATGTATCAAATATTAAAAAAACTGAACCTGACAGACCAGAAATTGAATTACCTGCTTTTAATACTTCAGGCAAGAGCACATCTAATGGTGCGATGGTTGATAGTATTAGTCATGTAAGTAGTAATAATTCCAAGATATTCAGTTATAAAAAGATTATTTCTTTTATATTAGGTGCTTTTATTGGAAGTATATCTTGTTTTTTTATTATGCATAATTTAAAAAATCAAGTACAACACGCTCTGAACAATGCTCTTATATCACCTTTATATTCTTTATCTTATATTGATCAGTTAGACGTTACAGAGATTCAGTCAAATGTAATGCTATCTATTAAAGATAAATTACATCACACCAAAAACATAGATAAATTAAAGAATGCACAAGACTCCCTGAATGCATTAAGATTAAAAATACATAATTTGCAACAAGAATTGATTCAAGCTGAAAAAGATAAGAAAGGCATTACAATATCTCATCTTAAAACTGCTTTCTATGAGATCGAAAGAGAATTAAACCAAGTGAATCCCATTGAACAGGAATTATTAGGGTTGCTAGATGATCCGACTAATCTCTCATTAAAAGTTGATTTGGAAAATAAACTTACTGAACTTTGGATAACATATTTTCAGATTATTAATAAAGAATGATTAAGTGGATCATAACAGAGATTGTTGCTAATTATTATTTTTAGACGTTATTAGCGCTATTTTGTCGACTACATCAACTATCTAAAAAAATGCGGCCAAAACCGACCGCACTTTTCTCTTCTACAACGCTTCAATCGCTCTAAATTGATTTCTCAATTTTTCTAAGCCGTCTTGGTAGCCTTGCATTTTTTCTCGCTCTTTGGCGATAACCGCCTCAGGAGCTTTTGCGACAAAGGCTTCGTTGCCGAGTTTGTTTTCAATGCGTTGGATTTCACCCTGCATTTTTTCAATCTCTTTGGTCAAACGTGCCAGTTCAGCTTCTTTGTTGATAAAGCCAGCCATTGGGACGAGCACCTCGACATTGCCAACTAATTTTGCCACAGAAAGCGGAGATTCTTCGCCTGATTTTAAGACTTGGATGTTGTCTAGCTTCGCCATCGCTTTTAACAAGCGGTCATTTTCCGTTAAGATATTGCTTTCGCTATCTGACAAGTTGCGTAAGCAGAGATCTAAGCCTTTACTTGGTGCGATATTGCTTTCTGCACGGATATTTCGTACCGCAACAATGATCTCTTTTAACCAGTTGATTGCATTTTCTGCTTTTAAATCAACCGCTTGTTCATCTGTTTTCGGGAACGGTTGGAGCATAATGGTTTCGCCCTCAACGCCTACAAAACCTTTCACTTTCTGCCAAATTTCTTCAGTGATAAATGGCATAATTGGGTGAGCAAGGCGGAGTAACTGTTCCAGTACCTGCACTAAGGTTCGGCTTGCACCACGTTTTTGGGCATCTGTCCCATTTGCGAAAACAGGTTTGGTCAATTCCAAATACCAGTCGCAGAATTGGTTCCAAGTAAACTCGTAAATCGCATTCGCGGCTAAGTCGAAGCGGTATTGTTTTAACGCATCACGGAACTCGTTCACGGTGCGGTTAAAGGCAGAGCTAATCCAGCGATCTGCTAAGGAGAATTCCACTTCGCCTTCGTTTAAATCGAGTTTGTCATTAGTTAGCACAAAGCGGCTTGCATTCCATAACTTGTTACAGAAATTGCGGTAGCCCTCTAAGCGTTTCATATCCCAGTTAATATCACGACCGTTGCTTGCCAATGCTGCAAGGGTGAAACGTAGAGCATCTGTACCGTGTGCGGCGATACCCTTCTCGAACTCTTTACGGGTTGCTTTCGCAATTTTTTCCGCAAGCTGTGGCTGCATCATATTGCCTGTGCGTTTTTCCAGTAATGCCTCAAGGGAAATCCCATCAATCATATCGATTGGGTCAAGCACATTCCCTTTCGATTTTGACATTTTTTGCCCTTGCTCATCACGGATCAAGCCTGTTACATACACAGTTTTAAACGGCACTTGCGGTTTGCCATTTTCATCTTTGATAAAGTGCATCGTAAACATAATCATACGAGCGACCCAGAAGAAAATAATATCAAACCCAGTGATCAACACATCGGTTGGGTGGAACATCTGTAAGTCTTTGGTGTTATTTGGCCAACCGAGTGTGGAGAATGTCCACAAGGCAGAGGAGAACCAAGTATCTAACACATCTTCATCTTGGCGTAATGCGATGGTGGCATTTAAGCCATTTTTTGACCGCACTTCTTCTTCCGAACGTCCAACATAAACGTTGCCTTGTTCGTCATACCACGCAGGAATACGGTGTCCCCACCATAATTGGCGAGAGATACACCAGTCTTGAATATCACGCATCCAAGAGAAATAGAGGTTTTCGTACTGTTTCGGCACAAATTGGATTTCGCCGTCTTCCACCGCTTTAGTCGCTACTTCGGCAAGCGGTTTCACGCTTACATACCATTGGTCGGTCAGCATTGGCTCAATCGGTACACCGCCACGGTCGCCATAAGGCACTTTCAAATCGTGCGGTTTGATTTCTTCTAATAAACCTAATGCCTCAAAATCAGCCACGATTTTTTTACGCGCCGCAAAACGCTCTAAACCTTGATAATCGGCAGGAATAGAAGCGGTGTAATTATCTAAAACTTTACCGTCTGAACCAATAATTTCAGCCACATCACGAATATCGGCATTTAAGGTCATCACATTGACCATCGGCAGTGAATGACGTTTGCCCACTTCGTAGTCGTTAAAATCGTGAGCAGGGGTAATTTTCACCACACCTGTACCGAACTCACGATCGACATAATCATCGGCAATAATCGGAATTTCACGGTTTGCCAGCGGTAACATCACTGTTTTGCCAATCAGAGATTGATAGCGTTCATCTTCTGGGTGAACCGCCACCGCTGTATCACCTAACATCGTTTCTGGACGCGTGGTTGCGACCACTAAATAATCCAAGCCGTCAGCGGTTTTAGCTCCATTAGCAAGTGGATAGCGGAAATGCCACAGTGAGCCTTTGCTCTCTTTGTTTTCCACCTCAAGATCGGAAATCGCCGTGTGAAGTTTTGGATCCCAGTTTACTAAGCGTTTACCACGATAAATCAAGCCTTGCTCGTGCAGGCGAACAAACACCTCTTTTACCGCATCGGATAAGCCTTCATCCATCGTAAAACGCTCACGATCCCAGTCAATTGAGTTACCCAGACGACGCATTTGCTGGCTGATTGTACCGCCCGAATAGGCTTTCCAATCCCAGATTTTTTCAATAAAGGCTTCACGTCCGTAATCGTGGCGAGTTTTGCCTTCTTCCGCCGCAATTTTACGTTCTACCACCATTTGGGTCGCAATCCCCGCATGATCCGTTCCTGCCTGCCATAAGGTATTATTGCCTTCCATACGGTTAAAACGGATAAGCGTATCCATCAACGTTTGTTGGAATGCGTGCCCCATATGGAGCGATCCCGTTACATTCGGCGGTGGAATGGCGATACAGTAACTTGGTACATTTTCATTTTCAGACGGTTTAAAGTAACCGCACTCTTCCCAGTGTTTATACAGGGCTTGTTCTACTGCAGATGCCTCAAAGCGGTCTGCCATTTGGAGGTTTGTTGTCATTGGTATTCTCTTTAAATTAAAGATAAATTGTTTTTAGACCACGCACGGCAAGCCGTACGTGGTTACGATCAGCCTTCGGCTGAGTGAGCTACGCTGTAGCTCTTTATACTTTCTAACTGCCAGCCCCAACGGGGCTGAATTATGCTTAACCTAGTACGGCTCTGCCGTGCTAGGTATTTCCAATGAATTATTCAATTCTTCACACCACTTCGGCAATTTATCAACCCATTGGGTTAATTCGTTTTCACTCAAATGAAAAACCAGACTTGGGGCTTCACCTGAATTATCATAAATAAAGACTTCATCACAAAGCGGTAAGATTTTAATTAAATTTTGCAAACTAATATCATAACGATTGCGAATTGTGGCTTCATCAATAAAATGTCCACCGCTTGCAACTCTTGCTTTTACTCGCTCGATATTGATTGAAACACTATTTAACCCCACATAATTTAATCGCACAAAAAAGCCATTTTCTTTGGCTTTCTTTATTCGTTGCAAAATAGAATTACCCGATAAAGTAGACTCCATTGAAAAAGAAACTTGATGTTCAAGTGCAAACTTAAATAATCCAATTGCTTTTCTACCTGCTTGGCTATCGACCAAGCGTGGGTTTTCGGGGTTAATTTGCATGGCGATATGATCGGAGTCAATTACAATTTGCACGATGTCTTTATTAAATCCACGCAAGGTGGTTTTGCCCGCCCCATTTGTCCCACAATAGAAAATCGCTAAATTATTTTGCGTTGCCATATTCAATCACTTCTTCGTGTCCATCAGGATAATGTCGCACAATATCCCCATTCGGGCGTTGGAACGTCAGTACTTCACGGGTTTTCTTATCGTCCATCCACGCTTTAAATTGAATATGCAGTTGGCGTTGGTGTTCCGCAATTTGTTCGTTAGTCATGTTTATTTCTCTTTAAATTTGCTACGATGAAGCTTCTCTAACCCTATTCTCCGCTACAAAAAGTGAGCAAATTTAGAAACCAAAATCTCCCCCTAATTCTACCGAAAATCCCCTTTGAATGCAAAAAGACAAGCAATTGAGATTTAAAGTGAATTTTGACAAAAAAATGCTATCACCCTAATTATTTTGGTATAATCGCGAGCAAAGTACTATTAAGTTAAAGGAAAACCTTATGCTCCCTATGTCTGAACTCAAAAATATGTATCCCTTGATTGTGACCCCTAGTCATGATGGAAAATATTTTCATAACTACACCCTTTCCCTGATGAATGTTGTTCATCAAGCTGCACAAATCGGCATGCCGATACAAGTCTTATTGCAACGCGGTGAAAGCTTAATTACACGGGCGCGTAACAATGCGGTTTCTGATTTTCTGAGTAATAAAGACTATACTCACCTTTTTTGGATCGATTCAGATATTGGTTTTTCAGCCAACGCATTTTTCCGTTTGTTATTGGCTGATCGTGATGTTGCTGCGGGTGTTTATCCATTAAAAAAAGAGAACTGGCCTCAAGAAGGCATCCCAGCCAATATGACTCAAGCTGAATTTGAAAAACACTACACAAAATATACAGTAAATACGCATACCACTGATGAAACTGGCGCCATTAACCTTACCGTAGATCAAGATGGTTTTGTGGATCTAGATGAGGCTCCGACTGGATTTATGGCCATTAAGCGTCATGTGTTTGATCAAATGATTAATGCTTATCCTGATTTAGCTTATGTGTCTGATAGTGATTATAACCCTAATAAAGTGTGCTATCGTTTCTTTGACTGTATGGTTGATCCGGATTCAAAACGCTATTTATCTGAAGATTACTTCTTTTGCCGTTTATGGCGTAAACTGGGAGGGAATGTTGCTGTCGATGTTCAATCAAACCTATCCCATCAAGGCACTAAAGTCTATACCGGTTCCTTTGTTGAATCATTACGGACAAATTTAGCTCAAACAGTCAATGCCCCAACAGGTACAATGATGCGTTTAGATTTGTCAGATAACATACAAGAAAACGAACGCGTTTCTTAATACACAATAAACAACGGGCGTAATGCAAGTATGTTATTACGCCTTTTCTGTAATCATTTCAAACCCCATTTGTCGATAATATTTATAACGTTCGCGAGCTTGGGCTTTTTCATTCTCTAAAGAGGGTACAAAATCAATGGCTTGATTAAAGCTATTGACAAAATCAGGCACATCTTGCTGTAAATTAATTAAAATATCACGTCGTTGAGCATTGCGTTTACCCCGCCATGAGATTTCAATCGGTGTCGCATATTGCGTAATTTCACCAGACAAGTTATGAGGGACAAACTGTTCTGGATCGCGCGCCCATAACGCCTCATCCAAATTAAAAGCTTGTTGTTCGGTTTCACAAGCAATTAACACTCTCTTGCCAATGCGCCAAGCATTCGCAGCTAAATCACAAGCGAGGGCTTCTACTGCAGATAATTCACCTTGTTTTTCTGCCTGTTCGACTAAATAAAATTTTGCCTGTTTCAACTTTGCCTCTAATCTGAGTAAATGATAATGGCACAAATTCTAGCGAAAAAGCCTAATAAGATAAAGAAAATAAGCGATTTTCCCCCTATTATTTGATAGACTAGCCCATTATTTTCGATTAAATATAAATTAAAAAATGATGTTAGTATCCGATTTCCATTTTGATTTACCCGATGAACTCATTGCCCGTTACCCAACTGAAAAGCGTACTGCAAGCCGTTTGTTGCAGTTAAATGGAGACACAGGCGCAATAAAACACGGTCATTTTCCCGATATTTTAGACTTAATTCACGATGGAGATTTGTTAGTATTTAATAATACCCGTGTTATCCCTGCTCGATTATTCGGGCGTAAAGCCACTGGTGGTAAGATTGAAGTATTAATTGAACGGGTACTCACTGACGATTGTATTCTTGCCCATGTTCGTGCGTCAAAAGCGCCAAAAGCTGGTGCAGAATTGATTTTAGGTGAAGATAAATTAGGCGAAGGAAACGGGATAAAAGCGCAAATGATTGCGCGACAAGGAGCATTATTTGAAATAAAAATTTTGCAAAAACATACCGCACTTTTTGAACTGTTACAACAAATCGGCCATATGCCTTTACCGCCATACATTGATCGTCCTGACGAAGAGGCAGATCAAGAGCGCTATCAAACCGTATATAACAAAGTACCCGGCGCAGTCGCTGCACCGACGGCAGGCCTGCATTTTGATGATGCATTGTTAGCTAAACTAAAAGCTAAAGGCGTTAATTTCGCATTTGTCACCCTACACGTCGGTGCCGGTACATTCCAACCGGTACGAGTAGAAAAAATTGAAGATCACCATATGCATGCCGAATACGCCGAAGTCCCACAAGACGTTGTAGAGGCGATCCTCTCGACCAAAGCCAACGGTAAACGAGTAATCGCCGTCGGGACAACTTCAGTACGTTCTATTGAGAGCGCAGCATTAGCGTCTGAAGAGCGACAAACCGGCAATTTACTTGATCCATTTTTCTCGGATACCTCTATTTTTATTTATCCCGGTAAACAATTTCGTATCATTGATGGTTTAATCACTAACTTCCATTTACCTGAAAGCACGCTGATTATGCTAGTTTCGGCCTTTGCTGGTTATGAACACACTATGCATGCCTATCAAAGTGCGGTAGAAAATCGCTATCGTTTTTTCAGTTATGGGGACTCCATGTTTATTACTAAAAATCACTCTACTCAACGAGCGTAGGTTGATACAAACATAGCAATATAAAAAACGGGCAGCATATGAATGACTGCCCACTAAAACACAAACTCTTCACGAACAACCTATTCCCAATATTAAAAAAAGCGATCCAACATTCGATAATAAGGTTTACCTACTGCTAAGGCGAGTTTTTTCACTAATTTTCCGCCATATAAGCTTGGTACTTTCAAACGTTCAAAAATCTGTAACCTGGTAGCATCACCACAAATTGCCTCACTAATAATCCGCCCTGCTAATCCACTTAAGGCCACACCGTGTCCAGAATAGCCTTGAGCAAAATAGACATTATTATGTAATTGTCCAAAATGCGGTTTAGCATTCAGAGTCATATCTACAGGCCCACCCCAACCATAATCAATTCTTACTGATTCAAGTTGTGGAAACACATGCAACATGTTTTGTCGCATAACATCGACCATATTTTTATTTGAACTGGAATCACTACCAAATAATAAACGATTATCCGCGCTCAGACGGTAATAATCCAAAAAAATATTATTATCACATACCGACATACCATTATTAATCACGCTGTCAGCAAGGGCTTGTGGAAGTGGCTCTGTGGCAATAATAAAACTTTCAACGGGAAGGATTTTTTTGGCTATGCCAAAATGGATTTTTTTCGACAATTTATCCACATAAGCATTAGTCGCCAACACTAAATGGGCGGCATTAACCGCTGATTTTGCGGTTTTAATTTTTATTTTTGTATCGGATATCAATTCAACATCAATCACAGGAGAATTTTCATAGATTTTTACCCCTAATGCGAGACAAGCTTGAGCAAGACCTAGACAATAATTCAACGGATGCAAATGTCCTGAATTTCCGTCATATAATCCCCCGACATATAAATCCGATCCTAAATGTCGTTTAAGCTGCGCTTTATCCCAAAGTTGCATATGAGAATAACCGAAAATAGTGCTACTTGTCTGCTTCGCATAAATCAAGTCTTCCATACGTCTTTCATTTAATGCGGCAGTAAGATATCCTCGCTTCCAATCACATTGAATTGCATACTTTTCAATACGTTCATCAATAATATCAATGGCTTCCAATGACATATTCCATAATTGCTGTGTCGCTTTAAGACCAAGCTCTTGGAGATATTCATCAATTCCATCTTCAAAACCATTAATCGCCTGACCACCATTACGTCCGGAGGCGCCAAAACCAACACACGCGCCTTCAAGCACAACCACACTTTTCCCTTTTTCAGCCAGTTCAAGTGCGGTAGATAATCCAGTAAATCCCGCGCCAATAATACAGACATCTGCAGTTTCCATTTGGCTTAATTGAGCTTGTTGCAAATGGCAATTCATCGTGTCTGAATAATAAGTTTTGAGGTGTTTTTGAAAAGCAAAATCTAGCATAACATAACCCATGATTTATCACCGAACTAATCCTACTCCCCTAATAAAATAAGTCAATTTTTTTCAATTCTGTTATAATCCTTTTTGCATTTTTAATTTCACTTTATATTACAGGAGGAAAAAATGAAAAAAGCATTTTCATTCAAATCATTCATTACAATTGTCTTAACATTTTTCAGCACGATGTCCTTAGCGGCTGAAAAATTATATGTTTATAACTGGACAGGCTATATCCCAACAGAATTACTCTCCAAATTTACCAAAGAATATAACATTGATGTTATTTACTCCACCTTTGAAAGTAATGAAGAAATGTATTCTAAATTAAAGCTTACAGGTGGCGGTTATGATTTAGTTTTCCCATCTAGTTATTATATTGGGAAAATGGCCAAAGAAGGCATGCTGGAAAAAATTGATCATAACAAACTCAGCAATCTTAAATATATTACTCCTAGTTTATTGAACCAAGATTACGATCCTGATAACCAATATTCCTTGCCTTATATTTATGGCTTAACCGGTATTGGTGTCAATGCTGCCGATATTGATCCTAGCACAATTACAAGCTGGGCAGATTTATGGAAACCAGAATTTAAACGTAAAGTATTATTAATGGCTGATGCTCGCGAAGTATTTCATATTGCGTTGTTATTAAATGGAAAATCGCCAAATACGACCAATGAAGAAGACATAAAATCAGCTTATGAACGCCTAACAAAATTACTCCCGAATGTTATCGCTTTTAACTCAGATACACCTGAAATGCCTTATCTACAAGGGGAAGTCTCCATTGGTATGATCTGGAATGGATCTGCTGACCGCGCTCACGCAGAAAATAAAAATATTCAATTTATCTACCCAAAAGAAGGCGCAATTCTTTGGATGGATAATTATGCGATTCCAAAAGGCGCAAGAAATCGTGAAGCCGCTCATAAATTTATCGATTTTCTGTTAAGACCAGAAAATGCCAAAGTCGTTATTGAAACTATGGGTTTTTCCATGCCAAATGAAGGCTTAAAAGACCTACTTACTCCAGAAGAAGCAAACAACCCTATCTTATTTCCATCAGAAGCGGAAATTAAAAAAGGTATAATGCAAGCTGATGTAGGGAATGCGATTGATATTTATGAAAAATATTGGAATCGTTTGAAAACCAATTAATCTCAATTATCCATTCTCATAGGGATAAGACATGTTTATAAATAAGGCATGCCTTGTCCCTCCTCCCAACCTAGACTTCACAGTGACAAGTTTAAAGTAAAAATTAACCGCACTTTTTGATTTTTTCATACTATATTTTGTCCGGTAATAACCAATTAAAAATTTTTTTACTTCTAGTGCCAGTCATTAAAGATTCGAGTTCTTTCACACATTGATGATAATGAGGCGTTTGACGATGTGCTTCTAAAGCGGCTTCATCACGATAGACCTCATAGGCATAAAAACGCGTTTTGATATCCGGGTCTTGTAATACATCAAAACGTAAATTGCCTGGTTCTTGGCGCGTACCAAGATGGTTACGGGTAAATACTTCCATGAACTCTTTCTCTTTCCCCTCTTTAATATTAATTTCAACTAACATTGCAAACATCGTGTATTCCTCCATTTAAAACAGCGGCAAATATATCATTTGCCGCCAATAATCAATTAAGCATTTTTTTCATGTAAATAAAGCTGATAAGCCTGCTCTGCTGTTTCTCCACCGTGAACGACCGCATGCACGGCTTTTAACATCGCGATAGGTGCTTCAGATTGGAAAATATTACGCCCCATATCCACCCCCAATGCTCCCTGATCAATCGCCTTATAACACATACTTAATGCATCTTGCTCCGGTAGTTTTTTACCGCCAGCGATCACAATTGGCACAGGGCAGCCGGCGGTGATTCGCTCAAAACCTTGATCGACATAATAGGTTTTAATAATATGCGCTCCCATTTCAGCGGCAATGCGAGTAGCAAGAGAAAAATAACGTTGATCCCGAGCCATATCTTTACCAACCCCTGTTACTGCCATTGTCGGCATACCATAACGTGTGCCTTGATCCACCAGTTGAATAATATTCTTAATAGACTGATGTTCGTAGTCCGAACCAATATATACTTGGGCGGCCATCGCAGAAACATTTAATCGTATTGCATCTTCAACTGATACCGCCACAGCCTCATTTGATAACTCTGTTAAAATTGAATTCGCCCCTGAAGCACGCAATACTACGGGCTTGCCTGTGTCTGGCGGTACAACACTGCGCAAAATACCACGCGTACACATTAATACATCGGTATATTCAAATAACGGTGCAATATGTAAATCTATACGCTCCAAACCCGTTGTCGGCCCTTGAAAATAACCATGATCAAATGCCAACATAATTGTTTTACCCGTTTTCGGATTAAAAATATCCGCTAAACGAGATTGCATGCCCCAATCTAACGCCCCCGAGCCTTTTAAATAAAACGCGCGATTGATTTGAGGCTTACCTAATCCAAAGTCTTTACCATCACGGATATCATCTAAATCTGCCATATTTTAACTCCTCTAATTCCATTAAAAATTGTAGTCGTCAATATTCTCTTTTGTGAACACAACGCGTTCAGGCAATAAAATAATGCCGTTATCTTTCGCTTCATACTCATAACCTTGAACAGCATTAGGGTGAACTTCTACTGTACCAACGCCTTGTACTTCGAGTGTATCGCCGATATTTAACGCTTTGCCTTTTAATAAATCATTCGCAACAGAAACCGAAATTTTGCCTTGCTGTACAACGTCCCATAAGCCAAATTGTTTTACTGTGCCACGTTTCACATAAGGGCGCATAACATTCGGTGTACTAAACCCGACAATAACAACATCGCTCACTTTTAAATTTTCAGCGGCTTGTGCTGCCGCAGGCAATGCATTGGCATCAGGAGCAATAATGGCATCAAGATCAGGATAGGCCTTTAAGATCCCCTCCGCTGTTTGCAATGATTTAATTGCATCGTTATATCCAAATTGAGTGGTAACAATTTCCCATTCTGGATATTCTTTAGCAATTTTCGCTTTTGCCTCATTCACCCATTGATTTTGATCCGTCACCGTTGGACTAGAATAGAAAAATGCCACTTTGGCTTTCGGCTTGGTGATTTGATTTGCCGCCATATCCACCAACATAGCCCCAAGCTGATGAGGTGTTCCCTGATTAATATAGTAGCTACGACATTCTGGCTTAGTATCAGAGTCCCATGTTAAAATTTTGACGCCTCGCTTCATAGCTCGTTGCAAAGTAGAACATAACCCTTCCGGTGAAACAGCAGAAACAATAATGGCGTTATATCCCTGATTGACAAAGTTATTAATTAATTGAACCTGATTGGAAACACTCGGCTCCGTTGGACCGTCATAAGTCACATCAACACCTAAGGTTTTCCCCATTTCAATAGCGCCTTGTCCGCCACTGGTAAAGAAGCCCACACCTACCAACTTAGGTATAAAAGCAATACGATCTGCTGCCTGAGCCGAAACAATAGCCGATAAACCTATTGCTGTTGCAAGTGCGGTCACTTTGATAAAATTTTTCATGGTTAATTCCTCCCAGTTGGTTTGAGTTAAAACACACCAAGAAATACAAGTATGTTCATCGTGAAACTATTCTGACCTTTTTACGCATAATCCATTGAACAATAGCGGAATAATATAGGCTAATTGATTTACCAATTAAGACAATGATGAGCAATGCACCTGACAATGCGCTCGAAATCTCATTCGAAATCCCCACCATCTGTAATCCCTGCTGCAAATATCCGATCAAGATTGCAGCAATCGCAGTGCCGATAATAGATCCTGAACCGCCATAAATATTTGCCCCACCTAATACCACCGCAGTAAGAACAGGCATAAGTAATGAGCTACCCAAATCAGAACGCGCCGATCCAAAATAAGACACTAATAAAATCGCTACAAACGCTGCGACCAAACCAATTAACGCATAAATAATCAATAATGTTCGATTCACGGGTACTGCGCTATAACGAGAAGTACGCTCACTTTGCCCGATCAAAAAAATACTACGTCCAACAATAGTTTTATGCATTAATAGCCAAAAAAGTGCGGTCATCATTAAGAAATAAATGATGGGAGTTGGAATCCCTAACAAGCTTTGATTCGCAAAATCCAGTAAAGCTTCAGGAAAACCGCCTATCCCCTCATAACCTGTTGCACCGGCAAATCCCGATAATAGCAACGCTCCACCGCCGTATAAATACATCGTTCCCAATGTAATCACTAAGGGATTCACTTTGGTGTAAATAATCAATCCGGCATTCATCAAACCACAAGCTATACCAAGCAAAAATACAATAGGAATCGCCAAGATCAGTGATATTCCCAATTTATACAATACGCCCAACGCAATGGCACATAGCCCCACCGTCGAGCCGAAAGAAATATCAATGCCGCCGCTGACGATAATCAGAGTTAACGGCAGTGCCAACATGCCGATATAAATAAAATCACTCGTACTGTAAAGTAATACATTAAGATCTAGCATTCTGGGATTGAATAAACCAAACCCGAGAATTTCAACGATCACCAAACAAAATAATGTGATTTCCCAACCGTATCTTTTCATGTTAAACATCACTGCCTCCCATTATTTTGCTAAATGCTCATCTTTTAAAAAACGAACATAGCGCTGTAATTTTAAATTTTTGGCAATCATGAGCCGAATCCGACCGTCAAAAACCAAGACCATCAACAGCACCATGCCTGCAACAAAATTGTTCCAATAGGCGGGGACCTTTAATAGCACTAAAATACTGTCGATCTGAATTAAAAAATACGCTCCCAAAATCGCGCCGATTACATTTCCAGCCCCACCAAGTAAACTAATGCCTCCCAGTACACAGGCGGCAATCGCTTTCATTTCTAAACCATTACCTGTCGAATTCGGTACAAAACCGATTTGTGAACTAAACACAATTCCTGCTAAGGCTGCCATCATACCGTTAATCGCAAAAGCCGAAATCCGTACTAAATTAATGCGTACACCTAACTGTAAAGCGCCCTGTAAGTTATCGCCTACTGCATAAAAATTTCGCCCAATTTTTAATTTGGTTAATGCAAAATAAGTCACGATAATTAATACAATGACTAAATACCCGATGGGTGAAATTGTGAACAACATCGGTTCTGATAAAGTTTTCAAATTTTGTGGTAAGCCTTCAATCCATTTCCCACCGGTAATTAATAACATCAACCCCTTATACAAACCCAGCGTTCCCAAAGTCGCAACAATGGCGGGGATTCGCAAAATGGTTACTAACACCCCATTAAACAAACCTGCTAACAGACCGCAACATAGTGTGATTAAAAAAGCTGAAAACAAAGAAAAACCAAGATTTAACAAGCTACCCGCTACCACTGCACATAAGCCCATAATCGAACCGACGGAAACATCAATATTACGTGTTAAAATCACAAAAGTTGCGCCAATCGCCAGTAACATCACAATCTGTGCTGAATTGAAGATCATTGTTAAGGTTTGCCACCCCAAACCAGCACTATCTCCAAAACTAAGCAACAAAAATAACAATGCAATGGCAAATAAAATGGTCAATTCACGGTTAGTTTGAATAAATTTCCACATCTCCCCTCTCCTTAGTCATGCTGGCCTCTAAACGCCATCTGCATAATATTGTTGCTGTTAATTGCACTGCCAATAAGCGACTCTCCCATTTCCCCATCATGCATCACCAATACTCGATGAGATATCTGCTCAATTTCTTCTAAGTCAGAAGAAATCAACAATACTGCGACATTTTGTTTAGCTATACTTTTAATTAATTGATAAATATCGGCCCGAGCCCCGACATCAACACCACGAGTCGGCTCATCCACAATCAACAGCGCAGGATTTGCTTCCAAACATTTAGCGATTAATACTTTCTGTTGATTACCGCCTGATAACGTCCGTACCGCTTGTTGTTCATTGCTGAATTTAATACCTATTGCGCGTCGGTAGCGTTCCAAAATGGCACTTTCTTTTGCCTCATTGAGCCAAAATCCCATATTGTGATAGGTTAATCCGCAGGTATTCCAAGTGAGAGATGCATCTAAATACAAACCAGAGGCCTGCCGATCTTCCGGTAAATACACAATCCCTTCTTGTAGACGTTGCTTGACTGATAAAGCATTCACCTCCCGATTATTAAAGAAAATTCGACCGCACTTTTCTCGACGTAAGCCATATAATGTTTCCGCTAATTCCGTACGCCCTGCCCCCACTACGCCGGCCAAACCTAAAATCTCACCGGGATAAATAGAAAAATTGATATGCTTAAACCCTTCTCCTGTTAAATTCTCGACTGTTAAAATTGGGGTATCTTTTGATTTAATTCTTGGGTGTCCGGGTAATTCAAGCCAAAGCTTCTGAGAATGGGTTAAATCCACTCCTTTGGATTTTGGTGTAATTGCCGCAATGACTTCATTTTTCTCCAACTCCGCTGTCTTACCACTTAATGCAATATAGCCATCACGCATCACACTTATACGATGGGAGATTTGCCAAACCTCAGGCAATTTATGGGAAATAAAGACAATCCCGACACCTTTTTCCAATAACGAATGAATTTTTTTAAAAAGATTATCGGTTTCTGCTGGTGTTAAAGAAGCGGTTGGTTCATCTAAGATCAAAATGGAAGCATTACGCATTAAGCCACGCATAATTTCAACTAATTGCTGATCCGCAACATCTAAAGAACCGGCTTGAATATCTAAATTCAAATGGGAATTGAGTTCCTGTAAAAGAGCGGTCAGTTTTTGTTCAGAATTTCTTTCCCCTCTTAAACCAAATAAAATATTTTCCTTTACAGTTAAGTTAGGAAATAACAAAGGCTCCTGTGGAACAAGATAGATCCCCAATTGATGCGCTTTGCTCGGAGAAAGATGGTGTTGAATTTGTCCATTAATTGCCAATGTACCTTGATCTTGAGATTGGATCCCCGCGATAATTTTCATCAACGTAGATTTTCCCGCACCATTTCCACCTAACAAGGCATGAACCTCACTTTCATATAAAGTGAAATCAATCTCTTTTAATACCTCAACACCCGAAAAAGATTTACTGATATTTCGAACGGCTAATAGGCATTTTCTATCTGTCGGCTGAAATTCCATTCTTTCCCCCTCAAATAATTGAACAAATGAATATTTAGTTAATCATTTTTTCAAAATCCTATATTGAAGAAACAAAAAGATCTGTGATCAATATCGCAAAAATCATATTTTTCATGAAATTTATGCTAAAATATGACCGAATTTTTATTAAAAAGTGATCGAAATCACAAATTTTAAAAATACCAAAACGAACAATTGATATTTTATAAAAACATATGAATAATGTTTTCATATAGCCATTAGAGAAAAACTATGAACGAAGTTAGCATTGACACTACCGAAATATCCGCCTCTTGTTTAAGTGAAGAGGAACTTTTAGCGCGTATTGCCTGGTTTTACTATCACGACAACCTCACTCAAGGTGAAATCGGTGAAAAACTTGGCATTCCAAGATTGAAAGTTTCCCGCTTATTAGAAAAAGGCAGACAAGTGGGCATTATTAAAGTACAGATAAATTCTCGCTTTAAAGGTTGCTTAGAACTTGAACAAGCATTACAGCAGCGCTTTCATTTGAAACATATTCGTGTACTACCCACTTTAGAGAAACATGAGGTTAATACACGTCTTGGTGTGGGTGCTGCGCAAATGTTAATGTCACTGCTTAAACCTCGTCAATTACTCGCAATTGGTTTCGGTGAAACCATTATGCAGACAATAAAAAACAGCAATGACTTTATTACGCGTAATGAAATTAAGCTAATTACCTTGTCTGGTGGAGTGGGTCCTTATATGAAAGGAATCGGGCAGCTTGACGGCTCTTGCTCAATAAGCATTATTCCAGCCCCTCTTAAAGCCTCTTCAGCAGAAGCCGCCAATCTTTTCAAAAAAGAAGCAAGTGTGCGAGATATTATGTTGACTGCCTGTAGTGCAGATGTCGCCATTGTCGGGATTGGCGCGACACAACAGCGAGGACAAGCAACTTTACTTCGCACAGGCTATATCACTGAAGAAAAACAACAAATCATTCGTCAACAAGGCGCAGTAGGCGATATTTTAGGTTATTTCATGCAAAAAGACGGGACCATTCAACCAAATATGACTCTGCATGAGGAATTAATCAGTGTACAACTGGACGATTTGATCAAAATTCCTCATGTGATTGGGGTTGCTGGTGGAGAAGACAAAGTAGAAGCCATTTTAAGTGCGCTGCACGGTAAATACATTAATTCATTGGTAACGGAAGAAAAAACAGCACGGATGATGTTGGCGCAATTGGTGTAAAGCTGTTGTTTTCTTCCTTTAAGGAGGAAATAATGAGTAACACAAGCTATTTAATGGCATTAGATGCAGGAACCGGAAGTATCAGAGCGGTTATTTTTGATACAGAAGGAAATCAAATTGCGACAGCACAAAAGGAGTGGACACATTTATCTGATCCCGATATTCCCGGCTCGATGGAGTTCGATCTAGATACGAATTGGCAGCTTACCTGCGATTGTATTCGACAATCACTGTCCAATGCTCAAATTCAATCTGAACACATTGCCGCAGTTTCGACCTGCTCCATGCGGGAAGGTATCGTGCTATATGATGAACATAAAACCCCCATCTGGGCTTGTGGCAATGTAGATGCTCGCGCCACTCGGGAAGTTAATGAATTAAAAGCACTTTATGATCATAGCTTTGAAGAAAAACTCTATCAGATTTCCGGCCAAACTTTAGCCCTCAGCGCCGTACCAAGATTATTGTGGCTGGCACATCATCGTAGTGACATTTATCACAAAACCAGCGCGATAACAATGATCAGTGATTGGCTCGGTTTTATGTTAAGCGGTGAATTAGCCGTTGACCCCTCTAATGCCGGCACAACAGGCATGCTCAATTTAACCACTCGGCAATGGCAACCAGAATTACTGGATATGGCCGGTTTAAATTCGTGCATTCTCCCACCAGTAAAAGAAACGGGGACCATTTTAGGTGCTGTCACGAAAGATGTCGCACAATATACGGGCTTAAAAACCGGCACTCCTGTTGTTGTCGGCGGCGGAGATGTGCAACTTGGCTGTCTCGGCTTAGGCATTGTTGCGCCTTCTCAAGGAGCTGTCATCGGAGGCACATTTTGGCAACAAGTCGTCAACCTACCACAGCCTGTTACCGATCCCCATATGAATGTCAGAATCAACCCGCACGTTATTGCCAATCTTGTGCAAGCAGAGTCTATCAGCTTTTTCACGGGGTTAACTATGCGCTGGTTTAGAGATGCCTTTTGTGAAGAAGAAAAAATACTGGCAGAACGATTAGGCGTTGATACCTATTCATTACTAGAACAAATGGCTGAAAAAGTGCCTGTCGGTTCAAACGATATTATCCCAATTTTCTCCGATGCCATGCACTTTAAATCTTGGTATCATGCCGCGCCCTCTTTTATAAACCTTTCTATAGACCCACAAAAATGCAACAAAGCCACGTTATTCCGCGCACTACAGGAAAACGCCGCCATCGTCTCTGCGTGTAATCTTGAACAAGTGGAAAAATTTGCCAACCTCAAACTGGATACTATCGTATTCGCTGGTGGGGGTTCAAAAGGAAAATTATGGAGCCAGATCCTTGCTGATGTGACGGGGTTAACCGTAAAAATTCCTGTCGTCAAAGAAGCAACCGCGCTAGGCTGTGCTATTGCTGCGGGGGTAGGAGTTGGGATTTATCCTTCATTAGTCGAGGCCAGCAAAAAATTAATAAAATTTGACCGCACTTATGAACCTAATGCAGAAAATCATAAGCGCTATCAAATCCATAAAGCCAAATGGCTTGATGTTTATCGCAAACAACTGCAATTAGTGGATAACGGGCTAACCACTTCATTGTGGAAAGCGCCGGGTTTATAGCCCCATATAGTAGGGATAACCTCCCCGGTCCCTACTCTATAATTCTCTCTAACACCCGAATAGATTTATGCTACAATGCGTTTTTTAATTCGGGTGAGCCCGATAATCTCCGAACTGTTTCTTCGTAGATAGAGGATTAAATGAAATACGAACTCCATAAAACCAACGGTCGCGCTCGTCGTGGTCGTTTAATCTTTGAGCGGCCGCAAGGGACGTTCACCGTTGAAACCCCTGCGTTTATGCCTGTAGGCACTTATGGTACGGTAAAGGGTATGACACCGGAAGAAGTGCGGGCGACCGGTGCTGAAATTTTACTTGGTAATACTTTTCATCTTTGGCTACGTCCAGGACAAGAAGTCATGCGTAAACACGGTGATTTACATGATTTTATGCAATGGCACCGTCCGATTTTAACCGATAGCGGCGGGTTCCAGGTGTTCAGCTTAGGGAAGTTACGTAAAATCACGGAAGAAGGGGTGAAATTCCAAAACCCGATTAATGGTGAGAAAATTTTTCTTTCCCCTGAAAAATCAATGGAAATTCAATACGATCTCGGTTCTGATGTTGTGATGATTTTCGATGAGTGTACGCCTTATCCTGCCACCTTTGACTATGCCAAAAACTCAATGGAAATGTCATTACGTTGGGCAAAACGTTCGCGCCAACGATTTGACGAACTTGGCAATAAAAATGCGTTATTTGGCATTATTCAAGGCGGCACTTATGAGGAATTACGCAAAATCTCGGTTGAAGGCTTGGTAGAAATCGGTTTTGACGGTTATGCGGTAGGAGGGCTAGCCGTAGGTGAGCCGAAAGAAGATATGCACCGTATTTTAGAATATGTGACCCCGAAGATCCCGATGGATAAACCGCGCTATTTAATGGGGGTAGGTAAGCCAGAAGATTTAGTTGAGGGTGTTCGTCGTGGTATTGATATGTTTGATTGTGTCATGCCAACTCGTAACGCGCGTAACGGGCATTTATTCGTCAGTAACGGAATTGTGAAAATCCGTAATGCAAAATATCGTGATGATACTACGCCGCTGGATCCTGAATGTGATTGTTATACCTGCAAACATTACACCAAATCCTATTTATATCATTTAGATAAATGTGGTGAAATTTTAGGTGCTAGGTTAAATACCATTCATAACCTGCGCTACTATCAACGTTTGATGGAACAAATCCGTGCGGCTATTGAACAAGAGCGTTTTGAGAGCTTTGTACAGGAATTTTATGCCAAAATCGGCAAACCTGTGCCACCTATTGACAGTTATCATCCATTTGAGGGGTAATTATGCAAATTTTAGAACCACAACAATTTGCCAGCTGGGCAGAACCTATTGAGATGCTTTATGCTTGTCACAGCAAAGTTAAGCGTTTTTGCCGACAATTACAGATTTTACCTGATTATTTGGCCAAAAATGGGGTAAATCAGGCGGTGAAAAATGATGTGCAACAAATCTTAAATTATTTCACCATTTCCGCCCCGTTACACCACGATGATGAGGAAAAAGATTTCTTTCCAGCTGTGGTGAAGCAATATCCACAAGCCCAAGCAGATATTGATGAGTTAGAAAAACAGCATGTTATTTTGCATGAAAATTGGGCGAATTTATCGGTACAGTTGCAAGCTTTGTTAAATAATGAACAAGACAGTATTTCTCAAGAGCTTATTGATAAATTTGTGGCTGGCTATGATGTACATATTGCTATTGAGGAACCGTTGTTTGAGCTGGGGAAAAAATACTTATCTGAACCTGAACTCAATACAATGGGGAAAATTATGGCAAATCGTCGTCAGGTTTAATTTTTAATGCGCTATCAATTAGATACGCAGCAATACCGTTGCCCTATCCCTCTATTGATGACGAAAAAAGCAATATTGGGATTAAATAAAGGTGATGTGCTTGAAGTCAATTTAAATACAGAAAGTGCGGTGGAAGATTTTGTACTTTTATGCAAAACACTACACTGCTCTATTCAAGTTGATCCGACAAGGTTAAGGTTGACTATTTGCAAATAGAATAAAAACATTGCAAATATTGACCGCTCTTTGCAAGATCATTTTCACATTAAGGGAATTTTATGGTATTTTTATGCAGCGAATTTTTTCGTTCAATTTATTGATTAAACTTTAGATAATTAAAAGGAAAAAATATGGAACAACAAGGCGGCGGCATGCAAATGATCTTTATTTTGGTCATCTTTGCGCTTATTTTCTATTTTATGATTTATCGTCCACAAGCAAAACGCAATAAACAACATCGTGAACTGATGGCGTCACTTGGTAAAGGCGAAGAAGTCTTAACCTCTGGCGGTTTAATCGGCAAAATCACAAAAGTATCCGCTGACAGCGATTCTGTTGTGATTGCATTAAACGAAACAACTGAAATCACAATTAGAAAAGATTTTATTGTGGCTGTATTACCAAAAGGCTCAATTAAATCTCTTTAATTTAAACCTCCTTTCCGCAAGGGAAATCTATGTTAAATCGTTACCCTTTATGGAAGAATCTAATGGTGATCTTTGTGGTCGCCATTGGTGCTTTATATGCGCTTCCAAATCTTTACGGTGAAGATCCTGCCGTACAAATTTCCGGAACTCGTGGGCAATCGGCCGACGAAACGACCTTAAGTCAAGTCCAACAAGTCTTGACTGAAAATCAACTTTCGGTGAAATCCATAACACTCGAGGAAGGCTCTATTTTAGCGCGCTTCCCGAATACCGATATTCAACTTTTAGCCAAAGATAAAATTGCTGAAAAATTAGGAAATAATCATTCAGTCGCTTTAAACTTGGCGCCAGCTACGCCAAATTGGTTAAGATCAATTGGTGCTAACCCAATGAAATGGGGATTGGATCTACGTGGTGGTGTACGTTTCTTGATGGAAATTGATATGAACACTGCGTTAACCAAACAACAAGAGCAATTACAAGACAATCTTCGCACAGAATTACGCCAAGAAAAATATCAGTATACGGGAATCCGTAGCGGTGAGAATTTTAGCACAATTGTTACCTTAGCTAATCCAACCCAAGCCCAAGATGTACAACGTTTTTTACGTCGTCAACACAGTAATTTGGATATACGTATATTGCCAGACAATAGCCTGCAACTTTCTCTTTCAGAAAATGCGTTGGCAACCGCTCGCGATAATGCGGTAGAACAAAACATTTCCATTTTACGTAAACGTGTTGAAGAACTCGGTGTGGCAGAACCTGTTATTCAACGTCAAGGCGCTGAACGTATCGTTGTAGAATTGCCTGGTGTACAAGACACCGCGCGCGCAAAAGAAATTTTAGGTGCAACGGCCACCCTTGAATTTCGTATGGTGAATCAAAATGCCAATGTTGATGCTGCTGCTCGTGGCCTAGTCTCTGCTGACTCTGAAGTCAAATATACGCGTGATGGATCGCCTGTTGTATTGTTTAAACGCGCAATTTTAGGCGGTGAACACATTACAGATGCGAATTCTAGCAATGATGAATATGGACGCCCACAGGTTAACATCTCTCTTGATAGCGATGGTGGAACATTGATGTCCAATGCCACTAAATCCGCAATTGGTAAGCCAATGGCAACTTTATATAGCGAATATAAAGACAGTGGCAGAAAAGACGAAAATGGAAAATCAATTCTTGAAAAACATGAAGAAGTGATTAACGTTGCAACTATCCAAGCCCGTCTAGGTAATAGTTTCCGTATTACGGGTATTGATAGTTCTGCTGAAGCGCAAAATCTCGCAGTATTACTACGTTCTGGCGCATTAATTGCTCCAATTCAAATTGTTGAAGAACGTACCGTTGGACCATCTTTAGGTGCACAAAACGTTGAACAAGGTATTCAAGCCGGCCTATGGGGGCTACTGATCACCGTCATCTTTGTTGGGCTTTATTACCGTAAATTTGGCTTAATTGCTGATATTGCCTTAGTAGCTAATATGGTACTCCTCATTGGATTGATGTCCATGTTACCTGGCGCAACCTTAACAATGCCAGGTATTGCAGGGATTGTTTTATCTGTGGGAATGTCTATTGATGCAAACGTACTCATATTTGAGCGCATTAAAGAAGAAATTCGTAATGGTCGCCCTATCCAACAAGCGATCAACGAAGGTTATAACGGTGCATTTACCAGTATCTTTGACTCTAATTTAACCACCATTTTAACTGCGATTATTTTATATTCTGTTGGTTCAGGCCCAGTAAAAGGTTTTGCTATCACACTTTCTTTAGGTGTTGCTATCTCTATGTTTACCGCTATTACTGGCACACGAGCAATCGTAAACTTCCTTTACGGTGGCAAACGTTTAACCAAATTATCCATTTAGCGTAAGGACAAGATTGTGAGTTTATTAACTGAGAACAATGAGCCAATCAAAGAAATCCAAGGGATTAAACTTCGCTATGGCTTAATGAATTTTATGAAATACCGCATATGGGGTTATTTGGTATCCCTGGTATTTGTTGTTATATCAATCTTTTTTGTTGTGACTAAAGGGTTTAACTGGGGATTAGATTTTACGGGGGGAACTGTTATTGATTTAACTTTCTCTCAGCCGGCTAATCTTGATGAAATACGTGCGACCTTAAATAATAACAACATTACAAGCGCTACCGTACAAACATCAGGTAGCGTTCGAGATATCATGATACGTTTACCCGCGTCTATCAATGATCCGAATATTGGTACAACAATTAAAAATATGATGACGACACTCGATCCTGAAACAACCGTAAACAGCATTGATTTCGTCGGACCAAATGTGGGAGAAGAACTGACACAGTCAGCCATTTATGCGACATTGGCAACACTGGGAATGTTATTAATCTATATAGGCTCACGTTTTGAATGGCGTCTAGCCTTAGGGGCTATTGTGTCCCTCGCCCATGATGTGATCGTCACCTTAGGTTTCTTTGCGTTTCTGCAAATTGAGGTGGATTTAACCTTTGTGGCTGCAATATTATCTGTAGTAGGCTACTCATTAAATGACAGTATCGTGGTATTTGACCGCGTACGGGAAAACCTGCGTAAGATTCGCCGTATTGAAGTATTTGATATTATTAATATTTCATTAACACAAACATTATCTCGTACCTTAATGACATCCATCACGACGATTTTTGTCGTCGTTGCCTTACTTGTATTCGGTGGTCCAAGTATTCATAGCTTTTCTCTTGCGCTATTGATTGGTATTGGATTTGGTACTTACTCTTCAATCTTTGTTGCCATTGCTTTTGCTTATGATGTAGGCTTAAAACGTGAACATATGATTGTACAAAAGAATACAGACGAAGACATCGACGATCTACCATAATACAAGTTATTTTATATTAAGGTTTAATAACTTTTACTCATCATAGGGACAAATAAAAATTTGTCCCTCTCTTTTATTAAATGGTAACTTTAACCTTTTAGGGAATAAGCTAAATCAGCTTCCGCAAGCACGCCTTCAAGACTATCCCCTCCTGAGGCCGCAACGACAGCCCCAATAGTGCCTTCAACTAATGGCGCTCGACTAATCCTAACTCGCTCACTAATAGCAGGATCTAATAATTCTAACGCGGTTTCCGCACTTAAAATTGCACTTCCCAAATCAACCATTACCACTACGCCATCTGGACTATATACTTCCTCAATAGCCGCCATGATTTTTGCTGCATCAGTGCCAATCGGATTATCCGGATCATCTATTCCCGCCGCTAATGCAATTTGACAATCGTCACTTTTCATTTGTGAGGCCAATTCCATTAACCCTTGTGCGAGTCTTTTACTATGAGACACAATGACAATATTAACCATCTATTTTTCCACACTATCTAATAATGCTCTCAATATATAAACAGCTGATGTCGCACCTGGATCTTGATGTCCTATACTGCGTTCATTTAAATAGCTAGCACGTCCTTTTTTCGCTTTCATCGGAATGGTACCGGCTAAACATTCTTCTGCTCTTTGTACCGCAGTCGTTAAAGCTTGGGCCAAAGAAGCTGATGTATCACTACAACCCGCAATTTCCAAAGACGCAATAGTTGGGATCCACACATCACACATTGTCTTATCCCCAATTTCTGCACGCCCACGTGTAACAATACCATCAACGCCATCTTTCAACATTTGAAAAACCTCACGAAAAGAGAGCGATTCTTTTCCAGCCACACTTTGTGCGCCTTTAATGAAAAAAGTACCAAATAAGG
Source organism: Conservatibacter flavescens (assembly GCF_002795425.1). Taxonomy (GTDB): domain Bacteria; phylum Pseudomonadota; class Gammaproteobacteria; order Enterobacterales; family Pasteurellaceae; genus Conservatibacter; species Conservatibacter flavescens. The sequence continues at coordinate 31,339 of NZ_PHHA01000013.1, forward strand.
GACCACTTGCGCCACCAACCTGAGAAAGTAATGTCATTCCTGTTGTTTTTAAAATACTGCCAATATCCTTGTCCGCAACGGTAGGCAATTTTGCCATGACCCCCGCAAAACCACGCTGCATATTTAACCCATGATCAGCATCGCCAATCTCACGATCCAATTCGGTTAAATACTCCTTATTTTCATTAAAATACTGCGCACAATTTGACAACCATTGCAAGATTTGTGCTTTTGTTAATCCCATGTTCACACTCCCCAACGTAATGCTGTGGTTTGTACAGGCGCATCCCATAACGCCAAAATCTCATCATCACATTTAAGCAATGTAATCGAGACACCTTTCATATCTAATGATGTACAATAAGAACCTATCAGATTTCGTTCGATTATTAAACCAAACGCAGCACAATAACGTTCAAGGCTATGATAAATACCATAAAGTTCAGACAGCGGAACAGCACCTAAATTATTCACTAACACAATAACTTTATCACCGGGCTGTAACGCATTTTTACTTTCAATATCCTCCACCCATGTGGCACTTTCTCTATCCCAATGACGAATCGCTCGTTCATAGTGTCCATTTTTTATCAACGTTTCAAACATCTGTTCAACAGTTTCATCAAGACTTAAAAAAGAACGGCGCTCAATGCCTGGCTCCCCATGAATCCCTACACCAAACTCCATTTCATTCTCTGCCAAAACAAAAGATGGCACGCCAGCAGCAGGTACCGTACAAGCCTCTAATGCAATACCAATTGAATGACCTTGATTATTTAACCGCGCGCCTAAATCTAACAAAGCCTCCAAACGCCACCCTTGTTCAGCGGCCGCCCCTAAAATCTTTTCCATCAACACCGTGTTAGCCACCCCTCGACGACCAGCAGTATACAAACTATCTTTCACTGCCACATCATCATCCACCAATACCGTACCTACTTTTACACCACTATCATGTAACAGCTCCACCGCAGTTTCAAAATTCAAGACATCTCCGGTATAATTTTTAATTAATAGCAATACTCCCTCACCACTATCGACGGATAAGGCACATTCAAATATTTGATCCGGTGTAGGCGAAGTAAAAATTGCGCCCGGACACGCACCATCAAGCATACCTTGACCAACAAAGCCTATATGCATAGGCTCATGCCCACTTCCTCCACCAGAAACTAATGCCACTTTTCCCTCTATCGGCACATCACGACGTCGTATAAACAATGGTGCTTCATTTAACACTAGTTGTGGATTGCCTTTAATAAATCCTTGTAGTTGTTCTTGCAATACTGTTTCAATACGATTGATTAGTTTTTTCATTGCTGACCCCAAAAAACATCAAATTTAATACTACCTATATGATATTCTATGAAAAATATTTTCCCATTTCTGTAATCAGGTTCACAGTTTTTGGAAAAAATATCACTTTTTTCTAAAATTGTGAGCTACATCATTTTTCACTATAAAAGTCCATAAAAATACAGATAAGTGCGGTAGAAATCATGGTATTTTTCCCCATTAATCACTACAATGAGCATATCAAATACAACTTATCGTTCTCCGTATGTTATTAACAATCCTCTACATTATTGGCATTACTGCTGAAGCCATGACTGGCGCCCTTGCCGCTGGGCGTGAAAAAATGGATATTTTTGGTGTGATTATTATTGCAGCGATGACTGCCATTGGTGGTGGTTCAGTACGTGATATGTTACTTGGACATTATCCTTTAGGCTGGGTTGCACACCCTGAATATATCTTAATTGTCGCTGGCGCAGCTGTTTCTACCGTTTTTATAGCCCCTTTAATTCGTAATTTTAGTCGTTATTTTCGCACTATTTTCTTAGCATTAGATGCACTCGGCCTTATTGTCTTTTCAATTATCGGTGCCCAAGTCGCCTTAGATATGGGCTATGGTTTTACAATCGCCACAGTAGCAGCCATTATCACCGGTGCATTTGGCGGGGTATTACGTGATTTATTATGCAATCGTATCCCGCTAGTATTTCAAAAAGAACTCTATGCAAGTATTGCATTACTCGCCACCTGCATTTATATTGGTCTACATGAACTAAACGTCGAACATAACATCGTTGTCCTCATTACATTAGTCAGCGGTTTTATTTTACGTTTACTCGCTATTCGATTTGAATTAGGCTTGCCCGTTTTTGATTATCAAGAACAAATTGAGCCAAAAGAAAATATTGATGACAAACTGCCACGACTAAAAAAGTAGGAAACAATATGACTGATTTAATCACAATGGGGAAACAAGCGAGAGAAGCAGCATTCGTTTTATCACAGCTCTCCTCAGCGGAAAAAAACTACGCTCTCCAAATCATCGCAGAACAATTAGAAGCACAAAGCACAATTATCTTGGCCGAAAATGCCAAAGATATTGCGCTAGCCCGTCAAAATGGCTTATCCGAAGCAATTATTGATCGCCTTTTGCTTACCCCTGAACGCTTAAAGAGCATTGCGAATGATGTGCGCCATGTGATTTCCCTTGCTGACCCAGTGGGGCAAATTATTGATGGTGGAAAATTAGATAGTGGTCTGAAAATTGAACGCGTGCGAGTACCATTAGGCGTAATCGGCACGATTTATGAATCTCGTCCAAACGTGACAATTGATGTCGCGAGCTTGTGTTTAAAAACAGGGAATGCCGCTATTTTGCGTGGAGGAAAAGAAACGCAATACTCCAATAAAATTTTAATTGAAGTCGTACAACACGCTTTAGAACAAGCTAATTTACCAAAATATGCCGTACAAGCCATTACGGATCCAGACCGAGCATTGGTCATGGAATTACTAAAATTAGACCGTTATGTGGATATGATCATTCCTCGTGGTGGTGCTGGATTACATGAGCTTTGCAAACAACATTCTACCATTCCGGTTATCGTTGGCGGAATTGGTATCTGCCATTTATTTGTGGAACAATCTGCGGACCAAGAAAAAGCGTTACCACTGATTGAAAATGCGAAAACCCAGCGTCCAAGTACTTGCAACACCCTCGAAACGTTATTAGTGCAAGAAAGTATCGCGGCGGAATTCTTACCAAAACTTGCAAAAGCGTTAGCCCAAAAACAAGTAAAATTTCATGCAGATCCGACCGCTCTTTCACTGCTACAAGCCTGTAATGCTGACGTAACACCAATACAGGAACAGGAATTACGCAACGAATGGCTAACTTATGATTTAAATGTTGTGATTGTAAAAGATCTTACACAAGCCGTCGCGCATATCCGAGAATATGGTAGCCAACATTCAGATGGTATCTTAACTGAGTCCGTAAAACTAGCACAACAATTCATTACACAGGTAGATTCTGCTGCCGTCTATGTTAATGCGAGTACTCGTTTTACTGATGGTGGGCAATTCGGTCTTGGTGCAGAAGTTGCGGTTAGCACACAAAAACTTCACGCGCGCGGCCCAATGGGACTTGAAGCCCTCACAACTTATAAGTGGGTCTGCATGGGAGATTACACTTCTCGCAAATAATCCGGATTCATTTGAAATCCTTCAGCCACCTTGTTAGTTATATTATTCACGACAAATCCCCTCTAACTAACAAGGTGTAATGGGAAAATGCTTGCGAATTTGCCTAACACTATTTTAGTGTGATGTAAAATCTAGGTCACCTGCAATACTGACTTATATTTCTTGTTATCATTACGACTTTTGAAGTGAATTTAGATAATTTATTCATGGAATATTTTATTATATAGAGGAGGAAAGGAAGATTAGACACGATATAAAGGAGTACAAAAATATCATCTAATACCCCAATGCTATGCCTATTTATTTGATAGAAAAATTATGCCCTGCGCATTTCTCCATAAACTCAAATAACGTAATAGTTTCAACATGATGAGCTATAGCAACATTAGGAATCATAATTCTTTTTTTCGCATCAGGATTAAACTTTTCTTGTGTAACAAGAGTATAGCCATGCTCCATAGCATGAGCGATAATCCAAGCATCTGCATTTTTTTCTTCAGCAAAGTCATCAAACGCTTTTTGCATAACTTTTTTAGTATTAACTAAATCTTGTCCATATATCATTAATTTTGCATAGCTATCCACAGATTCAAAATGATCTTCAAAAAAACTATCAGGTACATTTTTTACCCATTCTTTCAATTCATCTGACTGAGCTAAAAGTTCATCTTTCACCGCTTTGATACTATACACTATCCCTTTTTTATGAAGCTCAAGAAGTAAATCCCAAAAGCATTGAGCAAATCCAAACTGGTAAAAAGTATTTTTGGCTGTAATGAAAATATTGGCATCAATTAAATAACGTTTCATCAAACTTTCCCCTGTCGCTTACGATAGATAGCCATTAAAGTATCAGCTCTGATATTCAATAATTTTCCAGCTTCTCTAAGAGGAATATGTTGACTAATTGCTTGATTAATTACCGTATCACTAAATCTAGGACTTTGTCTTACTTTTACAGTATTATGAAAATCACCGCCTCCACTACTATTGGATTTTTCCAAATTTCTTAATTTCTCTCTCTCTTTAGCTATTTCACTTTGAGCTAATAACCCCAAAGTAACAGCTTTAATAATAATCGCAAATCGACTAACCTTAAATAGCGTAACTAATACTTCTATACTTTGTTCTCTATTATCGGCTTGCCAATATCGGCAAAATTCAACAGTAGGCATTAAAAATTCAGCAGCAACCTTATTACAAAAAGATTCTACATTTTGCTCTTGGTTCCAAGAAGAAACACCTGACACCCCAATCCAAATATGGGCTACTTCATGAATAAGCGTAAATAATTGAGCTGCTTGGTAATCAGAACCATTGATAAATATAACAGGAGCTATAGGATCGACTAATGCAAAACCACGAAATTCATTAACGCTAAGCGTTCTACTATTATTATGCTTAACAACTCCACTTTTAAAAACAAGAATACCAATTCGTTCAAATTCTTTTGTCAGAAACTTGAAATAATCATCTCTTCTTAATTTTTTGATTTGTTCTAGTAAATTATTTATCCCCAGTGTTTTTAAAATATCCCTAGCAACATCATTAGGCGTTCGTTTTTCATGAAGTTGAAATTTACCAACAAATGACAATGCTTCATGACCTTGTTCTATCAGGTAATCTTTAAACCAATCTTGTTTATATCTTATATCTTGCAGTACATCAAAGAAATCTTTACTAAGAGGCTCAGCTCCTACTACCTGACGTAAATCAGGTATATCCGGTTTCTGTATCTTTGGTGGGGTTTGTAAAAAAAGGTAACCAAAAGGAATATTCGCTCTTTTAGCAAGTTTAGTCGCAGTCGTTTTAGTTAAAATACCATTTAAAAAATCATCTGCTTTTTTAGGAGCGAGTTCATCTGCCAAAACTTGAGGAGTAATTTGCTCCAAGTCTGCAATCCAATGAATAATTTTCGGGGAAATTTGTAACTCAGCTCTCATTTTAATTGTTTATGTTTAACAGATGATTAAAGAAGGCTTAAAAAAATTATAAACGAAAAGTAGTCTAATTCAATAGTATTAAACTAAAATTACTCACTTTACCACCGTTTTTTAAAAATGTTCTCAAACTAAATAAATCACTTATTTTCTTATCATAAAGAAAAATCCTTGTGACCGACAAGTATCACAAGGATTGTAATAAAATTCAGCTAGGCGCTCTTCAAAAGACTCCCTCATTAAGGTTTATAAATAATCTCTACACCCTCTTCGTCTTCTTCTGACCAGTCATCCCAATCATCATCGTCATCATCAGCAAACTGATGTTCCGCTAATTGCTCTTGGTGATAATCATCCCATTTAAATTTCACCTCTTCTGCTTCAGCATTTTCTGCTTCAGCCTCACGCGGGTTAGCTTCGATAAAGTCCATAATGTCACGAGTAATAGCCGACACATTCTTCCCTGTCGCCGCAGAAATAAGATAGTAATCTTCATTCCAACCTAAGCGCTCGGTAATTTCTTTGGCCAAACGTTCGGCCTCTTCATGACTCATGGTGTCGATTTTATTAAAGACTAACCAACGCGGTTTATCCGCCAAAGTTTCACTATATTGGAAGAGTTCGGATTCAATAATACCAATATTATCTGCAGGATCTGACTCATCAATTGGCGCAATATCAACAAGATGAATTAATACTCGACAACGTTCTAAGTGTTTTAAAAAACGAATACCTAAACCCGCACCTTCTGATGCACCTTCAATGAGTCCCGGAATATCTGCCACCACAAAACTGCGATTCGCATCAACTCTTGCAACGCCTAAACTCGGCACTAATGTGGTAAAAGGATAATCAGCTACTTTAGGTTTAGCCGCTGATACCGCACGAATAAAAGTTGATTTTCCTGCGTTTGGCAAACCAAGCATTCCTACATCCGCCAAAAGTAACAACTCAAGTTGTAAATCGCGTTTTTCACCCGGTGTACCATTTGTTTTCTGACGTGGTGCGCGATTCACTGATGACTTAAAACGGGTATTCCCTAAGCCATGATAGCCACCTTTTGCAACTAACATCTTTGTACCATGCTTAGTTAAATCTCCCAACACCTCTTTGGTATCATTATCAATGGCGCGTGTTCCAACTGGCACGCGCAAAGTAATATCTTTGCCTCGTTTACCTGTACAATCAGAACTCCGCCCATTTTCTCCACGCTCCGCAGCAAAACGTTTTTCGAAACGATAGTCAATCAATGTATTTAAATTTTCATCAGCAATTAAATAGACATCGCCACCATCGCCGCCATCACCACCATCAGGACCACCTTTAGGAATATATTTTTCTCGGCGAAAACTCACACAGCCATTTCCACCATCTCCCGCTTCAACACGAATTAACGCTTCATCAATAAATTTCATTTTTTACCTTCTCATCTCCCGTCAAAGTGCGGTCAAATATTACTATTTTTCTTAAATAACTTATGTCCAATCGCCGACAACATTGCGCCTAATACTACAATAAATGCGCCAATATAACTAATCATATTTAGCTCTGGGTTAGCAAAATAGATTGGATAAAAAAAGTGCAATATATGGGAGAATAAAATCGTGAATAATGGCACTAACGTCACCACCACACTCACTTTCGATACATCCCAACGATTTAATGCTTCTGCATATGCACCATACCCAATCAACGTATTTGCACAGCAATAAATAAAACAAATTACGCCCAAATGATTTAGGGCAGCCACTTGTGACAAGCTTGCTGTTGGTGCAAATACTAACGCGCAGCCCATATAGATCATCATTAAAATTTGCTGACTATTAAATTGACGCAACATAAGTTTCTGCGCGATACCATAAGCGACCCAAACCGTTGCAGCAATTATGCTGAGCAACACACCCAATGCATATTGATTCAGTTCAACTAAAAAAGCTAAGCGCTCATTAAAAAACAATCCTAAACCGATAATCAACACCATTAAACCTAATTTTTGGTGTAATCCGAGCTTTTCTTTAAAGAATACCACACCACAAATCAGCATAATAAATGAAGATAAATGAATAAAAATTTGTGTAACTGCTGGTTCTATATACTTTAAAGAGGAACTGAAAAAGAAGAAATTACCGGCTAATCCAAGCACGCCTATTATCGCCAAACGTCCGTAATACAAATTAAATTGGCGCAATTTGGGTAACTTTCCACTCAACCCTAATAAAATTAATAACACAATGGCTGCAGTCAAAAAACGATAAAATACAACAGTTTGAGCATTCATACTCACTAACACCTGCTTAAGTGCGACGGGCAATGATCCCCATGCCATAGCGGTAATTAATGCTAATAGAAAACCGACAAAAGGTTGCTGTTTCATCACTATTTTCTCCATTGTGGGAAAATTTTATGGCCAATAACAGATAATAATGCGCCACACACCACTAAAACTGCGCCAACATAACTTAAGGCATTAAGCGAAGGATCTATAAAATATCTTGGCCAAAGTGCGGTCAATATTTCTGAAAAAATAATGGTAAAGATGGGAATTTGTGTCATCATAGCACTGACTTTCGACACTTCCCAACGATTTAACGCCTCCGCATAGCAGCCGTAAGCAATCAATGTATTAGCACAGCAAAAAATTAAACACCCTAATTGGAACGCGGTTAATTCCATCACCTGCCCGACTTGTGCAAGAGGAAAAAATGCCACGCTACACCCGATGTAAATCAACAATAAAATTTGCTGAGAACTCAATTTAATCAGTAGCATTTTTTGCGAAATTCCGTACGCAATCCAGATAATACTCGCTAAAATAGCAATGATCACCCCTTGTCCGTAGTGACTAAATTGCACGAAATCGGTCACGCGATTATTAAAGAAAAAAACTAAGCCTATGAATAAGATCACCACACTGATTTTTTGGTGCAACCCAATTTTTTCCTTAAATAACAGCACACCCACAAATAACATGATAAAAGAAGACAAAGGGCTTAGAACTTGACTTGTAGTGGGTGGAATATACTGCAAAGCCACATTATATAACCAAAAATTCATTGCCAAACCAATCACCGCCACCAGTAATAACCACCAGAACCGACGATGTAATCCGACTAATTTGGGTAACGCTCCCATTGCACTTAAAATTAACAACAATCCCACGCCAGCAACAAAAAATCGAAACCATACGATAGTTTGTGCATCCATACCTTGCAATACTTGCTGTAAAGCAATAGGCAACGCCCCCCACATAGCTGTGGCAGTAGAAGCGAGGAGAAATCCGATCCAAGGCTGCTGTTTCATATTCTTATATTAATCGAGTGGCAGGAATTGCATTGTAACGAAAAAATAATAAAATTTCGACCGCCCTTTGCATAAAAACAAAAAACCTCACAGCAAATGTGTGAGGTTTTCAATTCATAACAATTTGAAATTATTCAGCAACGATGCTGACATATTTGCGATTTTTTTCGCCTTTTACTTCAAATTTAACTTTACCGTCTGCTGTTGCAAATAAAGTATGATCGCGTCCCATACCAACATTTGTACCAGCGTGGAATTTAGTACCACGTTGACGAACAATGATGCTACCTGCTAATACAGACTCACCACCAAAACGCTTAACACCAAGGCGTTTAGCTTCAGAATCGCGACCGTTACGAGTTGAACCACCAGCTTTTTTAGTTGCCATCTTTTAGATCTCCTCTGAATTATGCTGTAATCCCAGTGATTTTCACTTCCGTGAACCACTGACGATGACCTTGTTGTTTACGGCTGTGTTTACGACGACGGAACTTAACGATTTTAACTTTCTCGCCACGACCGTGTGAAACAACTTCAGCCACTACTTTGCTACCAGCTACAACTGGTGCACCAATTTTAACATCTTCACCATTAACGACCATCAACACTGAGTCGAATTCAACAGTTTCACCTGTTGAAACCTCAAGTTTTTCTAAGCGAATCACTTGACCTTCGCTCACACGGTGTTGTTTACCGCCACTTTGGAAAACTGCGTACATAAATACTCCGCTAACTTGTGCTAATTTAGGTTATCCCCTGAGCACATCAAAATCATATAAATAGGTCGCAAATTCTACGGAAAAAATCGCTCGATAGCAAGCGAGATTTCACAATAAAATAAAAAAATTGATAAATTGTTCAGAAAACCGAGAAAATCAGGTAAAATCTACCGCACTTTCATATTTTTTTTTATAAAATTAACGCGATAATACCAATGACAACACAACATGATTTAATGGACTTAAATGCCATTCAGCAACTTATTCAAGTTGATATGCAAGCGGTTGACCAGGCTATTTTAGCCCAACTTCATTCAGATGTTGCGCTAATTAATCAACTTGGGTATTACATTATTCAAGGTGGAGGAAAACGCATTCGACCAATGATTGCGGTCCTTGCGGCTAACGCCCTCCACTATCAAGAAAAAGGCCATATCACTTGCGCTGCATTTATCGAATTTATCCATACCGCAACATTATTGCATGATGATGTTGTTGATGAATCAGATATGCGTCGCGGCAATCCCACTGCGAATGCCCAGTTTGGCAACGCTGCAAGTGTATTAGTCGGTGATTTCATTTACACCCGTGCTTTTCAATTAATGACACAGCTCAATTCTCTACGTATTTTACAAATCATGTCAGATGCGACCAATGTGATTGCCGAAGGCGAAGTATTGCAACTCATGAACTGTAATGATCCCAATACAACAGAAGAAAGCTATATGCAGGTGATTTATGGCAAAACCGCTCGCTTATTTGAAGCAGCCACACAGTGTGCTGCTATTTTAGCTAAAGCAACACCTGCACAAGAAAAAGCACTACAGGACTATGGTCGTTATTTAGGCACTGCATTTCAATTAGTCGATGATATTTTAGACTATAGCGCCAATGCAAAAACGATGGGAAAAAATGTGGGTGATGACCTAGAAGAAGGCAAACCAACTTTACCTTTATTACATGCCATGAAACAAGGCTCAGCTGAGCAAACTGCCTTAATCCGTAATGTTATTGAGCATGCCGGACAACGAGATAAACTCAATGAGGTTCTCGCCATTATGCAACAGCACGGTTCATTAGAATATGCCATGCAACGCGCTCGCGAAGAAGCACAAAAAGCCGTTGATACCATCACTATTTTAGACGACAGCCCTTACAAACAGGCGCTGATTTCCTTAGCTTATTTATCTGTGGATAGACAATATTAATATGACTGTGACTGAACTACGTCAAACTCACCAGCAAAGCGCGGTCGAAAATCAACAACTTTTTGATCGCCCACAAAAAACACGTAAACAAAAGAAAGATCCAAATGCGCCTTTTGTACGTGAAAAACTGACTCTACCGAACGGACACAATAAATTATTATTGCATTCTTGTTGTGCGCCTTGTTCCGGTGAAGTCATGGAAGCGATTCATGCTTCAGGCATTGAATTTACCATTTATTTCTATAATCCGAATATCCACCCACTTAAAGAGTATCTTATTCGTAAGGAAGAAAATATTCGTTTTGCCGAAAAATGGGGCATTCCGTTTATTGATGCTGACTACGATCGCCAAAACTGGTTTGATCGTGCCAAAGGCATGGAGGACGAGCCAGAACGCGGCATTCGTTGTACCATGTGTTTTGATATGCGTTTTGAAAAAGCAGCACAATATGCCCATGAAAACGGCTTTCCTGTATTCACGAGTTGCTTAGGTATTTCTCGCTGGAAAGACATGAATCAAATTAACGGCTGCGGACATCGCGCCGCTGAAAAATATGATGATGTCGTCTATTGGGATTACAATTGGCGAAAAGGCGGTGGCTCACAGCGCATGATCGAAATCAGTAAGCGTGAACGTTTTTATCAGCAAGAATATTGTGGCTGTGTCTATTCATTGCGCGATACAAATAAATGGCGAGAAGCCAATGGCCGCCAAAAAATTGAGATCGGTAAGCTGTACTATAGTGCTGATTAAATTAGTAGAGTTCGGCTTTACCAACTTAACAAAAGAGAGTAAACTGCTCTCGTTTTTTTAACATTTAATTTAAGGATTTATTATGAAACGTTTTTATCAAATTTTTACTTTTATTTTTGCAGCTTTTGCAATTGTAGCTTGTTCAGATCCTAAAGCAGATCTTCAAGCTGATGTTACTGCAATTGAGCAAATCACAGAACAAGGCGAAAGCTTAAAAAATATCCAAAATTTACAAGCTCAACTGGCTTCAGGCCAAATCACCAACCCGGCTGATTTAGCAAGCACATTTACCCAAATCGGCACAGAATATACCAAAATTAAAGATGGTGTTGCTGCGTTGAAATTAAAAACAACTGAAGGGAAAAACTTACAAAACAAATTTGTATCATCAATTACCAAATTTGTTGAATTAATGACTCAAACTGCCCATTACTCAACAAATCAACCAACGCCAGAACAAGCAGAAGCATTTGGTAAATTACAACAAGAAGCTATCAAAGGTTTAGATGAAGCAAGTCAATTATTAGTTTCAGTGAAACAACAGTTGAGCGAAAAGAAATAAGCAACCATTTCATGTATCAAACCTCACTACCTAGTGAGGTTTTTTTATATCTGCACAACCATAACAATAAGCAAAGATTATCGTCAGAGACCTTGTCTCTCTCTTTACACGATATATCACATAAAAAATAAGAGGCAGCAATACGCTACCTCTTACTTATATTACGTGCTAACACAAAGCCACACTTACATCGATTCACCTAAATCATTAGTCATCAATGCATGAGAATGATCCATTGCTAAATTCATATAACGTTCATATTGTTTTAATACATCAGCAATCAGCTCTTCTTTCATCATATATTGCACATCATAACCTTCACGGCCATCAAGGAAGTAAGTAATCGGCTCATAAATTTTATTGTCTTCAATATTTGGCAAGCTGTCATCTTCTACCACTAAATTTGATAATTCACGTGGTTGACAACGAATACCATACAAGAAATTACGTACATTCTCTTTGCTAACAATAAACTCAATGCTCGGCGTTTTACCCGTATTCGTTAATTCTACATTGGCTGTTAAACCATGCTTTTCAAACTCTAACACCAATTCATCAAAAGCTGGTTTAGCCGTTTCAAAGAAGAAGGTTTTAATATCTGCACGCTTAGGCTGAGTAATAATTTTATCTAAACGTTCTTTCCAATGCTTACCCGTCCAGTTAGCACTTCCTTGCGTAAACTTCTTGCCAAAATATTGATTATCAACCATTAATCCTTGCCATAATCCAAAACAAAGAATCAACATGATCACCACAAATGGTAAAGCAATCAATAATGTCATCGTTTGTAAAGCAGAAATACCATCAGAACGTAACAACGAAATGGCCAATACCATTAGCAATACCGCCCAAAAGACACTTTGCCACTTCGGTGCATTTTCATTCCCTTGAGATGCGATACTGTTAATCACAAAAATACCAGAGTCCGCTGAGGTAATGAAAAATAGCGCAATAATCACAATAGCAATCGTAGAAGATAAGCTACTTAATGGTAATAAATCAAAGAAACCAAATAATAATGCTTCTGTATTACTACTTAACGCAGTTAATACTCCGCCAGACTCTTGATCCAACCAAATCGCACTATTACCAAAGGTTGTCATCCAAATCGCATTAAACAATGTTGGAATAAATAAAACCCCTAAAATAAACTCACGAATAGTACGACCACGAGAAATTTTTGCGATAAATAAACCTACAAACGGCGCCCAAGACACCCACCAAGCCCAATAAACAACGGTCCAGCCATTAAACCAGCTATGATGTTCCGGCTCATGGGCAAATGTACGGAAACTAATATCAATCAAGTTACTTAAATAGTGACCAAGATTTTCCGTAAATCCACTAAATAATAATAAAGTCGGGCCAACAACGATGACAAAAATCATCAGTGCTAAGGCTAAAAAGAGATTAATTTCACTCAGACGACGAACCCCTTTCCCTACTCCAGATATCGCAGAAATGGCAGCAATACACATCACTACAACAATTAAAACTGATAAGGTTGAAAAACTACGTTCGCTTACCCAACCTAAACTATTGAGTCCTGCATCAAGCTGTAAAGCACCGTAACCTAAAGTCGTTGCCACACCAAAAATAGTGCTACATAAGGCAACAATATCAATAACGTGCCCCCAAAAACCCGCAATACGATTCTTTAAAATTGGATAAAATCCAGAACGTATGGTCAATGGCAATTTATAGCGAAAACCAAAATAAGCTAAGGTTAAACCAATTACCCCATAAATCGCCCAAGCATGCACTCCCCAATGATAAAACGAGGTCAACATCGATTCTTGAATACGTTCAACTTCAGTGAGATTATCATGCAATGGTTTGGCATAATGTAACATAGGTTCAGCAACCCCAAAATACATTAAACCAATCCCCATACCTGCAGCAAATAACATCGCTACCCAAGAAAGAAAAGGATATTCAGGCTCTTCATTATCCCCACCTAAACGGATATTCCCTAATTGCCCCGCACATAATAAAACCAGGAAGAGAATAAAGACAGAAGCTGCAAGGACATATAGCCAACTGAAATGATCAAAAATCACTTGTTTAGCCACATTTAATGCCGTCTGTGCTTGTGTGGGATAAAGGGAGCAATAAATGGTCACTAGCAAAATAAAAATAATGCTAGGCACAAAAATTGGCGCCTTAAATGTGCTTGTCGCACTAAGTTTCTTTAAGAAAGTCAAAATATTTCTCCATACTAATCATTAATCTGAACAAACTTTAGCCGAGCTAAAATTAAATTAGACACCCAGTAGAATGGGGATTTTAGACGAGCCAAAACGGATTTGGCTTCAAATTGCATTAGAACAAAAGTTCTTGCTAAAGAATAAAACCTAAATAAGAAATACCTAAGCTTTATACAAAGACGGGGCATTATAACAAAAAATGTCTTACAAACCAAATTTGTGAATTTTTTGTAAAAAAATACCGCACTTTTCTGACTATAAAAAGACCAAAAGTGCGGTGTATTTTCAGCAATTATTGCAGTTTAAAACTAATTGGCACACTCATATTTGCAGCCATTCCTACAGGACGAGGCCCTATAGACCTAGCGCTTTTTACAGCATGTAATGCCGAATTATCTAAATCTTCACTTCCTGATGATTTCGCTATAGATGGATTGATAATGGCACCATTTTCTCCTAACGTAAAGGCAATAGTGACCACGCCTTGTTTTCTCATCATCTTCGCTCGCTGAGAATAACGCTTATGACGCTCAATTTCACGACGTAACGCGTTCCGATAGGCATTAATTTCATCTGTACTGCGCCCATTTCCAACTAAATTCGGATTTTTTGTTGTCGCCGGCCCCGTACTCGTCGCTCTAGAATTTACAGCGGCATTTGAAACCACTTCTCTATCTGCTTTTGGTAAATCTCGCTGCGTATTGCGTGGCGTATTTTTAGGCTTTTCTTTGGGTTTGGCCTTTTCCTTTGGTTTCTCTTTTGGCTTCTCTTTTGGTTTTTCTTTTTTCTCCGGTTCTTTTGGTTTTTCCGGTTTCGGTGGTTCAGGCTTCACCGTCGGATCCGGCACTTCCTCTTTCTTCACTACAGGTTCTGGCTCTGGCTCTTTAATCGGCTCTGGTTCAGGGGCAGGCTCTTCTATCACTGTCGCCATCATCATTTCCATAGAAATATTGGTATCAATCACATCCGCTTGTACACCATTTGCGCTATCGACTTTAGGTACAATAGAAATCATTAATAAGGCCACCACTGCCAAATGAATAAACAAAGAAGTGAAAAATCCAACCAATGAATGCTTCTTTTGCATATTATTCGCCTTTATCCTTTAACGTAACAATAGCAACATTTTTAATATCATTTTTTGCCATTAAATCCGTAATCGACACAAATTCCTGAAAAGGCGCTTTAGCATCAACTTTTAAAGTGACTTTTTGATCTTTTGGCCATTGACTAATCTCTTGTGCCAACGCTTCTTTAGCGATAGGCTTATCATTAAAATACAGCTCGCCATTTTCCGTAACAGTCAATAATTTTGCCAAATCATCAGATTTAAACGCCACTGTTGAACTCGCTTTCGGCACACTCACTTGAATTTTCCCCTGAGAAATGAATGAGGCTGTGATCAAGACAATCGCAAGCAGTACCAACATAATATCAATAAAGGGGATAATATTAATTTCATCAAATTTTTTCATGGACAACTACTCCCCATGTTTATTTTCATTGAGGGCTTTCCATTTTAAACGGTTTACCTCAACCTTACGTCCCAAAGCGTTATAAAAAATCATAGACGGAATAGCGACTAAAATCCCCACCGCAGTGGCTTTTAATGCTAAAGATAAATGCACCATAATCGAAGCAGCATCAATATCGCCTCCAGAATTCCCCAACTCATAAAAAGTCAGTAAAATCCCAATAACTGTTCCCAATAATCCCACATAAGGTGCGTTCGCGCCTACAGTAGAAATCACGGTTAAATTACGATTTAAATCAATATCCAAATCATGAATATTACTATATTGGCTTACATTCACTTTGCCTAAAAAGATAAAACGCTCAACCACTGCCCATAACATAATGAAACTCATGAAGCAAAGTAGTCCAAGAATGATGTAATCAATATATTGTTGTAAAAAATCAAACAGGCTCATTATGGTTCCTTAACATACTACGAGTAAAAACGTGAAAGCATGAATATAACTGATTCCAGCTTTCTAATTGAGAATTAATTTCAATTTCACTATTCTAGCAAAAGTAATATAGTGGGTAAATCATTTTCAAATAAAAAAGACCGCACTTTGATCCTTATCTCAACGGTCTAGCCGGTAAATGAGCTTCCATTGGGTGTTGCGACCTCCTAAGCCTTAATCTGATCGTAATAAATGTCACAGTGAAAACGTCGTTTTAATCCGACAACACGTCTATGCCGCATTCTCTTTGGGTAGGTTAGTTAATCAATGTGAGGAGATCTAACTTAATAGAAAATAATGTAAATTTAGTGAAGCATTATCTCTACCTCGACTCAAAAACAGTGACTAAATAGATAGTCTAACATCATGAGTTTTTAATTAAGTTACTTTTCACTAAATACCCTAACATTTCCAATATAATAACAAAATTAAATAGAATTATGGGGGATTTAATTTGTAAGAAATAAGAGGCTAAATAACACCCTACAAAGGAAAGTAAGATAAATAGAATCACAATCGTATTCTTCTCTAACAAAATATACTTTATTCTAAAATAACTCCTAGCACACCACAGATATGGCGTTAATATACAGCATATTATTGTCATAGGAGATAAGATGAAATTTTTAATATATTCCTCATTTGACACATTAAATAAAATAAAAATAAATAATATAAAAAATATTGCGCAAATAGTAGAAGCCACAATACCAAATTCAACAATATATCTATCTTTATTCTTTAAAAATTTCATTATAATACTATCACTATCTAACAATGGATAAATTGAAACAGTAATTATAGTAAAAATTATTGCCCAATATTTCATCATTGATAAATCATCCACAAGTATATGCATAAGTATAAAATTTGTAGACAAATAAGAAGCAGAAACAAAAATCAGTGTCATATAAGACTTTATCGAGTAATTCACTGATATCTCTTTATAAGAATTCTTATTATTTATTTTCATAAACTCTTTAAAAAGGATACTCACTTCTACACAACCACCTAATAATATAGAAAAAATAACAGATATATCTTTTCGTTCAAAAAACTCAATATTTAATAACAAGAAACAAAATGATACAGATAGAATAACTCTATATATAGATGATCTAGAAATAACTTTAATAGAATCAGAAAGAATATGGCAAGCCTGTAAATATCTTTTAGCACCTATAAGCAATAAAGATAAAGAAAACATGTAACATATCAATCTAGTTTCTTGTTCTTCAATATAAAAATATATAAGCATATTAAAAATAGAGAACACTAATAACACAATACTAGCTGATATAAAAAATGATTTTGGATGACGATTATTTTGTATAACAAAGGGACATATTGGATATATTAATGAATTAGCAAACATCAAACAAGCGACAGCAATTGTATAATTAGCCACTTGATTAACCGGAGCTGATATCATTAAAAAAGATATGATTGGCAGTTCTAAACTGAGAAAAACAATACTTACAGCATTAGGAATCCAAAAACGAATTAAATTGATCATAACGATTTTTTGTATGGGAAATAGTGATTACATAGCCAGTTATAATCATCTATTAACTGCTCATAATTTTTATTATGTATGATGATCCCTCCTAACCTATCTCGGATAGAAACGGCTTTTTTCTGTTTTACTCTTTCATCTATGTCCCAATAGAGGATATGTTGACTCTTAATTTTTAAATCCGTATTTTTATCTAAATACATTCCCTCTATTTGTGGATACCATAACCACCCTACATATCTATCTAAATTTATTGGAATATTCACTTTTTTTCCCATTTGTAGTTGAAAATGAATTTCTTCAATATTTATTCCATAAGCTAATTGATACATTTGAGGAATCATTCCGCCTGCTGCTC
Source organism: Conservatibacter flavescens (assembly GCF_002795425.1). Taxonomy (GTDB): domain Bacteria; phylum Pseudomonadota; class Gammaproteobacteria; order Enterobacterales; family Pasteurellaceae; genus Conservatibacter; species Conservatibacter flavescens. Next base: position 49,374 of record NZ_PHHA01000013.1, read on the forward strand.
TTGCGGCAATTTCAAGGAAAACAATTTCTTCTTTTTTATTAATAAAAACTTCTAAATGAGTAACACAATTTGGTAAATCTTGCATTATTTCTAGTAAATTTCTATTATATTCTATCAGCTTAATATAATTTTTATCTTTTTCATTAACAATCCTAGTCCCAACGGCTTTTCCTGTAATAAATTCCGCAACAGGGCTAGAGTATTCTCCTACAAAAACATTTAGTATCTCATTATTAAAAATGACTGAATCTATATGAAATAATACGCCTTCTATATATTCATCTAATTCATAGTCACTGGTATTCTTATTATTATTCAACCAGCTTTCTAATTCATTTTTACAATGTATTTTCACTACTCCATCACAAGCAGCTAAATTAGTTGGCTTTGCAATAATAGGATAGTTAAGTATTTTTTCTATTTCATCTATAGCAATATCATTTTTGTTATACTCAATATATTTAGGCTTTTTAACCCTATTATGCAGTAAATTTTTCATAACTAGCTTATTGGTAAATTTAGCAATAATATTAGAATTATCCCCTACTATATTAAACTTTTCTCTTAATTTAGCCGCAAGAGGTAAGCAGTACTCATCATTACATAATACTTTAACGTCAGACCACTTATAATCACTAGAGTTTAGAATAACGTCTAATTCATTCGATATATTCTTAAGATTATACTCTGTTAAAGTAATCACTTTATTGAAGTAATTAAGCTGCTCTTTAACATGTAATAATTTATTACTTCTAATTAGTAAAAAATAATTTTCTTTATCAATTAGATTAGCCCAGTTAGATCTAAAAATAACAACATCTTGAAGAATAATAAATAATTTCATATCTCATTTATTCCCTTTCAGCTCATTATATTGCAATATAGCATACATGATTCCAACAAAGAAACAAACACTTAATTAAAAACAAAGTAACAAATTTTTAACAAAAAACTAAATCTACGTAAGATCAGGAAGTATAAGGCCAAAATAGCTATAGATTATCAAAGATAAGCTATCTAAAATATATTGGAAGAGAGGTAATAGAATGACTGATTTCAGTATTACTTTTTCTAAAAAAGAATGGAGTAATAGGTGCACGCAAATGATCTGTTCCTTAATCTGTTGATTATTTTCCAACTTTTAGGAACAGATCATCTTATTTACTCAAAAAGAGCGGTCTGATTTTAATGAGTGCTTATATTAAAAATTAATACACTCCCTGCGCTAACATTGCATCAGCCACTTTCACAAAGCCTGCAACGTTTGCTCCGATCACATAATTAATATTTTTGCCTTCTCCTGAACCGTATTTTTTACAATTCGCGTGAATGTCTAACATGATACCTTGTAATTTCGCATCCACTTCTTCGCGGCTCCAATATAAACGCTGTGAACCTTGTGCCATTTCAAGACCTGAAGTTGCTACCCCTCCAGCATTTGCCGCTTTACCTGGTCCGAATAATACATCAGCCGCCAAGAAAGCATCTGTTGCTTCAATTGTGGTAGGCATATTTGCCCCTTCTGCAACCAGTTGTACACCATTAGCAATTAATTTTTCTGCATCAGATAACTCTAACTCGTTTTGAGTTGCACAAGGTAACGCAATATCCACTTTCACTTCCCAAGGGCGTTTACCTTCCACATACTCCAAACCAAATTGTTCCGCATAATCTTTCACGCGACCACGTTTCACTTCTTTGATTTCCATCAAGGCAGCTAATTTCTCAGACGTAAATCCGTCTTTATCATACACATAACCTGAAGAGTCAGAACAAGTCACTACTTTTGCGCCTAACTCCAACGCTTTTTCAATAGCATATTGTGCCACATTGCCTGAACCTGATACGGAGACAGTTTTACCTTTAAAGCTATCACCTTTTTCAGCAAGCATCGCTTGTGCAAAATACACTAAACCATAACCTGTAGCTTCTGGACGAATTAATGAGCCACCGAATGATAAACCACGTCCAGTAAATACACAGGCTGCTTGGTTGGATAATTTTTTCATATAGCCCGCAAGATAGCCGACTTCACGTCCACCTACACCAATATCTCCCGCAGGAACGTCAGTATCTGGACCAATATGACGATATAATTCTGCAATTAAAGCTTGGCAGAAACGCATGACTTCGCCATCAGATTTCCCTTTAGGATCGAAATCTGAACCGCCTTTACCGCCGCCCATAGGCAAGGTGGTTAAGGCATTTTTAAAGATTTGTTCAAACCCTAAGAATTTTAAGATCGATAAGTTTACAGAAGGGTGAAAACGCATACCACCTTTAAACGGCCCAATTGCGCTATTATACTGTACTCGGAATGCGCGGTTAACTTGGACTTGGCCTTTGTCGTCTGTCCATGCTACACGGAATTGAAAAGCACGCTCAGGCTCAACAAGACGTTCTAATAATGCTTGAGATTGATATTTTGGGTTAGCTTGGATAAATGGCCAAATAGAAGTAAATACTTCACGTACTGCTTGTAGAAATTCTGGCTGATGTCCATCACGCTGCTCTACTTTCGCTAAAAAATCGTCTAAAGATGTATAGTTGCTCATAAAATTACCTCATGTGTTTGCAATAAAAAAATTATTATAAAATGAACCGCTTTCGCGTTGGTTTTCACTATGCAATAAACATATATTTGTTGCAATAAACTTTTTGTATTTTTTTTAAAAAAGCGCAGTTAGTTAAAATTAATTCAATAAAAACAAAAAATAAATTAGATAAAATTCAAAATTAATAGCTTTTATACTTGTTTTATTTTTATTTGCATAAACGTTGAATCAATGTTTTAAACAATTCTCTTGTCGGTTGAACAAACGCCGCTGACAAATATTCATCTGGCTGATGTGCCTGTTCAATAGAGCCAGGACCTAACACTAAAGTCGGGCACAGCTGTTGGATAAACGGTGCTTCTGTGCAGTAATTAACCACTTCGCATTTTTCACCAACTAGCTTTTCAACTAAAGAGACAACTTGTGCTGAATGTGAACATTCATAGCCTGGTATAGGTTCATACAAGGAACGAATTTCAATACGATCTCCCCAACGTTCAATCATTGGAGATAATGCCTCTTGTAATAACCCATCTAAATCAGTTAATGTCATGTGTGGTAATGGACGAATATCAAAATGCAATTCGCAACAAGCACAAATTCGGTTGAGTGCGTCCCCTCCTTGAATCGCCCCTAAATTCATTGTGGGATAAGGCACGGCAAAATCTCCGTGGTAATATTTTTCTTTTAATTGATCACGCAGTTTCATTAAATACCCAGTCGCTTCATGCATAAGCTCAATCGCGTTAATGCCTTTATCAGGATCACTAGAATGCCCACTTTTTCCGATTACACGAACAGCCTGCCCAATATAGCCTTTGTGGGCTCGAATTGGTTTTAAGCTTGTGGGTTCTCCAATAATGGCACAATCCGGACGAATATGGGCATGTTGCACAAAGGTTCTGGCCCCAAGCATTGTCGTTTCCTCATCAGCAGTTGCCAAAATCCGTAACGGCTTCTGTAAACCAGTGAGATCAATATGTTGTAACGCATCAATCACAAAGGCAAAAAAACCTTTCATATCTGCCGTACCTAAGCCATAAAATTTACCGTCTTTTTCCGTTAGCTTAAACGGATCAAATTGCCAACGGCCTTCATCAAACGGAACCGTATCAGTATGTCCGGCTAGTAACAAGCCGCCATTTCCTTCGCCATATGTTGCTAATAAATTATATTTATTTCGACTGCCTTCGATTGGTAAAACATCTGTTTTAAAGCCTAAATCCTGTAACCACGTTGCCATCATCTCAATCAAAGTGCGGTTAGATTGGTCAAATTTTTCATTTAAATCACTGATCGTTGGCTGCGCGATTAAATCACGATACATGTCTAAAAAAGTCGGGAATTTCTTCATTAAATCTCCTTTATGTGTTTTCTTGGCTAATCTATAAAAATAATCATTGCATTTAACTGAATATATATGCAAAATACAAGCATAAATAATCAAAATATAGGTTATACTTTATGCAAAACACCATTATCGTTGGAGCAAGCGGCTACACTGGTGCTGAACTTGCTCAAATTCTCACCCGTCATCCTCATTTTAACTTGATGGCACTTTATGTTTCAACTAATAGCGCAGATGCCAATAAACCGATTTCTACACTTTATCCTAAATTAAAACAAATTGTAGATTTGCCTTTATTGCCTTTGCCAGAAAATACGGAAAAACTGACCGCACTTGCCCAGTCGATTGATACCGTCTTTTTAGCTACTGCCCATGAAGTTAGTCATGACTTAGCCCCTATTTTTCTAGCAGCCGGTTGTAAAGTATTCGACTTATCGGGCGCATATCGCGTCAATAATGCGGCATTTTATACTGAGTTTTATGGCTTTAAACACCAATATCCTGAATTATTAAAAAATGCAGTATATGGCCTTGCTGAATGGAATGCTGAGAAGATTAAACATACAAACTTGGTCGCTGTGGCGGGGTGCTATCCTACCGTTTCACAACTTAGCCTCAAACCTTTAATTGAAAATCACCTGTTAGATCTTAGTCAATTACCGGTTATCAACGCAGTAAGCGGGGTAAGTGGAGCGGGTCGTAAAGCCTCATTAACATCCAGTTTTTGTGAAGTAAGTCTCAATGCCTATGGTGTATTTAACCACCGTCATCAACCCGAAATCGCGACCCACTTAGGCACAGAAGTCATTTTTACCCCACATTTAGGCAATTTTAAACGTGGTATTCTCGCAACAATTACGGCAAAATTAAAACCTGGTGTAACCGACACACAAATTCACTCGGCCTATCAGCAATACTATGCAAACAAGCCTTTAATTCGCATATATGAACAAGGCTTACCAAGTATTCAAGCGGTAGAGTTTACGCCTTATTGTGATATTGGCTTTGCCACCAAAAATGGCCATATTATTATCATTGGCGCTGAAGATAATTTACTTAAAGGTGCTGCTGCACAAGCAGTACAATGCGCGAATATTCGCTATGGCTTTGATGAAACAGTAGGATTAATTTAATGAGACCTTTAGTGATAAAACTTGGTGGCGTATTGTTAGATACGCCGGAAGCGATGGAAAATTTATTTGCCGCTCTCGCCCATTTCCAACAAAATAATGACCGCCCTTTTTTAATTGTACATGGCGGAGGGTGTGTGGTAGACGATTTAATGCAACGCCTAAATCTCCCTGTTAAAAAGAAAAATGGTTTACGTGTTACGCCAAAAGATCAAATTGATATTATCGTCGGCGCCCTCGCTGGTATCGCCAATAAAACACTTGTTGCACAAGGCGCTAAATTTGAACTCAATCCTGTTGGATTAAGTTTAGCTGATGGCAATACCGTTGAAGCCACACAATTCGATCCCGATTTGGGGCATGTCGCCACTGTCGTTGCCAAAAATCCAGTATTATTACACACCTTGTTAAGTAACGGTTTTCTACCTATTATCAGTTCTATTGCGGTGGATAACCAAGGTCGATTAATGAATGTTAATGCCGATCAAGCAGCAACAGCTATCGCCACGTTACTGGAAGCCGATTTAGTCATGTTATCTGATGTGGACGGTGTTTTAGACGCCAATAAACAACGTCTCGAAGAATTAAATGCTGCTCAAATCAAGCAATTAATTGAAGAACATGTCATAACTGATGGCATGATTGTTAAAGTGAATGCGGCATTGGATGCGGCAAAAATCCTTCATCGCGGAGTGGATATTACCAACTGGAAATATCCTGAAAAATTGACCGCACTTTTCTCAGGTGAGATAATCGGAACAAGAATTAATCCTTAATCATATATCAGTATAGAAGAGAGAATAATATGGCACTTTGGGGTGGACGTTTCACACAAGCTGCAGACCAGCGTTTTAAAAATTTCAATGATTCCCTACGCTTTGACTACCGTCTAGCAGAACAAGATATTGACGGCTCTATTGGCTGGTCAAAAGCACTTGTCAGCGTGGGAGTGTTAACCCACGATGAACAACAACAACTAGAACAAGCTTTAAACGAACTAAAAGCTGAGGTGGTTAACCATCTAGAGGTTATCTTACAAGACGATGCGGAAGATATTCATAGCTGGGTAGAAAGTAAATTAATTGATAAAGTGGGTAATTTAGGGAAAAAATTACACACCGGACGTAGCCGCAACGATCAAGTGGCTGTTGACATTAAATTATGGTGCAAACAACAGGTTACCTTATTACAAAAGTCTATTCGTCAGCTACAATTAAAACTGGTAGAAACCGCTGAAAACAATCAGAACTCAGTCATGCCAGGTTATACACATTTACAACGTGCTCAACCGATTAGCTTTGCCCATTGGTGTATGGCTTATGTGGAAATGTTGGATCGTGATTACAGCCGATTAACTGACGCTTATCAACGCATGAACTCCTGTCCTCTCGGCAGTGGCGCGCTAGCAGGCACCGCTTATGCCATTGATCGCGAACAACTTGCGAAAGATCTTGGTTTTGCCTTTGCTACACGCAACAGCTTAGATAGCGTATCCGATCGTGATCATATTATTGAACTTCTTGCAGCCGCCTCACTGAGTATGGCGCATTTATCACGTTTTGCTGAAGATATGATTATTTTTAACAGTGGCGAAGCGAATTTTGTTGAATTATCCGATCGTGTTACCTCCGGTTCTTCACTGATGCCTCAAAAGAAAAACCCCGATGCTTGTGAACTTATTCGAGGTAAAGCCGGACGGGTAATGGGCGCATTACACGGTATGTTAGTCACAGTGAAAGGCTTGCCGTTGGCTTATAATAAAGATATGCAAGAAGATAAAGAAGGGATTTTTGACGCGCTAGACACTTGGCACGATTGCCTAGATATGGCAACCCTAGTATTAGAGGACATCAAAGTCAATGTGGAACGCACACGTAATTCCGCATTAAAAGGCTATTCTAATGCGACCGAATTAGCGGATTATTTAGTGGCGAAAGGTGTGCCATTCCGTGACTCACACCACATCGTTGGTGAAACAGTGGTATATGCTATTCAAAATGGCAAAGCATTAGAAGATCTCACTATCCCTGAATTCCGTAAATTCAGTGAGGTGGTTGGCGATGATGTCTATGAGATTTTATCTCTTGAGTCTTGTCTCACCAAACGTTGTGCAAAAGGCGGCGTGTCTCCGTTAAGAGTGGCAGAGGCTATTGCAGATGCCAAAACCCGTTATTCTTATCCGTCTTAATTCTCCCTCCCCTGCTTTTCAGCAGGGGAATCATATTTATACGATCTGAAATCCCATTTTTATTATTTCTTCCCTAATAACGCCTTTGTTTTCTTTATTTTTTTCTTTAATTACATTACACTTCTTTAATTAAATGATTTCTCTTAATTCTCTTTTTCTTTTGGATTTAACATAATGAAAACAGTAAAAGGCATTTTATTTTTTGCTATCTCTATATCTATTGCCGTTGCCGCAGAACCTGAACTCAACCGATTAGATGCACAAGCTCAACAGCGTAGCCAACAACAAATTGAACAGCGTGCAGAACAACTGATTCCCCAAGCTGATGTACGATTTGAGCAACCCACAGCTAGCCATTCCTTATTACCTGTAAACGAAACCCCTTGCTACCCTATTCACCAAATTCAATTAATTGATTATTCTGATCAACAGACCACAACACAAAGCAAATTTCAATGGGCATTATCCCGCGCAATAAAACAACTCAATCTAACGTTACCTCATTGCTTTGGTGGCGAAGGATTGGGAGTATTAATGAAAGAAGTACAAAATCAGATTATTGAAAAAGGCTATGTCACCACCCGAGTATTAGCACAAGAGCAAGATCTTACTCAAGGCGTATTTTCTCTCACAGTCGTTCCTGGTATAGTTGGCCGAACTATCGTTGCAGACAGCAGCCCAGTTCCTCGCTTTACACGTTTACATAGCTGGACAGGATTAGCTTTTTCCAAAGGAAAAATATTGAATGTGAGGGATATTGAACAATCCTTAGAAAATTTAAAGCGCGTCCCCACTGCAGATGCCAATATTGAAATCTTACCGAGTACCGGCGATGATGCCATTTTAGGAGAAAGCGATTTAAATATTCATTATCAACAACAATTTCCTTTTCGCTTAAATCTTTCCTTAGATGATTCAGGTTCTAAAACAACAGGTAAATGGCAAGGTTCTGCAACCTTATCTTTAGATAATCCTTTTTCAGCGAATGACTTATTTTATGCCAGTTTTACCCATAGCTTAAAACGACATACTGATGAAGATGGTACACGTGGCAGCAAAAGCACCGCCCTTTACTACTCTATTCCATTTGGCTATTGGCAGTTTAGCGCGTTTTACTCTGATAGCCGTTATCATCAAGAAGTCTTTGGCGCCTTTGACAACAATTATCTTTATGCTGGACAAACCCAAAATACTAAATTGACGTTATCCTATATGTTATATCGTGACTCTGCGCGTAAAACAACGCTTTCCGGTAGCTTTTGGTCACGACACTCAAAAAACTATGTAGATAATAGCGAAATTGGCGTTCAACGCCGTCGCATGTCTGGCTGGGAAGCAGGATTCAACCATAAAGAATACTTTAACACTACAACTTTAGAATTACGCGCTAACTATAAACGCGGTACCGGTGCGCGTGGCGCATTGCCTGCAAATGAAGAAATGTGGGGAGAAGGCACCTCTCGACCAAAAATTATTACCGCAGGCCTTGATATTACCCAACCATTTTCTATCGGCTCACAATCATTGATATTTAATACCAGTTGGTCGGCGCAATGGAATAAAACACGACTAATTCAGCAAGATAAAATGAGCATTGGTGGACGCTATACCGTACGTGGTTTTGATGGCGAGTTAACACTTTCTGGCGAACGTGGCTGGTTATGGCGTAATGATCTCAGTTGGAATATCGCCCATAAAGGACAATGGCTATACCTTGCACTAGACGGTGGTCGCGTGACAGGACACAGCGACGGTATGCAACTAGGACATCACCTCATGGGCACTGCCATCGGGTTACGAGGTGGCTGGAAATATTTCAATTATGACTTTTTTATTGGCCGTCCATTACGTAAACCAGAGGGATTCCGTACATCAAACACTGTTACTGGATTTAATGTCGGTATAAGCTTTTAATTTTAGGGCATAAAAGGATAAAACTATGAACAACCAAATCTTCCGCGTTATCTTTAGTCGCACCTTACAACGCCTTGTCGTCACCTCCGAATTAGCTAAATCGGCGGGTAAAGCACACAGCGAATCAACGGGAGGATTGGGACACCAAAGTGCGGTGTTAAAACCCTTAATTTTTAGTTTATATTGTGCCTTAGGATTTGTGGCATTTTCTTCCAACGCATTGGCCGAAACCCTCATTATTAAAGCTGACCCCAATGCCCCGAAATCCCAACAGCCCATTGTTCTCCAAACCGCAAATGGCCTTCCTCAAGTCAATATCCAAACCCCAAATGACAAAGGCCTTTCCCATAATAAATACCATGATTTCAACGTGGCCGAAAAAGGTGCCATTTTAAATAACAGCCGCAAAGCCACTCAAACCCAACAAGCCGGCCTTGTGCAAGGCAACCCTTATTTAGCCAGAGGGGAAGCCAAAGTGATTTTAAATGAAGTCACGTCGAATAACCCGAGTGTGATGAAAGGTTATGTGGAAGTGGCAGGGAAAAAAGCCGAAGTGATTATCGCCAACCCTAACGGGTTACATTGTGACGGCTGTGGGATTATCAATGCAGACCGAGCCACGATTACCACCGGAAAACCCCAAATCCATCAAGGCGATATTGACAGCTACCGCGTAGAAAAAGGAAAAGTAAAAGTAAGCGGCAAAGGCATGGACAATAGCCGGGTGGATTATACAGATATTTTAGCCCGTGAAGCGGAAATTAATGCGGGTATTTGGACGGGGAAAAAGTTAAACGTTGTCACCGGACAAAATCAAATCCAACGGGGAAGCACAGACCAA
>NZ_PHHA01000014.1 GCF_002795425.1 Conservatibacter flavescens
TTATACGATTATTTAACTAATGGATACGGTGTCAAAACCGAAAAAGGTGGACGGTTTGCTTATTTAAGAAAAGCTGCCGATTTAGGCAGTAGAGAAGCACAGTATGAATTAGCTATGATACTGTCTAGCCTGGATGATGATGAAACATTTACACTTAGAATAGAACTCTATAAAAAACTATTACATTGTGCCTCTATACAAGGCTTTGGCCAAGCGTCTGCAGTGTTGGGGAGCCAATATAAGTTTGAGGAAAAATATAATGAAGCCGTTAACAGTTTTCATCAAGGTACTAAAAATGGAAATGCGCTTTCTGCTAGAAAGTTAATGCGGCCGTTTAAATCAAAAATAGATAAAAATAATAAAGTTGATTATTTAGCATTATCCCCCGATCCTGAACGAGGTATTCGCTATCAAATGATCGCACGCTATCTCGCCGATCACGACTACCTCAACCCCAAAGTCCCAGACTTAGACGAAATCGTTCCCCTTCCGCCGGCTAAACTGCCGGCTTGGGACGGTAAAATCGCCTTTCAACGTTGGTATGAAGGGGCTTCTCCACCAAAGCCAAGCAAAGAATTAATGCAAAAACTGGCCGACCAAGCGGGGCTTGATGTAAACACAGGATTACCGAAAAAATAATTAAAACATACCGCACTTTCGCTTAAAATAAAGCAAAGTGCGGTGATTTTATGGGGGATTTATGCAAAAACCAACCGCTCTTTTCCGCTATATATCGTTGCTCTGCCTGGTCGAGCAAAACCAATTAAGGTTAACTGGCTTTGTTCCGCCATACGAACAGCAAGATCCGTGCCAGCAGAAATCGCAGCGAGCATCTCTATTCCACAGGCCACTGTTTTTTGTACCATTTCATAACTCGCTCGACTCGTGACCGCCACAAATCCCTTAGGTTTATTATTTAGCGCATGCCAACCTAGCAATTTATCTAATGCAACATGTCGCCCAACATCTTCACGAATGGCTAATAACTGCCCTTTAGGATCAAAAAAAGCGGCCGCATGTGTAGATCCGGTTTGTTTTCCCAAACGCTGCGCATCGTTTAATTTATCTAAACAACCATCTAACTGCGTTAAATCAAATTGTAAAGTGCGGTCTAAAATAGGTAATTTTTTTGTCACTTGTTCAAGCTGCTCGGTACCACAAATTCCACATCCCGTCCGTCCAGCCATACTCCGACGATACTCCTTCAGACGAGCAAAAGTGCGGCTGGACATTTCAATCTGAACTTCTATCCCGTTACAAACTACTTCTACATCAATACCATAAATATCTGAGGGGCTATCAATGATCCCTTCTGCCAAAGAGAACCCCATAGCAAAATCCTCCAAATCCTGAGGAGAACACATCATAACAGTATGTGCGATACCATTATAAATTAACGCCACCGGAACTTCTGCAGCCAAATTCTCTTCTCTTTCTTCATATTGCAAAGGGGAATCAGATAAAGAAAAATCATTATCATTTTGTACCATTTTTGTTAAATTTTTGAAAAAAATAATTTTATTTTTTGTGATCCAAGTCAAATTAATTCCCTTAATTAAATATGAATAGTTATAGATTATTGTATAATAAGTAGGTATTCTACAAAATGATTTTTAGTGTGTTATTTTGTAGTAATCCATGATACTAATGAGATATATCACACTATATCGACTCTCAATTTTATTAACCTAACAATTCTACTCAATGTTAAGGAGTATCTATGCAGGTCACTAGAAGGAAGTTCTTCAAGATCTGTGCAGGTGGTATGGCGGGGACATCTGCTGCTGTTTTAGGCTTAGCGCCAACAGCCGCATTAGCAGCACCTCGTGAATACAAATTATTGCACACCACAGAAGTGCGTCAAACGTGTACTTACTGTGCAGTAGGTTGCGGCATGCTAATGTATAGCATTGGTTCTGGCGCAAAAAATGTAAAAAGAAAGTTATTCCACATCGAGGGCGACCCAGATCATCCAGTAAGCCGTGGCGCACTTTGTCCTAAAGGTGCTGGCGCACTAGATTATGTTAACAGCCCACGCCGTGTTCAATATCCAGAAGTGCGTGAACCAGGCTCTAAGGAATGGAAACGTATTTCATGGCATGAAGCGGTTGAACGTATTGCAAAACATATTAAAGCAGACCGTGATGCCAATTTCATTGAAAAAAATGAAGCAGGCACAACCGTAAACCGCTGGATGACCGCAGGTTTCCTTGCAGGTTCTGCTTGTAGTAATGAAACGGGATTAATTACTCAAAAATGGGTTCGCTCACTCGGTATGATTTATACCGACAACCAAGCGACTATCTGACACGGACCAACGGTAGCAAGTCTTGCTCCAACATTTGGTCGCGGTGCGATGACCAATCATTGGGTTGATATTAAAAATTCCGATTTAGTCATTATTATGGGGGGGAATGCAGCCGAAGCTCACCCTGTAGGTTTCCGTTGGGCAATGGAAGCTAAAACTCGCAATAATGCTAAATTAATGGTAGTGGATCCACGTTTTAACCGCTCAGCTGCAGTGGCTGATATCTATATGCCTATTCGACCAGGTTCGGATATTGCATTCCTATTAGGCGTGATCAAATACCTATTAGATAATGACAAAATTCAACATGAATATGTCAAACATTATACGAATGCAACGTTCTTAGTGAATGAAGATTTTGATTTCAACGAAGGATTGTTCACAGGGTATGATGAAGCGACACGCAAATATGATCGTTCTACTTGGGCATATCAAGTGGATGAAGAAGGATTTGCAAAACGTGATATGACTATGCAAGACCCACGCTGTGTTATCAATTTACTGAAAGCACATGTGGCACGCTACACCCCAGAAATGGTTGAACGTATCACAGGAACACCACAAAAAGACCACCTAAAATTCTGTGAAGAAATTGCTAAGACAGCTGCACCAGATAAAGCAGCGACCTTTATGTATGCGTTAGGTTGGACTCAACACACAGTGGGATCACAAAATATTCGCTCAATGGCAATGATTCAATTATTGTTAGGGAATATTGGTGTATCTGGTGGTGGTGTTAATGCATTACGTGGTCACTCAAACGTACAAGGTATTACCGATTTGGGTTTATTCCCACATATGTTGCCATCTTATATCCCATTACCAACAGAAACGGATGTAAACCTAGATGGATTCCTAAATCGTATTACGCCAAAAACCTTGTTACAAAATCAAACAAACTATTGGCAAAATACACCTAAATTCATGGTCAGCATGCTGAAATCTTTCTTTACAGATAAAGCCAATGCGGGTAATGATTTCGGTTACGATTATTTACCAAAATTGCCGACAGGCGGATTTGACAAATTCCGTTTCCTTGAAGCAATGTATGACGGGAAAGTCAATGGTTTCTTCTGTCAAGGTATGAACCCTGTTGCTTCATGGCCGAACTCAGGAAAAATCGTCAAAGCATTAAGCCGATTAAAATACTTAGTGATTTTTGATCCATTGATTACAGATACATCAGTATTCTGGCAAAACTTTGGTGATCATAATGACGTTAAACCTGAAGATATTCAAACAGAAGTTTTCCGTTTGCCAACCACTTGTTTCGCCGAAGAAGAAGGCTCTATCGCTAACTCTGGCCGTTGGTTACAATGGCACTGGAAAGCGGCTGATGCGCCTGGAGAAGCGAAACCTGACGTCGATATTTTATCGGAAATTCGTGCTGAGCTTATTCATTTATATGAAAATGATGCGAATGCAAAACCAATTTTGCTTGAACAACTTAAAGCAATGAATTGGAACTACGTTAATCCGCTTGAGCCAAAAGCAGAGGAAATCGCCAAAGAAAACAATGGCTATGCATTAGAAGACTTAGTTGATGCGAATGGCAATGTTGTCTTGAAAAAAGGTGAATTATTATCTGGCTTTGGTCAAATGCGTGATGATGGTACAACTTCTGGCGCATGTTGGATTTATGCGGGTCAATGGACACAAAAAGGTAACCAAATGGTAAACCGTGACAACTCAGATCCATCTGGTCTTGGTAATACCTTAGGTTGGGCATTCGCATGGCCAATGAACCGTCGTGTGCTTTATAACCGTGCTTCTGCTGACTTAGCGGGTAATCCATGGAATCCAAAACGTCAATTAGTGAAATGGAACGGCAAAAACTGGAACTATGTCGATATTGCAGATTTTGGCACAGCTCCACCAAATAGCCCAACATTACCATTCATTATGCAGCCGGAAGGAACCGGATGTTTATTCGTGCGTGCACGCATGGTTGACGGTCCATTCCCAGAACATTATGAGCCAATGGAAACGCCAATTAATACGAACCCACTGCATCCAAATGTGATACAAAACCCAGTGGCGCGTATTTTACCAAGCGATAAAGCAGATTTAGGTACATCAGAGGAATTCCCTTATGTTGCAACCACTTATCGTTTGACAGAGCATTTCCATTACTGGACAAAAAATTCCTTGCTCAACGTAATCGCACAACCTGAACAATTCGTCGAAGTAGGTGATGCCCTCGCTGCAGAAAAAGGCATCAAAAACGGAGATTATGTAAAAGTAAGTTCGAAACGTGGCTTTGTAAAAGCCGTTGCAGTGGTAACAAAACGTATTCGCGCATTACAGGTTGATGGTAAAACAGTCCATACTATTGGTGTACCAATTCACTGGGGAATTACAGGTGTTGACAAAAAAGGTTACTTTGCCAACAACTTATGTGTTCGTGCCGGTGATGCGAATACACAAACACCAGAATCGAAATGTATGTTAGTCAATATTGAGAAAGTGGGGGCATAATTATGGGAAGTGTTCAATCTCAAAACATCATTAAAGCCTCTGCGACTTCATCATTGACGCCTGCACCACATGCACGCGATTACCAAATTGAAGTCACAAAGCTAATTGATGTCACAACTTGTATCGGCTGTAAAGGCTGCCAAGTTGGTTGTTCTGAATGGAATGATATTCGTGCTGAGCCTGAAACTTGCGTGGGGGTTTATGACAACCCACGCGACTTAAATGCAAAAGCATGGACAGTCATGAAATTCAACGAAGTGGAAGAAAATGATCGTTTAGAATGGTTAATCCGTAAAGACGGTTGTATGCACTGTACTGAACCGGGTTGTTTAAAAGCCTGTCCAGCGCCAGGTGCGATTATTCAATATGCAAACGGTATTGTAGACTTCCAATCAGACAAATGTATTGGCTGTGGTTACTGTATTGCGGGTTGTCCGTTCAATATTCCGCGTATGAATCCGGAAGATAACCGTGTTTATAAATGTACTCTTTGTGTTGACCGCGTTACCGTTGGTCAAGAACCGGCTTGTGTGAAAACCTGTCCAACAGGCGCAATCCGTTTTGGTAGCAAAGAAGAAATGCTTAAGTATGGTGAAGAACGTGTCGCTGAGCTTAAAACGCGTGGTTATGAAAATGCGGGTATCTACGATCCTGAAGGTGTTGGCGGGACACACGTTATCTACGTGTTACATCATGCCGACAAGCCAGAACTCTATTCAGGCTTACCAAAAGATCCGAAGATTGATGTCAGCGTAACTCTTTGGAAAGACGTATTAAAACCAGTTGCCGCAGTTGCAATGGGTGGCTTACTCCTCAGCGAAGTTGCCCACTATGTTGGCATTGGTCCAAATACAGAAGAGTTGCCTCACGAAGATCCAAATGATGAATATTATGACATTGATGAGCCAACAAACGGAGGCAAACATGAGTAAGATCAAGATCAGCAACGATCGTAAAATCGTACGCCACAAAGTGCCTGCACGTTTAAGTCACTGGCTATTAGTCATCTGCTTTTTCATGACGGGTCTATCTGGCTTAGCATTTTTCTTCCCTGATTTTGCTTGGCTTACCGAAATTCTTGGTACGCCACAAATTGCGCGTTTTGTTCATCCGTTTACAGGATTGGTCATGTTCGTCGCATTTATCAACCTCAGCTTAATTTATTGGAAACATAACATTCCAGACAAAAATGACTGGGTTTGGTTAAAAAATATCAAGGAAGTCCTCAAAGGAAATGAACATGCCGTTGCGGACAATGGTAAATATAATCTTGGACAAAAACTCTTGTTCTGGACATTAATCCTTGCGATGTTCACCCTACTGATTACTGGTATTATTATGTGGCGTCAGTATTTCTCCCATAATTTCCCAATTCCAGTAATTCGAATTGCAATCTTATTACACTCAGTGAGTGCTTTCCTATTATTTACCGGTATTATGGTACATATTTATATGGCATTCTGGGTAAAAGGTTCTATTCGAGGTATGGTTGAAGGTTGGGTAACCGTGCGTTGGGCGAAAAAACATCACCCTCGTTGGTTCCGTGAGGAAGTTTTACCTGACTTGAAAAAAGAAGTGATTGCTGAAGAAGCTGAAAAGGAAAAACATCACTAATGAGTATTCGTATTTTACCTGAAGGTGAAATCGTAAAAAAAGCGGGGGAGTTTTATACCCCCCCGTTACTTTTTGCGAATCCCAAAAACCTATATCAACGTCGCGCTGAACGTTTAAAAAAATTAGCAGAAACCAGCCCTTTTGCAGATTATCTTTTATTTGCTTCAACGCTAGTTGATGCACAACTTAAAGTGCTAGAAACTCAGCCCTTAGCCAAAGATACTATCTCAAAAGATAATCTTCCATCAGAATATCCTTTAGATTATAAAACGTGGAAACGCTCACCAATTTGGCGTGAATTTTTGACCGCACTTTTAGCCGAGATCAAAAACACACAAGATAATCCTAAAGCATTTGAAGCGATTGAATGGCTAGAAAAAGCAAGCCATAGTGAACTCGAAACATTAGCAGACAACCTACTTGCAGCAAACTATTCGCAAGTACCTGCCGATCGCGCAATCTTTATTTGGGCTGCCCTTTCATTATATTGGGTACAATTAGCACAACAAATTCCACATAACGCAAATGCTGAAACCGGCGATGATCTGCATATGTGTCCTGTTTGTCGCTCTGCACCAACCTCTAGCGTTGTGCATTTCGGCACATCACAAGGATTACGCTATTTACACTGCTCCTTATGCGAAAGTGAATGGAATTTAGTGCGTAGCAAATGTAGTAATTGTGGCGAAAGCCGTGATTTAAACTACTGGTCATTGGATCAAGAACTCGCACCAGTAAAAGCAGAAAGTTGTGGCAGCTGCGGCAGCTATGTGAAAATCTTATATCAGGAACGTGATCCTCATGTAGAAGCGGTTGCTGATGATCTCGCAAGTCTCTTTTTAGATGCAGAAATGGAAGCTAAAGATCTCTCTCGTAGCGCAATCAATCCTTTCTTATTCCCAAATGAGTAATAAAGGTTTGCAATAATTCAAATTGTGAACAACTTCGAAAAATTCGGGCGTATACTCTACGCCCTCTCTCAATGTGCATATTCCGTCACGAAACCCAAAAGCACAATCGACATTTTATTTTCATTTTAGTCTTAAAAACCTTATACTAAATCCTATTATTTTTTAATCAATGAAGAGGATTTTATGACATATAAAGTGATTGCTTTCGATCTTGATGGCACCCTACTAAACAGTCAAGGACAAATTTTAGCATCTAGCAAACAAGCCATTGCAGAAGCCATCAAACAAGGCCTTAAAATTGTTTTTGTCACCGGTCGCCACCATACCGCAGCAAAACCCTACCACTACGAACTTAACTTAGATACCCCTATCATTTGTTGTAACGGTACTTATCTTTATGATGTGCAAAATGATACCACACCATTAGCCAATCCTCTGAGCGCTGAACAAGCCTATAAAATTATTGAAGTGGCTGAAAAATATGGTTTACATCTGCTGATGTATTCACGCGATCATATGAATTATTCCTCTCTCAATGCACATATGCAAAAATTTGCCCAATGGGTCCAAAGTTGCCCTGAACACGTTCGCCCTCAAATCAGAGAAGTACATAATTTCCATGAACTATTAAAAGGACAAGAAACCATCTGGAAATTCGTTATCAGCCATCCAGATAAAGACACCATGAATCAAGCCGTTAGCGAGCTTTCACCTGAAGAATTTAGCTGTGAATGGTCATGGATCGATCGAGTTGATATCTCCAATAATGGCAATACCAAAGGTAAACGTTTATTAGAACTCTTAAATCAATGGGGTGTCAGCCCAGAAGACGTGATTGCTTTTGGTGATAATCATAATGATATTAGCATGTTAAAAGCTGTTGGACTTGGTGTCGCGATGGGGAATGCTGAAGAAGAAGCTAAAAAAACCGCCAAAATTATTACCCTCAGTAATAACGAAGACGGCATTGCCAATGTATTAACAACTTATCTATAACCTCTCCTCTCCCCTGCCTAAAATCAGGGGAGCCATCAAGAACCCTACCTATCATCTATCCCGATATAAAGATAATTACCTTGTTCATCACATACACTACGAAACCCCACATTGATAATCTGATATGCTTCATTATGCAAATGACGATAATCAAAGTTTTCATGGTGATGCCCATGATAAAGTTGCTTAACCCCCATTTTTCTTGCAAGCTCATTAATCACCTCAAACCCCGAAGGATGAGGTTTAGGGGCTTCATGACAAATAAGAATATCCGCAGATTCCGTTTCTAATATTTCAATGTCTGATGGAAAAATAGACGTTCTATGACGTAATGGTATACCTCCACGCCACAAATTATCCGCAGAGCAATACTGGCAATAATGAATCGGATCAAAAAACAGTGGCTTATTCGGCGGCATCCAAACTTGCCCGCGAAATACCCCACCTAATCCAGCAACGCGCCTCCCTTGAATACTCACAACTTGATTATGTAAATTGCGCGTTTTCCACTGGGATCCCCATAAGCTTTCAAAAGCAGCAACCGTTTTACTATCATGATTGCCATGAATAAACCAAAGATCACTCCATATTGCAAGCTGCTCAAGCTCATTGGGCGAAGTTAATTGCAGATCACCTAAAATAATCAGAGAAATATCTTCACCATTTTTTAAAAACGGATAAAGATGTTCAAAATCACCATGTGGATCCCCTGCAAATAAAAGCATATTACTCCTCGCTTCCTATACTGGATTGATTATCAGAGAAATAACTTTCAATTTCCTCATCGTTCAACACTTTTTCCACGATAGCTTTTGCTTGATTATAGCGTTCTAAATAGCTTGGCGATTCAATCTCAATATAAGGCACTTTATACTTATCTAATAATTTTTTGAGTAATTGTTGGAAACGCATTCGCTGCTTATTATCACCCAAACTACGCAAACCATCATCAACCCACTTCGTATTATTATTTAATAAAATTGTAATATCAAAAGGGTATTCCTTAATCATAGAATCTAAAAACGGATGCGCCTTCCCTTCATATTGAATACAAAAAGCCTGAGTGGTAATAAAATCCGTATCAATGATAGCCACTTTATGAGCATGACGAACCGCATAATCAATATATCGTTGATGCCCTAGCGCCATCTGCGGATAATCGGAATATTGCATCGCCTGTTCATCACCCCCAAGCTTCTCAAAGACAAATTCTCGCCCATATTCCCATGCAGAGGTCGTATTAAACACCGTAGCAAGTTTATTAACCAACACACTTTTACCACTACTCTCCCCACCCAAAATGGCAATAGTTTTCGCAAAAAATGGCCGCACTTCTTTAGGAATAAATTTCCAATAATGAAATGGATTATTACGAATTTTTGTCGCTGACACATTAAAAAAATGTCGCTCAGGATCAACAAGTACCACATCAAGATTCAAATATTTTTCATAAGGGGCTTTATCCTGAACCTCACTACTAAACACAACACTAGGTTGAATATTTTTTTCCGCAAGCAAAGCTTTCACCCGATCAGACCAGCCCTGCCAGCCATTTGGATAGCTCGGAATACCATCTTCAATTAAATGATGAATAAAAATTTGATTCTTTTGATATTTAAAAATTTGCTGCATCCAACGTAAACGGTCTTGAGGCGTAGGCATACGCTTCATCTTACTATCATAGAACAGCTTCAAATCTCGCTCAGAATCTGTACACACCACAACATGCACTTCATCCACCTTACTAAAGGCTTCATAAATCATATTAATATGACCCGTATGCACAGGATAAAACTTCCCGAAAATGACCCCTATTTTCTTATCTGCCTGCTCATGAATTTGCAATACTTTATGCAACGCACTTAATTTTGCTGCACTTGGATTTTTAATTTTGCCACTGACCAATTGATTAAAATAAGCTCGTGTGACATTTGCTTGTTCACAAACATCACTGACACGCAAATTCAATTGCTTACGCTTTTGTTGTAAATAAGAAAAATTTGTCATATTGATTTCCTAATGGTGCATAAAGATTAAAAAAGTGCGGTCAAATTCCTGAATTTTTTTCTTCTTGTTGCATTAACAATGCATCCACTTGTTTTTCTAACGCCGTTAATTTCTCACGAGTTCGCATAAGCACTTGCGTTTGCACATCAAACTCCTCACGAGTGACTAAATCTAACTTAGAAAGTTGAGATTGCAACACCTGCTTCACCTTCTCTTCTGCATCTTGTCCTAATGATTTAAGTCCCTGTGGCAACACATTTTGAATTTGTTGCATAATCTGCTCTATTTTGTTTGGATTTAGCATAAATACCCCATTTCTGAATAATAATCCTCATTGTAGAGCAAATAGATAGATAAGCAAATCAATCCCAACGAAAAACTTTGTAAAATCTCACCGCACTTTAGGGTTGTTGTTCAAGAAAGTTTAGCGTTATAATGGCCGAGCATTCTCAGGGCGGGGTGAAATTCCCAACCGGTGGTAAACGCATCCGCGTAAGCCCACGAGCGGTTAACCTTAAGACAAATTTATCTTAGGTTAATGACAAGCAGATTTGGTGAAAATCCAAAGCCGACAGTATAGTCTGGATGAAAGAGAATAAAACAGGTTTTAAGCGTTAAAGTGTAGACTATCTGAATCTACTTAATATTGTCGTGTCGTTTTTCAGTTCATCAGAACAAAAATCGTCATCGACAAAACAAAATAGTCTAGAAATGGATACCTAAAATCTGCTTTTTGTTATTTGCTATATTGCAACAAATAACCCTTCCATCAACCCTGATTCATTAAATTAAGCATAACTTAAAGGAAATTTACAATGAATCAGTCATTACTTGCTCAATTCGGCGATGCCGAAACCCGTGTAAAAAACGCAATCGAAGCCTTTAAACAAGGCAACGGCGTATTAGTATTAGATGATGAAAATCGCGAAAATGAAGGCGATCTCATCTTCCCCGCAGAAACCATTACCCCAGAACAAATGGCCGTACTCATTCGTTATGGTAGTGGCATCGTATGTTTATGTATTACAGAAGAATTATGTAAACAATTAGATTTACCTCCAATGGTACAAGAAAATACTAGCGTAAATAAAACCGCTTTTACCATCACAATCGAAGCCGCTGAAGGCGTATCTACTGGCGTATCCGCAACAGATCGCGTCACAACGATCCGCGCAGCAATTAAAGATGGCGCAAAACCAAGCGATTTACATAGACCTGGTCATATTTTTCCATTAAAAGCGGCAAATGGCGGCGTACTCGCCCGCAACGGACACACAGAAGCCGCCGTTGATTTGGCTAAATTAGCCGGTTATAAATCCGCAGGCGTAATCTGTGAATTAACCAATGATGACGGTTCAATGTCAAGAACACCAGAATTAGTAGAATTCGTAAAAGAAAAAAACTACGCAATTATGACAATTGAAGATTTAATTACCTACCGTAAAAAATATAATCTTTAAGTGTGTAGATTAAATCCTTAAGCACAGTGCAAGCTGTGCTTTTTTATAGGAACAAGAAAACATTGTTCACAAAGCGAACTGGATAGACTAGAATAAAAAATCATAAAAAACTATGGAATCAGGCTATGTCATTCACTCTCACTAATGAAAAGAGATTATTAGCGCAAATTGCGACTTTATACTATGAAGATAATTTAAAGCAGTCTGAAATAGCGAAACGTTTAAATCTGTCACAACCTTTTGTTTCACGCTCATTAACTAAATGTATTGCGGAAGGTATTGTTAAAATCAGTATTATCCCTCCCGCAGGTATTTATCTCGATCTAGAGCAACAATTACAAAAAAAATTTAACCTAGATTTAGTTATGGTTATTGATGTTGATGATACCGATGAAGACCGCTTAAAAACAGCAATTGGCACAACTGCTGCATATTATTTACAAGTTGCTCTACAATCAAATGAACTGGTAGGAGTTTCTGCTTGGAGTGGAACCATTCAACGCATGGTAGATCATATGCCACAATTTCAAGTTAAAGCAAAAGGCGTTGTACAATTATTAGGTGGTGTGGGAGTTAACGGGAATGTACAAGCAAATTTATTAACCTATGAACTGGCCAAAAAGTTAAATTGTTCTGCTTATCTTCTACCTTCTCAAAGTCTCAATGGCAATATAGGAAATATAGAATATAAAGAACAACTACTTGATATGAATGAAGTTTCTCAAGTTGTTAATATGTTTGAACAAGTTGATGTAGCATTGGTAGGTATTGGTATGCTAGAGCCTTCTGAGCTATTGAAGAACTCCGGACTTTATTATAAAAAAGACATGCTACACGTGCTTGCGCAAAAAGGTGCTGTAGGTGATATTTGCTTACACTATTTTGATCAACAAGGTAAACCAGTATTATCAGAACAAGAAGATCCTATTATTGGCATGGGGCTAGAGTTAATTAAAAAATGTCCTAGAGTGGTTGCATTAGCGGGTGGACGAGAAAAAATTCACGCAATTAAAGCCGCACTTATAGGTCAATATATTAATGTCCTCGTGATTGATCGAGAAACCGCCAAATTGTTGCTGTAATTTTAATATATTAGCATTCTAAACCATTTCTACCGCTAGAAATGCCATTCTATTTTCTTGAGGAGCGTATTATCTATGCTCCTATTTCATCAAGTTTATCAACAAATCAAGAAGTTTATTTTCTTTTTCCTACATTGACTAAATTTTCAGCCATTCTAAATTTTGTGATCCATATCTAATTTTTAAGATCTTTTATTGGACAGATGTTTTTTTGTATTTTAAATTACCTTTGAATATATAAACACTATTGAATAAATATTCAAGGAGTTCAAAATGAAGCGTAAATTCTTAAAATCAACTGTAGTTGCATTATCGTTAGCTGTATCCAGTTTTGCTTTTGCAAACAATGGGTTAATTGCAATTATCACCCCTTCACACGATAACCCTTTCTTTAAAGCGGAGGCCGATGGCGCAAAGCAGAAAGCGGAGGAATTAGGTTATACCACTCTCGTCGCCTCACACGATGATGATCCAAATAAACAAGATCAGCTGATTGCCACAGCAGTTGCCCGTAAAGCAAAAGCGATCATCTTGGATAATGCAGGTTCAGATGTCACGATTGGCGCGCTAGAAAAAGCTAAAGCTGCTGGTGTGCCTGCATTTTTAATTGATAGAGAAATTAATAAAACAGGCGTTGCCATTTCACAAATTGTTTCAAATAACTATCAAGGTGCCCAATTAGCAGGCCAAAAATTTGTGGAGTTAATGGGAGAGGAAGGGCTTTATGTTGAGTTATTAGGTCGTGAGTCTGATACCAATGCTTCCGTTCGTTCTCAAGGTTTCCACGATATTATTGATGATTATCCGAATATGAAAATGGTGGCCCAACAAACCGCAAACTGGAGCCAAACTGAAGGCTTCACTCGTATGGAATCCTTATTACAAGCTCACCCGAATATTAAAGGTGTGATTTCCGGCAATGATACCATGGCGCTCGGTGCGGAAGCGGCATTGAAAGCGGCCGGCCGTACAGATGTTATTGTGGTGGGATTTGATGGCAGTAACTATGTTCGTGATTCTATTATTGCAAACGGTAATATCAAAGCAACAGTTTTACAACCGGCTTGGGATCAAGCGCAAGAAGCTGTTATTCAAGCCGATGCTTACATCAGAACCGGTTCAACTGGCAAAGATGAGAAACAATTAATGGATTGTATTTTAATTGATAGCAGTAATGCGAAAAAATTAAATAACTTTGCGCTTAGCAAATAATCCCGAGTTGTGACAAATTGGGATATTTCTGTCGGGAAATGTCCCAATTAAGGAGCGAAATATGTTGAATTGGAAAAATTTTAAAACCGGTTTTCTGTTAGTCTTTGCCCTTTCCGCATTATCTGCTTGTGAAGTGGTTGATTTAGACAGCGCGGGGAAACCGATCATTCCGATGACGGAAGAAGAAAAAGCAGCATTGAGTAATATGGAACCGAAAGCAATTGCGGATAAAATTTGGAATGATGTATTCCAAGAAGCCCAAAATACTACGACCAAACTCAGTGATAATTTAGCCAATGATCAAAGTTACTTCATTAATTTAGTCGGTACTATAGAACAAGTTGATGATAAACAAAATATTTCTTTAAAAGTCGATGATCAAATTATTGTGATTCAAGCGGGGAATATTGTACGCGGTAATGCTATTCGTGATGCCAACTCAATAATTCGATTTGACCAATTTAAAAATCAAATTCAATTTGCTCGCTTATCTAAAGAGCTGAATAAAAAAGCCATTGGCGGAATAACAAAACCAGATGGCACTTGGCAAGGAAAAAATGTCGAAATCTTGACCGCACTTACGGTTAAGAACGGTCAAATTCAAGATGCAGTACCGTTAATGATTAACGAGAGGTAGCGATTATGTCCATTGAACATAAAGATGTGATCATGCGTGCTGAAAATATCTCAATGGTATTTCCGGGTACCAAAGCACTGGATAATGTCAGCTATAACGTGTATCGCGGCGCAGTGAATGTGATTATCGGGGAAAACGGAGCCGGTAAATCAACATTGATGAAGATTCTTGCCGGTGTTCAGCAGCCCACTGAAGGCAAGCTCTATATTAATAATAAAAAAATTGTGATTGATAGTACGAGAAGTGCTGCCGAACATGGCATCGGTATGGTTCATCAAGAATTAAATCTTTCTGAAAATTTAACGGTATCTGAAAATATATTTCTTGGTCGAGAAATTCAATCCGGATTATCACCGATCAATACGCAAACACAATATGACTTAACAAAAGAGTTACTCGCTCGTTTAAAACAACAGATTGATCCCAATGAAATCGTATCTAATTTAAAAGTCGGTCAAAAGCAGTTAGTTGAAATTGCGAAAGCATTAGCCGGAAAAATTGATATTTTAATTTTAGATGAACCAACCTCTGCATTAAGCAAAACCGAAGTACAGATTTTGTTTGATGTGATTCGTGAATTAACTGCTCAGGGCGTATCAATTATTTATATTTCGCACCGTCTTGAAGAATTGATGGAAATTGGTACTTATATCACCATCTTACGCGATGGTAAATTTCAATCTGAAGCGGCAGTAAAAGATATTGATGTGCCTTGGATTGTGCGAGAAATGTTAGGAAGTGATCCAATAACGGATTTCTTACCTGAAAATCGGACTTTCGGAGCAAAAATCCTTGAGGCTGAACACATCACTTGTATCAATGAATCTGAAAATAAAGTGGTAAATGATGTGTCATTTTCCCTTAAGGCTGGCGAAATTGTCGGTATCTACGGTTTAATGGGGGCTGGCCGTACTGAATTATTTGAGTGTTTGTTAGGTAAAGCGGAATATGCCGGCCGGTTTTCGTTAAACGGCATTATTATTAACAGCAATACCTCTACCACTAACCGAATCAAAATGGGAATTGGTTTAGTCCCCGAAGATCGAAAAAGATCGGGCATATTTCCTGTTACTTCTGTCGGCAATAATCTCACCATGTCGAGTTTATGGAAACGACTGAAAAAAAGTGTAGTGATTTCTGATGAGGAAGAACAACAAGCCATTAACTCTACGATCAAAGAGCTTTCCATCAAAGTGTCATCACCGGAAGTGGAAATTCAAGCACTCAGTGGGGGTAATCAACAAAAAGTTGTTATTGGTCGCTCCTTATTAACTGAACCGAAAGTACTGCTGTTAGATGAGCCAACTCGAGGGATTGATATCGGTGCAAAAGCTGATGTATTTGAAATGATGGTGAAATTATCTCAAGAAGGTATCGGTATCTTATTTTCTACTTCAGACTTAAAAGAAATTATGGCAGTTTCCGACCGAATTTTAGTTATGTCTAACGGAAAATTAACTGCAGATGTATTACGGAGTGAAACCGATGAAGCTAGCCTAGTACTGGCAAGCGCCAAAGGATTTCAATAATAAAGATTAATGAGGTGTGTTATGTCAAAAGCAACGTCATCCAGCAACATAATGTTACTAATTTTGAAGCTGAGAACATTCATTGCGCTTTTTGTTATCTTAGCTTTTTTCACAATCACTGTTGACGGTTTTTTAAATCCATCAAGTGTGATTATCATGATTAAACATATATCTATCAATGCATTACTTGCACTAGGGATTACCTTTGTCATTATTACCGCAGGCATTGATCTATCCATCGGTGCAACGCTAGGGTTATGCGGAATGGTAGCGGGATATTTGATTTCGCAAGGGATTGTGTTACCGATGTTCGGTATTGCAATATTTCCAAGTGTTTGGGTGGTTGTGCCATTAGTTCTGTTACTTGGTTGTGCTATCGGTGCGGTGAACGGTTGGATTATTACCCGCTATAACGTTGCCCCGTTTATTTGTACTTTAGGCACGATGTACATTATTCGTGGCGCTGCCATGCTTACTTCCAATGGTGAAACATTCCCTGGTTTATCCGGTAATCCACAATTAGGTAATACAGGCTTTGAAGTGATTGGTGCTGGTAGCTTTTTCGGCATACCCTATTCTATTTGGCTGATGTTTATCGTTGCCGCGGTTATCGCTTATACAGCAAAAAAATTACCCTTCGGCCGTCATGTTTATGCGATTGGTGATAACGAACGTGCTGCTGAATTATCCGGTATCAAAGTCAATAATGTAAAAATTTGGGTTTATGTTATTTCAGGCTTGTGTGCAGCGCTTGCCGGCATTGTTGTCACATCTCAACTCGTTGCCAGCCACCCTGCGACAGGTAATGCTTTTGAAATGAATGCCATTGCAGCAGTGGTTTTAGGCGGTACTTCACTTGCCGGTGGGCGAGGTACGATTGGCGGGACATTAATTGGTGCGTTTGTTATCGGTATTCTCGCAGACGGTTTGGTTATGATGGGTGTGAGTGAATTCTGGCAAATGGTAATCAAAGGTATTGTGATTATTGTCGCGGTTATCATCGACCAAATGCAGAACAAATTGCAGTATAAAGCTGCTGTTGCATCGCAAAAATCCTAAATTTTTTTAAATGCTTTGAATATATATTCATACATGAATACATAATGGAGGTAAAAATGAATCCCTATAATTTGTCTTATGACGAACTTGAACAAAAAGCAAAGGCCATTCGTCGCAAAATCGTTGTATTAAATGCTAATAGTCCAGCTGGCGGACACACAGGGGCAGACTTATCACAAGTTGAGCTGGTTACTGCACTGTATTTCCGTATTCTCAATTGTGCTCCTGATAGATTAGACGATCCTGAGCGAGATATTTATATTCAATCGAAAGGGCACGCCGCCGGTGGCTATTACTGCTGTTTAGCAGAAGCAGGCTACATTCCTGAAGATTGGCTGCCAACCTATCAGCACGCCGATTCTAAATTACCGGGTCATCCTGTAAAGCATAAAACACCGGGTGTAGAACTTAATACCGGTGCGCTTGGGCACGGCTTACCTGTGGCAGTAGGTTTAGCGCTGGCTGCCAAAAAATCTGGCAGCAAACGTAAAATTTACGTATTAACCGGTGACGGCGAACTCGCAGAAGGCAGTAACTGGGAAGCCGCAATGGTGGCTGCACAATATAAACTGGATAATCTCATTATTATTAATGATAAAAATAAACTTCAATTAGCTGGTTTTACCAAAGATATTTTAAATACGGATCCTCTTGATGAAAAATGGAAAGCATTCGGAATGGAAGTACACGAATGCAACGGCAATAATATTCAATCTGTAGTTGACACATTAGAAGGATTAAAAGCTAATGGTAAACCTAACGTAGTTATTGCTCACACCACAAAAGGAGCCGGTATTTCATTTATTGCAGGGAAACCGGAATGGCATCACCGTGTACCAAAAGGCGAAGAAGTCGAATTGGCATTAGAGGAGTTAAAAGATGAGTAACGCAGAACATTTAACAAATATTATGGTGGAACGTTTTATAAGTGCGGTCGAAAACGGCGTTGATTTAGTACCTGTAGTAGCCGATTCAACGTCCACAGCAAAAATTGCCCCCTTTATCAAAGCCTTTCCGGATCGTTTGGTAAATGTAGGGATTGCCGAACAAACGCTTGTTGGCTGTGCGGCAGGCTTGGCCTTAGGGGGGAAAGTTGCCGTAACTTGTAACGCCGCACCATTCCTTGTTGCGCGTGCGAATGAACAGGTAAAAGTGGATATTTGTTATAACAACACCAATGTGAAATTATTCGGATTAAATTCCGGAGCCAGTTACGGACCGTTGGCAAGTACCCATCATAGTATTGATGACATTAGCATTATGCGCGGTTTCGGCAACATTGAAATTTATGCACCATCCAGCCCAAATGAATGTCGACAAATTATTGATTATGCGATCAATCATGTGGGGCCAGTTTATATCCGTTTAGACGGTAAAGAATTACCGGAAATACATACGTCGGATTATAAATTTGAACCGGGTAAAATCGATGTATTAAAAAGAGGTAACAACGTTGCCCTTGTTGCGATGGGTTCTACCGTACATGAAATCGTCACCGCTTCAGAATTATTGGCAGAAAACGGCATTCATGTCACCTTAATTAATGTGCCGTCAATCCGCCCTTGCGATACTACAGCGTTATTTGATGCCTTAAAACAGGCAAGCCACGTCATTACTGTGGAAGAGCATAATATCAATGGCGGATTAGGTAGCTTAGTTGCTGAAGTCATTGCAGAACAAGGCGCTGCTATTAGCTTGAAACGTCTGGGCATTCCTGATGCTGGTTATGCATTAGCGGCAGATCGTAAAGCCATGCGAAAACATCACGGCTTCGATGCTCAAAGTATTGTCAACCTTGTGATCGACTTAGTGAAATAAGGGGCAGGTTATGCGTACACCGTTTATTATTGCCATTGATGAAGGTACAACTAATGCCAAAGCAATTGCGGTTGATATTGAAGGTAATATTTTATCAAAAGGTAGCATACCCTTAACGCTTACTCACCCTAAAGCCGGTTGGGCGGAACAAGATCCTATGGCAATTTGGCATGCCACGCAAAGTGCGGTCAGAATTTGCCTAGAATTTTTAAATATTGATGATTTAAAAGGGATTGCAATCAGTAACCAACGGGAATCCGTGTTAGCTTGGGAAAGAAAATCGGGTAAACCGCTTTCGCCGGTAATCAGTTGGCAATGCCGACGTTCCGAACCGCTCTGTGCAGAAATTGCTGACCGACCTGATGCTTATAAAATTCAGCAATTAAGCGGAATGGTATTAGACCCGCTTTATCCGGCCTCTAAAATTAATTGGTTATTGGGTGCTATTGATAACGGTTTCCAAAGAGCGGCACAACGCGAAATTTGTGTCGGTACAATTGATACTTGGCTGGTTTGGCAACTGACTAACGGAAAATCATTTGTTACAGATTATTCCAATGCTTCAAGATATCAACTCTTTAATATTCATCAAGCTAAATGGGATGATGAATTGCTGGCATTATTTCAAATCCCTGAGCAATGCTTACCGGAAATCATTTCTTCCGCTCAATATCGTGGGGAAACATTAAACTGCGACGGTTTGCCGAACGGTATTCCGATTCTATCGCAAATCGGTGATTCTTCCGCCGCACTTTACGGGCAAGGTGGGTTTAATGACAGTATTGTCAAAGCCACCTACGGAACAGGGAGTTCATTAATGACAAAAACAGCTGTTTTTCCGAAACAAAATTTAGGTGTTGGAACAACAGTGGCTTGGCATGATGGACAACTGAGTTTAGCCCTAGAAGGTAACATTACTCATACCGGATCTGCATTAGGATTTATGAGTCAATTATTAGGTGTCACCGACATTAATCAATTGAGTCTATGGGCCCAGTCCGTTGCAGATACCAACGGTGTTTATTTTGTACCCGCCTTAGCCGGTTTAGGTGCACCATATTGGGATGTCAAAGCACGTGGAATGATCTGCGGATTAACTGATGCCGCCACACCACAAATTCTAGCCAGAGCTGCAATGGAGTCTATTGGTTATCAAGTTGCTGATTTATTCTTTGCAATGGAAAACACATTAGACAAAAAATTAGAAACGCTATCTGTTGATGGCGGGCCGACAAAAAACTTATGGTTAATGCAACTTCAAGCAGACATATTACAACGTACGATCATATGCAGCCAAATCGCTGAAGTTTCGGCATTAGGCGCTGCTTACTTGGCAGGCAAAGCACTTAACTGGTGGGAAAGTTATGCGCAATTATCTGCGTTGCCGAGAGAAACAACCATCATTGTGCCTAATCCGAATAATAACGCTATTCAACAAAATTATCTTAATTGGCAACAAGCGGTTAAACGCGCCAGATTTCAAGCCTAACAAAACGGAGTGATTAAAATGAGAAGACCATTAAAACAACTCACCTTTGCCGTACTCATCGGCAATCGCGGTTTCTTTCCAAGTTATTTAGTTGGAGATGCGCGGAAAGAAGCACAAGAAGTATTTAGTGAACTGAATATCAACACAATTATGTTGACTGAACAACAAACAAATTATGGTGGTATTGAAACCTATCAGGATGCAAAAATTGCTGCCGAAATGCTCAGAGAGCATCGAGATGAAATTCACGGTATTGTCGTATTGTTACCCAACTTCGGTGATGAAAAAGCCGTAGCAGAAGCCATTCGTTTATCAGGTGTCAATGTGCCTGTCTTAATTCAGGCTCAAGAAGACGAATTAAATAAAATGGGATTGGCCACTCGTCGGGATAGTTTCTGTGGAAAAATTTCACTTTGTAATAATCTACGCCAATACGGCATTCCCTTTTCACTCACGACACAACATGTTTGTGCCATCAAAAGCGATATATTTAAGCAAGATCTTGTCAATTTTGAAGCAGTCTGTCGCGTAGTTAACGGTATTAAAGGCGCGCGTATCGGTGCAATCGGCGCAAGACCGACAAGTTTTAATACTGTGCGTTATAGCGAAAAATTATTGGAGCGATTAGGCGTTTCGGTTGAAACCATTGATCTGTCAGAAATCTTTGCCGCTGTAAACAGCTTAAAAGATGACGATATCCGCATTGCCGAAAAATTAGAGCAGCTTAAACGCAATGCAGATACCTCAAGGGTTCCTGAAGATAAATTACTTATGATGGCGAAACTATTTACCGTAATTAGCCACTGGATTATCGAAAACGACATTGATATGACCGCCATTCAATGCTGGACGTCGCTACAAAATACCTTAGGTATTAACGTTTGTTCCATCATGAGTGTAATGTCAGGGCAATTATTACCAAGTGCCTGCGAGGTGGATGTAATGGGGTCATTATCAATGTACGCTCTTTCTCTTGCCTCACTTAAACCAGCCTCCATTGCCGATTGGAATAACAATTTTGGCGACGAGCGTGATAAATGCGTTATGTTCCATTGCGGAAATTATGCCACTGATGAATTAAAAGATCCTTTTATGACCACAGCAGATATTATCGGTACAACGGTTGGTTGCGAAAATACTTGCGGCGCCATTAATGGTCGAATGAAATCCGGCCCGCTCACTTATTTCCGCCTATCTTCAGATGATTTTGAAGGAAAAATCAAAGCTTATGTCGGTGAAGGTAAATTCGTTGATGACGAATTGGATACCGTAGGCTGCCGAGCCGTAATCCAAGTAAAAGGACTAGAAGAACTTTTAGCGTATATTTGTCACAACGGATTTGAACATCACGTCGCAATGAATCATTCATCTGTGGCAAATGTGATTCATGAAGCATTGAGCAAATATCTCGGCATAGAATGTTATCGACATAAATAATGAAACATAAAAGATTACTCCTAACAATACATTAAGCGGTGCTGTAACGTTAGGAGAATCTAATTATGACGATCTACAAATAAAGGCCTGTCAAACTTGGACTACCCCTCAATTTTATCCGCAATACGCCAATAGCTTAGCAGTGTGAAGATTGCACTGACAGCGATAACAAGGGCGGAGGCATAAAATATATCGCCGATCCCGACTAATGGCGAGACAACCGCACCAAATAAAAAAGTGACGAAACCGATTAAGGCGGAAGCGCTTCCCGCATATTTACGTTCGGATTCCATTGCCAAAGTAGAAAGAGCTGGCAACATAAGCCCAATGGTCAGTAATAAAGTGAAAAATCCGATTTCAATAAGCCATACATTCATTTTTAATAGCAACATTAAGGCAACATAACAGGAAACCACTAAACCGCCCCACACGCCCGTTTTTATCGCAGACACGTTATTCCAACGCCCACCAATATTCGCCCCAATAACTAATGCCGCGCCGTTTGCGGCAAAGCATAAGCTAAAAACAAAGCTGCTCAAACCGTACGCTTGTTGAAAAATAAACGGGGAACCGGCAATATAAGCGAACATCCCCGCAAATGCGAAAGATTCAATCGCTACAAAGGTCATAAAACGCTTATTCAATACCACCTGTTTTAATGCGCTAAACGTGGATAAAATCGGCACGGTTAATCGTTTTTCCTTATGCAAGGATTCATTCAAGCGGAAAGAAAAAAACGTGACCGACAAACCAATAAAAGTCAAAAACCAAAACATACCACGCCAATCGGTAAACTCCATCATCAAACTACCGATAACAGGCGAAACGATTGGAGCCAATCCGTTGATCGTCATTAATGCGCCGAAAAAACGGGTCATTTCTCGACCAGAATATAAATCCGCCACAATCGCCCGAGAAATCACCACACTCCCCGAAGAGGCTAAGCCTTGAATAAAGCGCAGAGTAATCAACGATTCAATATTCGGTGAAAAAATAATCATCACAGTACTGACGATAAACACCAGTAATGAAACCAACAATGGTATACGTCGCCCGAATTTATCACTAAGTGGCCCGAATACTAACTGCCCGAACGCAAGTCCTAACATCCCCGTTGTCAGGGTCAATTGCACCATAGAGGTTGAAGTATCGAAAAAAACGGCCAGGTTTGGCAATGAGGGCAAATACAAATCCACCACAAAAGGCCCAAAGGCAGACAAAACGCCGAGTAATATCACTAAAAAGAATTTTGAATTTGCTTTCTTTCCCATAAAAATTCCTAAATAACGACCGCACTTTTAAACCCAAAGTGCAGAATATCTCTATTTTTCTCACAAGTATCGCATTGTAGATAGCTGCAAACAAGAAAGCAATGACATTCAGTTTATCCAAAGAACTCGCGTGATTGACAAAACAAAATCAGAAACTAATGGAAAATATTTTTTCTTTTACAGTATAATCCGTAGACATGAACGATAAAAAGACTATTGTGCAACCGAATCCCCTGCTACCCGGCTATAATTTTAACGCCTACCTTGTCGCAGGCTGCACGCCCATTGAAAAAGACGGCTATTTAGATTTTGCCATTAACCGCCCAAACGGCATGAAAGGTTATATCATCAACCTTACCACCAAAGGGCAAGGCACTGTTTTTCAAGGCGAGCAAGCCTTTCAATGTAATGTGGGCGATTTACTGCTATTTCCGCCTAATGCGGTGCATTTCTATCATCGGGCAGAAACGGCACAACGTTGGCATCACCAATGGATCTACTTTCGCCCAAGAGCATTTTGGCAAGATACGCTACATTGGTCGGATAGCGTAAATAATGTTGGGCGTTTAACTATTCCCAATGAACAGACCTACCAAGATCTACTGGCATTATTTCAACAAATTGAACGTGAATATAATGCTAAAGAAGCCTTTTCAGAGGCAATGTCAATGTGTCTTTTGGAGCAACTTTTGCTTAAATGTATCAAGCTCGATCCAGCACATCGCCAACGTCATCTTGACCCAAGAATTTTAGAAACCTGCCATTTTATCGCTGCCCATATCGACAAAAATCATAAAATAGAAGAAATTGCGGCACATATTCATATTTCCCCGTCAAGGCTCACTCACTTATTTAGTGAACAGATGGGCACGAGCATTGTAAAATGGCGAGAAGATCAGCGAATGATCAAAGCCAAGCATTTATTGCATTCTTCCGTAGCCCCAATTTATGCTATTGCTCGTCAACTTGGTTATGACGACCAACTCTACTTTTCGCGTATTTTTAAACGTTATTCAGGGTTAAGCCCCTCTGAATTTAGGAATTCGAGGTAGGGACAGTCCAATCTTCAATGTCTAATAAGGCAA
Source organism: Conservatibacter flavescens (assembly GCF_002795425.1). GTDB lineage: Bacteria > Pseudomonadota > Gammaproteobacteria > Enterobacterales > Pasteurellaceae > Conservatibacter > Conservatibacter flavescens. The sequence goes on from NZ_PHHA01000014.1 coordinate 24,394, forward strand.
TTTGTTGAAATGCCTTATCATTAGTAACTAAGGTACATCCTGTGTGATAGGCATGTCCTGCAATCAATAAATCAAATGGAGAAAGATTTTTTCCTTGAGCTTCAATTTCAGCTTTGAATAATCCGCATTTTTTACTCATTTGAGCATCAAATGGTAGGATAGTGATATTTTTTACTACATTATCTACAAGACATTTTAACTTATGAGCTTGTGGCTTTTTAGCAAGACCATAGTTTATTTCCATATAAGTGATGGCAGAAATAAATATATTTTGCATTGAATGTTTTTTTAACTGGGATATTACATTTGGATTTAGTTTAACAATATGGCTGATCATATTTGTATCAAGCATATATTTCTTCATTCTTGCCAATCCTCAAACGGATCACGAATATGCTCTCTAGTATCTCTCTCAATAATCGCTTCCTCTTCAGATATTTCTAGAGATTGTGCTAATGCAATAAACTCGTCCCAATTATTAGAATATTTAGAAAGAATAACATTACCTGTCGCTTCATCTCGATAGATATAGACTTTATCACCTTCAAATCGGAATGCCACCGGCAATCGGACAGCTTGGCTACGCCCATTATTAAATAGTTTAGCTGTTTGCATAAAATCTCCTAATATGATAGTTCATAATACATAAGTATATATCATGATATATACCAAAATCAAATCATCATTCTAGTAAGTTGGCAATACGTTAAAAAAATGTGATCTAATACACAGTTCTTTTTGGGTAGCATAATTATCCATATCAAAAACAAAAAAATACATATATGGCTTTCTTCTATATCAGTAATATTAGGTCGTTCATATTATTAGGCGATATGAATATCCAAACAATATTAACTTACATTGAGGATTATGCTATGAAAAAGGCAGGTATGAAAAAACTTTTATTTTCAGGTGTTTTTTCTATATTGATGGCAACATCGGCTTATGCACAAGAAATTGTTAATATTTCTAAAATTGATGGTATGCCGTGGTTTAACCGTATGGCGGAAGGAGTTGTTCAAGCTGGTAAAGATACTGGAATTAAATCCTATCAAGTTGGACCATCTAATACAGATGCTCCACAACAAGTTAAATTAATCGAAGATTTAATTGCGAAGAAAGTCAGTGCAATTTCTATTGTACCTAATGATGCAAGTGCATTAGAGCCTGTTCTGAAAAAAGCGAAACAAAATGGCATTATTGTTTTAACAAATGAATCTGTTGGTCAGCCAAGTGCAGATTGGGATATTGAAATTATTGATAATGAACAATTTGCGATTGATTATGTTGAAGAAGTCGCTAAATCATTAGGCGGAAAAGGTGGCTATGTGATTTATGTAGGCGGATTAGCTGTGCCACAACATAATTTATGGGCTGATTTATTTATTAAACATCAAAAAGAACGTTATCCTGAAATGTTTGAAGTAACAAGCCGCATGCCTGTTGCGGAGAATATTGATGATTCTCGCCGTACAACCTTAGATCTTGTCAAAGCTCACCCAGATTTAAAAGCCGTGATTTCGTTTGGTTCACAAGGTCCAATTGGAGCAGGTTTGGCAGTGAAAGAAAAACGCTTAAAAGGCAAACTTAATGTCTTTGGCATGATGATCCCATCACAAGCAGCCTCTTTAATTAAAACAGGCAATATCACGATGGGCATTACTTATGACCCAGCAACTGCTGGTTATGCGTTGGCAACTGTAGCAGCCAAATTGTTGAAAGGTGAGCCAATTACTCAAGATCTTGAGATTCCAACTGTGGGTAAAGCCAAAGTTGATGTAGATAAAAAATTATTACAATTCCATAAAGTATTGAGAGTAACTCAAGAAAATATTAACGACTTGTACTAATGGGTAATTAAGTGATGGGTTCAATATTGAACCCATCATATTCAGGAGGAATTATGTCATTCTTTATCTCTATGCAAAACATCAGCAAGACGTTTTATGGCATTAAAGCACTCAATAATGTTGAACTTGAATTAAAGTATGGTGAAGCCCTTTGTTTAGCAGGGCAAAATGGCTGCGGGAAATCTACGTTAATTAAAATTTTATCAGGTGTCTATCAACCGGATAAAGGAGCCACAATCAAAATTGGTGCAAGCCATTACACACAATTAACACCACAAGAATCCATCAAGAAAGGTATTCAGGTTATCTACCAAGATTTATCGCTATTCCCTAATTTAACGGTCGCTGAAAATATTGCGATACATTCCTATCAAAAATTAGGCTGGGTTAATCAAAAAGAAGTCGAAGAAATTGCGACATCAGCCATCGACAGTATCCATGCTGACCTACCCTTAGATAAAGAAGTTGGGACACTTCCTATTGCTCAACAACAGTTAGTCGCTATTTGTCGTGCATTGGCTCAAAATGCGAAGTTACTGATTATGGACGAGCCAACCGCCTCCTTAACAGCAAAAGAGGTCAATGACCTACTTAATGTCGTGAATAAGCTCAAAAGTAAAGGTATCAGTATTATCTTTGTCAGCCATAAATTAAATGAAGTGATGAAGGTATCGGATAGTGTACTGGTATTAAAAGATGGCAATATGATTGGTAAATACCCAATCAATGAAGTTGATGAAAAGAAATTAGGCTTTTTAATGACAGGTTTGAATATCCAACTTTCTCAACTTCCTCCTTTCAATAAAGCAGATGAACCTATTTTAGAAGTTAAAAATTTAACGAAGTCAGGTGAATACGAAAATGTCAGTTTCTCATTAAGAAAAGGGGAAATTATTTCATTTATTGGTTTATTAGGTTCGGGACGAACAGAGCTTTGTTTAAGTTTATTTGGTCAAACTAAACCTGACAAAGGTGAAATGACTTTAAAAGGAAAAGCAGTTCAATTCAAAAACAATCGTGAGGCAATCCAGCAGGGCATTGCTTATGTTTCTGAAGATAGAATGAATACAGGGTTAATGATGAATGAGTCTATTCATCACAATATTATCTCAACAATTTTAGGTCGCATAAGTAACAAATTTAACGTAATTAAAGACAAAGTTGCCTATCAACATAGTCAATCCTTGATTGATGCCTTAAAAATTAAAGTTTCGGATTCAGACTTACCTGTAAACACATTATCAGGCGGAAATGCCCAACGGGTTTCAATCGCCAAATGGTTATCTATTCGTCCTGATATTATTATTTTGGATTCTCCAACTATTGGTGTCGATATTGCTAATAAAGAGGGTATTTTTAATATTATTAAATCGCTTGCGGAAGAAGGTATTTCAGTGATTTTTGTTACTGATGAGGTAGAAGAGGCATTTTATCATAGCCATCGTATTTTTATTATGAAAAAAGGACAAATTGCTCATCATATTTGTGCTACACAAACAACAGAACAAGAGCTAATGGAGAAAGTCTATGAACATCACGCATAATAAAATTTTACTTGCCACCATTATGTTAATGTCGATAGGTCTAAGTCTTTTTACGACAGACTTTTTGACTATCGAAAACCTCTATGATGTCGTTAATAACTATGCAATGCTAATGATTTTAGCATGCGGATTATTTGTTGTTTTACTTTCAGGCGGTATTGATATTTCCTTTCCGGCAATGACGATTATTTCGCAATATGTCATGATTTCATTGATTTCTCAATATGATCTAGGCTTCTTTGCTGTATTTATCATTTCTAGTGCAGTCGGTATTGTGTTAGGTTTTATCAACGCTTTCTTTGTGAATAAATTAAACGTCCCCTCCATTATTATTACCATATCTACCTTAAATATTTTCTACGGAGCATTGCTCTATATTACTAAAGGTGTATGGCTGTATGACTACCCAGAATTTTATCAACAAGAAATTATTTTCTTTAGAATTTCAAATGATAATTTTGATTATGGTCTTTCTTTCCAAGCCTTAATTGCTTTCATTGCTGTTTTATTAACGTGGATATTAACTAGCAAGTTAAGCATTGGACGTAAAATTTATGCGTTAGGCGGTAATAAAGAGGCGAGTTTAAGGGTGGGATTTAACATCTTTCGCCTACAACTTTTAGCTTATGGCTTTATGGGGTTAATGTCAGGTTTAGCTGGCGTAGTGCAATCTTACACAGTGCAGTCAGTTGCTCCAGATTCTTTGTTAGGCTATGAATTAACTGTGCTTGCCGCAGTAGTATTAGGTGGGGCAAGTTTAAGCGGTGGTCGAGGCACATTAAGTGGCACCATAATGGGTGTTGTATTACTGGCTATTATTCAAAATGGACTTAATTTGATGGGCGTTTCTTCTTACTGGCAAACAGTCATCACAGGCTTGATTATTATTTTAAGTATCAGCTTAACTGCTCTTGGGCAAAGAAGACATCAAGGAGTATAAAATGAAAGTTAAAATAGATAATTCCATTCAATATTTATTCATTCTTTTTATTTTATCGATATGCGTATTTAGTATTTTAGTACCAGATATATTTTGGTCGTTAGGCAATTTTCAATCAATGGCATCACAGATCCCTGTGCTAGGTTTATTAACCTTAGCAATGGCAATTCCAATGATTACAGGAGGAATAAACTTATCCATTATTGCGACAATGAACGCTTGCTCACTGATCCTTGCCTATTATGTAACGCAACAAGACAGTGTAGGTTATTTAATGTTAGGGCTAGTATTCGGCGTATGTTGTGCTGTTCTCATTGGATTATTAAATGGGGCGTTGATTGCGATGATTAAGGTATCGCCAATCCTTGCTACTTTAGGGACAATGACGTTAATTAACGGCTTAAATATCTTATTTTCCAATGGCTCAACCATTGCGAACTTCCCATCTTCTATTCTTGCTATTCATTCCGTAGAAATAGTGGGTATTCCATTACCGATGATCATCTTTTTGATAGCAACTTTTGCTGTGTGGTTTATGTTAGAAAAAACGACACTGGGGAAATCGATCTATTTTATTGGGAATAATGAAAGAGCAACGCATTATTCAGGGATCAATGTGAATAAATCAATTATTTTAGTCTATGTGATTTCATCTCTACTTTGTGTCATTGCGGGTGTGTTAATGATGTCAAAATTAAATTCAGCAAAAGCCTCTTATGGCGACTCTTATCTGTTAATTTCTATTTTGGCAACGGTATTAGGCTGTGTAAATCCTGACGGAGGAAAAGGAAAAATAGCAGGGATTATTATTGCCTTGATTTTATTACAAATTATTGAAAGTGGGTTAAATATCATAGGTGTGAGCAGTTATATTACGGTGATGTTATGGGGCGTATTGTTACTGTTTTTTATTTTCCTGCAAAAAGGTAAATTATTTAGTTTAAGATAAGGAGCGAAAAATGAAATCAATCATCCAAACCGGCAAAGCCTCACTGGGAATTGAGCTTGGTTCAACCCGAATTAAAGCGGTGTTGATTGCCCCAAATGGACAGATTATTGCCAGCGGTGGGGTGAATTGGGAAAATCAGTTGGTTGATGGCATTTGGACTTATGATGAAACAGCGATTTGGGCGGGGTTGCAACAGGCGTATGCGGATTTGGTTCGCAATGTGCAGCAACAATATGATGTGGAGCTGACCCAGATCGCTTATCTCGGCGTGAGTGCGATGATGCACGGTTATCTGCCTTTTGATCGCAGTGGCAACTTGCTTGTGCCATTTCGGACTTGGCGGAATAACATCACGGCAAATTCTTCGCAAAAATTGACCGCTCTTTTTCACTACAATATCCCTCAACGTTGGAGTATTGCCCATCTTTATCAAGCGATCTTAAATAATGAACCCCATTTAAATGAGTTGGATTATTTCACAACGTTAGCAGGCTATGTCCACTGGCAATTAACGGGGGAAAAAGTGTTGGGCGTGGGCGATGCGTCTGGTATGTTCCCGATTGATACGGTAACAGGGCATTTTGATCAAGCTATGTTGGCACAGTTTGAGCAACTGGTTGAGCCTTATGCTTTCCCTTGGCGGTTGCGTGATATTTTGCCACAGGTAAAAAGTGCTGGTGAAAATGCAGGTAGATTAAGCGAGCAGGGAGCAAAACGGCTTGATCCGACAGGGCGGTTACAAGCCGGTGTGAGCTGTTGCCCACCAGAGGGCGATGCAGGCACAGGCATGGTGGCGACTAATAGCATTAAGCCGAAAACAGGGAACATTTCAGCAGGCACGTCTGCCTTTGCGATGATTGTGTTAGAACAGCCATTAAGCAATGTCTATGAGGAACTGGATATGGTAACTACTCCAGCAGGTCAGCTTGTGGCGATGGCTCATTCCAATAACTGCACAACGGAAATCAACAGTTGGGTCAATCTGTTTGCAGAATGTTTACAGGCATTCGGCGTAGAAAAAACCGCAGAGGAGATCTATCAAACGCTATTTCAGCAAGCCCTAACAGGGGAAGCGGATTGCGGTGGTTTGTTGGCTTACGGCTTTCATTCAGGTGAACATATTGTGGGGTTATCTTCGGGCTGTCCACTCTTTTTACACCCGACCCAAGCCCATTTCAATTTAGCTAATTTTATGCGAGTACAGCTTTACACTGCTTTTGGGGCGATGAAGTTGGGAATGGATATTCTGATGAATAAAGAGCAGGTGAAAATCGAGCAGATTTTTGCCCACGGTGGCATTTTTAAAACGCAGGGCGTGGCTCAAACCATTTTAGCTTCCGCATTAAATGTACCGATTGCGGTGCAAGATACCGCTGGCGAAGGCGGAGCGTGGGGGATTGCGTTATTGGCAAACTATCTTGGTTACGCTCAACAAGGTATTTCCCTTGAAGATTATTTAGAACAGCATATTTTCTTGCAAACATTACGCACAATTCAACCGCCTGATCCGACTATTTCGCAAGGTTATCAAACCTTTATGACGCGTTATCAGGCAGGATTAAATATCGCAAAACAAGCAGCAACCGTTCAGGAATAAGGAGAAAGTGTATGGAATTTCTTAAAAAATTAGAAGTATGGTTTGTGGTGGGCAGTCAGCATTTATATGGTGAAGAAGCCTTAGAGCAAGTAAAAAATAATGCAGAGCAGATTGTTAGTCATCTCAACGCACAGCATCCTTTTTTGCAGATTAAATTACAACCGCTAGCCACAACCCCAGAGGAGATTTTATCTATCTGCCAACGTGCTAATCACGAAGATCACTGCGTTGGCGTGATGGCGTGGTTACATACCTTTTCCCCTGCGAAAATGTGGATTGCAGGGCTAAGTATCCTGAATAAACCGTTGTTGCAGTTCCATACTCAATTCAATCAATTTATTCCTTGGAATGACATTGATATGGACTATATGAACTTGCACCAAACCGCCCACGGCGACCGTGAATTTGGCTTCTTAGTCTCTCGTTTACGCAAGCCAAGAACCATTGTGGTTGGGCATTGGCAGAGTGCCGCTGTGCTTAAAAAAATCAACCGTTGGCAACGGGTAACTGCTGCGATTTATGACCAAAAACACCTGAAAATCGCCCGTTTTGGCGACAATATGCGAGAAGTTGCGGTAACGGAAGGGGATAAAGTCGAGGCACAAATTAAATTTGGTTATAGTGTAAATGGTTATGGCGTGTATCAATTGGTAGAAAAAATCAATGCAGTCAGTGATGAAGCCGCGGCTGCATTGGTGAAACAGTATGAGCAAGAGTATCAATTAGTTGAACGCTTACAAGAAAACGGCGAAAAACGCACCGCACTTTTCGATGCAGCTAAAATTGAATTAGGCTTAAGAGCCTTTTTAGAACAAGGCGGATTTAAAGCCTTTACCGATACCTTTGAAAACCTCAATGGAATGAAACAGCTACCGGGCTTGGCAGTACAGCGTTTAATGGCTGACGGCTACGGCTTTGGTGGTGAGGGCGATTGGAAAACGGCTGCCCTTGTGCGAGCGGTGAAAGTAATGGGCTACGGCTTACCAAAAGGCAGCTCTTTTATGGAAGACTACACCTATCATTTAACCGAAGGCAACGAGCTGGTACTCGGGGCTCATATGCTAGAAGTCTGCCCATCTATCGCACAAAAGCAACCTATTTTAGATATTAAACCGCTTGGTATTGGTGGAAAAGACGATCCCGCTCGTTTAATTTTTACGGGTAAAACAGGTAAGGCAGTCAATGCCACGATTGTTGATATGGGAAGCCATTTCCGTATGGTCGCTGCCGAGATACAAGCGGTCGAAAAACCGCAAGATATGCCAAATCTCCCAGTCGGACATATTTTCTGGCAACTCCAACCTAATTTTGATATCGGCACCCAAGCGTGGATCTTAGCTGGTGGTGCACACCACAGTGCATTAAGCCTAGACATCGATGCGGAAATGCTCCAAATGTTCGCAGAATATTTTGAGATTGAATTTATCCACATCAACGAAAATACCGAACTCAGCCAGCTAAAAAATGAATTGCGTTGGAATGCCGCACATTACGGCTAGCCAAGTCAATTGAATATTTTCTCCCACATTTTGCCGTTGTGGGAGTTAACCTAACTCCAAAGGATCCACATCCAAACTCCAGCGCACTTTGTTTAATGCATTGAATTGTTGATGATGAAATGCGGTTAAGGCCTGCTGCAATCCTTGACGGGAGGAATGTTGCAATAACAATTGCCAACGGAACTGCCCGGCTTTTTTACTATGCGGAGCGGGCATTGGGCCTAAAATTTGTAAACCGGCTATCTGCTGTTGATAAAAATACTCAGCGACCTCTTGTAAGGCTTGTTCCGCCTCAACATTGTGGCGGCTTTGTGCTTTAAATAGGGCTTGTGCGCTAAAAGGCGGTAATCCCATATTTTGTCTCAAAAGCAATGCTTGTTTGGCAAATTCTCCATAGCCACCGCTGAGTAAAGATTGCAGTAAAGGATGTTCAGGATAATGCGTTTGTAACAACACTTCCCCTTGTTTTTCCGCTCTTCCCGCTCGCCCTGCTACTTGTACATAAAGCTGGGCAAGTCGTTCTTCTGCTCGAAAATCCAAAGAAAACAACGCGCTATCAACATTGACTAATGCCACCAAAGTAACATTGGGGAAATGGTGTCCTTTTGCTAGCATTTGTGTCCCAATCAAAATTTGGCTTTTACCACATTGAATGTCTTGTAAATGCGCCTCTAGCTTACCTTTTCTCGCCGTACTATCTCTATCTATACGGGTAATATGATATTGCGGAAAACGCTCGCGCAAAGTCTCTTCTAATTGCTCGGTGCCTAGCCCCGTTGTCATCAGGTGAGTGGAGCCACAAGCCTCACATTGCTGGGGAATCGTGCGTTGCCCATGACAATGATGACAACGTAATATCTGTTGCTGTTGGTGATAGGTATAAGGCTTTTCACAATGGCGACATTCACATATCCAACCGCATTCATGACATAGCAACACAGGGGCAAATCCACGTCGGTTTAAAAACAATAACACTTGATTCCCTTGTTGCAAGTGATGTGCCATTTTCGTGAGTAATCCATCAGATAAACCGTTATGCACACGTTGCTTTTTCAAGTCGATCACCTGCTGTCGAACCGCGTTAGCTAAGCCGGCTCGTTGCGTTAGCTGAATATGTTGATACTTGCCATTTTGTACATTATTTAAACTTTCCAAGCTCGGCGTAGCCGATCCCATGACAACTGGAATCCCTAACATTTTGGCATATACGACCGCCAAATCCCGTGCATGATAACGCCACCCTTCTTGCTGTTTAAACGAAGCATCATGTTCTTCATCAAGAATAATCAGCCCCAAATCCACAAATTGGGTAAACAGGGCTGAACGTGTGCCGATAACGATGGCGCTTTGCGCAGATTTCGCACGCAGCCAAACCGATAAACGCTGAGTATCATTTAGGTTGGAATGTAATACATCAATAGGTACGTTAAAACGTGCTTTAAATCGCTGTACGGTTTGAGGAGTAAGCCCTATCTCTGGTACTAATACTAATACCTGTCGACCTTTTTTCAGCGTTTCCTCAATCAGTTGCAAATAAATTTCTGTTTTACCCGACCCTGTTACCCCTTCTAGCAAAAATGCACCAAAACCTTGATGAAAATGCAATTGGGTCATGGCAAGGGCTTGTTGTTTATTGAGGGTTAAGCGGTTGTCAGTATTCACTAAGGCTTGTGTTCCCACTTGCTGCAACCAGGTTTTCGCTTCTGTAGGTTGCGCAATTTCTTCAATCAACCCTTTGTTTTTCAGCGCGGATAAAATATGACTAGGTATCACGCAATCTGCTTTTAATTGCGGCGCTGCACCAAGTTCCTGTAAAGCTTCCAATTGTTTTTTAGCCCGCATGAGGTGGCCATCATTTAACGCTTGCTCCCCAAGTGCGGTCGGTTTTAACAAGATTTTTGCTTTTTCCACCGCACTTTCCCCTTGCCGCAATTTGACCGGTAGGGCTTGAAATAACGCCTCTCCTAATGGACTTTGATAATAACTCGCTGACCATTGCAACAGCTTCCACAATGTCTCGCTAAAAAGACTTTTATTGTCTAATTGAGCAATAACTTGCTTCAATTGCGCAGCAGGGAGTTCACTTTCATTCGGCAGCGCCACAACGATTCCCACACGTTTTTGTGAACCAAAAGGCACAAGCACACGACACCCTACCTGTAGATTCATCTCCGCAGGCATGAGGTAATCAAAAAAACGCATTAACGGCACCGCCAGGGCTACGCGAACAAAACGCACATTACTCCCCTATATCTTCACTTAAAAAACCACCGCTTTGGTGTTTCCAAAGTTTTGCATATAAGCCATTTTTCGCGAGTAATTCCGTATGGGATCCCTGCTCAATAATTTGGCCTTTATCTAATACAATTAAGCGATCCATCGCCGCAATTGTGGATAAACGATGTGCGATTGCAATCACAGTTTTATTTTCCATCATTTTATCTAGGCTTTCTTGAATCGCGACTTCCACTTCAGAATCTAACGCACTGGTCGCTTCATCAAGTAATAAAATAGGCGCGTCTTTTAGCATAACGCGAGCAATGGCGATACGCTGGCGCTGTCCGCCTGATAATTTTACCCCGCGCTCCCCCACATGCGCATCATAACCACGACGACCTTGTGCATCACTTAATAGAGGGATAAAATCCGCTGCTTCTGCACGTTGTGCAGCAGAAATCATCTCTTGTTCAGTGGCATTCGGTCGACCATAAATAATATTATCTCGCACAGAACGATGTAAAAGCGACGTATCTTGAGTCACTAAACCAATTTGGCTACGCAAGCTTTCTTGTTGCACATCGCGTACATCTTGTCCGTCAATGGTAATGGAACCATGTTGAGGCTCATAAAAACGCAATAATAAATTCACAATGGTCGATTTACCTGCGCCAGAACGCCCAATTAATCCCACTTTCTCACCTGGCTTAATCTCTAAATTAAACCCATTTAACAAATGTTTATCCGCTTCATAAGCAAAACTCACATCATTAAATTTAATCGTGCCTTGCTCCACTTTTAAAGGCGCAGCATTGGCTTTATCGACAATAGTATGAGGTTTAGACAAGGTATTCATACCGTCATTCACCGTCCCGATATTTTCAAATAGGCGAGCGGATTCCCACATGATCCATTGAGATAAGCCACTCACACGCAATGCCATTGCCGTCGCTGTCGCCACTGCGCCTACTCCTACACTACCTTGTTGCCACAATACCACACCGAGTATTGCTGTTCCCAAAATTAACATCACATTCACGGTATGCACCAAGCCATCTAATGACGTGGCAAGGCGCATTTGAGCGTGCACTGTCACCATAAACTCTTCCATCGAACGTTTTGCATAACTGGCTTCACGCGCGCCATGAGAAAACAATTTGACTGTCGCGATATTCGCATATGCATCTGTGATACGCCCAGTCATTAACGAACGCGCATCTGCTTGGCGCTCTGCGGTTTTCGCTAATTTAGGAATCAAAAAGCGGAGAATCGTTCCAAAACTCACCAGCCACAATACAAAAGGCAATACTAACCAACCGTCTAGGGCAACCAGTACAATCCCTGAGGTAATAAAATAGACCAAAACATAGGTCATCATATCCGCAATTGTCATCACGGTATCACGTACTGCTAGTGCCGTTTGCATCACTTTTGCAGAAACACGCCCTGCAAATTCATCTTGATAAAAACTGAGGCTTTGTCCGAGCATTAAGCGGTGGAAATTCCAGCGCAAACGCATAGGAAACACCCCTTGCAACGTTTGCAAGCGAATTAATGAGGCCACAAAATGCCACACAATACTAATGAGCAATAACGCCACCATGCCCAATAATAAATGCTTTTTCTCCTGCCAGAGAGTCGCAGGCGTATAATCCCCTAACCATTCCACCAAAACGCCCATAAATTGAAACAATAAGGCTTCCATTATCCCAGTGCCAACGGTCATACAAGTCAACAATAAGATCCAACCTTTCATTCCCGTTAAACTGGACCAAATAAAATTAAATAGCCCTTTTTCTGGTGTGAGTGGTTCACTATTTGGATAAGCGTTCAACCGATTTTCAAACCATGCAAAAATTTTATGAAACATTTGTACCCCTTTAAAACAAGAAAGGTAGCCAAGCTAACGGCTACCTAAATATTCGGTATATTATAGGTGAAAATAGCAAGGGAATAAAGTGCGGTAAACTTTTTGATTTTTTACCGCGCTTTTAGCATAGACAATCTTATAGAATTCGGATAATATCCGAAAAAGTAAATAATAACTATTCCTATTTAAATAACATTTTTTTAACATAATTATTCATTTTTGGGAACCATGAAAAACCTTGTATTGCTTGTGGCATTTTATGCTTCTTCAGCCTTTGCTGTAGATCTCATCAATGTGCCGGAAAAACAGACCTCTGCGGCGATTCCTCTCAGAGCAGAACCTACTCTGCCAGGATATAGCACGCCTATGGCTAGCCTTTCTTCCGCGCACACCATGTCACAAACCGATTTTGACCATATCGAACAACGTCTTAATCATGCTATAAATGCCAATCAAACTGAAACCATTCAAAACTTGCTCGAAGCTTACCGCACTTTCCCACAGCATGACCCAACTTTAGTGCTGTTTGCACAAGCTAAAATAGCTAGAAATCAGCAACATTATTCCCAAGCCATTCAATTATATCAACGCATTTTAGCGGAGAATCCGACACTTAATCCCGTTCGGATTGAATTAGCTATCACCCTTTTTCACGATCAACAAAACCAAGCCGCAAAAGCACAATTTGAACAAGCCCTCTTGGCCCCTGAATTGCCGCCCGACATTGCTCAATTATTAAATATGTATTTAACTGCGGTTGCACAACGGGAAAAGTGGCAGATTGCATTCGGCGTAAACTATACCCAAGATAATAATGTGAATAATGTCGCCAAAGATCGCTATATTGAAAATACCCCTTTGCAAAAAGGGGAATCTATGTTGCCTCAAAAAGCACATGGTATTGCCTATTTCTTCAATATAGAACGAGATTTTAACCTCGCCCATCATCATTATGTCCATTTTGAAAATAACCTCTATGGCAAGTATTATTGGGACAACCATGATTACGATGAAATCACGAATCGCACTTACTTAGGATATGCCAATAAATCTGCCAATCAGCGTTGGGCAATATTGCCTTTTTATGAACATCAGTGGTATGGCAATCATCGCTATAAATGGGCGCAAGGCATACGGGGGGAATACAATCGCTGGTTTACACCAAAATGGCAATTTTCTACCGCGCTAGAATACAGTAAACAGCGTTATCATCAATATCGCTATCTCAACGGCCACAACAAATTAATTTCCGCGACCCTATTATGGCGTGCTACGCCTCGTTCCTATTTTTATGGTGGTATTGATTTTAGTCAAGAACGTACCACACTTCGTCACTACGACTATAACTTAACGGCCATTCGCTTAGGTTGGGGACAAGATTGGCAATATCTAGGACTTTCCTCACGCTTAAATGTCCGCCTTGCTTATCGTCAATATCTTGATAATTTACGCCTAGGCGAGGCTGTTATATTTGATCGCAAACGCCAAGATCATATTTACCAAATTAACGCAACTTTATGGAAAAGGGATTGGCATTTGTGGGGCATTACCCCCAAGCTGAATTTTACTTGGCGTAAACAAAACAGTAATTTCGATAGTTTGTACTCCTATAGTGAGAAAAATATTCAACTTATTTTTGAAAAAACATTTTAATTTAAGGATCTTTTATGTATACCAAATCAACTAATGTTGCTCTTGCACTGCTCTTTTCTCTTGGCATTACCGCCTGTTCTTCCGGTGGCAGTGAAAATCCTGGACAATCAGTATCCGAATATCAAGCCGAACTCGCTGCTACGGCTGTGACGGAAGCTATGAACACAGCCAATACGGAATTAACCGCTGCACAAAAGGCACTACTTGACGCGCAATCGGCTTACGAACAGTTAAAATCGGCAAATACTCCCGCAGCGATTCAAGAGATTCTGTTAAAATTAAACGCCTCACGAACAGAAGCACTAAAAGCTAATACGTCGATGGAAAATGCCTATCAGAAAAGCCAAACGAATACACAAAAAGCGACTAGTGTGCTAAGTAATATTGATGATTATACTCGTGGGATTTCTGAATCTGCTGCGAAAATCAAAGCCATCATGTTACAAATTGATAGCATGATAAATGAAGGCAATACACAATTTACCAATAGTATACAAAAAGAAGTGGAGACCATTACTCAAGCGGCGTTAGCTCAAGTTACCACTGCCAATCAGGAGATAAATGAAGCGCAAACCGCTATTCAGAATGCACAAAACGCCACTGGTTCAGATCTGGCCCAAAATGAAGTAGCCAAAGCGGTGACAGCCTTAGCACAAACGCGATCCGCTCTCGAGAATGCTAAACGAGAATTAGAGAAAGCAAATGCATTCAGCAATGAGACAGCCAGTGTATCTGCGATTAATGAGGCAAAAAGCGCTATTGATGCTGCACAAAAAGCCCTTGATGAAACTCAAACAACCTTAGGGCAGGCTGAAAATCATGTCACAGCCCTGATTCGTCAAGAAATTATCTCAAATATTTCTCTTGCTGAGAATAAAGCTATTGAAGCGGCCAATACCGCGAAAGCACAAGTACAAATCGCTCAAACCGCCGTTACCCAAGCCACAGAAGCCGCAAATAAAGCCACTACATTTAATCGCTCTGGGGATATGCAAACCCAAGTTTCAGTAGCACAAGTTGCGGCAGAAAACGCACAAAATGCGCTGAAAGCCGCTCAAACCGTCTTAGAGACAGCCACATTATCCGCTGATGTATTAACGGATAACGCCAATAGCGTATCAGCAACCACTTTAGCAACCGTGCAACAAGCGATGAAAGATGCCCAACTAGCGGTTGAACAGGCTCAACTTGCGGCAGAACAAGCTCAATCAGCCTATGAACAAGCGACACAAAGTTTAGCGACTTTAATCCAAGCGGAACAAGGCTTACAAAAAGCCACGACAACCTATTCTTTTAATCGTCAAGACTCTGTGGTACGTGATTATTTAAGCGCAGAGAGCCGAGCGGCAAAACTCAAAGACATCCAAACCGATAAGATTCCGGATCAAAATGTCGGCATTTGTGCAAACAACCGAGCCTCTATCTGTTATGCGGGTCCGTCTAATACTGAAACAGGTTGGAGCGTGCGCGATCAAAGTCAAGGTACGGCGCGAGGTACAACCCTTGTCAGTAAAGCACAGGCTTATTCTGGTTATGTGGGTTTGAGAGAAACCTATATTAACCAAGAAGATACGGCCAATGCCTTTATCGCCCTTACAGACGGTATCAATGAAACAAAAGATAAAAATGTGGTGACTGATGCAAATTATGCCGGCACAGTATCTTATAGCACTGGTGGAGGCGCGCCAATTGCGACCCGTTTGGTTTCGTTCAATGTCAAAGACGACCAGATTTCAGGCAAAGCCTATGCTATTAATCAAAGAACCCAAGCAGAAACTGTCTATATCAACTTCAAAGAGGGCAATATTACGGTGAATGACGGTACAGTTGGATTTCGTGGAGAGGTTGAAATCTCTGGCCACCCATATACACCAAATCAATATACGCAATATGACGGTGCTGCCGCACCAAAAGAAGAACAACGCATTCCAACGGGTTCTTATCAAGGGTTTTTTGCCGGCCCAGAGGCACAAGAGCTAGTGGGGACATTTGAAGCGAGCTATCAAACTGAAGTCAAAAACTCACAAACAAACGAAATAAAAACCATTGAAAATGTCACTCAAGGTGCATTTGCAGCGTCCAAATAAGATAAAGTGCGGTGCGTTTTTAAAAACTTTTTAAATAGTTACCGCACTTTTATCCATAAAAATATAAAACTGAAGGAACCATTATGAAACATTATCAATACAGTTTAGTTTATAGTAGCCTGCTTGCTGCTTTTGCCTTGCCTGTTTATGCAGATGATCAGGTTGACACCATTGGTGAATACAATGCAGAGCTTGAAACAATCATCGTAAGTGACACACCTTTTAGTCAGCAAATCGGCACACAAAAAATCACAGAGCAACAGATCCAAAGACTCCCAAGCAAAAATGGGGGAATTACAGATTTACTAAAATCCAACCCAAATGTTCGCTTTTCCGATCAAGGGGAGTTATCTAGCAATGCTGGCGAGATTGCCCCTAATGAAGTCTCATTTCATGGTGAGAAATACTATAACAATAATTTTGTCTTAGATGGCATGTCAAATAACGACAACATTAACCCAAGTGGCAATATCGATCGCCAGGGGGTTCCAATAGGCTCAAACCCTTATGATTTGCCAAGTGGTAATTCCCAGTCAATGTGGATTAATGCGAATTTACTTCAGTCCGTTGAAGCATTTGATAGCAACATTTCAGCGAAATATGGTAACTTCACCGGTGGTGTCATTAACGCCAAGTTAAAAGATCCCGCATTCGATCGTCAACGTAGTGGTCGTGTTTACTATCGTACAACGCGTTCTGCCTGGACCACCTTTTATATTGATAACCGTGATGAAAACCAATTTACTCGCGCTTCTCGCCTTGATTTCCACCCCGTCTTTAAAAAGCAAACTTATGGCCTTGAAGCTAGCGAGAAATTAAGTGAAAATTTTGCTATTTTATTTAATTATGAACGTACGCAATCCGATATTGACTATTATCATTCAACGATGCGTTATATTGATAACCCCTCAGCCCCAGTGCCGAATCAGCAAAAACGAACAAATGAAACCTATTTGCTTAAAGGGGTCTATCTCGCTGATAATGGCGATATGTGGCGTGGTACAGTGATTTATTCTCCTCACAAATCCAAAGTATTTAAACCCAATATTAAAAATGGCGAATTTACCAGTACAGGTGGCGGTTTCCAAGCGAATTTAGACTGGGAACATCAGTTGGATTGGGGAAAAATGACTTCCTACATTGGCTATAAAAAAACAGGTGATGAAATCAAGCATGAAGAAGGTACTTATCATCGTTATATGGCCACGCCTGAAATAGATTGGATGCATTCACCTTTGTTTTATCCTGATGGCACACTTGCTAGTCGTGGCACTTATGCAGCGTGGGGCGGCTATGGAACCTATTTCACTGAAAAAGAAATTTATACCTTAAAGCAAGATTTTGATGCCACAAGCTTTGAATGGGCGGGCATGGAGCATAAACTTAGCTTTGGTTGGTCTACTGAAATCGCCAAAGCAAAATACCATCGCGATAATGACAACTGGATGTATTTTTACCAAGCCTCCCCAAGTGTACAATGTGGTAACGCAACTGAATGTATAAATAACTCTCAATTTGCATTCAGCTCTAATCTCTATCAAGCGCGTAATGTAAATGTCAATGACACAAATTATGCCTTATACATTCAAGATCAAATAAAATGGAAGCGTTTAGAAATGACACTCGGTGCGCGTGTTGATCACAATAAATTCTTAGGCAATACCAGCCTTGCCCACCGTATTTCTGCCTCATATGATCTATTTGGAGATGGTTCTACTCAACTATTCGGTGGGTTAAATCGTTACTATGGCAACTCCATGTTAGCTTTCCAGTTACGTAAAGGAATTGGTAGCCATATCCGCTATGAACGCGCGTTGGTGAATAACCAACCTAACGCTTGGAGCATGCGAAGTGATTTCGATGCACCAACAAATTACTATATGACCAAAGTAAAAACGCCTTATAGCGATGAGCAAGTGCTTGGGCTTTCCCAACAACTTTGGAATACTCGCTGGACATTCAAATGGGTAGGTCGTCATAGTCGTAATCAATTTTCCAGCGATATTCGCCGTATTGATGGGGATACTTTCCGAGTATTAAATAATAATGGCTGGAGTAAGAATGATACCTTTACCCTCGCTATGGCACCTATATCGCCTTATAAATTTAAATATATGGAACTCAGTTGGGATGCCGGCTTGCGTATCAGTCGAACAAAAACCAATAATACCTATTATGACCAAAGTTCCACAGATGATAATGCAAAAGCGATTTACAATAACCAGCTTATCGACAGCATCACTTTGCCACCGGCTGACTTTAATACACCATGGTCTTCCTTTGTAGATATTAACTTATATTTTCCGACCCTGCGTTTAAATTGGGACCAACGTATTAACTATACTCGAGGTCGAAAATTTCTAGAGGCAAGTCAATCCTCCGTTGCTTGTAACGGTATTTATACCGAAACAAATTATCGTGCAATTTGTGGGGATTATGTTGGCGAGGCCACAGAATATTTAGATGCAGAAACGGGCAGCTATTTAACCGTAGATTGGCGATTTACGTATAAACAGCCTACATTTAAAAACCAGTTCCTTGAACTGACTTTAGACATTAATAACGTATTTAACCGTAAAGCGTTATCTCGCACCAAATCTACCGGTTCAAATGCCAGAGCGCAATATAAACAAGGCCGAAATTATTGGCTTGGGATCAGTTATAACTGGTAATAAATAGTATTTAAATTTCAATGGATAATGACATTTATTGCAGGGCGTATTACATACGCCCATTATCTTGCTAAGTTTGTCACTCATCTGAGGAGAATTCCTGTTCTAGTTGTTCAAGGGAGTATAAAGTGCGGTACATTTTTTTATTTTTTTTCATATTATTTTCAACAACCAGTTATGGCGAAATTAGCGCGCCGGTACAAGGTGAATTAGCCAATGGTTTACGCTATACCATTCTTCCCTTACATAACGAACCTAACCGCCTTGAAGTGCGAATTCGGGTCAATGCGGGGGCGGTAGATGAAAAAGATCATCAAGCAGGGGTCGCCCATATGCTTGAGCATCTTACCTTTAAGGCCACTGAAAAATATCCGCAAGGGATCATGACTTATTTACATGAGCATCACTGGGTGCGTGGCAGAAATTATAATGCTGTCACCACATCAGATAACACGACCTATATGTTTACGCCTCCACAAGGCGCGGGACTGGCTCAGACCCTTGATGTGTTATCCCAAATGCTCCTACATGCCACGCTTAAGCAAAGCGATTTAGACCAAGAAAGACAAATTATTTTAGAAGAATGGCGTGGTAATCAAGGCGTTGCCGCGACTATGAATGAACAGCGTACTGCTTCTGTGCGGGCTAATTCTCGCTATACTCGAAGCCCGGTGATCGGCACACAACACAGCATTAATACCATGCCAGCGACAGAATTGCAGGATTTTTACCACATTTGGTATGTGCCAAATAATATGCATATTCTCATTGTTGGCGATATTACTATCGAGCAGGCTACACAACAAATTCAACACTATTTTGGCCCGGCAAAACAAAAAACATTACCAAACCGTGATTATTTAGATCCGACTTTAACGAATACATTACGGATTAATAAAGTTCAAGATACCCGTAGTGGCGTTAGCCAAGTTGCCTATATTTGGCGTTTTAATGAAGCCGGCAGTCGCAATAATAGTGAACAAGCTCGCCGAGAACGCTTAATTAATCGCCTCACGTTGGCCATGTTAACTCAGCGTTTACGCAATGAGCAACAATCCCTCCCCGACGGAATCAATTCTCTTGTGGTACGCAAAACCGAATTGGGGAACCATACAGGAATACTGGGCATTTTTTCTAGCGTAGATAGCCAATCCCACGCACAAGGTTTACAACAGATTTTTCAAGAAATCGAACGCTTAAAACGCTACCCTTTTACCCAAGCAGAATTAGATAAGCAAAAACAACCCTTATTTGCCCAAATTGAGAAAGCCAAACAACATCAAAATGATCGCGATTTTTCTGGCTGGATGCAGGCTATGGTCAGTACCGTACTCATGGATAAGCCTTATTTAACCCAATCGGAATTGGCTAACCTGACAGAACCCCTACTAAAATCCATTACCCTAGAGGAAACACAACAGCGCCTGAATCAATGGTTCAGCGCAGAAGATCGTATTGTACAATACCAACCACCGCGCGATACTCAAATCACCTCGATTACCCAAAGTGCGGTCAAAAACTGGCAAATTTTTGCACAAAATCAGCCGCTAAATCCACCAACAGCGGAAGTCACTCTTGCCCCTGTGACCTTTGAGCCTATAACAGAAGTCGGTGATATTATCCATGAGCAGCATTACCCCGAACAGAATGTCACCCATTGGCAATTGTCTAATGGGGATAAAGTGGTTTGGCTACATTTACCGCTTAGCAACGATCGCACCTATTTTGAAGCACAAAGCAGCGCAGGGTATAAAGCTCAAGGCCTCTCCAATTGGCTAAGCCAGCTGGCGACTCAAACGATTAATCAAACCGCACCGCTTTCTTGGGAAACTGCGCAACTCAATGGGTGGAAAAAAGACAAAAAAGTGAATTTAAGTATTAAACAAAGTGCAACCCAACTGCGTATAGAAGGTAATACAACGAATGACCATGTGGCAGATTTATTACGCTTATATTATGCCACCATACGAGAAACTCAGGTAAAAGATGACTTAGAACAGCTAAAACAAAGTCTGACCCGTCAACTTAATTTAAGAAGGGAGAATAACCTTGAATATACTCGTATGCAAACCTTAGAGCAATTTCGTTATGGCGCACAGTCTCAAGATAATTTACCTACACAAAATGAATTGGAGAATCTCACTGAACAGGATTTGAATGAAACATGGCAAAAAATGACATCGGCGCCAACAACCTATTTCATCGCCAATAATTTAAATTCTAAAGAAATGAAGTCCTTAGTGAAGCAATATTTGGCCACCATTCCACGCCAACAAGCTTTTAGCAGTCAAGGCATTTTACCTTTGGCAGGCAAAGGTGTACAAACCTTTGCTTTTCACCCGGAACCCAAAGATGACGTAAAAATTTGGATTTTTACACCGCACTTATGGCAAGGTAAAGACGCAGTATTGGTGTCACTATTGAGTCATATTGCTAATCAAAAACTCAAACTCGCGCTACGCGATGAGAAGCAAGGCATATACAGCCTGCGTTTTAGCAGCACTCTTAACCCTGAAACGCATCGGATTGAAAGTGAATTAAGTTTTACTGCAAATCCAGCAACGCGCGAAATATTGGTTAAAGAAGCCATGCAAGTATTAGCACATCTCGCCGATCACATTACAGAACAGGATATTGAACAGGCCAAAAACGCTTTTATACGCCAAGAAAAAGAACGGATAAAATCCCCAGAAACCTGGTTCCGTCGCCTAATATTGAGCGAACAGCAATATCAAGATCCCCGCTATCTCGGCGAAATGCAGCATCTTGCTGACCACATTACTTTAGATGCAATAAAAAGTACCGCTGAAAAATTATACAGCGACAATGTGAAAGTGTTTGTTACAACACAAAAAACGAAATAAAAATAAATGGACTGATCCGGTGCAATACCGCAATCAGTCCAATCATTCACATGTTATGTTGAGGCTAGCTTCAATTTAATCGAGGGCTTTGCCTTTCAATTCGGGTATTAAGAAAATAGTCGCAATCATATCAATCACATAAATTGCCGCTAAAAATGCAATTGCGATTTGGAAAGAGTAAGCCGATACTAAGGCTCCTACCACAACAGGGCCAAACCCACCGACACCACGACCTAAATTAAATAATACATTTTGAGCCGTTGCGCGAGCATTGGTTGGGTAAGCTTCTGACATTAATGCGCCATATCCTCCCATCATACCATTAACAAACATCCCCAAAAATGCCCCAGCAATTAACATCGTTGTTGGGTCTTCTAGTTGAGAATAAGCGAAAATACTGATCACCGCGCCGGCTTGGAACAAGAGGAAACTTGGTTTACGTCCAATGCGATCCGCAAGCTGTCCGAATACCCAAATTCCCACCATCATGCCACAAATAGTCACTGCCGTCCAAAGGCCAGACTTGGTTAAACTGAAACCCAATTGTTTAGATAAGAAGTTTGGCATCCAAATCATAATACCGTAATAACCAAAGTTCTGCACAGAGGTCAACACCACAATACCGGCACTAATTTTGGCTGTGGCCTTATCTTTCACCAACAATTTAAATGATTCCAATTTGCTACTTTTTTGGCTTTGAAGTGCGGTCTGTTTTTCAACAAAAACTTCCGGCTCATGTAATTTCGCACGTAAATACCACGCCACGAAAGCCGGGAAAATCCCCACAATAAACATGCCGCGCCAGCCAATATAAGGCAATAAAGCCGGCGTTAATAATGCAGCGCCAAGCACCCCAACTTGCCAACCTAAAGCCACATAAGATGAGGCTCTCGCACGATGTCGAGCCGGCCAGGCTTCTGCTGCAAGCGCCATTCCAATACCAAATTCACCACCAAGACCGATGCCGGCAATAGTACGATAAATCAGCAAATCCCAATAACCTTGAGCAAAGGCGCATAATCCTGTAAACACGGCAAATAGAACGATCGTCCAAGTTAGTACGCGCACACGGCCATATTTATCACTTAATGCACCAAAAACTATGCCACCGACTACCGCACCAATCAATGTCCAGGTAACAAGTGAGCCTCCTTGCGCAGGAGTAAGGTTTAAATCTGCAGAAATCGCAGATAACATAAAACCCAGAATAAGAAGATCGAATCCGTCCATGGCATAACCCACAGCGGAACCTAATAAGGCTTTCCAGCCATATTGGCTAACTTTATTGTTGTTCATTTTGAATCCTTTTGCTACTCGCAGGTAACGATTAAAAGTAAGAGGAAAGATTTCTGCTCAGCAGAAATTGTGGCGTAGTGTAATGCGGTTAGTTTAGATTTTCAAGCGGTTTTAACCGCTTGAAAAAGAAAAGATTAATTGACTTCAGTAATACGTAACTCTCTTGGCACTTCAAAAACCGTGTTTTCTTCACAGCCTTCTAATTCTTCCACTTGGGTCACACCCAATTCTTTCAGACGAGACACTACGGATTGAACTAAAACTTCCGGTGCGGATGCCCCTGCTGTAATTCCAATTGTTTGGACATTTTGCAACCAAGCCGGATCGATATCTTCTGCTCCATCAATTAATTTAGCCGGCACTCCCATACGAGAAGCCAGCTCGGCCAAACGATTAGAATTCGATGAATTTTTCGACCCCACAACCAAGACTAAATCAGATTGTTCCGCCAGCTCTCTCACCGCTTGTTGGCGGTTTGTCGTCGCATAACAAATATCATTTTTACGTGGTCCTTGAATAGCAGGATATTTTTCCTTTAATGCTTCAATCACATCAGCTGTATCATCAATGGATAGCGTGGTTTGTGTCATAAAAGTCAAATTATCATCTGACTTTAAACCTAATTTCGCAATATCCTCCACGTTTTCAACTAAGAAAATTCCCCCTTCGGCATTATCATATTGTCCCATTGTGCCTTCTACTTCTGGGTGGCCTTCATGTCCAATTAAAATTGCTTTAGTGCCTTTTTTACTGGCTCGTGCGACCTGCATATGCACTTTTGTTACAAGTGGACACGTCGCATCAAAGACTTTTAAATTCCGATTTTTTGCCTCTTGGCGAACGGCCTGCGAAACACCATGTGCAGAGAAAATAACAATAGCCCCATCCGGCACTTCATGCAACTCTTCCACAAAAATCGCGCCACGTTCTCGCAATCCATTCACCACAAATCGGTTATGTACCACTTCATGACGCACATAAATTGGCGCGCCATGAATTTCTAACGCTAATTCAACAATACTAATTGCACGATCTACGCCGGCACAAAAACCACGCGGATTGGCTAAAATTATTTTCATTACAATTCCCACATTATGCTATTCGGATGTTTCTTTATTTTTAAAACTATCCCAAATTAATAAACCTGCGCCAATACAAATAAACACATCAGCGAAATTAAACACAGGATAATGATAAATATCCCAATAAAAATCCAAAAAATCCACTACAAAGCCATGATAGGAACGATCAACCATGTTCCCTAATGCACCGCCAATCACTAACGCATACGCCGTGTTTTGTAGTTTTTTATTGATTGGATTTTTGGCTAACCAAAATATCAATACGCCTGAAATCACTAACGCCAGCCCAATAAAAAAGAATTTTTGCCAACCAGAATGCTCAGCTAAAAAACTAAATGCTGCGCCATAATTGCGTACATAAGTCAGGTTAAACACCGGTAAAAGATTAATACTTTCATAAAGTTGAAAGTTTTTTACCACCAAATACTTACTGGCTAAATCTATCACAAAAGCAACCGCACTTAGCCATAAAAATGAAAGTCCTGATTTTTTAAGCATTACTCTTATCATTTGTCGGGACAGGAGATACCTGTCCTAAAAAACACAGAAATATGGCGTAGACAAAAGATAAGCTGTCCTTGCCATATTTCCCATTATTGATTAGGCAAACTTGCGCACTTCGCCATTGCCATCCACATTGTCAACACAACGAGAACAAAGCGAATGTTCATCTTTGCTATCGGAGTAATGCCAGCAACGTGGGCATTTATGATTTGCTGAACGAATCACTTTAATCGCTAAGCCTTTCACTTCACCTTCCGCCACATCTGACTCTGCCAATGGTTTGACTTCCGCTTTAGACGTAATTAATACAAAACGCAATTCATCTTTTAATTGATTCAAAATTTGTGCATATTCATCATTTGCATATAACGTCACTTCGGCTTCTAATGCGGCACCTATGGTTTTTTCATTACGAGCCTGCTCTAAAATACGGTTAACTTCATCACGCAAAATCAACACTTGCTGCCAATAACTATCATTCATGGTTTCTGCAGAGTCTAAAGCAAATAGCCCCGTATAAAACTCTTCAGTAAAGACAAACTCACCACGCTCACCTGGAATGTAATGCCAAATTTCATCTGCGGTAAAAGAAAGTACTGGCGCAATCCAACGCACAAGCGCTTCAACAATGTGCCATAATGCCGTTTGGCAGCTACGACGAGCGAGGCTATCTGCTTTCGTTGTATATTGGCGATCTTTAATAATATCTAAATAAAAAGATCCCATTTCAACTGAACAAAAACGCATTAAACGCTGAATCACGGTATGGAATTGATAATTATCATAGGCATCTTTAATTTCATTTTGTGCTTGTAATGCACAATCTACCGCCCAACGATCTAATACGATCATCTCTTCCGGTTTTACCGCATCTCGTTTCGGATCAAAACCATTTAAATTTGCTAGCAAGAAACGCGCGGTATTACGGATACGACGATAGCTGTCTGCCGCACGCTTTAAGATTTCATCAGACACCGTCATCTCGCCAGTATAATCCGTCGAAGCCACCCATAAACGTAAAATATCGCCCCCAAATTTATCCATGACTTCTTGTGGTGTCACAATATTTCCAATAGATTTGGACATTTTTCGTCCCTGACCATCTACCGTAAATCCATGAGTCAATACTTGTTTATACGGCGCTTTATTATCTGTCGCAGTCGACAACATTAATGAAGACATAAACCAACCACGATGCTGATCCGAGCCTTCTAAATACATATCCGCCTCTTGTCCATTAAATTCAGGGCGATCCTTCACGACAGCTGAATAAGTGGAACCTGAGTCAAACCAAACATCAAGGGTATCTGGCACACGGCTATAATATTGCGCATCCTCACCTAGCAATTCTTTTGGATCCAAATCCCACCAAGCTTGAATACCCGTTTTCTCCACTCGCGTTGCCACTTCTTCTATTAATTCCAATGTGCGTGGGTGAAGAGTTTCGGTCTCGTTATGGATAAATAAGGCAACTGGCACTCCCCAAGTACGTTGACGAGAAATACACCAATCTGGGCGATTTTCAACCATTTTTTCAATACGTGCTTGCCCCCAATCCGGAATCCAACGCACTTTTTGAATCTCGCTTAATGCCTGTTGACGCAAACCTTTTACATCCATACCAATAAACCATTGTGGTGTGGCACGAAAAATAATCGGTGTTTTGTGTCGCCAACAGTGTGGGTAGCTATGTTTAATTTTGCTTAATTTTAATAACGCTCCCACTTCTTCGAGTTTCTCGATCACTTTACCATTTGCTTCAAAAACGCCTAATCCCGCAAAAAACTCCGCATGGCTATTAAATTTACCATCATTGCCAATTAAGCCAGCCATACCGATATGGTATTTTTGTGACACGACATAGTCATCTTGACCATGATCAGGTGCAGTATGTACTAAACCAGTCCCGCCATCTGTAGTCACATGCTCACCTAAAATAAGTGGCACCGTATATGAATAGAAAGGGTGATTAAATTGTAATAACTCAAGGACCGCGCCTTTTGCCTCGCCTAGCACAACCGGATTCTCCACCCCAGCTGCTGTGGCAACACTTTCAACCAGTTCTTTTACTAAAATCACACGTTCATCACCTAGTTGAACCAATTGATAATCTAATTCTGGATGAATAGAAATCGCTTTATTCGACGGCAATGTCCAAGGGGTCGTTGTCCAAATAACCGCAGAAATACGGCCATGCCCTTTTTCCCTTAAGTTAAATTTATCTTCAACGGCTTTTTCATCTGCTGCCGGAAAACGCACATAAATAGAAGGGGAGGTTTTATCCTCGTATTCCACTTCGGCTTCTGATAAGGATGAACCACAATCTAAACACCAATGGACTGGTTTTGCGCCTTTATATAAATGGCCATTCGCGACGGCTTTACCAAAGGCACGGATAATATTTGCCTCAGTATGGAAGTTCATTGTTAAATAAGGATTATCCCAATCTCCAAGAACCCCTAAACGGATAAAATCTTTTTTCTGTCCTTCCACTTGTTCGGCGGCATATTGTCGACAAGCGGCTCGAAATTCTGCAGCCGTTACCTTTTGATTCGGTTTTCCCACTAAACTTTCTACTTTTAACTCAATCGGCAAGCCGTGGCAATCCCAACCCGGTATATAAGGCGAGTCATATCCTAACGCGGTTTTAGATTTCACAATCATGTCTTTTAAAATCTTATTGACCGCATGACCAATATGAATCGTTCCATTCGCATAAGGAGGGCCATCATGCAAAATAAACGATTTTTTACCACGTGAAGCCTCACGCACTTTTTGATATAAATTGCGTTCATACCAGCTTTTCAGCATACCCGGCTCACGTTTTGCAAGATCACCTCGCATAGGAAAGCCTGTTTCAGGTAGGTTTAAAGTATTTTTATAATCGATTTCAGACATTTATCTATTCCATTTCATTCAAATTAAAAAATGTTCTTGCCGTTTCCACATCTCTTGCAATTTGCGCTTTTAACTCTTCAAAAGAAGGGAATTTAATTTCATTGCGAATTTTATGGCATAACGTGACTTGTAAGGTTTGTCCATAAATATCACCATGAAAATCAAAAATATGGACTTCCAGTAATTGCTTTACACCGTTGATCGTAGGACGCTTGCCAATATTCGCAACGCCACAAAAAAACGCTCCAGAATCCAACCGCACTTTCACCGCATACACTCCTTTTACTGGATTCACTTGGCGATGTAGCATAATATTCGCCGTGGGAAAACCGATGGTACGCCCTAGCTTATTTCCATGCGCTACCCGTCCCAAAATTTGGTAAGGTCGCCCCAGTAAACGCTCAGCTAATGCAAGATTATCATGCATTAACGCTTCTCGAATGGCGGTACTGCTAATACGTTTTTCATCTAAACAAAAACTCTGATTATCTTCCACTTCAAAATGAAAGCGTAGGCCCGCTTGTTGTAGCAAATGAAAATCACCCATTCTTTGAGCACCAAAACGAAAATCATCTCCAACGCTCAAAAACTTCACATTCAGTTTTTTTACCAATAAATCATTAATAAAATCTGTGGCGCTTTGCTGGCTAAAAGCATGGTTAAAACGTAAACAAACCACATAATCTACTTTCGCTTCGGCGAGATAATGCAACTTATCACGCAAACGCATCAAACGGGCTGGTGCGTTGTCTCCCATAAAATATTCACGTGGTTGAGGCTCAAACAGCATTACAACCGCTGGCAATTTTAGCTGTTCGGCTTTTTCACGCAAATGCTGCAATACTGCTTGATGGCCAAGATGGACACCATCAAAATTGCCAATAGTTAATGCACAACCATTTGGAAGTTGTGTTTTCAAGTTGTGCATACCACGAATTAATTGCATGAATTTCCCACACGGCAAAATAAAAAGAGAGAATATTGCCGTATTATACGCACAAATAGCACAAGATTAAAGCGACAAGGCATTATTCTCCGCAAAAGAAAAATAACATCCTTTTCCTATGACAAAATGATCTAATACTCGAATTTCCATCAGCGCACAGGCCTGCTGAATTTGTTGCGTAATCAAGCGATCTGAAGCGCTTGGTTCTGCCACCCCCGAGGGGTGATTATGGGCCAAAATAATGGCAGCTGCATTGCAATAGAGCGCCGTTTTAATAATCTCTCTTGGGTATACGGAAGCTTGATGAATTGTTCCAAGAAACATGTGTTCTTTTTTGATTAAACGATGTTGGTTATCTAAAAACAATACCACAAAAATCTCTCGCTCTTGGTGTTCAAGCTCTGCCTGCAAATACATTCTTACTGCGGTAGAGTCAGTCAATACTTCTGTCATAGCCAATTGCTCTGCGAGGTAGCGCTTAGTCATTTCGGTACAAGCTTGTAATTGAATAAATTGTGTAATGCCAAGCCCTTTGACTGCACAAAACTGTTTTCTATCCGCAGCGATCAATCCTCGTAGCGAACCGAAATGTGTCAATACCTGCTGAGATAATTGCATCACCGGGCAATTTTTTATGCCCGTACGCAAAAAAATAGCCAATAATTCATCATCGTCTAAAGCCCCCACCCCATATTTTAATAATTTTTCTCGTGGCATTAAGATCGCTTTTGTCATACAGTTCCTCTTTCTTACTCTCCATTACATAGCAGTATAAAAATGGAACGCTTTTTTATAGTACAAAAAAACCAAAGTAGGCTTTAATTTTGGAAGCTCGATCGCAAAATATGGCGCGATAACATGCTATCTTGATTAAAAATATGAAAGCACTTACTCACATTCCCTTTGTTCTCAACCAAAATTTGCAGTAAAATAACCGCACTTTTCGCTTTTAAAACGGTTTCGTCTATGCAAGGAAAACGCATTGTTGTGGGAATTACGGGTGGCATTGCCGCCTATAAAACAATTGAATTTATTCGCTTATTGCGTAAAAATCAGGCTGAAGTGCGCGTGGTACTCACCCCT
The DNA here is from genome assembly GCF_002795425.1 of Conservatibacter flavescens. Taxonomy (GTDB): domain Bacteria; phylum Pseudomonadota; class Gammaproteobacteria; order Enterobacterales; family Pasteurellaceae; genus Conservatibacter; species Conservatibacter flavescens. Next base: position 53,945 of record NZ_PHHA01000014.1, read on the forward strand.
GCAGCCAGTGCCTTTGTCACTCCCTTAACCTTGCAAGCGATTTCAGGTAATGCGGTCGCTGAAAGTTTATTAGACCCACAAGCAGAATTAGCAATGGGACATATTGAATTGGCGAAGTGGGCAGATTATATCGTCATCGCCCCCGCCTCCGCTGATTTTATTGCGCGTTTAAATGCGGGCATGGCCAATGATCTATTATCCACCCTTTGTCTTGCCACCCAAGCCCCAATTTTACTTGCGCCAGCCATGAACCAACAGATGTTCGCACAAACCGTTACACAGCAAAACTTAGCGCAATTACAACAGCGTGGTGTTCAATTAATTGGCCCGAATAGTGGTGAACAAGCTTGTGGTGATATTGGCGCGGGACGCATGGCTGAACCGTTAGAAATTTTCACAGCGCTTCTAGAGACTACCACGACACAACAAGATTTACAGGGGTTAAACATCGCCATTACCGCCGGTCCAACGCGTGAAGCAATCGATCCTGTGCGCTATATCAGCAATTATAGCTCTGGTAAAATGGGTTTTGCTATTGCACAAGCTTTTGCTGAGCGAGGGGCGAATGTCACCTTAATTGCCGGCCCAGTCAATTTACCTACCCCTGCGCAAGTACAGCGCATTAATGTTGTCTCTGCTCACGATATGTGGAAAGCAAGCCTAGAAAGTGCGGTTAAAAATGACATTTTTATTGGTTGTGCCGCTGTAGCCGACTATCGGGTCGACCAAGTTGCAGATCAAAAACTGAAAAAATCAGGCGATACCATCACACTCAATCTCATTAAAAACCCAGATATTATTGCCGATGTTGGACATTTAAATGAACATCGCCCTTTCACGGTAGGTTTTGCCGCAGAAACACAAAATATCGAGTTATATGCCCAAGACAAATTGAGCAAAAAAAATTTAGATCTGATATGTGCTAATGACGTTTCATCGCCTCATCAAGGTTTTAATGCCGAACAGAACGCCTTACAGCTATTCTGGAAAAACGGCTCAAAAATGTTACCATTAGCCAATAAAACACAACTTGCACAACAGCTAGTTGAGCAAATTATTCAGCATTATCAAAAAAGAGTAAAATATGAAAAAGATTGATGTAAAAATTCTAGACTCTCGCATTGGCACTCAATTCCCTTTACCTCAATATGCAACTGAAGGTTCTGCGGGCCTTGATTTGCGAGCTTGTCTAACAGAAGAACTTATCTTACAACCAGGGGAAACTCAGTTGATCCCAACGGGATTATCAATCTATATTGCAGATCCTAATTTATGTGCCATGATCTTACCCCGCTCAGGCTTAGGACATAAACACGGTATTGTACTAGGAAATTTAGTGGGATTAATTGATTCCGATTATCAAGGTCCGCTCATGGTTTCTGCTTGGAATCGTAGCCAAGTTCCATTTAAAATTGAAGTCGGCGATCGTATTGCCCAACTGGTCTTTGTCCCTGTTGTCCAAACTGAATTCAATATTGTCACTGAATTTACCGAAACTGAACGCGGAGAAGGCGGTTTTGGACATTCTGGAAAACAATAACATGGCTGAACAAACCCATAATCAAATCATAAAACGTAGTAAACAAGAACGTCGTCAACAGGTCTTGACCGTGTTGACACACATGTTACATTCAGAACGAGGAATGGAGCGTGTAACAACAGCTCGTCTCGCTGCAGAAGTCGGTGTATCGGAAGCTGCGTTATATCGCTACTTTCCGAGTAAAACGAAAATGTTTGAAGCCTTGATTGAATCCATTGAAATCACGTTATTCAATCGAATTACACAATCAATCAAATCTGAAACAAATACGATGAACCGAGTGCATAATATGCTGCAAATGGTTTTAGATTTTGCACGCAAAAACCCCGGTATTACACGAGTATTAACAGGTCATGCACTGATGTTTGAAGATGCTGAACTTCAAATGCGGGTCGCCCAGTTTTTTGATCGTCTTGAATTTCAATTTACCAATATTCTACAGATGAGAAAACTCCGCGAAGGTAAAGCATTTGCTGTTGATGAACGAATTATCGCTTCACATCTTGTGACCATCTGTGAAGGGCAATTTATGCGTTATGTCAGGGCAAATTTCAGACAAATGTCAAACCAACACTTTGAACAACAATGGCGTTTTATTGAACCTTTATTTTTATAAATATAACCTTTGCAAAATCAAAAAGTTAAGAGATAATGATCATTCCCTGGCAAAAACTTGACGAGCATACCTTAGAAAACATTGTTGATAGCGTGATATTACGCGAAGGAACAGACTACGGTATAAACGAACTGTCTCTGACAGAAAAAAGAAACAACCTATTGAACCAAATAAAGCAAGGAAGCGCGGTCATTGTTTGGTCAGAATTACATGAATCAATTGACATAAAAGATAAAACGGAATTTTTAGGTTAGGCCACATTCAATCTTAAGTAATTCCTTAACTTTATAATTTAGCGATACAAGATGTATCATTTATCGAACGGTATTCGAGGTATTTTATGCAGCAAGAACAAAACCCAGCAGCCAATCCTCCAATTGATCCTACGGTGGATTGGTTTTTAACCCATTGCCATATTCATAAATATCCCGCAAAAAGCACTTTAATTCACGCAGGAGAAAAAGCGGACACCCTTTATTATTTAATCAAAGGCTCTGTTGCTGTTTTGGTTAAAGACGATGATGGCAAAGAAATGATTTTATCTTATCTTAGCCAAGGGCAGTTTTTTGGAGAACTAGGCGTGTTTGAAGACCGAGTAACAACACGTAGCGCTTGGGTCAAAGCAAAAACAGCTTGTGAAATTGCTGAAATTTCATATAAGAAATTTCGTCAACTTATCCAAGTTAATCCGGATATTTTAGTTTACTTAAGTCGTCAACTGGCTAATCGTTTACAAAAAACATCAAAACAGGTCACTAACTTAGCATTTTTAGATGTTACGGGGCGAATTGCACAAACATTACTCAATTTAGCAAGAATGCCAGAGGCGATGACTCACCCTGAAGGTATGCAAATAAAAATCACTCGTCAAGAAATTGGACAGATTGTGGGCTGTTCACGTGAGACGGTTGGACGCATTTTAAAAATGCTAGAAGATCAAAATCTGATTTCTGCACACGGAAAAACGATTGTCGTTTACGGTGCTCGTTAATGTATTTAGGGCGTATAATATACGCCCTAACTCTTCCTTAATCTTATTCAACCGTTACAGCTTTCGCCAAATTACGCGGTTGATCCACATCGGTTCCTTTAATTAACGCAATATGATAAGACAATAATTGTAACGGTACCGTATAAAAAATAGGTGCTGTGACTTGATCGACTTTCGGTAAAACAACAATCTTAAAGCCATCAGCCTCGCTAAAGCCTGCTTCATCATCAGCAAAAACATAAAGTTGCCCACCACGAGCGCGCACTTCTTCAATATTAGATTTCACTTTTTCTAATAAATCATTTTCCGGCGCCACTACCACGACAGGCATATCATTATCAATTAAAGCCAATGGTCCGTGTTTTAATTCACCCGCCGCGTAAGCTTCTGCATGAATATAAGAAATTTCTTTTAATTTCAATGCCGATTCCATCGCAATTGGATAATACTCACCACGCCCTAAGAATAATGTATGGTGTTTATCTGCAAAATCTTCTGATAATTTCTCAATCGCTTTATCAAATACTAACGCACTTTCAATTTGCGCAGGTAAACGCTGTAATGCATGTACAATATCCGCTTCTTGTGCTTCCGTTAAATTGCCTTTCAAACGCCCTACTGCTGCATTTAATAACAATAAACAGGTTAACTGTGTCGTAAAGGCTTTGGTTGAAGCCACACCAATTTCAACCCCAGCGCGTGTCATAAATGCAAAATCTGACTCTCGTACTAAAGACGAGCTGGCAACATTACAAATTGTCATTGCCGCCATAAAGCCTTTTTCCTTCGCCAAGCGTAATGCGGCTAAAGTATCCGCTGTTTCACCGGATTGAGAAAGGGTAATCAATAAACTATTTGGACGAGTAACAAATTTACGATAGCGATATTCAGATGCGATTTCTACATCACAACTCACTCCCGCAATTGACTCAAACCAATAGCGTGCAACCATACCCGCATTATAAGACGTACCACAAGCCACGATTTGCACATGTTCAACCTGACTTAAGATCTCCGCTGCATTCGGCGCAATACTGTCAATCAATACTTTTCCGTTAGCAATACGCCCTTCTAAGGTATTCATAATGGCGACTGGCTGCTCAAAAATTTCTTTTTGCATGTAATGGCGATATTGGCCTTTGTCTGCGGCATCACTTTCAAAATTACCTTCGTGGATTTCACGTTCAACTTTGGCGCCAGAGCGGTCAAAAATCTCAACTGTACGGCGAGTAATTTCCGCCACATCCCCTTCTTCAAGATAAATAAAGCGACGTGTGACACTTAATAAAGCCAGTGGATCTGAACCAATAAAGTTTTCACCAACACCTAAACCAATGACTAATGGGCTACCTGAACGAGCCACAACTAAATGTTCTGGTTCTTGTTGATTCATCACCACTGTGCCATAAGCACCACGTAATTGTTTTACCGTCTTTTGTACCGCTTCTAGCAAATTATTGGCACTGCGAAGTTCCCACTCCACCAAATGCGCAATCACTTCTGTGTCCGTTTGAGATTGAAAAACATAGCCTCTCTCTTGCAAGATTTCACGTAGTTCTTCATAGTTTTCAATAATCCCATTATGTACTACTGCAATATTCCCTGAACGATGAGGGTGAGCATTGGCTTCTGATGGCTCACCATGAGTTGCCCAGCGAGTATGCGCAATACCAGTACCACCGATCAAAGGGTGTGATTCAATCGCTTCATCTAATGCTTTCACTTTACCCACTCGACGCACAATTTTCATTTCGTGATCATGGCCAACTACCGCCACACCAGCGGAATCATAACCGCGATACTCCAAACGATGTAAACCATCAACTAAAATTTCTGCTACATCACGCTGTGCTACTGCACCAACAATTCCACACATAATTTTCTTTTCCTTTAATGAATTTTAGCGAAAATTCGCCTTGTATAATATTTCAAGTTCTCCGCCTCTCCTTGCAATAAAGAGGCAAAAACATTCAATTACCCAACACAAACAACTTCAACGCCATGTCGTTCAATCTGTTTTTTAATCTCATGATTTAATTGATCATCGGTTATTAAGATATCTATTTGTGACCAACTCAACTCAACATTCGGCATTTTACGACCAATCTTTTGCGATTCCGCCATGACAATGACCTCGCGTGACACAGAAGCCATCACCTGACTTAATCCCACAAGCTCATTAAACGTCGTGGTTCCTCGTTCTAAATCAATGCCATCTGCGCCAATAAATAATTGGTCAAAATCGTAAGAGCGTAATACTTGTTCTGCAACTTTTCCTTGAAAAGACTCAGAACGCGTATCCCAAGTGCCGCCCGTCATCAGCAATGTCGGTTCATTTTCTAATGCACGCAATTCATTCGCCACTGATAAAGAATTTGTCATCACAATCAGGCCTTGTTTACGGTTTAGTTGTTTAATCAGTGCCGTTGTTGTGCTACCACTGTCCACAATAAGACGATTATGATCGCGAATGCGATCAGCTGCGGCTTTCGCAATAGATAACTTTCGTTTCGAAAGAACTTCATCTTGTTGCTCTTCTAAAAGCTCCACTGGCATTAATATTGCCCCACCATAACGGCGCAATAGAAAGCCACTGAGTTCAAGCGCAGTCAGATCTTTACGAATAGTGACTTCAGAGGTTTCAAAAGTAGTCACTAATTGCTCAACTGTCACTTCACCTTGAGCCTGCAAGAGTTGCATTATTCCGTGACGACGTTGTTGTGTATGACGTTTTGACATAAAAACCTTTCGATTAGAAATTTGAAACGAAATTTTATAGAGTCAAGGGAAAGATGTAAATAGGAAAGGGAGATATTTATGATATTTTACCAAACAAAAAACCCTGCTTCTAACGAACACAGGGTTTTAAATCGTGTTAATTCATTATTTCACAGCGTCTTTAAGCGCTTTACCGGAAACAAAAGAAGGTACTTTTGAAGCCGGGATTTGAATTTCCTTACCAGTTTGTGGGTTGCGTCCAGTACGTGCTTTACGCTCATTAACTTTAAACGTACCGAAACCAATTAACTGTACTGCTTCACCTTTTTTCAAACTTCCAGTGATAGCATCTAAAGTTGCTTCTAAAGCTGCTTTAGCTTGTTTCTTGTTTAATTCAGCAGCACTTGCGATAGCATCAATTAAATCAGTTTTATTCATAATAATAATTACCCTCTAGATTTTGTATCAAAAACTAAATTAGTCGAATCAAGAAATTCCTTTCTATCATACGTCTATTTAAAACTGTTGTGTACACAGCGGAGTTAAGCTTAATCTAACTTTTATCGAATGAAAAGTAATATCTGCTAAAAATGCTAAAAAAATCACATTTCTGGCATAATTTCGACCCCAATATTGCTGACCCCCTCATTTCTTAGGGTATTTTTCAAGGAAATCAACAATTCCGTATCTCTTTCATCACATTCATTTAACGCTCGATAAATCGCCCATTGTACGTCCAATTCCTGCTGAATTTCATCTGTGCCCTTTAATTCAGCTTCTGATAATTCCTTATCTTGCTGAGTTTCTAAATAACCAATCACGGTGTGTAATGAATTAAGACTAATCTTGATCGAACGCTCAATATATTCACCCGCAATTAGGGCATGCAACAATTCGGATAGGCTTTCACACGCATCCAATGCCGGCACTACACCATAAAAATCATAATTGTTCACATCTGGAATAATCGTTTCCAATTTTTCCAATTGATTATCAAAGTTAATTTTTGCCCCTTTTACCGTCAAATATTCCCAAACTAAATTGAGAATATTTTGGTAAGTGTTTGCCAACTCCAATTGTTCTGTCATTTGACAAAATAAACGAAAATTCGGCAACATACGCTCACATAAGCTGGCCATAAACCCTAAACTTTGCCAGCTTTCAAATTTTTCTAAACGCTTATGAATCGGATTTCGCATACTAGGCCACCTTACGTTTATTTATGATACGCTTGAGAAAGCTGATGAATACTGTCAACTAACACTTTAGGGCTTTCTACAGGCACATCTTGATGAATACCATGCCCCAAATTAAACACATGCCCACTACCTTGTCCAAAATCGGCTAAAATCGACCGCACTTCTTGTTCAATACGTGGTGCGGGAGCATATAATATGGAAGGATCCATATTGCCTTGTAAAGCTACTTTATGCCCAACACGCGCACGCGCATCTGCAATATTCACCGTCCAATCCAAACCTAAAGCATCACACCCCGTATCAGCCATCGCCTCTAACCATAGTCCACCGCCTTTGGTAAATAACGTTACAGGGACTTTACGGCCATCATGTTCGCGAATTAAGCCATCTACAATTTGATGCATATACTGCAATGAAAAATCAAGATAATCACGATGAGCCAATACGCCGCCCCATGTATCAAAAATCATCACTGCCTGGGCGCCAGCCTTAATTTGTGCATTCAAATATAAAATGACCGACTGCGCTAATTTATCAAGCAAACTATGCAATAAGTGCGGTTGTGTATATAGCATTTTTTTTATTTTAGTAAATGCTTTACTCGACCCCCCTTCAACCATATAAGTCGCCAATGTCCATGGACTACCTGAAAATCCAATTAACGGCACTTCGCCTTTTAGCTCGCGACGAATAGTACGTACGGCATTCATCACATATTGCAACTCTTGCTCAGGATCGGGAATCGGCAAATTATCCACCGCGCTTTTATTTTCAATTGGCTTCGCAAATTTAGGCCCTTCGCCCGCCCCAAAGCTTAGGCCTAGCCCCATAGCATCAGGAATGGTCAAAATATCGGAAAATAAAATAGCAGCATCAAGTGCATAACGACGTAAAGGTTGCAAAGTGACTTCGCAAGCCAATTCCGCATTACGGCATAAAGACATAAAGTCTCCAGCTTGTGCGCGAGTGGCTTTATATTCCGGTAAATAACGTCCTGCTTGACGCATCATCCATACCGGAGTCATATCCACCGGCTCACGCAATAACGCTTTTAAATAGCGATCATTTTTTAAGGTTGTCATTGTTTAATCTTCTCGTTTACATATAGCTAAAGTAGCTTCAATCAGTTTTCTTGCAATAGTGCCTTGAGGCGGTATTTCTGGCAGTGGCTGACGACAGTCAAACCATTGGGCATCATGAATTTCAGCTTCTTGTAAGCGAATTTCCCCGCTGTCATATTCTGCTAAAAAACCAACCATTTGTGAATTAGGAAACGCCCATGGCTGACTACCAAAATATTGAATATTTTTAACTTTAATGCCCGTTTCTTCAAACACTTCACGCGCAACCGTTTGTTCAAAACTTTCTCCGACTTCGACGAAACCCGCTAGAGTAGTATATATTTTGCTTTCAATATGACGTTTATGATTGGCCAATAAAATGTCTTTGCCACGACGTACCGCAACAATAATAGATGGACAAATCACAGGATATGCCCGAAAACCACAAGCATCACAGTGTACCGCCCATTCATCTTGCGCTAAATCCGTTTTCGAACCACACTTGCCACAAAATTGATGGGTTTTAAAAAAATAATTGAGTTCAACGCCACGACTTAACAGATTAAAAGTCTGTTCCGGTAACACAAGCTGATCACGTAACGACACATATTCACGTTCCTCCTCATGTTCCGCAACCAACCAAAGGGGTTGGTTATCCATTGTACCGATAATCATGCCCTGTTGACCCAACCAAGGGAAAGCATCAGCACGCCCACAGGGCAATTTGCCCTCAATTAAATAAATTGCCGATCCCTGAGTTAATAGCCAATAACCCTGATCATTTGCTTGAATCGTTTGCATAATTTCCCTCGAATAGACAAAAAGTGCGGTAAAAATGACCGCACTTTTTTACAGAATTATTTACGGGAAAGTGGTGGCACAAAGGTAATGCCCATATCCCAAGGTTGTTCAATCCAGGTATTTTGTGGAATATCAATAATATAATCGTCTACAAGTTCTGCGCCTGCTGGTTTAGCAAATACCGTCACAAACTTCGCTTGCGGATACATCTCACGAATAGCTCGTGCAGTATTCCCCGTATCCACTAAATCATCAACCACAATCCAACCTGTGCCATCACCAATTTCAGCCTTATGTAACACACGTAAATCACTCTGCTGATCATGATCATAGCTCGCGATACAAACCGTTTCTACATGACGTACACCTAACTCACGGGCTAATACCGCCGCCGGAAATAAACCACCACGACTCACTGCCACAATGCCTTTCCACTGAGAAGCCGGCAATAAACGCTCTGCTAATTTACGTGCATGCATATGGAACATATCCCATGTCACAACATATTTTTCGCTCATAAAACACACCTTTTCAATTATATCTAAAATAAAATTGTGTAAGGATAACCTGAAATTGTGTTTCATGCCACTGATCTAGTTATTTTTTTTATCCAATAAATACTGCATAACTTACAAAAAAGAAAATAAAAGTAAACTAATGTGATCATTGCCACACACTTTCTCTTATTTTAGTCCTATAATCATTATGCACTTGATGTCATAAGTTCAACCATACTAAATAATTACTAACAATTAAGGAGGTTTCTATAGGAGGCGGATTAGGTATATAGGGTGGCTTCAACCAATCACAGAAAGAAAAAACAAATGAAATGAGGCTAAGAGATATGGATATAATTAGAAAAGAAATAAATACGTGTAATATAGATCTTCATCCTGCAGCAGAAAAATATGCTCAGGATATTTTCGACATAATAATAACGCATAAAAAATATTTAGCTATGTTTTTAGACTGGGTTAATAACATTAACAATATCAATGAGATATTATCATTTTTATCAAAAAGCAAATCCGACTTTGGTAAAAAATCAAATATATACATTATTGAATTTAAGAATAAAATTGTTGGTGTTATATCATTGAACTCAATAGATAAGCATAAAAGAGAAGCTGACATTGGCTATTGGATCTCTCCTGACTATGAAGGATTAGGTATTATATCTAAAAGCCTGCAAACCATGATTGATAAACACAGTCATGAAATTAAAAAATTTATTCTCAAATGTGCAGTTTTTAATACAAGAAGTAATATGGTTGCCTTAAGAAATGGTTTTTCTTACGACTGTATTATACATAAAGGGGAAATAATAAATGGGGTTTATCATGACCAAAATCAATATTATAAATGCTCCTCACTCAAATAAAGACTATTATCTCTATGTCTAATCTTGTAAAATAGTTTATAAATTAACCCTTAAACATACAGGTAATAAAATGTCAACAATACAATCATTACAACCTCATTTATTATGGCAGTGGTTTGCTCAACTTTGTGCGATTCCACACCCTTCTCATCACGAAGAACAGGTTGCTAAGTTCATGTTAGATTGGGCAAAACAACAAGGCTTGTACGCGGAACGTGATGAAGCAGGTAATGTATTAATCCGCAAACCCGCTACAGCAGGTATGGAAGATCGTAAGGGAATTGCATTACAAGCGCATTTAGATATGGTGCCTCAAGCCAATGAAGGGACTGTGCATGATTTTACCAAAGATCCTATTCAACCTTATATTGATGGTGAATGGGTCAAAGCAAAAGGCACAACATTAGGTGCTGATAATGGTATAGGTTTAGCTTCCGCCATGGCTGTGTTAGAAAGTACAGACTTAGCGCATCCCGAATTAGAAGTGTTATTGACTATGACTGAAGAAGCGGGCATGGACGGTGCGAAAGGGTTGCGCCCGAATTGGCTGACTAGCCCAATCATGATCAATACCGATACTGAAGAAAACGGTGAAATTTATATGGGTTGTGCCGGTGGATTAGATGCTAATGCAGAAATGCCGGTTGAACTGGAAGCGAATTCCTTTACCCATAGTTACCAACTGGTGTTAAAAGGGCTACGTGGCGGCCATTCTGGGGGAGATATTCATACAGGGCGCGCCAATGCCATTAAAGTATTAGCCCGTTTTTTGGCAGAATTTAGCCAAAAACAACCGCACTTTGCCTTTGGATTAAGCGATATTCGCGGGGGTTCTGTTCGTAATGCGATTCCGCGCGAAGCATTCGCGACTCTTCATTTTAATGGTGATGTTGCACAACTCAAAAGCGCGGTTGAAAAATTTGAAATTTTACTGCAACAAGAACTCGCATTGGCAGAGCCTAGTTTGACACTCACGCTCGCTGAAACCGCTAAAACAACACACGTCTTTAACCATCATTCCACCCAAACGGTTATTCATTGGTTAAATAGCTTGCCTAATGGGGTGATCCGTAATAGTGATGTGGTAGAGGGTGTGGTAGAAACCTCCCTAAGTTTAGGGGTACTACAGACAACAGAAACCAAAGTACACGCCATTATTTTAATACGTTCACTGATCGAAAGTGGTAAAGAATATGTACAAAGTCAATTACAGTCTTTAACTGAAATGCTGGGTGGTCATGTGGCATTTAGTGGCAATTATCCAGGCTGGGCGCCTCATTCTGACTCTGAAATCATGCAGCTCACAAAAACGCTATATGATGAAGTACTGGGCTATGAATCAGTCGTGAAAGTGATTCATGCGGGTTTAGAGTGTGGATTAATTAAAGAAAAATATCCAAACATTGATGTAGTTTCCATCGGCCCAACTATTCATAACGCTCACTCACCTGATGAAAAAGTGCATATTCCCGCTGTGCAAATTTATTGGGAATTACTGAGCAAAATTTTAGCGAATGCACCGAAGAAGTAAAAGGGAAGTGTGAAAAAAGAGTGGTCATTCGTTCGTAGGTTGGATTAAGGCAATAATTGCCTATCCAACCTACACATCACTTAAACTTATCCTAAAAAATAACGGTAAGCCACACTATCTGTCACATCTTGATACGCATAACCTAACTCGTCTAAATGTTGGTTAAATGCATCAAGGCTATCATCAGAGAATTGTACACCGGCAAGGACATTACCATAATCTGCACCATGCGCACGATAATGGAATAAAGAAATATTCCATTGGCTCCCTAATGTTTCCAGGAATTTTAACAATGCGCCTTTTTGCTCTGGAAACTCGAAAGAATATAACCGCTCTTTTAGATCACTTGATGAACGGCCGCCGATCATATAGCGAATATGGGTTTTCGCCATTTCATCTTCCGACATATCTTCCACATCATAGCCACCTTGTTGGAGCTGAGCAATAATATCTAATTTCTCCTGCTCACCGCTCACACGCACCCCTACAAAAATACAGGCTTTCGCATTATTTGCATAGCGATAGTTAAACTCCGTTACTGCGCGCTCACCTAATAATTTAAGAAAGCGCAAAAAGCTTCCCTTTTCTTCTGGAATTGTCACAGCTAGCAAAGCTTCATGCTTTTCACCAATTTCACAACGTTCTGATACATAGCGTAAGGTGTGAAAATTCAGATTTGCCCCCGATAAAATATTCACTAAGGTTTCCCCTTGAATATTATTTTCTTTGACATATTTCTTTAATCCCGCTAAGGATAACGCACCCGATGGCTCCGCCACCGCACGTACATTCTCAAACATATCTTTTAGTGCTGAACAAATTTCATCATTATCCACCAACACCACATCATCCACATACTGCTGGCACACTCGAAATGTTTCATCACCAATACGTTTTACTGCAACACCATCAGCAAATAATCCCACTCGCTCTAAATCCACAGGTTTACCTGCTTTAAGTGCCGCATATAAACAAGCGGAATCCTTACTTTCCACACCAATTACTTTAATCTCTGGCATCAATTGTTTAATTAATACCGCAACACCTGCAATTAGCCCTCCCCCTCCGACTGGCACAAACACACGATCGATTTGGGTATTTTGTTGCAATAATTCCATACCTAATGACCCTTGCCCCGCAATAACAGCCGGATGGTCAAAAGGTGGAATAAAAGTCATATTTTTGCTTTGAGATAAAGCAATGGCATGGGCTTTCGCTTCATCAAAGTTAGCCCCGTATAGTAACACTTCTCCACCAAAACCCCGTACCGCTTCCACTTTAATGCTAGGTGTATTTTGTGGCATAACAATTAATGCGCGTAAACCTAAGGTTTTGGCCGATAAAGCCACACCCTGCGCATGATTCCCCGCAGAGGCTGTAATCACCCCAGCGGCTTTTTGCTCTGCGCTCAATCCTGCGATCATCGCAATAGCACCACGTAATTTAAAACTGTGTACCGGCTGACGATCTTCACGCTTCACAAAAATCTGATTACCCAAGCGCTCGGATAATTTGCTCATAGGTTGTAAAGGCGTAACTTGTGCCAATTCATATACTTTTGCACTCAATACGGCGCGTAAATAGTCGTTGCCGGTTAAAGAGGTATTGCTCATGTTGTGTTCCGTTTTTATTCACCTAATATAAAGTGCGGTCAATATTTAAAAAGTTTTTCATTTCCTACCGCACTTTTACCATTATAAGCCCGCAAGAAAATCCATCAGTTGATCTTTGGCAATCATTTTTTTCTCACCTGTACGGCGGTGTTTGTATTCTACTTCACCATTATCTAAATTTTTCTCGCCAATCACGATCATATGTGGCACACCGATTAATTCCATATCCGCAAACATCACACCTGGGCGTTCTTTTCGATCGTCAAAAATGACTTCAACGCCTTGTGCATTTAATGTGCGGTAAAGGTTTTCAGCAAATGCTTGTACTTTCTCTGATTTGTGCATATTCATCGGCACAATCGCCACTTTAAATGGCGCAATAGCATCTGGCCAAATAATGCCACGCTCATCATGATTTTGCTCAATCGCCGCCGCAACCACACGTGTCACACCAATCCCATAGCAACCCATAATCATCGTTAGGGGACGTCCATCTTCTCCTTGTACAGTAGCATTCATCGCTTCAGAATATTTTGTACCTAACTGAAAAATATGCCCAACTTCAATACCACGCTTAATCAATAACGTTCCTTTACCATCTGGACTAGGATCCCCTTCCACCACATTACGCAGATCAGCCACTTCTGGCAAAGCAATATCTCTTTCCCAATTCACATTAAAATAATGTTTACCATCAATATTCGCCCCGCAAGCAAAATCACTTAAATTCGCTACACTGCGATCGACAACCGCCGGAATAGGCAAATTAATCAGTCCTAATGATCCAACATTAGCACCAATCACCGATTTAATTTCGGCTTCATCGGCAAACATTAAAGGACTTGCCACCAATCCGACTTTTTCGGCTTTGATTTCATTCAATTCATGATCACCCCGTAATACCAATGCTACCAACGGATGCTCCTCAGTCGCACCTTTTACAATCAAGGTTTTCACACTTTTTTCAATCGGCAAATTAAATTGTTCTACTAATTCATTAATTGTTTTCGCATTTGGCGTGTCTACCAATTCTAACCCTTTCGTTGCCGCTTGACGTTCTCCACCAACAGCGACAGCCTCCGCTAATTCAATATTTGCTGCAAAATCTGATTCTGTTGAAAAAACAATATCGTCTTCGCCACTTGCTGCTAAGACTTGGAATTCATGAGATGCGGATCCGCCGATAGAGCCTGTATCAGCTTGTACCGCACGAAAATCTAACCCCAAACGATTAAAAATATTAGTATACGTTTGATACATGATGTCATAAGTTTCTTGAAGACTTTCATGAGTGGCATGGAATGAATAAGCATCTTTCATGACAAATTCACGAGAACGCATAATACCGAAACGCGGGCGGACTTCATCACGGAATTTTGTTTGAATTTGATAAAAATTCAGTGGAAGTTGTTTATAAGAGCTAATTTCACGACGGGCTAAATCCGTAATGGCTTCTTCCGCTGTTGGACTTAAAATAAAATCACGCTCACCACGATCCTGAAAACGTAACAACTCTGGACCATATTGATCCCAGCGTCCAGATTCTTGCCATAGTTCTGCCCCTTGCACTACAGGGATTTTCACTTCCAGAGCACATTTATTCATTTCTTCTCGAACAATTTGCTCGACTTTATTCACCACTCGCACACCTGTCGGCAACCAATTATATAAACCGGAAGCTGAGGGTCGGATCATACCTGCACGCAACATTAATTGATGACTCACGACTTGAGCATCGTTTGGGGTTTCTTTCAAAGTTGAAAATAAATATTGACTTGTACGCATTTAATTTGAATTCCTAAAATCAGTATCAATAAAATTGCGGCTAGTTTACCACTAGCGACCGTAAGCACAAAGGAATGAATAAAAGAAATCGAACGTTATTTTTTGTGACTAGGTTCAAAGTTATGGCATTGTGAACAAAATGTTATTGAATTTATTAAATAAAATGACTATGCTCAATACGCTATTTAGATTATCACGAGGAGTTAAATACATGATAAAAAAACTGAAAGTATTTAAAATCAGCGCAATAGCGATGATGTTTAGTTTAAGCAGTATGACAGCCATTAGCGCACCAGTTGTTACCCAAACCGAAGCAGCAGCACAAGCTGCGGCACGTTATGATAGCTCAAAAGATATTTTCCACCCTGTTTTTGGGCAAAATGGTATGGTTGCGACAGAACAAGCCCTCGCCACTCAAGTGGGATTAGATATTCTTAAACAAGGTGGCAATGCGGTTGATGCGGCGGTTGCTGTCGGGTTTGCCCTTGCTGTTGTGCTACCTAATGCCGGCAATATCGGTGGTGGCGGTTTTATGGTGTTACATGATGGTAAAACCGGTGAAAATTTTGCGATTGATTTCCGTGAAGTTGCTCCACTCAAAGCAACACGTGATATGTATTTAGACCAAGATGGGAATGTTATTAATGGAAAATCCTTATACACTCACTTAGCGGTCGGAGTACCAGGCACTGTTGCGGGCATGGAATACGCCCTCAAAAAATGGGGAACTTTACCCCTAGAACAAGTGGTACAACCTGCGATTAAACTCGCAGAGGAAGGTTTTAATGTTAGCGATGTACTTGGCAAAATGTTACAAGAAGAGAGAGAAAATTTAGCAAAATGGCAAAGTACAAAAGCGATTTTCTTTAAAGGAGATGCCCCCTTGTCCGCTGGGGATTTATTGGTACAAAAAGATTTAGCCAATTCCTTAAAACAAATCGCACAACAAGGTGCAAAAGCCTTTTATGAGGGCGAAATAGCACAAAAAATTGTTGCCGAAATGGAAAAACATGGTGGATTAATCAGTCTTGAAGATATGAAATCTTATCAAGCCGTTGAACGCCAACCCATTAAAGGCACTTATCGCGGTTATGAAATTGTTACTATGCCCCCTCCGAGTTCCGGTGGGATTCATTTAGTACAAATCTTAAACATGCTTGAACGCTACCCATTACAACAGTATGGCAGCAATAGCGCGAAAACCATTCATTATCTTGCAGAATCCATGAAATTGGCTTATGCCGATCGTTCGGAATATTTAGGCGATCCGGACTTTGTGAAAATTCCGGTTAAAGGATTGACCTCGAAGAAATATGCTGATGAACTCGCTCAAGGCATTAAAGAAGAAGTCGCGAGAGCCGCTTCAGAGATTAAGCCTGGCAAACCTCAACCTTACGAAAGTGATCAAACCACCCATTATTCTATTATGGATAAAGACGGCAATGCAGTGGCTGTTACCTATACGATTAATATGAATTTTGGTAGCGGCATCGTCGCAGATGGCACGGGAATTTTATTAAATAATGAAATGGATGACTTCTCTGCTAAGCCAGGCGTGGCAAATGCTTTCGGTCTAGTGGGAGGAGAAGCTAATGCCGTAGAAGCCAAAAAACGTCCGCTCTCGTCAATGACGCCAACATTGGTACTAAAAGATGAAAGACCATGGTTAGCTACAGGTAGTCCAGGTGGATCAAGAATTATCACTACCGTACTACAAAGTATCCTCAACATTGTGGATCATCAAATGAACCCTGCGGAAGCCATTGTTACGCCACGTGTTCACCATCAGTGGCTACCCGATGAACTTCGCATTGAAGAAGGATTAAGCCCTGACACCTTAGAACTGCTAAAAAACAAAGGGCATAAAATCTCAGAAAAAGCCGCTATGGGGCGGGTGCAAATCATCTTATCAGAAAAAGATGGTTTCTACGGCTACTCAGATCCTCGCAACCCAGATGGAAAAACCTTAGGGTTTTAATTCAAGACAGGGCGGTCAATGACCGCCCTGTTATTTCGCATCGTTATGGCAAGACACTTTCCAATTGCCACAGCTCGTCTAAATTTTGACGACGACGGATCAAATGCGCTTTATCATCATCAACCATCACTTCTGCTGTCAACGGACGTGAGTTATAATTTGACGACATACTTGCCCCATAAGCCCCTGCTGAGCGCTGAGCAAGCAAATCCCCTTGCGCAATAGCCAACGTGCGTTGTTTCCCAAGAAAATCCGAGCTTTCACAAATAGGGCCAACCACATTATATACCTGAGGTTCACGCGTTAAATTACGATCAACTTCAATAATATTCATATACGCTTCATATAAAGCAGGACGAATCATATCATTCATACCCGCATCAACAATTGCAAAATGAATATCACCATTGCGCTTCAAATACTCAACCTTAGTCACTAAAATCCCCGCATTTGCAGTAATCGCTCGTCCAGGTTCAAGGATAATTTCTAATGGATAATCCTTCAATTTATCCAACAATGCTTTAGCATATTCTGTAGGGTGTGGTGGTGTTTCATCACGATAAGTTACCCCCAAACCGCCACCAAGATCCAAATGTTCTAATTCTATACCATCGGCCTTTAATTGCTCCATCAATACAATTACACGATCGGTTGCATCTAAAAACGGTTGTAGTTCTGTAAGCTGTGAACCAATATGACAATCCATACCAGTAATTTTAATATGCGCTAATTGCGCGGCTCGACGATACACTTCACGGGCTTGCTCCACACTCACACCAAATTTATTTTCTTTTAACCCAGTCGAAATATAAGGGTGAGTATGTGCATCAACATCTGGATTTACGCGCAAGGAAATAGGCGCTACTTTGCCTAATTTCCCAGCCACTTGATTAATACGCTCTAATTCAGCTTCTGATTCAACATTAAAGCAACGAATCCCCACTTCCAACGCACGGGCAATTTCTGCTTCCGTTTTCGCCACACCAGAAAAAATCACTTTGCTCGCATCCCCTCCGGCAGCTAATACACGTTCTAGCTCCCCCTGTGACACGATATCAAACCCTGATCCTAACTTCGCCATGACATTTAAAATCGCAATATTTGGATTGGATTTCACTGCAAAGCAAATTAAATGAGGGTGATGACCAAACGCTTTATCAAACGCATGCCAATGGCGTTCTAAAGTAGCTCGAGAATAAATATAAAGTGGTGTACCGAATTGTTCAGCAATGTGTTTAACTGGTACTTGTTCTGCCATTAACTGATTTTGTTGATAATGAAAAAAATCCATGAAACCGTCCTGCTTAATTAACCTTTTGTTCTTCTTTTTCTGGAAAATATAAAGGGCCTTTGACACCACAAGCTGAGATTCCGCTCACTAATACGCTAAGCAATAAAAGTGCGGTAAGTTTTTTTAACATAATTGTTTGCTCATTATAGTTTGTTGATCTTGGTTTATTTTTACCACTAATTTTCCTTTTTGGCTATCATAATTTTTACTGCATAAGCGCCCAAAAATGACTATAATCTCTTAATCATCTTTTTAATCACTTTGGATAATGGGAAGCACAAATGAATTTAGCAGAATTTCATAAAAACATTGAACAAGTATGGGCTTATGTAGAAGAACAACTCGAAGAGCAAGACTGTGATGTAGACTGCGACACTCAAGGTGCGGTGTTCTCGATTACCTTTAATGATCGTAGCCAAATTATCATTAATAAACAAGAACCTATGTTAGAAATGTGGTTAGCCAGCCGTTTAGGTGGATTACATTTTGCGTATAAAAACGGTGAGTGGATAAATAGCAATCAAGAAAGCTTTTGGCAATGTTTAACCGACGCCTGTGCAGCGCACGGTGAAACTGTAGACTTCAAGCGCTAGAGGCTCCAAGATGAATAAACGGATTAAGTCTTTAGTTTGCTTGTCTTTTTTAGCGACATTCTGTACATCTGTACAAGCAAACAATACGAATACCTTTGAATTTCCTTATAAAAGCAAAACTGAAGCACTACTCGCGCCTCGTTCTGATAACTTTATCGGCGTGATGGCATATGATCAAAATTATCTCATGCAAACTTGGTCCAATGGCAATTATTATGACAGCGACAACATGAGACATGAGGAAGTAAAATTTCAGATAAGCCTTGCCTTACCCATTTGGCGAGGCATTTTAGGAAATAATTCTGTATTAGCCGGTTCTTACACACAACAATCTTGGTTCCAATTGACCAATACAGGTGAGTCTTCACCTTTTCGTGAAAGTAACTATGAACCTCAATTATTTCTCGCGTGGGCGACCAAATACCCCTTACCATTTGGCTGGACACTCAATGATATAGAAACGGGTTTTAATCACCAATCTAATGGAAAAGGCGAACGTGAGTTAAAATCGCGCAGCTGGAATAGATTATATGCAAGAGCCTCAGCGAGCAAAGGAAATTGGATTGTCGAACTTAAACCATGGTGGCGTATTCCAGAAAAAGCAGAAAAAGACGACAATCCTGATATCACAAAATATCGCAGTTACTTTGATTTAACGGTGGGTTATCGTTTGGATAAACATCAATTCAAACTCACCGGTCATTATCACCCTCGCCATCATAAAGGGGGCATAGAAGCGACCTACAGCTATCCAATCACTAAATATATTCGCTTTTATGCGCAATATTACGGTGGCTATGGTGAATCTATGATTGACTACAATCGTAATATTCAACGTATTGGCATTGGTATTTCTCTGAATAATGTCTTTTAATTCCTCTTCTTTTACGGAACAAACTACAGAAAGTGCGGTACAAAATACAAAAACTTTATCAAAAGCTACCGCACTTCATGTACTACATGCTATTTTCGGCTATCAGAGTTTCCGTCAGGGACAAGAAGACATTATTGAAGCGGTTCTTGATGGACAAGATAGCCTGGTTATCATGGCAACGGGTAATGGTAAATCCTTATGCTACCAAATCCCCGCCCTGTGCTTTCCAGGCCTAACCTTAGTCATCTCTCCCTTAATTTCTTTAATGCAAGATCAAGTAGACCAACTACTTGCCAATGGCATTGAAGCTGGGTTTCTGAATTCCACACAAAGTTATGAACAGCAACAACAGGTGCAAAATAAAGCCATTTCCGGGCAGCTAAAATTGCTTTATCTTTCTCCTGAAAAAGTAATGACCCACAGTTTTTTTCACTTTATCTCTCAATGCCAAGTCAGTTTTATTGCCATTGACGAGGCCCATTGTGTCTCCCAGTGGGGGCATGATTTCCGCCCTGAATACAGTCAGTTAGGCGGATTGAAAAGCTGTTTTCCAAATGCGCCTATTATGGCTCTAACCGCAACAGCGGATCAGGCAACTCGACTAGACATTTTACACCATCTACAACTCCATGAACCTTATCTCTATATCGGCAGCTTTGATCGTCCGAATATACGATATACCTTAATAGAAAAATATAAAGCAATGGATCAAATCTGTCGCTTTGTATTAGATCAAAAGGGCAAAAGTGGTATTGTGTATTGTAATAGTCGAAAAAAAGTCGAACAAATTACCGAGAATTTGCGGCAAAAAGGCATTGCTGCCGCAGCATATCATGCTGGTATGGAAAACAGCCTACGTGAAAAAGTTCAACGTGCTTTTTTACATGATAACGTACAAGTTGTCGTCGCAACGATCGCCTTTGGAATGGGAATTAATAAATCCAACGTCCGTTTTGTTGCTCACTTCGATCTTCCTCGAAGTATCGAATCCTATTACCAAGAAACCGGACGGGCCGGACGCGACGATCTCCCTGCTGAAGCCGTGTTATTCTACGATCCAACAGATTACGCTTGGCTACAAAAAATACTATTAGAAAAGCCCGAATCTCAACAGCGAGATATCGAGCAACACAAATTGCAAGCGATGGGAGCATTTGCTGAGGCACAAACCTGTCGTCGTTTAGTTTTGCTTAATTATTTCGGCGAACATCGGCAAAATGCCTGTAAAAACTGTGATATTTGCCTTGATCCACCGAAAAAATATGATGGATTAATCGATGCGCAAAAAGTATTATCAACCATTTATCGGCTAGGACAGCGCTTTGGGATATATCATGTTATTGCCGTCCTACGTGGTTTGCAAAATCAAAAGCTGAAAGAATATGGGCATGACCAACTCAGTGTGTTTGGTATCGGTAAAGGCTATTCTCAAGAATATTGGCTATCTGTCATCCGGCAATTAATACATTTGGGCTTAATTCATCAAAATATTGCAAGCCATTCCGCACTGCAATTAGCCGGCAATGCACGAGAAGTCTTACGAGGCGAAATACCACTAGAACTCGCTACTCCTCGAATTTCCTTAAAAATATCTTCTGCTTTGGTCAAACAAAGTGCGGTCAATTTTGACAAAGATTTATTCGCTCGCTTGCGCTTCTTACGTAAACAAATTGCTGAACGTGAGAATATTCCACCATTTGTGGTATTTAGCGATGCGACCTTACAAGAAATGAGCCAATATATGCCAGTAACAGATAGAGAAATGTTACAAATTAATGGAATCGGGGCGAGGAAGCTTGAACGCTTCGCTCGACAATTTATCCCGATCATTCAAGAATATAAGAGATAAATCCCTCAATCAATATACCGCTAATAACGATTAGCGGTATACTATAATTAACGTTTTCCAGCCATACGATTTAATACTTTATCGCCTTTTATTTGATGCACAATCGCCATCACAATATGCCCGGCTACCAATATAAATAATATCCAACCAAGCAAGCTATGCCATTGACTTCCCAGCGCGACCATCCAATCAATTCGCGTTTCAGCGCCTTTCATCACTTCAACACCAAAAACTTCTAAGCTACCACGCGCACCACCATATTGGCGAATCAATGCAACCGTTGGAATAATAAGCATCAATAAATACAACACAAAGTGTCCCAGTGATACCAAAATATTTGCGGCTGGCGGGCGACGATGGCGATTCAGTAGCGCCCAAATAGCACGAATAATAATCAATACCCACAAGATTGTGCCAACTGACTTATGAGAGTTACGCAATAATTTGGAATAATCATCATTGAGTGTTCCAGCTATTGCCGTAAATAAAATATACGCAAAAGCAATCGCCATTAACCAATGTAACACACGACTAATCGTGCCATAATATTGTCGATTATCTGAATGCATCAAGTTCTCCTAATGTAATAACAAAAATACCGTCTTTTTAATTCAATTTGACTATAGAATAAATGTTATACAAATTATAAAGAAATTTTGCAAGAAATGTTAATTTTTTGTTTAAAAAATTAGGCAAGGTCACTCCGACCTTGCCCAAATCTCAACTATAAATAGGTTTAAAATGCTGTTCCGACCGTCATATACATGCTGTAGAAAAGGGTTCTACCTATCATTTCGGCAAAAATAATCACGGCAGCCCCCGCATATTGACTGACTTGAACTGTTCGGCAAAGGAACCAAATCCCCATCGCAATTAAACACAAGCGCACCACATTGAGCAGCGCAAAATCAGGTACTAAATTGACCGCACTTTGTACAGAAGAGTGAATTGTCAGTAAATTAAAACCTTGATAAATCACGATAATAGCAATCAGAAACAGCCCAAACATCACGGCACGTTTCACCCAAGTGGCTTGCAGGAATAAGGCATAACCTAAGGCACCGCCTGCGGTCAGCACGGTTAAATAAAACGCCCAAGGAGTAAACGCATTATTCCAAGTGGGGACAGTGCTGATTTGGTATAAATTCGCCATCATCACCATAAATACCACACCTAAAAGTGCGGTTAAAATCAACCAAGTTTTGCTTAACGCTTGCGGCATTTTGCCTAACACCGACAGCAACCAATACAATCCGGCGGCGGCAAAGAATACCGCACCACTGGCAATTTCATTACTCAGTGGTGATTCCCCTACTCGATTCAAGGAATTAAACGCTCGTAGCGGTGAGCCTAAGTGCATAATAGAGGCAACAAAACCGATACCAAGCAACACGAGCAACACAAACAATTTGTTATTTTGCTTTTCCGTTTTGCCTTGCACGGCAGCTACCGTCATTACTAAAAATGCCCCCACTACGGTTTGTGCAAGCACGGTGAAAATAATTAAGGGTAATTCATGTAATCCGTTCATGTTACACCTCTCTTGGATTGGCTAAGAAACCGCTTTGGTCGCCTGCCGGTTTGCTGTTTTTATTCGGATTGATCACCAAATTCGGTTTGGTATAACTCGGATCCGGTAATGGAGCGATTGCAGCAAGATCACCGTATTTCGCACGCAATTCACTGATTGGAGCAAAATCCAACGCTCGCAACGGACAAGATTCCACACAAATTGGTTTTTGCCCGGCTTTCACACGGGAATAACAGCCGTCACATTTGGTCATTCGTCCTTTTTGCGCATCATATTGCGGTGCATCATACGGACAGGCCATACTGCAATAACGGCAACCGATACAAAGCCCGTCATCCACCATCACAAAGCCATCTTCATTTTTATGCATTGCACCTGTCGGGCAAACCTTCGTACAAGCCGGATCGTCACAGTGGTTACAGGAGATAGACGTATAATAAGCAAACACATTTTGCTCCCAACAGCCATTCGGCTGTTGCAACCAATCGCCTCCTACATATTCATAAATACGGCGGAAATTCACCTCTGTCCCTAAATCTTTGTAATCTTTACACGCTAATTCGCAGGTTTTACACCCTGTGCAGCGGCTTGAATCAAAATAAAAACCATATTGTTCCATGAGTTACTCCTTACAGTTTTTCCACTTGCACCAAATTTGAATGCTGCGGATTGCCTTTTGCCAGTGGTGACGGGCGTTGGGTGGTGAGGACGTTGACACAGCCCGAATGATCAATGCCTTTTTCATCGGGTGCGTACCAAGCCCCTTCACTTAAAGCGACAACACCCGGAATAACACGTGGGGTCACTTTGGCATGAATATGCACTTCGCCGCGGTCGTTGTAAATTCGCATTAAATCGCCATTTTTGATGCCACGCGGTGTCGCATCAACTGGGTTAATCCATACTTCCTGCGGGTTCGCCGCTTTCAGTACATCCACATTACCGTAAGTTGAATGAGTGCGGGCTTTGTAGTGAAAACCGCTGAGTTGTAACGGATATTTCTGCATTAATGGATCGCCAAAATGTTCAAAGCTATCGGCATGTACAGGCAATGGGTGAATCACTTCATCTTGTTTTAATTGCCATGTCTTAGCAATTTCCGCTAAACGTTCGGAATAGATTTCAATTTTGCCCGATGGAGTGGCCAAAGGGTGTTTTTCCGGATCGTCGCGGAAATCTTTGTAAGCAATATAAAAGCCTTTCGGATCCACTTTCTTGAAAATACCTTGCTGTCTGAATGCTTCAAAACTCGGTAACTCCGGCAATTGTTCTCTAGATTGTTGATAAATATGCCGTAGCCATTCCTCTTGAGTGCGACCTTCCGTGAATTTGTCTTTCACATCGAATCGCTCGGAAAGTGCGGTCATAATTTCATAAATATTGCGACATTCAAAGGAAGGCTTTATCACCTGATCGGCAAAGATCACGTAATTCATATTCGCCACGAAAGCATCAAGAGCAAAATCCATTTGTTCCGAAGCGGTGCAATCCGGCAATAGAATATCGCTGTATTTCGCTGTTGAAGTCATGTGATTATCAATGGTGACAATCATTTCGCATTGATTTTCATCTTGTAAAATATCATGGGTGCGATTGATGTCGGCATGTTGGTTGATTAAACAATTACTGGCGTAATTCCAAATAAATTTAATCGGAGAAGTAAGCTTTTCTACCCCTCGAATGCCGTCTGTCGTTGCGGTCATTTCGTGAGCGCGGAAAATGGCATCTGTCCACATAAACATTGGAATACTTGCTTTGACAGGATTACTTAAGGTCGGCATACGAATAAACGGCACGGAATAAGCACTTTCCCTGGCGCCCGTATTACCACCGCTAATCCCTACATTGCCGGTTAAAATCGGTAACATTGCAATGGCACGAGAAATCAGCTCACCGTTACTGCGACGTTGCGGCCCCCAGCCTTGAGAAATATAAGCCGGTTTTGTTTGCCCGATTTCGTGCGCTAATTTAATGATTCTTGCGGCAGGAATACCGGTAATTTTTTCTGCCCATTCCGGCGTTTTCGCAATGCCGTCTTCCCCTTGTCCTAAAATATGTGCTTTGTAATGCCCATTTTGCGGCGCGGAGGGCGGTAAGGTTTTCTCGTCATAGCCGACACAATATTTGTCTAAGAACGGTTGATCCACCATATTTTCCGTAATCAACACATAAGCAATCGCAGAGCATAAGGCGGCATCTGTTCCCGGTCGAATTGGAATCCATTCATCCTCACGCCCTGCCCCCGTATCCGTATAACGAGGGTCAATCACAATCATTTTGGCATGAGAACGCTCACGAGCCTGCTCAATGGTATAAGTCAAACCGCCACCACTCATACGGGTTTCCGCAGGATTATTACCAAACAGCACAATCAACTTGGTATTTTCGACATCGGCGAGTCCATTACCCAACGCCCAGCCACCACCATAGGTATAATCCAATCCAACTGCAATTTGTGCCGTGCTGTAATCGCCGTAATGGTTTAAATAACCGCCGATACAGTTCATAAAACGTGCCAACATCGTGGCGGAAGGCGGCCAAGATTTCGTCATCGTGCCGCCCAATGTGCCAGTTCCGTAATTTAAATAAATAGATTCATTGCCGTATTGAGCGATATTCTTTTTCAAGGATTGCGCGATCAAATCTAAGGCTTCGTCCCAGCTAATCCGCTCAAATTTGCCCTCACCCCGTTTACCGACCCGCTTCATTGGATATTTTAAACGATCGGGATTATATACTCGACGACGCATGGAGCGCCCACGCAAACAGGCACGGATTTGATGATCGACATTGTAGGTATCCGTGCCGGTATTATCACTTTCTACATAGGTAATTCGCCCATCTTTCACATGCATCCGTAATGGACAACGACTACCGCAATTGACCGTACAGGCAGACCATATCACTTTTTCTTCGCCGTTTTCCACCGCACTTTTGACTTTATCACTCGCCATTACATTAAATGGCAAACTCACACCGGATGCAACGGTAGCAAGCCCTGCTGTTGTACCTTTTAAAAAAGCACGACGACTGACTTTTGGTATAGATGAAGATAATTTATCCATAATTTTCTCCTACAGAAAAATATCGTATAACTACTGTAGAGAATACTTATAAAGAGGTATTAGACGCAATAAAAAGATCGAATTAATTAGAGAAAAGATGAGCTAGATCAATTAGATATAATGAGAATTGATTACATTTATATAAACAAAAAACCCGACATATTTGCCGGGTTTTTTACAAGAATAATGGTAATTATTCTGCAACAACAACGATGTTTAATGTTGCAAATACTTCGCCGTGAAGTTGGAAACGAACTTCATGTTCACCAGTGGTACGTAATGGACCAGTGGATAAACGTACTTCGCTTTTCTCAACAGCTACACCAGCTGCAGTCACTGCTTCAGCTACATCACGTGTTGTGATAGAACCGAATAAACGACCTTCATCACCGGCTTTAGATGCGATAGTCACTTGGCCAAGCGCAGTTAATTTTTCTGCACGAGCCTGTGCTTCTGCTAATACAGCCGCCGCTTTTGCTTCTAATTCAGCACGACGAGATTCAAAGTATTCGATGTTTGCTTTAGTTGCCATAACTGCTTTTCCTTGTGGAATTAAGTAGTTACGTGCAAAACCTGATTTAACATCAACTTGATCGCCCACATTACCTAAATGAGCAATTTTATCTAAAAGAATAACTTGCATTACCGACTCCTTAAATTACTGATGATTGTCAGTGTACGGTAACAACGCTAAATAACGTGCGCGCTTGATAGCACGAGCTAATTGACGTTGGTACTTCGCACGAGTACCGGTAATACGGCTTGGGACAATTTTGCCGCTCTCTGTAATATAGTTCTTTAATGTTGGAATATCTTTATAATCAATTTCAACAACATTTTCCGCGGTAAAACGGCAGAACTTACGACGACGGAAATAACGTGCCATTTGGCTCTCTCCTAATCTATAAATTCGATCTGCTCGGCGTGTAAGACTAATTGGCTTAAACCATTTGCAGTTTTGTGTGAGTGAATAAACCCCACCACCAACAGTTTACTACCGACCGTAATGCTTTGAGTGCATTGGTTTAATTGATTGCCGCTCACTTGTATTGCTATTTTACACCATACTTGTCGTGTAAAACCTGCCTCTTGTTGTTCAGAACGATGTTCCAAATAGAAGCGACAATGGGCAATACCGTTTGGGCCTTTCGTATGTTTCGGAAAACTGACAACATTGCCAATTAAACACATACGATTATCAATCTTCAAATTACTCTTCAGCATCCTCAAAATCGTTGGATTCAACTTCAGCTAAAGATTTGCGCTCTTCGCGTGCTTTAACCATTGGGGACGCTTCTGTTACGGCGTGCTTAGTACGAATTACGACGTTACGAAGAACTGCATCGTTGTAACGGAAATTAGTTTCTAGCTCGTCGATTACTGACTGAGGCGCTTCTACATTCATTAACACATAGTGTGCTTTATGAAGTTTATTAATTGGGTAAGCTAATTGACGACGCCCCCAATCTTCTAGACGATGAATTTGACCGCCAGCTTCTTTTACAGAACCTGTATAACGCTCAATCATGCCTGGTACTTGCTCGCTTTGGTCCGGATGAACCATAAATACGATTTCGTAGTGACGCATTACTGCTCCTTACGGGTTAATCAGCCTCCGACAATAGACCAGTCGCCAATCTGCGGAAGCAAGGAACGAAAATAGGGTGCGACTGTGAGGTGCGGATTATACCTATAATTCCTCAAGATCTCAAGAAAAAATAATGAAAAAAATGACCGCACTTTTGCCGGTCATTCCATAATATGTTTTGCTTAATTTTCTTGTTGTAACATAAACATGATCCCATGACGAGATCGAATTAATCTATGATGTTTTTTGAGTTGTTGTAAACGCAACGCTCGCTGCTTTCTGACATTAAATTGTTTCTTGGTTTTTAAAAAGTTTTTACGTTTAAGAGCCATTCTTCACTCCTGCACCATTAATGATAGTATTCGGTTCCGTGTCTTGTTGTTCTATTTCCAGTGTTTCCTGATTTTGAGTTTCATGCACTGCCTCAAGGCTTTTTTCTACATTCGCCTGTTGCACACGATGATAATTAATAATGCTGTTCATATAACGTCGAATATTTTCCACATATTGATAGGCCTCGTAACCGCGTGCATAGCCATATTTCAGCTTGCTATAATACCGTTTTTCCGCTAACAGCGGTAAATTTTTCTTCACATCTAGCCAGTTGTCCGGATCTCCACCTAGACTTTTAGTTAAACGGCGCACATCCAATACATGTCCTAATCCCATATTATAAGCCGCTAGCGCAAACCAAATACGATCTTCTTGATCAACACTATCGGGAATTTGAGCAATAAGCCAATGTAAATAATCTGAACCAGCACGAATACTTTGTTCGGCATCTGTACGGTTAGTGATATTCATACGCTCAGCGGTTGCTTTCGTCAACATCATCATGCCTCGCACCCCAGTAGGAGAAGTTGCCTCTTCCTGCCAGTGAGACTCCTGATAAGCCACCGCTGCCAACAATCGCCAGTCTAACTCTCCCTTATATTTTTCGAAAAGTGGGCGATATTTAGGTAATACGGTTTCGATAGCTTTCAAATAAGAGCGCATATCAACATAGTCGAAATTAGAAAAATGATTGAAATATTTTTCTTCAATGCGTGCGATCATACCACTTTCAATGGCGCTATTCATGAAATCTAAAAGTGCCGCCTGTAACTCGCTATATGAGCTAGTGGGTAAATACCAATGCACCGAAGATTCATCGACCAAATCGAAAGCTACCGCCACTTTGGGTTTAATCTGTTGAATAGCAGACACATCAATAGAATTTGCAATCGTATAATCTATTTTGCCCTCTGCAACTTGTAACAACAACTCTTCTTGTGTCGCTCTATCGTCCACAACCCACTGAAATTGTGGATATTGCCCCTGTAATTCAGCTAATAAATCAGATAATTGCGAACCACCCGCCACCACTAATTTTTCTTTTATATCGGCTAAAGAACGAGGACGCCATTCTCCTTTCCGATACACTAACTGCCATGATGCGGAATAATAAGCCGGCCCGATTTGAAATTGTTGTACTTTATTCGGTTGATATAATAAATTCGCCGCAGCAATATCAATTTCATTTTGCTCTAGGGCTTTAAATAAACTCTCGCTATTTTCAAATGCTCGAATATCCAGCTTAACCCCCAAATAATCCGCAAATGCCTTACTGAGTTCATACTCTAAACCGGAGGCTCCCTCCGAACCAATAAAATAAGACACGGAATTATTCACTGTTCCTACAACTAATTTTTCTCGCGCTTGAATTGCGGTATACCGATTTTGTTCAGACAACATAAAGCGTTGCCATGGAAACACCATGTCAATAGCCCAAAGCAGCAAGGCAATTGCTGCGATAACGCGTAAGAATAGTCCTTTCAAATAATAACCTTATTGAGAGTTTTTCCTGATTTTACAACAGGAATGAGGAAATGCCAAAGAATTGAGAAAGTGCGGTAAATTTTCAAGAAATTTTTTACATATTCCATGTACAGATAGTCAATCAAAAATGAGAGTTTCTTTTTTATTTAGTATTGCAACGCTTATACTAAACAAGAAACTCTCAATTATTATCCTCATTTTAAATCAAACTCGTTTTTCGCCAACAAGCCACGATTTAAATATAACTGGGTTAATGTAAAATTTCTGATATCTCAACACGGCGTTTTTCTTTTACCGATAATGTGCAAGCATCCGCAGTCGCAATAGCAGCTCTTGCAGCCTCACCGGTTAATAGTTTAATAAATTCCTCTGTTGGCTGCATACCATGTAAGATATCATTCAGGTATTTCATTTCTTTCTTCATAATAGAACTCAACCACATTGGGGTACGTTTACCAGGCTTTCCATATTGAATTGCTCCATCCATTTCAGTACTCGTATAAATACGTGTTCTATCATCATCTTCTTCCTGATTTTCATGGATAAGGAAGTAACTGTCTTTGCCATCTACTCGCAATGTACCTTTGCAATGATACATATCTAATTTAATTGCGCCTTTTGTCCCCTGAATCAGAACATAATGTTCTCCCCAGCGAAAAGCCGAACCCCATTCTAAGACGGCAAATCGATTATCATCAAATTCAAGATTTAAAAATAGCATATCGTCTTCATCACCAAATTCGGGAGTATTATGTGCAACATTTGCAGCATTCATATACACTGATTTTGGCATTCCCCCCATAAGAAATTGTACGCAATCCAATTCGTGAATGTGATGATATAAATGCCCACCGGATTTCTCACGAATTTTTTTCCATGAAATACTTGGTTGAACATCCTCCCAACCATTTCTTGCCGTATGGCAATATAACACCTTACCAATAACACCTTGATTAATAAGCTTTTTAGCATGATGAACACCATTAAAGAAATTCATCACATGCCCCGCCATAAAGGTCACGCCATTTTCTTCACAGGCTTTGACCATCTCATCACAATCTTGGTAATTTAATGCGATTGGCTTTTCACAAAAGACGTGTTTTTTGTGTTTTGCCGCCAGCAGCACAGGTTCTTTATGCAGATAATTCGGTGTAGCCACAATGACACAATCTACATCACCACTGCTTACTAACTCTTCTAAACTGGAAGCCTCTCTACACCCTAATTCATCAGCGATGGCCCGTCCATTATCAGGATCATAAACCATTGTAATTTGTGCATTATCAAATTCGTTCATAAAGCGGGCTAAATCTGCACCAAAATATCCCACACCAACAACACCATATTTCATCATTTTTTATCTCCTAGATTATTACACTTTGCGATTTGCTGACTTAACGCTGGAAAATTATTTAACAGAACCCTCAGATAACCCTTTTGCAATCTTATTTTGTATAAAACAAAAGAATAATACTGATGGAATAACCACAATCACGGAGGCTGCCATCATATCGCCCCAATCAAGAATTTCTGCACCGTTAAGCGAACGTAATGCAACGGCTACCGTCATTTTGCTCGTATCATTGACAAGAATCAGAGCATATAAGAACTCGTTCCAAGCATTGATAAAGGTATAAATTGCTGTCGCCACAATACCTGGTGCAACTAAAGGAAGTACGATTTTAAAAAAGATTGTAAATTTGCCCGCCCCGTCCATTTTCGCTGCCTCTTCAATTTCTATCGGCACTGTTTGAAAAAAGCCAACGAGCAACCACACGGCGTAAGGTACGCTAAAAGACAGATAGACAATGATTAATCCTGTTGTCGTGTTGGTTAATCCGACTTTAGCCATAGCAATTGAATAAGGAATAGCAAGCAGAATCGGGGGAAAAATATAGGTTGTTACTAGCAATCTTGACATAACCGCCCCTAATTTCGGGAAAAAGCGCACAATGCCATAGGCGGCCATTGCAGAAATCGTAATGGCTATAACAGTGGTCACTAAGGAAATGAACAAGCTATTTTTAATATTTACAATAAAATTCAGATCATTTATGACATGTTCAAAATAATCTAATGTAAATACTTTCGGCCAGAATCTTGTGGGTTCGCTCGTTAATTCTCCCTTACTTTTTACAGAAGAGATAAAGATCCAGACCAAAGGAAATATAGCAACAATCGTGGCGATGATTAAAAATAAGTGGGAGACCATATCGCCCACTAATGAAGATTTCTTTTTCATTCTATTTACTCTCCTTTTCCCAGTGGCTAATAATTTTGAAATAGATAAAACAAATAGATAGTAAGAATATAAAGAGTAAAACTGTCACCGCTGAAGAACGTCCTAATAACTTGCTTCCCCACCCCATATCGTAGGCATAAATTGGTAGTGTGAGTGTTGCATCAGCTGGGCCACCACCTGTAATCAAGTAAATAATGTCAAAATTATTGAATACCCAAATGGTACGTAATACGACTAATAAGCCTACAACTACTTTGATATGCGGCAATGTGATATAACGGAAAACTTGCCAGGTATTCGCCCCATCTATCTTTGCGGCCTCATATTGATCTGCTGGAATCGTTTGTAATGCCGATAGAATGTTGACCATAATGAGAGGTGCGCCAAACCAAATATTAATGAAAACTAAGCAAATAAATGCCCATGTGCGATCTGCTAAAAAATTTGGCGCGATATCCACTAAACCTAATTGCACAAGCATATTCGGCAAATAACCATAAACACCGTTAAGGATCCATTGCCAAGAAAAGGCAATAACAATTGTTGGAAATGCCCAAGGTACAATAAGCAGAATTTTGTATAACCACTTAAATCGTTCAACGCGATTAAGAGCTAATGCAAGCAGAAAACCGACTAAAACTTGTCCAACTAAGGAAAGCGCTGTCCACATCAATGAATGCCAAAAAGACAGCCAAAATTTAGGATCTGACAATACTGCTTTATAGTTCGCTAACCCAACAAAACTATATGTCGGCATTATCAAATTTTTATTGGTAAAACTATAAAAAATACTGGAGAGAAATGGATAAATGAACAATACAGATACCACCAATAATGCCGGCAAGACAAATATCCATCTCGTATAGTTATTGCGACGATAATACATAAGGACAACTCCTTATTCATTTTTAGACAACACTCCCCTAATACTTTCATAAAAGCATATTTTATATACTGTTTAGGGGAGCGGTTCGTTACTGAGTTACGATGGCTTCAAATAATGAATTTAATTCTTTTTCCGCTTTTTGCGCGGCCACCATTGGATCCGTTCCATTCACAACGATATCTTGGAACATTTTCTCAATGACGTGTTGGTTCGTTAAAATACCGGCTTGTACACTAGGGCCATGCTCATAACCAATCGCGATCCCTTTTTCTAAAGCCTCAGAAATAACTTTTTCTGCATGGCTAAATTGCTTGATAACTGGATCTTCTTGATATGCTGGCGCATTTGAAATACCTTCTACCGCTGGTAACATACCTACAGGCACTGCTTTGAGGAATTGAATATATTTTTCTTTATCATAAAGTGTTTTCATAAATGCTTTCGCAACATCTGGATGTTTAGACGCTTTCCAAACCACCATTGGAATATTCGCGCGCTCAATACCCATTTCCGGATCCGTTTCTTTCATACGAGGAAGAGGATAGGCATCAATGTGTTCAAGTAATTGAGGAGAATTCGCTTTTACACCCCCAATTTGAAAACCTGAATTAAAATCAAATGCGGTTTTGCCTTGATAATATAAAGTGGCTTGCTGTAACACATTGTAGTTTACCGAATCTTTTGGCGAGGTTTCTTTATACATTTTCACCCAATATTGAATCCCCTCTTGAGCAATCGGACTCGTTAAATTGACTTTCAAATCTTTTGTCAACAAGCTTTCCCCTGCGCTTCTAACATAAAAGTTTAAAAAACGGGTCGCCATAAAATCATTGCTTCCCATCGGTACTGAAAGCCCATAAACGCCATCTTTAGTGAGAACTTTTGCGGCATGATATAACTCGTCCCATGTTTTTGGTACAGACAAATTATTCGCAGCAAGCAAATCTTTTCGAACCCACATCACTTGTGCGTGAGAATATAGCGGAATAGAATAATTTTCACCTTTCACGGTCCCTTCATCAATTGCCCCTTGAGCAAATTTGTCTCGCCCAATACTATCAATGAGATCACCGATGGGTTGCAATGCACCAAAATTTATCATTTCAATAACATGATTTGGTAATGCCGTACTCATATCGGGAACATTGCCAGAAGACAATCCCGTCGTCCATTTTGTATAAAAGTCATTCCAAGAAAATGTCTCAATTTTAATTTTGACTTTAGGATGCTTATCCTCAAACTCCTTAGCAGCCTGTTGGATAACCTCTAAACGCGGACCTTGCGTAAAAGAGTGCCAAAACGTGATATTACCTGCCAACTCTTGACCGTCTTTAGGCATTCCTGTATTAATTTGCACAGAACTCTTATCATCACAACCAAATAAGATAAAGGTTCCAGCTATGATAGGGAGTAATGTCGAAAACCATTTCTTAAGTTTCATAATGCCGTCTCCTATATTGAATACTATAACTGTAATAGTGAAATTTCTGTTTGCGGATCGAAGAGATGTATATGCTGCATATCAAAAACCAATTGGATAGATTGCCCCATAACAATATCTTGATGTGAATGCACAACCGCCTTTATTGGCTGGCCATCTATATCTGTATGCAAAATATATTCCGCCCCTAACAACTCAGCCACATTAACTTGCGTAAAAATCACAGCCTCTTTATAAATCTCAAGCATTCTTGGATCATTAGAAATATTTTCAGGCCGAATACCTAAAATCATTTCTTTGCCCTCAAATCCTTTTTCTTTGATAAGCGCATACCACTTATCCGGAATCAATAAAGAAAGATTTTCAGTACAAAAATACTGTTCACGAATAATACCGCTTACAAAATTCATTGTCGGAGCACCAATAAATCCCGCAACAAATAAATTATTAGGGTGATTATAAATTTCCTTTGGAGAGCCTATCTGCTGTACCACACCATTTTTCATTACGACAATGCGATCAGCCATTGTCATCGCTTCCGTTTGATCGTGTGTAACATAAATAGTCGTTGCATTGAGTTTTTTATGGATACGAATAATTTCCGCACGCATATTGCCACGCAATTTA
Organism: Conservatibacter flavescens; assembly: GCF_002795425.1. Taxonomy (GTDB): domain Bacteria; phylum Pseudomonadota; class Gammaproteobacteria; order Enterobacterales; family Pasteurellaceae; genus Conservatibacter; species Conservatibacter flavescens. Next base: position 88,964 of record NZ_PHHA01000014.1, read on the forward strand.
GCATCTAAATTAGAAAGAGGTTCATCCATTAAAAAACCTTAGGAGAACGGACAATTGTTCTTCCTAAAGCAACACGCTGGCGCTGTCCACCTGATAACGCCTTAGGTTTACGATTAAGTAATTGTTCAAGCCCCAAAATTTTCGCAGCTTCTTTCACTTTAAAATCAATATCTTCTTTAGAAAAGTTGCGTAGCTTCAAAGCAAATGCCATGTTGTCATAAACCGACATATGCGGATATAACGCATAAGATTGGAAAACCATTGCAATATCACGATCTTTAGCTTCGATATCATTCATCAACACATGATCAATATAAAATTCACCATCTGTAATATCATCTAATCCTGCAATCATTCTTAATGTTGTTGATTTCCCACAACCAGAAGGGCCTACGAGAGCGATAAACTCTTTATCTTGTACTTCAAGATTAACGTTTTGAACGGCTTCAAAACCATTATCATATCGCTTACAGATATTTTTCAGTGATAGTGTTGCCATATACCCACCTTTTTATACATTGAGATATAAATAATTAGAGCTTTACAACAAATAGATTTAGATCGAAAATTAAACTTATGATTATTTAATAATCGTGTGCTTCGCACAGACGTATGATGTCTTATCTTTTAGACATATGATGTCTTATTTCGCAAAATAATACTGTGATCTTATTCACAAAAAGAGAAAAAAGATGGAAAAACTCACAAAAAAAGCTGCTTCACTGGATTTACAAGAAAAAATTAAAGAATTAATCATTCAGCGAAAATTGAAATCTGGGGATTTGATGCCGACAGAAAATGAATTAATCGAATTATTCAATGTCAGTCGCTCTAGCTTAAGAGAAGCCATTAAATCATTAGAGGCGCTCCATATTCTTGATATTCATCATGGTATCGGCACATTTGTTGGCTCATCTTCCCTAATTCCCATGATTAGAGGGCTAACTTTTCATGCCCAACTACATTTACAAGATAACCTTAAAAATATCATCGACATTTTAGACGTTCGTGAAATTTTACAGTATGGCTTTGCCCCAATGACGCTTCCCAAAATCACAGATGAAGATAATCAAAAATTACAAAGTCTTATTCGCACAGTAGAAGAAAACGCATCAAAAAATCTTTTCTCCATAGAAGAAGAAAAGCAAATTCACCTACTCATTTATCAACCATTACAAAATCATCTATTAAGCCAATATCTTGATGCTTTCTGGGAAATTTATGAAAAATTAAAAGATCAATTACCCCCTATTCGCTTCTCTCCAAAAATATTGGCTCTGCAATATAGAGAATTAGTTGATGCTGTAGAAGCCAAAGATCTGGATAGAATGCAAAGAGCCATTCTCTATTATTTTCAAGAAATCAGACAGTGCCTATTAAAAGGAAATCACCATGAACAAAACTAAAATTGCATTAATCGGCTGTGGATTCTTCGGCAAACAACTTGCTTATAGTTTTAACAAATTAAATACCGTATTAGTAGGCTTTGTCGATTTAAATATTGACCGAGCTCATCAATTAGCTGAAAAATATGGCTCTCAAGCATATGAAAATATCCATGCACTTTTGGAAAATACCCAGCCTGATCTAGTCATTATTTCTACATTTAACTATGCGCATAGAGAGCCCGCCATAGCCGCATTAAACCACAATGCCCACGTATTTATTGAAACACCATTCACCATCGATCAACAAGAATGCCGCGAGATTGTTGAGCTGGCTAACGCCAAAAATAAAACCCTATTTATCGGCCATCTGCTTCGAACCCTACCGGGCGTAATAAAAGCAAAACAGTTTCTTGATGAAAATAAACTAGGAAAAATTACTGTTGCAAGAGCTACTCGACAACGCTGGATAGACAGCTCGCCAAATAAAGACTGGTGGAAAAATAATATTGCACTTACTGGAGGGAAATTATTCAATGAAATTCATGAGCTTGATTTGCTCTGTTGGTTACTCGGTGATGTTGATTCTGTTTATGCACAATCAACAAATCGCGCTCACCCAGATAACCTAGAAAACCATGATATATTTCAGCTACTATTACAATTCAAAAGTGGAATATTTGCTTCATTAGAAATGGGAACAGCCTATAGACTACACGAATGGAGCATTACCATTCATGGGGAATTGGGCGCACTCGTTATCAATTTCTTTAACTCAACCATGACACTGACGCTTGCAAATGGACAACGTCAGCAATTCAACTTATATGATGAATTTGAAGCCGATCTTTCATTACGAGAAAGCGGTAAAGCCATTCAACGATACAATGAACTCAATGCAATCGTCCCATTATGGCTAAGCCGAGCAACAGAAATAGAAGCTCAAACAATCCTCGATCATTTAAATGAAGGGAAAGAATCTGTATTAACGCAACAAACTATGGATGCAGTAATTGTTGCTGATGCCGCAAGAGAATCAATTAAACAGAAAAAACAAATTGATGTTATTTGCAAATAATCCCATCAGCTCTGACAACTTCCCCTAACAGAATGGGAACTGTCAGAGCGAATATTGAATTGTATGGCACGCCGATTGGAATCATGATGAGCTTGATCGTCATTGGCAAACCCTTACAATTTCACCAAAAAATGCCTTTATTGATTTTCTAAAAGCTATTCGCGAAACTTAAATTTTACCTCACTCAATATTTCGCCATTTTCCACCGCACTTTCCGCGAAAATTCCCTACGCAAACGTTTTCCTTTTAAGGTATAATGAACCCAATTTTTTGTAACTTAAACTTATGGTGAAATTCCTATGTTCCAAATTTTTCGTGGTTCTCCAGCCCTTTCAGAATTCCGTATCAATCAACTTTTAAGTAAATTTGAAAAAGCCAATCTCCCTGTTCAGTCTGTGTACGCCGAATATGTGCATTTTGCCGATTTAAATGAAAAACTGACCGCACTTGAAGAAAATGAACTCAAAGAACTGTTGCACTACGGTCCGACCTTGACCGAGCATGAAGCTAAAGGCGAAACCTTTGTGGTGATCCCACGCGTGGGTACGATTTCCTCTTGGTCATCAAAAGCCACCGACATCGCCCACAACTGCGGTTTAAGCAAAGTGGTGCGTTTAGAGCGTGGTTTGATTTATTACTTTGAATTTAACGGCGAATTGACCGCTGAAATTTCCGAAAAACTGACCGCACTTATCCACGACCGTATGATGGAAACGGTGGTTCGCAAGGCGGAAGAGGCGCAGATTTTATTCCAACAACAAGAACCCAAACCGTTCACCACTGTTGATGTATTAGGCAGCGGTCGCAAAGCCTTAGAAGTGGCGAATGTGGAACTGGGTTTAGCTTTGGCGGACGATGAAATTGATTATTTGGTGGAAAATTTCACCGCACTTGGGCGCAACCCGAACGACATCGAACTGTATATGTTCGCCCAAGCCAACTCGGAACATTGCCGTCATAAAATCTTCAATGCGGATTGGGTAATCGATGGCGAGAAGCAAGACAAATCGCTGTTCAAAATGATCAAAAACACCTTTGAGAAAACCCCTGATCACGTGCTTTCTGCATACAAAGATAATGCGGCAGTAATGGAAGGCTCAAAAGTGGGACGTTTCTTCCCTGATCAAGACGGGCAATATCGTTATCACCAAGAAGATGCGCACATTTTAATGAAAGTGGAAACCCACAACCACCCAACGGCAATTTCCCCATTCCCAGGGGCTTCCACCGGTTCGGGCGGTGAAATTCGTGACGAAGGGGCGACAGGTCGTGGTGCAAAACCGAAAGCCGGTTTAGTGGGCTTCTCAGTGTCTAACTTGGTGGTGCCAAACTTCGAGCAGCCTTGGGAAAATCCGGTTTCCAAACCAAACCGTATTGCTTCCGCCTTAGATATTATGCTGGAAGCTCCATTGGGCGGCGCGGCGTTTAATAACGAATTCGGTCGCCCTGCGTTGTTAGGTTATTTCCGTACCTATGAAGAAAAAGTCAATAGCTTTGCGGGCGAAGAAGTGCGTGGCTACCACAAACCGATTATGCTTGCGGGCGGTATCGGCAACATTCGTGCCGAGCACGTGCAAAAAGGCGAGATCCCTGTGGGCGCGAAACTCATCGTATTAGGTGGTCCTGCCATGAACATCGGCTTAGGTGGCGGCGCGGCTTCCTCAATGGCTTCAGGGAAATCCAAAGAAGATTTAGATTTTGCTTCCGTGCAACGTGAAAATCCGGAAATGGAACGCCGTTGCCAAGAAGTGATCGACCGTTGCTGGCAAATGGGCGACGACAATCCGATTCTCTTTATTCACGATGTGGGCGCAGGCGGTTTATCTAACGCAATGCCTGAACTGGTGCACGACGGCGACCGCGGTGGTAACTTCCAATTACGCGATATTTTATGCGATGAAAAAGGCATGTCGCCACTGGAAATTTGGTGTAACGAATCCCAAGAGCGTTATGTATTAGCCGTTGCCCCAGAAAAACTCGAATTATTCACCGCACTTTGTGAGCGTGAACGCGCGCCGTTTGCGGTGATTGGTGAAGCGACAGAAGAAAAACATTTAACCCTTGCGGACAGCCATTTCGACAATAAACCGATTGACTTACCAATGAATGTGCTGCTCGGCAAAACCCCGAAAATGACTCGCGATGTGGCATCTAAAACCTTAGCCAACGCGCCAGTTTCAACCCAAAATGTCGCATTAAAAGAAGCCCTACACCGCGTATTGCGCTTACCTGTGGTGGCAGAAAAAACCTTCTTAATCACCATCGGTGACCGTTCTGTAACAGGTATGGTGGCGCGCGATCAAATGGTCGGCCCTTGGCAAATTCCTGTTGCCGACTGTGGCGTGACTACCGCAAGTTTAGACAGTTACTACGGCGAAGCCATGTCAATGGGGGAACGTGCGCCTGTAGCATTATTAGACTTCGGCGCATCCGCACGCCTTGCCGTGGCTGAATCCCTCACCAATATTGCCGCTACCAATATCGGTGATATCAAACGCATTAAACTTTCCGCCAACTGGATGTCGGCGGCAGGTCACGAAGGGGAAGATGCCGGACTTTATGAAGCAGTAAAAGCTGTTGGTGAGGAGCTTTGTCCGGCACTTGGCTTAACTATTCCTGTGGGTAAAGACTCAATGTCCATGAAAACCACTTGGGAAGAAAACGGCGAGAAAAAATCCGTAACCGCGCCATTATCGCTCGTGATTTCTGCATTTGCCCGCGTGGAAGATGTGCGCAAAACCGTCACCCCACAACTTCACACCGACAAAGGCGCAACCCGTTTATTATTAATTGATCTTGGGGAAGGAAAAAATCGCTTAGGCGCGACCGCACTTGCACAAGTATACAAACAACTGGGCGATAAACCGGCCGATGTGGTGAACGTTGAGAACTTAAAAGGCTTCTTCAACGCAATGCAACAATTAGTGCAAGAGCAAAAATTACTTGCCTACCACGACCGTTCAGACGGTGGTTTAATCGTCACCTTGGCAGAAATGGCCTTTGCCGGCAATTGTGGTATCAGCGTAGATATTTCTGCGTTGGGTGATGATGACTTAAGCGTCTTATTCAATGAAGAATTGGGTGCCGTGATTCAAGTCAGTGAAAGTGAACTTAACACTGTACGTGAGGTATTAAATGCGCATGGCATTTTAGGCATGACTAAAGATCTCGGCACAGTCACGACCAATGATGAATTTGAAATCAGTCGAGGCACGAAAACTTTATTACGCGAAAAACGTTCTGAATTACGCGGTATTTGGGCAGAACTTACTCACCAAATGCAACGTTTGCGTGACAACCCAGAATGCGCAGATCAAGAATTTGCAACGAAAAAAGATCCGAATAACAAAGGATTATCGGCATTCTTAACTTATGATGTGAATGAAGATGTGGCTGCACCATTTATCAACACTGGCGCAAAACCAACTATCGCTATCTTGCGTGAACAGGGCGTAAACAGCCATTACGAAATGGCAGCCGCTTTCGACCGCGCAGGCTTTAACGCCATTGACGTGCATATGTCAGACTTAATGGCGGGCAGACGTGATCTCAAAGATTTCAACGCGCTTGTTGCGTGTGGCGGTTTCTCTTACGGCGACGTACTCGGCGCAGGCGGCGGCTGGGCGAAATCCATTTTATTTAACGATAAATTAAGAGCGCAATTTAGCCAATTCTTCGCCAACCAAAACACCTTAGCGTTAGGCGTGTGTAACGGCTGTCAATTCTTATCCAACCTTGCGGAAATTATCCCAGGCGCGGAAAACTGGCCGCGTTTCGTACGCAACCGATCCGAGCGCTTTGAAGCCCGCGTTGCCATGGTAAAAATCAACGACACCAATTCTTTATGGTTCGCAGGAATGGCAGGTTCCCATATGCCAATCGCCGTCAGCCATGGCGAAGGACAAGTGGAATTCAAAACTCCTGAAAACTTGACCGCACTTCGCAACCAAAACTTGATTGTAGGACAATATGTGGACAACAACATTCAAGTCACCGAAACCTACCCAGCCAACCCGAACGGCTCGGTGGATGGCATCACCATCATCACCAACACCGACGGCAGAATCGCCGCAATGATGCCACACCCAGAACGCGTGTTCAGAGCCGTAAGCAACTCTTGGTATCCGGAAGATTGGAGCGAAGATGGCGCTTGGGTGCGGATGTTTAGGAATGCGCGGGTGATATTGGGGTAGGATAGTTTACTAATTAGGTATAAAAAACGTATAGTAATATACGTTTTTTTAATCTAAAATAAGTACCGTTACACGTTATAGTATGGGCAGGATCATATAAATGAGAAGTTTTCTTCTAGAATATACGCAAAGATCAAAAGATGAGAATGAGACTGAACCGAAAATTGATATTCATGTTAATCTCTGGAAACTCACGAATTCAATTAATGCTAATTTGATTTTTGACTTTGGATTGATGATTGAGGACATAACAAACATTAAAAATATCATTCTTTATTGCCCATTTCAGATAGACAATGTTAAAGATCTCGGTGGAGACATGTCTAAAGCACCAGATCTGATAGAGGCCATTTTTAACGAAAATTGTGAAATTATAACTAATATACATCCTAATAGAGTTAAGATAACTAAAAAAGGAGATGATTTTAAATCTAAAGATAAAACTGATGAATTCATATTATCTCATTTAGAGAATGATTTGATTTCATTTAAAAATTTAGATGAATATGGGAGAATAGAAATTAATGTGGAAAATATTCTTTCAGGAAATGAGATAAAGTATGTTCAAATTAAAGATATAAAAAAATATTATTTTAGAATAAGGGTTGTTTCAAATAATAATTTATCACATATTGTAAAAAGAGAAAATGAGAGTATAAATATATTGCAAGATTCTTCTCTTCGTACAACAGAAATTATTGACTTCAGAATAAATGATTTTAGATCTATAAATGAAAAGATTAAAGAGGAAGTATTAAGATTAAATACATTTGATATAAACTCTATTCATTATTTAATTATGAGAAATGCTACTGATGAATTTATATCATCTATTAGTAACTATAAAAGTAGGCTTTTAGAAAAAGAGGTCTGGAATAAATATATTTCTGTTGAGAATAAGGATATCATTGCATACCATTTTAAAAAAGCGCAAAAGAAAATCCTACTCTCAATTCATTTACTAATTTATCTAGATTTAAGTATCCTTTAAATATAAAGAAAAGAATATTTTGGTATTTGGTTGTTGTATCTTTAATATCAATTATGTCAAATGGTATTTATGATTGTATTAAAACTTATGGTTTTACTTGGTTAAAAAACATCTTAATGACTTTTAATGGAGGGTAATATGGAATATAAAATTATTAAATATTCTGATATAAATCCTGATAGTTTAAAAGATATTTTTAAACATCTATCTTTAAATTGTTTAGTAACCGAATCTCAAGTAAAAGAAGAGATAAAAGGTTTTCTTCCCGCATATCCTGAAATTATTGAATGGTATCAAAAAGTTATCAAAGAGATAGAAAAAAAACCAAGTAGTCGAGATATGTTTATTTCACTATCGAATGAAAATAATTCATTCGTTATATCAGGGTTAATGATTCTTAAAAAGACTGAAAATGAAAAGAAAATTTGTACTTTACGAGTAAAAGATAATTATCAAAAAAAAGGAATTGGTTCAATTTTAATGGGCATGGCGTTTGACTTTTTGGAAACAAAAAAACCATTAATAACCGTTCCTGAAGAATCAGTAGATAATTTTTCAAAAATATTTAATAAATTTGATTTTCAAGAAGTTGAAAAAATTTCCGATTTATATCGAAAAAATAAAATAGAATATATCTATAATGGGCATTTTAAATGAAAATTCTTATGTCGATAAAACCTGAATATGTTGAAAAGATATTTTCTGGTGAGAAAAAATATGAACTTAGAAGGAAAATCTTCATCCATAGAGTGAAATCTATAATAATATATTCAACCTATCCAGTAATGAAAGTTGTCGGAGAATTTGAAGTAAAAAATATTAAGATTGATAGTCCATCTAATATATTTAATACTTATCATAATGTTATTTGTATTGATAAGGAGAAGTTTTTTAAGTATTTCTCTAATGCAACGAAAGCTTATGCAATAGAAATCGGTCAAGTTTTTAAATATGAAGAGCCTAAGACATTGATGTCATTAGGAATAAAAAAAGCACCTCAATCTTATATGTATATTAGATAAAGTTTATTCCTGGATTGCACAAATCTATAAGCATAGTCGGCTATAATCTAAGAGCATTATTTATAAAATCCCTCTCATCCTGATTTTTGTTTCTGAACGAAACAAAAATCTGTCTTTCTCCCACAAGGGGCGAAGGAAATAGTTGTAAAATCATCGATCTAGGGCTACAACGTTAACCGAGGGTAATTTTACCCACGCCATTTAAGTCATTTGCTTGCTGAGCTTGTTCAGCAATATCCTGCTGTGTTGTTGATAGGTCCTCGCCAAGTGGGGAAATCGACCTTGTTGCAACATTTCGGTGAAAACCAAACCGGCCTTATCGCTATGTAACCTTTGATGACCCAATGGCGTTGAATATGGCGAAAAATGATGGGGCGCTGTTTTTTCTAAACCACACGGGCAAGCTGATTTTAGATGAAGTGCAATATGCACCTGAGCTGTTTTCATTGCTTAAACTCAATATCGATCGGGATAAGCAAAATGGGCAATATTTGCTTTCGGGATCGCAAGCCTTTGAATTAATGAAGCATATTAGCGAAAGTTTGGCGGGGCGGATTGTGGTGTTGAAATTGCAAGGGCTGTCCTTGCGTGAAATTACCCGTAATTCCTTTAATTTGCCCTTTATGCCAAATCAAACTTATTTCAGTCAGCACGAAAAAGCTTTATTAGATTTAGGCGAGTTGGATATTTGGGAACTTATCCATAAAGGCTATATGCCACGTTTGTATGAGCAAAAAATGAATTGGCAGATGTATTACAGCTCTTATGTGGCGACTTATATTGAGCATGATGTGCGCGAGCTGATTGCCGTGAGCAACCCTAACGATTTCACCACCTTTATGGTGGCGATGGCGAGCCGTAGCGGGGAATTGCTTAATTACAGCAACATTGCCAATGAAGTGGGCGTGTCGGTGGATACGGTGAAACGCTAGCTGACGGTGCTGCAAACCTCAGGCATTGTGTACTTGCTTCAGCCTTACCGCAATAACCATTTAAAACGCGTAGTGAAAACCCCAAAACTCTATTTTCTTGATACGGGTTTGATGGCATATCTTACCCGCTGGCTAACTTCAGATACCATTAAGCACGGCGCAAAGCGCGGTCAGTTTTTTGAAACTTTTGTGGTGAGCGAAATCGTGAAATCTTTCTATAACGCAGGGATTGAACCGCCATTGTTTTACTATCGCAACAGCAATCAAAAAGAGATTGGTTTAATTATCGAACATGATCGCACGCTTTACCCAATAGAAATCAAAACCACCGCCAGCCCAACGAAGAAAATGGCGAAACATTTTCACTTGCTCAAAGATCAAATCCCGGCGGATGAACTCACTGTGGCACAAGGCACCATTATTAATCAATATCCGCAAAAACTGTGGTTAGATACGGATTTAGTCGCATTACCGTTGGAGTATTTGTAAAAATAAAAATCCCCAACTTAATGCTGGGGATTTACGTTTAATCGACAAACTAAATTTATTCGTCTTCTGTCATATTTAACATTTCGGTTAAGTTATTGGCCGCAATTTCTGCAGCATTTTCGCTTAAGAAATCTTCAACTTCTTCATCGCTAATGTCAATTTTCGCTGTACCAGCCATTCTGTCTTTAATTCGACCTTGGTGATAAGCAAAACCTGTTCCAGCAGGAATTAATCGACCAACAATAACATTTTCTTTCAAGCCTCGTAACTCATCACGTTTACCCGCAACTGCCGCTTCGGTTAACACGCGTGTAGTTTCTTGGAAAGACGCTGCCGAAATGAAAGATTCTGTCGCAAGTGACGCTTTGGTTATACCAAGTAATTCACGCTCAAATTCTACCAATGGTTTACCTTCTGCTTCACGCTGACGGTTAACGATTTTCACTCGAGCTACTTCAACTTGCTCTCCTTCAAGGAACTCACTGTCATAAGCTTTAGTGATAACACCTTTACGTAACATTTGGCGAACAATAACTTCAATATGTTTATCGTTAATTTTTACCCCTTGCAAGCGATAAACTTCTTGCACTTCATTAACGATATATTCAGTCACTGCATGGACACCACGTAAACGTAAAATATCATGAGGTGTTTCCGCACCATCAGAAATTAAGTCGCCACGTTCAACCATTTCCCCTTCAAATACATTGAGTTGACGCCATTTTGGAATCATTTCCTCATATACTTCACCTTCTGTCGGGGTAATTAATAAACGACGTTTACCTTTCGTTTCTTTACCAAAAGATACGATACCCGAGATTTCCGCAAGGATTGCTGGTTCTTTTGGTTTACGTGCTTCAAATAGATCTGCAACACGAGGAAGACCACCAGTAATATCTTTTGTTCCAACGGATTCTTGTGGAATACGTGCAAGCGCTTCACCGATAGAAACTTCAGCATTATCGTCTAAAGTCACAATCGCTTTACCCGGTAAGAAATATGTTGCAGCAACATCTGTACCAGGAATTAAGATATCATCGCCTTTAGCATCAACAAGTTTAATGGCTGGACGTAAGTCCTTACCCCCTGTAGCACGTTCCCCTACATCTTGGACAACAATAGAAGATAATCCTGTTAAATCATCAGTTTGGCGAGTGACTGTTAAACCATCGATAATATCAACAAATTTAACAAAACCACTTACTTCAGATACGACAGGCATTGTGTGCGGATCCCAGTTCGCAACGGTTTCACCTTGCGCAACTTCTTGTCCATCAGCCTTATTTAATATCGCACCATAAGGTACTTTATAATGTTCTTTTGTGCGACCAAAAGTATCAACAACGGTTAATTCCGTATTACGTGAAGTTAATACTAATTTACCTTCGTTGTTTGTCACAAATTTCACATTGGCTAATTTCAAGGTACCATTATTTTTTACTTGGACACTTGATTCTTTTGCTGCTGCAGATGCTGCACCACCGATATGGAACGTACGCATGGTTAACTGTGTTCCAGGTTCCCCAATAGATTGAGCAGCAATAACCCCTACTGCCTCACCTTGGTTAATTAAATGTCCTCGAGCAAGATCACGCCCATAACATTTTGCACACACACCAAAATCAGTATTACACGTTACAACCGAGCGCACTTTGATGCTATCCACTGAGTTTGCATCAATCACGTCACACCATTTTTCATCTAATAAGGTATTACGTGGAATTAACACTTCTTCTGTTCCCGGTTTGAATACATCTTCGCTTGCTACACGGCCTAATACGCGATCACGCAGCGCTTCTTTTACATCTCCACCTTCAATTAACGGAGTCATAATAATGCCTTCGTGCGTGCCACAGTCATCTTCAATGATCACTAAATCTTGTGCCACATCAACCAAACGACGTGTTAAATAACCTGAGTTCGCTGTTTTTAATGCTGTATCAGCCAAACCTTTACGCGCACCGTGAGTTGAAATAAAGTATTGTAATACGTTCAAACCTTCACGGAAGTTTGCGGTAATTGGTGTTTCGATAATCGAGCCATCTGGACGCGCCATCAAACCACGCATACCTGCTAACTGACGAATCTGAGCCGCAGAACCACGCGCACCAGAATCAGCCATCATAAAGATACTATTAAATGATGATTGTTTTTCCGGATTACCTTCACGGTTAATCACTTCTTCCGTAGATAGATTTTCCATCATCGCCTTAGCAACACGTTCGTTTGCCGCAGCCCAAATATCGATCACTTTATTATAGCGCTCACCCGCTGTTACAAGACCTGATTGGAATTGTTCTTGAATTTCAGCAACTTCTTGTTCCGCAGCATCAATGATAGAATATTTTTGCTCAGGAATTACCATGTCATCAATACCAACTGATGAACCTGAACGCGCAGCATAAGCAAAACCAGTATACATAATTTGATCAGCGAAAATAACACTTGGCTTCATACCTAAACGACGATAGCTTTCATTGATCAATTTAGAAATCGCTTTTTTACCTAAAGTTTGGTTGAACAAACTAAATGGCATGCCTTTCGGCGCAATCATCCATAAAATTGCACGACCAATTGTGGTATCAACGAGACTGGTTTTTGGCTCAAGCTCTCCAGCGCTATTCTTTTCATATTCAGTAATACGCACTTTTACACGAGCATGTAATTCAGCCTGACCGGTACGATACGCTTTTTCTGCTTCACGTGGATCTTGTAACAACATCCCTTCGCCTTTACCATTCACTTTATCACGGGTCATATAGTAAAGACCTAAAACCACGTCTTGTGATGGCACAATAATAGGATCACCATTTGCAGGTGATAAAATGTTGTTGGTTGACATCATTAACGCACGAGCTTCTAACTGAGCTTCAAGTGTTAATGGCACATGAACCGCCATTTGGTCTCCATCGAAGTCCGCATTGAATGCCGCACAGACAAGCGGATGTAATTGGATCGCTTTACCTTCGATAAGAATCGGTTCAAACGCTTGGATACCTAAACGGTGCAAGGTTGGCGCACGGTTCAGCATAATCGGGTGTTCGCGAATCACTTCAGCAAGGATATCCCAAACAATAGCTTCTTCACGTTCTACCATTTTTTTCGCGGCTTTAATTGTTGAAGCAAAACCACGACTTTCTAATTTAGCATAAATAAATGGACGGAATAATTCTAACGCCATTTTTTTCGGTAAACCACATTGATGTAGATGCAAATAAGGTCCGACTGTAATTACAGAACGACCAGAATAATCCACACGTTTACCTAATAAGTTTTGACGGAAACGACCTTGTTTACCTTTGATCATATCTGCCAAAGATTTTAATGGACGTTTATTCGAACCTGTAATCGCGCGACCACGACGACCATTATCTAATAATGCATCAACGGATTCTTGCAACATACGTTTTTCGTTACGTACAATAATATCTGGTGCAATTAAATCCAATAAACGTTTTAAACGATTATTACGGTTGATAACACGGCGATATAAATCATTTAAATCAGAAGTAGCAAAACGTCCACCGTCTAATGGGACTAACGGTCGTAAATCAGGTGGTAATACTGGTAATACTGTCAATACCATCCACTCCGGTTTATTGCCAGATTGGATAAAGGCTTCTAATAATTTCAAGCGTTTAGTGATTTTTTTGCGTTTTGTTTCAGAATTCGTTTCTTGTAGCTCTTCACGCAAGGTTTCACACTGCTGCTCTAAATTCATATCACGCAATAGAGCCTGAATAGCTTCAGCCCCCATCTTCGCTTCAAATTCATCAGCCCAACGATCTTCAGCATCCATAAACTGTTCTTCGGTTAATAACTGACCTTTTTCAAGATCTGTCATACCCGGCTCAGTCACGATATAGCTTTCAAAATACAGTACACGTTCAATATCACGTAATGGCATATCTAATAATAAGCCGATACGAGATGGTAGTGATTTTAAAAACCAAATATGTGCTACAGGTGACGCCAATTCAATGTGTCCCATACGATCACGGCGCACTTTAGTTTGGGTCACTTCTACACCACATTTTTCACAAATGACACCACGGTGTTTTAAGCGTTTATATTTTCCACATAGACACTCATAATCTTTTACAGGCCCGAAAATACGCGCACAGAAAAGGCCGTCACGTTCAGGTTTAAACGTACGGTAGTTGATAGTTTCAGGCTTTTTAACTTCACCATAAGACCATGAACGAATCATATCTGGTGAGGCTAAACCAATTTTGATCACATCAAAATCATCTGGTGATTTAGATTGTGCTTTTAAAAACTTAACTAAGTCTTTCACAGATTTGCTCCTGTCGGAGTTAAACTTATTCAAGTGCGGTCGAAATTTAAAAACTTTTTAAAAATTAACCGCACTTGCGCTTACATATTGGCTTTGACGGCGCAATTACTCATCATCTAAATCAATGTTGATCCCTAATGAGCGAATTTCTTTCAACAATACATTGAAAGATTCCGGCATACCTGGTTCCATTTCATGAGTACCACCTACGATGTTTTTATACATCTTAGTACGGCCATTCACATCATCAGATTTCACTGTCAACATTTCTTGTAAGGTATATGCTGCACCATATGCTTCTAATGCCCACACCTCCATTTCACCGAAACGCTGACCACCGAATTGCGCTTTACCGCCCAATGGCTGCTGAGTAACCAAACTATAAGAGCCTGTTGAACGTGCATGCATCTTATCATCAACCAAGTGGTTAAGTTTGAGCATATACATATAACCAACGGTAACAGGGCGCTCAAATTTTTCACCAGTACGACCATCATATAATGTGATCTGCCCTGATGTTGGCAAGCCACCTAATTCCAACAAACCTTTGATCTCTTCTTCATGCGCACCATCAAATACCGGTGTTGCAAGTGGTAGACCTTTACGTAAGTTGTGGGCTAAACGCATCACTTCTTCGTCAGTGAATGTGCTGAGATCCACTTTTTGTGAACCACCACCCAAGTCGTAGGCTTTTTGGATATAACCACGCAATTTCTCAACATCTTGTTTTTGCTTAATCATGGCATTGATTTGATCACCAATCCCTTTTGCTGCTAATCCCAAGTGTGTTTCCAAAATCTGACCAATGTTCATACGAGATGGTACGCCCAATGGGTTCAATACGATTTCTACCGGTTGTCCATTTTCATCATATGGCATATCTTCTACAGGATTAATTTTTGAGATAACCCCTTTGTTACCATGACGACCAGCCATCTTATCACCTGGCTGAATTTGACGTTTCACCGCCAAATACACTTTCACAACTTTCAATACGCCCGGTGCTAAATCATCACCTTGGATAATTTTGCCACGTTTTACTTCAAGTTTATGCTCAAAATCTTTGCGTAACTCTTCATATTGTTCAGCTAGCTGCTCTAATTGATTTTGTTTCGCTTCATCACTTAAAGTTTGCTCTAACCACTTAGTACGCGCTAGTTTATCTAATTGAGCTTCGGTAAATCCACCATCTAGCAATACATTACGCACACGAGAGAATAAACCAGCTTCTAAAATCTCCAATTCTTCAACAAGGTCTTTTTTCGCTTGTTTTAATTGCATCTCTTCGATTTCAAGTGCACGTTTGTCTTTTTCTACACCATCACGGGTAAAGACTTGAACATCAATTACTGTACCAGAAACACTATTTGGCACACGTAATGAAGAATCTTTCACATCTGAAGCTTTTTCACCGAAAATCGCACGTAATAATTTTTCTTCTGGCGTTAATTGCGTTTCACCTTTTGGTGTCACTTTACCAACAAGAATATCACCACCTTTGACTTCTGCGCCAATGTAAACAATACCGGATTCGTCCAACTTGCTTAATGCCGCTTCACCAACATTCGGAATATCTGCTGTGATTTCTTCTGCACCTAATTTAGTATCACGTGCCACACAAGAAAGCTCTTGAATGTGGATAGTGGTAAAGCGATCTTGCTGAACTACACGTTCAGAAACAAGCATTGAGTCTTCGAAGTTATAACCGTTCCAAGGCATAAATGCCACGCGGATATTTTGACCTAATGCTAATTCACCTAAATCAGTAGAAGGACCATCAGCCATAACCTCTCCACGCTCAATTGGCTCTCCCAATGATACGCAAGGAATTTGGTTAATACAGGTATTTTGGTTAGAACGGGTATATTTTATTAAATTATAAATATCAATACCGGATTCACCTGCAACAGTTTCATCTTCATTGACTTTAACCACAATACGTGAAGCATCAACATATTGGATCACCCCACCGCGCTTAGCTACAACTGCTACGCCAGAGTCTAACGCGATAGGTTTTTCCATGCCGGTACCTACAAGCGGTTTATCTGCTCGCAAGGTTGGTACGGCTTGACGTTGCATGTTTGCACCCATCAAAGCACGGTTCGCATCATCATGCTCAAGGAATGGTATTAATGCTGCAGCAACAGAAACAACCTGTTGAGTAGAAACGTCCATATAGTGAATTTCTTCTGGACGATATAATCCTGCCTCACCATGTTCACCACGTGCTGTAACATAAGTATCCGTAAAGCGGAAATTCTCATCAAGATTTGAGTTTGCCTGTGCAATAACATAACTGCCTTCTTCAATCGCAGACAAATACTCAATTTCCTCTGTCACCTGACCATTCACAACTTTGCGATATGGAGTCTCTAAGAAACCGTAATTATTCGTACGTGCATACACAGAAAGGGAATTAATCAAACCGATATTCGGTCCTTCCGGTGTTTCGATAGGACAGACACGACCATAGTGTGTAGCATGAACATCTCGCACTTCAAAACCAGCACGCTCACGTGTTAAACCACCTGGACCTAATGCTGAAATACGACGTTTATGAGTAACTTCTGATAACGGGTTATTTTGATCCATAAACTGTGAAAGCTGTGATGAACCAAAGAACTCTTTTACCGCAGCTGAAATTGGTTTTGCATTAATTAAATCTTGTGGTGTCACTGCATCAAGATCGCCTAAAGACAAGCGTTCTTTCACTGCGCGCTCAACACGAACCAAACCGATACGGAATTGGTTTTCAGCCATTTCACCGACACTGCGGATACGGCGGTTACCCAAATGGTCAATATCATCCACTTCACCACGACCATTACGAATATCAATGAGTTTTTTCATTACATTGATAATATCTTCATTGCTTAAAATACCACTGCCGACAGTTTCTTCTAATCCAAGAGAACGATTAAATTTCATACGACCAACCGCAGATAGATCATAGCGTTCTAAAGAGAAGAATAAGTTATCAAATAGTGATTCTGCCGCTTCTTTTGTTGGCGGTTCACCTGGACGCATCATGCGATAAATTTCAACTAATGCACTCAAGCGATCATAAGAAGGATCGACACGTAACGTTTCCGAGATATATGGACCATAATCCAAATCGTTTGTGAATAAAGTTTCGATCTTCGTATAACCTGCTTGTGCCAATTTCGCTAGTAATTCTAACGAAATTTCCATATTTGCCGCACAAATAATCTCACCTGATTCAAGATCAATATAATCTTTTGCAGCAACTTTACCAATAATATATTCCGTTGGCACTTCGACTTGAGTCACATTATCTTTTTCTAATGCGCGAATATGACGGGCTGTAATACGGCGTCCACGTTCAATATATACTTTACCATTCGCTTCAATATCAAAGCTTGCTGTTTCACCACGCAATCTTTCTGGCACTAATGTCATTAATAATTTATTATCTTTAATTTCAAAAATGACTTTCTCGAAGAATAATGCCAAAATTTCTTCAGTAGTGTAATTTAAAGCGCGTAAAATAATTGTTGCTGGTAGTTTACGACGACGGTCAATACGTGCAAATAAATTATCTTTCGGATCAAATTCAAAATCCAACCAAGAACCACGATAAGGAATAATACGTGCATTATAAAGTACCTTCCCTGATGAGTGGGTTTTACCTTTGTCGGAATCAAAAAATACGCCTGGGCTTCGATGTAATTGTGAAACGATAACACGCTCAGTACCATTGATCACAAAAGTACCGTTATCGGTCATTAATGGGATTTCACCCATATAAACATCTTGTTCTTTAATATCTTTAATCGTGCCTGCTGCAGCTTCTCTGTCATAGCTAACGAGACGCAACTTAACACGTAATGGCGCAGCATAAGTTGCCCCACGAATTTGACATTCACGTACATCAAATACGGGCTCACCTAATGTATAGCTCACATATTGCAATTCAGTACTACCATTGTTACTCACAATAGGAAATACTGAACGAAACGCAGCTTCTAAACCTTGCTGGCCTTCAGGATCTCTTTGGATAAATTTATCAAAAGAATCTAATTGGATTGTTAATAAATAAGGTACATTTAAAACTTGCGAGCGTTTGCCGAAGTTTTTACGAATACGTTTTTTCTCGGTATAGGAGTAAACCATAGGGTTCCTCTGTTAATGTTCAGTGTGACCCAAATGACATTAATAAATTCATAATGCCAGTGTATATGATACCGTTCTTAGATACCGCACTCTGAACCTTACTTCTGATGAGCGGATTGCTGTTAAACCAAAAGGCTCTAGCTTAACATGTTTATGCAATTAAACGGTGGTTTTTATGTGCTATTTGATAGCACAAAATGGCTGATGGAAACCACCAGCCATTAAGCCTGAAACAGGACAAAATATAAAATCAAAATTATTTGATTTCTACTTGTGCGCCTGCTTCTTCTAATTCTTTCTTAAGTGCATCAGCTTCAGCTTTAGAGATACCCTCTTTTAATGCTGCTGGTGCAGATTCAACTAAGTCTTTAGCTTCTTTCAAGCCTAAACCTGTTGCACCACGAACTGCTTTGATTACAGCAACTTTGTTCGCACCTGCTGCAGCAAGGATAACGTCAAACTCAGTTTTCTCTTCTGCCGCTGCTGCTGCGCCGCCTGCTGCTGGAGCTGCTGCTACTGCCGCTGCTGATACACCAAATTTTTCTTCCATCGCTGCGATTAATTCAACGATTTCTGATACTGATTTAGAAGCAATCGCTTCAATTAATTGTTCGTTAGTTAATGACATAACAATCTATTCCTAAAGTAAAAATTAAACGGTTCAATAAGAAGCGAGAAATTAAGCTGCTTCTTGTAATTTGTCGCGTAACGCCGCGAAAGTACGCACAAGTTTTCCAGCCGCAGCTTCTTTCATTGTGCCCATTAAACGTGCAATTGCTTCTTCGTACGTTGGTAATGTTGCGAGGAACGCTACATCTTGTACTTTACCTTCAAAGGCTGCACCTTTAATCTCAAACTTATCATTTGTTTTTGCAAAATCAGTAAACAAACGCGCTGCTGCGCCAGGATGTTCATTAGAAAATGCGATAAGTGTTGGACCGACGAATTTATCCGCTAAGCACTCAAACTCAGTCCCTTCTACTGCACGACGTAACAAAGTGTTACGTACAACACGCATAGAGACACCCGCTTCACGAGCTGCTTTACGTAATTCAGTCATTTTATCAACAGTCACACCGCGAGAATCCGCGACAACTGCTGAAAGTGCACCTTTGGCAGCTTCATTTACTTCAGCAACAATTGCTTGTTTATCTTGAAGATTTAATGCCATTGGTTTTAGCTCCTGAATACACTCCGATTTCTCGGAATTAAACAACCTAATAAAATCTATTAGGACGACTTTCGGTGTACAGAAGCAGAAAAATTCTTACTCTGTCACCATCTACGCAAGATAATTAAGAAAAATGACAACCTTCTATTTTCCCCTTGCGGTCTTTGACGGGGCTTGAAATAGGTCAAGCGCCATCAGTAGTTTTGTATAGAAAAACATCTTCCATTACAAAATAGGGCGATATGATAGCCGTTTTTTATCCCCCTGTAAAGTAAAAAACTAGGCCTTTCTGAGATTTAATAAAAGAGAAAACAACACCCCAATCGTTACACTCATACCAAAACTTGCTACAGCTGGCGTTGAACTGAGCGCTAATAAACCAAATGAAATCATTGTGGTCAGTGCTGATAATATAATTGCTGCATTCTTAGTGAAAATAGATTCATTAATACTTACACGATATGCACTGTAATCCACACCGATTGCTGAAACAAGCAACAAGCCAAACATGCTAAACAATGTGATTGGCATTCCTAGCCAACCCAATATGGCTATTGTTAATACCACTGCAGAAAATGGGATCATGAGAATACTTAAGGTTTTTGCTAAACCAAATAATCGCCACAATAACAAACCAGCTAACACAAAAGACAATACCTTTAACCATGCGGCTTGATTTCGTGTCTCTTGGAATGCTTGATTCAACGACGCTCGCTTATCCTGCCAAAAAATATCCTGTCCATTTGCTAGTAGCGGCACCTCTTCTGTGAGAATATGACCATCGATTTTAACTTGCGCAGCGACTTGCTTTGTTGCCAACTCACCCAAATAAAGAGATTTCCAACCTTGTCCGAGCTCTGTAGACAAAGCCTGTCGCAACGAAACAGGTGATTGCATAACAAGACTATCTAAAGCTTGTTGAATAGCATTATTCGGTATACCTATGTCCATAAGCGCTTGATAATCTTGAGGTTGTACGAGGGAAACCAATTGAGCCGCGGTGTTTTTTTGCCTTGACTCAGTTAAAATCCATTGGCTTAATGCTTGATGAGGCTGAGAAAGTGCGGTCAATTTTTGCGATAAATTTTCAATTTTAGCTAAAAGCGCTTCGTCATTTTCCGCAACCACTAAAAAATAACGACTCCCTAAGTCAATCCCTGTCAATTCCCCAACTTTCTGTGCCTCTTGTAAGGTACTTGGGGAAAGGGAGACCCATTGTCGAATATCATCTTGCCACTGCGAGCGAAAAACACCGACCAATGCAAAACCAAGAATCAATACCTTTATGCGCCAGTCCTCAAATAACTTAAAACCTGTAAATGAGAATATCCGATGTTTACGCTGAGAAAAGTCCACATATTTAAATAGTATTGGTAAAAATAGCACCGTACTGGCAATCGCACTCACTAATGCGACAGCAGAAAACAGGGCGGTTTGCTTTAAAATCGGTAAATCTGTAAACCACAATAACCCATAACCGAATAAAGTCACCAATAAACTCACTAAAAACGTCGGTAAGTGTGATCTCATTGTCCTTTGAGGATTCCAATCAACTTTTCCTAATGCTGAAGCAACCCAATGTAATGGAAAATCAATTAATACGCCGATCAAACTTGTTCCGACAACGAGTGTTAAGACATGAATGTATCCAAATATCGATACGGTAGCAATAACACCTAGAATCATACCCAAAATGACAGGTAAAAATAGCCATAAAACTCGCCAAGAACGAAATACATATAATAAAAGCAATAAGGTTAGGCTTATCCCTAATATACTCATTACCATACTCTCTTGTTCCGCTTGCTGTTTCGCCTGCGCACTGAATAATGCGGTTCCTGCAACAAATAATTCCCCATCTTGAGATTGTATTTGCTGGCGATTTTCAGTGACCAAATCAAGTAGCGCTTGTTCACCACTTAATAGGTGGGTATTTTTTAATTCCGCTCTCAATAAAATCCATGTTTTCCCGTCTTTTTCAATAAAAACCGTGCCAGTTTGCATATTCCATTGCAATTGCGAAAGCTGCTGTGACTGAGATAATACAAAACGCCCCAAACCTAGCCAATCCTGTTCTAAAGGCAATAGATTCTCGCGATTAAAAGGATTAACCAGTTGTTGAGCATATTGTTGAAAATATAAAGCAGGAGCGTGCAAAAGCTGCGAACGAATATCTGTGGGCAATACTGCCCATTTTAATTGTTGAATTTCGTGCTGCAGTTGCTCAAGATTAGGTTGGGTTTGAAAAAAAATGTGTGAAAATAGACCGCTCTTTTGCCAAGTCTGTTGAACTTGTTGTGCTAGCTGAAAAGCCTGCTGTGAATCCATATGACCAACGAGACTTATGAGTTGCCCATTCAGTTGCTGCTCTAACTTTTTATCTGATAAAACCTGTACGTCTGACCAACGTTGTTGAACCGGTAATAACGAGCGCAGATCCGTTTCTAACCACTGACCTTGTTTCCAGATAATGCTAAACCATACCAAGCTCACGCAGAGAATAGCAAGATAGACAAAACGAAAAAATAGTAATCTTTTCATTATTGCAATGCTTGCTGAGCAAACGGGGGCAGAGCTTGATCCACTCGTAATTGGTTAAACCGAATAACGGTTCGATCACCTTGCGTTTCAAAAATTTCAATCTCATTTACCAGATCGCCACCCTGTAATTGAATATACTGAAAAATCTGTTTCATCAGCATACTATTTGGGATCAGGCGTAATTGCCACAGCTTTTGATCTCCGGATAGTTGCGTATCAAATTGTTTTGCCAGCGCAGAAATATCGCCCCCGAGCAAACCTAAAAACAGCTTGATCTGCTCTGACTGGCCAAAGTTCTGACTTGATATCCAATGCGTGCCATTCCATTGCATAATACCTTGTGGTGTCACCTTTAAATCCGTCAAAAAAGGCTTTTGCATTTGCCAAAGTAGTCCTTTTTGTTTCACCAAGCTAAATTGCCCACTTGTTGTAATTGGAGTAGATAGCGCCTTTAAAAAACGCTGTTGCACAAACTCCCCCTGAACACTTTGTGGCTTTTGCATAAGTTTCATTAAATCTACTTCGGAAAAAGCCATCGTAAATGAGCTACATAATAACAAAAAAGTAAAAAGGTATTTTTTCATTCTAATCCTTAGTCAACGGCTGAAAATCAATTGCATTTTGCACCGCTCTTTGCCATGAATCTGGTGTTTGTAATAACATTTCTTTTGTTTGCATATCGACTGCAACTTGTGTGGTGTTAGCATGAGTTAACTTCTCTCCTGTTGCGATGTCCGTAATAATATAATCAAAACGGATACAGGTTTCATATTCCACCAGGGCTAAATGTACGCGAATTTTTTGTCGAAATAAGGCAGGTTTCACATATTTTACGTTAAGTTGCACAATCGGCCACGCGAACCCCGTGGATTTCATCACATCATAGTGGTAGTGAATACTTTCCAAAAATGCACAACGCGCCATTTCGAGATATTTCACATAATGCCCATGCCACATAATATTCATCGAATCCACATCAAAAAACTGAATATCATAATCAGAGCTATACTGACAATAAATATGTTTTTTCTTTCTCATTTTTACTCAGTTACAACGTTCAAGAAAATAGCGGTAATCACTACCGCTAGATCTGATTATTTCACAATATCGCCTTTTAATGCCACACCTGCCATTAAATGACCCGCATGACATTCGTATTGAGTGGTACTCTTAAATTCATTTTTCTTATAATAACTGACCAAGTTACCCACTTTAGTTGCCCCTTCTCTAACTGCACGATCTTGGAAATTTTTTACTGCAGATAAGAATGCCCAGCGACAGGCAGCGTCATCAGATTTATTAGCTGCATTCGTTTTCGGATTGGTCGTAATACCTTTGCGAAGAACTTTACCTGGTGCAGGTTTACCAAAATAGAGCTTAATATTTGGATTCAGCACTTCTTTTGCCTCCGCCGAATTAAGCGCTTCTTGAATAGAATAATGATGAGTTGTATCACGTGGTGCACAAGCTGCTACCAATAATGCCACTGCACTCACTGTAATTACTTTTGAAAATTTCATAACTGACTCCTATCAAAGTTTAAGGTTATTTAGATTGCCAAAAATCATAAAAATTAAACCACAAAAGCGGATTCTTTGCACATTCTTTTGCAAGTAAATCCGCATATTGTTGCATTGCCGTGTGAATATTTTGCTCTCGCACTTTGCCTCGCCCCTGAATAGCAGGCAAAAAACGGCGAAGTTGCAAGCGGTAAGTTCCGTTCTCTTTTATGCAAAATACGGTGTTAATCGGAGCTTTCAGCAAACTTGCCAATAACCAAGCGCCTTCGGGAAATTCAGCAAACTCTCCTAAAAAATTCACTGCTTGTGTTTTGTCGCCCCGAATTGGAATGCGATCTGCCGCAATGGCAATCCATTCGCCTCGCTCAATTCTCTCTGAAAGTTCTAACATCTTTTGTGCATCCAGATCTTCCACTTGAATAAGTGGTAGTTCATCAGCTCCAGCTTCCACCAACGCCTTGTTAAAGGCTTCGGCATTGCGATTATGCACTAACACATTTAAATGAAAATTAGGGTGATGGCCACTACCGACTAAAGCCCGACAGATTTCCACATTACCAAAATGTGAACAAATTAAAATTTGCCCTCGCTGCCCAATACTGTCCATATCTGCATAAAGATTATCAGCGTCATCGACCACCAAATCTTGATAGCGAATTTTATGTTGCCACACGGCAAAACGATCGGCAATCGCTTCACCAAAGGCTAAGAATTGTTGAAATACTGCGTTTTTCGGCAATGACACATTGGGTTCAGTGCGTTGTAAATGCTGTTGATAAGTGCGGATGTTTTTTCGCATTTTTTTAGCGGTGAGAAAAAAATAGCACACCACCCAAAAGGTCACAAAACGTATGCCAATCAGCGGAAAATGCCGCACAATCAAACGGGTGAGCATAAGGAAAAAAGCACTCCCTCGCTCACGTTGCTTTGCCCAATGTTGCTCTTTCATTCAATGCCGTCTCATCAATCTTGTGTCGCAGTACCACAAAGTTCCGCTAAAGCGCTTAAGCGAGCTTCTGATTTCGCAATAAATGGATTGGTTTCATCCCACGCATAGCCCGCCAAAATAGACGAAATCATTTGACGAATTTCAGGCTGCGGATTGCGTGCGTAAATCACATCTTGGAATGAGGTATCATACCACCCCATCACATAAGTACGGAACGCATTAACCCCCACCATCAGTGGTTTCACAAACTCTGCTTGCCAATCGACTGTCTCCCCATTTAACTGACGCACCACCAAACCACTTGCTAATCGTGCAGAATGTAAAGCAATAGTCACGCCAGAAGAAAATACGGGATCTAAAAACTCTGCCGCATTACCCAATAAGGCAAAATGGCGACCGTGCAAGGCTTTCACATTCGCAGAATAGCCTTGAATATTTCGGTACGGAAACTCATTTTCCCAATTTGCATTGGCCAAAATACGTTTAAGCATTGGTGCCTCAAGAGCAAATTGCTTCAATACCACTTCGCTTTCGCCTGCCAATGTTTCAGGCAAACCAACCACACCAATTGAACAACGATTATCCGCAAAAGGAATTAACCACAACCAAACATCACGGTGGACAGGGTGAGTGGTAATTAAAATCTTATTGCGGTCAAAATCAGGATCGGTAATGTTGTCATCAATATGGGTAAAGTGGGCGATACGCGCCGGCAAATGCGACGGTGTTTCTAAATCCATCAAACGAGGCAGTACACGCCCGTAGCCACTGGCATCCAATACAAAACGAGCCGCAACTTGATAGGTTTCGCCTTGTTCGGTTTTAACCGCTAAAATCGCTTGTTCGCCTTGGTTATCAAGGGCTAATACTTCGTGACCAAAACGCACCGTAACGCCTTTTTTGGCAGTTTCATCAATCAAAATCTTATCGAAAATGCCCCGACGAACTTGGTAGGTTGTGCCTGGACCAGGGGTGAATTTATCGGTAAAATCAAAATAAGTATAACGATTACCCCAAGTAAATGCCGCTCCGTTTTTGAATTGGAACGTTTTCTCGGCATTAACCGCCTCAACCAGCTCCGCTTCTGCCAAAATATCCATACAATAAGGCAATAAGCTTTCGCCAATCACAAAGCGTGGAAAATGTTGCTTTTCTAGCACGCACACATTTAAACCTTGCTTTTTCAGTAATGAGGCAGAAACCGAACCAGAAGGCCCAGCACCAATAATCACAACGTCAAACTTTTCCATTTTTTTCTCCAAATATTAGGGTCTGTTGACCTTTATTTATTATTTAAACTTTTTTGTTTGAGATCGGAAGATTAAACCGATTTTCCACTCAGCAATCGCCACAACATTCTAAAAAACAGGCGAGCATGCATTTTGCTAATCATCCAATTATCACGCCAGCCTTGAAAATGAGAAATACCATCAACCTCATATTCCACAGGCGTATCCACCCAAATCATTGGCATTTTTCGCCAGTGGCAATGCACCAAAATTTCAGTATCAAAATCCATTCGGTCTCCAATATGCTCTTGTCCAATGATGTTGACCGTTTCCGCCAAAGGATAGAGGCGAAAACCACACATTCCATCTTTAATATCAAGGGATAGGGTGTTGATCGCAATCCAAAAGGTCGTAATTTTACGCCCATAGAGGCGAGCTTTCGGGGCATTATCACCATAAATCGGATTACCACAAATAAGAGCGGTCGGATTTTCACGAGATTTTGCCAAAAACACCACCACATCAGACAGCTGATGCTGCCCATCCGCATCCACCTGAATAGCGTGACTAAAACCTCGCTGAAACGCCTCTTGTAATCCTATTTTTACCGCTGCGCCTTTGCCACCATTTTGCGAACAATAGACAACGCTCACATTACCCTTTTCTAGCTTAGCAAGGCGTTGTTTGTGTTCTTCGCTTGAACCATCGTCCACCACTAATACCGGCAATTCAAATGTGATCACCTGTTCAATCACCTTACCAATAGTAGCAGAATGGTTATAGTGTGGAATAATGACGATAGGATTGTAATTGTTCATTTTTTAATTCTCATTATTTAAACAAATGCGCTCAAAATCTTTTCGCTCAATTTTCGATTGGCTGTTGCGGGGCAATGTTTCGCTAAATCGCCAATAACGTGGCAACGCAAATTTCTCTTGGGTATGTTGCAGAAATTGGCGTAAGGCTTGGATAACGGCTTTTCGCCCCTGCAGTTCTAATATTTTCAAACCGTCGACATTTAACGCCAGCCACGCCACAGGACGAGAATGCACTGGGTGTATGCCAATAAAACAATCCTTTACCCATTCGTGATGTAATAAGTCTTGCTCAATTTTTGCTAATGAAACGCGTTTATCTCCTAATTTCACAATACGATCAATTCGCCCGAATAATTCAAAACCTTGTTCCGTGATATTCACCACATCGGCGGTTTGTTCTCGCTGACTAATCCACGTACTTTCGACCCACAACGCCCCTTGCTCATTCACCCCGATTTGACTATTTTTAAGCGGTTGCCAATGTTGATTATCGGATCGATACGCCACCACGCCCGTTTCCGTGCTGCCATAAATTTCCACTACTGCGCAAGGCAAGGTTTGGCGAATAGCTTGTGCTACGTTTTCCGGTAAAGCACTGCCTGCGGAAATAATGCCGCATAACGCCAAATTGCGAAATTCTGGGTTGGTTAAGTTTAAGTGACTTAATAAGGCAGGACTGCTGATCCAAATAGCTTTTTGACTATGACGCGTTTCGGCAATTAAAAATTCAGGGTATTGCAGTTGTTTTTGCCCCAATGTCCATCCCATTTCCAAGGCAAGAAAAATACGGAACGTTAAGCCATAAAGATGCTGCACACTCACACTCCCCAGCACAGTCACTTGTTCACCACGCTCAAAAGGCAAAGTTTCAGCAAGTGCTTTTGCCTCAAGCCACATTTGGCAAGCCGTTTTCTTGATGATTTTGGCTGAACCGCTACTGCCCGAAGTTTTCAACCAAATCTCCGTTTGATTGTTTTGATCAAAGAGCGGTGCAATTTGCTCAATTTTTTGCAACGTGCCATACTCGGCAAAATTGTCATCATTTAATAACAAGCCGCTATTCTCCGCCACCCATTGCTGATTTTCCTCTAACAAATTCGGCGGTAAAATCACCCGCACTTTTGCATTCAAACAAGCCAACAACGCACAAGCAAAGTCAGTAGCGCTTTCCAACCACAAAGCAACAGATTGGATTTGCTCTTGCTTAAGCTGTTGGGTGATTTGTTGGGTGCGGAAAGAGAAATTATTTTGCATATTTTTGTTCTAATAAATCTAAATCGGTATTAAGTAATTCATTAAAAAACTGCTCACCATCAACCAACACTCCCGCTCTCCATTCCATTTCAGCTTGTTGAGCGAGTTGCTTTAAATAATCAAGTTTTTCTTGATCTGTTTTTGGGATTAATTTATTCATACTATTCTCACTTCGCCGATACCTATGAATTATTCTTCGCCATCACAATCTTTCTCACCCCCCATTCGCCCACGAATAACATTCCCATTAATATATAAGAAATCACACCACTATAAAGCGCCCAGTATTGATATTGCTCCTGCACAATCAAGTGGCTTGTCACGGCGATATTAAACACAAAAAATCCGCACCAAACTTGGGTCACTTTGCGAGTATAACGCACGGCTTGCGGGGGAAGCTCAGGGGTTTGGAGGCGGGCGAGCCGTTCGATAAGAGATTGAGCACTAAACAAACTGCTGCCGAAAAAAAATAACATGACACCACTGATAATCACCGGGTACCAATACATTGTATCCAAATTGCGTGTCACGCTGATAAACACAAGCAAGCACGCCATAAAAATAGCAAAAAAACGCTGAAACCTGACTGTTTGCATTGCCTTCAGCCCCCATAAAATCGCCATAATATAGGGTAATATCTGCGAAAGAGTATGCATTTGTGGTGAAAATAACCAAATGAGCGGAAAAGCAATGCTGACCACTGTAAGCAAAATATTTACCGCTAATTTACCTTTACTCATCACTAAAAATCACTAAACCACTGGCACAAGGTTCATCCGCCGTTTTGAGCAGGAATTTCATTCGTTGTTTGTCCTTATCCCACACTAGATTTAATTCGATTTCATCATTTGGGCGCAGAAATTTTTGGAACTTGAGATTATCAATCCGCTGTACGATTTTCTCTTGACCGAAAAATGCGGGAATTTTATCCATTACCCATTGTAACTCTACCACGCCCGGCACAAGAGGGAAATTACTGAAATGCCCTCTAAAATAAATCAGATCAATTGGGACTTTTCCACGCCAAATGTGCACGTTATCGACTCGTGTTTCACTTTGCCAAATGGGTTCTCTTTGCTTTTGCAAGCAAGCCGATTCAAATGCTAAATAGCTAATTTTAGATTGACTATTGCGTGGTAATGTATCGGTAAATCGCCAAAATCGAGGAATGCCAATTTTTTCTTGTGTCTGTGCCAAAAATGCTTTGAGAGCCTCAATCACAGCTTTACGTCCCTGCTCACGGAACATTTCAATACCATTTTCATTTAAAGCAAGCCAGCAAGCCAAACGCTGTTTTTCAGGGTGTTGCCCAATATAGCAATCGCTCACGAGTGAATTAAGTCGCAAACTCTGCTCAATCCCTGCCAAAGAAAGACGTTTATCACCCAATTTTATCATTCTGTCTGTACGTCCTAAAATCTCAAAACCTGTCGCATAAAGCGCGATCACATCTTCCGACTGTTCACGCCCCGCTAACCAATCAGCTTCAATCCACAATGCCGAACGCTCATCCACACCAATTTTAGCGGTTGGCATTGATTGCCAAAGGGTTGAGCCTTGTCGATAAGCAATTGCCCCTGCTTCTGTCGAGCCGTAAAAATCGGTTACAGCGAAACCAATCTGCTGTTGAATCGCCTTTGATAGCTGATCTGCCAAGAGGCCACCTGCTGAAACAATCCCTACCAATGACGGAAAAGCGAGGCGTTGCCATTGAATACTGGCTAGCATCGTTGGGCTACTGATCAACACACTCTTTTTGGCAGAACCACAAGCCTGTGCGACATTTTCGGGGAAAAACTGCTGCTTACGTTCAATTTGCCACCCAAGCACCAAAGGCAACATAATTTGGCAAATTAACCCATAAAGATGCTGAATGCTCACTGTGCAAACAGCCGACACATCATTACCCGCAGGGAAACCAAAAACAGACGCACAAACTTCTGCATTTCGCCATAACTGTTGTGCTGTTTTCACAATGGTCTTTGGCTTTCCTGTACTGCCGGATGTTTTTAACCATAATTCCGTATGCGGGTAAAATGCACGAAGCGGTCTATTTTGATCAACATTTTGCACCTCTGTAGCAAATTGGTCAAAAACTACCGCTTGTTCAATCTCAATCGACTTATCTGTCAGCCACAGATCCGCATATTGCTCTGCCCATTGCACACTTTCTTGTGTTAAGTTAGGCAAACACAGGGTGCGAACATTAGCATGCCAACACGCAAGCAGAGTACAAGCTAATTTCGCCCCATCTTCAAACCACAAAGCAACCGTATTCACATTTTGTGAACGAAGTTGATGGGCGATTTGCCATACTCGCAACTTAAAATCTGGATAAGTCCAACTTGGATTTTGTGCGACATAGTCCGTTGCTAAATAACCGAGTCCCATTATCCATTTATTCAGTTTTTTGGCTTAGTTTTAACACTGCTTGTACCACATCTTCCACAGTACGCACATTACGGAAATCTTCCGCCTGTAATTTATGCCCTGTTTCACGTTTAATATGATCGATCAAATCAATCGCATCGATACTGTCGATTTCTAAATCTTCGTATAAATTGGTCTCAGGCGTAACAGTTTTGGGATCCACTTCAAATAGTGTTTCTAACGCATTGATCAATAATGTTTGAATTTCTTGTTCGGTCATCACTTACCCCTTAATAGAACGAATAAATGCAGCTAAGGTTCCTACATTTTCAAAGTGATTGCGTAAGTTCTGTTTTTCACTATCTAGCTGTAACCCAAATGTTTTTTGCACGGCTAAACCAAGTTCCAACGCATCAACTGAATCCAACCCTAATCCATCATCACCGAAAAGAGGCGCATCTGTATCAATATCTTCTACACTCATATCTTCGAGACCAAGACTATCAATAATTAGTTGTTTTAACTGAAGTTCAAGTTCCATTTTCTGTCCTTACATTACGTGAGTATGTGAATTAAATAAATCTTCTAACTGTTTTTTTAAGCGACGAGAAGCAATCGGTAACGGCTTCTCTGCTAACAATGCTTTCGGATCGATATCCTCTGCCACAATAAGTTCATAACGTATTTTTTGGGGAGGAATCTTATACCAAGGTTGTCCTTTTTTGAAATTAGGTGGCGACATTTTAATGATAATCGGCGTAATCACTTCCGCACTCCGCAGCCCAATAGACACCGCACCACGATGCAAATTCACCACACCGTCCCAACCTGTTCGTGTACCTTCTGGAAACAGTAGTAACGCTTCATCTTGCAAAATCTGATGACTTTTCGCTAACATCTCCTCACTTTCAGTATTGGGTAAAAAACCACAAGCAATAATCGGATCTGTCATTACTGGGTTGTTTAACAATTCTTTTTTCACTATACAATTTAAGCGACTTTCTTTTGAAAGAATAAGTACCACATCCAACAAAGATGGGTGGTTTGCAACCACTAACTGCCCTTTCCGCCCTAATCGCTCAAAGCCACGATACTCAACTTCAAGCACCCCAACCCAAATCAAGTATTTGATAAAAAATGCCCAAATTTTCCCAACCGATTGGCGAGCCTGTAACAAATGCGAAAAATCTCCTTTTTTCACCCGCTTAACATAGGGCGCAAGCACAAGTTTGTAACTCATTCCCAGCACACCAAACAGAACAAAACCAAACATTGTACCGAAAAAACGACGTAGCCAATCTAGTTTTTCTGCCATTGCCAAATACCCCCTGTGCTACTTGCCGTTTGCCAAGAAGATGAAGCCAAGTATTGCTGTTGAACCCACATAAGGGCATTTTCTCGGGGTAAAAGAGCGGTCATATTTTCACATTTTTTTGCCAATAACCTTAACTGATATTGATCGCCTTTTTCTACCACCAATGCTAAGGCGTAGGCAAAAGGTTGGCGATAAATCGGTTGAGCATTATAACTTGCCACTAATGGACTTTCTGCCACCACAACAAGCACCTTATCTGCCCCATCATTTAAAAGGAGATAGGCTTCCAATAAGGCAGCCTCTAAGCTATCTCGTTGAGCGGTAATTGCGATGGTTTCGGTTGTGACTTGTCGAAACTCTGACCACTGCCCAACTAATGCGTTATGCACCGAAAGGCTGAAAGAGGTTGGGGATACATCTCCCTCTTGCAATAAGCTATGCCACAACCCAAAGCTACGATTTATTTCGCTATTATTCGAGGCATAAACAACAGGTATATTCGATTGTTCAACAGGTACAAGATCCCAAGCAGCTTCAAAGAAAAGACGAGCCGACTCGCTTAATCGACGGCGTTTCATTGGCGGTAAAAAGGCTAATTTAGGAGCAAAATCTTGCCAATTTTTGGCATTTTCTGCCCAATATTGCTCGCCTTGTCGCCAATCTTGCTCAGACAAAACTTTATCACAAACGATGTTCCAAGCCGAAATTTTAAAATGAAATGTCCAACGACTGTCCATAACGACCTATTAATAATTAATCAATAATTCCGAAACCATTAAATCAAATTGACCTTGAATGCCATTTTGAGCAAATTTATTTTTTTCTTCATGGCGGTATTTATAGCTCACCTCACCTAAACTTGTACGCTGCATATTTTCATATTTAGATAAACGCATTTTTCCTCGAATAATGGCATTCTTTTTACCTGCAAAAGAATAGGTTAATAGATAGGTACAGTTTTCAGACAGGTCAGCAGTATATACCTCAGAGCTAATACGTTTTTTGTTCAAGCTATTACTAATAAATTGTGCAATTTCTTTTTCACTATACTTTAAATGTGTTGGAGAATTTCGTATGCAAATATGTGTAAGCTTTTCACCTGCTTCAACAGGCTCGCTATTGCTAATACCGGCTGAGCAAGCTGTTAAAGCAAGTAAAGAAAAAGATAATAAGAATAATTTTTTCATTTTGTTACTCTAAGAACTTTAAATGGTTGAGATAATTTTACACGAAATTTGCATTATTGAGTAGCAGATGAACTTCACAAAAATCAAAACTCTCTTTTGTAATCAAAGATGATTCTTGATTTTTGGTTGTATTTACTAACCACCACACACTACCTTCAATCCCTTCCCGATTAGGGCTTTCCAATACCCAACCAATCAAGGCGGATTTTTCGGGTTCAAGGGTTAAATCTAATTCAGCCAAATATAATGGTTGCAAATAATCTTGCGGATGAATTGCCAAAAACAAAGAGGTTTGTTGTAAATTAAAATGTTGAGCAATTTGAAAAGTGGCGGCATTGTTGAGATTCGCCATAAAATCCAACGGGCTGGGTAAATTATCGTTCATTAACTGCCCGAACATTTTGTTAAATTTGCTTGGTGAACTGAACGGAGAAGCGATATAGAGAGAAGTCTGTGCTGGAATTTGTGCTTTTAACGGCAACGCCCCCAACAATGCAAGTTGAGTAAAACGACTCATTCGGCGAGCATCAATGCCTTGTGCTTTTAATTGAGTGCGAAGTTCCTTATCTTCTAGCGGTTCGGTAATAAAACGGTGAGATGTTTTTAAATATAGCATTGAAAATTAAGTTAATTTAGCGAGGATATTTACGGCGACTATGAACAACCGTCAAAATTAAGACTTCGTCATTTAATTCTTGATTTAGAATTTTTTGAATATCCGATTTTGCCTCAGCAGATAATTTGAAATTAGCCATAAACTGCGGAATATTCCTCTTCTTCGGCTTCAAAACGTTCTAATTCTAAACGTTTTTTTCTAAAAATTCATTCATTATTTGATCAAATTCTTCAAAGGTATAATACTTACCTTCCGCATATTCTGCTCTTGCTCTGGCAATTTTTTCTGCAAGAAATTCATCATATCCGTCTTCTTTAAACATATTTCCTCCGTTTGCTGAAAAACTAAACCTTATCTTAATCTATAAAAAAGGTTATTCAACTTTCATCACCCAAGCCACATTACTTCCGCCAAAACCCAGGAAATAACAGAGATAATATCCTGCTAGAAGCGGTGCATTTTGGCTACTTTTTTGCAACTGTTCAACCAGCCACGCGGTTTCTACTGCTCCACTCGCTCCTAGCGTGTGTCCAATATGTTGTTTAACACTGAATTGATGACAATTTGGCAAAATTTCTTGCAAAATGCGTTGTTCAGCTAAATCAAACGTGCCACCAACGGCGTGAATTTTCACACCTTGAATATCACTTGCCTGTAACCTGGCTTTCTCTAAAATTTTCGTTATTAAACAACGCAAGGCTTGTTCACTATTATTTGTCAGATTATCATTATCAGTCAAACTACTCACCGCAACAAATTCACAAGAAAAAGGGCTATTCGACTCAAGGCTTAACGCCAAACACGCCAAACCTTCGCCTAAAATAATGCCCTCACCTTTCGCCGTTTGAGCTAATAATCCCATCGACTGAAAATGTTCAAAAGTCAAACGATTAAACAGCTCAAAACCGATAACCAAGGCTTTTTTCGCTCTGCCAGTTTGTAACATTTTAAAAGCATAATTCACCCCTTGAGCGGATGAAGTACAAGAAGTCGCAAGGCTAAATACTTGTGTTTGATAGCGATGTTTCAAATAATCGCCAATTACCGCAATGCTATACTCTGTCGGCAGTGATTGATTGGCGGCAAGCCGTGCTTCACAATCTGCCACCACATACCCCGTTGAACCAAGAAAAACCGGTATTTGCGACATTTCAGCAACCGCCCAACCTGCTTTTTCGAGAACCTGTTCAATCTGCTGTTCAAGCAGTAAATAAAGTTCATGAAGGGTTAAAAGTGGCTTGCTGAACGCATTAAAATAGGGCAACTCAACCGATTGCCCCAACTGAAGTGCGGTGCGTTTTTCGCATTTTTTTGCACAAAGATAACCGCTTGCATTAAGATAAACCGCCATTATTTTTGATGCTCTGTACGGATAAAGGTTGCGAGATCCGCCACATTCATCATATGCTTACGCACCATTCTATCCCCTTGTAAACGTACCTTAAAATGGGCTTGTAACGCCACTGCAATTTGTAATGCATCGAGTGAATCGAGTTGGATACGACTTTGCTCGCCGAATAACGGCTCGTTATCATCAATCTCTTCAGGTACAACATCGTCTTTATCCGACTCTTGCACAATCAGTTTTTTTAGCTCTAATTCGAGTAAATTGGGTTCGAGAGTAAATTGGTATTTCATTGTATGTAGGGTGCGTTTGCGAACG
>NZ_PHHA01000015.1 GCF_002795425.1 Conservatibacter flavescens
AACACCGGGCGTATTGAAGCGAAAACACAAAATGTCCACTTACAATCCCGCGCAGAGATTAAACAAGACGGCAGTGTCATCGCGCGCACAGGCGAAGTCAACGCCAAAGCCCAAACCACCCTTAGCCAACGTGGTGAAACCATCGCAAAAGGCAAAATCAGCTATAAAGCTGCAGATGTTAACACAACCCAATCTTCACTGATTGCCGCCGGTGTCACCACGACACAAACAGACAAAGGCGAAAACCGTCAGTTAGACCGCCAAACCCAACAAGGCTCAGCCGTTGATATTCAAGCAGATAATCACGCCCAACTTGCCGGCCACAATATTGCCGCGGGCACGCTCAATATTACCGCGCAATCAGTGAATTTAGATAATAGCCAAAACAATGCGCATGATATTCATCTTCAGGCTCATTCAGGCAATATCCAAGCGGATAATAGCCAATTAAGTGCGGTGGAAAATCTCCGAATTTCTACCCCGAAAACCCTTTCGACACAGCATAGCCAACTGAGCGCAACTCGTATTCAAACCACACAGCAGGATTTAATCACAAAAGGAGCAACTTGGAAGCAAACGGGGACAGATGATTTTCGTTTAAGCGGTAAATATATTCAAAATCAAGGTGGTTCATTCAGTACAGCCGGTAATTTTAATCTGAACGCCGACGAGGTGAATAATAGTAATGGGCAACTAATTGCAGGACGTAACCTGAATATTTATACAACAGGTAACTTTAATTCCACACAAGGCACTTTATTTTCAAATAACGCTCTTGAATTACAAACGGCTCAATTAACCAATACTAATGGCCTTATTAAAAGCATGGGGAATATGCATATTGATACCGGCAATAACAACCTACTCAATCAGCAAACCAATACAAATAAGGATACACAAAAAGGTATTGTTACTTTAGGTAATTTAGTCATTAATAGTGCAACATTGCATAATACCAACGGTTTCATCGGTAGCAATCAAAATATGGAAATAAACGCCGATAAGCTACTTAATGATTCAGGTAAACTTTATGCAGCTCAACATGCTAACCTGCGGTTAAATAATGGCTATTACAGTTCACTTGGTCAATTACAAGCGGATTCGCTATCCCTTACTGCGCCAAGTATTGAACAACATCATGCTAATATTACCGTGAATAAGCAGCTTGGTGTAATGGGTAACAATCTAATTTCTGCAAATAATTCCACGATTTCAGCCAATGAAATCAATATGACTCTTGCAAAATCCTTAGCACAATCTGAAAGTTCTATTGTCGCAAATCAGTCAGTTCACATTAATGTGCGCGGAACATTAGAGAATTCAAATGCCACAATTGCTAGCCAATATGCTAATTTGACTATTGATACCAACCATTCCACGTTAAATAACATAAAAGGCACTCTCTTCGCGCAACAAAATCTTCAGATTGATAGCGGAATTCTGAATAATCATGACGGAATTATACAGGCAAAATCATCCGCCGCATTACACACTACCGAGTTCAATAATCAAAATGGCGTGGTAATGGCAAATAATGCTGATGTGAACAGTGATGAAATGAATAATCTAAATGGTACAGTATTTAGTCATACCGCTCTGAATATCATTTCAAATACGCTAAATAACACTATGGGGGTGATTGGTAGTCAAGGAAAGATGGCGATTGATACGCGAGGAGCGACATTAAATAATCTTCAAGGTCAAATTTTTGCTCATACTGCTAAATTAAATACCGGAGCAATTAATAATCAACAAGGTTTATTGCGTGGAGATGATACCCTTGCTATCGATACCAATGGCCAACAACTTGATAACCGACAAACCCAACAAACTAACCAGGGCATTATTGGCTTAGGCGAAGTTGTATTAAATCATATTACTCAGCTTGATAATACACAAGGCAAAATTGCGACAACACAAAACTTAACTGTTAATGCCCAAGCACTGACAAATACCCAAGGCATGATTAATGTTCAACAACAAGCCACAATTCAAGCCGCACAAATAGATAACCAAAGCGGTACAATTTGGGGAGCAAATACGCTTATCAATGCCACCACAATTAATAACCAACAAAATGGTCAAACAGGTTCATTGATTGGTGCAACGGATAGATTAACCGTAACAACATCACAGCTGAATAATCAACAAACCGTGGCAACCGGTGCAAAGCCAACGCAAGGGTTACAAGCTAAAAATATTCAGCTCAATGCAGACACATTAAATAACCAACAAGGTGGTATCTATGCCACCAATTCCGCTTTTGCCACAATCAAAAATCAGCTTAATAACCAAGTTGGTGAATTTTTAGCAGGTCAAACAGCTCACATTCACTCTAAAACTGATAATTTAGTGGTTGATAACCAAGAGGGTACGATCGAAGCCGGTCAACAACTCAATTTAAATGCCAAAACCTTACAACATGAAGGCACAATCAAAACGCAAGGAGATGCAAAAATCACACTCACGGATAGCTTCACATTAAATCAGGCTTTCCAAGTAGGTAATAATTTGATTTTTAGTACGCAAGGTGATTTTGTTAACAATGTCAAACAAGTGGTCGGTAATCAAGCCTCATTTACTGCGAATAATTTGACTAATCATGCCAATGGGGAAATTTCATCAAAGCACACATTCATTAATACGAAAACTGTCACTAACTACGGCTTATTGGACGGTACGGAAAATATCATTAAAACCGCTACATTAAATAATATTGGTACCGGTCGAATTTATGGTGATCATTTAGCCATTCAAGCAGATGACCTGAATAATCTCAGCGATGGTGAAAAATCCGCAACGATTGCGGCTCGTGAACGTTTAGATTTAGGTGTAGGCACATTAATTAATCGAGATCATAGCCTCATATTCACTCTTGGCGATATTGCTATCGGCGGTCAATTAAATGCGCAAAATCAAGCGACTGGCTATGCTAAATTAGTGGATAATGGCAGTGCAACTATTGAAGCGTTAGGTAATGGTGATATTAAAACACAACGGTTATTTAATCATGATCTTTATTTAAAACTCGGAGAATATCACACGGATGAACACATTATTGAGTATGCCCCATCAAATAGTTCAACACGTTATGCATTACTCAATAAAGATGGAGGCGAGGGGACTTTTGATCTAAAAAATAACAATACAAGCGACTCTAACTCTTATTTTATTTTGAAAGACGGCACAAGAATCGCTTCTCGAGATTGGACAAATTGGAATTATAATCGCCATACTGTTACCAGTACGATCGAATATCGTGATCCGGCTAAAATTTTGATTGGTGGTCATTTATCACTTTCAGGTTCAGATTTAGAAAATAATGCCTCTACCCTATCCATCGGCAAAACCTTATTATTAGGTGATAGTATTTTTATGCGTAATGACAATAACAGCGATTTAACTGCTGGAGGAATTACCTTAAAAAACATTGATATTCAAGGTGACATCAATATGACAGATACCGGTAGATGGGAAAGCTTCGGGAAAGAATATCGCCGTTATGGTATGAGAGGCAGAAAACGCTGGGCGGTTTATGGTAAGGGTTCTGGTAGCATAAATGACATACACCCGACACAACATTTCACATTTAATAAAGTGCTCAATGAAATTGGCAATGAAATTACCGGTACAAATACCACAATTGATAGCCAATCAAACTCAGCACCAGTGGCATTAAAAACCATCTCAACTGCAAACTTACCAACAAACGAACAGGGAAATATGGCCATTCCGACGGTAAGTGCGGTCATATCTGGACAAGTTTTAGCGAATCATCCTGAAAACCTAGCCGACGGCACTCAACCAATAATTAAGACCCATTTGGCAGAAGTTACCTTACCTAAAGCTAGCCTCTATCAAATTAATCCAGAGGCACCAAACGGCTATTTAGTTGAAACAGACAGCCAATTTACCGATCGCAAACAATGGCTAAGTTCGGATTATATGTTTAATGCCTTGCGTTACGACCATAACAATGTACAAAAACGCCTTGGCGATGGCTTATATGAACAACGTTTAGTGAATGAACAAATCAACCAGCTTACCGGCCGCCGCTTTTTAGATCATTACCATTCTGACTTTGAACAATACAAAGCCTTAATGGATAGCGGTGTCTATTATGCCGATAAATTTAAGCTGATACCAGGTGTGGGATTAACCGCTGAACAAATGGCAGAACTGACTTCTGATATGGTGTGGTTCGTCAATAAAGAAGTCACTCTACCAAGCGGTAAAACTTTAACAGTATTAACACCACAAGTGTATCTTGTCACTCGCAACCTTGATGTGACTACTCAAGGTTCATTAATTTCTGCTCGAGAAATTGTGGGTGATATTCACGGTAATATTACCAATACAGGCACAATTGCAGGACGAGATTTAACCGCACTTTCCGCGAATAATATTTCTAATAACGGTGTGGTATTAGGTAATACGGTCAATTTAGCTGCAGAACAAACATTAGTGAATCTCGGAGGTAAAATACAAGCTTTAAATTCCGCTACACTCATTGGTAAACAAGGGGTTGAAATCACAAGTCAAACAAGCAGCTCTGAAAACCGTGACCTATTCGGTAATGCATTTGCCCATACGAATATTGATCGTCAAGCTAACATTGATGTGAACGGTAAATTAACAATTTACAGCCCTAAAGATGTGGTATTGAAAGCCGCCAATATAAGCGCCAACGTGATTCATGTTCAAGGGAATAATGTTGAACTTGGTACGGTAAATACAGCCAATAAACAGCATTATAATGCCAATGCGGATAACTACTACCGCTTAGACCAAACACAAGAAGTGGGGAGTTCTCTCAACGCTAAAAATGATGTGAATATTATAAGTGAAAATCACACCGCACTTCGCCAAGCAAGCGTACACAGCGACAACGGCACTATAACTATCGGCTCAATGAATGGTGATGTACAAATTCAGGAAGGACGCAGTCAAGAACGACTTTCCTCAGGCTCTAAAGGGACGACGGGTAACATTTTCAGCAAAACAACGACAATTCGCAAACACGATCACAACTATGATATTGCGCAAGGTTCAGTGATTGATGGTAATAATGTCGTATTACACGCAAACAAAGGTAATATGACCATACAAGGTTCAAATGTGGTTGCTAAAAATAATCTCACTGCAACTGCGAACAATATCAACATTCAAGAAGCGGAAAACCGAATCTTTGAGCAGAACTTTGAGAAAACCAAAAAATCCGGCTTAAGCGGTTCCCTTAAAGACGGAGTGGCGGAAGTTGGATATCGTTATTTGCGCAATGAACAAAAAAATACCGATATTCAAACGACATTAACTCAAAGTCAGCTTATCGCTCAAAATGGCAATATTACCGCCATTGCCGAAAACGCATTAATGCTGTCCTCTGCAATTTTAGGTAGTGGTCAAAATATTCATTTACAAGGCAAACAAGTGGATATTTTAGCTGCAACGGAAACCCAAACTGTTGACACCGAACAAAAACAAAAGTCATCCGGTTTTGGGCTAACTGCTGTTGTCGATCCGTTTACGCAAGCAAAAGCTCGTTATGAAACTCGCAAAGCAGAAGGTTCAACCCAAAGTGCGATGGGTAAAATTTCAGCTTATGAAGATGCATTCAGTAAAACTTTAATGCGAACAGTCAACGGCATTCAGCCTTATCTGCGAGCCTCGAAAAGCTCCGCTGAAAGCCATTATACGGCAACCAATCAAGTTGAAAGCCAATTCACCGCAGGTGGAAACTTAAATGTGATTGCCACCAGTGGTGATATTACTACCCAAGGCGGCAGCTTTACGGCTGAAGGCGACAGCCTATTCCAAGCAAGCGGTGATGTGACATTCGGTGTGACAACCGCGACGCAATCCCAACAGGCAACCAAACGTGCAAGCGGATTTGAAATCAATTTAATGAAAGATACGGAAGCTGCAACATCGGTGTACCACAACAAAACCAAAGGTAGTGGCGATAGCTTCCAAGAACAAGGTGCAGTGCTTTCTATTGGTGGTAACAGCCGTGTAATTGCTCAAACCGGCGATGCCAATTTCCAAGGCACGACCTTGGTTGCTCAGGGAGATAATCATATTTTCGCTAGCAATGATGTCAACATTACTACGGCTCAAAGCGGTCAAAACCAATGGGAAGCCACTCGCAATCAAGGCATTGGTGAAGCCCAAATCTCTGATACGGAACGCTTCTATGGTTATAACCGCGTGATTGAAAACAGTGATGGTAAACAAGTCACTCATTCGTCAGCCCAAATTGCCAGCCTTGAGGGTGATGTTGCTATTCATGCCGGTCAAGATTTCAATCAAAAGAGCGGTCAGATTTTAGGGAAAAATGATGTTACTATCAGTGCGGAAAATATCAATATTACTAGCGCCCACAACAGCATGGAGCAATCTCAACATAGCAGCGATTTAAAAATTGGTAACTTTGCTCGCGTAAAAAGTCCGATTATTGATTTAATCAATGCGGTGGACGACACCCGTAAAACGATGTTGGATGATAACGCCTCCGACCGCTTAAAATCTGCCGAATTACTGGGTTTAGTTGCCCAAGGCTACACACTAGTCAGCAATGTAGGGCAAGTAATGAATGGCAATACCGAACCTGTGCTCTTACGTGTAGAATCCGGTTTTGGTGTGGCACATGGTCGCACCGACAACAGCCTCAAAACGCAAGAAAGTGTGGCAAATACCATTAATGGTCAACATATTACACTGCAAGCAAGAAGCGGTGATATTAATATTGAACATGCCGACTTAACTAGCCGAGACAATGACGGCAACCGTTTAGCCAATAGCTCAGTAACACTTGATGCCGTGAAAGACATTAATTTAACTGCTGGTACCGACTTCTATAAGCAAAAAAGCAGCGGTCAAAATGTGGGTGTAGAAGTGGGCACAGCATTGAGTGTGGGAGCGAAAACCGGTTGGTCGGTGTATGCCAAAGTGGGCTACGGTAGCAATAAATCAAGTGATGAACGCACGGAATACCAAAATACCTTTATTGATACACAAACGCTGAACATCAAAAGCGGGGGGAGCACTACTCTCTCAGGCACTACAGCACTTGCCAACCGCATTAATGCAGATGTAGGCAAAGATTTAACTATCGAAAGCCTGCAAGATGAACACCACAAATCCAGTAGTAGTGTCAGTGCTGGTTTGCAAATTGAATTTGGCTTCGGCACGGCATGGGATTTTCGTTTAAGCGGCAGTGGCAACCGCGGCAGCAGCCATTTTGAACAAGTGGGCAATCAGTCGGGATTATTTGCTGAAGAGGGCGGCTATCATATTCAGGCAAAAAATGTGCACCTTGAGGGCGGCGCGATTAGCAGTACCAATCCGGATAACAGCGAGTTAGCCACTAACCAACTGACCTTTAAGGATATCCACAACCAAAGCCGTCTACAGGCGATGTCTGCTTCCGGTAGTGCGGCCTACGGCAATGACACTTATTCCGGCAAAGACATTACCGGCGCCTCACCGGGATTACCGCTACTTAACCAAGAGCATGCCCAAAGTGTCACCAAAGCGACCCTAACAGAGGGCAATATCACCCTAAACAAAGACACTGCACCTATCCACACCAGTGCAAACGCTTTAGGGATTAATACAGACCTCTCGAAAGCCAATCCACAATTGAATGG
The DNA here is from genome assembly GCF_002795425.1 of Conservatibacter flavescens. GTDB lineage: Bacteria > Pseudomonadota > Gammaproteobacteria > Enterobacterales > Pasteurellaceae > Conservatibacter > Conservatibacter flavescens. The sequence continues at coordinate 7,650 of NZ_PHHA01000015.1, forward strand.
GCCAAAAGACATTCATAAGGCACTGGCAGAACAAAGCAAACTCAGTGATTCAGTGGGTAAAATCGCCAGCGCTAGCCAAAGCTATGCAAGCCAACGGGCAAAACAAGCGGCAGAAAAAGGCGATACAGAAGAAGCGAAAAAATGGCAAACCGGTGGCAAATATAAACGCAACCTAGATATGGCCACCGCTATCCTCACCGGCGCCCTTGCGGGACAAAGCATCGAGGCCATCGCTGCCAAAGGCGCTTCCCCACTGGTTAACAACGCCATTAAACAGGCCACAGAGGACAATTCAGAGGCAAATATCTTAGCTCACACCTTATGGAGCGCTATTGAAACCCACTTAAGCGGTGGCAACGCCCTAGCGGGCGCCGTAGCCGGTGGCAGCGCCGAAGCTCTCGCCCCAATCTTAGCAGAAAAACTCTACGGCAAATCCGCCAGCGAACTGACGGAGGCAGAGAAACAACATATCGTCGGCTTAAGCAGTATCGCAGGGGGAATACTCTCTGCCGCAACCGCCAATACCGGCGACACCAGCAGCACCGTTACCACTCTTGCCAATGCGGCATTGGGAGCGGATACGGCGAAAAGTGCGGTGGAGAATAATTATCTTTTTGCGAATGAGGCGAAAGAAAAATTTGACTTATTACATAAGGAAAATCGAACTGAAGCTGAAGAAAACAGACTACAAGAATTAAATGAATTAGATAAACAACGAGATCAAGCATTACTTAGCGCTTGCTCAGGTAATCTACTAAGTAGTGGATGTTTATCTTCTATTTCAGATGCCAACCGAGCGATGACAAGCTATAACCAAAATATCGGAAATAGTTATATTCATACTTTCAAAGGATTATTAGGAAATGACTATAAAAATGTTGAGGCTGTACTTACTGGCAAAACTCAAGACCATATAGAATTTGAGAAAACTGCCAGAATTATTGCTCAAAACTGGGATATTGATGTAGAAACAGCGAGAGATATTGCAACTTATATTAATCGTGGGCATTCTGTCGCTGCCGCTGTTGGAGGTATTTATAGCGGAAAAACACTGGGGAATTTTGCAACAAAAGTTCCTGATGAGATTGATGCTAATAAAAAATTACCGGTTGTTGGGCAAACTAGCGGATATGAAAATCAAGTATCAACATTTTTTAGTGAGTTAACTCAAAACGGAATTAAATTTACACAAGATCAAGTAATTGCGATCACAAAAACAAATGATGGCAGAATAGTCTTCTTAGAGAAAGGGAATGCTAAAGCAGGACTAGAACACGTTTTAAAACACAAAAATGAGTTTATAGCTAAAGGAATTTCTGAATCTGATATACCAAATTTCTTAATTACAGCTCTTAATCAAAATAATATAGTGGGATACCAAGGAAAAGGTAACGGACGACCAATATATGAACTAAATTATAATGGAAAAACACAGAGAGTAGCGATAACTGTAGGCAATAATGGCTTTATTGTTGGAGCTAATCCTGTATCAATAAAATAGGAGATGTGATGTATTATAAATTTATGCCTGACTTTTTTTGCTATTGTTTATGGCGTGTTAATGAAGATGGTAGTATAGATAATATCAATACAAAAACATTAAATATATCACCTTCTTTACAACATGATATTAAAGATTGGGAGGATTGGTATGATGGTATTTTTAACCAGCATTACCCTCCTGCATCTAATTTCTCATCTATTAAAGAAGAAAAAGTTTTTTGGGAGACTGGTGATAAATTATTAGAAAGATTAATTGATGAAACAGGTATGAATATCAAAAAATCATAATGAGAATTGAGGTTTAAAAAAGTATTGGTTATTACAAAGTTTTTTCAAGAGTTGAAGCGAAAATTACCGGTAATGACGCTCTAGAGGGTGTAGTGGCTGGAGGTATGCTAGGAAAAACTGTGGAGAAATCATCAAGTGGTTATTTTAATCCTGCATGGAAGAAATATGAGGAAAAAGTAGGACATTTACCTTACGGAATATC
>NZ_PHHA01000016.1 GCF_002795425.1 Conservatibacter flavescens
AAAGTCCCACCCTTTAATCCTAAGATATTACGCGGTATTAGCCACAGTTTCCCGTGGTTATCCCCCTCCATAAGCCAGATTCCCAAGCATTACTCACCCGTCCGCCACTCGTCAGCAAGAAAGCAAGCTTCCTCCTGCTACCGTTCGACTTGCATGTGTTAAGCCTGCCGCCAGCGTTCAATCTGAGCCATGATCAAACTCTTCAATTCAAGTTCAATCGCTCAATAAACTGCTTAGCTAAAGTTTACATATTACTTAAAGCTTCTAAAGTAAAAATGAATTTCTAGTTTAAGCACCTATTAAGACTTCAAAATTAAAAATAATTTCAACATTAAGTCAATCAACAAGTGCCCACACAGATTGTCTGATAAATTGTTAAAGAACCATTGCTTAACCCTAAAATAAAACAACCCTAGAATTTAAGCGAAAATAAAACGACGCACCGCTAATCTCATTCACAACAGCGCGTCGTTGTGTGGGGCGTATTATAGATAAATCTCAACCCTTTGCAAGTAATTTTTTACAAAAAACTTGAAAAAAATTACCACTTGCTTAAATTAAGTACAAATTGCAGTTTACAGACAAATCAAACCGTAGATAATTGAATAAATTGTCGCAGTAAAGGACGAAAAATGGCTATCACAGAGTTAAAGTATATTTTAGGACTGGATTTAGGCATTGCCTCGGTCGGGTGGGCCGTAGTAGAAATCGACCCACAGGAAAATCCTATCAGCTTAATTGATTTGGGCGTACGAACCTTTGAGAAAGCGGAAGTGCCCAAAACAGGTGAATCACTTAATCTATCTCGTCGTTTGGCTCGTTCACAGCGACGATTAATTCGCCGCCGTGCTCACCGCCTATTAAGAATGAAACGGCTGTTAAAACGTGAGGGAGTGTTACAAGCAGTGGATTGTGGCAAAGATTTTGCCAACTTGCGGTTGCCAAATAATGTATGGTCATTGCGCGTAGCAGGATTAGATCGCTGTTTAGATAATAAAGAATGGGCGGCAGTATTGCTACACTTGGTAAAACATCGGGGCTATTTATCACAGCGGAAAAATGAGAATAAAACTGACGATAAAGAGCTAGGCGCGTTACTTTCGGGCGTGAATGCTAATCATCAACTCTTACTAGCGAAAACCTACCGCAGCCCCGCTGAAATTGCCGAGCAAAAATTTGCCTCAGAAAAAGGACATATCCGCAATAAAGCTGGCGATTATGCTCATACATTCAATCGGTTAGATTTGCAGGCAGAAATGCGACTTTTATTTGAAAAACAAGCGAAACTAGGTAATCCTTACACTTCAGCCTCCTTTCAAGCTCAATGCATTGATTTATTGATGACACAACGAGCTCCCTTATCGGGTGAGGCAATTTTAAACATGTTAGGGCATTGCACCTTTGAGCCAACTGAATATAAAGCTGCTAAAAATACCTATTCTGCCGAGCGTTTTATATGGCTTACAAAGCTGAATAACTTACGCATTTTAGAAAGTGGTTCGGAGCGTCCACTGCTTGATGCCGAACGCCAACAACTACTTAACCAGCCTTATCTCAAAGCCAAGCTCACCTACACTCAGGTACGAAAAATATTGGATCTTAGCGAACAAGCTCGGTTTAATATTCGCTATCAGCGAGATAAAACATTAGAAGAAAGTGAAAAAGCCACCCTAATGGAAATGAAATCCTATCACGCGATTCGCAAAGCTTTAGAGGGAGCCGGACTGAAAACGGAATGGCAGGGACTAGCGACTAAGCCTGACCTATTAGACAGGATCGGCACAGCATTTTCGCTGTATAAAACTGATAATGATATAAGCACTTACCTCAGTGACAAAATCAGCCAGCCAATACTCAATGCTTTATTGGAAAACATCAACTTCGATAAATTTATCAATTTGTCATTACAAAGTTTACGCAGAATTCTCTCTCTAATGGAACAAGGTGAGCGTTATGACACCGCATGCAAAACGATTTATGGCGACCATTATGGCGCAAAATCTGCTGAATTGCAGCTTACCTTGCCTGCTATTCCTGCTGATGAAATTCGCAATCCTGTTGTACTTCGTACCTTATCGCAGACCCGAAAAATCATCAATGCAGTGGTAAGGCGTTACGGCTCACCTGCCTATATTCATATTGAAACGGGACGAGAAGTAGGAAAATCCTTTAAAGATCGTCGAGAAATAGAAAAACGTCAGGAACAAAATCAAGCTGAACGCCAAAGAGCGGTCGAAAAATTTAAAGAATTGTTCCCACATTTTGTGAGCGAACCGAAAGGGAAAGATATTCTAAAAATGCGGTTGTATGAACAACAGCAAGGCAAATGCCTCTATTCAGGTAAAGCGATTGATATCACTCGGCTAAATGAAAAAGGATATGTAGAAGTGGATCACGCTCTACCGTTTTCCCGTACTTGGGACGACAGTTTTAATAATAAAGTGCTAGTATTGGCGATCGAAAACCAAAATAAAGGCAATCAAACCCCTTATGAATGGCTAGACGGTAAACACAACAGCTTACGCTGGCAGACCTTTAATGCGTTAGTACGGGGTTGTCATTTCCCCTATGCAAAAAAACAGCGGATTTTAACCGCTGCCCTAGATGAAGAAAGTTTTAAAGCTCGCAACTTAAACGATACGCGCTATGTAGCTCGTTTTTTAAGTCAATTTATCACGGAGAATATGCAGCTTACAGGCGAGAAAAAACGCCAAGTGTTTACTTCAAATGGACAGATTACCGCCCTGCTTCGAGCTCGCTGGGGATTGAGTAAAGTACGAGAGGAAAACGATCGCCATCACGCCTTAGATGCCATTGTGGTTGCCTGTACGACCCGTGCGATGCAAAAACGGATTACCGATTTTGTACGACAAAAAGAAATGAATGCGTTTAGCGGCGAATATGTAGATCGCGCCACAGGCGAAATCAAGGCGCTCCATTTCCCTGAACCTTGGACATTTTTTCACCGTGAGGTCATGATCCGAGTGTTTGACGATCACCCTGCTGAAGAAGTGATAATACAGCTTCCTAGCCGCCCGCAAGCCAATCATTCATTCGTCACCCCACTTTTCGTCAGCCGAATGCCTACACGCAAAATGACGGGACAAGGTCATTTAGAAACAATCAAATCTGCCAAGCGGTTAACCGAAAACCTAAGTATACAAAAAGTGCGGTTGAATTCTCTGAAACTCTCCGACTTAGAAAATATGGTCAATCGGGAACGTGAAACCGAACTCTATCAAGCCTTAAAAGCCCGTTTAGAAGCTTTTAATAATGATCCGCAAAAAGCATTTGCCGAACCGTTCTATAAAAAAGGTGGTCAGCAAGTCAAAGCCATACGGGTAGAACGCACTCAAAAATCAGGCGTAATTGTGCGTAATGGCAACGGTATTGCCGATAACGCATCAATGGTTCGAGTTGATGTGTTTATCAAAAACGGGAAATATTTCCTTGTGCCGATTTACACTTGGCAAGTGGCTCAGGGAATCTTGCCAAATAAAGCAGTAATAGCCTATGAAGAGGAGGCAAATTGGGAGGAAATGGACGAAAATGCTCATTTCCAATTCAGCTTATATGCTAACGACCTAATTAAATTAACTACAAAAAAAGGTGTATTTTTTGGTTATTATTCAGCATTTAATCGCGCAACAGGAGCAATAGATATCAAGGTCCATGACTTAGATAAAAAAGCTGAAAAAACAAAAAATGGGGTATATCAAGGACTTGGTGTTAAACTTGCCATTTCCTTTGAAAAATTCCAAGTCGATGAGCTTGGCAAAGTCATTCGAGCTTGCAAACCGAGCAAACGTCAGCCTGTGCGTTAATCCAAACCCTCCCTGCTTATCCTCTAACTAAGCAGGGATTTTTATAAGGAGAAGAAAAATGTCTTGGCGTTCTATTCTGATTAGCAACGGCGGTAAATTATCCTTACTTAAAAATCAGCTCTGTATCCAACAAACAGAAAATACCTTTACCGTACCGATTGAAGATATTGCAGTAATTGTAATTGAAAGTCGTGAAGTCGTTATCACAGTCCCTCTTTTGACTGCCCTTGCTCAACAGGGAGTAACACTTTTAACCTGTGATGAGCAGTTTTTGCCCTGTGGGCAATGGTTGCCATTTATGAACTATTCTCGCCAGCTTAAAACATTAAAATTACAGCTTGACATGAGCTTGCCTATGAAGAAGCAACTTTGGCAGAAAATTGTCAAACAAAAAATTTATAACTAAGCCAAAGCCCTTATTGAGATGAGGCGAGCGGATTTAGCGAAAAAATTGCAAGGTATCGCCCAAAGAGTTAAATCAGGCGATCAAGACAATGCGGAAGCCTATGCTGCACAATGCTATTTCCAAATCTTCGGTAAAGGTTTTCATCGTGCCCAAGAAAACGCAATTAATGCCCACTTAAATTATGCTTATAGTGTGCTACGTTCCGCCATTGCCCGTGCGTTAACCTTATATGGTTGGCTACCTGCGTGGGGGATTTTTCATAAAAGTGAAGTCAATCCTTATAACCTTGCTGATGATTTTATTGAGCCATTTCGTCCACTTGCCGATCTGCTGGTTTGGCAGCTTGGCCAAGACAACCAACTAACCCATCCCCTTACCCCACATGCAAAACAGCGATTAATCAAGTTATTACATTATCAAATACAATTTAATGGGCAGGTTTTTAGCCTATTAGCCGCAATCGATCGCACGGTTGGTTCATTGCAAACAGCGCTAGTAAGTAAAAACGCAGATTTGCTAAAATTACCCGAAATCTTACCGCTTAAGGAACACCAATATGAGTGAGAGTTTATTTATGCGCCTAATTGTTTTCTTTGACCTACCCATTACTACCAAAGCTAAAATGCGAGCAGCAAATCAATTTCGCCAATTTTTACTAAAAGATGGCTACCAAATGCTACAACTTTCCGTCTATTCACGCATTGTGCGTGGCCGAGATGCATTAATCAAACATAATAAAAGACTAGTTGCTCACTTACCTGAAGAGGGATCGGTAAGGTGTTTGGAGGTAACGGAAAAACAGTTCGCCAGTATGCTGATTTTACTTGGAGAGAAAAAAGTGCAAGAGCAAAAAGTTAATGCAAACCAAATGCTACTTTTTTAGTGATTTTAGTTTAACCATCTCACTATAATGATCCATAAAATCATCATCTAATTGTATGTATTTTGAACTAAATAAAAGTAAAAAATGGCGTTGTAAGTACAATATACACGCCATTTTTAGCCTCAAACATTAAAATATAAGCGATAGAAATAAGCAAAAAACTACTTAAATGCTACCGCTTAAACCTTAATTTTTATGAAAATTTCTCGAAAGAAAACTTCATAACCCATTGATTATAAATCACTTAAAGCGACCCTATTGTAGCACAGCGAAATGAGAAAGGGAGCTACAACCAATGAATCGTAAATATCGCTTTGATGTGGATTGTAGCACAGCGAAATGAGAAAGGGAGCTACAACGGTTAGGCATTCAAGCAGTGACGCTCACGAATTGTAGCACAGCGAAATGAGAAAGGGAGCTACAACACGATACTTAGGATTTATTTCCATCAATATTATTTAAGGAAAGAACCTATACCACAATTTCTTTCGCTAATTCATTTGCCGCTTTTGATGATTGTCGAACTGGTGCAGATAATTTATCAACTGCACCTAATAATACTGATAATTGTAGATTATTCATGTTTTTTTCTCGATATCTATTGACAATTTTTTCTTTTGTCCTAAAAATAAATGAAAGGAGATAATTATGGGATTTCTATTTCTTAGCGCGTTGTCTATTATTTCGTTTGGTTTAATCCTCTCGTTATTGTTAGCTGTTATTTTTTTACCCTTAGCCTTTTTCTTTGGTATAGGGAGAGTTTTTTTTTGATAGTTATATTTCCGCGACAACATTTGAAGATAAATTCTTAATTATTTTATCTGCATTGTTTTTATTTGCTATCCCTGTATTTTATTTTGGTTTAAATATAGGATTTCTTAATTCCCTATTGATGAGCTTTCTTGTTTTTTGCGTGCTAGGTTGTTGTTATCATGTAAGACAAAAAGTAAGTAAAAAGCTTACCTCTCCAACTGTTCAATAACCAAACTCTCAATCATATCCAAATCCAGCTCACTAAAACCCAACAACTCATGCTAAACGCAGGAGAGATAGACCATATTGTGTGCTTTTCCAATTCGTCCAATAATTCATTAGATCTTTCTTCTGATTTTTTGAGTTGTGCCAAGACTTATGTGATCTTATTTGACAGTAATCATTTCATCGTCCATAATACCTACGTTGTTGCACAGCGAAATGAGAAACGTTGCTACAATAAGATTGTTCTGAAAAGAATATATCGCAAAGCTCTGCCCCTTGATGTTCTACATTAAGGGGCATCTTTTTTGGATATTTTTAACGCTTGTCTTCCTTGTGTTTTCTCTTTAAACTCTTCTTAACTTTCATCAACTTGGAGGATTATATGAATAAAACCCATTTTATCGGTTTAGGGGTGGCTGGCAATTTTGCTGGGCATTTGGAACAAGCGGGCGAAGCGGCTGATTTTTTACAAGTAAAAACAGATGAAGCCATTCAACCCAAAGCGATTTTTCCGTTTTATGTGCCGAGCAACACGCTTGCCAATAGCGAACAATTTTTATCTACCTATCCCCTTTCTCATGATAGGATCGCATTTCCACAAGATGCCGATAACCTTCAAATTGAACCCGAAGTCGCATTAATTTGTGACGTATATTACGACGGTAATCAGGTGATTGAACTTAAACCTACTCATTTTGCAGCCTATAATGATTGTTCAATTCGTCGCCCCAATGCACGGAAAATCTGTGAGAAAAAAAACTGGGGGCCAAACTCCAAAGGCATTTCCGCAACTCAAATTGCACTGGATCACTTTGACGAGGGGGGAATATTAGATCACTATAACATTGCTTGCTTCCATAAACGTAATGGCAAACTTAATACTTATGGTGAGAATAGCCCTGTCGTTAGCTATAGTTATTTTCATCAAAAATTACTGAATTGGATTGTAGATAAAATGAACCATCAGCCCGATCAAGGCCCGATGAACCACATTGCTGAGTTATTAAAACAAGCCAATTACCCAACTCAAGCCGTAATTAGTATTGGCGCCACACGCTACACAGAATTTGGTGAAAGCAATTTCTTACAAGTGGGCGATACGAGTATTGTGGTCGTTTATAATGCGCAAAAATACACTCAAGAACAAATTGTCGAAATGGCAGAAAAAGAACAATTTAGTGAAGATATTTCAGCCCTCATACAATCTGTTATTTAAGTCTTTTATAAAGTGCGGTAAAAACATTGATATTTTTTACCGCACTTTCTCCTTATTTCTTTTTGATCTTTTCGATCACGATCGCAAAAATTCCCCGCTAAGCTAGTATGCGCTTTTCATTCGAGCTACAGTACTTCCTCGATCCGGAGGTGAGTATGCGTTATATTATTTTTTGCTTATGCTGTTTATGTCAAGTATTAACAAGCTATGGAAATGTCATGTTAGTCAATACTTATAAAAATGAAGATTTACAGAATTGGGTAATGAGCGAAAAATTAGACGGTATTCGCGGTTATTGGAACGGTACGGCATTATTTACCCGCAATAACACGCCCCTTTCTCCACCTCATTATTTTACACAGCACTTCCCACCTTTTGCTATTGACGGTGAATTATTTAGCCAACGAAATCAATTTGAGGAAATTTCATCTATCGTCCGTTCGCAGGAAGACAAAGGCTGGGATAAACTCAAACTCTATGTATTTGATGTGCCACATGCCGAAGGCGACTTATTTCAACGTTTACAGCACCTACGTGATTATTTAGCAAAGCACCCCACGCCTTATATCACGATCATTGAACAAATTCCCATTCAAAATCAAGCACAAGTTTTACAGTTTCTACACCATATTGAACAGCAAAAAGGCGAAGGCATTATTGTCCGTGATCCTTCTGCACCTTATGAAACTGGGCGCAGCTCGAAAATTTTGAAAATAAAAAGTACATTAGACGAAGAGTGTACGGTAATTGCCCATCATAAGGGCAAAGGGCAGTTTGCAAATGTATTAGGCGCATTAACTTGCGAGAACCATCGGGGACAATTCAAAATTGGTTCAGGGTTTAAACTGGAAGATCGTATTAATCCACCAGTAATCGGCAGCGTCATCACTTATAAATACCGTGGCATCACTCACAACGGTAAGCCACGATTTGCGACCTTTTGGCGAGAACGGAAAAATGAATAAAAATAGACCGCACTTTAAGTATAATGGATTTACACTCTCCTATCAAAAGTGCAGTCATATTTTAAAATGTTTTATTCCACCATAAAACAAGCGATTTTAGTACCGTCATCATACTCCCTAAGTACTGGCTGTTCCTGTTTACAACGTTCAGTCGCTAAACGACAACGCGCATGAAATGCACAACCTTTAGGCGGATTCAACGGACTTGGCAATTCACCTTCTAATTTAATCCGCTCACGGCGCAGCTCCGGTGATAATCTTGGTGTTGCTGACAATAACGCTTGTGTATAAGGGTGACGAGGGTGGCTAAAAATTTGCTGCGCAGTCCCTTGTTCAACACAACGCCCTAAATACATCACCATCACATCATCTGCAATATGTTCCACAACCGATAAATCGTGGGAAATGAACACATAAGACAGTCCTAATTCATTTTGTAAGTCCATCATTAAATTCAATACCTGTGCTCTCACAGATACATCAAGTGCAGAAACCGGTTCATCGGCCACGACAATATCAGGACTTAGCATTAAACCTCTAGCGATGGCAATCCGCTGACGCTGCCCACCTGAAAACATATGCGGATAACGATCATAAAACTCAGGGCGCAATCCGACTTTCCCCATAATATCTAATACTTTCGCTTTCCGCTCAGCTGCGGAAAGATCAGTATTAATTAATAACGGTTCTTCTAAAATTGACCCCACTTTTTTACGCGGGTTTAAAGAACCATAAGGATTTTGGAATACGATCTGAATTTTTTTACGGCGTAATTTTTGGGTTTCTTTATCATTCACCAAAAAATTCTGGCCATTATAATACAGCTCCCCTTCAGTTGGGTGTTCAATCATGGTGAGTAAGCGGCCTAATGTGGATTTACCACACCCAGACTCTCCCACAACTGCCAATGTTTTCCCCTTTTCTAGTCGGAAAGACACACCATCTAGCGCTTTTACGGTTTTTGCTTCGCCAAATATCCCTTTTTTCACTGGATAATATTTTTTTAGATTTACCGCATCCAACAACGGTGCAGCTTGCTGTTGCTCAGACATGGCTTGGTACTCCTTCAGCATTAAGCGGGGTATGACATTTGACTTGGCGCGCCCCTAATTGTCGTAACTCCGGTTCGACCTGACGACAATGCTCTGTGGCATAGGGGCAACGCGGATTTAATAAACAACCTTGAGGGCGATCATATTTACCTGGCACAACACCTGGTAGTGATTCAAGACGTGATTTCCCTTCCGAAAATTCCGGCAATGAACGTAATAATGCTTGGGTATAAGGATGTTTAGGTGCTTTAAAAATCTCTACCGCACTTCCCTCTTCCACAACTTGTCCAGCATACATCACGATAATACGGTGTGCTGCTTCTGCTACCAACGCTAAATCATGCGTAATCAAAATCAGCGCCATATTTTCTTTTTGCTGTAACTCAAGCAATAAATCCATAATTTGCGCTTGAATGGTCACATCTAGTGCGGTTGTGGGTTCATCAGCAATCAATAATTTGGGTTTACACGCTATCGCCATAGCAATCATAACACGCTGGCTCATTCCTCCTGAAAGCTGGTGTGGATACACCTCCATACGAGACTTAGGATCAGGAATCCCCACTAATTTGAGCAATTCTAACGTGCGCGCATAACGTGCTTTATGGCTGCCACCTTGATGAACTTTGAGCGCCTCCATAATTTGATAGCCAACGGTATAACAAGGGTTTAAACTTGTCATCGGATCTTGGAAAATCATCGACACTTCAGCCCCAACCAATTTGCGTTTTTCTTTTTCCTTCATCGCTAATAAATCGGCATTATCAAATGATAACGCCTCAGCGCTAACGCGGCCAGGATGTCCGATTAATCCCATAATTGCAAGTGAACTCACCGATTTGCCCGAACCCGACTCACCTACGATACCTAATACTTCCCCTTGCTCCACCTGATAACTAATACGATCCACTGCTTTAAATGGCGTAGTGTCATCGCCAAAATGGACGGAAAGCTGATTTACCTCTAATAAAGCCATTGCTCTCCTCCTATTGTTTTAATTTTGGATCAAGGGCGTCACGTAAACCGTCCCCCATTAAGTTAAACGCTAATACCAATAATAAAATGGCGATGCCTGGAATGGTTACCAACCAGTTTGCAGATTGCATAAACCCACGCGATTCTGCAAGCATCGTGCCTAACTCTGGTGTTGGTGGCTGCGCCCCGATACCTAAGAAACCAAGCGCGGCTAATTCTAAAATTGCGTTAGAAATGCCCATCGTCATTTGCACAATGAGGGGCGCAAGACAATTAGGTAAAATCACAATAAACATAAGACGAAAAACGCCTGCACCCGCCACACGAGAAGCCACCACATAATCACGGTTAATTTCATTCAATACTGAAGCGCGGGTTAAACGCACATAACTTGGAATCGACACAACCGCAATAGCAATCGCAGCATTGACTAAAGATGGACCTAAAATCGTCACAACCCCAATGGTTAACAATAAACTCGGGATAGCTAACATGATATCCACAAAGCGCATGATCACTACATCAATTACACCACCATAGTATCCCGCTAATAAACCTAAAATCACTCCAGCAACACAAGACATGATCACGATGATTAAGCCAATAAAAACGGACAATCTCGCGCCATGAATAATACGAGATAAAATATCACGTCCAATATCATCTGTACCCAGTAAATAGGCACTATTTCCATTAGCAAACCATGCCGGCGGTAATAATAAATCTGAACGGTGCTGTTCTAACGGACTATATGGGGCAATTTGATTAGCAAAAAGGCAAACTATTGTCACCAATACAATAAAGCTTAAGCCAATTACCGCCCCTTTATTTTGTCTGAAATAAAACCAAAACTCCTGTAAAGGCGTTTTTGGCAGGGGCGCATAAGTTTCTGTTGTCGTTGACATTTGTCACTCCAATTTAAAATCTAACGATGGCGAATACGTGGGTTTACAATGCCGTAAACCAAATCTACAGTTAAATTCACCAAAATAATAATTGTCGCAATAATTAGCACTGAGCCTTGTAAAACCGGATAATCACGCGCATTAATCGCATCAATAATCCATTTACCAATACCAGGCCACGAGAAAATATTTTCAGTCAATACCGCGCCTGATAATAATTGTCCTACAATTAATCCCACGACTGTCACAACTGGAATTAACGCATTACGTAAAGCATGCACAATCACAATACGTGTCATACTCAGACCTTTTGCACGCGCTGTACGGATATAATCCTCTCCTAATACTTCTAACATAGATGAACGTGTCATACGGGTCACAACCGCCAGCGGAATCGTCCCCAATACGATGGCAGGTAGGATTAAAGATTTAATCGCCGCAACAAATGCCCCCGGCTCATTCGATCGCCACGTATCAATTAACATAAAACCTGTTTCAGCTTCAATCCAATATTCTGATGGCAAACGCCCACCAGCCGGTAATCCCAATGGAGTGGAAAAATATAAAATTAAAATTAATCCCCACCAAAAAATCGGCATAGAGTAACCGGTTAAAGATAAAGACGTCACAATATGAGAGAGCCATGAATCCTTTTTAACTGCGGCAATTACGCCCAGTGCGATACCAAAAATCAGCGACCACAATAGTGCAAAAAAAGCTAACTCGACCGTTGCAGGAAACAACGTAAAAAATTCTTTCAATACTGGCTCATTATTACGGAAAGAGCTACCAAAATCACCCTGTAGAACATTCCCCACATAAGTTAAATATTGTTCATGTAATGGTTTATTTAAGCCTAATTGCTCCATCATTTGCGCATGAACTTCAGGGCTGACACCCCGCTCCCCCATTCGGATCTCAATAGGATCGCCTGGAATTAAATGAACTAAAGCAAACGTAATTAATGTAATCGCTAAAAAGGTCGGGATTATCATCAAGATACGTTTGAAAACAAATTGAAACATAATCATTCTCTTAAAGAATTAAAGCGCGGTGCATTTTCAAAAACTTTTTTAAAAAGCACCGCACTTCTATAAGTAAAAAGAAATTATTTTGCTAGATCAACACCATAGAATGGGTGTAAGCCAAACGGGTTAATCACATAATTTTGTACTTCTTTGCGGAGCGGTTGATACGTTGTTGAGTGTGCAATAGTAATCCAAGGCGCTTGCTCTTTAAAGATGACTTGTGCTTGTTCATACAATTTAGCCCGCTCTGCTTGATCAGCGATTTGTGATGCTTTGACCACTAACTCATCGAATGGTTTATAACAGAACTTCGCATAATTTGAACCTTGCTCAACCGCAGCACAGCTTAATAAGGTATTCAAGAAATTATCAGGATCGCCGTTATCACCTGTCCACCCCATCATGCCAGTTGGATCATCACCGTTACGCATACGTTTTAGGTATTCACCCCATTCATAGCTCACGATTTTCGCTTTTACGCCCACTTTTTCCCAGTCTGCTTGCACTAACTCCGCCATACGACGAGCATTTGGGTTATATGGACGAGACACTGGCATTGCCCAAAGTTCTGTTTCAAAACCATTTTCAAAACCCGCTTCTTTTAATAAGGCTTTCGCTTTTTCAGGATCATATTCATAATCTTTGACAGCCTCGTTATAACCCCACATTGTCGGTGGAATTGGATTTTTCGCTACTTGCCCTGCGCCTTGATATACCGAAGTTAAAATAGCTTCTTTATTTACCGCATAGTTCAATGCTTGACGAACTTTCACATCATCAAATGGTTTTTTCTGAACATTAAAATGTAAATAACCGACGTTTAATCCCGCTTCTTTTAACAAATTAATTTCGCTATCTGTTTTCATTTTTTCAATGTCTGCCGGATTCGGATAAGGCATCACATGGCATTCACCTTTTTTCAATTTTGCATAGCGAACTGACGCATCAGGTGTAATCGAAAATACGAGACGGTCAATTGGTGCTTTACCTTCCCAATAATTTTCAAAGGCTTTATAACGAATAGTAGAATCTTTTTGATAAGACACAAATTCAAATGGTCCTGTGCCAATCGGCGCGGTATCCACTTTTTCTAGTGTCCCTGCTTTTTGCATTTTATCGGCATATTCTGCGGAATGAATAGAAGCGAAATCCATTGCTAAGTTTGCTAAAAACGGAGCGTTTGGTACGTTTAAACTAATTTTCACCGTATAATCATCAAGCTTTTCCACTTTAGAAATAATATTTTGCATATCCATACCGATGAAATATTCATATGCCCCACCAGATACTTTATGGTACGGGTGATTTGGATCTAACTGACGATTAAAAGAGAAAAGTACGTCATCGGCATTAAAGTCACGGCTTGGGGTAAAATCTTTATTGCTGTGGAATTTAACGCCTTTACGTAAATAAAAGGTATAGGTTTTTCCGTCCTCAGAAACGTCCCATTTTTCAGCCAAAGATGGGATAACGTCGGTTTTTCCCTTTTCAAAAGTGGTCAAACGGTTAAAAATTTGCTGACCAGAAGCATCAATACTTGCACCATCTGTTACCAATTGTGGATTTAAATAGGAAGGTGAGGCTTCAGAACAGTACACTAAGGTTTTCGGTGCTGCTAATACTGCACTTGAGCATAATAATGCTAATGCAGATAAAGAAAGTTTTGTTGAAAGTTTCATAAATTTCCTCTGATGTTGTTTTTTTCATATATTAAAATACTCAGCACCTGAGCAAACAATAAACACCTATTTGCCACAGATACTGATACACTATTACACATATAAAATAAAGGCAAGAATAATCATTATGCTTTGATTATTTTTAAATCAATTATTCAGCCGACGAGGGGCTTATAATATCAACAAGTCATCTCGATGAACGGCTACCGCCCCATATTCATACCCTAATATTTGCTCTATTTCTTGAGACTTATGCCCTTTAATCAAATTTAAAGCATCGCTATTATAACGTGGCATGCCTAGTGCGATTTGTTTGCCTGCCTGTGTGAAAATTTTAACCACTTCACCACGAGAAAAATTGCCATTGACTTGCACAATCCCTGCGGGTAACAAAGATTTATATTGCGCCAACATAGCCTTTGAAGCGCCCTCATCAATAGTCAAACTGCCTGCAGATGGCGCCGCAAATAACCATTGCTTGCGACTTTCTAAAGGATCCGTTTGGGCATAAAATTTTGTGCCATGTTGCTGCCCGTATGCCAGTTCCACAATCACATTTGGGCGATTTCCTTGCACAATAATCGTTTCAATCCCCGAACGTGTTGCCACATCTGCTGCAGTAATTTTCGTACTCATGCCCCCCGTGCCTAAATTCGTCCCACTTCCACCCGCAATAGAACGAATATGATCGGTGATCTGCTCCACATCAGTAATAAGCTTTGCTTGCGCATTTTTACGTGGATCGCTATCAAATAAACCTTGCTGATCCGTCAATAAATACAGCTGATCCGCCTGCACTAAAATCGCCACTAAAGCAGACAAATTATCGTTATCGCCTACTTTAATCTCTGCAGTTGCCACCGCATCATTTTCATTGACAACGGGGATAATGCGATTATCTAATAATGCCTGTAAAGTATCACGCGCATTGAGAAAACGTTCTCTATCTTCAATATCTGCTCGAGTTAATAATAATTGTCCGATATGAATATCATAAATCTTAAATAACTGTTCCCATACTTGGATCAACTGGCTTTGCCCAACAGAAGCCAATAATTGTTTAGAGGCAATGGTAGATGGCAATTGTGGGTGATTTAAATAATCACGCCCGGCAGCAATGGCTCCCGATGTCACAATCACCAAACGAAAACCGGCTTGATGTAATTGAGCCAACTGGCGCACAATCTCTAGCATTTGGGGGCGATTTAATTTTGGACTCCCTTGAGTTAAGGTGCTTGTGCCAAATTTAACAACAATAGTTTTCAGTTTTTTTTCAGACATTTTTATGACGCCATAAGTTATGCAAAAATTTGGCAGTAAATTAGCACAAAACTATTAAAAATTTAACCGCTCTTTTGAAAAATACATATAATAGAGCGAATTATTTGCCAATATTAAGGATACTCTATGACATTTAGCCTCATCGTCGCCATGACCCAAAACCATGTTATCGGCAAAGACAATCAAATGCCTTGGCATCTCCCAGCAGATTTAGCTTGGTTCCGTCAAAATACAACGGGGAAACCTGTTATTATGGGGCGTAAAACTTTCGAATCTATCGGACGCCCCTTGCCGAAGCGTACGAATATTGTCTTATCCCGCCACCCTTTTGATCACGAGAATGTTATTTGGGCTGATAGTTTAGAAAGTGCGGTCAATTTTGCTAAAAATTCCCCTGAAATCATGCTGATTGGTGGCGGTGAATTATTTAAACAAGCTTTACCTCAAGCTGACCGTTTATATTTAACCATCATTCAAACGGAATTAGTCGGGGATACGTTCTTTCCTGAATTAAACTGGGCCCAATGGCATATTGAACAAGAAACATGGCACCCGGCTGACGAAAACAATCCCTACGATCTGCGTTTTCTCATTTTACAACGCAAACCATAACTTTTATGCAAAACACGATGCGGTTAACACTGGGCATTAGATTTACATTTCCATACAAACTGCAACTTGATTAAATTATAAAAACTCTTAAAATGAACGAACGTTCATTCAGGGTGTAAAATCCATCGAATGTTCGTTTATATTAACCTTACTCTGAATCTTAATGTATGTTGCAATGTAAAACAGGAATGGTGGAACAAATCTTTGCGGCCACAGAACGATTAATGGCAAGAGATGGCTTTCATCAGCTTTCTATGCATAAAATCGCAAAAGAGGCCCAAATTTCACCAGGTACAATTTATATCTATTTTAAGAGTAAAGAAAAGTTATTAGAACGCCTTGCCCACTACGTATTTGATCAGTTTACCTGTTGTTTAAAATACAAACATAACCGCGAAGCGCCGTTATTTGAGCAGTATCATCAAATGTGGTGGAATTTATGGCATTTATTACATGATAATCCAAACTTAGTATTGAACATGCATCAATACCAGGCTTTACCTGGTTTTGAAACATTGTTACAACAATACAAAACCGATGAAAATAATACATGGCGTCGTTTTTGTTCTATGGCAAAACAAGCCAATATGTTATGTAATATGTCTGATGACATCTTATTTACGCTTAGTTTAGAAAGTGCGGTCAATTTAGCGTTTAAATCCGTTAGCGAGAAACAAGAATTTGACGTGGCACTCTTAGAATCTGTTATTCAACGGACTTGGAATTGCATCCAAAAATAGTTAGTTTTTAATTAGGGTAATCCCTTAATACTCACGGAGTTTTTATGAACCAACCTCAAGCCGCTAAACCGAAAAAGTCACGTACTTTTTTACTCCGTTTAGCTTTATTATTAATTTTAGCCGTCTTTGTTGCAATGATTGTGATGAATATGATTAAAAGCAAGGCCATTGCAAACCATATTGCCAATATGGGGGAAACCCCTGCAGTTGTCACTGCTATGACAGTCAAGGCAGCAGAATGGACACCTGTCATTGAAACCACCGGTATTGTACGTCCAAACCAGGGCGCGATGCTGAGTAGCCAAATGGGTGGTGTTGTTAAAAATATTTTAATTAAAGACGGGCAATCCGTGAAAAAAGGCGATATCTTGGTTGAATTAGATAGTGCTGTAGAACAAGCGACGTTAAAAGCTGCTGAAGCACAATTACCTGCGCTACGTGCAACCTATCAACGTTATAGCAATTTAATCAAGTCAAATAGTGTGTCACGTGCGGAGCTAGACAGTGCTAAAGCCGCTTATGATCAAGCAGTTGCTCAAATTGCCTCTTTAAAAGCCACCATTGAACGCATGCAAATTATTGCCCCATTTGACGGAATCACGGGGATTATCCAAGTTAATACCGGACAGTTTATTAGCGCAGGAACTCAAATTGTACGTGTAGAAGACAGAAGCCAAATGAAAATTGATTTTGCAATTTCACAAAATGAGCTCGAAAACCTTCATATCGGCCAAAAAGTCACCGCCACAGCTGATGCCCGTTTAGGAGAAACCTTTAGTGCTAAAATTACAGCTATTGAACCTGCGATCAATGCATCAAGTGGTTTAATTGATGTACAAGCTACATTTGACGGAAGCAATGCTCAAAACTTAATGTCTGGTATGTTTACTCGCTTACGTGTAGCACTCACCACAAAACAAAATCAAATTGTTGTTCCTCAAGTCGCGGTCAGTTATAACATGTATGGCGAATCCGTTTATCTATTAAGCCCATTATCAGATGAAGATCGTGAGACATTCAAAGATAATGAAGATATCGACAATCTCTATCGAGCTAACCAAATCACTGTCTTTACCGAAGATCGTCAAGGTATTTATGCACAATTGAAAGCAGGTGATATCAAAGTCGGAGATAAAATCGTCACGAGTGGTCAACAAAGCTTAAATAACGGACGTTTAGTCAAAATTGTTGACAAACAAGCCGTAGGTACAGTTGCACCCGCAGTGGAAAACAACATGTAATTTAGTGGTTTAGGATTGTAGAATGAAATTTACAGATATATTTATTCGTCGTCCCGTACTCGCTATTTCGATTAGCTTGCTGATTATCATTTTAGGATTGCAAGCCTTTTCTAAGCTAACCGTACGTGAATACCCTAAAATGACGACAACTGTGGTAACGGTAAGTACTGTTTATCCCGGTGCAGATGCTAATTTGATCCAAGCATTTGTCACCTCGACGTTAGAAGAAGCCATTGCGCAAGCTGATAATATTGACTTTATGTCATCAAGCAGCGCACCAAGTTCTTCTACGATTACCGTTAAAATGAAACTGAATACGGATCCTAATGCGGCACTGGCAGATATTCTTGCCAAAGTGAACTCTGTCCGTTCTGAATTACCAAGCGGTATTGAAGATCCGTCTATTACCGCCTCTACTGGTGGCTCAGGTATGATGTATATCAGTTTCACCTCTGATAAGCTAGCGAGTAGCCAAATTGTTGACTATATTGAACGCGTCGTTAAACCACAATTGTTTACCGTTAATGGTATTGCAAAAGTTGAAGTATATGCCTCAGGCTATGCATTGCGTATTTGGTTAGACCCAGAGAAAATGGCAGCACAAGGTTTATCCGCAAGTGCTGTACAAACTGCTTTATCGAGAAATAACGTACAAACCGCAGCCGGTAATGACAATGGCTATTTTGTACAATACAAAAATAAAGTAGATACCACGACTAAAAGCGTTGAAGAACTCGGTAATCTCGTTGTCTCTAGCAATGGCGATAAACTTGTTCGTTTGCGCGATATTGCGGAAATTGAGCTTAATAAAGAAAGTGATAGCGTGCGTTCAACCGCCAACGGGAAAGATGCGGTCGTTATTGCCATAGAGCAAGCTGCAACTGCTAACCCACTCACTGTGGCAAAAGATGTTTATCCTGTTTTTGAACAAATAAAACAGAATTTGCCAAACAGTATGCAAGGCAATATCCTTTATGATAAAACCATTGCGATTAATAGTTCTATTGATTCGGTTATTCACACCATTATTGAAGCCGTTGTCATCGTATTAGTCGTCATTACCCTATTCTTAGGCTCACTACGCGCCATCAGTATTCCAATTGTCACCATTCCGATTTCCCTGATCGGGGTTATCTTTATGTTACAAATGATGGATTTCTCCATTAACCTGATGACCTTACTCGCGCTTATCTTGGCGATTGGATTGGTTGTTGATGATGCTATCGTGGTATTAGAAAACGTTGACCGACATATAAAACTAGGTGAAACACCATTCCGTGCTGCTATCATTGGTACACGTGAAATCGCTGTGCCTGTTATTTCAATGACCATCGCATTAATTGCTGTTTATTCACCAATGGCATTAATGGGGGGGATTACTGGTTCTTTATTTAAAGAATTCGCCCTCACACTCGCAGGTTCTGTATTTATTTCAGGAATTGTTGCATTAACCCTCTCTCCAATGATGAGTAGTAAAATGCTCAAACACGGCGGTGCGCCATCTAAATTTGAGCAACGAGTAGAACATACTTTAGGAAAAATCACCAATTGCTATATGGGATTACTCTCCTTATTTATGGCAACACGTAAATCCGTTTTACTTTTTGCTGGTGCGATTTTTGTTACTTTGCCAATTCTTTTATCGTCACTATCTAGCGAGTTAACGCCAATAGAAGATAAAGGTGCATTCTTAGGTATGGCAACTGCCCCATCGAATGTTAACGTGGATTATGTACAAAATGCCATGAAACCTTATGAGGCAATTTTAAATGATACGCCTGAAACCCACTATAGCCAGGTTGTTGCCGGTGTACCAAGCAGTAACCAAGCCATTGTTATTACAACCTTAAAAGATTGGAATGACAGAACGCGTAGCCAAAATCAAGTTATGGCAGATTTAAACGCGAAAGCGGCAAGCATCCCTGAAGTGAGTATTTCAAACTTTGCGTTCCCAGAGATCGATACGGGAGAACAAGGTCCACCATTGGTTTTCGTGATTAAAAGTGCGGGTGATTATAGTGATTTAGCTAATGTAGCCGGTCAGGTGCTGCAAAAAGCTCAAGCATCAGGAAAGTTTGTATACTTAAACCTTGACTTAAAATTTGATACCGCACAAATGCACATCACAATTGATCGTGAAAAAGCGAGTACTTATGGGATCACCATGTCTGATATCAGTGCCACTTTAGGTTCATTCCTTTCTGCGGCGACGATTGAGCGTGTGGATATTGATGGACGAGCGTATAAAATTATTGGACAAATTAAACGTAAAGATCGTTTATCGCCAGAAAGTTTTAACGGGTTTTACCTCACTGCGAGCAACGGAGAATCCATTCCGTTAGCCAGTTTAGTGCATATGACCTTAGAGCCACAACCAGCAAGCTTGCCAAAATTCAGCCAGATGAATTCAGCGACCATTCAAGCGGTTGTGACACCGGGTAGCACGGTAGGTGATGGCATTCAATGGTTCCAAACTGAAGGCGCACAACTCCTTCCTTCTGGCTATACTTATGACTGGAAAGGTGAATCACGACAATTAATTCAAGAAGGTAATGCTCTCGCGACGACGTTTGCCTTAGCGGTTATCATTATCTTCCTTGTTCTCGCGATTCAGTTTGAATCTTGGCGTGACCCGATGGTAATTATTGTCTCAGTACCATTAGCTATTAGTGGCGCGCTATTAACCCTCAATTTATTGGGTTTCTTTGGCAAAGAAGGGGCCACATTAAATATTTACTCACAAGTAGGGCTAATTACCTTAGTTGGATTAATTACCAAACACGGTATTTTAATGTGTGAAGTCGCCAAAGAAGAGCAGCTCCACCATGGTAAAAATCGTATTGAAGCGATTATGGAAGCTGCCCGTGTGCGTTTACGTCCAATATTGATGACCACCGCCGCAATGATTGCGGGTCTGATTCCATTGCTTTATGCCACTGGAGCAGGTGCTGTCTCTCGTTTCAGCATGGGCGTAACCATCGTAGCAGGTCTTGCAGTTGGTACATTGTTTACCTTGTTCATCTTACCTGTGATTTACACTTTCTTAGCAAGTGAACACAAGCCGCTACCTGAATTTGATGAATCAATCAAACCGATTGAAGCAACAAATAAAACAACACATTAATCTCATAAACGGGGCGTAATAAACGCCCCTCTATTTGTTTCATAGCTTTATGGTGATTTTTGTTTGCCAAAAGTGCGGTTTAATTTTATTATTTTTTTACGATAATTATTTCCAGGCGGCTCTATGAATACATTTCTTGATTACTTACTTACCGCTTTTTTACTCTTGCCTGTTATCGCGACCTTACTCCCCTTAATTAAACATGATCATTGGATATTCCGAGTAGGCGATTTCCCTCGCTTGCAAATTGCTGTGTTAAGCTTAATTTCTTTGCTTGTAAACGCTGGTGTTACACATTTTGGATCACCTGTTTTTATGGTAATAGGGGGAATGAATGTACTCTGCTTACTTTATCAGCTTAAAGAAGTAAGTGCCTATACACGCCTCAGTCAACCCGAAGTGCGCCAGTATGATGGTGAAGAAAATGAACGTACGATTTCATTACTGACCAGTAATGTATTAACGCCTAATCGCCGGTCTGATCTACTCCTCGCTCAAATTCAACAGCAGCAACCCGATATTGTATTAACGCTAGAAAGTGATTTATGGTGGGAACAACAACTCTCGGTTTTAGAACAACAAAATTACATTTATACCGTAAAAATCCCTCTAGATAATTTATATGGCATGCACCTGTATTCGCGACTACCATTACGCAATGTGGAAATCCGTCATTGGGTAACGGAAGATATTCCATCTATTGCCGCAGAAGTGCAATTACGTTCAAATGAATGGATTCGTATTTACTGCTTACACCCTATGCCGCCAAGTCCGACAGAATCAGATACGGCCACAGATAGAGATGCCGAATTATTATTAGTTGGCAAAGAAATTCAACGTTTAGATCAACCTGTACTGGTATTTGGCGATCTAAATGATGTCGCATGGTCATCTACCTCCCGCTTATTTCAACAAATTAGTGGATTATTAGATCCCCGCAAAGGACGTGGCCTATTCAGTACATTTCATGCCCACTATCCTTTATTACGATGGCCATTAGATCATATTTTTCATAGCAATGATTTCATGATCACTCAAATTAAAGTCCTACCCAATATAGGTTCTGATCATTTCCCTGTATATGGAAAATTTCAATTTATGCCAGCTATAGCAATGGTTCAAGAAGAACCCGAAGCGACGAAACAAGATAATGAGGAAGCGCGAGCAAAAATTAATAAGGCAGACCCCATTAAACATGTGGTAAAAGAAAAATATTCACAATAAATAGAAACAGTCCTTAGCGAAAAACACAAGTTTCTTTGTCAATTAGCTGAAAATCCCCCCTGTTTCTGATATATTTTGCTTTATTATAAAAGACATTCATTTGTACAATTAATTAAATAATATACTCAACCAAAATTATGCATTCAAAAAAACACTTAGGACATACTGCCCGTAAACGCTTTGGGCAGAATTTTTTACATGACGATAATGTTATTCAAAATATTGTGGCCGCAATTTATCCACAGCCCAATCAGTTTTTAGTCGAGATTGGGCCAGGTTTAGGCGCGTTAACTGAACCCGTTGCGGAACAAACTCATCACCTGACGGTTCTTGAATTAGATCGTGATCTTGCTGAGCGACTACGCCATCACCCTTTCTTACATCAAAAACTCACTGTGATAGAAACTGATGCCATGCAATTTGACTTTGCTCAGCTCTATAGCACCGAGAAATTAGCTGAAAAACAACAGAAACTGCGTATATTCGGCAATTTGCCCTATAATATCTCCACACCTTTAATGTTCCATTTGTTTAAATATCATGACATTATTCAAGATATGCACTTTATGTTGCAAAAAGAAGTGGTAAAACGCTTGTGTGCCACACCGAACAGTAAAGCTTATGGACGTTTAACCATTATGGCGCAATATTATTGCCAAGTCTTACCCGTTTTAGAAGTGCCACCAACCGCATTTAAACCGGCACCGAAAGTAGATTCTGCTGTTGTACGCCTCGTTCCTCATACCCAATTACCCCATCCCGTTAAAGATCTTTATTGGCTTAATCGCGTGTGTAGTCAAGCGTTCAATCAGCGACGTAAAACGTTACGAAACGCCCTTTCAAGCTTATTTTCTGAAGAAAATCTGACCGCACTTTCCATTGACTCAAACGCACGTGCGGAAAATCTCTCTATTGCGGATTATGCTCGATTAGCTAACTATTTAGCTGATAATCCGCCGGAAATTGAACGAACTGAAATACAAGACGAAGAATAACATGGCCACTTATATTGTTGGCGATCTACATGGTTGCTTTGATGAACTTCAATTATTATTAGATAAAGTCAATTTCAATCCGAGCCAAGATGTGCTTTATTGCACAGGCGATTTAGTCGCACGCGGCAATAAATCCCTTGAATGCTTGCGTTTTATTAAATCTCTTGCCGGATCTGCAAAGATCGTATTAGGTAATCATGATTTACATTTACTGGCCACCGCGCTCGGTATCAAAAAAATTAAAGCACGAGATCGCGTAGACAGTATTTTCGCTTCGCCTGATTTTCATGCCTTAATCGATTGGCTACGCCGACAACCTTTGCTTATTCATAATGCAGAACAAAACTTCGTTCTCGCCCATGCCGGCATTAGTCCAGATTGGGATCTGGCCACAGCCAAAGCTTGTGCCACAGAAGTAGAACAGGTTTTACAATTCGGTAATTATTATGATTTGATCGAAAACATGTATGACAACCACCCAGAACGTTGGTCACCGGATTTGCAAGGCATTGAACGCTTACGCTACTCCATCAACGCCTTTACCCGTATGCGCTTTTGTTATTGGGATCATCGCCTCGACTTTGCCTGTAAAGCACCTATAAACCAAGCGCCTCCAGAGCTGACTGCCTGGTTTAATTTATCAAATCCCTTATATAAAACTACAAATATTATCTTTGGCCATTGGGCAAGCCTTGTGGATAGTCCGACACCTGAAAATATCTATGCCTTAGATACAGGTTGTGTATGGGGAAACCGTTTAACTTTATTGCGCTGGGAAGATAAACATTATTTTACTCAACCCGCATTAAAAAGTGCGGTCGATTTTGCATAAAATTTATTGATAGATAGCATTTTACAATATAATAATTCCCATATTGCTAATCCTGACAAAGGAGCCTAATCATGCTTACTCCTGAAAGTTGCGAATTGTTCAACCAACCGTTCTTCCAGTTTGCACAAATGAAAAAATTTTGTCCCGAACAAATCCCACAAATCAAAGCGGATTACAAACGGGAATGGGATAACTGGAAAGCCTTAATTTTGGACGTATCTCAGCAATTAGGCACACCTTTCGCCAAACCACATATTGAAAGTTGGACAAATGGTTGGCAAGTCCGCGCACATTTTTTTGCTTTTTTTAAATATGAATATTACCAAAATTCAGCCGCCATTCTTTCCATCATCTTAAACCGTCGCCGTTTACAAGTCTGCCTTGATTGGCACTGCTATCGAGCCAATCGCTCACTAATACAGCTACAACACTATAACCAGTGGTTTGATGATTTTGATTTCACCCGTTATGCTGATTTCGAGTTATGGCGTGGTGATACTAGTGAATATGCTGACTTTACTCCAGCCTCCCTATTCCAGCAAACCGATTTAACCTTACGCGATGATAAGGATTTTTGGTGTATTGGTAAAAATATTGAAAAGGCACAACTCGCCCAGCTAAATACCAGCATATTTATTACGCAAACTATTCGAGAATTACTACCTTTGTATGAAAAATGCCATGAAACAGCTCCCGTCTAATCCAAATACATTTAGCGCATTAAGTGAAATCTTAATCCGCCATTTTCCTGAGCAATTTGATCAGAATATTTGTCAACAGCTTTTCTCTGAATCGAATCTCGCAACCCCTATGGGAAAATTGACTTTCGCCATAAACATGTCCGATTTTTTCGCAGAAACCTTACAAAAACAACCGCACTTTTTTTATGAAATCTTACAAGAGCCTATCAACCTCGAAAAGTGCGGTCAGTTTTCTGAACGTTTACAGGATTTACTGGCGCAAACTGAAGATGAAGCGAGTTTATATAAAGTATTACGACAATTTCGCAATCGAGAAATGGCAAAATTAAGCTATTGCCAAAGCTTAAATTTAGGCACAGTAGAAGATATTTTTATTCGCTTATCTCAATTAGCAGAAGCCTTAATTATCAACACACGAGATTGGTTATATAACAAACTGTGTCAGGAAGTCGGTACCCCAACAGATCAGCATGGCAACCCACAACCTCTGCTCATTTTAGGTATGGGAAAACTAGGGGGCTTTGAACTTAATTTTTCCTCTGATATAGACCTGATTTTCACCTATCCTGAAAATGGCGAAACCGTTGGCACACGGCGGAGCATCGACAATGCCAAATTTTTTACTCGACTAGGGCAACGTTTAATTAATGCCCTTGATGAATTCACGCCTGATGGTTTTGTATATCGCACAGATATGCGCCTACGTCCATTTGGTGAAAATGGTGCATTAGCGCTCAGCTTCAATGGCATGGAAACCTATTATCAAGAACAAGGGCGCGATTGGGAGCGTTATGCCATGATAAAAGGTCGAATTTTAGGCGCTGACCCCAATTGCCCATACCAACGCTATTTACGTCAGCTATTACGCCCATTTGTCTATCGACGTTATATTGATTTCAGTGTTATTCAATCGCTGCGGGATATGAAAGGTAAAATTGAGCGAGAAGTCCGTCGCCGTGGCTTAGTCGATAATATTAAACTCGGTGCTGGCGGTATTAGAGAAATTGAATTTATTGTCCAAGTCTTTCAACTAATTCGTGGTGGACGCGAAATCGCCTTACAACAACATAGTTTATTACAATTATTACCACTTTTAGCAGAATTAAAATTAATTAGCCCCACTGAAAGCCAAAACTTAATGCAAGCATATTTATTCTTGCGCCGCGTTGAAAATGTGCTACAGGCAATTAACGATCAACAAACTCAACAACTACCAGAAAACGCACTTGACCGTTGTAGACTAGTCCAAGCCTGTGCCAATTTTACCCAATGGAACACTAGACAACAAGCCACCAACGTACACTATCCCATTGAAGATTGGGCGAGTTTTTATCACGTTTTACAATCCCACCAACAAAAAGTGCGGTCAGTTTTCAAACATTTAATTGGCGATGAAAATGACAATGAAACAAATGATGAAAATGAATGGCAAGATTTTTTAGATACCGATTTCAACTCGACAGAATTTGAACATTTACTCACTGAAAACGGGGTATCACCACAGGACTTTGAGGAGATTATCAGCAAACTTGTCCTCTTTAAACAAGAAGCTAGTCGTAAGCCTATGGGCGTACGTGGTCAAGATGTATTGGGTCAGCTACTCCCTAAATTGCTCCCACAAATTTTTGCTTATGAAAATCACCGCACTTTATTACCACGTATTCTCACAATTTTAGAAAAAATTCTGACACGTACCACGTATTTAGAATTACTCTTGGAAAATCCCGCCGCCCTGGCTCAACTCTTACAACTGTGTGCACAATCTCAATTAATCGCCGAGCAAGTTGCGCTACACCCAATCTTATTAGATGAATTATTAGACCCCCAAGCCTTGCGCAATCCGCCTCCCCATGATCAATACCACGTGGAATTACAACAATATTTATTACGTTTACCACAAGATGATGAAGAACAGTTTATTGACGGTTTACGTCAATTCAAAAATGCCTCTCTGTTACGCATTGCCGCCGCCGATATTTTAGGCGCACTCCCCGTGATGAAAGTCAGCGACCATTTAACCTTTTTAGCAGAAGCTGTGCTAGAAGCGGTTGTCAATTTAGCTTGGCAACAACTGACCCTGCGATACGGAAAACCTGCTCATTTAACTGATATGGAAAAAGGTTTCTTAGTCGTCGGCTACGGGAAATTAGGTGGCATTGAACTGGGATATAAATCGGATTTAGATTTAGTCTTTTTATATGATAATCGTCAACAAAGCCAAACAGAAGGCGGGCGCCGTCATATTGAAAGTAGCCAATTTTATCTCAAATTAGCACAAAAAATTGTCAGCATTTTTAGTATGAATACTAGTGCAGGCATTTTATACGACATTGATATGCGCTTGCGCCCATCAGGTGAGGCCGGCTTACTGGTCAACTCTTTCAAGGCATTTGAAGACTATCAGCGCCATGATGCTTGGACATGGGAAACGCAATCACTTGTCCGTAGCCGAGCGGTTTATGGCTCTGAGGATTTACGCCAACAATTTGAAACTATTCGCCAGCAGATTCTCGCCACACCACGTGAACTGCATAAACTCAAACAAGATGTGTGTGCTATGCGACAAAAAATGTATGCCCATTTAGCCAATACCGATGAAGCACTCTTTAATATTAAAACCGATATTGGTGGCATTACCGACATTGAATTTATTGCACAATATTTGGTGCTAGCCAATGCCCCCAATAATCCATCATTAAGTATGTGGTCTGATAATGTGCGTATTTTTGAAATTATGGCAGAAAATGCTGTCATTTCTGTCAAAGATGCTGAACAATTAAAGCATTGCTATACTCGCTTACGTAACGAAATTCATCACTTAAATTTATTAGGGAAATCCTCTGTAGTATCCCATACCCAATTTCGCAACGAACGAGCATTTGTGCAGCAAATTTGGCAACAATTATTGCAATAAAAAATTTGCTTGCAAAACAGCCTAAATGCATATAAATTCACTTTTGGTGAATAATTATAAAAGGACGATATTATGCGCAGTACGGAATTAGTGCAATGGTTCAGACAATCAACCCCCTATGTAAACGCGCATAGAGGGAAAACCTTTGTCATTATGCTTGATGGCGATACCATTGCGAGTCCAAATTTTATTAACATCATCAATGATATTAGCCTATTACACAGTCTTGGTATTAAATTGATTATTGTGTTTGGCGCTCGTTATCAAATCAATGACTTACTACAATTACATAATATTGAACCCATTTATCATAAAAATATTCGTGTCACTGATCTCCGTACTTTGGAACTGGCGAAACAGGCCGTCGGCTCCTTACAATATGATATTAACGCGCGCCTCTCCTTGCGCTTACCTCACACACCCGTTATCAACGTTGTCAGTAGCAACTTTATTTTAGCCCAGCCTATTGGCGTTGATGATGGCGTAGATTATATGCTCAGTGGCAAAATCCGCCGCGTGAATATTGAGAGTATTCAACAACAATTAGCACAAAATGCTATTGTGTTAATCAGCCCAATTGCGGCTTCTGTTACAGGCGAAACCTTTAATTTACCCTTTGAAGAAATCGCCACTCATGTAGCCATCAAATTGAAAGCAGAAAAGCTCATCGGTTTTTGTTCGGAACAAGGTATTTTAGATCAAAACCAAGACGTTATTCCCGATCTCCTGCCACAAGAGGCAAGTTTACACCTTGCAACATTAATAAAATCAGGGCAATACCACAGTTCTCAGGCACGCTTTTTGCAAGCGGCAATTGAAGTCTGTCGTTCAGGTGTAAAACGCGCACATTTATTAAGCTATCAGGAAGATGGCGCACTATTGCAAGAGCTTTTTTCTCGCGATGGTATCGGTACGCAATTATCGATGGAAAGCTCTGAAACCGTTCGCACTGCGACAGAACAAGATATTCCTGGCTTGCTGGAATTAATTTATCCATTAGAACAACAAGGGATCCTTGTCAAACGTTCTCGTGAACAACTCGAGATGGAAATTAACAACTATACCATTATCGAACGAGATGGCATTATCATTGCCTGTGCTGCATTGAATATTTATGCAGATGAAAATATGGCAGAAATGGCTTGTGTCGCCGTCCACCCAGATTACCGCAATTCTTCACGAGGGGATATTTTATTAGAAGCGATCCAAAAACGTGCACGCCAACAAGGTGTTGAAAAGCTATTTGTACTCACCACACGTACCGTACATTGGTTCCAAGAACGTGGCTTTCAATTAGCACAAGTTGAGGACTTACCTGCTCAGAAAAAAGTGCATTATAATTATCAACGACGTTCTAAAATTTTAATTCAATCTTTATCTACCTCACATGAATAAACAAAAAGGCGGTCATACCGCCTTCCATCTCACGCCTAAAAAGTCATACTTATGTCATAACTAAACCGTGTATCCTCTAAACGATATTGCGGTTTTAAGGCCGACCCGCACGCATTTGAGCCAATACCTGACATTTTATAATCCACACATAATACAGTGTAAGGACTTGTTTTAAGCTGATAATTATGTGTTTTAGTTTGTAATTCCTCTTGCGTATAAGGCGAAAGATTAAAACTAAAAGGCTGTTCCGCCGTGACCAAAAGGGATTGATACTCCGATTGTATTTTTAACCATGAACATTGGTAATGGCTACCATTTTCCTGTGGTTTCAAATAATCCACATGATTTTGCATCGGTGTGGTTTGATAAACACCAAGCTTAGTTGCATGATGTTTATCACAATAACTTTCTGTTGGCCCATAGGCAAAATATTCGGTGGATTGAAAGTTTTCAGGCAAGAAAAAGCGCAAACCAAAACGCGGTAAAAATGGCAAGTGAGCAGCTTTCTCCCCTTGAATGTGTATATGCAGTTGAGCATGTGAATCAATACGATAGACAACATCCAAACTTAAGATCCGTGCTTTTGAAGTCGCGACTATACCACATTTTGCCCGCACAATAACGGCGCTTTCTTCTACTTGTACAGACATGTCATAACACCGACTATACGCACGATCATAGCCGGCGGCCAACCAATGCGCTTTGATTAAACTGTCATTATCTAGTGGCGCACGCCAGATATTAAACTCAACCGGACGTTTAATCATCGCCTGTCCTTGCTTTTCCCACTCCGCTAATTGTCCCGTTTTTTTATCAAAAATATAATGCACAGTACGATTAAATACAGTTATGTGATGTTGATTTTCTTCAATTTGTAAGGCTTCATCTGACTCATTTTCCTGTCTATGTGGCAAGATTTGCTCACCAAATAACACTATTTGATCAAAGCCCAGCTCATGATTAGCTTCAACTAAAGGCGTGACAACTTTTTGGCGATAGGTTAAATTCAATAGCCATAAATTGCCATTATCCTGTGGCAATGAGAAAGGTAAAAGTGCGGTCTGTTTTGGTAAAATATTCATATCATCAATATACCCTTCACTATACACAGCACCATTCTCTAATAATTGATAATGAATTGAGATAAACTCTCCTGTTGGGGTAAAATCCAAATAATTCGTCAACTGAATTTGCCCGTTAACAAGCTCTGCACGTATTGGGCGCTGAACGTTTTTCAGCTCTAATAAATTAGTTAGCACTCGACGATCTGCGGTGACTAAACCGTCAGCACAAAAATTCCCATCGTTTGGTACATCGCCAAAATCCCCACCATAACCCATTCTACCGTTTGGTAAATAAGGAGAATGATCACACCATTCCCACACAAAACCACCGCAAGCACCGGCATGGCGTTGCATAGCTTGCCAATAATCTTCCGCATCGCCACAAGAATTCCCCATAGCATGCAGATACTCACAGAACAAATAAGGCTTACGGTTCTTCGAATCGGCAAAATAAGCCTCCATTTCTTCTGTTGAAGTATACATTTCGCTATGAAAATCCAAATTTGAGCAATCATTCTGATGGGCTGAATGTTGGAAAATGGCGTTTTCATAATGCACTAAACGGCTTGGATCAAATTGTTTCACCCACGCAGCCGCCGCTTCAAAATTTTCACCATAACCAGACTCATTACCTAAAGACCAAATCACAACAGATGTGCGGTTTTTATCACGCTGAACATTAGCCATTGTGCGGTCTAAAATCGCATTTTTCCATAACGGTGAACGTGCCATATAACAATAGTTATCAATCACTTGTTGGCGAATAGCTTTGTGATCAATATCTGTTTTTACCCCTAATAAAATACTGGTCTCAGGCGACTTCACATACACTGCATTAGTGCCATGAGATTCAATATCCGCTTCAGCAATCAAGTAAAAACCATACTCATCACACAATTCTGCAAACCAAGGAGCATTCGGGTAATGGGCCGTACGAATAGCGTTAAAGTTGTGCTGTTTCATTAAACGTAAATCAATTAATGCTTGCTCACGATTAATCACATAACCGCTTTTAGGATCGCTATCGTGACGATTTACCCCGTTGAATTTAATAGGTTGGTGATTAAAACGTAATACGCCCTCTTTGACCTCAATATGACGAAAACCGATCTTTTGACAAATCACTTCTGAACCATAGCGAAAGACTAAAGTATAAAGTTGCGGATTTTCTGCATTCCATAACTGTAATTCATGAATACCAAATTCAAACTGATTTTCCGTCACGCAACTAAGCAAAATATTGCCTTGCGGATCAGAAAGTTGCCAGCTTATGTCACGATGCCCCCCGACAAAAAAAGTCTCCACTTTGAGTACCGCACTTTTCAAGTCATCAGCTAACTGGGTTTGGATAAAAAAGTCCTGTAGATAATTTTGTTCACGCTCTAACAAATAGACATCGCGAAAAATACCACTCATTCGGAATTTATCTTGATCTTCTAAATAACTCCCATCACACCATTTCAATACGACAACGTGCAAATGGTTTTCGCCCTGTAACAAATAATCCGAAATATCAAACTCCGATGTACAATGACTAATTTGAGAATACCCGACAAACTGTTGATTCACATATAAAAATAAACAACTGTCCACCCCCTCAAAATTCAACAAATAACGTTTGTCTTTGTTGATATCCAAGTTAAATACGCGATGGTATAACCCACAAGGATTATCCTGTGGCACAAACGGGGGATCAAAAGGAAACGGGTAATTCACATTCGTATATTGATGTTCATCATACCCCTCTGTTTGCCAATTAGATGGCACAGGAATCGTTTGATAAAAAGGTTTGGTCAAGAAGTTTTTTGATAATTCATGATAACTTTCATAAAACGCAAAATCCCAATCACCATTTAATAAAGTAAAAAATACAGAATTTTCTCGCGAATTTTTAACCGCGCTTTCTACACTATCATGAGGAATAAAATAAGCATGGTGTGGCGTTGTACCTAGATGTAATATTTGAGGATCCTGAAAATAATTTGGCAACATAACAACCTCCAACTATGTTTGAATTTGCTTACTATACGCAAATTCTTACGGTGGATTGAAGAAAAAATTAAAAATTGTGAACAAGATCACAAAGAAAAGTGCGGTGCATTTTTTCCAAGTTTCTCATAGATATTATTTTTACTTAATGTACAAAATCATATACAATCCGTTCAGATTTAATTACACATCAGAGGTTGTCTATGAATAGAACGTTAGGAAGTACATTACTGGTCTCCGGTACAATGATTGGTGGAGGTATGCTCGCCATGCCGCTTACTTCTGCAGGTATGGGATTTGGCTTTACTTTTCTCTTATTAATCGCCATTTGGGCATTATTGACCTTTGCCGCCCTACTCTTCGTAGAAATTTATCAAACCGCAGATCATGATGCGGGTATTGGCACACTCTCCGCTCAATATTTTGGAAAAGCCGGGCGTGTGATTTCTACTGCCGTCCTGATGATTTTCTTATATGCCTTGTTATCCGCTTATGTAACCGGTGGGGGATCGTTAATTTCTGGCGCCCTTGATATAGCCGATAATGATACCATGAGCAAATTAACAATAGTGCTATTTACGCTGATCTTTGGTGCGGTTGTCACCATCGGCACGCGCAGCACTGATGGTCTAAACCGTCTTCTTTTCTTTATCATGCTCGCCGCATTCGTTTTAGTGTTAATTTTACTCGTACCAAACATTCAGTTTGATAATTTGTTGGCGATGCCTATTGATACTGCATTATTTATCTCTGCCAGCCCTGTATTTTTCACCGCTTTTGGATTTCATGGCTCAATTCCAAGTTTAAATAACTATCTAGGTGGCAATATTAAAGCCCTGCGTTTTTCGATTATTACAGGTAGTTTAATTACGTTAAGTGCTTATATTTTATGGCAGCTCTCAACTCACGGCGTACTCAGCCAATCTAGCTTTCTTGACATTCTTAAAACCGATCCTACCCTTAATGGCCTTGTCAATGCAACTTTACAGGCTACAGGTAGCTCAACAATTGCTTGGGTAGTGCGTATTTTCTCAGCACTAGCACTTATCACATCATTTTTAGGGGTTGCACTAGGTTTATTAGATGCCATTGATGATCTATTAAAACGTGTATTCAAGACTTCAGCCAATCGCTTGTCCTTAGGGCTACTGACCTTTCTGCCCCCACTTTTATTTGCACTCTTCTATCCGCAAGGATTTGTCATGGCATTAGGCTATGCCGGCCAAATGTTCGCGTTCTATGCGGTTATCTTACCCGCTGCAATTGCTTGGAAAGCACGTCAGGCTCATCCAAACTTACCTTACCGTGTTGGTGGTGGCACAGCTGCCCTGATTATTGTCGCAATATTAGGCGCAATTATCGTTTCCATTCCCCTTGCAATTAAAGCGGGATATTTGCCGTTCGTGGTAGGCGCTTAGTGCATTTCAATTGAGAATAGATGGTAACTTCATAAGGCGTGTATAGTAAAAGTGCGACAAAATCAAATTTGTCGCACTTTTTAATATTATGACTTAACGTAAGAAACTGGGAATATTTTTCTCATATTCCGCAATTTTAGCTTCATGTTGCAAGGTTAAGCCGATGTTGTCTAAGCCGTTTAATAGGCAATGGCGACGGAATTCGTCCAACTCAAAGTGATAGATTTTATCGCCAGTTTTCACTGTCATAGCTTCTAAATCTACATCAATTTGTTTGCCTTCATTTGCCCATACCCATTGGAAGATTTCTTCCACTTCTTCTTCGCTTAAACGAATTGGCAGCATATGGTTATTTAAGCTGTTGTTGTAGAAAATATCGGCGAAACTTGGGGCGATCATCACTTTAAAACCGTAATCCGCCAATGCCCAAGGCGCATGTTCGCGCGATGAACCGCAACCTAAATTTTTACGCGCCAACAAAATAGTAGCGCCTTGATATTGTGGGAAATTTAGCACAAATTCCGGATTTGGCTGAGTTTCTGCTTCATCTAAATAACGCCATTCGTGGAATAAATGTTTGCCGAAGCCCACGCGGGTGATAGCTTGCAAAAATTGTTTCGGAATAATCGCATCAGTATCCACATTCGCAGCATCAAGGGGCACTACAAGCCCTGAATGTTGTTTTAATCCTGCCATAGTTCCCCCTAATTTAATTCCACATGACGAATATCAACAAATTTACCAAACACTGCGGCAGCCGCTGCCATTGCAGGACTGACTAAGTGGGTGCGACCGTTACGACCTTGGCGCCCCTCAAAGTTGCGGTTTGAGGTGGAAGCACAACGTTCCCACTCGCCTAAGCGGTCATCATTCATACCTAAGCACATTGAGCAACCCGGATTACGCCATTCTGCTCCCGCTTCAATAAAGATTTTATCCAAACCTTCTTTTTCCGCTTGTTCTTTTACCAAGCCTGAACCCGGCACTACTAAAATGCGTTTCACGTTATCCGCTTTTTTACGCCCTTTCATTACCGCAGCCGCCGCACGTAAATCTTCAATACGCGAATTGGTGCAAGAGCCGATAAATACTTGATCTACAAACACATCTTTTAAGTCAGTATTCGGCTCCAAACCGATATATGCCAACGCTTTTTCCGCAGAAGCTTTAGTCACAGGATCAGCCATTTCTTGTGGGTTTGGCACAAGTTGATCGATACCGATTACTTGACCTGGGTTGGTTCCCCAAGTCACTTGCGGCGCGATCTCTGCTGCTTCAAGCACTACTACGCTGTCAAATTCTGCGCCTTCGTCTGATTTTAAGGTTTTCCAATATTCAACCGCCTCGTCCCAATCTTTGCCTTTTGGCGCGTGCGGACGACCTTTTAAATATTCAAAGGTGGTTTCATCTGGTGCGATCAATCCCGCTTTTGCACCGAATTCAATCGCCATATTACACACAGTCATTCTGCCTTCCATCGAAAGATCACGAATAGCTTCACCACAGAATTCCACCACGTGTCCTGTGCCGCCTGCCATTGTAGTTTTGCCGATAATGGCAAGCACGATATCTTTTGCCGTAATACCCGGATTGACTTTACCCCGCACTTCCACTTTCATACTTTTTGCGCGCGCTTGTTTTAAAGTTTGGGTAGCGAGAACGTGTTCTACTTCCGATGTTCCGATTCCGAATGCTAATGCTCCAAATGCCCCGTGAGTGGCGGTGTGAGAGTCACCGCACACAATGGTCATGCCTGGCAACGTCAAGCCTTGTTCAGGCCCCATAACGTGCACGATACCTTGTTGTTTGGTATTCATATCAAACAATGAAATCCCTGTGGCTTTACAGTTTTTATCCAACTCAAGCACTTGGATTTTGGCTTGCCCTTCAAGCAAATTCACATCACGCACTTGAGTAGAAATACTGTGATCCATCGTGCCGAAGGTTTTGCTCACTTGACGCACTTCACGCCCTGCCACACGCAAACCGTCAAAGGCTTGTGGGCTGGTCACTTCGTGAATTAAATGGCGGTTAATATAAATAATCGGTGTTTCGCCTTCCGCCTCATGTACCACATGAGAGTCAAAAAGTTTTTGGTAGAGTGTTTTTTTCATAAGTAAATCTCGGTTGGTTTTTTATGCCTAGGGTTTTACTCTAGGTTAATCATTGTTCACCCCTCTCAGGGTTGGAAGTGCGGTCAAAAATCTCAAAATTTTCACCGCACTTTGATTATCAATTTCCCCGTGTGCGTTGCCTGAGCGTGATACGATTTTTTCCGTTAAAAAAATCGGATCTAAGCGAGGAACAGCAACGCAGTCGGGGTGTTTTTCTTTGCCTACTTTCTTTGCACAAGCAAAGAAAGTAGGGCGCCCAACGGGCGAAAACCGTTAAATTGCAGCAGCAATCAAATCCCCCATCTCCCTCGTAGAAACAGGCTTGCTATCATCTGCCAAATCACCTGTACGATGACCTGCTGCTAACACTTTCTGCACAGCAACTTCAATCGCTTGCGCAGCTTCTTCTAAACCAAAGCTATAGCGTAACATCATGGCAGCTGAAAGAATCTGCGCAATCGGATTGGCAATGCCTTTACCTGCGATATCCGGTGCGGAGCCGCCTGCAGGCTCATATAAACCGAAACCTTGCTCATTCAAGCTT
This sequence comes from Conservatibacter flavescens, assembly GCF_002795425.1. Classification (GTDB taxonomy): domain Bacteria; phylum Pseudomonadota; class Gammaproteobacteria; order Enterobacterales; family Pasteurellaceae; genus Conservatibacter; species Conservatibacter flavescens. The sequence continues at coordinate 36,100 of NZ_PHHA01000016.1, forward strand.
GCCGATGGCAACATCCCCATAGATCCTGTAATCATTGCCGCTTCGTCCGAAATAATATCACCAAAAATATTAGAACATAGCAACACATCAAAACTTTCAGGGGCTTTAATTAACTGCATGGTAGCATTGTCGATATACATATGCTCCAATTCCACTTGCGGATATTGTTTTGCCACTTCAGTGACAGTTTCACGCCATAAAATTGAACTGGCAAGTACATTGGCTTTATCTACCGACGTCACTTTTTTACGACGTAACATCGCCGCTTCAAATGCTGCTTTGGCAATACGTTCAATTTCATATTGGTAATACACTTCCGTATCGAAAGCGCGAGTTTGTGCGCCTTCACCATCACGACCTTTCGGTTGGCCGAAATAAATTCCCCCTGTCAACTCACGCACGACCACCATATCAAAGCCTTTGGCCGCAATATCCGCACGCAATGGGCAAAAACGTTCTAAGCCTTTATATAGTGTTGCCGGACGTAAATTGCAAAATAATTTGAAATGTTTACGTAACGGCAATAGTGAACCACGCTCAGGTTGTAAATCCGGCGGTAAATTTGTCCATTTCGGCCCGCCTACGGAACCAAATAAAATCGCCTCAGCTTCGTCACAACCTTTTAAGGTTTCCGGAGGCAACGGATGTCCATGCTTATCAATCGCCGCACCGCCTACATCAAAAGTGCGGGTATTTAATTTAAAATTAAATTTACTTTGTACTTTGTCTAATACTTTAATGGCTTCTGCCATGACTTCCGGACCGATACCGTCGCCGGGTAATATTGCAATATTATAGGTTTGCATTGTTATGTACTCTCGTTAATAATGAATTTTTGTAGGGGCGTATTGCATACGCCCTTGAAATGTTCTGATTTTTTATTGGGGCGTATGCAATACGCCCCAACATTCAGCATTACACACCTTGAGTATGTTTCGCTTTCAAATCTGCCACTTTGTGTGAACGGTAAATGGCGTTGATCGCGTGGATTAAGGCACGTGCAGATGACTCAATAATATCCGTTGCCAAGCCTACACCATGGAATTTACGCCCTTCATGTTCTACCACAATATCCACTTGCCCTAAGGCTTCTGCCCCTTCGCCTTTAGCGGTTAAATTATAGTGCGACATGGTAATCTCTAATCCGGTTAATGCCAGAATGGCATTATAAGTGGCATCAACAGGACCGTTACCGCCGGTAGAAACCGTGCTTAATTTTTCGCCGTCTAATTCAAGCTGTACGAATGAGGTAGCCGGGAATTCACTCACGGAATGCGCAGAGATTTTGTCTAATTTCAAACGGTCTTCGTCTCCCTGCTGCATATCAATAAATGCCAATGCCTCAAGATCGTAATCAAATACTTGCCCTTTTTTGTCTGCCAATTTCAAGAAAGCTTCGTATAATTTATCCAAATCGTAATCCGATTCGGTATAGCCCATATCGGCCATATGCCCTTTCACCGCAGCACGTCCCGAACGGGCCGTAAGGTTAAGTTTTTCTTTTTTCAACCCGATGGATTCCGGTGACATAATTTCATAGGTATTTTTGTTTTTCAACATGCCATCTTGGTGAATACCGGAAGAATGTGCAAACGCATTATCCCCAACAATAGCTTTATTCGGCTGGATCGGCATATTACAAAGCTGACTCACCATTTGGCTGACCCGATGAATTTCCTGAGTGTTAATGCGCGTATCAATGCCGAACATATCCTGACGGGTTTTAATCGCCATGACAACCTCTTCCAACGCCGTATTACCCGCCCGCTCGCCGATACCATTAATGGTACATTCAATTTGGCGCGCCCCGTTCATCACAGCGGTTAATGAATTTGCCGTCGCCATACCCAAATCATTGTGGCAATGTACGGAAACTATGGCTTTATCAATATTTGGTACGCGGTTCATCACTTGATGAATCATATTGCCATATTCCGTCGGCAAACAAAAGCCTACCGTATCAGGGATATTCACCGTGGTGGCTCCTGCGTTGATTGCCGCTTCCACAATGCGACAAATATTGTCAATGCCCGTACGCCCTGCATCTTCACAGGAAAACTCGACATCGTCGGTATAATTTCTTGCACGTTTCACCGCTTTAACAGCGCGTTCAACCACATCTTCAAAGGTGCTTTTCAATTTGGCTTCCACATGTAAAGCGGAGCTGGCGATAAAAGTGTGAATACGGTAAGCCTCAGCCACTCTCAACGCCTCATATGCCGCATCAATATCTTTATCGACTGCTCGAGACAATGCAGCCACACGACTATTTTTAATATGGCGAGCAATCGTTTGTACAGATTCAAAATCACCACTTGATGAAACTGGAAACCCGACCTCCATAACGTCCACACCCAGTCTTTCTAAGGCAAGTGCAATTTGTAATTTTTCTTTTACAGTTAAACTGGCTTTCAACGCCTGCTCACCATCACGCAATGTCGTATCAAAGATAATCACATTATTTGTCATAGAATGTTCCTTATTTAGTCAAAAGTGCGGTCAAAAAATACTATATTTTTCAGGTATAAAAAAACCCGCTTTTAATGTGCGGGTTTTGTTTGGATTCGGAAGCTATATTTCTTTTATCCACGCCTTAGCCGCACAAAGAATGTGAGAGCAGAAGGTTGAGAGATAAAGCAGTCATATTCCACATAATTTATTATCCAAACAGATGAAAACTGAAGTTATCTTACTCTATTGAAACAAGCTGTCAAACACTTTTTTCCATCATTATCAAAACACAAAAGAATTATATTTCATCATTTTACGCAATAGTAAAATTTTATTCTAAAACCATGCGCAATACTCTACATAAAATCCAGCCATACTGTGCATTTATAAAATAACAAATTTATTTATTTTTTCTCACACCTTAATGCGAAAAATAAAGCGCTTATGCTAAAATAGGCACATTTCTGACTGACCCAATAATACAATCATGCCGAATATTAATCAGCTTCATCTCCACAATTTAAGTTGCCAGCGCGGTGAAAAATGCCTATTTAGCGGACTTGAACTACACTTACAGAGCGGTGATTTTGTCCAAATAGAAGGCCATAATGGTATCGGCAAAACAAGCTTATTACGCATTATTGCTGGCCTCGCGACACCATTAAAAGGCACTGTCCATTGGAATGGTGAGGATATTCGTCACAATCGCGAAACATTTTATTCTGATTTATTATATTTGGGTCATGCTTCAGGCATAAAACCTGAATTAACTGCATGGGAAAATTTGAAGTTCTATCAAAAAATCAGTGCGAGCAAACAAGGAGATGAAATACTTTGGGATGTCCTACAAATAGTCGGTTTATTAGGACGAGAAGATATTGTCGCAGCACAATTATCCGCAGGGCAACAAAAACGCATTGCACTTGCTCGTTTGTGGCTTTCTCAAGCCCCCCTATGGATTTTAGATGAGCCTTTTAATGCCATTGATAAAAGCGGTGTGCAAGTATTAACGAATTTATTTGAACAACACGCAGAACGAAACGGCATTGTAATATTAACTAGCCATCAAGAAGTGCCTAGCAATCAACTTAAAATAGTGCGGTTAGAAAAATTTAAATTTTTGGAATAACACCATGATTTTTATGCAAATTATCAAACGAGAACTGCAAATCGCCATGCGTAAACAAGCAGAAATTCTCAATCCACTGTGGTTCTTTTTAATTGTAATCACCTTGTTTCCTTTAGTCATTGGTCCCGACCCAGTGTTATTATCTCGTATTGCCACTGGCGTAGCGTGGGTGTCGGCGTTGCTTTCCGCTTTATTATCTTTTGAACGCTTATTTCGAGATGATTTTATCGATGGCTCATTAGAACAATTAATGATAACGCCCCTCCCTCTCCCATTAACTGCTCTAGCCAAAGTGATCGCACATTGGTTGCTCACTGGGTTGCCCCTCATTATTTTGTCGCCCATCGCTGCATTATTATTATCTCTCGACGTAAAAATTTGGTGGGCCTTAGTTCTCACTTTACTGATCGGCACCCCCATTCTAAGCTGTCTTGGCGCAATCGGAGTAGCGCTCACTGTGGGATTACGTAAAGGCGGAGTATTGCTTAGCTTATTAGTCGTGCCTTTATTTATTCCCGTGTTAATTTTTGCAGCTTCAGTTCTAGAAGCCGCCACGCTCAACCTGCCTTATAACGGACAGTTGGCGATTTTAGGGGCGATGCTTGCTGCAGCCCTCACCCTTTCGCCTTTTGCCATTGCAAGTGCCTTACGCATTAGCTTGGCTCAATAATCTAAGAAACCTTTGGGATTGTCTGAAGGTTTCACCTAAACCATACGTTCGCCATGTACAAATTTTGAGTTAGATCAATGAACCTAGTTATTTACCTCTAAATGGTTACTTTATCGTTTATGGTTATTAGTGCCTTAAAGTCGATGGTTATGTTAGAATTGTTAAAAATTTATTATACAAAGACTGATTCAAGGAAACATTATGTGGAAGTGGTTACATCCATATGCAAAAGCGGAAACCCAATATCATTTATGCGGAAAATTTATTCCCTTTTTTGCTTTATTAACTGTCTTATTACTCGGCATAGGATTAGTTTGGGGCTTAGCATTCGCACCGGCAGATTATCAACAGGGTAATAGCTTCCGTATTATGTATATACATGTTCCATCTGCAATTTGGTCCATGAGTATTTATGTATCAATGGCAATTGCGGGCATTATCGGTTTGGTATGGCAGATTAAGCAAGCGCACATTTCAATTATCGCAATGGCGCCTATTGGTGCAGTATTTAATTTTCTGGCTTTAGCCACCGGTGCCATTTGGGGTAAACCAATGTGGGGGACTTGGTGGGTTTGGGATGCCCGTTTAACCTCCTCACTGATTCTATTCTTTTTATATTTAGGTGTAATGGCCTTATATTCTGCTTTTCAGGATCGTAATACGGGCTTGGGCTTAAAAGCCGCAGCAATCTTATCAATTGTTGGCGTGATTAATATTCCCATTATCCATTTTTCCGTAGAATGGTGGAATACCCTACATCAGGGGGCAAGTATTACTAAATTTGAAAAACCGTCCATTGCTACCCCAATGCTAATCCCGTTGATTCTCAGCATTTTTGGTTTTATGGCATTAACAATTTGGTTAACTTTAGTGCGTTATCGTAACGCCTTGCTCAAAGATGAAATTAAACGCCCTTGGGTTCAAGCATTAGCAAAGTAATCTAAGTGCGGTCGATTTTTTAAAATTTTTTATAGAGAGTGAATTATGTTTTTTCAAACGTGGAGTGATTTTTTTGATATGGGGGGCTACGGCTTTTATGTTTGGCTCGCCTATGGCATTTCGCTACTGTGTATTATGGTGCTAATTATACAAAGCTATAAAGGCAAAGACGTTGTATTACGTGAAATTCGTCGTGAACAACAACGTCAAGCTCGCCAACAAGCTGCACAAAGACGAATGGGGGGACTATGAACCCAAGACGTAAATCACGATTGAATATTATTTTATTAGTCTTATTAGGCGTGTCTATCGCAACAGGACTTATGCTCTATGCTTTACGACAAAATATCGACTTATTCTATACTCCAACAGAAGTGGTTTATGGCAAAAATGATAATGCCGATACCAAGCCCAAAGTTGGTCAACGTATCCGCGTTGGTGGCATGGTAGTAGCCGGCACAGTGGAACGAGATGCCAAAAGCCTGCAAGTCAAATTTGACTTAAATGATATAGGCCCTTCTATTACTGTTGAATATGAAGGTATTTTGCCCGATTTATTTCGTGAAGGACAAGGCATTGTCGCACAAGGTGTACTTAAAGCGCCTACTGTATTAGCCGCAACTGAAGTGCTAGCAAAACATGATGAAAACTACGTGCCACCTGAGCTGGACGAACAAATGAAAAAAGTCCATCAACCGATGGGCGTTTCTGATTTAAAAGCTGAATCTGAGCGCGATCGAATGGCGAAAGAACAAGAGACAAAATAATGATAGCTGAATTAGGAAATTATGCTCTGGCTTTAAGTTTAGCCGTTGCCATACTATTGGCTGTTTTTCCTTTATGGGGAGCAGAAAAAGGTAATGTTCAATTGATGTCATTGGCTCGCCCAATGACTTTTGGCTTGTTTATTAGTCTAACCATTTCATTTGTCGCCTTATTTTACTTATTCGCCACCAATGATTTTAGTGTGAAATACGTTGTTCACAATTCTAATACAAGCTTACCTCTCCACTATCGCTTATCTGCTGTATGGGGATCTCATGAGGGTTCCTTATTACTGTGGATTTGGTTATTAACCTTGTGGGGAGCGGCTGTAGCTTGGTTTAGTAAACAGTTACCTCAAGAGGCTGTCGCACGTGTATTAGGCATTATGGGGATCATTGCCATCGGCTTCTTAATTTTCGTTTTATTTACCTCTAATCCCTTTGATCGTACGTTCCCTGACTTTCCTGTAGATGGTCGAGAATTAAACCCGTTATTACAAGATGTTGGCTTAATTTTCCACCCACCATTGCTCTACATGGGCTATGTGGGATTCTCTGTTGCCTTTGCCTTTGCTATTGCCTCACTAATCAGTGGTAAATTAGACACCGCATGGGCAAGATGGTCACGCCCTTGGACTCTCGCGGCTTGGGTCTTTTTAACTTTAGGTATCGTATTAGGATCTTGGTGGGCTTATTATGAACTCGGCTGGGGCGGCTGGTGGTTTTGGGACCCCGTAGAAAATGCATCGCTTATGCCATGGTTGGCCGGCACCGCTTTAATTCATTCTCTATCGGTAACAGAAAAACGTGGTTCATTTAAAGCTTGGACTGTATTATTAGCGATCCTCGCTTTTTCTCTCTGTTTATTAGGGACATTCCTTGTTCGTTCGGGTATTTTAGTCTCTGTTCATGCCTTTGCTTCAGATCCAACGAGAGGCTTATATATACTCGCCTACTTAATTGTCGTCATAGGTGGTTCCCTAGCCCTTTATGCCTACAAAGGTAGCCAAATTCGTTCTATTGACAATGCCGAAGCCTATTCACGTGAAAAAATGTTGTTATTAAATAATATCTTATTAATGACCGCACTTTGTGTCGTGTTACTCGGAACCTTACTGCCTTTAGTCCACAAACAAATTGGCTTAGGCACGATTTCTATTGGTGCGCCATTTTTTGATCAAATGTTTTTAATCATTATGATCCCTTTTGCTCTCTTATTAGGAGTAGGACCATTAGTTAAATGGCGCAGAGACCAAGTCTCCCACATTCGTACACCGGTCATTATTAGCTTAATCATCATGCTAATCGCAGGATTTAGCTTACCTTATCTATTACAAGACCGTATTACAACGAGCTCCGTACTGGGCGTGATGATGGCAGTTTTTATTGTGTCATTGAGCCTATACGAGCTTCACCAACGCGCCACGCATCGCCACAATTTCTTTGTCGGTTTAAGCAAATTATCCCGTTCACATTGGGGTATGGTATTGGCGCACTTAGGTGTCGCGATGACAGTATGGGGCATTGCTTTCAGTCAAAATTATAGTGTTGAACGTGATGTACGTATGCGTGTAGGCGATGTGGCTCAAATTGCAGACTATGAATATAAATTTCAAGGCATTACGGCGGCTAATGGCCCTAATTATGAAGGCGGAAAAGCGCAAGTTGATATTAGCAAGAATGGAAAATTTGAAACCACATTATATGCCGAAAAACGTTTTTACACCGTCAGTAAAATGACCATGACTGAAGCGGCTATTGATTGGGGATTTAGCCGTGATATTTATGTCGCACTCGGCGAAGCGCTTGGCGATGGTTCGTGGGCATTGCGCCTCTATTATAAACCGTTTATCCGGTGGATTTGGATTGGCGGTGTATTTATGGCGCTCGGCGGTTTACTCTGTATGTTCGATAAACGTTATCGTTTCTCTAAGGTATTGAAAAAATAATAAGTGCTATGAAAAAGAAACTTTATATTCCATTAATTTTATTTTTAGCTCTCGCTTTCGCTTTTTTTGTGCAATTACAACGCAATGCTGGTGGGGAAGATATTAAAGCCCTTGAATCCGCCTTGATCGGTAAACCTGTGCCAACTAAACCTTTGCAAGATTTATTTGGAGAAACACAATACGATCAAAGTTTATTCCAGCAAGGCAAACCCATTTTACTGAATGTCTGGGCTACTTGGTGTCCAACTTGCTATGCTGAACACCAATATTTAAATCAATTAGCAAAACAAGGCATTACCATTATTGGAATTGATTATAAAGATGATCCTAAAAAAGCGATTAAGTGGTTAAAAGATTTAGATAACCCTTACCAAGCTGTACTGCTTGATGAAAAGGGTTCATTCGGTTTAGATTTAGGTGTATATGGTGCGCCAGAAACCTTTATTATAGATGGTAAAGGCATTATCCATTACCGCCATACCGGAGATGTGAACGATCGCGTATGGAATGAAACCTTAAAACCGATTTATGATAAATTGGCGGAGGGAAGCTGATGAAAATATTGCAAAAACTCACCGCACTTTTACTGCTCAGCTTAAGTTTGAGTAGCTTTGCTGCCATTGATGCCTTAAATTTTGACTCCCCTGCACAGGAAAAAGACTATCATGCTCTTACACAAGAGCTGCGCTGCCCACAATGTCAAAATAATAATATAGCGGATTCTAATGCGACCATTGCTGTTGATATGCGCCATAAAGTGTTTGAATTGTTACAAGAGGGTAAATCCAAACAAGATGTGGTCAATTATATGGTTGAACGTTATGGTAATTTTGTGACCTACGATCCCCCTATCACGGCGGCCACACTGATTTTATGGATTGCTCCAATTTTATTAGTATTAATCGGTATATTCATGCTATTTCGCCGTAGGCCACAAGTTCAGCAAAAAAGTGCGGGGCAAAATACAGTAGATTTAACTCAAGCTGAAAAACAGCGATTAGAGAAAATTTTAAACGGAGAAAAACAATGATTTTTTGGTTTAGCATCGCCGTCATCACTGTGGTGATTGCATTAATTTGTTTTTATCCTTTGCTAAAACGCAAGGAGCAGCACCAAGAGAATGTTGAACGTGATGCCTTAAATAAAGCGTTATACTTTGATCGTTTACAAGAAGTCGAGCGTGATGAAGCACAAGGGTTATTAGACAATGCTGCGCAATTAAAAACCGAATTGCAGCAAGCCTTGCTAGAAGATATTCCCGCAGAGCAAACCGCCGATAATAAGGACAAAAAACGTTTTGGCGGAATTTGGTTTACATCCGGTTTACTCGCCCTAGCTATCATAGGCTTAGCCACCTACTTTAGCGTAGGTTCATGGCAGGCCGAAAACATGCTGGAAAAAACCTACGAAAAACTACCGCACTTTTATGAACGTTTAAAAGAAGAAGAAACACATCCTTTAAGCGAAACGGAACAACAACAATTTATTACCGCCTTACGACTACATTTGCAAAAATCACCCGATGATGCAGCAGGCTGGTGGTTATTAGGGCAACTTGCAATGAGTATGGATAAAGGCCAGCTCGCCCATGACAGCTATGCACGTGCCTATAAACTCTCTCCTGAGAATACAGATTATAAAATGGGCTTTGCCCGCATTTTAATGTTTTCAGATGATGCTTCGGATAAATTTAAAGGAGAAGAATTACTCAAAGAAGTTCTTCGTCAGGATCATACAAATTTCCAAGCCCTGAGTTTATTAGCTTTTCATTATTTTGAAAAAGAAGATTATAAAATGGCTGCAGTCACTTGGGCGATGATGTTACGTTTATTACCAGAAAACGATCCTCGCGTTCCATTATTAGAGAAAAGTATCCGCTCTGCTCGTGATGCTTTAGAAGAACAAGAAGCACCCCAATCCAAATAACAACCGATCGGAACAGGAAATATTCTGTTCCGATCTTCGCACATCTATCAAGAAACACGCTCAAAGCCTGCTATCATATCCAAACGTTTTTGATGCCGACCGCCATCATAAGCAGTATTCAACCATAATGTCGCAAGGGCAAGTGCTTTTTCGGGAGAAATAATATTTGCGCCAAAAGCAATAATATTGGCATTATTATGTTCTCGACACATTAAAGCAGTAAACTCATCCGCACATAATGCACAGCGGATACCAGCTATTTTATTTGCCGCAATAGAGATACCCACCCCCGTCCCACAAATCAATATGCCGGCTTCAGCATTTTCGGTATTAATGGCTTGCGCGACTTTATGCGCATAGATAGGATAGTCCGTTCTTTCTTGATCGAATGTTCCCATATCCATGATGTGATACCCTTGTTTTGTTAGCTTCTCAATTAAAAATCGTTTATGATTTAATCCGATATGATCGGAACCAATCGCAATCCTTTTCATCATTACCTCTCACATGATTGAGCATATAACGCCGCACCAATTGCCCCATTAAATGAGGAAGATTCGGCTTTTAATATCTTTAATTCATTATATGGCAAAGGTTTACGCACATATTTCCCTATTAATGATTTCAATTTTTCAATGGGAAAATCTTGCATATCCATCACACCACCACCCAAAATTAATACTTCGGAATCAAATAAATTAACTGCGGTGCTAATGGCTTTTGCGGCTTGTACCAAATAATCCTGAATAAATGTCTCTTGTGAGGACTTTTTAAAAATAAGATCAATCGGATAATCAAATTGATTGTGCTCAAACCAACGTTTTAACGCAATCCCCGAACAAGTTGTTTCTAGACAACCATAGTTACCACAACCACACCGAATATCTTCATCGCCATAGGGAATATGCCCCAATTCGCCGGCAACACCATGCGCGCCAATAAATAAATGACCTTTATTCCAAATAGCAAATCCCATGCCTGATCCCAAATAAGCCGCCAAGACTAATTTATCGGTTAATTTATAGTGATGAATATCGTAGATCATTTGTAAATTCACATCGCGCTCTAAAAAAACAGCACAATGGAAATGTTGAGATAAAGACGAACTCAATTGATCCAATTCCTCTTGTGATACGGAAAGGTTCGGTACGGATAAAACACGCTTGCGATCTGCAGAAATCGCCGCAGGCAGCCCAACCACAATACATTCAATCGCGGTCGATAAAAAACGCTCACAGAATGTGATTAATCCATGCACTAATCCCTGCGTTAATATTTCTGATGTTTTTTTACGCTCCGTTACCAGCACATCCCCACGCATATCCATGACACATATACGAATATGAGTGGCTCCCATATCAACCCCGATGACCACCTTTTCATTTTTCATGGCAACGTCCTCTAATATTGAGAAATATCTTTTTTCATGATTTCCCATGCTTCTGCAATATTTTCAGCATTATTAAATAACCCCGAACTGCCCACAATAAGCACATCAGCCCCAGCATTAATTAACATCTCATAGGTTTTAGGGTTACATGAACCATCAACTTCGATTTCATATTGCAATGTATTTTCTTCTCTAAACGATTGTAATTCTTTAATTTTTTCTAACATTTCAGGAATAAAAGCCTGTCCAGCAAATCCGGGATCGACCGTTAATACGGTTACTTTATCTGCTTTATGCAAATAATATTTTGCATTTTCCACCGCACTTTCAGGATTAAAAATAATGCCGACTTTCATACCTAACCTTTTAATTTTGTCAATAATTCTAAAGGCTTGACCAGAAATGGTTTCAACGTGCAAGGTCACCATATCACAGCCGGCTTGAGCAAGATCATCAATATAATTTTCAGGGTGAGTAACCATCAAATGACAATCCAAAGGCTTGGTCGCAATTTTCTTCACCTGGCTCACAAAAAAAGGTGAAAGTGTCAGATTTGGCACATAATGACCGTCCATAATGTCAATATGGAAATAGCCAACATGTTGATCGAGAAACTCAATTTGTTCTTTAAATTTTGTTAAATCCATGCACATTAAAGAAGGTGCGATTAAAACTTTCATAACGATACCTCATAAATTAACGACTGATTAATCGATCTAATGCCACAGCAACAATAATTAATCCGCCCATTACAACTAATTGATAATAAGTTTGAACTTGTAAAATATTTAATCCGTTGTTAATCGTGCCGATAATCAATCCGCCAATCACCACTGAAAAAATACGCCCTTTACCGCCAAAAAAGCTCGTGCCACCAATTATGGCGCTTGCAATCGCATAGGTTTCAAAACCAACACCGGCTAAAGGTTCTGCAGCACCTAAACGCGCCGTTGACACAACTCCAGCAAGCCCCGCACAAATACCGGAGATAATAAATACCGCCATCGTATGAAATTTCACATCAATTCCCGAATAATAGGCAGATTCTTTATTCCCGCCTAACGCATAAATATTGCGCCCTAAACGGGTTTTACTGGTTAAAAACCACAACATAAACGCCACCAAAATGGCAAAAACAACGGGAACGGGGATAAATAAAATATCTTGTGCAAAAAAATCCACAAATTCGAAAGAAAAGCCATAAACTGAATTGGCATCGGAAATAATTAATGTAATGCCACGAAAAATGGCATTTGTTCCTAATGTGATAATAAATGGATGTAATCCGGTATAATTCACTAATGCACCGTTAATCGCACCTAATGCGCCCCCAACTAGCACACCGCCAATGATTGCAGCGAATACAGGATCAATACCCGCTATCATTAACTTAGCCGTTACCATACCCGCTAGGGCAAGAATAGCGCCCACAGATAAATCAATACCCGCAATTAGAATCGCAAAGAACTCTCCCATACCGATTAATACGGTAACGGAGCTTTGTACAAAGATTTGCCGAATATTATTTGTTGTTAAAAAATACTGTCCGGAAATAGCGCCAAAGATTAATACGATGATGCCTAAAATAAAAAACGTTCCGTATTTTTCCCAGAACTGTGGGAAATTAAATTTTGCCGTATTCATTATTAATGTACCTCTCTCATGTCGGGTAATGCCCAGCTCATAATCATTTCTTCAGTTAAATGTCTATCGTTGTCTAAAATTGTTGAAATTTCGCCTTCTCTAAACACTGCTATACGATCACAAACCGACATAATTTCCGGTAATTCCGATGACACCATCAAAATGGCTTTACCTTGTTCGGCCAACTGACGCATAATTTTGTAAATTTCTGTCTTAGCGCCTATATCAATACCGCGTGTCGGTTCATCAAAGATGAGAATATCCGGTTCACAAATTAACCATTTGGCAATAATCACTTTTTGCTGATTACCACCGGAAAGTTCGGTTATATTTTGATCAAGAGAAGCACATTTAATGTTTAAAAGCGCTTTTTGTTGCTCCGCGAATTGGTTTTCTTGTATACAATCAAATAGACCTATAGCGCCTTTGTAATGCCCATCTTTTAAGCTTTTGGAGATAGCAATATTTTGTACAATAGAAAAATTATGGAAAAAGCCGTTTTCACGCCGACTTTCTGTGATATAAGCCATACCTTTAGTAATCGCTTCAAGGGGTGAAGACGGCGTAATCTTATTGCCATGCAAATAGATTTCGCCTGAAATACGTTTATCTACACCAAAAATGCAGTTCATTAATTCTGTTCGCCCCGCGCCCACTAAGCCGGCAAAACCTAAGATCTCACCTTTATTTAGCTGAAATGACACATTATTGACTTGTTTGTATTTTTTACCGGTTAAATTATTCACCTCAAAAATTACTTGTGACGATTTTGAGCTTTCCATACCGGTAAAACGAGATTCAACATCACGTCCGACCATTAAGCGTATAATTTCCTGATTGGTAATATCGTTAATCATGCCGGAAGTCACACTACTACCATCTTTTAGGATCGTATAGCGATTAGCAATTTGACGGATTTCATTCATTTTATGCGAGATATAAATAATGGCTTTACCCTCTTCTCTTAATTGCTTCATAATGAAGAAAAGATATTCAATTTCTGAATGGGTTAAGGAAGATGTAGGTTCATCCATAATAATCACCTTGACATCAGAAATTAAAACTTTTGCAATTTCAATCATTTGTTTGTAAGAAATAGAAAGATTTCCGACCTTTTCATCTAAACTCACTTTAAGTCCAAGACGTAATAAAATGATTGATGCCTGAGATCGCATTCGCTTCCAATCAATGATCGGAATCCCCATCACGTTCTTAACAATCAAACGGCCAATAAATAAATTTTCTAATACCGTTAATTCATCAATTAAACTCAATTCTTGATAAATAATCCCGATACCCAACCTAGCTGCGAGTTTATGATCCAAATATTCATACTCAATATTATTGACCGTTACTGTGCCTGAACTCGGTTTATGCAGGCCAGACAATATTTTCATTAATGTGGATTTGCCCGCACCGTTTTCCCCAAGCAATGCATGAATTTCATGAGTATAAATATCAAGATCGACATTTTTTAATGCTTTTACCGCCCCAAAACATTTAGAAATATTTTTCATTTGAATTAACAAGTTATGGCTCATATTTCCTCCCTAACGGCTTCTATCACAAAGGTAAATCTAAGGGAACGGTAAAATTTTCTGCATTCCCTTAGGTGGAAACTTACTCAGTGACAAGAATGGAATCGACGGTAATAAATGCCGATGCTTGTTCCACTGGAATTTGCTTACCCGATTTATGCGCCTCCACTAATAAACGTAATCCTTTTGCGCCGATCTCCGCAGGGTCTTGTGCGACTGTGGCCGTTAATTTTCCTTCGCTCACCATTTTTTTCGCTTCCGGGATACCATCTGTACCCACCACGATGATTTGTCCTTGTTTTCCCGCATTAATGACTGCCTGTGCCGCTCCCATTGCCATCGTATCGTTAGCAGCATAGAACGCTTTAAGGTTTGGATTTCTTGATAGAACGTTAGTCGCCACATCTAAGGCTTTAATACGATCCCAGTCGGCAGGTTGGCTTGCGACTAACTTTATTGTCGAATTTTTAGCGAAAACATCAGTAGCACCACGACGACGTGCTTCACCTGAAGCATTTCCGGCTTTTCCTTCAATAATGGCAACCTCTCCGCCGGCACTACCTAATTTATCCACAATAAATTGTGCAGCCTTACCGCCCACTGCAACATTATCCGTCGTAATAAATGCTTCCACATTGCCTTTTGCTTTACTCAAATTATCCGTATCAATTTTTTCATCTAAATTGACCAAATAGATTCCCTTGCGATAGGCTTTTGCCACCGGCATAACCAAATTCGCCGGCGAAAGCGGAGCAAACGCAATGCCTTTATAATCTTTATTAATTAAGTCCTCAAAAAGTTGAAGCTGGGACTGATAATCGCCCTCTGAAGGTGAAGCAAAAATATCTACTGAAACACCTAATTCTTTTGCTTCTTTTTCAATCCCTGCTTTCATATCCACCCAATATGGATTGGATAGGGTTTTTAGAATCACTGCATATTCCGCAGAATATGCATTCATTGAACACACTAATCCCAGAGCCACTAAACCACTTTTTAATGTTTTTAATACTTTCATCTGATCTCTCCTCATCAATTAAACGAACGACCTGCCTTATACCGCAACATAAAAATAGTGATGATATAAACCACAAACTTCACTATTTTTTATGTGAAGTTTATTTTTTCCTATTTATACCACTATTTTAGGATTAAAAAAGAGATCAACTTCACAAAATAAAAAATATTATGAAGTTTAATTAAAGAAAGAAATATTTTATAAACAAGAAATGCAGACAAGACATCACGTATTTATCTGACTGTTGGCAAAGTATTATTGCTTGTGGGACGTATGCCATACGCCCCTAGCTGAGAAATAAATATAACTTAAATTTCAATGAATTATGGTGTTTATTGAAGGCATATTACATGCCTCCATTATCTTACTCGGTTTGTCACTCGTCTGAGACGATACATCATGTATTTCTACAAATGATTGATAAGAAGATTGGAGAGACCAAATGTGTATAAAAAACCAACAAACTTTATCAAAAATTATTTTTGTCTAAAGTATTCTGTTGCATGAAATGTTTTTTCTAAATTGCCTTGAGCAAAGTCAATGTGTTGTTGTGCAACCGCAACAAAAAAAGCATCAACTAAAATCAACTGTAAAATCCTTGCTGAAGCATTTTTACCCAGCAACGGCGTATCCGGCGCAGGCGTGCAAATCACAAAATCAGAAACTGCCGCAATCGGCGAAACATCGCTATGCGTGATACAAATAATCTTTGCCTTATTTTTTCGTGCTTCATTGACCACTTTCAGTAAATCGGTGGTTTTCCCTGAATGAGAAATCACTAACACCACATCATCTTCGGTTAATAGAGAAGCCGACATCATCATCAAATGCACATCACGATAGCTATTACACCGCACGCCAATTCTCAAAAACTTATGAGCGATATCATCACAAATCGTATTTGAGCCTCCCGCCGCATAAAGATCCCGATTTTTTGCATGAAAAAAACATTTTGCTGCTTTTTCAATGACATCAGATTTTAAAATCGCCCGCCCTTCTGTAATCGTTTGAACTGAAATATCAAACACCTTATCAACAAGATCTTGTACAGAATCCTGAGACGAAAGCTCAATCGTATTCAAATGATTAATCTCAAAAGAAGAAGTAATCTGTTTACGCAAATCACGAAACCCAGAAAATCCCAGTAACTTTGCCACTTTCACTACTAAAGGTTCTGAAACATGAAGAGACTCAGCCACCATACTCAGTGATGTTTTTTTATCAAACTTTGTCGAATCCAATAACCAATCCACAACCCGTTTTTCGGTATTGGTCATTGCCTCTCTTTTCATTCGAATGCTTGGAATGAGAGATAAATCCTTATTCATGCTTGATCCTTAGTTTAATGTGGCTGTAATAAATAGCGATATAGGAAACAACTAAATACGATTTTAACAAATCTAGTAAAAAACACCTACTAATCATCACTATCATCTCAGATTTAAATCAATAAAATCACATTTTTTGCAAGACAAATGGACGAAATAGCTTTACTATATGGGCATTATTTTTTTAATGCTTTAAATTAACTCATAGAGGAAAATAAAATGGCAAAAATTGTTAAAGTAATCGGTCGTGAAATCATTGACTCTCGTGGTAATCCAACTGTTGAAGCTGAAGTTCATCTTGAAGGTGGTTTTGTTGGTTTAGCTGCGGCACCATCTGGCGCGTCAACAGGTTCACGCGAAGCGTTAGAATTACGCGATGGTGATAAATCTCGCTTTTTAGGCAAAGGCGTATTAAAAGCTGTTGCAGCAGTAAACAACGAAATTGCAAATGCAGTTGTGGGTAAAGATGCGTCTAACCAAGCTGAAATCGACCAAATTATGATCGACTTAGATGGTACAGAAAACAAATCTAAATTTGGTGCAAACGCTATCTTAGCGGTTTCTTTAGCTAATGCAAAAGCCGCTGCTGCTTCAAAAGGTTTACCGCTTTATGCACATATTGCAGAACTTAATGGTACTCCGGGCGTTTACTCTATGCCATTACCAATGATGAACATCATCAACGGTGGTGAGCACGCTGACAATAACGTTGATATTCAAGAGTTCATGATTCAACCAGTTGGCGCAAGCACATTAAAAGAAGCGCTACGTATCGGTGCTGAAGTATTCCACAATCTTGCAAAAGTATTAAAAGCAAAAGGTTTAAATACAGCTGTGGGTGATGAGGGTGGTTTTGCGCCTAACTTAGCTTCAAACGCTGATGCTTTAGCTTGTATTAAAGAAGCAGTTGAAAAAGCAGGCTATGTATTAGGTAAAGATGTGACTTTAGCAATGGACTGTGCCTCTTCTGAGTTCTATGACAAAGAACGTAATGTGTACGACATGAAAGGTGAAGGTAAAACATTCACTTCTCAAGAGTTTACTCACTACTTAGAAGGCTTATGCAAAGAATACCCAATCGTGTCTATCGAAGATGGTCAAGATGAATCAGACTGGGAAGGTTTCGCATACCAAACTAAAGTGTTAGGTGACAAAGTTCAATTAGTGGGTGATGATTTATTCGTAACCAATACCAAGATTTTAGAGCGTGGTATCCAAAACGGTATCGCAAACTCAATCTTAATCAAATTCAACCAAATCGGTTCATTAACTGAAACTTTAGCTGCAATCAAAATGGCGAAAGATGCTGGTTACACTGCAGTAATTTCACACCGTTCTGGTGAAACAGAAGATGCGACTATCGCAGATTTAGCAGTAGGTACAGCGGCGGGTCAAATCAAAACTGGTTCAATGAGCCGTTCTGATCGTGTTGCAAAATACAACCAGTTAATCCGTATCGAAGAAGCATTAGCGGCTGCAGGCACACCAGCACCGTTTAACGGCTTAAAAGAAGTGAAAGGTCAAGCATAATATTGCTTAACTTTAAAACTTTCTAATATTACACCGCACTTTTTAATAAAAGTGCGGTGTTTTTTTATGAAGTTTTAACAGACGATATATCATTTAGGGGCTTGTGGACGATAAAAATTCGCACACATAACTTTTGCCACCGTATCCAACGAAGAACCTTCAATAATATCGGTGGTTTTATATAATTGGCGATGTCGTTTTAATTCCACGCCCTCTCCCCAAAATCTTGAATAGACCATTTCCCCTGTTCGCGAATAAGTATTGGTTTTACAATTTACATTTTTATGGCTACGAATAGATTTTCCAATCTCATTAGGATGATCCTTAAACCCGAGCTGTCCTTTAGATAAATTTGTCACCATATCAAAGTTAATCACTTCAGGAGACTGATTATCAATCCAAATCGAGGCAGAATCGATATAATAATCTTTTTCAGCCAATACTTGCACAAATCCTTCTGCGGGTTCTTTTGGCGTAACTAAATCGACCATTTGGCTGTGTTGACTAGTACAAGCATTCAGAGCCAATATCATCGCGCATGATAAAAATACCTTTTTCATATAAACCTCCTAATCAACATATTGGCTGATTTCAATTAAATTACCACTCTTCGATCTCAATTAACGCCCAAACATACCGCCTAAGCCACCAAGACCGCCACCCATCATGCCCTTCATACCCCGCATCATTTTCGCCATTCCGCCTTTACGCATTTTTTTCATCATACGTTGCATTTCATCAAACTGTTTCAACATACGATTAACATCTTGTACTTGTGTCCCTGAGCCCATCGCAATACGGCGTTTACGTGATCCTTTGATAATATCAGGGTGACGGCGTTCTTTCGGTGTCATGGAATTAATCATCGCTTCCATACGATTAAACATCTTATCATCGACCTGTCCTTTCACATGATCAGGTAAATTTTTCGCACCAGGCAATTTTTCTAACATGGACATCATACCGCCCATTTTTTTCATTTCAATCAACTGTTCTCGGAAGTCTTCTAAGGTAAACTCATCGCCTTTCTTAAACTTCTGAGCCATTTTTTCGGCTTTTTCTTTATCGACAGAACGTTCCAAATCTTCGATTAAAGACAGCACATCGCCCATACCAAGAATACGAGAAGCGACACGATCCGGATGGAATGGTTCCAAAGCATCAGTCTTCTCACCGATCCCTAAAAATTTAATAGGTTTACCCGTAATTTGGCGAATAGACAACGCTGCACCACCACGCGCATCACCATCCACCTTAGTTAAAATCACACCGGTTAACGGCAAAGCTTCGTTAAAGGCTTTCGCGGTATTTGCCGCGTCCTGCCCCGTCATCGCATCAACAGTAAACAAGGTTTCGATAGGTGAAAGCGCTGCATGAATTTGCTTAATTTCTTCCATCATCTCGCTATCAACATGCAAACGGCCGGCGGTATCCACAATCAAGACATCATAAAATTTTAATTTTGCATGACTTAATGCGGCTTGGGCAATTTGCACAGGCTTTTGTTTGACATCTGATGGGAAAAAATCGACATTTACTGCTTGTGCCAATGTTTCTAATTGCTTAATCGCCGCAGGACGATACACATCCGCCGAGACCACTAACACTTTTTTCTTATGGCGTTCTCTCAAAAATTTTGCCAGTTTTCCAACCGACGTCGTTTTACCCGCACCTTGCAAACCCGCCATTAACACAACGGCTGGCGGCTGTGTCGCGAGATTTAAACTTTCGTTCGCCTCTCCCATTGCAGCTTCTAACTCAGCGCGGACGATTTTCAAAAATTCTTGTCCTGGCGTTAAGCTTTTATTGACTTCTTCGCCAATGGCACGTTCTTTTACTTTATTAATAAATTCGCGCACAACCGGTAAAGCGACATCCGCCTCAAGCAAGGCCATACGCACTTCTCGTAAAGTGTCTTTGATATTCTCTTCCGTCAAACGACCCTTACCCGTAATATTACGCAAAGTTTTAGACAAACGATCGGATAAATTTTCAAACATAGATGATCCTATTTTATATCTCTGCGACAAGGCGCATTCTGTTTCAATTAGCTCTGATTATACTTGAAATTCCTGTCTTTGTTAATGACTCAGCTTTGTGGATAACTCTGTCAATAAACCGCGCATAAATTGGTGAAAAAAGTATTTTTTTATTTTTCACCGCACTTTTGTCGTTTATAATCCCCAAGTCTTATATTAGAAAATAAACAGCTTCTGATAAAAATTTAACCATCTTACGACCATACAAAAGGGCCTGTGAGTTATTCAGGTTTTCTGTGGATAAAATTGTGATTGAAGTGCGGTATAATTTGGGAAAACTTTTTAACGGATAAAAAAAGCCCATTCGCATTTTTATAAATAACATTTAAAATCAAATAGATAACAAAAATATTTATCATTTTTTGCCTGGTAAGAAAAAGCACAATATAGACTGACTACTTCTTAAACAAAGAAAATACTATGATTAGCACGCCACAAACAGAACAAGCACTCCTCACACGAGCGCAACATATCGCAGGCCTAAATTTTGCTGAGTTGGCCGCTGAACTACATCTTCCTATACCAGCAGATCTCAAACGTCATAAAGGCTGGGTCGGCATGCTCATTGAAACGGCACTTGGTGCGAAAGCGGGCAGCAAAGCCGAACAAGACTTTGCCCATCTCGGTATCGAATTAAAAACCATTCCAATTAATGCACAAGGTTTTCCTTTAGAAACCACCTTTGTGAGTCTTGCGCCATTAGCCAATAATACCGGTGTGAATTGGGACAGCTCCCATGTTAAATACAAACTCACTAAAGTCTTATGGATCCCCATCGAAGGAGAACGGCATATTCCACTTGGTGAACGCCGTATCGGCGCGCCAATTTTATGGCAGCCCACACCGGCACAAGAACATCAATTACGCCAAGACTGGGAAGAATTAATGGACTACATTGTATTGGGCAAGGTGGAGCAAATCACAGCAAAAATCGGCAAAGTGATGCAACTTCGTCCTAAAGGCGCAAATAGTAAAGCATTAACAAAAGGAATTGGGAAACAAGGGCAAAGCATTCAAACGCTACCGCTTGGATTTTATTTACGTAAAGAGTTTACCGCACAAATCTTGCAGCATTTTGAAAGAGGTCTCCACAACATATAAGCTTTTGGATATGTAATAACCCCCATTATCTTGCGAGGTTTGTCTCGAATCTGAAATATTGGTGTCTGATAATTTTAAGAAAAAATACATAATTCCATTGCATTCTTATCACAAGAGATTATGATTAACCGCTATTTATTTTATTTAAGGAAATATTTTTATGTTTGAATGGCTCGCCAGCCCAGAAGCATGGGTTGCATTATTTACATTAACAGCCCTTGAGATTGTTTTGGGTATTGATAACATTATTTTTATTAGTATCTTAGTCGGACGTCTTCCTGAACATCAACGCCAATCCGCCCGCTTAATTGGCTTAGGATTAGCGATGGGTATGCGTATTTTGTTACTCCTGTCTTTAGCATGGATCATGAAGCTTACCGCACCGTTATTTCATATTTGGGACAACGCCATTTCAGGGCGTGATTTAATTTTAATTCTTGGTGGTTTATTCTTAGTGGCTAAAAGTACTCACGAAATTCATCATGCGATGACACCGGAAGAACAAGAAGAAAAATCCGCTAAGCCCGCTGGATTTATGGCCATTCTTGTGCAGATTGCCCTATTAGATATCGTATTCTCATTAGATTCTGTGATTACCGCGGTCGGTATGGCAAGTCATGTAGAGGTGATGATTATTGCTATTGTGATTGCAGTAGGTGTCATGATGTTAGCGGCAAAACCAATTGGCGACTTTGTAGAATCTCACCCAACGTTAAAGATCTTAGCCTTATCTTTCCTCATTCTTATCGGGGTAGCCTTACTCGGTGAAGGTTTTGATATGCATATTCCGAAAGGATATATTTATTTTGCTATGGGCTTCTCTGTTGTGGTTGAAATGATTAATATCAAAATCCGTAAACATATTACGAAACCATAATCTATTCTCTTCTCCCTCATTCGTTTGGTTCAATTCCACTAAACGAATGAGGTTTCTTTTTATAAATCCCCTCAAATAAAGCAAATTATTAACATTTACATTTCTTGTTAGTTCATGACACTTTACTTCCCTATAGCATTTCGTTATATTATCCGCAATTTATAGGCCTCTTTTGAGACAACTGCATTGCACGCTGCTTATTTTAACGTTGGAATGTCGTCATGAAAAATCGCGCACCGGTCAGATCGCCCATGTTTCAAGCCCGAATATTACCAAAACACATCGGGATATATGCTTTTTCTTGTCTCAAACGATTTTCGTTTATCACCAAATTAACCCGCTTTTACTCCCCTATTATCATCAACAATTCCTGTATTTGGCCAACATTGCCATACGTATATGAGTAAGCGATTTCACCTATTGAGGATAAAACTATGAACAACCAAATCTTCCGCGTTATCTTTAGTCGCACCTTACAACGCCTTGTCGTCACCTCCGAATTAGCTAAATCGGCGGGTAAAGCACACAGCGAATCAACGGGAGGATTAGGACACCAAAGTGCGGTGTTAAAACCCTTAATTTTTAGTTTATATTGTGCCTTAGGATTTGTGGCATTTTCTTCCAGCGCATTGGCCGAAACCCTCATTATTAAAGCTGACCCAAATGCCCCGAAATCCCAACAGCCTATTGTTCTCCAAACCGCCAATGGCCTTCCTCAAGTCAATATCCAAACCCCAAATGACAAAGGCCTTTCCCATAATAAATACCATGATTTCAACGTGGCCGAAAAAGGTGCTATTTTAAATAACAGCCGCAAAGCCACTCAAACCCAACAAGCCGGCCTTGTGCAAGGCAACCCTTATTTAGCTAGAGGGGAAGCCAAAGTGATTTTAAATGAAGTCACGTCGAATAACCCCAGTGTGATGAAAGGTTATGTGGAAGTGGCAGGGAAAAAAGCCGAAGTGATTATCGCCAACCCAAACGGGTTACATTGTGACGGTTGTGGGATTATCAATGCAGACCGAGCCACGATTACCACCGGAAAACCCCAAATCCATCAAGGCGATATTGACAGCTACCGCGTAGAAAAAGGAAAAGTAAAAGTAAGCGGCAAAGGCATGGACAATAGCCGGGTGGATTATACAGATATTTTAGCCCGTGAAGCGGAAATTAATGCGGGTATTTGGACGGGGAAAAAGTTAAACGTTGTCACCGGGCAAAATCAAATCAAACGGGGAAGCACAGACCAA
>NZ_PHHA01000017.1 GCF_002795425.1 Conservatibacter flavescens
TTTTTCTTTAAACACTAAATCAAATTCCTCAAAATCACTATCTAAAAAATCTGTCGCCTGTCCATAATCGTCCACAAAAATTCTAATACTTGCATAATCCCACCGCTTTTGTCTTAATCGTTTTTCGAGATAGCTGCCATATATTCCCCAAACTTCTGGTTGTTCAGCCGTCGCCTCTCTAAATATATGTCTCGTTCTGATACCACCGCTTGTTATTGGTTCAAACAATTTTTTAGGTACATTTTCACCGCCTTTAAAAGGCTTGCCCAATTTGGCTAACTCACGATAAATGGTTGATTTTTGTTCTAAAATCGCTAAAGAGCTATAAATTAATTTTTTAACCACCTCCACATCTTGACGGGTAAATTGATAGGCTTGTTTGGCAGTCACTCTATCAATATCTATGTAATCGGATTGAATATTCTCAGCTTTAGAGACGTCTGCAAAAGATAGCGTACTGAAAAATAGGGACAGTATATTGATTCCCAAAAACTTAAGCATTTTCATCATTCTTTCTCCTCTGGTAAAAGCACATCGCGAGGATTATTTCCTTCACGAATCTCATCCATAAATTTTCTCCAGAATTCCTCTGTTGTTTTTTCATCGCCCTTATCCACAACAAATTCCCCAATATACCTTGTCTTAGCGGCATACTGTTTCATTTGGTCATAAAATGCATAGGGGTTAATTGCACTAATTGATGTTAATACCGCCAGACTTCGTCCATAGGGTAAATCAGGAATCGCATCGCCTATCACATCATTTCTCACTTCTTCCGCACAAGTATTATTAAAAATCACATTATAATATTTACTACCGGATATAATCTCTGCTCTGTTTTTTTCAGCCTGTGCTTTGATTTGATGATATGCTTCTTCACTAATTTTCTTTTTAAATAAAAAGGTTTTTTCCGGAATCCGGTAATCCGGTGTCCCTAACCCTCTGATTCTATTCGCTTCTCCCTTGTTTATTCCGTCAATCATATCTTGTGGCTGAGAAGAGGCAAGGGCATATCTCTGTGCGTATATATCTGTCGCCCTTCGAGGTGAATCTTTTTGACTTTCTATATATTCTTCCAACCTGTGTGGATCGCTAACTAATGGACCGAAACTAAAGAAAGTGGTCGCTCTTTCGCCCTTAACCAAATACATAAAGGTATGACCCGGATCTTCTTGGGCTCGATGCAGCGTTTCCTTACTAGGCACTCCCTCATCATAAACATAAGGGTAAGCATAAGGATTAAGATGAGGTTGAGCATATATGGCGGGAATACTTGAATAAACCCGTTCAGGCATTTCAAAGGTAGGAATAGGATCTGATCTCCCTTCTTTTTTATTTCTTTCCTCAATCTGTTTGGCTTTCATTTCAATTTCTATCTGTTTCTTTTTCATATCCTCTTCAAAATTCGGATTGGTTAACGGCGATTTATTGACTTCAAATCCCAGCACTAAAAAATAGGCATCTTCCACATGAATAGTATAACTATTATTCTCTATAGGCTCTGCTATTCCGGTTGTTATCACTCTGTCTGTCATTGGTTTTTCCCCTATAGGTAGTTGTAGTTGATTTTGATGTTACTTAAGAAAACGGTAAAAAGAAAGCCCTAGTATGAATAAGTTCAGTGTTCATACTAGGGCTTTTCATTGTTTATTAGACGAGAATTACATCATGCCGCCCATTCCGCCCATGCCACCCATACCAGCAGCACCTAAATCGGCTTTGTCATCTTTTGGTAAGTCAGTGACCATACATTCAGTTGTAATCATTAAACCAGCTACAGAAGCGGCAAATTGTAAGGCTGAACGAGTGACTTTAGTTGGATCAAGGATACCCATTTCGATCATATCGCCATATTGCTCTGTACCTGCGTTATAACCGAAGTTACCTTCGCCATTTTTCACTGCGCTAGCTACAACAGAAGCTTCTTCACCAGCATTCGTTACGATTTGGCGAAGTGGTGCTTCCATCGCTCTTAATGCGAGTTTAATACCAACATTTTGCTCTTCGTTATCACCTTGTACTTTGCCTGCAATTTTGCTTGCTGCACGAATTAATGCAACACCACCACCGGCAACAACACCTTCTTCAACAGCTGCGCGAGTAGCGTGTAATGCATCTTCTACGCGTGCTTTTTTCTCTTTCATTTCAACTTCAGTTGCTGCACCGACTTTAATGACCGCAACGCCACCAGCTAATTTTGCTACGCGCTCTTGTAATTTTTCCTTATCATAATCAGAAGTAGACTCTTCGATTTGCTGACGGATTTGCGCTACGCGGCCTTGAATTTGAGCTTCATCGCCGATACCATCGATAATGGTTGTATTATCTTTATTGATGACTACACGTTTCGCTTGACCAAGATCTTCAAGGGTTGCTTTCTCAAGCTCCATACCAATTTCTTCTGAAATCACTGTACCAGCGGTTAAAATAGCAATATCTTGTAGCATCGCTTTACGGCGGTCGCCGAAGCCAGGTGCTTTAACTGCAGCAACTTTCACAATACCACGCATAGTATTCACAACCAATGTGGCAAGGGCTTCACCTTCAACATCTTCTGCAATGATTAATAATGGTTTACCCGCTTTTGCAACACCTTCTAATACAGGAAGTAATTCACGAATATTTGAGATTTTTTTATCAACTAATAAAATATAAGGTGCATCTAACTCAACAGTAGCGGTTTCAGGTTTGTTGATGAAGTATGGGGATAAGTAACCACGATCGAATTGCATACCTTCAACAACATCTAATTCATCTTCAAGACCGGTACCATCTTCAACAGTAATGACCCCTTCTTTACCAACTTTATCCATAGCTTGTGCGATGAGTTGGCCTACAATGCTATCAGAGTTTGCAGAAATAGTACCGACTTGTTCGATTTCTTTTGAGGTTTCACAAGGTTTTGAAATATCTTTTAATTCGGCAACAACTGCAGCGACAGCTTTATCAATACCACGTTTTAAATCCATTGGGTTCATGCCAGCTGCGACAGCTTTTAGCCCCTCATTCACGATTGCTTGAGCTAATACTGTTGCAGTCGTTGTACCGTCACCTGCGGCATCATTTGCTTTAGACGCAACTTCTTTCACCATTTGTGCGCCCATATTTTCGAATTTATCTTCTAATTCGATTTCACGTGCTACAGATACCCCATCTTTAGTAATGGTTGGCGCACCGAAAGATTTATCTAAAACCACATTACGACCTTTCGGGCCTAAGGTTACTTTTACTGCGTCTGCTAAAATATTGACACCGTTTAACATTTTAACGCGTGCATCATTACCAAATTTTACATCTTTTGCTGCCATTTTCGTTTTCCTTTTATTTATTTTTGCCTGGACCTATGATGTCCAATGAAAAGAGAGTTTATTCAACAATTGCTAAAATATCGTTTTCAGAAATGATTAATACTTCTTCGCCATCAATTTTTTCAGCTTTAACACCGTAGCCATCATTAAAAATAACAAGATCGCCAACTTTCACATCAAGTGGTTGTACCGTGCCGTTATCTAAAATACGACCTTTACCAACAGCCAATACTTTACCACGAGTGGATTTTGTTGCTGCTGAGCCTGTCAGTACAATACCACCAGCTGAACGCGTTTCAACTTCTTCACGTTTGATAATTACACGATCATGTAATGGACGAATATTCATTTGGAGTTCTCCTGTTTAAGTCATTGTTTTTGGTTTTCATTAAAAAAGCATATTGCCTATATGGGGCAAAAAATTAGGCTTTCAAGGGACAATAAAAAATTATTTTATCCGTTTATCATCGTCCACTTGTTTTTCATATTCAGCTTCAAAAACTTCACCTTCTTGGCCATTTTGACGATAAAAAGTGCGGTGAGAATTCGCGGAAAATTTGGCAGAAAAGAACCGCACTTTATTCAATATGAATTGCTCAAATAACCGTTGTACTGCGGGAATCAGTAACAAAATAGCCAGTATATCCGTTAAGAATCCAGGAATGAAAAATAATGCACCAGCCACAATCCAAATCCCGGATTTTAATAAGGAACGAGCAGGGATTTCACCTTGCGCCAGTTGTTTTTGCACATTAAATAACGTATACCAACCACGAGCCCGGATCATCAATAATCCAACGAAAGAGGAAAGGATAAGTAATAAAATTAAGCCAATAATACCAATATGCGATCCAATCCAAACTAATAATGACAATTCAAGATAGATAAATAAAAAACTGGATAGGATAAATAAAATAATCAATGGCATAGTGTATCCTTGTATCAAAATGAATTTATTTGATTATAGATATGGGGAGGATTGGTTAAATTTCAATATGTTTAGGGGCTAAAGGGCGAAAAAATTATGTTCTAACGCTTTTTGGATTTTATCTTTTCACATTAAAAAAACTAATCCGAATGATTAAATTATATCTTGGCATCCTCATAAGAAATATGATTTAGATCACATTATTTTTTCCTGGTTTTTTCTATAATCCACTCATGATCAAAGCCTGATGAGTAACAGGCAAGTATGTTGTGATTGCACTCAAAGCAAAGGAGAAAATAATGAGTGAAGTAAGAAAAGAAATAGACTTATTAGGCGAAAGAGATGTGCCGGCAGACGCGTATTGGGGAATTCATACATTAAGAGCGGTTGAAAATTTTAATATTTCTAATGCCACGATTTCTGATGTACCAGAATTTGTACGCGGCATGGTGATGGTGAAAAAAGCAACAGCACAAGCAAACGGTGAATTAGGGGCAATTCCTAAAAAAATTGCTAACGCGATTGTGGAAGCTTGTGATGTTATTTTAAATACCGGCAAATGTATGGATCAATTTCCGTCCGATGTATATCAAGGAGGAGCGGGCACATCTGTTAATATGAATACGAATGAAGTGGTGGCGAATTTAGCGTTGGAAATTCTAGGGCATAAGAAAGGGGAATATCAATTTTTAGATCCAATGGATCATGTGAATGCGAGCCAATCAACTAATGATGCTTATCCAACGGGTTTCCGGATTGCAGTATATAACAGTGTTATGAAGTTAGTGAGCAAAGTCTTGTACTTGCAACAGGGATTTGAAAATAAAGCGAAAGAGTTTGCGCATATTTTAAAAATGGGACGAACCCAGTTACAAGATGCGGTGCCAATGACTGTGGGACAAGAGTTTCAGGCATTTTCAGTGTTATTAGATGAAGAAGTGCGAAACTTAACTTATATTGCGGAACTATTGCTTGAGGTCAATTTAGGTGCAACCGCGATTGGTACTGGCTTGAACACTCCAAAAGGCTATTCGGAGTTAGTGGTTAAGCGCTTAGCAGAGGTCACCGGTTTACCATGTAAACCCGCACCAAATTTAATTGAGGCAACCTCAGATTGTGGCGCTTATGTGATGGTTCATGGTGCCTTGAAGCGTACTGCAGTGAAATTATCTAAAGTATGTAATGATTTACGATTATTGTCTTCAGGGCCTCGAGCGGGGTTAAATGAAATCAATTTACCGGAATTGCAAGCGGGTTCGTCTATTATGCCAGCGAAAGTCAATCCGGTTGTGCCAGAAGTCGTTAATCAGGTTTGCTTTAAAGTGATTGGTAATGATACAACCGTGACCTTTGCTGCAGAGGCTGGCCAGCTACAATTAAATGTGATGGAACCGGTGATTGGGCAAGCGATGTTTGAGTCTATTGATATTTTGACTAATGCTTGTGTGAATTTGCGTGATAAGTGTATTGATGGCATTACAGTCAATAAAGAGGTTTGTGAAAATTACGTCTTTAATTCCATTGGTATTGTGACTTATTTAAATCCTTTTATTGGTCATCATAACGGGGATATTGTTGGGAAAATCTGTGCCCAAACAGGTCGTGGCGTACGGGAAGTTGTATTGGAAAAAGGGTTATTAACGGAAGAACAATTAGATGACATTTTATCAGTTGAGAACTTAATGAATCCTACCTACAAGGCGGCATTACAAAAATAATTGTGATTGAGACATTATAATGGGGCGATATGCCCCATTTTTTATCACCTCAATGAATTAAATCGCTTTCACAAAAAAAGCCTCTACTTTGCGAGGAATAAATAGTAGGGCTAATCCAGCGCATATTGCCATCGCAATAAAAGTGATACTCGCAGAAATTGGGTAAATAAAGCCAGCAAGGGCCGTGAGAATGGCAATTGCCGCACAGCTGGACAATCCATTATACAAGCCTTGTAATTTTGCCATATGGGATTGGGGTTGAGTGGTGATATAGCGTACCATCGCATAATGCCCCATTGCGTAGGTTAAACTGTGCATAAGTTGAGTGAGCGCGATAAGCATAATGCTTTCGGCAGCACTGAGTGTTAACCAACGAATGACCGCGGCAAAGGCTGAAAAATACAGTAAATGGCTGACTGTCCAATGTTTAAATAAACGAGAAGAAAAGAAAAATAACAAAATTTCAGCTAAGACACCTAATCCCCACAAGATACTGGTGGTTGAAAGAGAGATACCTTGTGAAGTCCAATAGATGACACTATAGGTATAATATGCGGCATGCGATCCTTGAATTAAAGACACGCCAATAAATAGTCTCAGCGTATTTGAGTTACGAAGTAGCTGAGAAAAACTGACTTGATTTTTGACCGCACTTTCCGTTTCATCTTGCGGTAATGGCGATGGCGTACGCATTTGTACCAAAGCATAGGCTATATAAAGTGCGGTTAAAATCCATAATGTTTTATCTTCGCCCCACCAACCAATAATATAGCCAAATAGCGTGACACTGAGGGCGAAAGCCATTGAGCCAATCAATCGTGTTTTGCCATAATCAAGGTGAATTTGGCGCTGCCATGTGCTTGCTAAGGTATCGGAAATCGGCATGCCTGCGGCGTTGAGCATACTAAAAATCGCGAGGGCTAAAAACAGAAGCCAAATATTTTCCACCACCAATCCCATAATAATGACCAGTACCATGCCTCCCCATGCTAAATAGCGTAAGGCATTAAGTAGATGAGAGGCTCGATGAATTAAGCTTGAGAAAAGTAACCCACCGATAAAACGGAAAAGGTAAGAGGAGGCGATGATTAAACCGATGGTTTCTTCGGTATATGCATGGCTTTTAAGCCACGCAGGGAAAAAAGGGACAAATACCGCATAGGCACAATAATAGCCAAAAAAGCTAAATGCCATCCACTGAAATGCACTCGTTTTCATCAAAATAAGGTTTCCATTTCCTGTGAGCGTTGAATACAGGCGTGTATGGCTTGCTGCACAGTGGTTGATAAATCATGTTGTGCGAAAATGTCAAGCGCTGCTGCGGTTGTTCCGCCTTTAGAGGTGACGTTTTCACGTAAAGTGGTGAGTGAAATCTCCGGATTTTCAATGACCATCTTCGCCGCGCCTAGTGCAGATTGTTGAATAAGCAAGCGGGCAGTTTCTTGATCAAAACCTAAATCGGTGATAGCGTTCTGCATGGCTTCCATTAAGAGGAAAAAATAAGCCGGGCTACTGCCGGAAGCTGCTGTGACAGTATGCATGTGTTCTTCTTTCTCGACCCAGCAGGTTTTTCCTACTGCGCTGAGTAAATTTTCCGCGAAGGTTTTTAGTTCAATATCTAGACTAGGCGAGGCATATAAACCGGCCATTCCTTCTGAAACTAAGGCTGGCGTGTTTGGCATTATACGTACAACTTGGGTGGCACTTGGTAAAAGGGCGCTTAATCGAGCAAGAGAAATGCCTGCCGCAATCGATATGACTAATTTATGACTAAAATCTACCGCACTTTGTGTTAAATGTTGGCAAACTTCGGCCATGAGTTGAGGTTTTACGGCTAATAAAACAACGTCAGCTTGTTGAGCTGCAACGGCATTGTTTGGCTGCGTTTGGACGCCTTGCTTGGCAAAATAAAACAGTTTGTCAGCATTAGGATCACAAACCGTAATAAGATGAGGCGGGTAGCCTGTTTTTAATAAACCTAAAATAATGGCTTGGGCCATATTGCCGCCACCAATAAAACAGATCGATTTTTGCTGCATATTTTATTTCCGTTTAGGGTAGAATAGGGGCTTTATTTTATCAGATTAGAAGAAGGGTTGACTATGTTCTGGTTTAAAAATGTCATGATTTACCGTTTAACAAAGACATTGGATTGGTCTGGAGAGGCTTTACAGACACAGTTGCAACAATGTCGCTATGTACCATGTCAACAATCGGATATGAGTCAGTTTGGTTGGGCAACGCCTCTGCGAGGGAGTGATTTATTGCATTTTTCAGTGGGTAAACATATTTTGTTAGTTGCTCATAAAGAGGAAAAAATCTTACCCAGCCATGTGGTGAAAAAATCCCTAGACGAACGCGTGATGGAACTTGAAGCAAAAGAAAATCGTAAGTTGAAAAAAACAGAAAAACAAGCATTAAAAGATGATATTGTTAGCGCGTTATTACCTAGAGCGTTTAGTAAAAACCAATATACAGCTTTGTGGATCGACAGTGAGACGAATTTAATTTATGTTGATGCGGCCTCCAGTAAACGGGCTGAGGATACATTGGCATTATTACGAAAAACACTGGGTTCTTTGCCTGTTGTTCCATTAAGTTTTGTTCACGAACCCGCTGTTGCCATGACTGAGTGGATTGAGCAAGATAAAACACCATCATATTTAACCGCACTTGATGAGGCAGAGTTAAAATCAGCTGAGAATGAAAGCGTTATTCGTTGCAAAAATCATCCATTAGATAGTGAGGAAATGCTAGCGCATTTATCTAATGGTAAATTGATTACAAAACTCGCGTTAGATTGGGAGGCGCATTTGAGTTTTGTTTTTTGTGATGATGGTACGCTCAAGGGCTTAAAGTTTGCTGACCAAGTGCGTGAGAAAAATGATGATATTTTGAAAGAAGATGTGGCACAGCGTTTTGATGCGGATTTTGTGCTAATGACAGGTATTTTGGCTAAATTAACTGAAAATTTGCTCGATGATTTAGGTGGCGAAAAAGTGCGGTTGTAAATTGAAAGATTATTGGGCGGTATTATCCGCCCAATTCAATCGCGCTTACACTGAAAATGGATATTTGATTCCTTCATGACATTGATAACCTTCTACTTTAAAATCATCTAAGGTTACCCATGTTTCCAAGTCTTCAAAGGTTTTTATATCTGGGTTAATTTCTAATTGGGGGAGTGGGAATGGCTCCCGTTTAAGCTGCACATCACGCATGAGTTCAAGCTGATCTTCATAAATATGGGCATTCACAATTTTGTGATAGGCTAAGCCAGGTTTTTTACCGGTAATTTGCGCCATTAATGCAAGGAAAGTGAAAACTTGTACTTGATTAAAATTTAGGCCGAGAGGCACGTCTGCTGAACGTTGATAACTCGTGAGGTAAAGCGTGTCGCCAAGTAATGAGAAAGTATGTGTGTGCATACATGGACGTAGACAACCGAGATCAAACTCACCTGGATTGTAAAAAGTCATAATTTCGCCACGATCATCAATGCCTTGACTTAAATTATTGACAATTTTCCGCAGTTGGTCCAAGTGTTCGCCATTGGGTTTGCGCCAAGCTCGTCCTTGTACACCATACACTCGCCCCATGTCATCAGGGCCTTTACGATGTGGATTCGCGAGCCATACTGCATTTTCATTGGCATTGGCATCCCATGTTTTCGCGCCTAATTTACGAAAATCAGCAGCATTATCATAACCTCGAATATAACCCAAAAATTCCGCAATAGCCGCTTTCCAAAAACTTTTACGTGTAGTAATTAAGGGAAATTGGTTATTACTGACATCATAGGTTAAATCTGCATTGATGACGGTTAAACAACGTTTGCCAGTACGTTGATTTTCAATCCAAATACCTTCATCAATAATGCGTTGACAGAGTGCTAAATATTGTTGCATAAAAAGTTTCCTTATTTTGACCGCGCTTTATAAGCCCAAAATATAATGGCGAGACCACCAATAATCATCGGTGTTGAGAGAATTTGTCCCATAGAAATATGTTGTCCGAAATATAGGCCGAGTTGCGGATCGGGTTCACGGAAAAATTCAACAATAAAGCGGAATAATCCGTAGAAGAATAGGAATAAGCCTGCTACTGAGCCGGCTGGACGTGGTTTTTTTATAAACCAATTTAAGATAAAGAATAAAACTACGCCTTCTAAAAACGCTTCGTATAATTGTGATGGGTGGCGAGGTAAGAACCCGCCAGAAGGGAATAATACCGCCCATGGCACATCAGTTACACGTCCCCAAAGTTCGTCGTTGATAAAATTACCAATCCGCCCAACGCCGAGCCCAAAAGGAATGAGTGGCGCGATAAAATCCGCTGTTTTCCAAAAGGAGCGATGTTGCAGTTTTGCCGTGATAATCATGGAAAGAATTACCCCGATTAGACCGCCATGAAAAGACATTCCTCCTTCCCAAATGCGGAATAAATAGAGTGGGTCTTGCAATAAATAGTCAAATTGATAAAAGAAGACATAACCTAATCGTCCACCTAAGATGACACCTAAGAATGCATTAAACAATAAGCTATCAACTTGCTCTACCGTCCAACCGCTACCAGTTTGTTTTGCGCGACGAACAGCCAGCCAACGAGCAAAGATAAACCCCAGTAGATACATCAGACCATACCAACGCAAGGCAAGGGGGCCAAGTTGGAAAATAACGGGATCAAATTGTGGGAAAGAGAAAAATTCGTTCATACTTATCCTTTCATTAGCGAATAAAC
This sequence comes from Conservatibacter flavescens, assembly GCF_002795425.1. Taxonomy (GTDB): domain Bacteria; phylum Pseudomonadota; class Gammaproteobacteria; order Enterobacterales; family Pasteurellaceae; genus Conservatibacter; species Conservatibacter flavescens. The sequence continues at coordinate 10,695 of NZ_PHHA01000017.1, forward strand.
ATATTAATCGCAATACAAATTAAGAAAATCGCAAAGGCTTTTTTCAATACGGGGACAGGCAATTTACTGACAGCGCTTGCACCAAGCTTTGAGGTGAAAAACGAACTGAGGGTGATGCCAAATACCGCTGGAAAGTAGACATAGCCCAGTGAATACGGCGGCATGCCTTCTACATTCCAACCACCAATAATAAAGCTTAGCATGCCTGATGTCGCCAGTAACATGCCACAAAATGCAGATGAGCCGATGGCTTTTTTAATATCGATCCCTCGACTATTTAAAAAGGGGACAATAAATCCGCCACCGCCAATACCTGCAGCACTGGAGGCAATTCCGATTAATACACCGCCAACTACTGCCGCTGTTTTGGTTAACACGCGCTCTACGGTTTGTGGCTTAATAGATAAAATCATTTTAATGGCCATGTATACGACGAGACAGGCAAAAATTTTACTTGAAATATCCTTTGGCAGTTTGCCGATAAATAGGCCGGAGATAAAGGTGCTTATCATGATCACAGGGCCGATAATTTTGACGACAGGCCAAACCACATTGCCCAGTTTATTGTGGCGTTGTGCTGAGGAAAAACCGGTGATAACGATGGTGGCAAAAGAAGTGCCTAGCGCAGCCGCCATTAACATTGGCTCTGGCACGCCAACCATCGGTAATAAATAGACTAAAATTGGTACGATAATTAATCCGCCGCCAATGCCAAATAATCCGGCTAAGAAGCCAGCAATAGCGCCTACCAGTAGACAAACTAAAAAGAAGGTTAACATGATTAATCCTTTGTTTTTGAAGAATATTTTTTTGAATGCTTTTTATACGATTGTTTTTTTGATAAAAGTGCGGTGCGATTTTCCATTTTTTCTTTCCCTTGTTTTGGGGAATAAGACGCGCCATTATTCGTTAAAAAAAATGTGGAAAATTCTTTTAATGCTTTGCGATAAACATCGCGTTTAAAGGACACAACCTGCCGCACAGGGTACCAATAACTTACCCAACGCCAACCATCAAACTCTGGTGATTTATTGGCATGCATATTGATTTGGTTGTCATCTGAAACCAATTGTAAAAAAAACCAACGTTGTTTTTGTCCGATACACATGGGCTTGGAATCGTAGCGCAATAAACGCTTTGGCAATTTGTAACGTAGCCAGTGTTTAGATGCATATAAAATTTTGACATCTTTGCGTGTTAAACCGACTTCCTCGAATAATTCACGATACATCGCTTGTTCTGGCGTTTCGTTATCGTTAATCCCACCTTGTGGAAATTGCCAAGAGTTTTGTCCGTATCGTTTTGCCCAAAGCACTTGCCCTTTGTGATTACAAATTACAATGCCCACATTCGGACGGTAGCCATCGAAATCGATCACTATCGTTTACCTTAATAAAATTTTTATATAATTAGACGTGATTGTTTCATAATATACACTTTTTAACAACCGCTAATTTTACTTGTTTTTTGTCTTACGATGGTTAGAATAAACTTCATTATCTTTAATGGAGTTTTCTTATGACTGTTGCGATAGTGTCTATTTCCGCTTATGTATTAAGTGTGCTGCTTATTATTCCTATACTATTGAAAGTACAGACTGGAGCGAGAACAGAAAAATCAAATAAAACTTTATTTTTTTTAACCGCACTTTTAGCGATAGTTTTTCATATTATTAGCGTTAATCAGGTATTGAGCAATTTAATTGATGGGCACAATTTTACGTTAATGGAAATCGGTTCATTAATGAGTGTGATTATTGCGACGTTAGCCACTATTGCGATGTTGCTTAATGTCAATACACTTTGGTTTTTATTACCCATTGTCTATTGTTTTTCAGTGATTAATTTAGTTGTGGCAACATTTTTGCCTGGCCATGTGGTGCAACATCTAAGTCAAAATACAGGGTTATTAATCCACATTGGATTGGCGCTATTTGCTTATGCCGTATGTTTTATTGCATTATTGTATGCTATTCAGCTAACATGGATCGATCACAATTTAAAGCATAAAAAAATGACGTTTTCCCCAATGATTCCGCCACTTATGACAGTAGAACGTCATTTTTTTCGTGTTTTGCTCAGTGGAGAAATATTGTTAACCCTGACGTTGATTTCAGGTGTCATTTATTTAGCAGATTTTTTTGCGGAACAAAATATCCAAAAGGCGATTTTCTCTTTTGTAGCATGGATTATTTTTGGTTTATTACTTATAGGCCATCAGCAGTTACATTGGCGTGGAAAGAGGGTGTTAATTTATACAATTTCAGGTATGATATTACTCACCGTTGCTTATTTTGGTAGTCGAGCAATGTTACATGTTTAACAGGTGAAAAGTGCGGTGATATTTGCTGCACTTTTTTAATGATTAATTCAATATAGGACCCCTAACTTGGACAGTATCCCCCTTAGTACATTATTTATTACCTTAGCGATCTTATTAATCCTATCTGCGTTTTTTTCTAGTTCTGAAACCGCACTTCTTTCTGTGAATCGTTATCGCATGCGTTTTTTGGCAGAAAAAGGCCATCGTGGTGCGCGTAAAGCAGAATATCTATTAAGACATACAGATAAACTTCTCAGTTTAATTTTGATTTGTAATAACCTCGTCAATATTATTGCTTCGGCATTGGCGACGATTATTGGAATGCGTTTGTATGGGGATGCTGGGGTTGCCATAGCAACAGGTGCGTTAACCTTTGTGATGTTAATTTGTTCGGAAATTTATCCTAAAACCGTAGCAGCAGTCTACCCGGAAAAAATTGCATTTACCGCGAGCCATATTCTGTCGTTGTTAATGAAACTGAGTACGCCTATCGTATTTTTTATGAATATGATTATTAAGGGGTTAATGAAATTAACAGGGTTACAAACAGAAAGTAAGGCCCATTCCCTTAGTCCTGAAGAACTACGTTCTATTGTTAATGAGTCAGGCAAATTTATTCCATCAGCCCACCAGGAGATGTTGTTGTCTATCTTGGATCTGGAAGAGGTCACGGTAGATGATATTATGGTGCCTCGCAATGATATTGGCGGTATTGATATTGATGATGATTGGAAGTCTATCATGCGCCAATTGAATCATGCTGCTCATAGCCGAGTTGTATTATATAAGGGAAGCATGGACGAAAATGTAGTCGGCATGTTACGTGTGCGTGAAGCTTATCGTTTAATGTTAGATAAAAATGATTTTACGAAAGAAACATTAGTTCGCGCAGCTGATGAGGTTTATTTTATTCCTGAAAGTACGTCATTAACAGCACAATTAGTGAATTTCCGCAACAATAAAGAGCGTATCGGGTTAGTTGTGGACGAATATGGCGATATCAAAGGTTTAGTGACATTAGAGGATATTTTAGAAGAAATAGTTGGAGAATTCACTACGTCAACTACACCGTCTATTGATCAGGAAGTGATGCCACAATCAGATGGTTCCGTTATCATTGAAGGTTCGGCCAATATTCGTGATATTAATAAATTATTTGACTGGCATTTGAGTACAGAAGGGCCACGCACTTTTAATGGTTTAATTTTAGAACATTTAGAAGAGATTCCTGAAGAAGGGACGATATGTCAAATTGATGGTTTGGAAATTATGATTTTAGAAGTCAGTGATAACATGATTAAACAGGCCAAAGTGACGAAAGTACAACAGATTTTACCAAACAATGATGTTATTTAACCCTATGGGGAACAACGAATAACCCATTAATTTATTTCACTTTATTGAAGGATATTTTATGTCAGCTCAACCTTCTCGTTTTGCGCAATATTTTGAACTTACTGCACGTGGTTCTAATTTACGTCAAGAAATTATTGCCGGTCTTACAACGTTTCTTGCTATGGTATATTCCGTGATTGTTGTACCAAGCATGTTAGGCGTGGCCGGTTTTCCTGCAGAATCTGTTTTTATTGCAACTTGTTTAGTTGCGGGTTTAGGATCGATTTTAATCGGTATTTGGGCAAATGCGCCAATGGCGATTGGTTGTGCGATTTCTTTAACCGCGTTTACAGCTTTTAGCTTAGTTATTGGGCAAAAAGTGAGTATTCCCGTTGCATTAGGCGCTGTTTTTTTAATGGGGGTAGTATTCACATTAATTTCTGCGACCGGAGTGCGAGCTTGGATTTTACGTAATTTACCGGTGAGCATTGCGCATGGAGCTGGGATCGGGATTGGTCTTTTTTTACTTTTGATTGCGGCAAATGGTGTTGGAATGGTCGTAAGCAATGAGGCAGGATTGCCGGTCAAATTAGGAGGATTCACTTCATTTCCTGTCATGATGTCCTTGCTAGGGTTAGCTGCGATTATTGGCTTGGAAAAAAGACAGGTAAAAGGGGGAATTTTATGGGTGATTATCGCGATTACGATTATCGGCTTAATATTTGATCCTGCGGTGAAATTTAGCGGTGAAGTATTCAAAATGCCAACCTTTGGTGAGCAATCTTTATTTTTAGAACTGGACATCATGGGCGCGCTGCAGCCTGCTATTTTACCAGTCGTGTTCGCTTTGGTGATGACGGCGGTATTTGATGCCACAGGGACGATTCGCGCGGTTGCTGGTCAAGCGGATTTATTAGACAAAGATGGACAAATTATTAATGGGGGAAAAGCGCTAACTTCTGATTCTGTAAGTAGTTTAATGTCTGGTGTCTTTGGTACAGCCCCTGCTGCGGTATATATTGAATCGGCTGCTGGAACAGCGGCTGGAGGAAAAACAGGGATCACCGCGATAGTTGTCGGCGTGTTATTCTTGTGTATGTTATTTTTTCAACCATTAGCTTTTTTAGTACCGAGTTATGCAACAGCACCAGCGTTGATGTATGTGGGATTATTGATGTTAAGTAACGTGAGCAAGTTAGACTTTTCTGACTCTGTTGGTGCGATGAGCGGTTTAGTTTGCGCGGTATTCATCGTATTAACGGCAAATATTGTAACGGGGATTATGCTAGGGTTCGCAACATTAGTGATTGGTCGATTAGTGAGTGGCGAATGGAAAAGATTGAACATTGGCACGGTAGTGATTGCAGTGGTGTTAGTGGTGTTTTATGTGGGAGGTTGGGCGATTTAGTTAAAAATGTAGGTGTAATGGACAACATGGTTGCGGTTCTTACACCTTTACGGCCGAGATGAAATCGCCTTAAGGACAGGTTATCTCCTGTCCTTAAAAATCCCGTCAAGTTTATGGCAATGTTGCAACGACGGCATAGCCAGTTTGCATACCTTCAATGTGATATTGCGTTTCAGCTTCGATAAATATACTTTCCCCTTGTTTGAGCAAAAGTGCGGTATGATTTGTGCTAATTTTTGCTTCTCCTTCCATTATCAATAAAATTTCTGCATTTTTAGCCGCACTTTGATGAATGTGAGCAGGCGCGAATGGGAGATTTTTTAAGGCGAAATCTTTAGCGGGGGTAGGATAAGTGTACGCTTGATCTTTTGGTGCTGGCGCAATAATACTCGGTTCGATCTCCGTACAGTTGATAACCTTTAATAATTCAGGAATATCCACATGTTTTGGCGTTAATCCGCCACGAATGACATTGTCTGAACAGGCCATTAATTCAATATTTTGCCCACGTAAATAGGCATGAGGGATACCCGCATCTTGAAAAATGCCCTCACCTGGTTTGAGGTGAACAATATTAAATAGATAAAAACAAATTAACCCCGCATCTAATTTATCTTCAGAAATATTCATGGCTTCCATTGTGTAACAAACCCAATAATCAGGGTTATCTAGGGATAAGTGTTGAGCCTTGTTGCCATGAATAATGGGTAATAAATATTCAGCTAATTGCGCTTGGTTCGCTTGCATAACATGGGCATAAAAATCTGATAGATTTTGATTTTCAAGTTGTGTTGCTAATTTTTTTAGCGAAGGTCGCCCATTGAGGGTGTCAATAATTTTATGTTTCAGTTGAAAACCATGTAGCAACCAAAAATCGGATAAGGCAATCATCATTTCCGGTTTATGGTTGTTGTCTTTATATGTACGTGTTGGCGCAGTTAGTGGGATCCCTTTGCTATTTTCTTGATCAAACCCTATTTCAGCTTGTTGTTTAGTGGGGTGTAATTGAATGGAAAGCGGCTGTTTAACGTCAAGAATTTTAAGTAAATAGGGCAGGGTATCCCCAAATACTTGGCGTGATTTTTCACCAAGAACCGTTGGGTTTTGAGTTAAAAATTCTGTAAGAGGTTGATGATTGTTAAGTATTGATGGCGAGGATTGATGAGCACCTAGCCAGAGTTCTGCATAGTATGGCTGATTTTTTTCTATGTGCAGTAAATGAGGAATGTAATCCGCTCCGCCCCAAACATAATGCTGTAAGGTGCCTTGCAAAGGATAGATTTTTGACATGATTTGAAACCTTATAAAATAGATGTGTATTGATCCTATAATACACGAGTGTGTTAAACAAGTTGTTCAATTTATTTACTCAATATTTTCTTTAAAGTTTGCTCACTTTCGGGGTTAATAACATGAAGAGCGGTCAGTTTTTCGATAATTTTTGTTAAGTCATTGGGATTGGCAATACGAACTAATAAGCGTTTACCTGATTTGAGATCGATCACTAAGATGGAGTTTTCAGTAAGGTTAATGCTATGAATATGCTGATATGGCACAAAAAAATTACCAAAGAAAAATCCCGTCGGTTTGAGTAGAAAACTAGGGTGACGGATAAATGCACCATAAATGCAAAGCATAATTAAAGTGGTCAGTAAATAAAGTGAGATCGCATTGATGTGGTGGATACCTTGATAAATGACCAATAAAATTAAGCCAATAAAAATTAATCCATCTATTTTGGCTTGTTTTTGTAATTGAATTTTAAGTAGTGTCTTGCCTTTTAATTTATCCATACCAAACTGATCATAGAGCGCATAGATAAAGAAAAGCAGAATACCGATAAATAGTAATGTATTTGTCATTATTGCGATATCAAATGAAAAGTGCGGCGTTGTTAAATATATTAAAAAAGCACCGCACTTTTAGGTTGTATGATTAAGCAAGTATACCAGTCCAAGCGCCGAGAATGCCGATAGCAAAGAAGCCTATAATGATCCACAATGCATTTACACGATTGCGTAGTAACCACATACAAGCAAAGGTCACTAACAATGGCAATAGGCCAGGCATTAGACTATCCAAGATCCCTTGTACCGTCTCGACTTTCGTTGTGCCATCTTGCATTTGAATTTCAGAGACTACTAGAGGGACATTAATACTTGTCCATTTTTGCACCAGCGCCCCCATGATAAATAAGCCTAAAATAGAGGCACCTTCAGTGAGTTTTTGTAATAGCCCACCGCTCATATCACCGACGACATCCAGCCCTTTTTTATAACCATAGGTCACACCATAGTAGCGAGTGGCTAAACGGACTAAATTAAATAAAATAAAGAACAATAATGGACCTAATAGACTTCCATCTAGTGCGATACCTGCACCAAGCGCAGCAAAAATAGGTCGTGCAGTTCCCCAATAAATAGGATCCCCCACACCGGCTAATGGCCCCATGAGACCAACTTTAATTCCATTAATTGCAGCATCATCAATTTCTTTCCCATTTGCGCGCTCTTCTTCCATTGCGATAGTCACACCTAATACGGGCGCACTTACGAAAGGTTGAGTGTTAAAGAATTCGAGATGGCGTTTAATTGCGTCTTTACGTTCTTGAGAGTTTGGATCAGGATATAAGCGTTTGATAACCGGTACCATAGAATAGGCAAAACCAAGAGCTTGCATACGCTCGAAGTTCCATGAACCTTGGAAAAGATTTGAACGTAATACAACGGCATTCAAATCGCGCTGAGTGACTTTTTTGATTTCAGTAGACATATATTAAATTCCTATTAATCAAGACGGTTATCAAGGTCATTATGGGTTGTTGCTTGTACAACCTGTTGACTTTTATTGTATTTAGGGTGTAACTGGATATAAAGGGCAGCCATGATTGCACCTAATACACCAAGAGCAACTAAATTGAAGTCGGTAAATCCAGCAACAACAAAGCCCGCATAGAAAAATGGCATTAAATGGCCTGCTCGCATCATGTTGATTACCATCGCATAACCCACAATGGCAATGAATCCACCTGCGATTTTAAGCCCTGTTGTCACCACTTCAGGAATCATATTTAGCATGTTTTGTACCGCATCGGTACCAGCAGTTAAAACAACAATTAAAGCCGGGATTGCGATACGCATCGCTTGTAAAATTAATGCGGAGCAATGAATCCAGTCTAAGCGTGTTAAATTACCATCTTGAATAGATTTATCGGCAGCATGTTGAAAGCCAACCGTAATTGCGCGTACAACATAAGTGAGTACTTGACCTGCGGCAGCAAGTGGAATAGCAATGGCGATACCCGTTGCAATATCTTGCCCACCGACGATGACAAGAATGGTTGAAACAATAGAGGCTAATGCAGCATCTGGCGCGATAGCCGCACCGATATTCATCCAACCAAGGGCTAATAGTTCTAAGGAACCACCGATGATGATGCCTGTTTTTATATCACCAAGTACTAATCCAATAAGAGTACAGGCAATAAGTGGACGGTGAGTTTGCCATTCATCAAGAATTGATCCCATTCCTGAAAGACAGGATACAAGGAAGACGAGTACAATCTGGAGTGTTGAGATTTCCATAATATTTTCCTTAGATTAAGTTATTTTTCTTTAATAGATCCATCATATATTGGCGATTATCATTAGAGACTTTACGCACATCCAGTTCAATGCCTTTGGCATCAATTTGTTTAAAGGCTTCAATATCTTGTTGATCAACGGCAACAGCGCTCGTGATCATTTTTTTGCCTTCGCGATAAGCCATGCCCCCAATATTGACGGAAGTGATAGGCACTCCGGCATCTAATAGGCGTACAATATCTGAGGGATTTGTGAATAATAACATGACGCGTTCATCACCATATTCAGGGTTATTATATACGCGTACCATTTTATCAATATTGACCACATGGGCCGTTACACCAGGAGGCGCAACACTTTTTAGCATGGTTGAACGCACACTGTCTTTCGCGACATCATCATTAACGACAATAATACGGCTTACTTTACTTTCTTTTGTCCAACGGGTCGCCACTTGACCATGAATAAGACGGTCATCAATGCGAATTAATCCAAAAGTCATTCGTTTACCATTGTCTACAACAGGTACTTGGGTTGCGGGCTGTGTGACGGCGGCTGTTGGCGCTGGAGGAGAGACGGTTTCTTCGGGTTCTTGATATTTAAAGGCTCGAACACCAGTTCGTCCGGTCTCTAGTGCGATGCCGACCAGCTCGTCTAAACTTGGGTTGTCATCACGTGCCATAAACGTTTCTACCAACATGGGTACATTGACGCCTGTAACAATGTCCATGTTATTATTATCGTTGGCTATACGGCTAGCTGCATTAAATGGGCTGCCTCCCCATGTATCTACTAAAAATAGGACTTGTTCACAATGGGATAGGGTGGTGGATAATTTTTCTTGGTATTTACCAACAATAGTATCAGCATTTTCACCGGGTACGAAATCAATAAAGGCGACATTTTCTTGTTCGCCAATGAGCATTTCTGTGGTTCTGAGCAATTGCTCAGCCGCTACACCGTGAGTTGCTATAATGATAGCAATACTCATTAATTAACTCCTTAATTCTTTCAGAATGGTAAGTAAATCAAAATAGACGCATTCTAAATGATATTAATAGAAATAAATATCATTTTTTTTTTATTTTTTAAAATAATTATGATGAAGATCAAAGAGAATGGTTTTTGAAACAAAAACGGACAAGATGACTTGTCCGTTAAGATTAATAGAGTGGTTAATTAAAGATTAAATACTGCAAATAATACAAGTACGCTATAAAGTGTGGCTAAACCATAAAAAATTAATCCGCCAGCAGGCACATGCACTTTAAAGTCATGTAGACCATGATGAATGCGATGCATTGCCCCCCACATTGGGAAAATTAATAAAATAAGAATAAATAATTTACCAATGAAAGTTTGGGAAAATGCAACTAAATTTTCTACGCCACCATCAATTAACCCAAATGGTAGTAAAAAACCAAAGATAAGTACGAGTACAGGGTAAAACATCGCACTTACGGTAGTACCTGCACCAAATAGCAACCACACGACAGGTTCGTTAGAACGTTTTGGATCTGTTTTCATTTCTTCCCCCAATTAGTTGTAAAGTAGCACCAGTATGATTAGGCTAGCTAATGCAGTGACTGCCCAAAGTATTGCCGTGATAATATTAGGGTTAAGACGTTCGTCTTTTACAACAATATTCATCACTTTTGGTGTCATAACGTAGTAGGTTACGGTGTTTAATAACATGGCCGCTAAGGTTATGATGTTTAAGATGACGACAATAGGATTTTGTAGGAACGGAATAAAGTTCGCTTTCACATCTTCTACACCACCCCCAAGACAAACTAAGCCGTAGAATAAAACAAGACAGAACCAAAGAGTTGGAATTGATGTTGCTTCCCGCGCAATATACAATTTATAAAAATCTAATTTGGTCCACCAAGTTGGTTTGATTTCACGCACATATTTGTTACGTTTACTCGTTGTTGTCATTTTATTCTCCTTACTGTCCTGGTCTTAACATGGCGATGACAAAGTCTTTTGCACTTTCCACTTTGCCTTGATTGATACCAGCAGCAGGATCAACGTGTTTAGGACAAACTTCTGAACACGCGCCCACAAAGGTACAACTCCAAACACCATTTTTTCCATTGATAATTTTCATTCGTTCCGCTTTACCATTATCGCGATTATCAAGGTTGTAGCGATGAGCAAGGGTTAACGCGGCAGGGCCAACAAACTCAGGATTTAAGCCGAATTGTGGACAAGCTGCATAACATAAACCACAGTTAATACACATAGAGAAGGTACGGTATTTCTCCAATTGTGCAGGGGTTTGTTTTGTACGGCTTTTTGCCAACTCAGAAGAAGGTTCAGGATTACCTGATAATTCAGGCGCTTGATTACCAATAATATAAGGTTTAATGGATTCCAAGCTCTCAATAAAATGACTTAAATCTACAACCAAATCACGTTCAATTGGGAAGTTAGCCATTGGTTCAATACGCATATAGCCACTATAATCGCGCAAGAATGTTTTACAAGCTAGTTTAGGTTTATTGTTAACCATCATGCCACAAGAGCCACAAATGGCCATACGGCATGACCAACGATAAGAAAGCTCTGGCTCTAGTTGATCTTTAATATAACCTAAAGCATCAAGTAAAGAGGTTTGGCTATCATAAGGCACTTGATAGGTGCGTAAATACGGTTCTTTGTCAACTTCAGGGTTGTAACGCAATACTTCAATATTCATCATCGCTTGATTAACCATTTGCATTCTCCTTCGCTTCTGCCTCCGCACCGTAAACACGTTTCGCAGGTTGAGATTTTGTAATTTTGACATCGCTGTATTCAATGCGTGGTGCACCGTTCTCATTATAGAACGCCAATGTATGTTTCAAGTAATTCACATCATCACGCTCAGTGTAATCTAAACGCTGATGAGCACCACGAGATTCTTTACGATCAAGCGCAGAGTTTGCAATAGATTGTGCTACATCTAAAATATAACCAAGCTCAACAGTATAGAGTACGTTGGTGTTAAACACACTGGAGCGATCGGTGATACGGATACGTTTATAGCGCTCTTTAAGTTCTGCTATTTTATCAACAGTTTTTTGCATGCTATCTTGGGTACGATAAATACCACAGCCTTCTTCCATTGAATCGCCCATCTCGTCACGAATTTGTGACCAAGATTCAGTCCCTTCTTGATTATATAAATCTTCTAAACGTTGCACGACGTCTCGAGCTTGAGCATCCACAGCAGTTTGATTGGCTGGCGAAGCTTCCGCTGCGCGACGGGCAGCATATTCACCCGCAACACGACCAAGCACTAAAAGTTCCGCTAAGGAGTTAGAGCCTAAACGGTTCGCGCCATGTAAGCCAGAAGAGGCACATTCACCGACAGCAAATAAACCTTTAATTCGGGTTTCACTATTGAAGTCGACTTCGATACCACCCATCGTATAGTGTACAACTGGGCGAACAGGAATAGGTTCTTTGGCTGGGTCAACACCCTCATAAGCGCTCGCTAATTCACAGATAAACGGCAAACGTTCATGTAAATATTTTTCCCCTAAATGGCGCAAGTCTAGATGAACAACATCAACGCCTTTTGCGGTTTTTAAGGTGTTTCCTTTTTGTAATTCTTGCCAAAATGCTTGAGAAACTTTATCACGCGGACCGAGTTCCATATATTTATTTTCAGGTTTACCAATAGGTGTTTCAGGACCTAGTCCGTAATCTTGTAAATAGCGATAACCATTTTTATTGACTAAGATACCGCCTTCACCACGACAGCCTTCGGTCATTAAGATACCGGTATTTGGGAGACCTGTTGGGTGATATTGAACAAATTCCATATCACGGAGAGGCACGCCGTGGCGATAAGCCATAGATAAGCCATCACCCGTTACAATGCCCCCATTCGTATTAAAGCGGAATGCTCGACAACCACCGCCCGTTGCAATCACGACGGCATTCGCATTAATTTGGACTAGGGTGCCCTCCATCATGTTCATGGCAACTAAACCACGGGCATGACCATCATCAACTAAAATATCTAAAACAAAATATTCATCGAAGCGTTGAATTTGTGGGAACTGAATAGAAGTTTGGAAAAGGGTATGTAATAAGTGGAAGCCGGTTTTATCTGCGGCAAACCAAGTACGTTCGATTTTCATACCACCGAAACGACGTACATTGACATCGCCATCGGCTTTACGACTCCAAGGACAACCCCAACGTTCTAATTGTGTCATCTCAACAGGAGAGTGTTGAACAAAATATTCGACAACATCTTGTTCGCATAACCAGTCGCCACCGGCAACAGTATCATGGAAATGTTTGTCATATGAATCTTCATCTTTGATGACAGCAGCAGCGCCACCTTCGGCTGCTACAGTATGGCTACGCATAGGATAAACTTTAGATACTAATGCAATTTTTAGATTAGGATTTGCTTGTGCAGCGGCTATTGCTGAGCGTAAGCCACCGCCGCCTGCACCAATAATTGCAATATCGACATTAACACTTTGCACGATATTCCTCCAATAATTAACAAGATAAAATAAAAGCTGTTTTCGTTAGGTAGACTTATTGTGCCACCATTTCTAAACAGATTTAATCTTTTTTTGCAAAAATGTTAAAAAATAACTTGATTTCGTGATCTACCTCAAAAAAGTGAATAAAAATAATAGTTTACTTTTTTAGTCAACTATTATTGAGGGCCTATTTATTAAGCAGATTAAGAAAGTGCGGTGTAATTTGAAAATGTTTTTGTGAGCAGAAAAAATCGCTATCTTAATCAAGATATATGACGGAAAGATGAATAATTGTCTATTCTATAGACTAATAAACGAAAAAAGCAATTTTATCTCGAAAAAAGAGTTGACGAGAGGAGGGAATATCCGCATAATGAGCGCCGCAAAGCCGATGAGGTGAATGCAAATGGTGAGGCTATGTAGCTCAGTTGGTTAGAGCACAACACTCATAATGTTGGGGTCACAGGTTCGAATCCCGTCATAGCCACCATATTGCGGGACTGGCGAAATTGGTAGACGCACCAGATTTAGGTTCTGGCGCCGCGAGGTGTGTGGGTTCAAGTCCCTCGTCCCGCACCATTCATTAGCTTGCATTCTTTTAGTAGGTGGGGTATCGCCAAGCGGTA
>NZ_PHHA01000018.1 GCF_002795425.1 Conservatibacter flavescens
GCCGATGGTAGTGTGGGGCTTCCCCATGTGAGAGTAGGTCACCGCCAGGTAGTATTTTATAAGCTTATTTAATAAAAGTGGGCTCATAAAATATCAAAATTTTTGGCAGCAATAGTGCAGTGGACCCACCTGATTCCATGTCGAACTCAGAAGTGAAACGCTGTTACGCCGATGGTAGTGTGGGGCTTCCCCATGTGAGAGTAGGTCACTGCCAATTCAAATTTAGCGGAGTGGTAGTTCAGCTGGTTAGAATACCTGCCTGTCACGCAGGGGGTCGCGGGTTCGAGTCCCGTCCATTCCGCCAATCTTATTTAGGGGCGTAGTTCAATTGGTAGAGCACCGGTCTCCAAAACCGGGTGTTGGGAGTTCGAGCCTCTCCGCCCCTGCCATTTAGATAATCCAATAAGCTGTAAGTTTATTTCCTAAAATCAATAACTTACGGCTTTTTTGTTGCCTGATATTTCTGTTATTGCCTCATTTTCTGCTACCAATCCAAACCGATTTATAGCAGAGTGTTCCCAAAACGTTCCCACATTTGCATAGTTTAGTAAGTGGCTAGCGTTTAAGTGGGTATAGCGTTTTTTACCATTTCTACAGTTTCCTAGCCGCCTAACTCTTTTAATGCCATTAGGGTGTGCCGTTTTGAACGGTGCCAGCTTGCCCAGGTATGTCGTAAACCGTGTAACGCTTTCTCGTTTATTAAATAGGAAGTCTGCGATCAGTGCAGATATGCTGTTATGTTTCATGCTTGGCTAGGAAAGATAGCCCTAGCCTTGAAAGCTAGCTACATTTATCTTCCAAATAAAATTAAATCCTGTCGATATTTGGTTTGATTCTTCTCAAGAAAAACAAACCTATCAAGAACTTGTTGTTAAATATTAAATGCTCGGTTAAAACTATTCAAAGATATATTGATAAAGCGCCTAAAGTAGTTTTAAAAACACCTATTTTAAATACTCTTAATATTATTATGGATACCATTTTCTTTGGGCGTGAATTTGGTGTTCTCGTGCTGATAGATAGCATAATCGAAAAGGTAATCTATCATCAAATTGTGAGGACAGAACGATATGAATACTATCAGCTTGCACTGAATTGATTTAGAAAAAAGTCTTTTTATTCAATTGGTTAATTGTAACGATTGTAAGAGGTTATTGAAAGATCTATTTAATATTCCCACACAAATGTGCTTTTTTATATGGTAGCTGTTGTGATGATAAAACTAAGAAAAAAGCATAAATCTGTGGCGGGAAATAAATTAAAAATCATCGTAAAAACATTAAAAGAGAGTTCAAAAAATGAATTTCATTGCCGTTTATATCACTGGTATTTAAAATATCAAGATTTTTTAAACAAATGCTCAGATAAATGTAATGAAAGAAGTTGTTTTCCTTGTAAACATAAAAATATTAGAGGAGTCTTTAGCCAGTTTAAAATACTATGAAAAATATTTGTTTACCTTTGAAAAGTATGTGGACTTGAATATTGTAAGGATAACAAATAGGTTGGAAGGATTATTTAGTGAACTAAAGCGAAAATTAAATAATCACAATAGATTAAATAAAAGTCGTAATGTTATGCTTGTAAAGGTTTTTTAATAAAAAGAGCAGTAGCTAATAATCCTGAAAAACAATTACTAGCTAGAAGTTGTCGTATAAGGAAAAAGAAGCAATAACAACCCATCCGTTTTGCGTACAGATTGTTATTGTGTAATCTCCTATACCTAAATAGCCTTGTATCAGTAAAACATGGTAGCCACAATAATATGGCTACCATTTAGCTCCATCTAAATGTACCTTGGAATGCTGTTGTGCAATCCCTAGCATTGAACCTCTATAATTAAAATTTTAAGAGTTAAAAATAGAGGTCATCATCAGTTTGAGCGCTATTCTTGTGGTTCAATAGGAGGTAGCCCCGCTGCAATTAAAGCATGATTTAATGCGTTAAGTGCACTTTTCTTTTCCTGTTCTGTCAATAATTCGACGGGCTTGTTTTTTAGCGCGCCGACAAGAAGCCAAAATAATTTTTCTGTAACAGGAAAATCCTGTTTTTTTAGACGAACATACGCACCAGCAGCACCGACAGAACGCAGTGTGTTCACGTCAGGAATATCTACTTTTGCTAATAATCGTTCATATTTTAATGAAAGATTAAGCATATCTCGTAATCTATTTCTCCTACTTAACTCTTCAATATTTCGTTTGTCTCTGAGTTCATCGATTGAAGCCATAAGAATGCGTTGGTATACATGGTGATTTTGTTTGATTGAATTTGGAAGGAGGTAATAATTTGGGACGATTATTGGGGGATCTCCTTTGCTCCATTGTTCAGCACCGAGTGATTTTATATATCTAACTAGGCTATCTGACTCTGCTCGAATGTAAAACTGATCGGTTTTATGATGATAAATGCCAAACATTAATGATTCGCTATAGAATAAACCGTAGCCTGAAAATAGTTTTTTAGCGGTGACTTTTCCTATTAGGGTAGTGAGATGTTTACGAATAACTTCGGTATCTTGATTGGTTTTGTTCATTTGCATAATCACTCCTTATACAGCGGTTGTAACTTAGGTTTGTAAAATATAGACGTCGTGTTTAGCATGTTTATTTGCTTTCCTTAAATCGTATAGGTTTGAGCCCTTCTTTAATTAAAGCCTTATTTAACATATTTAAGGCTGCTTTCTTTTCATTTTCAGTTAATGCCTCGACAAGCTTATTTTTAAGCGCACCCACTAACACCCAAAAGAATTTTTTTGAAATTGGGAGCATTTTCTTTTTTAATCGGACATAGGTAGTAATAGGGCCCACAGAACGGAATGTTTTGACATCAGGTATGCCAACTTTTGCTAATAATCGTTCATGTTTTAGGGAGAAGTTGACCATTTCTCGTAATCTATTTTTTCGATTCAGTTCTTCGAGCGTACGTTTCTCTTTAAGTTCACTAATAGAAGCAATAAGGACGCGTTGATAGAGATGGTGATTTTGTTTAATCGATTCGGGAACAGAGTAATAATATGAGATGGCTGATGTAGGTTCACCCTTTATCCATTGTTTAGCGCCTAGAGATTTAATGTATTTAACTAGGCTGTCAGATTCAGCTCGAATAAAAAGCCGGTCTGTATCACAGTGATAAATGCCAAACATCAAAGATTCACTGTGGTATAGGCCGTAGCCTAAAAACAGTTTTTTCGCGGTAACTTTTCCGACCAGTGTGGTAAAAGTTTTACAAATTGATTCGATGTTTTTGTTCATTTGCATAATAAAACTCCTCTGTTGCAAATCTGATAAAATTTATACCATTGAAGTAAAGCTAAATAAAAATAAATCCATCAACTTATTTTGTTTTTGTGATCTTAGTCGCAAATTTTATCTTTTTTGTTATAAAAACAGCGATTATTTAGATTATTTATGTGAATAATCAGTAAATTTTTAAGAGAAAATTTGACCAAAAATGCAGCCAAGCGATGTGAAATGTCTAGTGATATGCATAGTGGTGATGTGAATTTTCTTTTTACAAACACAAAGTGGCTTTATTTGGATAAAAATAGACAAAAAATGTGAAATTTGTTATTTTAGTGGCAAAATCTTCTATCTTTATTTCAAAGAATTTAATAAAATTTATATAATTTGTTAAATTCATTTAGCAAACAAATTTATGCTGATTTTTGACCGCACTTTTTAGCTAAAAGTAAAAAAGATGGAATGAAATAAGCGATACACAAATTTGGTATTTATCCGCGTTTAATCAGATGAGTGATTAAACTGAACTTTTAACTTAATAAAAAGGAAAAGCCCATGTCAGATATGGTTAAAAATGACGTAGATCCAATCGAAACAAATGATTGGCTATTGGCTATTGACTCTCTTATTCGTGAAGAGGGGACAGAAAGAGCGCAATTTATTATTAAAGAATTAATGCAGCGCGCACGTAGCCAAGCGGTATCTTTGCCAACAGGAACAACAACTGACTATGTAAATACAATTCCCCCTTCTGCTCAGCCAGAATATCCAGGTAACTTAGATGTTGAAAATCGTATTACTTCTGCAATTCGTTGGAATGCGATTATGGCGGTATTACGTGGTCAGAAAAAAGATCTTGACTTAGGCGGTCACTTATCTACCTACCAATCTGCAGCAACAATGTATGAATTGTGCTTTAACCATTTTTTCAAAGCTGCAACGGATAAAAATGGCGGGGATTTAGTATTCTTCCAAGGTCATGCTGCACCGGGTATTTACGCTCGTGCATTTGTTGAAGGACGTATTTCTGAAGAGCAAATGAATAATTTCCGTCAAGAAGCATTTGCTAATGGTCTTTCTTCTTATCCACACCCTAAACTTATGCCTGAATTTTGGCAATTTTCTACCGTCTCAATGGGATTGGGACCGGTTAATGCTATCTACAATGCACGTTTCTTAAAATATTTGGATAATCGTGGCCTAAAAGACACGAAAGATCAAAAAGTTTATGCCTTTTTAGGTGATGGTGAAATGGATGAAATTGAGTCAAAAGGTGCATTGACTTTTGCTGCCCGTGAAGGCTTAGATAACTTAATTTTCGTCGTTTCTTGTAACTTACAACGCTTAGATGGCCCTGTTAATGGTAATGGTAAAATTGTTCAGGAGCTAGAAGGCCTGTTTAACGGTGCTGGTTGGGAAGTCATTAAAGTACTTTGGGGATCCGGTTGGGATAAATTATTTGAGAAAGATACTTCTGGTAAATTAGCTCAGCTCATGATGGAAGTGGTTGATGGTGACTATTTGACCTTTAAATCAAAAGATGGTGCTTATATTCGTGAGCATTTCTTTGGTCGTTATCCTGAAACTGCGGCATTAGTTGCCGATATGACTGATGAGGAAATTTGGAAATTAAAACGCGGTGGACATGATACTAAGAAAATGTTTGCTGCCTTTACCAAAGCACAAAATGCGGGCAAACCGGTAGTATTGTTAATTCAATCAGTAAAAGGTTATAAAATTCCTGAAGCGGAAAGTAAAAATACTGCTCACCAATCGAAAAAAATGTCCTTAGAAAGTCTTAAAGGATTCCGTGATGGGTTTAAGTTGCCATTAACAGATGAGCAAGTGGAAAATTATGAATATATTACTTTTGCAGAAGATTCTGAAGAGTATAAATATTTACACGGCCGTCGCAATGCTTTAAATGGCTACTTACCAGCACGTTTACCGAATTTTACTGTTGATTTTAAAGTGCCAGAGTTATCTGAGTTTTCTCAATTATTAGAAGAGCAAGCTCGTCCAATTTCAACTACAATGGCGTTTGTTCGTTTCTTGAATACATTGTTGAAAAATAAAGATATTGGTAAAAATATTGTGCCAATTTTGGCAGATGAAGCACGTACTTTTGGTATGGAAGGCTTATTCCGTCAAGTAGGGATTTATAACCCTCATGGTCAACAGTATGTTCCATCAGATAAAGATCTTGTGGCTTATTACCGTGAGGCAACCGATGGACAAGTGTTACAAGAAGGCATTAATGAGTTAGGCGCAACCGCTTCGTGGTTAGCTGCAGCAACGTCTTATTCTGTCAATAATGTACCAATGATCCCATTCTTTATCTATTACTCTATGTTTGGTTTCCAACGTGTAGGAGATATGATGTGGGCTGCGGGCGATCAATTAGCACGCGGTTTCATGATTGGTGGAACATCGGGCCGCACTACCTTGAATGGAGAAGGGTTACAACATGAAGACGGTCATAGCCATATTCAATCTTCAGTGATTCCGAATTGTATTTCTTATGATCCAGCTTATGCTTATGAAGTTGCAGTCATCATGCAAGATGGTATTAACCGTATGTATGGTGAAAAACAAGAGAATGTCTTCTACTATATTACAACATTGAATGAAACTTATGATCAGCCAGCTATGCCAGTAGGCGCAGAAGAAGGTATTCGTAAAGGGCTTTATAAGTTTGAAACGGTTGGTAAAGGTGAAGCTGATATTCAATTATTGGGATCAGGTGCGATTTTCCGCCATGTACGTGAGGCTGCACAAATTTTAGCTAATGATTATGGCCTAACAGTCGATGTATTTAGCGCTCCATCATTTACTGAGGTGGCGAGAGAAGGGGCAGATGCTGTTCGTTGGAATATGTTACATCCGACAGAAACTCCACGTGTTCCTTATGCATCACAAGTATTGAATGATAAACCAACCGTAGCTGCAACAGATTATATGAAACTATATGCTGAGCAGATTCGTGCCTTTTTACCAACACAGCATTATCATGTACTTGGTACAGATGGATTTGGTGTATCAGATAGCCGTGAGAATTTACGTACATACTTTGAGGTCAATGCGCATTATGTGGTTATTGCTGCATTATCTGAATTGGCTAAACAAGGTAAAGTTGAGAAGAAAGTAATTGCTGAAGCGATTGCTAAATACGGTATTGACACAGATCGTGTAAATCCATTGTTCGCATAATCTTATTAAGGGCGTTTAGTGACGCCCTTATTGAAATTAAGAAGGTAAAAATATGTCAAAACAAATTCAAATCCCAGATATTGGTGGTGATGAAGTCACTGTGACAGAAGTTATGGTGAAAGTTGGTGATACGATTGAGGTTGATCAAAGTATTATCAATGTTGAAGGTGATAAGGCGTCAATGGAAGTGCCAGCACCAGAAGCGGGTGTCGTCAAAGAAATCTTAGTCAAAGTTGGTGATAAAGTGACAACGGGTACACCGATGTTAGTATTAGACTCTGCTGGAGCGGCAGCTGAAGAAGCGCCAAAAGCAGAAGCATCATCAACATCAGCAGCGGCTAGCACAAGTTCAGCCATTGTCGAAATTCATGTTCCTGATATAGGAGGAGATGAGGTCAATGTCACCGAAATTATGGTGAAAGTAGGCGATAGTGTTGAAGCGGAACAATCTATTATTAATGTAGAAGGTGATAAGGCTTCTATGGAAGTGCCTGCTCCACAAGCGGGTGTGGTAAAAGAAATTTTAATTAATGTAGGGGATAAAGTATCAACCGGTTCATTAATTATGAAGTTTGAAATTGCAGGCGCTAGCGCCCCTGCTGCGACTGCTCAAACAGCTACTCCGGCTGAAGCGCCAGAGACAAGTGGTGGTGTTGTAGATGTGAATATACCTGATATTGGTGGCGATGAAGTAAACGTGACTGAAATCATGGTTGCAGTCGGTGACAGCATTGAAGAAGAACAATCATTAATTACTGTTGAAGGCGATAAAGCCTCTATGGAAGTGCCAGCGCCGTTTGCGGGTAAAGTGGTTGAAATTTTAGTCAAATCAGGTGATAAAGTTGCGACAGGAACGCTTATTATGCGTTTTGAAGTTGCGGGTAAAGCGCCTGCAGCTTCTCCAGCACAAGCGACAACATCTGCTCCAGCTAGTGCGGCACCTGCACCAGTGGCTAAAGCTGCGCCAGCAGGAAACCAGGCAGAGGTAACGTCGGCGACAACTTTTGCTCATGCTACGCCGGTGGTGCGTCGTTTAGCTCGTGAGTTTGGCGTAAATTTAGATAAAGTAAAAGGAACAGGTCGTAAGGGGCGTATTTTAAAAGAAGATGTTCAAGCTTACGTGAAAGCAGCCGTTAATGCGCTTGAAAGTGGTGCAACCGCTGGAACAGGCGCAGCGAATGGCGCTGGTTTAGGCTTGTTACCATGGCCAAAAGTTGATTTCAGCAAATTTGGTGAAATTGAAGAAGTTGAATTGAGCCGTATTAATAAGATTTCAGGTGCAAATTTACATCGTAACTGGGTAATGATTCCTCATGTGACACATTTTGATCGTGCGGATATTACTGATTTAGAAGCGTTCCGTAAAGAGCAAAATGTCTTAGCAGAAAAACAAAAATTAGGTGTGAAAATTACACCGGTTGTGTTCATTATGAAAGCGGTAGCGAAAGCTTTAGAAGCATTCCCTCGTTTCAATAGCTCAATTACCGAAGATGCGCAACGTTTAATTTTGAAAAAGTACATCAATGTCGGTGTGGCTGTAGATACACCAAATGGATTGGTTGTGCCAGTGTTCAAAGATGTTAATAAGAAAGGTATTATTGAACTTTCTCGTGAACTAATGGAAGTCTCTAAGAAAGCACGTGAAGGCAAATTGACAGCAGCAGATATGCAAGGTGGTTGTTTTACCATTTCAAGTATCGGTGGTTTAGGTACAACCCATTTTGCTCCGATTGTTAATGCGCCGGAAGTTGCGATTTTGGGTGTATCAAAATCAGAAATGGCACCTGTGTGGAATGGTAAAGAATTTACTCCGCGTCTAATGTTGCCGGTTTCATTATCATTCGACCATCGTGTTATTGATGGTGCAGATGGTGCGCGTTTCTTAACGTTCATCAATGGTGTATTAGGCGATTTACGTCGCTTAGTCATGTAATCCTATCTTGTTGGGCAATATTGCCCAACAATTATTCGCAATATTCAGTAAAAGTGCGGTAGAAAATTGCAAAATTTTTACGAGGAAAGAAAATGAGCAAAGAAATTAAAACTCAAGTTGTTGTTTTAGGGGCTGGTCCGGCAGGTTATTCAGCCGCATTCCGTTGCGCAGATTTAGGTTTAGACACAGTCATTGTTGAACGCTATTCGACCTTAGGTGGTGTTTGTTTAAATGTAGGTTGTATCCCATCTAAAGCGTTATTGCATGTGGCTAAGGTTATTGAAGAAGCAAGATCTTTAGCGCATCACGGTATTGTATTTGGTGAGCCAACAACCGATATTAATAAAATTCGTGGGTGGAAAGAAAAAGTTATTGGTCAATTGACTGGTGGTTTAGCTGGAATGGCTAAACAGCGTAAAGTGCAAGTTGTTAATGGCTACGGAAAATTCACCGGTCCAAATTCCCTTGTTGTGGCAGGAGAAGATGGCGAAACAGTTATTAAATTTGATAACGCGATTATTGCAGCGGGTTCACGTCCTATTCAGCTACCATTCATTCCACATGAAGACCCTCGTATTTGGGATTCGACAGATGCACTTGCATTACGTGAAGTTCCAAAAAATCTATTGATTATGGGGGGCGGAATTATCGGTCTTGAAATGGGAACCGTATATCACGCTTTAGGCTCAAAAGTCGATGTTGTCGAGATGTTTGATCAGGTTATTCCGGCGGCAGACAAAGATATTGTTGCAATTTATACTAAACGCATTCAAGATAAATTTAGTTTATTGTTAGAAACCAAAGTTACTGCGGTTGAAGCAAAAGAAGATGGTATTCACGTATCAATGGAAGGCAAGGCTGCAACAGAAACACGTCGTTATGATGCGGTATTAGTTGCTATTGGCCGTACACCAAATGGTAAATTAATTGATGCTAATGCTGCGGGTGTAGAAGTAGATGAGCGTGGGTTTATTCGCACAGATAAACAAATGCGCACAAATGTGCCACATATTTTTGCAATTGGTGATATTGTCGGACAACCGATGCTTGCACATAAAGGCGTTCATGAAGGTCATGTAGCAGCTGAAGTGATTGCAGGCATGAAGCATTATTTTGATCCAAAAGTGATTCCTTCGATTGCTTATACTGAACCAGAAGTTGCTTGGGTAGGTAAAACAGAGAAAGAATGTAAAGCAGAGGGTATTAACTACGAAGTGGCTAAGTTCCCTTGGGCGGCATCAGGTCGAGCAATTGCTTCTGACTGTGCAGATGGTATGACGAAATTAATCTTCGATAAAGATACGCATCGTGTTATTGGTGGCGCAATTGTCGGGACTAATGGTGGCGAATTATTAGGCGAAATCGGCCTTGCTATTGAAATGGGTTGTGATGCAGAAGATTTAGCGCTCACTATCCATGCTCACCCAACCTTACATGAGTCAGTTGGTTTAGCCGCTGAAGTATTTGAAGGTTCAATTACGGATTTACCGAATCCAAAAGCGAAAAAGAAAAAATAATGTTTGAATGACAGCAAGGCATCTCTTATGGGATGCCTTTATTTTTTTATGGGAATTAAGGAAAAATAAAAATAGGTTTTCCCTTAAAACCTGAGTATAATAGTTGAGTTTTATCTCTATTGGCGTGCGGCTATCAAAAATGTTTTGAACAATGCAGAATATTTTTGCTAGTCGCAATTAGAATAAAACAATAGTTAGTTATGTTCTTAGGAACGAGTGAATATTTTTATTAATTTATAAAAAGGAAACATTGTGACTCCAATTGTGAAACAATTTAAGTATGGTCAGCATACTGTAACTTTAGAAACGGGTGCAATTGCACGTCAAGCAACAGCTGCGGTAATGGCAAGTATGGACGACACGACAGTTTTTGTGACAGTCGTGGCGAAAAAAGAGGTAAAAGAAGGGCAGGATTTCTTCCCGTTAACCGTTAATTACCAAGAAAGAACTTATGCGGCAGGCCGTATTCCTGGCGGATTTTTTAAACGTGAAGGTCGTCCTTCAGAAGGCGAAACATTAATTGCGCGTTTAATTGATCGTCCAATTCGCCCATTGTTTCCAGAAGGATTTTATAATGAAATTCAAATTGTCGCGACTGTGGTTTCTGTAAACCCACAAATTAGTCCAGATTTAGTGGCTATGATTGGTGCTTCGGCGGCGCTTTCTCTTTCAGGTGTTCCATTTAATGGGCCTATTGGTGCTGCTCGTGTCGGTTTTATTGATGATCAATTTGTCTTAAATCCAACAATGGCAGAGCAGAAGATTAGCCGTTTAGATCTTGTTGTAGCAGGTACTGATAAGGCCGTATTAATGGTTGAGTCAGAAGCAGATGTGTTAACTGAAGAACAAATGCTTGCTGCTGTGGTGTTTGGTCATGAGCAGCAACAAGTGGTGGTGAACGCGATTAAAGAATTTGCTGCAGAAGCAGGTAAGCCGCGTTGGGATTGGGTTGCCCCTGAACCAAATACAACATTAATTGATAAAATCAAAGCCTTAGCGGAAACCCGTTTGGGGGAAGCTTATCGCATTACTGAAAAACAGGTACGCTATGAGCAAATTGATGCGATTAAGGCTGATGTGATTGCACAATTGACTGCGGAAGATGAAACCGTGAGTGAAGCTTCAATTATTGATATTATTACTTCATTAGAAAGTGCGGTCGTACGTGGCAGAATTTTAGCGGGTGAACCGCGTATTGATGGCAGAACAGTGGATACTGTACGAGCTTTAGATATTTGCACTGGTGTACTTCCACGTACTCACGGTTCAGCGATTTTTACGCGTGGTGAAACCCAAGCACTTGCAGTAGCCACTTTAGGAACTGAACGTGATGCGCAAATTATTGATGAGTTAACCGGAGAGCGCGCAGATCATTTCCTATTCCATTATAATTTCCCTCCATATTCAGTAGGAGAAACTGGCATGATCGGTTCTCCAAAGCGTCGTGAAATTGGACATGGTCGTTTAGCAAAACGCGGGGTGGCTGCAGTGATGCCAACCTTAGCAGAATTTCCATATACTGTACGTGTTGTTTCTGAAATTACCGAATCAAACGGTTCTTCTTCTATGGCCTCTGTGTGTGGCGCTTCACTTGCCTTAATGGACGCTGGTGTGCCAATTAAATCTGCAGTAGCAGGTATCGCGATGGGACTAGTGAAAGAAGACGATAAATTTGTGGTATTGTCTGATATTCTTGGCGATGAAGATCACTTAGGTGATATGGATTTCAAAGTTGCGGGTACGCGTACGGGTGTCACTGCACTTCAGATGGATATTAAAATCGAAGGCATTACAGCAGAGATTATGCAAATTGCATTAAACCAAGCTAAATCAGCACGTTTACATATCTTAGGTGTGATGGAGCAAGCTATTTCTGCGCCACGTGCAGAGATTTCAGATTTTGCACCACGTATTCATACTATGAAGATTGATCCGAAGAAAATTAAGGATGTTATCGGTAAAGGTGGCGCGGTAATCCGTGCATTAACTGAAGAAACCGGCACATCAATTGATATTGAAGATGATGGTACAGTGAAAATCGCTGCTGTAGATAACAATGCGGCAAAAGCTGTGATGACACGTATTGAAGATATTGTTGCAGAAGTAGAAGCGGGTGCCATTTATCAAGGTAAAGTCACACGTATTGCAGATTTCGGCGCATTTGTGGCTATTGTTGGTGGCAAAGAAGGCTTGGTTCATATCTCTCAGATTGCAGAAGAGCGTGTTGAAAAAGTGACTGATTATCTACAAGTGGGTCAAGAAGTGACAGTAAAAGTGGTGGAAATTGATCGTCAAGGTCGTATTCGTTTAACCATGAAAGAACTGGCGGCGAAAGAGACTTCTGAAACGGAAACAGCAGCTGACGTTGTTGTGGAAGAACAAGAATAATCTGTGTAATTCGTCCATAGTATCTGATATACTAGAGACTATGGACGATAAAATCCTATCTATTAATAATATCATGCTTCGTTAAGGCTTATCAGAGATGGCACAGCTCACTAAGTTATTCAACTTTGTGGTTCTCTTACCAAGTTTTATCATTATTCTATTGTTATCTGGCTGTGTAAACAGTTCCAGTAGAGAATTAGTATCAGAAAATAATTTAATGCTAGCCGAGCAGCAGCCAAATTCTCATTTTGATCAAGAAGTGATGATAGTGCGTATTAGCCAAATATTATTGGTAGGACAATTAAGTAAAGAAGAGCGTGCAGGATTGCATTTTGAGCGAGGAGTCTTATACGATAGTTTGGGACTCTGGGCGCTAGCTCGTTATGACTTTACTCATGCCTTAGCTCTACAGCCTAAAATGGCAGCGGTTTATAACTATCTTGGTTTATATTTATTACTTGATGAAGATTATGAAGGGGCATTAGAAGCTTTTAATGCGGTTTTTGAACTGGACCCAAGTTATGAATATACCCACCTAAACCGTGGATTAAATTTTTATTATACAAAACGATATAACTTAGCTCAGCAAGATTTGGAAACTTTTTTCCAACAAGATCAAACAGATCCTTATCGAGCGTTATGGTTATATTTAAATGAAATTGAATTTAAACCGAATGAGGCAAAACAAAACCTAGCGAAACGAGCTAAAGGGCTTTCTCGCGAATATTGGGGTTCCCAAATTGTTGAATACTATTTGGGTAATCTTTCGTTAGCACAGTTAAAACAAAGCATGGAGAAAATTGAAAAAGAGTCTCCAGCAAATTATCCTGAAATTCTAACGGAAACTTATTTTTATCTAGCAAAACAAAAACTCAATACAGGCCATATTGACGAGGCAAAGACGCTATTTAAGCTTGCAATGGCAAATCGGGTATATAACTTTGTTGAGTATCGTTTTGCGCTGTTTGAATTATCTCGTTTAAGAGATATATCGACAGAACAGGCTGTTGTTCAACAATAACAACGTTTTTTTATACCTGAATTGAGGTGTATTGAGCACTTCTTTTCTCATTTTCGAGTATTTTACATGACTGACAAAAAAATCACTTTTGGTGAATTAGGCTTGCCTGAATTCATTCTTTCTGCTGTTTCAGATTTAGGTTTTGAAACACCTTCACCCATTCAACAAGCTTGCATTCCACATTTATTAAATGGGCAAGATGTTTTAGGAATGGCTCAGACGGGAAGCGGAAAAACAGCCGCTTTCTCTTTGCCATTATTGGCGCAAATTAATCCTGACGAACGTTATCCACAGATGCTAGTAATGGCGCCTACTCGTGAGTTAGCAATTCAAGTTGCGGATGCCTGTGAACACTTTTCTAAAAATGCTAAAGGTATTCACATTGTGACCCTTTACGGTGGTCAACGTTATGATATTCAATTGCGTGCGTTGAAACAGGGCGCGCAAGTTATTGTAGGTACGCCTGGACGTATTTTAGATCATATTCGTCGTGGTACATTGGATTTATCAGAGTTGCGCTTTATTGTATTAGATGAAGCCGATGAAATGTTGCGCATGGGATTTATTGATGACGTTGAAACGGTCATGGCTGAATTACCAGAACAACATCAAACAGCCTTATTTTCTGCAACTATGCCAGAACCTATTCGTCGTATTACCAAGCGTTTTATGCAGAATCCACAAGAAGTGAAAATTCAAGCCACTCAGCGTACTGCGCCTGATATCACTCAAAGTTATTGGAAAGTAGAGGGATTTCGTAAAAATGAAGCTTTGCTACGTTTCTTAGAAGTGGAAGATTTTGATGCCGCTATTATTTTCACGCGTACCAAAACAGGTACATTAGATGTCACGGAATTATTAGATAAAAATGGTTTCCGTAGCGCCGCATTAAATGGTGATATGACCCAACAATTACGTGAACAAACCCTAGAACGCTTACGTAGTGGTAGTTTAGATATTGTTGTTGCAACCGATGTCGCGGCACGTGGAATTGATATTGAGCGTATTAGTTTAGTGGTGAATTACGATATTCCACTTGATGCAGAGTCTTATGTTCATCGTATCGGGCGTACAGGGCGAGCAGGACGCGCAGGGCGAGCATTATTATTTGTTGAACCACGTGAGCGTCGTTTATTACGGAATATTGAACACCTAATGAAAAAACCGATTGATGAGGTTAATGTACCGAATCATCTCGTGTTAGAGCAGTCTCGTCGCCAGAAGTTCCAAGAAAAAATTACGAAACAACTAGAACATCATGACTTAGAGTTGTACCGTAGCTTGTTAGAAGATATGTTTACTGCAGATCAATCGCAAGAAGATATTGCCGCTGCGATGATGATGTTATTGCAAGGTAAACAAAAAATGATTTTACCTCCGGATCCTATCGTTAAACCTCGTCGGGAACGTACTGAAGAACGAGGAAGACGAGACCGTAGAGAACGTGAAAACTCACGTTCAGCAGAACGTCGTGGTTATGGTAATCCGCAGCCGATGGATTTATATCGTATTGAAATTGGTCGAGCAGATGGTGTGGAAGTCCGACATATTGTGGGCGCGATTGCAAATGAAGGGGATATCAACAGTCGTTATATTGGGCATATCAAATTGTACGATGATTATTCGACCATTGAATTACCGCAAGGCATGCCAAAAGAATTACTACAGATGTTTGGTAAAACTCGCGTATTAAATAAACCAATGCAAATGTCCTTTGTTAGCGATGTGCGTAGCCATAGTGGTGCTGAACGCAATGAGCGTCGAGGCGGAAAAGGAGAGCGTGGTGAGCGCAAATTTAATGATAAAAAGCACCGCACTTTTAATGAGCGTGGTTTTAACGAACGTCCAAGAGGCGAGCGTAAAGGCAGTCGTTCTCGTGGAAGAGGATAATTTTCTGCTAAATTGATAAGTATACGGGTGAGCTTAGCTTGCCCGTTTTATTGCCTAACTATCCAAGGGAGACAAAGTGCGGTCAGATTTAGATGAAAAATTTATGCGCTATGCTCTTATGCTCGCAGATAAAGCTGAGCAAGCGGGAGAGATCCCCGTCGGAGCTGTTTTAGTGAATGAGCAAGGGGAAATTCTTGGGGAAGGGTGGAATTTATCCATTTCGCATTCTGACCCTACTGCGCATGCTGAAATTATCGCCCTACGTGCAGCGGCCAAACAGTTGCAAAATTATCGCTTACTTAATACAACCTTATATGTGACGTTGGAACCTTGCACTATGTGTGCTGGTGCGATTTTACATAGCCGCGTGAAACGTTTAGTTTTTGGTGCTTTTGATTATAAAACGGGAGCTGTAGGATCGCGTTTTCACTTTTTTGAAGACTACAAAATGAATCATGCTATAGCAATTAGTAGTGGCGTGTTGTCAGAAGAGTGCGGTCAAAAACTGAGTACTTTTTTTCAAAAACGTCGTGAACAGAAGAAGCGAGCAAAACAACAGCTTGAAAGTTGAAATGGGCAAATTAATCAATTTAATCTGCCCATTTTTTGTTAGTATTTCACTGAATGCCCATAACTTTCCAAAATGGATTTAATATGTTCAAGGGAATCTTTGGTGGGTGGATTCACATCTTCTAGTTCATATTCTTGACCAAGTGCTTCCCATTTATGTGCACCTAATCGGTGATAAGGTAATAATTCTACTTTCTCTATATTTGTCATACCTTCAATAAATTGGCCTAGACGATGTACTGAATCATCATCATCTGTCCAGCCAGGCACAACGACATAACGGATCCATGTAGGCTGATTACGTTTTTGTAGGTATTTAGCAAATTCTAGGGTACGTTTGTTGGGCACACCGATGAGGTTTTGGTGTATGTCATCGTTGAGTTGTTTTAGGTCCAGTAAAACAATATCAGTGACATCAAGTAATTCGTCTATTACCGCATCGTAGCGGCGCACATAGCCATTTGTGTCTAGGCAAGTATGAATGTTTTCCGCTTTACAAGCACGAAACCAATCACGCACAAACTCGGCTTGCAAAATAGCTTCACCACCTGAGGCCGTCACTCCTCCGCCTGAGGCTTTCATAAAATGACGGTAAGTGACAACTTCTTTCATTAATTCTTCAACAGTGATTTCTTTGCCAGCATGTAGATCCCAAGTATCACGGTTATGGCAATATTTACAGCGCATTAAGCAGCCTTGCAAAAATAAGATAAATCGAATACCTGGACCATCGACCGTACCACACGATTCAAAAGAATGGATTCTCCCCACTGCAGACATAATAACCTCAATCAAAAAGATGTTTAACTGAGGTTATTTTACCTGAAAAAGTCTTATGTGATAAATAGATCTTCTAATATAAAATAATCGCAGAATAACAAAATCCAATGTTTTATCTCCTTTAAAAAAAAACCGCCCTAAAAGAGCGGTTTATTTTAATAAAGTTTTGTGAAATTACATACTTTGGGTAAAAGTACGGGTAATGACATCTTGTTGTTGCTCTTTAGTTAAAGAGTTAAACCGCACAGCATAACCAGAAACACGAATCGTTAATTGAGGATATTTCTCAGGATTATTCATCGCATCTAATAGCATGTCTCGGTTCATTACATTAACATTCAAGTGCTGACCGCCTTCGACTTCTGCCTCGTGGTGGAAATAACCATCCATTAAACCAGCAAGATTGCGTTTTTGTGCTTCGTAATCTTTACCTAACGCATTTGGTACGATAGAGAAAGTATAAGAAATACCGTCTTTCGCATAAGCAAATGGCAATTTAGCGACCGAAGTTAATGAGGCAACCGCACCTTTTTGGTCACGACCGTGCATAGGGTTTGCACCTGGTCCAAACGGTGCGCCCGCGCGACGGCCATCAGGTGTGTTACCTGTTTTTTTACCATAGACGACATTTGATGTAATCGTTAATACAGATTGGGTCGGTACTGCATTTCTGTAAGTCGGGTGTGTTTGCACTTTTTTCATGAAACGTTCGACTAGGTCACATGCAATTTCATCTACGCGGTTATCGTTATTACCAAATTGTGGATATTCACCTTCGATCTCAAAATCAATAGCAATATTTGAAGCAACGACATTACCATCTTTATCTTTAATATCACCACGAATCGGCTTAACTTTTGCATACTTAATCGCAGAAAGTGAATCGGCTGCGACGGAAAGCCCAGCGATACCACAAGCCATTGTGCGATATACATCGCGATCATGGAATGCCATTAACGCGGCTTCATAAGCATATTTATCGTGCATAAAATGGATAATATTTAATGCAGTGACATATTGAGTTGCTAGCCAGTCCATAAAGCTGTCCATGCGGGTCATCACGTCATCGAAATTTAAATACTCATCGGTGATTGGCGCAGTTTTTGGTCCAACTTGCATACCATTTTTCTCATCAACGCCCCCGTTGATAGCGTAAAGCATGGTTTTAGCTAAGTTAGCACGCGCACCAAAGAATTGCATTTGTTTGCCCACAATCATCGGAGATACACAGCAAGCAATGGCGTAATCATCGTTATTGAAGTCAGGGCGCATTAAATCATCATTTTCATATTGTACAGAAGAGGTATCAATGGATACTTTAGCGCAATAGCGTTTAAATGCGTCTGGCAATTGTTCAGACCAAAGAATTGTTAAGTTTGGCTCTGGTGACGGACCCATTGTATAGAGCGTGTGCAAGAAACGGAAGCTGGTTTTTGTCACTAAAGTACGACCATCTAACCCCATACCCGCTAAGGTTTCAGTTGCCCAAATAGGGTCTCCAGAGAACAATTGATCGTATTCAGGGGTACGTAAGAAGCGCACCATACGTAATTTCATGACTAAGTGATCGATTAATTCTTGTGCTTCTTGCTCAGTGATTTTGCCTGCTTTTAAATCGCGCTCGATATAGATATCTAAGAATGAAGATACGCGACCAAATGACATTGCCGCACCGTTTTGTGATTTGACAGCTGCAAGATAAGCAAAATATGTCCATTGTACGGCTTCTTTAGCGTTAGTCGCTGGGCCTGAAACATCAAAACCATAACTCGCAGCCATTTCTTTAATTTTGCCTAATGCACGGTGTTGTTCCGCAATTTCTTCACGTAATTGGATTGTGGCTTGAATATCTTCACCTGCCTCTAATTTCCCTTGTAATGAATTAAATTGACGGACTTTATCTTTCATTAAGAAATCAGCACCATAGACAGCTAAACGACGATAGTCACCGATAATACGACCACGACCATAAGCATCAGGTAAACCAGTTAACACACCGGATTTACGGCAGCGTAAAATATCAGGAGTATAGACATCAAACACGCCTTGGTTATGGGTTTTACGATATTCAGTAAAGATTTTTTTGACTTCTGGATCTAATTGACGGCCATACACTTGACATGAACCCTCAACCATTTTAATCCCACCAAATGGCATAATCGCGCGTTTTAATGGTGCATCAGTTTGAAGGCCAACAATTTTTTCTAAATCTTTATTGATATAGCCTGGTGCATGAGAGGTAATAGTAGATGGATTAGAGGTATCAAAATCATAAGGTTCATGAGTTTTATTTTCTACCTTGATCCCTTCCATGACCTTTTCCCACAGTGTTGAAGTAGCAGGTGTAACTTCAGCCAGGAAAGATTCGTCACCTTCATACGGCGTGTAATTTTTCTGAATAAAATCACGTAAATTAACCTCATTTTGCCAATCACCGCCGACAAAACCAGACCATGCTTGTTGTTGCTGTTCAGTTAATTGAGTCATGTTGATATATTCCTTCTATTGATAATAAAAATAGTACAAAAGTGCGGTCAAAAACCACATCTTTTTCCAAATTAATGGGGACGATTGATATACCATTGCCCTAAAGCAACACAACAACCGCCACCTAAAATATTGCCTAAAGTAACTGGAATTAGATTTCGTATGACTAAATGATAGACATCTAAATCCTTAAATTGTTCAGAATTTAGTCCGATGGTTTGCCAAAATTCAGCATCTGCGAACTGAGAGATCATTATCCCCATCGGGATCATAAACATATTTGCTACGCTATGCTCAAAGCCTGAAGCAACAAACATTGAGATAGGTAAAATCATAATTAATGCTTTGTCTGTTAGGGTTTTGCCAGCATAAGTCATCCATACGGCAATACAAACCATAATGTTACAAAAAATGCCTAAGGCAAAGGCTTCCACCCAAGTGTGGTGAATCTTATGCTGTGCCGTTTTTAAAATGGTTAACCCCCATTGGCCATCAGCGGCCATGATTTGCCCGGCAAACCATGTGAGTAGTACGATGAATATTGCACCTATAAAATTTCCGCAATAAACCACACACCAATTGCGTAATAACTGTGTCCAACTGATTCGGCCACTGGCTTTTGCGACTAAGGTCATGGTTGAGGAGGTAAAAAGTTCAGCACCACAAACGACGACCATGATAACGCCTAAAGAAAATACAATACCGCCAACGAGTTTTAATAATCCCCATGAGACTCCGTTTGCGCCTGTTTGAGTTGTGGTATAAAAAACAAAGGCAATGGCAATAAAAGCGCCAGCCGGAATAGCGGAAAGGAAAGAGTAAAATTGTTTTTTGCTTGCTTTGTATACACCAATATCTTCAGCAAGTTGCGCTATTTGTGTTGGCGTTAACATCGTATTTTGCGAATTGTCGTCAGTTCTCATGTGGGCATGAATCCTTACAAATGGTGATTCAAATTTTTTTTATATTTTGTACTTTTTGTTAATTATAAGGTCTTTTTCTCGCCAATAACAGGGTTGTTTACACTTAAAGAGGTAGGAAATCGTAGTTTATTGATCCAGATCAAGTAATGTTGAAAATTGCTATTTAAGCCATTTTCTGTTACAAAGAGTAATCTATTTTTATCTCATTTTATAAGGGCGAGTTATGGCAGAAGAAACCATTTTCAGCAAAATTATACGTAAAGAAATTCCTGCAAATATCCTATATCAAGACGAATTAGTGACGGCATTCCGTGATATTTCGCCACAAGCAAATACGCATATTCTGATTATTCCCAATAAATTAATTCCAACAGCAAATCATGTAACGGAACAAGATGAGCTCAGTCTTGGGCGTTTGTTTACCGTTGCGGCAAAATTAGCGAAAGAAGAGGGGATTGCGGAGAATGGTTATCGTTTGATTGTTAACTGCAATCAACACGGAGGGCAAGAAGTATTTCATTTACATATGCATCTTGTTGGTGGTGAACCCCTTGGTAAAATGTTGGCGAAATAATATGAAAAGATCCATTTTTCTAATTATGTTGACCGCACTTTTGGCCGCTTGTTCCAGCCCAAAGCCAAACTTAGTGCATACAGACAGTCCGATTGTCAATATTACGGCTGAATTAGATCCACTTGTTGATGTGGGCGCATCGCAAAATGGCGCATATGTGAAAAATAAAACGGAAAGTATGGTTTCATTGCGCTATTTACTCACTTGGTATGATAAGCAAGGTGTCACACAGCTAGCCGATTATCAAACACCGGAAGCATGGCATGCTTTAAGTTTAACGCCTAAACAACGCTATGATATTCCTTTACAGCGTCCAACAGCGCAAAGTGTGAATTATCGTTTATATCTCACTGAGCAAAGAACCCATTAATACTATGTAATAATAAAAAAGCGGTGAAAACTTCACCGCACTTGATTTTATTTATAACCTTGACGTTCTAAGCGTTTCATATTTCGATAAGCTGTATCATTGTTAGAATCAAATTTGTAGGCTTTTTTATATAATTCCATCGCTTTTGTTAAGTTATGTTCACCACCACGATTTTTTTCATACATTACACCTAAATTATTTAATGCCATAGAATGATTTTTCTTCGCGGCAAGTTCATAGTATTCACGTGCTTTAACATAGCTTTGGCGATAGCCATTACCATTTTCATGCTGCCAGCCTAAAGCGAATTGAGCGCTAGCACTATTTTGCGCAGCAGCGGCTTCAAAATAACGGTTTGCGAGGGCTTGATTTTTGCTTACACCTTGTCCATCACGAAACATATAGCCTAAATTACTTTGAGCGATGGGATTGCCTTTGCGGGCGGCTAATTCATAATAATGGCGCGCTTTGGCATAATCGCCTTTATCTTGATAATACAATCCAATTCCATTAGTGGCTCGACCATAACCTTGTTGGCTTAAGTATTCATAGATTGCTAGGGCTCTTTCTGGATTTTTTAAGCTGTGATCTGCGATGCCTCTGAGATAAAAATTAGCTAAGATAATTTGTACATCAGGGTTTTTGCTATTGGCTTTTTGGCAGGCGTTGAGCGATTCTTTATGGTAGCGATGATCGAAATACAATACGCAACGTCCCTCCCAAGTGTCGGTTGTGTATGTTCGTTCGGTTTCTTTTTCTGTCGGATAGACAAATTGATCACTACTTTGACAAGCGGCAACTAAAACACTTAGCGCCATAACCAAAAATGTTTTTTTGAGTTTCATTGTTGTTTCCTCAGTTTTAATAAAAATCCTCCTATTCAAAAAAAAAACAACTTCTGTCAAGCAAAAAATTATTTTTTTAAATTTTTCTATTTTTAGAGAAATAGGAGAATATCTGCTAAAATATGCGCAATTTTTTATGAATGAGAATAATGATTTATGTCCACTTTGTTGATTGATATTGAACACCAGACGTTGCAGCAAGAAGAGGTTGAATTATTAGAGCATCCCCTTGTTGCGGGGTTAATTTTATTTAGCCGTAATTTTCATGATCGCGCCCAATTACAGGCTTTGATTCAATCTATTCGTCAACGAGTAAAAAAACCGTTATTAATTACCGTTGATCAGGAAGGGGGAAGAGTACAGCGCTTTCGAGAGGGATTTACGCAACTGCCAGCTATGCAAGCGTTTGCCGAGCTAATTTCCGATCCTATGCAACAAAAAATGATGGCAACGGAAGCCGGTTGGCAAATGGCGGCAGAGATGATCGCATTGGATATCGATCTGAGTTTTGCGCCAGTATTGGATTTAGGGCATGTTTGTCGAGCGATTGGCGATCGTAGTTTTCATCGCGATATAGATCCTGCCATTCAGTTAGCAAGTGCATTTATTTATGGTATGAAACAAATGGGAATGGCCACAACGGGCAAGCATTTTCCTGGACATGGGCATGTGCTTGCGGATTCTCACCTAGAAACCCCATTTGATGATCGAGAAAGTGCGGTTATTTTTCAGCAAGATTTGAAGCCATTTGAACAGCTAATTGCGCAGAATATGCTTGATGCGGTGATGCCTGCTCATGTGGTTTATACGCAATGTGATACACAGCCTGCAAGTGGTTCAGTCTATTGGCTCCAGCAAGTATTACGTCAACAGCTAGGTTTTCAAGGCGTGATTTTTTCAGATGATCTGGGCATGAAAGGCGCGGGCTTTATGGGGGATTTTGTTGCGCGCTGTGAAAAATCCTTTATGGCCGGTTGTGATATTTTATTGCTTTGTAATGAACGGGCAGGTGTAGTTCAAGTACTTGATCATTTTAATCCCACAGAAAGTGTCGAACAAGCAGCATTAAGGGCTAAACGTTTGGCTGCTTTGTTTAAGCGCAAGAGCTTATCTTGGGCTGAATTAGAGTGTGCGCCACGTTGGTTAGAAAATCGTAAAAAATTGACCGCACTTCAACAACAGTGGTTAACAACAAAAGGCTAATTGTATGAATTTAGCTGTAAATTGTTCCCATTATTTGCGTGGAGAATGTCGCTCATGTCAATGGCTTGAGCGTGCTTATTCTGTACAAATTCAAGATAAAACACAGCATTTAACATTACAATTATCTCATTTGGATTGTAGTCAATTAACTTGGCTTCCTCCTTTTGTATCGGCACAAACACATTTTCGTAATAAAGCTAAAATGGTGGTAAGTGGTACAGTTGAACGACCTATTTTAGGTATTTTGCGCGATCCAAATGATCCAACAAGTGCGGTAGATTTGTGTGATTGCGCGTTGTATCCCCAATCATTTCAGCAGTGGTTTCCGATCTTAAAAGATTTTATTGCTCGAGCGGGTTTAGTGCCATATAACATTCAAAAGCAGAAAGGGGAATTAAAATATATTTTACTCACCGAAAGTCGTTTTTCTGGCGGATTGATGTTGCGCTTTGTTGTGCGAAGTGAGGCTAAATTGCCGTTAGTACAACGAGAACTTAAAGGATTGTTGACAAAAATTCCGCCATTACAAGTGGTGAGCTTAAATATTCAGCCTCAACACGCCGCGATTTTAGAAGGTGCGCAGGAGATCTTTTTAACAGAGCAAAAAACCTTAGAGGAACGTTTTA
The DNA here is from genome assembly GCF_002795425.1 of Conservatibacter flavescens. Taxonomy (GTDB): domain Bacteria; phylum Pseudomonadota; class Gammaproteobacteria; order Enterobacterales; family Pasteurellaceae; genus Conservatibacter; species Conservatibacter flavescens. The sequence continues at coordinate 23,580 of NZ_PHHA01000018.1, forward strand.
ATCACATTCCTTTATTTATTCGTCCGCAAGGTTTTTTTCAAACTAATCCTAAAGTAGCAGAAGGGTTGTATCGTACGGCACAACGCTGGGTTGAGCATTTACCGATTACTAAGTTATGGGATTTATTTTGTGGCGTAGGTGGATTTGGTTTACATTGTGCAGCGGCATTACAAGAAAAAAATCCGACAAGCGATATTGAGCTAACCGGTATTGAAATTTCGCCATCGGCTATTGCTTCCGCCACATTATCGGCGCAACAGTTGGAACTTTCTCAAGTTACATTCCGATCTTTAGACAGTGCGCAGTTCGCTTTGAAGCAAGATGACAATGTGCCAGATTTAGTGATCGTTAATCCGCCACGACGAGGCATTGGCAAAGTATTGGCGCAATTTCTTAATCAAATTCAACCGCACTTTATCTTGTATTCCAGCTGTAATGCCGAAAGCATGGGAAAAGATTTAATGGAGTTGAGCCATTATCAGCTGTGCCAAATCCAGTTATTTGATATGTTTCCTCATACTGCGCATTATGAAGTGTTGGTCTTGTTGCAGAGGAAGTCAATGATTTCCTAATAAGTATTTGACTTTTCCTGATCTTAAAATGCTTGGCAACAAGGAAAAGCCAAATCGGTTATTTATGCAAAAAGCGTTGATTTTGATTAAATACTTCCAAAAATAATCCCAATGGTGGACGTTGAGAATTTTCTTGTTCATAGTTACGATTATATTTTTGATAATTCCCTTTGTTATCAATATGATATTGTGTGCCATCAGGGGTAATGATGGCATACCAACGATAATTCGCCGCCATTACCCAATTGGATTGACGCTGCGGATTGAATAAATTCTCACCTTGTGCATAATCGCTTGCTGGATTTTTTACTTGATATAGCGGCAGTAGAGTTGGCAACAGATCCGCATGGCTACTGAGTTTTTCATATTTTCCCATTGGGAAGTCACGCCAATGGATAATCATTGGCACTTGGATCTCTTCTCGCGCGAAATAATTGCGTTGCGTATTTTCATCCTGATTTTGGAATGTGTAGCCCTGTTCGGCACTAATCATGATTAAGCTATTATCTAAATCAAGTTGAGGCAAAATTTGAGCGAATAAACGATCAAGTTCTGCTAAGTCGGTGTTATAGGTTTCCGTGCTTAAATTAGGGCGAATATTTAAGCTGATATAGGCAAAGTGCGGTTGATTTTTTTCTTGTTTTTGCTGCCAATGAATAAATGCTTGCACTGCGGCTTGGTTGGTTTGTTTGGCAATGAGATGTTTTGTTTGTCGATAAAATAAACTTTGCCCAAATAAACTGTCTTTAAAGCTAGAAGCTGAAAAGAAAGCTTGGTGATATTTTTCTTGATCAAGTGTTTGTAATAAAACAGATGGTGTGTGATTGTTTAATACACTGTCAGTATAGTTACCGTTTAGTCCATAAAACAAACCGAGTAGCCCAGCATTATTACTATTACCAGTGCTGTAATGGTTCATAAATTGTGCGGAACTCTCCGCAAATTTGGCTAAATGAGGCATTTTTTGTGGAGAAATGGCATCATATCGTAAACCGGAAATGGTAATAAATAGAATATTCGGGCGAAGAGGATTTTGGCCAAACTTAAGGGCGTTTAGCGGATAATCCACTTTCGGTGCGTCTAAGCGTCCTTCTTTTTGGATCGTTTCATCGTATTCCGTTTTATCTAAAAAACCATGTTTTTCGAGAAAGGTTCGCGCAGTCATCGGGTACGATAAGGGGAAGTTTGATTTTTGCATTGTAATTGGACGATAAATAAACGCATCAGCCCAACTGTAAATAAGATGTGTGGCAATGAAACAACCGATGAAAAAAGGTGCCACCCATTTTCGCCAACGTTGTCGACTTAAGCTACGTAATTTATCCCAAGACCAGCGCGAAAACAGCATTTGCGCTAATAATACAATGGGCATTGGTGCAAAGAAGATTTGCCAATTTCGTGACAGTTCGCCATTTTCAGGGTTAACCAGTAAATTCCACACGACTGAAGATAAATGCAGATTAAAACGCGCAAAAACCTCCGTATCAACCAATAATAAAGTTTGTCCAATGGTGGCTAAAATAACACTGACCCCACGAAAAGTGCGGTGGTTTTTTATGATAAAACTTAAAGGGAAAACAATTAGCAAATAACAGGCAAAAACCGCAAAGCTAAAGTGTCCTAATATACTGATAAAAAAGTAGATTTTACCTAGTAATGTATCTGGCCAGTCGATCAGAAAAGCATAACGAGAACCGATCGCGATTGCCCAAATAATATTAAAAAAAGCAAACCAGTGACCCCAAGAAATTTTTTGTGAGGTTTCTTCTCGATATTGTCTGCTTAGTTTGATCATGATGATTTTTTACTTTTAACGGAATCCAATAAGGCATTGGAAAACGCCTGCGCCAATACGATACGTTGATTTTCACCTACGCTACTGGCTAATAAATTAGTGACCATATTGCCTAAAACCATAAGGGATAAATCCACTGGTGCTTGGTGTTTTTCAATGACTGCGATCATATCATTTAAAATTGCCTCGACTTGTTTATCTTGGTATTTAGAGCGTGTGGTCATGATTTGCCTTATCTTGATGATTAATATTCTAACGATTTACTCAATATTAGCACATTTTATTGCTTTTTAAGCTAAAAAAGTGCGGTTAATTTTATTATAATATTTTTCAGACGTTCAAACTATTGGAAAAGAAAAATGAGTATAAATGTTAGCCAAATCGTATTACATCAATTGATCCTAACGCCAGTTGAAGAAGGGCAAGCGCCACAACTAGCAACGCAGCTACGCCACGAGTTATTGCCTATTACATCAGAGGTGGAGCAGATGATGTTGCAATTACATCAAGGTTATCAAAATAAAACCAAAGGTTATGGCATATTTCAGGATTCCTCTGAGTTTGCTCAATTGTTGAACAATCTGTTAGAACAGGAAACAGATTTTTTAACCATGAGCCATCAGGCTGCACAACGTTTAAGCCAAGAATTAAGTCAATATGTATTTGCAGATAGTGGCACATTTGTTATGTGTCAGTACAATTTTTTAGCCACGGATTATCTGTTTATTGCGTTGTTGGATAGCCGTTCAAGTATGTTGGTTGATGAGAATTTGGAAATTCACCGTACTCAGTATTTAGATATTAATCAATTTGATATTGCGGCACGGATTAATTTAACAGAATTGCAGTTAAAAGCTGACTCAAATCGTTACTTAACTTTTGTGAAAGGGCGAGTAGGGCGCAAAGTCGGGGATTTCTTTATGGCATTTTTGGGCGCTGAAACGGGGCTTGATCCGCAAGTTCAAAATCAATGTTTATTGCAAGCTGTGAGTGATTATTGCGAGCAGGGCGAACTGAGCCAAGAGCAAACCTATGCGGTGAAAAAACAAGTATTTGAATATTGTAAAGGGCAAATTAATGCAGGCGATGAAATTGCATTAGGGGATTTATCGGAAAATATACCGAAATTAAACGAACAATCTTTTTCTGAATTTACTGTTGAGCAAGATTATGGTTTGGAGCAAAGTATCCCGCCAATGCGCTCTGCGTTGAAATCCTTAACTAAATTTTCGGGTTCAGGCAAAGGCGTGACATTGAGTTTTGATGCGGAATTATTGAATAACCGCATTGTTTGGGATGAAATGACGGATACGTTAACGATTAAGGGGATTCCACCCAATTTGCGCGATCAATTACAAAAACAAAAAGCATAAAATAACATGGGAAAATCAGAATTAATTTGGCATTTCAATGAAGTTTCGGTATTATCTGCAGATATTTGCAGTATTTTATAGGATAAAAACCATGCAATTAAAATCCATTATCAGTGCACTTGTGCTGGCATTAAGTGTGACGTCATGCTCAACAGTGAGTAAACTTGTGTATCGTATTGATGTGCCACAAGGCAATTTTTTAGAGGCCTCAAAAGTAGCACAATTGCAAACAGGAATGAATGATAAGCAGGTGCAATATTTATTAGGTACGCCGATGCTTACTGATCCATTCGGCGCAAATACTTGGTACTATGTGTATTTAGAACAACGTGGCTATGAGACACCAGAGCAACATACTTTAACGGTGAATTTTAATCAACGTAACATTGTGACAGATTTCCATTTAGATAAGCCATTGCCTGATGATAGTCAGGTTGCAGTAAATAATGCGATTATTGAATCACAAAAAACAGAACCACGTAGATGGTGGAAATTTTGGCAGTATTGGTAAACTAGCGTATTTCCCCATGAGAGTTTAAAAACAGTAAGTTTGCTATGAGCTTGCTGTTTTTTATTTTTCTTAAAGTAAGCATGAACAAATTAATGGAAGAGAATAAAATAATGATTAAACGTATTGATGTCAGTTCACGATTTTCAGAAGTCGCTATTTATAATGGTGTCGCTTATCTTGCCGGACAAGTACCTACAGATGAAACGCAAAATGCCTATTGCCAAACCCAGCAAGTATTAAGTGAAATTGATAAATATCTCGCCAAAGCGGATAGCGATAAAAGCCGTATTCTAATGGCAACAGTTTATCTGGCGGATATGGCTGATTATGATGAAATGAATCGAGCTTGGGACGAGTGGGTTGCGCCAAATAATGCCCCGCCTAGAGCTTGTGTTGAAGCACGTCTTGCAAATCCTAATTGGAAAGTCGAGATTGTGGTCAATGCGGTATGTTCAATTAAAGAATAGAACATTAACGCTTTTATCGTATATAACGATATTGTCTAAGGAGTTTCAATGAATCGCACCTTGTATCTTGCCTCTCAAAGCCCTCGCCGTTGGGAATTATTAAAAAATTTGGGCCTGACCTTATTGCCGTTAGCCAGTGAGGTCGATGAGAGTGTTTTACCGAATGAACGAGCGAGCGACTATTGTTTGCGGATTGCGAGACTAAAGAGCCAAGCGGCTCAAGCGGTGAAACAAGAGCAGCAACTTACCGATTATCCGATTTTAACTGCGGATACGACGGTGTCCATTGATGAACAGATTTTAGGTAAGCCTAAAGATGCGCAGCAGGCCTTTGCGATGTTAAAACAGCTTTCAGGTAGGACACATCAGGTGTTTACTGCCGTATGTGTGAGTTTTGCAGGGCAACATTTAGACGTGGTACAAACCAGCGAAGTAACCTTTAAATGCTTATCTCATGAGGAAATTTTAGCATATATCGCCACCAAAGAACCGATGGATAAAGCGGGGGCTTATGGTATTCAACAGTTAGGTGGAGTATTTATTGAGCATTTATCAGGCAGCTTTAGTGGAGTAATGGGATTACCTATTTTTGAAACGAGTGCTTTATTAAAACAGGTGGGAATATCCGTTTTATAGTTTTATCTAGGGGTGGTTGGTCTTTGTTTGGGGGAAAAATTTTGGCTAGATCACATTTTTGTATCAATGTATTTTACACAAATTTAACATCATGATATAAAGCAATCCTATTTATTCTTCAAGCGAATAAGGATGATAATATGCAACAAGATAATACTTTGCAAAATGGTCGCATTCAGCGATTTTTACGGGGTGTAGAATGGCTAGGTAATTTGCTGCCTCACCCAGTAATTCTTTTCATGATTATGTGTGTGATTGTGTTAGCTGTATCATATATTGCATCAGCATTGGGGGTAAGTGCCATTGATCCTCGTCCAGAAGGCGCGGCAGGTCGTAGTGCAGACGGCATAATTTATGTTAAAAATTTAATAAGCGGTGAAGGGCTTGCTCAAATTGTGAGTAATTTGGTGAAAAACTTTACCAATTTTGCACCACTTGGCACAGTACTTGTGGCTTTGCTTGGGGTTGGAATTGCAGAACGCTCAGGGGTTATTTCTGCGGCATTACGTGGTTTAGTGCTTAAAGCGTCTAGAAAATTAGTAACTTTTACCATTGTTTTTGCAGGTATTATGTCTAATACTGCGGCGGAATTGGGTTATGTGGTATTGATTCCACTTGCGGCGATGATTTTTCATGCGTTAGGTCGTCATCCTTTAGCGGGACTTGCTGCTGCATTTGCTGGGGTATCTGGTGGTTATAGTGCTAATTTACTTTTAGGTACGGTAGATCCGTTATTATCCGGAATTACACAAGAAGCTGCTCGCCTAATTGATCCATCTTATGTGGTTGGGTCGGAAGCTAACTGGTATTTTATGATGGTAAGTACGTTCCTGATCAGTATTTTGGGTTATTTGGTAACAGAAAAAATTATTGAACCACAATTGGGTAAATATAATCCAAATGATGCCTCTGATGAGGAAATTTTGAATTCTAAAATCGAGCCTTTAACTGCACTAGAGAAAAAAGGTTTGCTATTTGCGGGTTTAAGTGCTGTCATTTTTGCTCTGTTATTAGCTTGGACAATTATTCCTGAAGATGGTGTATTACGTAATCCGAAAACGGGTCGTGTTGCAGGTTCACCATTCTTACACGGTATTGTGGTATTTATTTTTGTTTTCTTTGCCGTTTCAGGTTATGTATATGGCAAGATCACCGGTAGCATGAAAAATAATAATGATGTGGTGAAAGCCATGTCAGAAAGTATGAGTTCTATGGGCTTATACATTGTTTTAGTTTTCTTCTTAGCTCAATTATTAGCTTTCTTTAGCTGGTCGAATTTAGGCGCCATTATTGCGGTAAAAGGGGCGGATCTATTAAAAGAACTCGGGTTAACTGGACCACTTATGCTGATCGGTTTTATCCTTATTTGTGCAACCATTAACTTATTAATGTCATCGGCTTCAGCGCAATGGGCGTTAACCGCACCAATTTTTGTGCCAATGTTAATGTTAATCGGATATGCGCCAGAAGTGATCCAAACCGCGTATCGTATTGGGGATTCGACAACGAATATTATTACCCCAATGATGAGTTATTTCGGTTTAATTTTGGCGGTGGCAATGCGGTATAAGAAAGATACTGGTGCTGGTACATTAATGGCAATGATGATTCCATATTCATTCGCCTTTATGGTGGGTTGGTCATTGTTGTTCTATCTCTGGGTCTTTGTATTTGGTTTACCAGTCGGACCGGAATCTGCCACTTATTATAGTGTAGGCTAATGCCCTCTTTCTGATAAAAGTGCGGTTAAAAATTCACGATTTTTTGACCGCACTTTAGTCAAAACACCTTTCCTTATATCAATTATCTCCAACATCACTGCAATTATTTCATTTATTACATCAAAATTTGTCTCTTTTCTCTTGATTAAAATGTAATTGATAATTATTATTAAAATCATTTTAATCAATGGGTGCGCAATCATGATGAAACTTATGAATCTTTTACGTTATCTTACCGCTTCTATTATGTTTTTCAGTGTGCAATCTTTTGCCGGTGAACGTATTGTCAGCATTGGGGGAGATGTGACTGAAATTATTTATGCGCTAAATGCCGAGCAATCATTGGTCGGGAGAGATTCTACAAGCCTTATTCCTACACAAGTGCAAAAATTACCGGATATTGGTTATATGCGCCAGCTTAATGCTGAAGGGATTTTAAGTTTGAAACCAACCAAAGTGATGGCTTCTGAAGTTGCACAGCCGGCAGTGGTGTTCGAACAATTGAAGTCCGTCGGTATTCAGGTAGATATTTTGCCGTTTGGTTATACGGCTGAAAGTGTGATTGAGAAAATTAAGCGTATTGGTAAAAGCCTGAACAAAAGCGCACAAGCAGAGATATTAAGTAAGACGTTTGTACAACAGCTTGAGGCAATTGATCGCTCAGATCTGGATGTGCGTATTCTGTTTGTTTTAAATCGAGCAGGGGCAAACCAAATGGTCGCGGGTTCTGGGACAATGGCGGATACGGAGATTAAGTTGATTGGCGCTAAAAATGCAATGGAAAACCAAGTTCGTTTTACGCCAATTTCTCAAGAAGGCGTGATTGCAGCCAATCCAGACTTAATTGTGATGACCCAGTTAGGCATTAAGGCGCTGGGTGGTGAAGACAAAGTTTGGGAGTTAGCGGGAATTTTGCACACAAATGCAGGCAAGCAGAGAAATTTGGTTGTGGTGGAAGATATTGCCTTGATGTCTTTTGGTTTAACGACTCCCAAAGAAATGGCAAAACTTAGAATGGCTGCGGAAAAGGTGAAGAAGTAATGCAAAGTCAGCAAATTTGGTTGTTTGGCTTAATTCTTGCCTTGTTTGGATTGATGTTATTTACGACCAATGTAGGGGCGCTATCGCTGACTTGGCAAGATCTATTAGGTATGAGTGGGAATGAGAGCCAATGGAAAATTTGGTTTAATATTCGTTTACCTCGCATTTTATTGGCGGTGATTGTTGGAGTCGCATTGGCAATTTCAGGGGCATTATTTCAAGGCCTATTTCATAATCCTATGGCTGACCCGGGATTAATTGGAGTAAATAGCGGCGCTGCGCTTGCAGTCGCTATTGCAATTTTAATGCCAAGTTTACTGCCTACTGAATTTGTCCTTTACAGCACAATGATTGCGGCTTTTATTGGTAGTGTGATTGTCTCTATTCTGATTTATGTACTCAGTGTTCGTTCAAAAGCGTCAGTCCATAAATTATTGTTGGCAGGGATCGCAGTGAATGCCCTTTGTTTTGCCTGTGTTGGCGTATTAACTTATTTAAGTAACGATCAGCAACTTCGTCAATTCACTCTTTGGACAATGGGAAGTCTTGGACAAGCACAATGGAAACCCTTGATTGCTGCCGCCAGTATCATTTTACCTGTCAGTGTTTATGCTTTCTCTCTTGCTAATAAATTAAATATTTTGCAGTTAGGAGATGAAGAAGCGCTGTATCTAGGTATTGAGGTGGTTCGTTTGAAAAAACAGTTAATTTTAATCGGTGCTTTGTTAGTGGGTGTTTCTGTTGCCGTGAGTGGTGCGATTGGTTTTATTGGTTTGGTGATTCCGCATCTTGTGCGTTTTAAATTGGGCGCTGATCACCGTTGGGTATTACCGGCTTCAGCATTGTGTGGCGCGATTTTATTGTTGATTGCAGATACTGTGGCTCGTATAGCCATTTCACCGGCAGAATTGCCAGTAGGTATGCTTACTAGCCTTATCGGTGCGCCTTACTTTTTATGGTTAGTATTGCGTTATAAAGAGGTTCACTGATGAATAGCTCGGAATTTGTAGAAAAGAATGATCTGTTCATCGCCGAACATCTTCATTTTGCTTTGCAGCATAAGTGGATTGTACAGAATATCTCATTTGTTTTAAAAGCTGGGTCATTTAATGTGCTTATCGGCCCGAATGGCGCGGGTAAATCAACTTTGCTTCGTCTCCTTGCAGGTTATTTGACGCCGAATATGGGGCGCTGTGTATTAAATGGACAGGAAATTAGCCATTACAGCGCTAAAGCCCTTGCAGAGCGACGAGCAGTAATGAAGCAGCATGGTGCATTAAATTTTCCTTTCTCAGCTGAAGATGTTGTGCGAATGGGGGGCTATCATCGTCGTAAACATGAAGTGGATAAATGGTTTAATACCATTATCCAACTTACCGATTGTGATGTTTTGGTCGGCAAAACCTATCGTCAATTATCTGGTGGTGAACAGCAACGTGTTCAGTTAGCCAGAGCATTATTACAAATTTGGTCTGAGAACATGCATGGTAAATTATTGATGTTAGATGAACCTACGTCTGCTTTTGATCTTTATCATCAACAACATTGTTTGCGTTTGCTGAAAAAACTGAGTCAAGAACAAGGATTAACGGTCTTTTGTATCTTGCATGATCTCAATTTAGCGGCGTTATTTGGTGATCAAATTTTTCTACTTGCTGAGCAAAAACTACAGGCACAAGGCACACCTGTAGAAGTATTGACTGAAGAAAATATTTACCGTTGGTATCAAGCGAAAATGAAAAGCTTACCACATTATGCTAAAGCCGTTCCGCAATTCCAATTTTGCGATTAGAAAATAAAGGAGTTTTTATGAATTTATCACAACAAGTAGCCGATTATTTGGCTCAAAACCCGAATGCGATAACTTTAGAGATTGCCGCTGAGTTTAATCGTCCAGAGGGAGAGATTTTACTGGCATTGCCGACTGAATTTGTCCGAGTATTTCCGGCAGAACGAGCGGAGGAGATCCTAAAGGAAATCAGTGGTTGGGGTGTTTTTACGACGATTCTTGAAAAAGAAGGCTCAATTTTTGAAATCAAAGATCGTTTTCCAAGCGGTGTGATAGGACGTGGTTATTACAATTTAAATATGAAACACCAAGAAGGCGCGTTACATGGGCATTTAAAGCTGGACAATATTGCTCAAATAGCTTTTATCAGCCTGCCATTTCGAGGCAAAGAGAGCTATAACATTGCTTTTATTGCCCATAATGGACACACGATTTTTAAAGTTTATCTTGGGCGAGATGAAAACCACAAACTCTTCCCAGAACAAATCGAAAAGTTTAAACATTTTAAATAAGGAGGAAAGATGACTACAAACCGTCAAGAAGTGTTACAAAATCGTTTAGAACCTGAAATTCAAGCACTTAAACAGAATGCCAAAACTATTGTGCTTTCAACGGTTGATGCAAAAGGGAATCCGAATGTGAGTTATGCGCCTTTTGTGATTTATAACGGAGAATATCAAATTTTAATTTCAACAATAGCTCGTCATGCTCGTAACTTACAGGAAGTGCCGAAAGTTTCCTTAATGTTGATTGAAGATGAAAGCGAAAGTCGTGAAATTTTTGCCCGGCGTCGCCTGACTTTTGATGCGACAGCCCGTATTTTAGCGCGCCATTCACCAGAGTGGGAAGAAGTGATTGCTGCGTTAAAAGCACGGCATGGTGAACTTGTACTTGAACTGGCTAAATTAGAGGATTTCAAACTGTTTAGTTTAAAGCCGCAACAAGGTCTATTTGTGAAAGGCTTTGGGAAAGCGTTTCAGGTGAGTAGTGAAGATTTAGTGAGTTTCGTGCATTTAGATCAGGGACATCAACATATTAAAGAATAAGATTTTCACAACATAACGTCATATTTAAAATAGGATCAAAACATGTTAAAGAAGACTCAAATTGCAATATTCGTGACCACCGCTTGTACATTGACTACCGCATTTGCGGATACGACAGTTGAACTTGATACGATTGAAGTACAGGCGACGGTAAATACGCCAAATCAAATGATCCAAACGCAAATTGCTAAAAAACAACCACAAGATGCCAAAGCATTATTTGCGGATAGTCTAGAGGTTAGCGTCAATGATTTACAAAATAGTCGTACTGGTAATGAAGGTTTTAATGTACGAGGTTTACAAGGTAATCGAGTAGCAAGCAGTATTGATGGTGTACCTTTGCCAGAAGCGCAAGAAAATAAATTATTTAACACGCTTGGATTGGATTTTGGTGGCGCAAATAGCCTTGAACCTCTTTCGCTTCGTTCGGCAACAGTGAAACACGGTGGCTCTTTTCAAACATTATCGAATAGTGTCAATTTTGCCACACTTGAAGCAAAAGATTTAATCCAATCGGGCAATCTGGGAGGGTTTTTGGCAACCGGTTATAGCAGTGTAGATCGTTCAATATATGGTGCAGTTGGTGGCGCAGTTAAAAATGATCGTTATGAAGGTTTGCTCATTGTGACCGGTAGAGTAGGACATGAGACCAAAAATAAAGGGGAAATCGGTGGTGAGGGAGAAACTCGAACTAAACCTAATCCAGCAGATTATAAAAATCGCTATGTGTTAGTTAAAAATGGCTATCAATTAAATGAGCATAATAAAGTCAATTTGACTTTTGAACATCAGCAAAAAAATAAAGATACCGCATTACTTTCATCTAACGGGTTATCGATTGATCGTGCTACGGGGATTCAACTATCCGGTGTGACGAAAGATAAAAATCGTAGATCCAGAGCTTCGCTTAGTCACGAATATCAAAATGACAGCGGCTGGGTTAATCGTGTAGATACCCATTTCTATTTCCAAAATGCGAAAACTGAAAACTTTCGTCAGCGAAGCTCAGCACGTTCAAATCGTGTAGAGAAAGGCGTTTTTTCCCAAAAAGCCTATGGATTAAGTAGCAATTTAATGACATTGATTGATACCACTATTCCGCAAACATTGCGTTATGGTGTGGCTTATCATCAAACAGATTTTATGGGGCAATTGGATTGCAATACGTGTTCAACAGGATTGTCTTTTGCGCCAGTGGCGAAAACAACACAGCAAAAAGTTCACTTATATATTGAAGATGAGCTAGCAATAGGTAACTTTGTGTTCACACCACATTTGGGGGTATTGCATTATCGTATTCGCCCATCTAAAGCAGGGTATGTGCAAGCTGCAGAACAATATGCAGAAGTCAAAGCACGGCGTGAAACGGAATTTTTACCTAAAATCAGTATAAATTGGAAAATCGCACCGCTTTTTGAGCCATATTTTCAATATTCTCGTGGTGTTAAAACACCATCAGCTCAGCAGCTTACCTCATCATTCGGTAATACAGTGATTGCAGGTGGTCGGGTTATTCGACAATATGCAGTTGTAGGGAATGGGAATTTACAAGCCGAAACTGCAAACAATTTTAGCTTGGGCTTTAAAGGGCATAATGAGACGGTTCAATATGATATTTCCGGCTATTATAACCTATATAAACATTTTATTGATTGGACAACGCGTGCAACGGCAACATACAATCCGCTGATTCAATATGAAAATTTAGAAAAAGCGAAGATTTATGGTGTGACAGCGAGTGCAAAATGGCATTTTATGGACGGATTTTATGTGAATGGTGGGATTGCCTATTCTAAAGGCAAAGCCAAAAAAGCAGATGAAACTTTTCCCATCAATACTATTCAGCCATTGAAATTGAAAGCCGGTTTGGGCTATGAGCGTGAAGTCTTTGGGGCAAATGTTCAGTTAACACATATTAAGGCAAAAGCAGATAAAGATATTCATGGTGAGATTTATAATCCAACGCGCAATGTCAATTTGGTCGACTTAGGTTTTTATTGGAAACCATTGAAGAACTTAACGTTAAGTGCCAATGTGAATAATGTTTTCAATAAAAAATATTGGAATTGGGCCGATATTTCTTACTTTGCTATTCAAAGTTCATCAGCTGCGGCAGGTCCGAGTGCATCAAGTTTCACCGCAAATAATGCAGATACTTATTCCGCACCGGGTCGTAATTTCAATTTGGGGTTACGTTATGAGTTTTAATCTAAACGAATTATCTAGATAACTAACAAACTCACAAAAATAAAGCCCTAACTCAATGTTAGGGCTTGTGTTTATTATGGTGTAGTATGTTGAATATTAGGCTTCAATACCGTCAAATAATACAGTGCTTAAATAGCGTTCTGACGCTGATGGTAGCACTACAACGATAAGCTTATCAGCAAATTCAGGTTGTTTAGCTAAACGATCTGCTGCAGCAAGGGCTGCGCCAGATGAGATCCCGCCTAAAATACCTTCTTCTGCCATTAAACGGCGAGCATAGGCAACAGCGGTTTCACTGTCTACGGTTTCCACGCGATCAATCAAAGACAAATCTAAGTTTTTCGGAATAAATCCAGCACCGATCCCTTGAATTTTATGTGGGCCGGGTTTGATTTCTTCACCAGCTAAAGTTTGCGTAATCACCGGAGATTCCGCAGGCTCAACCGCAACGGAAAGAATGGCTTTGCCTTTGTCTTGTTTAATCGCACGGCTTACGCCAGTGATAGTACCACCAGTTCCTACACCAGCAACTAATACATCAATTTGACCTTCTGTCGCCGCCCAAATTTCAGGGCCTGTAGTTTGTTGGTGGATAGCTGGGTTTGCAGGGTTTTCAAATTGTTTTAAGGTGACATAGCGTGCCGGATCTGAAGCAGCAATCTCTTCCGCTTTGGCAATTGCGCCTTTCATGCCTTTTGCTCCTTCCGTTAACACAAGGTTAACGCCTAAGCCTTTTAATAAGCGTTTACGCTCAAGGCTCATCGTCTCAGGCATGGTAAGTGTGATTTTATATCCTCGTGCTGCGGCAACATAAGCTAAAGCAATCCCAGTATTACCACTAGTTGCATCTACGATTTCTTTTCCTGGTCCAAGAATACCGTCTTTTTCCGCTTGCCATACCATATTGGCGCCAATACGGCATTTTACACTGAAGCTAGGGTTGCGAGATTCAATTTTAACGGCAATATTACCATTTTGCCCAAAGTTTTTTAAACGTACTAATGGGGTATTTCCTATGGTAAGTGAATTATCTGCATAAATGGTCATTATTGTCTCCTTAAACTAAATAATATTTGCAATTTTTTCGATAGTGTATTTTTAACATAAGCGTTTTGTCTAAAAAAATAGTTATTGGCTATATTTTATAACTAAATGTTATTTTACTATATCGGTTCCCTGTCCAACTTCTTGAAGTGCGGTAGATTTTTGAGCATTTTTAGTGAGTTGTTCACGATAATGATCTACCCACATAGCGGTTGCACCACAGACAGCAACAGGAATCACGACAAAGTTAATTAATGGAATAAATGCACAAAGGGAGACTAACCCACCAAATGTCATATTCAGCGTGCGCTTATTAGACAGTTCCTCGCGCATTTTGATAAAAGAGATTTTATGATTATCAAAAGGATAATCACAATATTGAATGGCGAGCATCCAGGCGGTAAATAAAAATACCAGTACGGGCACAATGGTTTGCCCTATACCAGGCACAAACCCTAATAAGAATAGACCAATAAATTTAGGGAGGCTATAAACAAGTTTTTGCCATTCACGCCCGAGCATACGTGGAATATCTTTAATAAAATCAAGGGTATTTCCAGTAGAGAAATCTTCGTTTGTGAGCATTTTTTCCACTTTTTCCGCGAGTAATCCGTTAAAGGGCGCTGCAATAAAACCGGAAACAGTGTTAAAAATGAAATAGAAGAAGAGTAAAATCATCAAGATAGATAAAATAAGAATGATAGAACTCAGCCATTCCAACCACGATGGCATATAATCAATGACCCAATCGATAAAAACAGAAACTTGACTGATAAATAGCCAAAAAATACCACTTAAAATTAAGATATTAAGTAAAATAGGCATAATGACAAAGCGACGCAACCCTTTTTGGGTGATCAGTTGCCAACCTTGGGCAAAATAATGGATCCCTAATTTCATTTGTGTTAGCACAAAATGCTCCTTAATAGACAAGAATCAATGCTGCTTTATATATGTAGGCAAAAAAGAGATTTTCAATGACAAGCGCTATCACCTACATAAGAATTATGTTAAGCTTACATTCAACGTGCCGTGTTGACAAATGAAGAATCATTTTGTTAAAAACGGTTGGCATATCACAATATGAGATTGGGTGAGTAATGGATTTAAACACGATTTTAATTATATTAGGCGTACTCGCTTTAGTAATTTTAGTTGCCCATGGTTTATGGTCAAATCGCCGCGAAAAAACGCAATTTTTCAAAAACGCAAATACTTTCACACGTGATGGGCGTATAGAGCATCATTCGCAAAATAGCGGGCATGATCCTTTAACTGGCGTGCCTGTACAACGTGCAGCACAATTACATAATCAAGAGGTCCCATTACAAACAACCTCGCCAATTCAACAACCTGTTATATCACAGGAAGTGGCTTCACAACCGGTACAACAAGGTCTAAATTTTGATGAGGATATCTCGGAGGTTAAGCGTGCTCCACACTATGAATACCCGAGTTCATCTTCTAAATCTGTAGAACAAGCCGTAAACGAAATAAAAATTAGTTTGCCTGGTGAGACGATGACACAGGAATCCAATCCTGTTTATACCATGCCTGTTACACAAGGAGAAAATTTAGGCTATCGCTCTATTGCGGATATTGAGGCGCAAGTGGATGAAAATGAGGGAATCAATACTTCTTCGACCATACTTCGTGAGCAGTTAGCTCAGGCCTCACAGACTGCAGGGCAAGCAACGAATTATACGACAGAACCAAGTGTCACACGACAACCGACTATGGATGCGCCAGCTGCTTCAGAGCCGATGAAAAAAGCGGTGAATGAGACACCAGATTTTGTTGTGCTTTATGTCGTTTCGCCAGAAAATCGAGAGTTTTATGGTTCACACTTGGCCCTCGCCTTAGAAGAGCTAGGCTTTGTTTTCAGTGAAGAAGGAATTTTCAATCGTCATGTGGATACCGTTGCGACACCCGTTGTGTACAGCGTGGCGAATATTCGTCAACCGGGCACTTTTGACTTAGGGGCAATGGCGGAGTTCAGTACAATTGGTATTGTGTTTTTTATGCAGTTATCAAGCACAGCAAAAGATCGTATGAATTTCCTCTATATGTACCAAGATGCGAAACAGCTGGCTGAGCGCTTGGGGGGCTTTGTGTTAGATGAAGAACAAGAGCTGTTTACAGAAGAAACCAAAACACGTTATTTAACACGGTTTACCCAATATTAAAAAATATGTGAATGTTGACCGCACTTAAAAGTGCGGTTTGTTTTTATAGAGTTTTTCCTATGTCAGATTTTAATCAAATTCAACAACAGTGTGAACAATTGCGCGAAACCTTGCGCTATCATGAATATCAATATCATGTGCTAGATAACCCAATCATTCCTGATGCGGAATATGATCGCATGATGAACCAGTTAAAACAACTCGAACAGAATTATCCTCAACTTATCACGGCAGATTCTCCAACCCAACGAGTAGGCGCGAAACCCCTCGCGAGTTTTGCACAAGTTCGTCATGAAATTCCGATGTTATCTTTGGATAATGCCTTTTCTGATGAAGACTTTTTAGCTTTCGTAAAACGTATTCAAGATAGAATTAATGTGGATACGACAGATTTGACTTTTTGTTGTGAGCCTAAACTCGACGGATTAGCGGTGAGTATTTTATATGTAGATGGTAAATTGGTTCAAGCAGCAACGAGAGGCGATGGTACTACAGGGGAAGATATTACCCTAAATATTCGCACAATTCGTAATATTCCTCTGCAATTATTAACAGAGCATCCGCCGCATCGTTTAGAAGTGCGAGGGGAAATATTTATGCCGCATATGGGATTTGAACAGCTAAATGAAAAAGCGTTAGCAAAAGGGGAAAAAACGTTTGCTAATCCTCGTAATGCGGCTGCAGGGTCATTACGTCAATTAGACCCTCGTATTACTCGTCAGCGTATGTTGGTTTTAAATGCTTATGGCATTGGGATTGTAGAGGGGGTGAGTTTGCCTGATACTCATTATGCACGTTTGCAATGGTTGAAATCTATTGGTATTCCAGTGAATTCAGAAATTCAATTATGCCAAGGTGTCGATCAGGTGCTGAGTTTTTATCGGGTTATTGGTGAAAAACGTACACAATTAGGTTACGACATTGATGGAACCGTGCTAAAAATTAATGATATTGCGTTACAGGAACGTCTTGGTTTTATCTCGAAAGCGCCGCGTTGGGCGATAGCGTATAAGTTTCCTGCTCAAGAGGAATTAACGGTATTAAAGGATGTTGAATTTCAGGTAGGCAGAACAGGGGCGATTACGCCTGTGGCGAAGCTTGAGCCTGTGTTTGTCGCGGGAGTGACAGTAAGTAATGCGACATTACATAATGGTGATGAAATTGCACGTTTAAATATTGCCATTGGTGATACTGTGGTTATCCGTCGAGCAGGCGATGTCATTCCTCAAATTGTGGGGGTAATTCATGAGCGCCGCCCAACTGATGCAAAACCTATTGTATTTCCTCAATACTGTCCTGTGTGTAGTTCGATTATTAAGCGTATTGATGGTGAAGCAGTGGCGCGTTGTACAGGGGGATTAATCTGTGCGGCACAGCGTAAAGAGGCGCTAAAACATTTTGTGTCTCGTCGAGCTATGGATATTGATGGTGTTGGGGCAAAACTGATTGAACAGCTTGTAGAGCGTGAACTCATTCATACGCCAGCAGATTTGTTTAAGTTGGATTTGACAACCTTAATGCGCTTGGAGCGTATGGGGCAGAAATCAGCAGAAAATGCGTTATCCAGTTTGGAAAAGGCAAAACAGACGACATTGGCTCGTTTCATTTTTGCCTTAGGTATTCGAGAAGTGGGGGAAAGTACGGCATTAAACTTGGCAAATTATTTCAAAAATTTAACCGCACTTCGCCAAGCAGATATTGACACATTAAAAGAGGTCTCTGATGTGGGAGATGTTGTCGCGAACCATATTTATTTGTTTTGGCAAGAGCCACATAACGTCGCCGTAGTAGATGATTTGATTGCGCAAGGTGTTCATTGGGCGGATGTAGAAACAAAAGAGATCGATGATAATCCACTGAAAGGCAAAACTGTGGTATTAACAGGCACATTAAGCCAAATGGGACGTAGTGAGGCAAAAGAGATCTTATTACAGTTAGGTTGTAAAGTGACGGGTAGTGTGTCGGCAAAAACGGATTTTTTGATTGCCGGTGATAATGCGGGGTCTAAATTGACAAAGGCGAATGAATTAGGGATTAGGGTATTGAGTGAAGAGGCGTTTTTGCAATTAGTGAGATAAAATAAGGCAAGTTTCCTTGCCTTACTGAGTTTAAATAGGTTTTCAATTCGGCTTGTTTCTTTGTCTCAGGCCGAATTGATTTGACTATATAATGTGACCAATAATACTACGAGTTTCAACTTTCACTTCGGTTAATTTTATTTTCACAATATCACCAATTTTATAAGCGCGCTCTCCTTTTATGTAGAAAGCGAGTTCGTCAGAATTGATGGTGATTTCTTCTTTGTTGTTATGTAAGCTTGACGCGGGTACAAAAACGCTAGCGCCATTTTCTAATAATAAAACACGTAGACCACCACGACTCACATCTTGTATTTCACCTTCAAACTCTGGTGAAAGAGCAAGTTTGTCTTGTAGATATAACGCATATAGCCAATCAGCAATATCACGTTCCACTAAGCGATTCTGTTTTCGTGCTTCTTGCAAACGTGCTAATATAGGCTCATTCGGCTTTTGACAAGGTTGCTGAGTGAGACAAGCTTTAATTAAGCGATGATTAACCATATCCGAATATTTGCGAATAGGGGAGGTCCAAGTGGCATAGCCTGTTAAACCTAAGCCAAAATGTGGCGCGAGTTCAGCTTTAAATTCTGCAAAAGTGAGAAAACGACGTAAACGTAATTCAAGATAGTCTCCCGCTATTGGCTCTATGTCATGACGCATTTGGCAATAGCCAGCTAGGGTAGAAAGATTTTCCGGTGAATAACGTTCTGTTAATGCCTCCCGATTTTCATCATTGGCTAATTGGTTTAATAAAAATTGCTGTACAGCAGGTAGATTTTTTTTATCAAATCCAGCATGGGTATTAAAGATACCGCAATGTGCATGTTCGTCTAAATATAATGCGGCACAAATGTTTGCAATGATCATAGATTCTTCAACGATTTGATTTGCTATACGGCGATGCTCTGCTTTAATTTCTTTGACTTTGCCATTATCTTCAAGCAGGAAAGTGTAATCAGGTTTTTCTTTAAATAATAGCGAATGTGTTTTACGCCATTGTATACGTGCGAGTGTAAATTGATGTAACCAGTCAATTTGTTGTTGAGTATCGGGGTGTTCAGGTTGCCAAGCATTTGGTTGTTGCTCGAGATAATTTGATACGTTGTTGTAAGCTAATTTCCCTTTGGATTGCACAAATGCGGATACAAAAACGGGTTTAGCAGAGATATTGCCAGTTAAATCTGTTTCAATATAACAGACAAGGGCGGGGCGTGTTTCATTGGCTACCAATGAACAGAGTTCGTCCGATAATTCGCGTGGTAGCATAGGAATATTGAAGCCAGGCAAGTAATTCGTAAAACACCGCTGCTTAGCATCTTGTTCAATTTGCGAATCAAGGGCAATATAAGCAGTTGGATCAGCAATTGCGACAATTAATTTCCAACCTGTTTGCGTGCCGTTATTTGTGATGGGTTCAATATATAACGCATCATCCATATCTTTTGTTGTTTCACTATCGATAGTCACAAAATGAAGTGCGGTCAGATCTTCACGAGTTTGTTGATCTAACATTTCATAGTGGTCTTGGCCTTCTACCGGATAGCGGGATTGTTCGTGGCGTGCTAATGTGACCCACCAAGGCGCAAAATCATCGTTAGCTGCACAAATAAATTGTTCAATTTGCGCAAAGAAGAAACGATCGTCACGTAAAGGGTGTGTTTTTAAGCGAGCGACAACCCAATCTCCCTC
Organism: Conservatibacter flavescens; assembly: GCF_002795425.1. Classification (GTDB taxonomy): domain Bacteria; phylum Pseudomonadota; class Gammaproteobacteria; order Enterobacterales; family Pasteurellaceae; genus Conservatibacter; species Conservatibacter flavescens. The sequence goes on from NZ_PHHA01000018.1 coordinate 43,739, forward strand.
CTTTAATTGCTCTTTTTTGATAGGGTTAGCACAATTTGCGCCTATGGGTTGATTAATATTTGGATGATCGACGATAACCTGCAATTTGCCTTCTTTGTTAAAGCGTACTTTCGCAATAAAGCGATCGAGCATAGCTTCAATTAACGCATCAGGTTCAGCTTGTTCTTTGTCATTAATGGTTTCTATTACCGCTTTAATTTTATCACCATGCATTAGCTTTTTCATTGCCATTGGCGGAATAAAATAGCTTTTCTTTTCACACTCAAGAAAGCCATAAGCTTTGTCGGAAGCTTTTACGACACCTTCTACATGGGGTTTACTTTCGCGAATTTGTTGTTTAAGTTGACTTAATAGGGGATTGTTTTGAAACATGTTATTGCTATGGAAAGTTAATATAAATGGAATAGGGCGGTGGGGACCGCCCTTTGAAAATAATCAATATTGAGCAAATTACTCTTCGCCTAATTCGCCCATTGCGGTAATGCTAAATCCAGCATCAACATGCACGACTTCTCCAGTGATGCCTGAAGCTAAATCAGAACATAGGAACGCAGCGGAATTACCAACGTCTTCAATGGTAACGGTGCGACGTAGTGCAGCCGTTTTCTCAAAAGCTGACAGCATTTTCTTAAAGTTTTTGATGCCAGAGGCGGCAAGTGTACGGATTGGACCTGCAGATACCGCATTAACGCGAATACCATCTTTACCTAGATCTGCTGCCATAACACGCGTAGCGGCTTCAAGAGAAGCTTTCGCTAAACACATTACATTATAATTTGGAATAGCGCGTTCAGCCCCTAAATAAGTCAGGGTTAATAGGGCTGCATTTGGATTTAAAAATGGACGTGCAGCTTGTGCCATAGCAACAAAACTATATGCACTAATATCGTGAGCAATGCGATAACCTTCTCGGGTTGCAGCATTAACATAATCGCCATCTAATTGATCACCTGGTGCAAAAGCGATAGCGTGAACAAAACCATCAAACTTATCCCAATGTTTGCTTAATTCAGTAAAGCAATTTTGAATGCTTTCATCGGTTGCAACATCTAACGGCAAAACAATATTAGAATCAAATTCTTTGGCAAACTCTTCAACGCGTGGTTTTAATTTATCATTTAAATAAGTGAACGCAAGTTCAGCGCCTTCACGTTTCATGGCAGCAGCAATGCCGTATGCAATAGAACGATTGCTCGCAAGACCAGTAATAAGAATTCGTTTATTTGTTAAGAAACCCATAATATATCCTAAATGATTAGTGGAGAAGATTTTGCTTAGTATAAGGCAAAAAACAAATAACGCAAATCAGACCTTGATTTTTCAGCAGGATTGCGTTGTTTGTTTTTATTTCTGTCTGTTTCCGAGTAAGTAAAGAGCCGTTAATCCAAGTGCGGAATAGCTTAATCCTTTAACCGTCAATAATTTGCGTTTGAGTAAGGCAAAAAGTAATGCTCGAATAAGTGGATTTGAAAAACTTAAGCCTAAATTTTTTATCCCTGCAAAAGGCTGAGATACATTGCGGCGAGTATGTTGGCTTTGTGCTAATAATTTCATGCGTAAAGCATCGCCTTTCATGATTAATAGCTCTTTTTCTTCGGTCAGTTGGTTTTTCATTGTCGCCTCCTTACCAATTAATTACTATGTGATGATTTATCAGCTAATTGTTTTAATGTTGCAATATCTAATTTTACTTCCTCTAGGGTATTTTGCATAAATGTACGTTGTTTCTTAAGAGAATTTAAGATGACGAGGAATAAAATGAATGCAATGAATACGCCACCACCACAGATAGCACTGAATACAATGAATTTTTGTTGTGGATCGGTAATATAAGCATTAACCGCAAACAGCCCACTCATTAATGCAATCAGCAAACATACCACTAAGATAAGTGCGGAAATAAGGGTAATAATTAAACGTTCTTTTAATTGGCTTAACTCAATACGAGCCATATCTAGGCGAACTTGTGCTAGCTCAAGCGTCGTAATGAGAATGTTTTTTATACCCACTTTAATATTTTGAATAGCTTGCATAGGATTCCCTCAAAGGCTGTCACGAGTAACAATAAAGATTGGGCGAACTGAGTTCGCCCATTTGTTTAGATATAAAGTCGTTTTAGTTATCTTACGCCTAAAACATAACTTAAAAAGCTTATTTTTTGCTGATTAAAACACCTAATAATAAGCCGATAACCCCAGCAATACCGATAGCTTTATAAGGATTGTCTTGAACAATAGCATCAGTTTGTTTTGCCACTTGTTTCGCTCCAGCTACCGCATCTTGCTGTAAATTGCTGAACTGTTCTTTTGCGCGACCAATACGCGAGTTTAGGGTATCTTTCAATTTTTTGAGTTCAGCTTCGCCTGATTGTTTTTGGTCATCAAATAATTCTTCCGCATTAGCTAAAATATCACGAATTTCATCTAATAAGGCATCACGTTTTTTATCGAATTGACTCATAATTTCCCCTTTGGTTGTCTTTCATATACATTTCTTTTCTAGAAAATAGATAGAATTTATTTGCTAGATGTCCTCATGATAGTCAAACTCTATTAACAATGTCAAATTTTAATCATATTTTTTTGTCAATTAATCTCTATTTTTGTCTATGCAGGATTATCAATATCTTTGAATTCCACATCAAAGTGGTACTGCTCAGCGAGCCATTCACCAAGCGCTTTGATGCCATAACGCTCTGTAGCATGATGTCCAGCCGCAAAAAAATGCATGCCTTGTTCACGGGCGGAATGAATGGTCTGTTCGGAAACCTCTCCCGTAATATAAGCATCGAGTCCTTTAGCCGCAGCAAGATCAATATAGCCTTGTCCTCCACCGGTGCATAAACCAATAGTTTTAATTAAAGTTGGGCCAGCATCACAACACACAAGGGGGGTACGTTGTAATTTTTGCTCAATTCGTTGGATAAAAGCTTCACTTGTTATTGGAGCAGTTAACTCGCCATACATAGGAATACTATTAGTTGTGTCTTCCAACGGTTTTAAGTTTTCAATACCTAATAGCTGAGCAAGTTGAGCGTTATTACCAAGCTCAGGGTGTATATCTAAAGGCAGATGATAGGCATATAAGTTTATTTCATGCTGCAATAAGGTTTTAATCCGTTTGCCTTTCATTCCTCGAATACATGGGTTTTCACTTTTCCAAAAATAGCCATGATGAACTAAAATGGCATCGGCATTTTGGCTAACGGCATAATCAATTAATGCTTGGCTGGCGGTCACGCCTGTGATGATCTTTTTGACTTCTGTTTTGCCTTCAATTTGTAGACCGTTTGGCGCATAATCTTTGATACTATTTGCATTTAATTTTTGATCAAGCAGCTGTTCAAGCGCAATGTTATTCATAATATCCCTCTAGTATTTGGCTATTTTGCATTAGTCTAAAGGATTTTTAATGAATCATCAAAAGTCCAATAAAAAAAGTTGGCATAAATTCGTGGGGGATGAATTTATACCAACTCAAATTGAACAACCTAACAATTATTTATTTTTATAAGATAGATTCATTATATACTTGTTTATATAACAAGGCAAGGAGAATTTATGTGCATTCAAATAGGAGGAAGTCCATGATTCTCATTTGCTAAAAAGTGCGGTAGAATTTTACAAATTTATTTTATTATTAAGGGCTATCATGCTGAGCTATCGTCACAGTTTTCATGCAGGCAATCATGCAGATGTACTCAAACATATTACTTTAATGTTAATTATTGAGAGTTTACAACAAAAAGAAAAAGGTTTTTATTACCTCGATACGCATGCGGGCGTGGGGCGCTATCGCCTTTTTAGTGAAGAAGCTGAGAAAACGGCAGAATTTAAAGAAGGAATTGGGCGGTTATGGGCGCAAAAGGATATGCCGGAAGAGGTTGAGCGCTATATACAATTAATCAGAAAACTCAATGGTAGCCAGACGTTGCGATATTATGCCGGTTCACCATTGATTGCTGCCACATTGTTACGCCAGCAAGATCATGCGTTATTAACAGAGCTACACCCAACAGATTTTCCTTTATTGCGTCATAATTTTAGTCAGTTTAAGAATGTGACGACAAAACGTGATAATGGCTTTCAGCAATTAAAAGCAACATTACCGCCTAAAGAACGTAGAGGGTTAGTGCTCATTGATCCGCCTTATGAACTGAAAGAGGATTATGAATTAGTCGTAGAAGCAATCAAAGAAGGATATAAACGTTTTGCCACAGGAATTTATGCCATTTGGTATCCCGTTGTATTGCGCCAGCAAATTAAACGTATGATTAAAGGGCTGGAATCCACAGGTATTCGTAAAATCTTACAGCTTGAGCTGGCAGTTCGTCCTGATAGCGATCAAAAAGGCATGACGGCAAGTGGTATGATTGTGATTAATCCGCCTTGGCAATTAGAAAGTCAAATGAAAAAAATTCTACCATATTTAACCGCACTTTTAGCGCCAGAAACAGGGAGTTGGACAGTAAACTGGATTACGCCTGAGTAATGGTGAGGCTGTCATGTTTTCATCAAAAGATGTGGCTAAAAGAGCAGGCGTTTCACAAACAACGGTTTCCCGAGTGCTGAATACGCCTGAGCGAGTGAAAGCAAAAACTCGTGATAAAGTATTACAAGTGATACAAGAGTTAGGTTATGTGCGTAATGAAAATGCGCGTAATTTGGTTGCCAAACGTACATATACTATCTCGTTAATCTCTGGCCCGTTGCACAATCCTTTTTATGTGGACACGACTTCTCGAATTATTCAGTATGCAACTACTTTGGGTTATAAGGTAAATGTCCATTTTTCGACTATAGATAATGCACAGCATATTTATGAATTAGCGTTAAGCCACAAAATCGACGGCTTAATCATGTCTTGTGTTTTATTAGATGATCCTATTGTTGAACAATTAAAGAAATTGAACCTGCCTTTTATTAGTTTTAATCGTCGCCATTCAACAGCAAGGCATTTTGTTGAAATTGATAATATTGCAGCTGGGCGAAAAGCGTTACAACACCTAGTGGATTTGGCGCATACTGATATTTTGTGGATTGGCGCCTCAGATGTAGTGAGTACTTTTCGTGATCGTTTTATAGGCTTTAAACAGCATTATGAATGGTTGAAAAAACAACCGAATTCTTCCAAACTCAACGTGAGGACGATTAATTATAAACAATTAGATCAGCCTGACTTACGCAAATTGTTGACCAAATTATATCAAACCAAGCGATTACCAAGTGCAATTTGTGCAGCAACAGATGCAATGGCAATTGCCGCAATGGAGATCTTAATTTCTTTGGGGGTATCAATTCCCGAAGACATCAGTATTATTGGCATTGATAATGTGGATTTAAGTGGCAATTATCTAGTGCAATTAACCACAGTGGGGGCCGAAAATAATACTTGTCTCGGCTTATTGGCTATTCAAAAACTCATTGAGATGATTGAACATAAAGATAAGCTAGATGAATTTTCCATCACCTTACCCGTTTCTTTATACACACGTGGTAGTACTCAGCAATACAATCAATAACAAATGTTAAAAAAATGTTGACTAAACTTTTTTGTATCTTATTGTGAATACGTAACCATTTTGTGAATTCGTATTCATTAATGGCTAACAGTAAGGTTAACAATATGCTGTCTTTTGTTCCTAGTGAAATCTATTTAATTATTAGGAGTCGAACATGAGAGTTTTTGCCCAGTGGAAAACACGCAAGTCTGGAGAGCCCGCACCTTATATTCCTTTCGGACCATTTCAAATTCGTTTGCCTTTTATTCATTACCGCTTTGAATGGCCTGATTATTTACAAGGTCTATTGATGTGTGCGGTTGATTTAGCAGCAATTCCATTATTAACCCAATTGCTTGGAATGCCATTTGAAGTGGCACTTGCAATTATTGTATTGAATGGACTATTTTATCTAGCTCACCATTTACTTGGTGATCCTTGTGTACCAGGTTGGATCACCCCAGCGATTCCTTTGATCATGATATATTGTCAGCAGTTTCCGGAAGGACCGGAGCGTATTCATTCATTAATCGCTTTCCAAATGATGCTAGGCATTTTATCTATTTTCTTAGGGGCAACAGGATTGGCTTCTAAAATTGTTCGTCTTATTCCATCTGCAATAAAATCAGGGATCATTATTGGCGCGGGTTTAGCCGCTATTATCTCAATTTTCCAAGTCGGAGGACGTTTTGAAAGTTTTCCTTGGTCCATCAGTATTGCGGTAGGTATTGCTTTCTATCTACTTTACTCGGCACATTTTGCGCAACTACAACAGCGTTTTTCAGTATTAAACACCATTGGCAAATTAGGCATTTTTCCGATTATTTTACTAGCGGTTATCATTGCGCCGCTTTTTGGAGAGGCGAAATGGCCTGACATTAAATGGGGATTTTCTCAACCGGATTTTAAAACATTGTGGGAGCAATATACGATTTTTGGCATTGGATTTCCTCCTATTTCCATGTTTATTACAGCAATTCCCACAGTATTAGCGACTTATATCGTGTTGTTTGGTGATATTTTACAAAATAAAGCACTGGTTGCAGATGGACAGGCAGTGCGTACTGATGAAGTGGTGAAATATAAATCGAGTCGCGCTCATCTTATTTTTGGAGGGCGTAATACTATTATGAGTATTGTTGGGCCCGATGTGACTATGTGCGGGCCGATTTGGTCTGCAATGCAAGTAGTGATGATTGAGCGTTGGAAAAAAGGCCGTCAAGCAATGGATTCATTCTTTGGTGGAATTGGTTCATTCCGTTGGGGAACGAATACTGGGTTGTTATTAATGCCCATAGTGAGTTTGGTGGAACCTATTTTAGGTATTGCGTTAGCATTAACTTTATTGATTCAGGGCTATGTCAATATGAAAATAGGGGTATTAGAAGCGAAGTGTGGTAAGGACTTAGGTATAGCGGGCATTGTTGCTGCCATCTTATGTATCAAAGGCGCGGGTTGGGCGTTTGCTGCTGGCATTTTATTGTGTGGATTGATTTTTGGTCGAGATTTTTTTAAAGGGGAAGTGGATTATACCTTTACTAAAGATCATGATAAACAATTAGAAGGAGAGGGTAATGATTAAAACAACATTTGTTCCCCAAAATATTCATGGGTGGGGAAGTTTAAGTGCTTTGCCTGACGAGGTGATTAAGTTTGGTGCGAAGACCGTACTGCTCATTACGGATCCATTTTTAGTTCAAAATGGTTTGAGCCAAAAGATCGTGGATATGTTAAATGAAAAACACATTGCATGCATAGTAAATAGTGATGTGGTACCTGAACCACCTATTGAGAGTGCTGAGAATTTAGTTAAATTTGCCCGTGCACATACTGCTGATTTAGTGATTGGATTGGGTGGTGGAAGCGCTTTAGATTTGGCAAAATTGGTTGCGGTATTGGCCACTCAAGAAGGGCAAGTCGCTGATTATTTAAATTTAACGGCGAAAAAACAGTTTCAATCGAAAGGGCTGCCTAAAATATTCATTCCCACCACATCTGGAACAGGCTCAGAAGTCACAAATATTTCCGTATTATCTTTAGCTAGCACAAAGGATGCGGTTGTACATGATTATTTATTGGCTGATGTCGTGATTGTCGATCCGGAATTGACGGTTTCTGTTCCTGCCAAAATTACTGCGGCGACAGGGATTGATGCCTTGACTCATGCGATAGAATCTTATGTATCAGTCAATGCTACTCCGATAAGTGAGGGGTTCTCACTACAAGCGATTAAGCTTATCGCAGGTTCCTTATTAACAGCCGTTCGTGAGGGAAATAACAAACAAGCTAGAATTGATATGAGTTATGGGAGTTATTTGGCTGGCTTGGCTTTTTTTAATGCCGGTTGTGCCGCTGTGCACGCATTAGCATATCCTTTAGGTGGACAATTTCATGTTTCTCACGGCGAATCTAACGCGGTATTACTGCCGTATGTGATGAAATATATTGCTAAAAGTTGTGAGTCAAAGTTGAAAGATATTTATCAGGCAATGGGATTTAATATCGGCTCACTTTCAACCCAAGAGGCGGCAATAAAATGTATTCAAGAATTAGAACAGCTGGTGCATGCCGTCGGAATTGCAAACAGTATTCAGGCATTTAATATTCCAGAATCTGCACTGAGCACATTGACAGCTGAGGCTATGAAGCAAACCCGTTTACTTGAACGTAGCCCATTACGTTTAACTCAAGAGGATATTTATCATATTTACTACGCGGCATATCATGGACATGGTGAGAAATAAAGCTTGTAACCGGGTGCGGTTTTGCCGCGCCCGGTGTTAGGTCGTAATTCAAACGTTATATAGGCTTAGAAAGTATAAGTCACTTTCACGCCGACTTCGTGTGTATAGTTTTTAGGCTCAAAAATCTCCTCAGCTTCGTTAGAGTCAAATACTTTCCAGCCTCGATAGAATGGACCGAATGTCAATTTTGTATCATAAGGCAGACGAGCTGACACCAATAAATCCACTTCAACACCTTTACCATTTCTTTGCTTATTGACAATGGTTGATTCCATATATGAATATTGTTTACCACGAATGAGCTGATTATAAGCGACACGAGGGGTAAATTCATAATTTGTAGCGAAAGGGATAACCATGCCGACAGCTAAATGCGCGTAGAATAATTTGTTTTTACGATCGTAATCATCGTGCTGAATTCTCGTACTGTGATCATTCAGTTCCCGATAACCGAAACCAGGCTCAATAAACGCGCTAATGTCTTGGTACACAGGCATGCTGTACTGATAGGTTAAGCGGATATCAAAGCTATTACGGGGAGCGCCTTTCTGAGTGACGGAGCCGTAAGGGGAGCCTTCTGGATTTTCTTCATCACCATTAACACCGCCAATATAATTGATTTTACCTTTAGAATAGCGTCCAGCAAGTTTAAGGGAGTGTTGTTGATTGAAATTGTATTTGACTGCGCCATTAAAAGACCAGAGATTGCCACGTTGTTGCATAAATCTTTCATTACCTTGAACATATTCTCGATAGGTCTCTTTATACCATTCGCCACCCAAAGTATATTCTACTGGTGAAGCGGAGGCGATATTCATTTGTAGCAAAGCTACACTCGCGATAAGACAGAGTTTTTTCATATTTTTTCCTATAGTTATAAAATTGTATGACTCATTATTTTGAGTATTTTCTCCCTCACAAGCGCTTATTTTTATTGATTGAGAAAGCAAGGTAGAAAACACCGCTATATTTTTAACATAAATCAAAATGTAAGTTAATAATATTAATTGTAAATTTAAGAGTTTTATGTGTTTATCATTTACTTTTTAAATGAAAGTGCGGTCAGATTTGAAGGATTTTCTGGAGATATATTGATAAAACCGATTAAACTAATTTAATTGGACTGGTTGTCTTTATAGCGCTTTTGCCGCAGAATAGAAAAAATTTTTGAACCTGAAAAAAGGATAATAATATGACTAAACATTATGATTATTTAGCGATTGGTGGTGGTTCCGGTGGAATCGCGTCAATTAACCGTGCTGCAAGTTATGGAAAAAAATGTGCCATTGTGGAAGCCAAATATTTAGGTGGGACTTGTGTTAATGTCGGTTGTGTGCCTAAAAAAGTGATGTTTTATGGCGCACAAATTGCAGAAGCGATTCATCGTTATGCGCCTGATTATGGCTTTGATGTTAAGGTAAATAATTTTGATTTTGCTAAGTTAGTTGAAAGCCGACAAGCTTATATCGGACGTATTCACACCTCTTATGGCAATGTGTTAGGCAAAAATAATGTCGATGTATTAAATGGTTTTGCCACTTTTGTTGATAGTAAAACTGTTGAGGTGAAATATGCTGATGGTAGAACAGAGCGTGTTACAGCTGATCATATTTTAATTGCGACAGGCGGTCGTCCTTCTCGTCCAAATATTCCTGGTGCAGAATATGGAATTGATTCTGATGGTGTTTTTGCATTGGATACATTACCAAAAAGTGTCGCAGTTGTGGGGGCGGGTTATATCGCTGTAGAGCTAGCTGGTGTTTTAAATAGTTTTGGGGTAGAAAGCCATTTATTTGTGCGTCAACATGCGCCATTGCGTAACCAAGATCCTTTAATTGTCGAAACTTTACTTGAGGTGTTAGAACAAGATGGTATTAAACTACATACCCATTCCACGCCTGAAGAAGTGGTAAAAAACGCAGATGGTTCTTTAACGTTGAAATTAGCCGATGGTCGTGAACAAACAGTTGAAACACTCATTTGGGCGATTGGGCGTGAACCCGCAACTGATGTGATTAATTTACAAGCAGCCGGCGTGGAAACCAACGAACGTGGCTATATTAAAGTGGACAAATTCCAAAATACTAACGTGCCTAATATTTATGCCGTTGGAGATATTATTGAGGGTGGAATAGAGTTAACGCCGGTTGCGGTTGCCGCAGGTCGTCGTTTATCTGAACGTTTATTTAATAATAAACCGAATGAACACTTAGATTATAATTTAGTGCCAACGGTCGTATTTAGCCACCCGCCGATAGGTACGGTGGGACTAACAGAACCACAAGCCATTGAACAATATGGCGCAGACAATGTGAAAGTGTATAAATCCAGCTTTACGGCCATGTATACTGCTGTGACACAACATCGTCAGCCTTGTCGCATGAAGTTAGTATGTGTAGGCAAAGATGAAAAAATTGTGGGGTTACATGGTATTGGCTTTGGTGTCGATGAAATGATTCAAGGGTTTGCCGTGGCCATTAAAATGGGTGCAACAAAAGCAGATTTTGATAATACGGTTGCTATTCACCCAACCGGTTCAGAAGAATTTGTGACGATGCGCTAACGATAAAGGCTTAATATGCGAAGTGCGGTGAAAAAAGAAAAATTTTTTACCGCACTTTTTTGATTATACTCAAGAAATCAATAGCCAAAACCAATTATATTTTTTTGTGGCAAGTCACTATACTATCCACCTAGTGCCAAGACAGGACTAGATACCAAATGTTATTAATTAAAAATCTGAGAATTTTTCATAACATTCCCAACTACACAGACACAAGGGGTTTATTATTGTGTCGTGCCAGTCTTTTATTTTTGATTAATCTGAATTTCTTATCTCTTTCCATCTACGATTTGGCTGCTTTTCGTTCGCTTAGTTTCACAATCTGAGGTGATTATGAATAACTTAATTCCTACCCTGAAATCCTATATCCGAGATGAAATTATCAAAAAAGGCGGCTGGGTTAATGCCCATGCGCATGCTGATCGCGCATTTACGATGACGCCTGAAAAGATCAATATTTATCGTACTGCCAATTTGCAACAAAAATGGGATTTGGTTGATGAAGTAAAGCGTAATTCAAGCATTGAAGATTATTATGCGCGTTTTAGTCAAGCGATTGAATTAATGATTTCTCAAGGGGTAACAGCATTTGGGACCTTTGTGGATATTGATCCGGTGTGTGAAGACCGGGCGATTATCGCAGCACACCGAGCGCGTGAAGTGTATAAAAATGATATCGTACTGAAATTTGCGAATCAGACCTTAAAAGGTGTGATTGATCCTGTCGCGAAACAGTGGTTTGATATTGGTGCGGATATGGTCGATATGATCGGCGGTTTGCCTTATCGTGACGAATTGGACTACGGTAAAGGGTTAGAAGCGATGGATATTCTACTTGAGGCAGCGAAATCACGCGGTATTATGTGCCATGTACATGTGGATCAATTTAACACCCCGACGGAAAAAGAAACCGAACAGCTTTGCGATAAAACGATTGAACATGGTATGCAAGGGCGAGTGGTTGCGATCCATGGTATTTCGATCGGTTCTCATTCTAAAGACTACCGTTATCGTCTTTATGAAAAAATGCGCCAAGCTCAAATGATGATGATTGCTTGTCCGATGGCATGGATTGACAGCAATCGTAAAGAAGAACTTATGCCATTTCATAACGCATTAACGCCAGCAGATGAAATGATTCCAGAAGGGATCACCGTGGCCATTGGTACGGATAATATCTGTGACTATATGGTTCCCCTTTGTGAGGGAGATATGTGGCAAGAACTCAGTTTATTATCTGCCGGTTGCCGTTTCCCAGATTTGGAATCAATGGTTGATATTGCGAGTGTCAACGGGCGTAAAGTATTGGGATTGGAGTAATATAGAGGCGGTAATATACCGCCTCAATCCTTTAGACTTTCCAGCACAAGTATTTCATTTCTAAAAACTCTTCCAGCCCATATTTAGAGCCTTCTCGACCTAAACCGGATTCTTTAATTCCTCCGAATGGTGCGATTTCATTGCTGATTAAGCCTTCGTTAATGCCCACAATGCCATATTCCAGTTGTTCGGCCACGCGCCATAAACGAGAAATATCTTGTGTATAGAGATAAGAGGCTAAACCAAATTCCGTATCATTAGCCATTGCGACAGCTTCTTCTTCGCTATCGAATTTAAAAATAGGGGCTAAAGGCGCAAATGTTTCTTCTTTGGCAACACGCATAGATTGTGTGACATTCTTTAATACCGTTGGTTGGAAATAAGTGCCACCAAGATCATGACGCTGTCCGCCGAGTACTATTTCTGCGCCATTATCAATCGCGTTTTGAATATGTTCTTCGATTTTTTGTACCGCACTTTGGCTAATTAATGGCCCTAAATTCACACCAGGTTCATTAGCAGAACCCACTTTAAATTGAGCCACTTTTTGACTAAATTTCTCTACGAATTGATCGTAAATCCCCGATTGAACGTAAATGCGGTTGGTGCAGACACAAGTTTGCCCACTATTACGAAATTTGGAAGCAATAGCGTTGTCAACCGCATTATCTAAGTCTGCATCATCGAAAATAATAGACGGGGCGTTACCACCTAATTCAAGGGCGAGTTTTTTTACTGTGCTAGCAGATTGCTCCATTAAAATTTTACCAACGCGAGTAGAACCTGTGAACGTTACTTTTCGCACAAGTTTGTTCGTTGTCATTTCTTTACCCACTCCTACCGCATCGGTGGAGGTGATGACATTAAATAAGCCTGCCGGAATGCCAGCTTGGTGAGCTAATTCAGCTAAAGCCAATGCAGATAAAGGGGTTTCTGCCGCAGGTTTAATGACAATGGCACAACCTGCAGCCAATGCCGGTGCAGCTTTGCGTGTAATCATCGCATTAGGGAAGTTCCAAGGGGTAATCGCGGCAACGACACCGATGGGTTGTTTGATAACCAATAAGCGATGGTTTGTTTTATCTTGTGGCAACACATCGCCATATATACGCTTTGCTTCTTCTGCAAACCATTCAATAAAGCTTGCACCATAAGCAATTTCGCCACGACTTTCAGTAATGGGTTTACCTTGTTCTAAGCTTAAAATTTGAGCGAGTTCTTCTTGATTGGACATAATTAAATCATGCCAACGGCGTAAAATCTGTGCTTTTTCTTTTGGGGTAACCTGTTGCCATTTTTTTTGTGCAATGGCTGCGGCTTCAATGGCTTTACGGGTTTCGTTTATGCCCATATCAGGAACATGACAAATGACTTGGTTTGAAGCAGGATCGATGACCTCAAAGGTTTTCTTATCATCTGCAATAACAAATTGTCCATCAATATAGCATTGCGTTTTTAATAAAGAAAATTCAGACATATAGGCTCCTAGTAAATTTGGTTTGCATTGGGAGAGATATTGATGTTATCACTATTTTTATATTTTTGGGCTAAATTTTTAAGTGATTGCATCAATAATGAAGTGTCCACCCCGACAGCAACAAATAAACAACCCAATTGCAAATAATGTTTTGCTAGGGTTTCATCGGCATATAAGATCCCCGCTGCTTTATTGGCTTGATTAATGGTATGAATGGCCTGCTCAATGGCATATTGTACATCAGGGTGGCTTGGGTTGCCTAAATGACCAAGTGAGGCGCTAAGATCTGCTGGGCCAATAAAGACCCCGTCAACGCCTTCCACTGCGACAATTTCGTTAAGATTGTCCAAGCCTTTTTTCGTTTCAACTTGGACTAATAAACATATTTCGTCATCAGCACGTTGTAAATAATTCGGTATGGTATTCCAGCGTGAAGCGCGAGCTAAAGCACTCCCCACACCACGTACGCCTTTAGGTGGGTAGTGAATTGCTTTGACTAATTCTCGTGCTTGCGCTGCACTTTCTACCATTGGAATTAATAGGGTTTGAGCGCCAATGTCGAGTAGTTGCTTAATCATATAATTTTCGCCAATAGGGGGGCGAACAATTGGGCTGACAGGGTATGCAGCAAGGGTGTGTAATTGATGCAGTAAGCTTTGCAGATCATTTGGCGCGTGTTCTGCATCCAGTAATAGCCAATCAAACCCCGCATTGGCGGCAAGCTCACAACTATAGCCACTGGCTAAGCCGAGCCATAAACCAATTTGTGCTTGTTTTGCTTGTATATGTTGTTTAAAAATATTTTTCATTTTTGACCGCACTTTTTATCTGTTATTTATACAAATTGCATAGAAATACTACCAAGTTCATGGTAGTCCACATGGAAAGTGTCGCCTCGCCGTGCTGCGACAGGTCGAGTGAATGAACCGCCTAAAATAATTTCACCGGCTTTTAAGGTCACGCCATGGGGGAAGAGTTTATTAGCAAGCCAAGCGACACCTTTGATTGGGTTATTCAGTACTGCGGCAGATACGCCGGACTCTTCCACAATGCCATTACGATAAAGTACGGCAGCTATTCGGCGTAAATCCATATCCATTGGTTTTATTGCGCGCCCACCTAATACAACGCCGGCATTAGCCGCGTTATCAGAAATCGTATCAAAGACACGTCGTGGTACTTTGCTTATTCGGTCAAATTGTTCAATGCGAGCATCAATGATTTCAAGGGCGGGAATAACATAATCTGTTGCATTAATGACATCAAATATGCTGCAGTTCGGGCCCGATAGATCGTTTTTTAAAATAAACGCTAGCTCAACTTCCACTCGGGGAACAATGAAACGATCAAAAGGAATTTCACTGTTTTCTTCAAAAAACATATCATCAAGTAATGCGCCATAATCCGGCTCATTAATTTGTGAACTATTTTGCATGGCTTTTGAAGTTAAGCCGATTTTATGTCCTTTGAGGCTTCTCCCTTCTTGTATTTTTAAGGCAACCCATGCTTGTTGAATGCGGTAAGCATCTTCAATAGTAATGTCTGGATAAGCCAGTGAAAATTGGGGGATTTGCTGGCGATTTTTTTCAGCTTCATTTAGCTGCTGAGCTAATTGATTTACAATATCATGTGATAGCATATTTTCTCCTTTTAGATATAAAAGTGCGGTAGTTTTAAGGGGATTTTTTAAACCTTAAATGCACGTTATTTTTTTTAAAATTCAATAACTCATTTAATTCAGTGATTTCAAAAGATAGCGCAAAATAACCTTGTTCAAATAAGGGTTGAAAATAGTCAGTGAAGATCGTAAACAGATTTTTGCCAATCGGCAGTAAATCTTCTGATGCGCGGCCTGCGCCGATTTTTAAGGTAATGTGTATAAATCCATCGTCTTCAGCACCGTCAGCCATACGGTAAATGTCTACCCAATGAACACGGCTGCGAATACCGCCTAGTGGAAATATACCTGTGCTGGCTAGATAGTTGTGGACTTGGGCAAAGAGCGGTTGAAAATCTATGTTTTTTTTCAGATTATCAGTGGCTTCTATAATAATATGTGGCATAGAGATTCCTTTTCATGGAAAAGTGATAAATAACGGGCGACAACAATCGCCCATAGATTTATAAATGTTCGACAGGAAACACGGCGTTAATTTGTCCTGTACCGGAGCTTGGGAATAAATCTGTCAGGATTTCTACTGGTTTGTCGTAGTTATCCCAACCGAGCATGCCGAGTAACATAACCGTGTCGTGCATATTGCCTTCGCCTCGACAAAAATCCGCATATTCAGGCAGCATTTTACAAAATTCCTTAAAATTACCTGCACGCCACATGTTTACAACATGCAAATCGATTTGCCGTTCAAACTCACGGGTATAGCTATTCATACCTTCTTTGGCAAGATGATCGGGAATAAAGTAATGGGATAAGGAGCCGCTAGCTAAGACAGCTACTGTACCGTCGTAGTCGTTAATCGCCTCCAGTACGGCTTCGCCTAATTTTCTGCTGTCTTCAAAAGCATGAGAAGTGCAAAAAGCGGAAATTGAAATCACTTTAAACGCTTTGTCAGCATTCATATAACGCATAGGCACTAATGTGCCGTATTCCAGTTTTAAGCTATCAATTTCATGAGCCTGTGCACGCACGCCTTTCGCAACGGCTTTTTCTACAATCCCATGACCCAATTGAGGATTGCCATCGTAATCAAAGTGAATATCGCGGATAAAATGAGGCAGTTCGTTACTGGTATAGACTCCCGAAAAATGGCGACAACAGTTAATATGATAAGCGCTGTTTACTAGCCAATGGGTGTCGAAAACAATGATTGTATCGACACCGGCTTCACGACAACGGCGACTTATTTCGTAATGTCCTTCAATAGCAGATTGACGGCAGCCTTGATGTTTACCTGGCTGTTCAGATAAATACATAGATGGCACGTGTGTAATTTTTGCAGCTAATGCGAGTTTACCCATAATGAGCCTCCTAACAATTAAATTCCCCAGCGAGGGATATG
This sequence comes from Conservatibacter flavescens, assembly GCF_002795425.1. GTDB lineage: Bacteria > Pseudomonadota > Gammaproteobacteria > Enterobacterales > Pasteurellaceae > Conservatibacter > Conservatibacter flavescens. The sequence goes on from NZ_PHHA01000018.1 coordinate 60,360, forward strand.
ATGATCATGCATGGAAATACAAACATTTTTGATTTCAGTAAAGACTTCAAAGCTATATTCCCCTCCCTCACGTCCAACACCTGAGGCTTTAATCCCTCCGAAAGGTTGTCTTAAATCGCGGATATTTTGGCTGTTGATAAACACCATGCCGGATTCAATTCCATCAGCTAAGCGTAATGCTTTGGTAATATCTTGAGTCCAAATATAGGAAGCAAGCCCGTATTCCACATCATTAGCAAGTTGTAAGGCTTCGGTTTCATCTTTAAATTTCATTAAACATACTACTGGTCCGAAAATTTCTTCTTGAGCGATACGCATTCTATTGTCTACGTCGGCAAAAACAGTAGGCTGAATAAAATTGCCTTTTTGTAAATGGGCTGGCAAGTGTTGTGGGCGTTCTAGGCCGCCGGCAACTAAATTGGCGCCCTCTTCCATGCCAATACGAATATAGCCGGTGACTTTTTCATAGTGTTGGCGGGTAATCATCGAGCCGACTTGTGTGTTGAAATCTTGCGGATCGCCAACAATGAGGCGTTTTGCTCTAGCGGCAAATTCTTTAACAAATTCATCATAGACACTTTCTTGGATAAAAATGCGGGATCCGGCGGTACAGCGTTCGCCATTGAGAGAAAAAATAGTGAATAATGCAGCATCTAAAGCACGTTCTAAATCCGCATCATCAAAAATTAACACGGGGGATTTGCCACCTAATTCCATAGAATATTTTTTTAGACCCGCATGTTTTAGGATATTTTTGCCTGTTGCCGTACCACCCGTAAAGGAAATGGCTCGAATGTCATTATGCGTGACGAGGGCATGTCCTGCGGTTGAACCATAACCTTGAACCACATTTAATACACCTTCTGGAATGCCGGCCTCAAGAGCTAAACGACCTAATTCATTGGCTGTTAATGGTGAAAGCTCAGACATTTTTAATACCGCTGTATTACCTAACGCGAGGCATGGTGCGGTTTTCCAAGTGGCTGTCATAAATGGGACATTCCAAGGCGAAATGAGCGCACATACGCCGATAGGTTGGTAAAGGGTGTAGTTGAGCATTTTGTCATCAACTGGATAACTGTGGCCATTCATACGTGTGCACACTTCGGCAAAAAAATTGAAATTATGGGAGGCTCTAGGAATCAAAACGTTACGCGTTTGATGAATGGGTAAACCCGTATCTAATGTTTCTAATTCTGCGAGTTTTGGCACGTTTTTATCAATTAATTCCCCCAAATTACGCATTAAACGGGCGCGTTCTTTGGCTGGTGTTTTAGCCCATTTAGGAAAAGCGGTTTTTGCCGCTTCAACAGCCGCATTAATTTCTGTTTCGCTACCAGAGGCCACTTGGCAGATGACTTCTCCTGTCGCTGGGTTGATATTTTCAAAGGTGCTGTCACTAGCGACCTCTTTGCCGTTAATCCAATGTTTAATCATGTTATATCTCCTATATTCAGTGTGATTTGTTCCAGAAAGCTCGTTCGCTGACTATGTAATTGGTGAGCTTGCCAATTTGCTCAATTTCAACTTCTACGCGATCACCCACCTTGACATCGGCTAGACCTTTTGGAGTACCTGTTGCGATCATATCGCCTGGTTGTAGGGTAGTAATGTGAGAGAGATACTCAATCAGATAGGCAATATCAAAAATCATGTCTTTGGTATTGCCTTGTTGACATAATTCCCCGTTGATCCAGGTTTTTAAGCTTAGATTCATGGGATCTTTAATGTCTTCTTTATCTACGATGTATGGCCCCACCGGTGTGGTCGCGACGCGATTTTTAACGCGCAAGTTGGGGCGATAGTAGTTTTCTAAATAATCTCGAATAGCATAATCGTTGCATAAGGTGTAACCTGCTACGTAATCGAGTGCATGTTCACGGTTGATATTTTTGGCAGTTTTGCCAATAACGACCACTAATTCACATTCATAATGCATGTAGTCGATATTATCTGGTCGCCAAGTCGTACTATTATGCCCCGTATAGGTGTGGTGGGTTTTGATAAAAACTAAAGGGCGTTCTGGGGGCTTAAAGTCTAATTCGGAAGCATGATCCGCATAGTTTAAGCCAAGTGCATACATCATACCTTGTGCAGGTGGTAGCCATTCTACAACCTCTGTGGGTAATATTTCGCCTTGCTCAGTTAATAAGCCCTGTTCAGTGACTTCAACGCTGTAAATTTGATCTCTATATAAAATTCTTGCATATTTGCCCATAATCTTACTCGCTTAAAGCTAAAATTTGATTGGAAAGTGTGCCAAGTTGTTCAAAACGAACACAAACTTGATCTTGATCTTCTGCTATTGCAGGGGAATCTTCTGTCCCTGTTAAGAGAACATCACCGGCTTTAAAGGACATGAACTGACTGAGAAAACTAATGAGTTCAGCCACAGAATAAAGGGTATCGGTTCGATAACATGCCTTTTGAATTTGGTTATTCACTTCTACCTGAATGGCAATTTCTTCGGTATTTTTAACCGCACTTTTGTTTAGGGCTTGGCCTAGTACACAGAAACTGTCTTGGCAGCGCCCTATAATATCGGGACGATAGTAGTCATCGCTCGGTAATGAGTAGAGTACGGCGGGGAGATAAGCGCTGACATAATCTAAAGCCTGTTTAACCTCAACGGGTTGAAGATCTTTCGCAAAGACGACACCTAAGTGCGGTTCGATTCGCAATTTTTTTTGGGCGATAGGTAATAACACGGGGGCGCCGCTACGATTATGTGTGGCTTCAGGCAGCACATAAATAACCGGTGTTTTGGGTGCACCGTTATAAGGTGCTTGTGCTAATTCAGCCTGTTTGCGTAATAACAACTGCTTTGAGTTCAACGCAATCACAAACACTGTGGGTTGACGTTGGGCTGATGAGCGTTGTGTAATGTATTTAGCTAATGAAACTGACATATTTTCCTCAACTTAAAATAAATGAACTAAACCGAGAACGATCATTGGGAAGCACGCCACTAAGACAATTCGGATCAAATCCGATGCAATAAAGGGGAGTACCCATTTTGATGTGCTTAAGAGCGGTGTATTTTTATCCATTTTATTGATAATAAAGAGATTAATTCCGACTGGTGGGGTGATTAAGCCGATTTCGACGACCATTAAGGCAACAATACCAAACCAAATAGTTTTGTCTTGTGCGGACATTCCCCAAAAATCTAAGCCTAAAATAATCGGATAGAAAATAGGAATGGTCAGTAGGATCATTGCAAGAGAATCCATTACACAGCCTAAAACAAGGTAGATCAGGATAATCATAAATAACACCAGCAATGGCTCATAACCTTGACCGACAACCCAAGTAGCAAGCTGAGCCGGCATTTGAGTTAAGGCAAGGGCTGAATTAAGTAAGTCTGCACCAATCAATACCATGAAGATCATGGCGCTAGAAGCGGCGGTTTGGAGAATGCTTTGTATCAGACCTTTCCAAGTTAACCCGCCGGATAGCCATGAGATAATGCCACAGGCAGCGGCTCCGATTGAGGCGGATTCTGTTGGGTTTGCCCAGCCTCCGTAAATACTGATAATCACGACGGCAAAAACCATAAAAATGGGTAGTACTTTAATCTGTGATTTGACAGCTTGTAAAAAAGGCACTTTTTCGGAGACAGGCCCTGCTTCAGGGCGTAGACTCACCAAGATTTTGATCACGACGATATAACCCAATAAGGCCAAGATACCCGGTATGATTGCCGCAACAAACAACTTGCCGATGGATTCTTGCGTTAATACAGCATAAATGATCAACGGTACCGAAGGCGGAATTAAGATACCTAATGTACCGCCAGCGGCTAAAGTGGCTGTACTTAATTTACCGGAATAGTGGCGTTTTTGTAGTTCGGGCATGGCGACTTGTCCCATTGTGGCAGCGGTGGCCAATGATGAACCACAAATTGCACCAAATGCGGCACAACTGCCGACAGCGGCCATTGCCATACCGCCACGCCAATGTCCAATAAAATGACTTGCAGCCTGAAATAACGCTTTTGACATACCGCCATGAGAAGCCAGCTGTCCCATCAAAATAAACAAAGGCACGACGGCAAGATCGTAATTGGATAAGCGAGCATAAGCCAAGCCGTTGAGGGTAAACATCAAGGTATTCAAATCCCCATGTCCCAAATAGGCATATAATCCGGCGGCGGCTAAAAACATGGCAATGCCGATATGTATTCGAATTAATAATAGGGTAAGTAGGATAAAAAAGCCGACAATCCCCATTTCTAAACCACTCATCATAATGTTAATCCTTAGTATTCAGATGAAGAATGAAGTGATAGAAAGCGCATAGAGCCATCATAATGAAGCTTGGGATAATTAATGCATTTGGGATCCACATAGGAAATGAGAGTAATGCGCTGACCTCTTCATATTCTTTGAGATCCTGTACTTGTAATCCGATACGCCAAACCAGTAATAGTGAAACAGCAAACAAGCAAAAGTCCGCCAGTGCATCGAGTTTATTGCGTATAGATAGGGGGAGCTTTGCGGTAAAAAAATCCACTTTTAAATGTTCTGACATGATGGTACAAAACGGCAGAAATAGTGAGGCTGCAACAGCACAACCCATTTGCATAATCTCAATATCACCGATTACCCCACCGGAGCCGAGTTTGCGATCAATTAAGGAATAGCACGACATCATAATGAGTGCTATAAAGATAAAGCCACCCAAAATAGCCATTCCTTGTGTAATACGGAAAAGATATATTCCAATCGAATAGCGCTGTATTTTTTCAGGTAGGGTATTTTCTAGCATAACCTCACTCATAACTTACTCCTACTATTGTTGGTATTTCTGTACCATTTGGCGTAAATCATCTAACATTTTCTGACCATCTAGCCCTTGTTTTTCCATATTTTTAAACCAGTCTTGTGGCACATTCGCGGTAAGTTGTTTCATTTTTTCGGTATGTTCCGCGTTAAATTCAGTGATCGTGCCACCTTGTTCTAGGGATTTTTTTCGCGCGTTTTCTTCAGCGCTTTCCCATGCTTGGGTAATCCGTTCAAGCAATACGGGGCCAGAGTTATTGTCTAAAATAGTTTTGAGATCGGCTGGTAGGGAATCATATTTTTTCTTATTCATTATCAATGATAATACGGTGACGGTTGGAAAAGGTTCGCCTTTGGCAGGCATTACATGGTACTTAGTGACCTCATCTAATTTGGTCGGTAATACAACTTCCCAAGCGCCCATTGCGCCATCAACTACGCCTTTAGAGACGCTTTCGGCAACTTGTGAAGGCGCAATGGAAATGGCGGATCCTCCGAGTGCTTGAATAACTTGTGAGGCTAAACGGGTTGGGGTGCGTAATTTTAACCCCTGTAGATCCTCAACATGATTTAAGGGTTTATTGGCATGGAAAGTTACCCCTCCGTCAGTTTGCATAGAAAGGACTTTAAATTGCTTAAATTCGGTGTCTTTGGCATATTTTTCAAAATATTCCCAAGCAACTTTGTTGCCTGTTTTCGCATCGGGTAATAAGAATGGCATTTCTAAGCCTTCAATAATTTTAAAACGTCCAGAAGAGTATCCTGGTGCTGTCCATACGATATCCGCAACACCATTACGCACCTGATCAATGAGCTGTGCTGCGGTACCACCTAATTGGTTTGATGGATAGAGTTGGCATTCAATCCGCCCTTTAGATTGGGTATTTAAATGTTGACACCAAGGCTCAAGTACATCTTGTTGAATAGTGGAAAGTGCGGGCAAAAAATGACCAATTTTTAATGTTACCTTGTCTGCGGAGAAAGCGGTTGTTGACAAGGTGAGGGCTAAAAGGGGGGCAAATAAGTGATATTTTTTCATGAATAGCTCCTTTTTAAACGAAATAAATTATTTTTGTTACAAATTTGTAACTTTTTTATAATTGTTTTATAGGCGCTTTAAAATGCATTTTTCTCGTAAAAAATTGCACTTTTTCATGAAATATTCAGTTTTTTTATTTATTTGTGACGTTGATCTCGAAACTTTTTAGGCGATAATTTTGTTTCTTTCAGAAAAAAGCGAGAAAAGTAAGACGGATCTTTAAACCCGAGTTCATAGGCAATTTGATAAATGGAATCTTGAGTAAAAAGTAATTTTCTTTTGGCTTCTTGGATTTGCCTTTCAATAATGATACGTTTGGCTGACTCAGTGGAAAATCGTTGGCAAATAGCATTTAATCGGCTTTCGGTAATACATAACTTTTCAAGATATTGAGGGATTTTCCAGTTGTTTTTGAAATTTTCTTCAATGAGAAAGTTAAACTCATTAAACAGTTTAAGTTCATTATTTTTAGGCGTATAAGCCACTTGATTATTTTGCGCTAAGCGATAAATGCTTAATAAAATCAGTTTAGCATATAAGCGAAGTGCGGTCTGTTTTTCTTCAATATTTTCTTTATATTCATTGGCTAAAGCCGTAAAGATATACTCCATTTGAAAAATACTTTTTTGGTGTTCGGGAGAATGAGGATTAAGCTCAATACACATGGGATAAAAGTAGTTAATATCCCGTTTGAGAGAAACAAGTAATTGCCAAATAAATTCTTGAGGAATCGTTAAAACATGCCCATGAGTATCTAAATTTGTTTTAAAACCATGTGGCGTAGAAGGCGGTGTTAAAAAGAAACAAGGCGCTTTAAGAGAATATTCTTTTTCATCTAATTGTAAAAAAATACTGCCTTCCGTTAGGTAATGAATTTGATAAAAGCGATCGTGGAAATGGACTAATGACGTTCTACCATAGAATAAAGCAAAATTATCAAAGGTTTCATAATGAATAATCGCATTGGTATCTAAACTGCCGTAGGTTTTTTCAATATTAATATTTTGCATTGAATGCGTTGCATTGTTTAACCCTTCCATGATTTTAATCCTTTTGTGTTGTTTGATTTTCTACATACTTTGTATCCTAATTAGGGAATAAATAAATGTATAGTTGAGAGAGACAAAATATCGACATAGATCACATTTTATTAATATTTTGCGGTATAAAGGGGAAAAGTACCTTTTTTGGCATAAAAATTGCATTTTCTCTGAAGAATAAATCTTCTATAACGTTAATAAATTGTTAACACGTATAACGTAATTTTTTCAGAGGAGCAAAATGATGACCACAAAACATCAATTACCAGATGATTTTCGCAAAGAAAAAAACCGTCCATTTACAGGAGAAGAGTATTTAGCGAGCCTAAAAGATGGGCGAAAAGTTTATATTTATGGTGAGTTGGTTGAAGATGTGACGACACACCCCGCATTTCGTAATGCGGCAGCTTCCATTGCAAAACTCTATGATGCGTTACATGATCCTGCGACCAAAGATGAATTATGCTGGGAGACGGATACGGGAAACGGCGGCTATACGCATAAATTTTTCCGTTATGCACGTAATGCTGAGGAATTACAGGCGCAACGCGATGCGATTGCCGCGTGGTCAAGATATAGTTATGGCTGGATGGGAAGAACCCCTGATTACAAAGCAGCATTTGGCAGTTCATTGGGCGCAAATGCAGAATTTTATGGTAAATTTGCTGATAATGCGCGTAATTGGTATAAGCGTATTCAAGAATCTTGTTTATATTTCAATCATGCTATTGTGAATCCGCCTATTGATCGTAATAAGCCTATTGATGAAGTTAAAGATGTTTATGTTAAGGTAGAGGAAGAGCGCGAAGACGGTATTATTGTGAGCGGAGCAAAAGTGGTCGCCACGAATTCAGCTTTGACACATTATAATTTTATTGGTTTTGGATCGGCACAAATTATTGGAAATGATGATCAATTTGCCATGATGTTTATTGCTCCAATGGACGATGAGGGGGTGAAATTAATTTGTCGTCATTCTTACGAATTAGCTGCAGGGGCAACGGGTTCCCCGTTTGATTTTCCTTTATCTAGTCGCTTTGATGAAAATGATGCGATTTTGGTGTTAGATAAAGTGTTTATTCCTTGGGAAAACGTACTGATTTATCGTGATTTAGAACGTTGTCGCACATGGGCGCAATATGCGGGTTTTGCAGGATTATTTCCTATGCAGGCTTGTACACGTTTAGCGGTTAAGCTCGATTTTATCACGGGTTTATTACATAAAGCTTTACAATGTACAGGTGTGATTGAGTTTCGCGGAGTGGCGGCACAAATGGGCGAAGTGATGGCGTATCGTAATCTTTTTTGGACATTAACTGATGCGATGAGTGGCGCCTCTTATGAATGGAAAAACGGTTGTCAAATGCCAAGCCCACAAGCTATTCAAACTTATCGTGTCATGGCACCAATGGCATATCATACGATTAAGAAAATTGTGGAACAGACTGTGACGAGCGGCCTGATTTATTTACCCTCACACATTCGAGATTTTAATAATCCGGATATTGATCAGTACTTGGCTAAATATGTGCGTGGCTCAAATAATATTGAATATCGTGAGCGGATTAAAATTTTAAAATTGTTGTGGGACGCGATTGGGACAGAATTCGGTGGTCGCCATGAATTGTATGAAATCAATTATGCAGGTAGTCAAGAAGAAGTGCGTCTACAGGTTTTAGGGCAGTCTACAGGGAATGGCACGCTGAAACGCTGTTTTGATTTGGTCGAACGATGTTTGTCAGATTATGATGAAGAGGGCTGGAAAGTATCACATCTTAATAATTCTGATGATATTCGAATGTTAGGGAATTTAAATCGTTTTTCATAATAACAATATTGTGCGGTGAATATTGGCGTATTCACCGCCAAAACGGAGGCCATATGTTAAGTCCAGTCCAACAACAATTTCGCAATGCAATGTCTAAATTAGCGGCAGCAGTCAATATTATTACTACGGACGGTGAAGCAGGGAAGTGTGGGATTACCGCAACAGCAGTATGTTCAATCACAGACACACCGCCAACGCTAATGGTTTGTATTAATCAAAATAGTGAAATGAATGCTGTTTTTCAGCAAAATAAACGCTTGTGTGTCAATATATTAACATCGGAACAAGAAGAGTTGGCATGTCATTTTGCTGGCTTTAAGGGAAGCAGTATGGAAGAGCGTTTTGCGTGGGATATTTGGCAGCCTAATGAAGAACAATCTGCTGTACCTATGCTCAAGGAGGCATTGGCAAATTTAAAAGGCACAATAGTCGATATCCGTAATGTGGGAACTCATTCCTTGTTTTTGGTCGAGTTAGAACATATTGCAGTTGCAGAAGAGGGGCAAGGATTAGTCTATTTTAACCGTCATTTTCATCACATTGGGAGTACGCCATAAATGACAGAAACAGAGGTGGCGGAATGGTATGGACAGGCGCTTTCCTGTCCATCATGTTATCAGGCGGTTTGTTTTGGGAGGCTAAGTTTGGTTTTAATTAATTCTGCCATCATCTGAATATGGGCATCTTCAGCATTTAATGCAGGAATGTAGTGATAAGATTGTCCTCCTGCTTGAAGAAAAATATCACGGTTTTCTTCAGCAATTTCTTCTAACGTTTCCAAACAATCAGCGGCAAAACCAGGACAAATCACCGCGAGTTTTAAAATACCTTGTTGCGGATATTGGGCTAAGGTTTCATCGGTATAAGGTTGTAACCATGTTTCTTTGCCAAAACGAGATTGAAAACTCATGCCCCATTGGTTTTCCGTTAAGCCCAAATAATCGACTACTGCTAAAGTCGTTTGTTTGCAATGTTCTCGATAATAGTCGCCTAGATGTTCGTAACGTTCGGGAATTCCATGATAGGAAAATTGTAAAAACTCGTCAGATTTAAACCGCGCTTTTATGCTTTGAGCCAATGCGGAAATATAATTTGGATGAGTATGATAAGAATGAATAAATTCAAATGGTAATATTTTGCGTGTGGTTTTAAGTGCATGAGCAAAGGCATCAAATACAGAGGCAGTGGTGGTACTACTGTACTGCGGATACAACGGGAGTACAATAATTTTTTCTACATCAGAGTCTATTAATTTTTTCACCGCACTTTCCATAGAGGGATTACCATAGGTCATGGCAATTTCTACAACCATATTTAAATTTTCGTTATCGAAATAGGTTTGTAATGCCCGCTGTTGTTGTTTAGTGATTTGTAGCAATGGCGAACCTTCGGCCGTCCAAATACTTTGATAATTTTTTGCGACACGCTTGGCGCGCTTGGGCAAAATCATGGTTTTCAGTAGTGGAATCCATTTCCAGCGCGGCAGATCAATAACACGGGGATCCGTGAGGAATTGAGTTAAATAGCGATAAACGGCTGATGGTGTTGGCTCGTCTGGCGTGCCGAGATTAGCGAGTAAAATACCTATTTTGGCAGACATATTATTCTCCTGTGCGAATAACAGATAAGGTGAGACGGGCTACGCAGCATAATTTAGCGCGTTCATCGCGTATGTCGACTTGCCAAACCTGTAAGCTTTTGCCTAATCGAATTGGACAAGCTTTGGCATATACCTCACCGGATGTGACGGGACGTAAATGACTCGCATTGATTTCTGAACCGACAACAGCATAGCCTTCTTCTACGCAACAAAAGCCGGCTAAGGAGGCGACGGTTTCTGCTAAAGCTGCTGAGATACCGCCGTGTAAGTAACCCATAGGTTGTGTTGTGCGACAGTCAACAGGCATTTTGGCTTCTAACCAATCGTCCCCTTGCGCGCAAAACTCAATACCCAAATGGGCAATAGCACAATGTTCACAAAGTTGATTAAGCTGTGAGAGCGAGAATTGCTTTTTCCACATATGTTTGCCTTACCCATTATTGACAATTGATAATAATGCCTGAACAGGATGCTTAGGTTGCCAGTGTTCAAAACGTTTGACTTGGCTACGACAAGAATAACCTGTGGCGAGACAATATTCAGGATCTTTGTTAGCGAGCTTTTGGGCCCAAGAGAGGGAATAAATCTCTTTTGACATAGCAATATGTTTACGCTCATGCCCAAATGTACCCGCCATACCGCAACAACCAACGGATTCAGTGTTTAAGGTTTGATTAAAGGCAGTAAAAATTTGTTGCCATTCTTGTGGGCTGTTAGGCAGGGCTGTGCTTTCGGTGCAATGAGGGAATAAATACCATGTTTGTGGCGCAAAAGTGCGGTCAATTTTTTTCAAATTATCTGCTTGTAATTGCATTTTTAGCCATTCATGAGCGGTTAATACATGAAAATGTGTATATTGTGTATCCAATATTTGTTTATATTCATCACGATAGCTTAATACGATTGCAGGGTCTACGCCTACTAACGGTAAGTCTAATTTAGCCATACGGGTTAAGAATGCCGCTTGGTTTTTAGCAGTTTTGGCAAATTTGCGTAGAAAACCTTTTACATGCTGAGCTTTTCCGTTAGGTTTAAATGGTAATAGAACGGGCTTAAAGCCGAGTTTTTGAGTTAGCGCGACAAAATCAGCAACCACTTTGGCATCATAATAAGAGGTGAACGGATCTTGCACAATTAATAAAACATTTTGCTTTTCCACTGCACTGAGTTGTTCTAATTCCTCGAGTGATTTACCTTGATAATTAATTTCGACTAATTGCTGTTGCAAAGATGGCGTAGAGAGTAGAGGTAAATCGACCATACCGAGCATCTTTTCCGCGAGAGGCGCAATAAATTTCGCATGTGTTAAGCGGTTAAAAAGATCGGGTTTTTTGGCCATTAATGGTGCAACGTATTCGACATTTGCCACAACATAATCTTTTACCGGGCGCAAATAGCGTGAGTGGTAAAAATGAAAGAATTTTGCGCGGAAATTGGGTACGTCAATTTTTATCGGACACTGGCTCGCACAGGCTTTACAGGCTAAACATGTATCCATAGTGGCTTTCACTTCATGAGAAAAATCATATTCACCGCGCCATTTTTGTACACTATGACGAATTTTTTGTACTAGCTCAGTCAGCTTCACATTGGTTTGTCTGAAATCTAATTGTTCAGGCGAAATATTCTCATTTGCCATTAGACGTAACCATTCACGGATCATCGCAGCTCGACCTTTGGGCGAATACAAACGGTTTTTGCTTATTTTCATGCTTGGACACATGGCGCTGTGTACATCAAAATTAAAACATAAACCGTTACCATTACAGTTCATCGCGCCACTAAAATCTTCTTTCATACGTACTGGAATTTGGCGATCTAAATCTGCTCGCATAGGCGAGAGAATTGAATAGAGTGCTTGTTCTGAATCGAGTGGCGTACAAATTTTACCCGGATTTAAGCGATTTTGTGGGTCAAATAGGGTTTTGATATAGCGTAATTCTTGCCATAATTCAGGAGTAAAATAATGATCGCTGTATTGAGAGCGGACACCTTTGCCATGCTCTCCCCAAATTAAACCACCATATTTTAAGGTTAATTCCACGACTTGATCCGAAATCTGTTTGAACAATTTGACTTGCTCTGTATTACAAAGATCCAGTGCTGGGCGAACATGTAACACGCCAGCATCGACATGTCCAAACATACCATATTCTAACTGATATTTGTCTAACAAGGCGCGGAATTCAGCGATATAATCTGCTAAGGATTCCGGCGGTACACAAGTATCTTCAACAAAAGGAATAGGTTTAGCGCTGCCTTTGGCATTGCCGAGTAAACCCACCGCTTTTTTACGCATATTATAGATTCGTTCGATAGAAGATAAATCGGAACAAACTTGATAACCAATAATGCCATCTCGATTGGCTGTAATTTTTGTATCAAGTTGCTGACAAAGTTCGGCCACTTGTTTTTCAATTGTTGCTTGGTGTTGCCCTGCATATTCAACAATATTAATACCTAAAATGGGATTATCAGGTTCTTCAGTGAGTAATTCGCTTACGGAATGCCAAATGATGTCTTCTTTAGCGAGATTTAATACTTTAGAGTCAATGGTTTCGACGGATAGGGCATTTGCTTTAACCATAAATGGTGCATTGCGCAGTGCCGCATCAAAAGAATTGTATTTGATGTTAATTAATGTGCGATATTTAGGAATAGGCGTTAAGTCTAGCGTCGCTTCACAGATGAAGGCCAATGAACCTTCTGAGCCGGTTAAAATACGGGTTAGGTTAAACTCGCTCTCATCATGGTTAAAAACATTTTTTAAATCATAGCCGGTTAAGAAGCGATTCAGTTGGGGAAGCTCTGTTAGAATCTGAGAGCGTTTTTCCTTACAACGCTGAAATATTTCTTGGTGTAAATGTTTATTTTGAACACTGAGATTTTTCTCATCAAGTGCGGTTAAAAAATCTTGAGTTTTGACCGCACTTGTGTCCAAAATTTCACCATTGATTAAGACTGCTCGTAATCCAAGTACGTGATCAGATGTTTTGCCATATTGTAGGGATCCTTGTCCTGAGGCATCGGTGTTAATCATGCCGCCTAAAGTGGCACGGTTACTGGTAGATAACTCTGGAGAGAAAAATAAACCAAAGGGTTTAAGGAATTGGTTGAGTTGATCTTTGACGACACCGGCTTGCACGCGTACCCAGCGTTCTTCGACATTGAGTTCTAGGATTTGCATCATATGACGTGAGAGATCAACGATGATATTATCATTTAAAGATTGCCCATTTGTACCTGTTCCCCCTCCGCGCGGCGTAAATGTGAGGGACTGAAATTTAGCCTGTTGAGCCAATTTGGTAATTCGCACAACATCTGCAACCGATTTAGGAAATAAAATTGCTTGAGGCAAGAATTGATAAACGCTATTATCGGTTGCCAGTGTTAGACGATCAGCGTAGTGGGAAGCAATATCGCCTTCAAAATGTTGATCGCTTAATTGGTTAAGGTAATCCGCAACTAGTGGAGACAAATTCGGTACATTCGTTAAACGAGGTATCATACATTCACTCAAATATCAAAGTAATTAAAAAGAAGAAGTAGACAAAAAATAAGGTTGATTCTATCATAATCCCTTTTTTACACCAGTACTATTCGATTTACTCCCCTTTATTGGGGTTATGTAAAGATTTCGCGAGAAAATTCGTTTTAAAGTGAAGCATGTTGCATTTTTTCGCTTAATGTATACAAAAAATATCTAAAAAATTACAAAAATTGACTTAAAAAAATTGCTTTTCTATTTTGCTAGAGAGATAATATACCGACTTTTTGAAGTAATATGCTTTTGAGTGTTCACACTTAATTTAGGGGGCTCATTGCATTCAAAAGGAAAAGGGAGTACCCTTTATAAGCCTTAGAGGAGTAATAATAAAAGTTATTGTTTTATTATAACCATCTAAGATATATGAATACAATCCAATCAGTTGATTGTTTAATTTAACTGATAATTTTTAAGATGACTAAAATTTAAGAGGATCATCAAAATGAAAAAAACTGCAATCGCATTAGCCGTTGCCGGCTTAGCAGCAGCTTTAGTAGCACAAGCAGCACCACAAGCAAACACTTTTTATGTTGGTGCTAAAGCAGGTTGGGCATCTTTCCACGATGGTTTAGAGCAATTTGAACAGCCAGGTGTACAAGGTACATTACGTAACTCTGTAACTTACGGTGTATTTGGTGGTTATCAAATCACTGACAACTTCGCGGTTGAATTAGGTTACGATGATTTCGGTCGTGCGAAATTACGCAAAGATGGCCAAACAACTGTTAAGCACACTAACCATGGTGCACACTTAAGCTTAAAAGCAAGCTACCCAATCATTGAAGGTTTAGATGCTTACGCGCGTGTTGGTGCAGCATTAGTGCGTTCTGACTACAAAACTTATGAAGGCGCGCCTGTAGGTTTTGAGCGTGGTCACAGCTTACAAACTTCAGCAGTATTCGCTGGTGGTTTAGAGTATAACTTACCATCTTTACCAGAATTAGCATTACGTGTTGAATATCAATGGTTAAACAACGTAGGTAAAGTAGAAAACGCAGGTGGCAGCCGTTTTGACTATCGTCCAGATATCGGTTCTGTAACTGCTGGTTTATCTTACCGTTTCGGTCAAGGCCGTGTAGCTGCAGCTCCTGAAGTTGTAAGCAAAACTTTCTCATTTGATTCAGATGTATTATTTGCATTTGGTAAAGCAAACTTGAGAGACACTGCAGCAGCATCTTTAGACAACGTGTATGGCGAAATTTCTCGCTTAAATGCACCAGCTGTTGATGTTGCAGGTTATACAGACCGTATCGGTTCTGATTCTTACAACCAAAAATTATCACAAAAACGTGCTGAAACTGTAGCTAACTACTTAGTTTCTAAAGGTGTTGCTCCACAAACCATTACTGCAACTGGTTATGGTAAAGCAAACCCTGTAACTGGCAATACTTGTGATGCGGTTAAAGGTCGTCAAGCATTAATCGCTTGTTTAGCACCAGACCGTCGTGTTGAAGTTTCAATCAAAGGTTCACAAGCTGTAACTATGTAATAGTTATTGTCTGTTTGACACGAAAAATCCCAGCTATGCTGGGATTTTTTTTTGACTATAGTAAAGTGCTTTAAAGTTCGTAGCGAATAAAACAGGGGGTTATATCCCCCAATTATTGTGTTTGTGTATGACAAATATCTTCTTTTATCGCTAGCCAGTTTTTTATAATTTGCAGTCCATGTTCTGTCATAAAGGATTCAGGGTGAAACTGAATGCCATAGATAGGTAGGGTTTTGTGTTGCATAGCCATAATGATATTGTCTTTACAGCGTGCTGTGATGGTTAAGGAGGCGGGAAAGTCAGTGTCACTGACGGCCCAAGAATGGTATAACCCCACATTAATAGTGGCAGGTAAATGAGCAAATAAAGGAGAGGATTGGGTTATATTGGCCGGTATTTGCTGCCCATGACGGACTTTTCCTAAGTTGAATAAATGTCCTCCAAAAAATTCACATAACATTTGATGGCCTAGACAGATACCTAAAATAGATTTCTGTTGGTAATAATGTTGTAATATTGCTTGGGTTTGGGGATAGGTTTCAGGAATATCAGGGCCAGGCGAAAGAATGATATGGCTAAAATCGGCTACATTTTTAATATTAACATTTTCTACGGCTTGAACATGAAAGGACAAGTTCAGTTTACGCAGGAGATCCACTAAGTTGTAAGTAAAAGAATCGTGGTGATCGATTAATAATATTTGTTGCATTATCATAATCCATTTAAAGCATTAATAAGGCGAATTTCTTCAAATAATTCTAGATCTTGCTGTTTTATTGAACGTGTTTGAATACGAGATTGTGCGAGTAATTGCTGCCGTTGTGTACCATTAAGCAAAGGTGTGTTTGGTGTAAACCATTCTCCTTGACGTAGAAAAATTAAATTGCCGATGGAACAATCTGTAATATATCCCTGCTTGATAATCATGATTTCGTCACATTGTCCACGCTGTGTAAACAGCTGATTAAGCAAAGTGCGATCTGTGAATTTTAGATGATATTGAATATGATCACATTGCACGGGTTGAAAGGTACGAATTATTCTTCGCTGGTAAGGAAAAAATTGTACTTTTTGTGTATGAGCATTGTAATCAATTCGACAACGAATTTCACCTTTTGCTGGAATCTGGAAATTGGCTAAAAGTGCGGTTAAATTCACCGCCGTTTTTTGTCCATAATATTTGTCTAAACTGTGTATATAACGTTTTTGATGCCAGTCGATATTTTGTATTTGCCCATTGATAATTGCTAGGGTTTCAAATAGTGGATACATTATGCTGTCCTTTGGGTAAGTGGCACATAAACTTTTTGTTGGAGTTCTTGATACTCATCGGCACATTGGCTTTGTGCTGTAATACCTCCTCCGCTACGAAATTGTAAACCATTTGGTGTTTGTTCTATATAACGAATTGCAACTGCACTATATAAGTTTTCACCATCAAAAAGGCCAAATACGCCAGTATAATAGCCCCTCATTTGAGGTTCTACGGTTTGAATAATGTTTATTGTGCGTAATTTGGGCGCACCGCTAATAGAACCGGCAGGTAGCATTTTTTGTAATAGCTCAAGGGGATTTTGACGCCAATTATCGGGCAATGTTCCACAAATTTCTGAGCTGGTTTGTAGAATAGCGCCTCGCTCGGTCTCAATACGTTCTAGATAACGGAATCGAGTCACTTGAATATTTTCGGCTATTAGCGCTAAATCATTTCGCATTAAGTCGACAATAGTATGATGTTCCCATAGTTCTTTTGAAGAATTTATCAGTTGTTGAGCGGCATTAGGTAGAGTAGCATCAATTGTCCCTTTCATGGGATAGGCATAAACGGTATTCCCCTGCATTTTGATAAAGCATTCTGGCGAAAAACAAACAAATTCATTTTGTAACCATAATTTATAAGGCGCCTGAGTAGAGTGAAAAAGTTGTTCTAAGCTATAGTTACAATCAATCGCTGTCGGAGCCGTGAGATTAAGTAAGTAGGTATTTCCCTTTTGCAATTCTTGTTGTACTCGTTCAAAGCTGTATTGGTATTGAACAGGATCGTATGGTGTTTTATTTAGCTGAAATTCTGGCAATGTCATATTGTCAGGCACTTTCAAATTGGTTTGCCCTAAAATATGGAAAAACACACCGCACTTTGCAGCTTGCTCAAGGGGTAAAATAAGTGGCTTTTGTTGCTCAAAGTCAATTAAAAAGAAGAACGGTGCTGCTATCATGAACAATACTTTTTGAGTAGTTTGGGCTTGACAAATTCTATACCTTTGTCGACATAGTTGATTTTTTCTAAATTAAGTAAGAAACGTTTTGCCGGCAATCCGCCACCAAAACCAGTGAGCTCTCGATTTTTGCCTAATATACGATGGCAGGGAATGAGGATACTAATGGGATTGCTTCCTACCGCACCACCAACAGCACGCACAGCTTGAGGTTTATTGATTAATTGAGCAAGTTCGCCATAAGTTAATGTTTGACCATAAGGAATTTGCGTTAATGCTTGCCAAATTTTTTGTTGAAACTCTGTGCCTTTGGGCGCGAGAGGAATGGTAGAAAAATCTACGACTTGACCCGAAAAATAACGTTCTAATTCTATTTTAAGGCGCTGAAAAAGTGGCCGATCATTATGTTCAACCCATTTAGGATTTGGTGTACCTTGTTCTTTTTCAAAATCCAAATTAGTTAAATAGCCTTCTTGTTCGAGCATAAGTAAATGTCCAACAGGCGAAGAATAATAAGTATAATAAATCATGGGACTCCAAGTTATCAGGTTAGTAATTGGCCATGCTGATAATGTATTGTAGCAGAGAAAATATAATAGATTTGAGGAATGATCAACTTATTTTATTTTTTATAATGAGAGCGAATATAAAAATATTTAAGAGAGGAAAGCGGATTTTGCGGGTAGTTTTAAGCTACCCGCGAATTTTAGAAATTAGAAACGATAGTTTAGATTTAAGCCGTAAAGATTTGCACTTGATTTAGAGCTATAATCTGCTTGTAATACAACACCGTTTGCAAGGGTTTCGGTTTCCACAAATTGTGTTTTGCTGCCACGAATATGGGTGTAACCAAAATCAGCTGAGAAATTTGGTGTAAATTTATAGGTTAGACCAACGCTATACCATGTACGATCTGTATCTGGGATTGAAGCACTTTTGTGTTGGCCGGCAGCTGTTTCATCATAAGCAATACCTGCACGCACAGTTAATGCATCATTTACATCATAGGTCGCACCTAATGCTAAACGTTGATTGTTTTTAAATTCTTCTTTCTTATATAAGGCATCACAAGTTTGTCCAGAGCTGACATAAGTACCACATAGCTCTTTAAAGCGGTTCCAAGTGGTGTATTTGTAGCTGTAGTGCATTGCAAACTTATCAGTCATTTTATGATAACCAGAAAACTCCCAATATGCAGGCAAGTTTAAGGTTAATTCGCCCGTTGCGCCTAATGGATTTCTTGGACTAACTGCTGAGTTGTCTTTGAAATCAATGTTAATATGAGAGTGATAGGCTAAACCAACACGGTTATTTTCATTGAAGTTATAGGTAACACCCGCGTTCCAGCCAAAACCCCATGCATCATCTTCTAAATGTGTAATTACGCTAGAAGAATTTAAATTTGGCGCTAGGCCTGCAGCAGCACGTTGTAAGTTAAGTAATGGGCTAACAACACCTGCAGTACGTTCTACTTTAGCTTTAGCATAAACAGCATTTAAACCTAAACCAATGCTCCAACCTTCAGAAATTTTATAGGCACCACTTAAATTAAGATTTAACGCAGTTAAATCGGTTGTACCACCAAATAGGCCCGCATTGTAGTCAGCATCGAATTCACTTTTCATACCGAAGTTGACATTCATACCACCACCTACAGCAAAGCGATCGTCAATAGGGTGGATATAATATAAGTTTGGTACGAACGCTCCAGGTACAACGCTGTTGACATTGGCTGAGCCTGATGTTGAGCCAAATTGATTTGCCATTGCGATTGTGCCTGCGGCTAGTGGTGTTGAGCCGGTTAATTGAACATCACCATTTAAACGGATTTTAGAATCTACATAAACACCACCGATGCTAAACTCAGGGCGTTTAAATTGAGTCATTAACGCAGGGTTCGTTGCAACAACAGCTGCATTGTCAGCAATTGCTGCTTCACCAGCATAAGCGCGACCTAAGCCTGAGGTAGAGACTTCAGCAAGTTGGAAAGCTGCCGCTGAAGCGCCACTTGTTACAGAAATGAGAGCAGAAGCTAAAAGTGTTTTTGTTAATAAATTGGTTTTTGTCATATGAGTTGACCTTCACTAAAATTCAAAAGAAACGCTCGTAAGGTACGGAGCAATAAATAAAAATTATGATAATAGCAGCGAAATTTTAAATAAGAGTGTAGTGTCGTGCAAATTGATTTCGGTTATTTTGATGGTGTTCAGACCAGTGGAGAGTTTGATTTAAATCAATGAAGCATGGAATATCTCTTGGATTTCGCCAAAGTGCGGTTTATTTTGTTAGAATAATTGTAATTTTTCAACAATCTTGATAAGGATAGTGTATGAGCGATTTAAAGTGTAAAGCAGAAGAAGCAAAAGTGTGTTGTTGTGTTGATGTCGGCACGGTGATTGATAATACTGATTGTAGCGTTGATTTTGAACAAATTTATGCTAGCGAGGCACAAGCAAAAGAAGCGTTAGCCTATTTAACGGAAAAGGCAAAAGAGGCCGAAAGCGAGCCGTGTGAGATTTATAGTGAAATTAAGCCGGTGACAGATGGATATGTATTAAAAGCCGTTTTTTCGTTTTGTTGTCAGGCGGAGACGATGATTTTTCAGCTGTCGACTCGATAAACTTTATGTATGTTTTGGGGATTTATAGAATGTTTGGTTATATCAAATAGCATTTGACTCTTTGCCTTTTAATATTAAATTCATTTATGATGAATTCAATAATTTTGATGATAACTAAAGGAAGTGTTTTATGTCCCAATTTCAAATTCATACGATTGAATCAGCACCTGAAGAGGCGAAAGAGTCACTCAAAGCTGTGCAGCAAACCAATGGCTTTATCCCTAATTTAATTGGTGTATTAGCGAATGCCCCTACAGCATTAGAAACTTACCGTACAGTGGGTGCGATTAATGGGCGTAATAGTTTAACAGCGGAAGAACGCGAGGTTGTACAGATTACGGCGGCAGTCGTAAATGGTTGTGGTTTTTGTGTGGCAGGCCATACAAAGATTGCACTAAAATTACTGAAGATGCCACAGCAAGTAGTCGATGCTATTCGTGCGACGGGGCGCATTGAAGATAATGCCAAATTGGACACTTTAGCGCGTTTTACATTAGCCGTAATATTACAAAAAGCGAAATTAACGCCTGCGCAATTAGAGGAGTTTTTCAAGGCTGGATATAACCAGCAAAATGCGATAGATGTTATTTTAGGGGTAAGTTTGGCGACTTTGTGTAATTATGTGAATAATATTGCGGAGACACCGATTAATCCTGAATTACAAGCATTTGCTTAATCTCAGTAATAAAAAAACAGTGGCCACATGAGAATATGTCTTATTGTGGCCACTGTTTTTATTTTTCTATATTAA
Source organism: Conservatibacter flavescens (assembly GCF_002795425.1). Classification (GTDB taxonomy): domain Bacteria; phylum Pseudomonadota; class Gammaproteobacteria; order Enterobacterales; family Pasteurellaceae; genus Conservatibacter; species Conservatibacter flavescens. Next base: position 81,274 of record NZ_PHHA01000018.1, read on the forward strand.
GATTTATGTTTCATCGCTGGGAATAAAATCACATCACGAATTGAGGCTGCATTGGCAAATAGCATAGCAAGACGGTCGATGCCCAAACCTTCTCCTGCGGTTGGAGGCAAGCCATGTTCAAGTGCAACCACGAAATCGTCATCTTTAAACATCGCTTCATCATCACCAGCCTCTTTCGCTGCAACTTGCGCATCAAAACGCGCTGCTTGATCTTCCGCATCATTTAATTCCGAGAATCCGTTACCAATTTCACGTCCACCAATAAATAATTCAAAACGATCTGTTACTTCAGGGTTTTCATCATTACGACGTGCTAATGGCGAGATTTCTGCAGGGTGCGCCATTAAGAAAGTTGGCTGAATTAAATGATGTTCAGCGACTTCTTCAAAAATTGCATTTACCACAGAACCTAGTCCCCAAGATTTTTGGATTTCGATACCGCACTTTTTCGCTAATGCACAGGCTTTATCAAAATCGTGCAACTCTTCCATAGTAATGTTGTTACCGTATTTTACAATGGCGTCATGCATTGTAATTCGTTCAAATGGTTTGCCAAAATCAAACTCATATTCGCCGTATGGTACGATGGTGGTACCGAGAATATCTAAAGCTAATTTACGCAATAATTCTTCAGTATTATCCATTAAATCGTGATAATCCGCATAGGCTTGGTAGTATTCAATCATGGTAAATTCAGGGTTATGACGAACAGATACGCCCTCGTTACGGAAATTCCGGTTAAGTTCAAATACGCGCTCAAAACCACCGACAACTAAACGTTTTAAATAAAGCTCAGGTGCGATACGTAAGTACATATCAATATCTAAGGCGTTATGATGGGTTACAAAAGGACGCGCTGCAGCACCACCAGGGATAACTTGTAACATTGGGGTTTCCACTTCAATAAAGCCTTTAGAAATAAAGTATTCACGCATACCTGCAATCACTTTCGAGCGAATGACAAAGGTGCGGCGAGAATCCTCATTGGCAATTAAATCTAAATAACGTTGGCGGTAGCGGGTTTCCATATCGCTTAAACCATGGAATTTATCAGGTAATGGGCGTAGTGCTTTAGTCAGTAATTGAACCTCGTGCGCTTTCACGGTCAATTCGTTGGTTTTGGTTTTGAATAATGTGCCTTTAACCCCAACAATATCGCCCAAATCCCATTGGCCGACGTCTTCTTTATAAACACCTTCTGGTAAATTATCACGAGCGATATAAAGTTGAATACGTCCGCTCATATCTTGTAAAGTCACGAACGTTGCTTTCCCCATAATACGACGGGTCATAATACGACCAGCGACAGCGACTTCAATAGCTTGTTCTTTAAGTGATTCGGCCTCTTGAGCATCATAATCATCGTGTAAATCTTGGGCTAAGGCATTGCGACGAAAAGTGTTAGGAAAGGCATTGCCTTTAGCGCGTAGTGCAGCCAATTTTTCGCGTCGTACCAGCATTTCGCCGTTAAAGTCTAATTCTTGAGATTGTTGTTCTGACATTTTGGTTTACCTTGTTAATTTTATTGTAGAGATACCTTATAAGGTCTCTTTTCACTATTCAAATGGTATAAGAGGGCAGGGAAAACCCGCCCCACTCGTTATAATCCCGCTTTCAAACTCGCTTCAATAAAGCGATCTAAGTCACCGTCTAATACAGCTTGAGTATTGCGGTTTTCTACACCGGTACGTAGATCCTTAATACGCGCATCATCTAATACGTAAGAACGGATTTGGCTTCCCCAGCCAATATCGGATTTACTTTCTTCCATAGCTTGTTTTTCGGCATTCTTTTTCGCCATTTCCAATTCATACAGTTTGGCTTTTAGTTGTTTCATTGCCTGATCTTTGTTTTGGTGCTGTGAACGACCGTTTTGACATTGCACCACAATGCCGCTTGGCACATGGGTAATTCGTACCGCACTTTCGGTTTTATTGACGTGCTGACCACCGGCCCCTGACGCGCGGTAGACATCAATCCGCAAATCAGCTGGGTTAATTTCGATATCAATATCATCATCAATTTCAGGATAAACAAACGCTGCAGCAAAGGAAGTATGGCGACGATTATTGGAGTCGAATGGGCTTTTTCGCACTAAGCGGTGAATACCTGTTTCCGTCCGTAGCCAACCAAAAGCATACTCGCCACTGACTTTAATGGTTGCAGATTTTAAACCTGCAACATCGCCGTCAGATACTTCAATTAATTCTGTTTTAAAGCCTTTACTTTCAGCCCAGCGTAAATACATACGGAGTAGCATTTCAGTCCAGTCTTGGGCTTCTGTACCGCCTGAGCCTGCTTGTAAGTCCACATAGCAATCAGCGCCATCATGAGGGCCACTAAACATACGGCGGAATTCCAATAAGGCGAGTTTTTGTTCTAATTCATCAAGTTCGGCAACCGCTTCATTGAATGTTTCTTCATCTTCAGCTTCGACAGCGAGTTCAAGTAAACCTTCTACGTCCTCCAAACCTTGATCTAAACTACGGATCGTTTCCACAACGGCTTCTAGAGCAGAACGTTCCTTACCTAAAGCTTGTGCTTTTTCAGGATCATTCCAAACATCAGGTTGTTCTAATTCTGCATTAACTTCTTCTAAACGCTCTACTTTGACCTCAAAGTCAAAGATACCCCCGAAGTACATGGGTACGCGCTGTTAAATCGGCAATTTTATTTTTGACAGGATTAACTTCAAACATCATCGTATTTTAAGTGATTTATTTCTAACTTATAAAGTTGTAGATTATAAGCTATTTTCTCGCATTATGGTAGGGTCATCAACGTGATTCAGTGTACGGAAATGGACAAAATCACGCGCATCACTAATGATAAAACAGGAACATAAATGAAAACTAGGCATAGTTTATTATGTTATGATATATTGCGCAGGTTTTAAGTTTTGTTTAAAACTCTTTAACTTTAAATAATATATTGAATATTTTAGGAAAGCGTTATGAAATCAGAATTAGATACCAGTAATTTATCACGTCGTGACAAAATGGCGATTGAAGAACATGAGCGCCTAAGCCCTCGTTTACTTTATGAAATTATCCGTCAAGACGGGATTGAAGAGCTGACACGCCCTACTAAAGCATTAGTATTTTCAGGCATTACCGCAGGGCTTGTTGTGACATTTTCGTTTATTTTTAAAGCAATTTTCACCGCGTACATGCCAGATGAGCCTTGGGCTCCACTTATTTCGAATATGGGGTATACCGTTGGCTTTTTATTGGTGATTTTAGGGCGTATGCAGCTGTTTACCGAAAATACGATTACGACAGTTGTGCCGTTGTTTAGCCCCCTTAGCATGAAAAAAATTGTCGCGGTGGCACGTTTGTGGTTTATTGTGTTAGTTTCAAATTTGATCGGAACCACATTAGCCGCGCTGTTTTTACAAAATAGCCATGTATTAAATCCGAATTTTTTCGAAGCATTAAATGATATTGCACATCATGTAAAAGGATTTTCTGTTAGTGATAATATTTGGAAAGGCATTCCTGCCGGTATTTTGATAGCCTCAATTGTGTGGATGATGCCAACGGTAAATAGCGGGAAATTTTTAATGATCTTTTTCTTTATTTACTTAATTGCATTAGGTGATTTTGCGCATGTTGTAGTAGGATCAGCAGAAATGGCATATTTGGTTTTTCGTGGTGAAGCAAGTTTGTATGATTATTTTATTACATTCTTACTACCAACAGGGCTGGGAAATATTTTAGGTGGCACTGTGGTTTTCACGATGATGATCTATGGCCAAGTGAATGATGAAATTGGTAAAAATAATTAATTGGAATGAAAAAATGAAAAAATTTTTGACCGCACTTTTAATACTAAGCTCAGCAACAGTTTGGGCAAATGAGACAATTACGAGTAAATTAAAAGGATTAGGTGTTGAAGAAATCGAAATAAAAAGCTCACCAATCAAGGGATTAAAAACTGTCATAACAGAACAGGGAGTTTTATATGTCACTGATGATGGAAAATATGTTTTACAAGGTTCGCTTTATGAGTTAACAGAAAAAGGTCCTGTAGATATTGGAAGTCAGTTTTTATTTGAGAAATTAAATAGTTATCAGAAAGAGATGATTATTTATCCGGCAAAAAATGAAAAACATGTAGTGACGGTATTTATGGATATTACGTGTCATTATTGTAATTTGTTGCATAAACAAATTAAGGATTATAATGATTTAGGTATTACTGTTCGTTATTTAGCGTTTCCTCGTGGTGGTATGAATACACAAACGGCTAGACAAATGGAAGCCATTTGGACAGAAAAAGATCCCGCATTTGCGTTAAATGAGGCAGAAAAAGGCAATATGCCAAAAAACCTAAAAACGCCAAATATCGTGAAAAAACATTATGATTTAGGCGTGCAATATGGTGTGCGCGGTACACCGAGTATTGTGACTGAAACAGGTGAAATGATTGGAGGTTATTTAGAACCAAAACAATTGTTAGCCGCCTTAGAAGAAAAATAACTCAGAACACAGGGCGATAGTCGCCCTGTATTTTATTAGTCCGTCCAGTATAACATTTCCATGAACAAAATTATTCAGCGTCGCGCGATTCCTGATAGCCAGCAGGTCTGCGAAGATACTTTGCTCGATCGCATATATCGTGCTCGCCAAATTAAAGAGTCACAACAATTAGACCATACTTTGCAAGCTATGTTAGCGCCAAATCTGTTTTCAGGCATGGACATGGCTGTTGATTTACTCGTTATGGCTCGTCAACAGCAACAGAAAATAGTCATTGTGGGCGATTTTGATGCAGATGGCGCGACAAGTACCGCGTTAACTGTGTTGGCTTTGCGCCAATTGGGATTTACTGATGTAGATTATTTAGTCCCGAATCGGTTTGAGCAAGGGTATGGATTGAGTGTGGCTGTCGCGGAGATGGCGTTAGAGAAAGGCGTAGAATTGCTAGTCACAGTTGATAATGGCGTTTCATCATTGGAGGGCGTCAGTTATTTGAGAGAGAAAGGGGTTAAGGTGTTAATCACTGATCACCACTTACCGCCAGAGACTTTGCCGAATGCTGATGCGATTATTAATCCAAATTTGCCCCAATGTGGTTTTCCATCTAAAAATTTGGCTGGCGTGGGCGTGGCATTTTATGTGATGCTGGCTTTGCGTGCGGCATTGCGACAATTGGGTGTGTTTGATGTGAAAACCCAACCGGATTTTAGGCATTTACTTGATCTTGTGGCCTTAGGTACTGTTGCAGATGTAGTGCCTTTAGATCAAAATAATCGTATATTAGTCCATCAAGGGTTGATGCGTATGCAGGCGCAACTTTGTCGTCCAGGTATTCGGGCATTAACGGAAGTCGCCAATCGAGAATTGAGTCAGTTGACGACCGCTGATCTTGGTTTTTCTCTTGCCCCTCGTTTGAATGCGGCTGGGCGTTTGGACAATATGTCTGTCGGGGTGGAGCTATTATTGGCGGATAACATGGAAACCGCTCGTGCGTTAGCGTTAGATTTAGACAGTTTGAATCAAACTCGCAAAGAAATTGAACAAGGCATGAAATTAGAAGCCTTAGAAATTTGCCGAAATTTAACCGCACTTAAACAGACATTGCCTTTTGGGATCGTGTTATATCAAGCTGACTGGCATCAGGGAGTACTGGGCATTTTAGCTTCTCGGATTAAAGATCAATTTCATCGGCCTGTGATTGCGTTCGCCCAAGATAGTGAAGGGATATTGAAAGGTTCAGCACGTTCTATCGAGGGGTTGCATATGCGTGATGCATTGGAACGTATTCATCAACATAATCCACAAATTATGTTAAAATTTGGTGGGCATGCAATGGCTGCAGGATTGAGCATTTATGCGGAACATTTATCACAATTTCAGACATTATTTAATCAAATTGTGACAGAATGGCTTGATGAAGATCGCTTAAAAGGCGTGATTTGGACTGATGGCGAATTATCTAGCCATGAGCTTAATTTGACAAATGCAGAAAAAATTAGGCAAGCGGGACCATGGGGGCAAGCATTTCCTGAGCCTTGCTTTGATGGTGAGTTTCGTATTTTACAGCAGCGCTTAGTCGGTGAGCGGCATTTAAAAATGATGGTTGAACCGAAACAGGGTGGACCTTTGCTTGATGCGATCGCGTTTAATATTGATACGCGCTATTATCCAGATCCGTCTATTAAAGTGGCTAAACTTGCTTATCAATTAGATGTAAACGAGTATCGTGGAAATCGAACTGTGCAACTATTGGTTGATTATATCGAACCGACATTGTAGGGATCATGCGTAAATTTTGTCTTTTCATTTTATTATTGTGTACTTTCTCTGTTCAAGGCGAAACCTTGATAGCGCAAAATTTTGAGAAAAATATACCGCACTTTGAGGACGGTGTTGATTATTTCTCATATCGGGTTCCAATTAATATTGAGAACCGCAAGGATAAAAAAATTATTATTCAATCCTTTTTTGCCTATGATTGTCGTATTTGTTCGCAAGCACAAGATGTACTGAGTTTATATGCACAGATTCACCCTCATACAATCTATCTTGAGAAACACCCGGTTGCGACTGAGGAGGCAAAATATTCAGCTAATGTGTATTTTAGTTTACAGGCCCTTGATCGGGACGATTTAGCGGATCTACTTTTGTTTGAGGCGGAAAAAGATACGCATAGTACCTTATTAAATTTGACAAACTTATTGCAATGGGGCGCTAGAAACGGCATTCCCGATCAGCAGTTTTTAGAGTTTTTACAATCAGAGCAAGTAGCAAAGAAAACGGAAGAAGCGATTTATTTAACTGATAAATATGGCGTATTCACGATTCCTTTTGTGGTGATTGATGGTAAATATGTGCTAACGCAAAGCACTTTATATAATGATGATTATGCTTTTGCTGTTTTGGATTTTCTAGTGGATAGAGTAGAGCAAGAGCGTATGATGAGCGGAGAAAATAAATGAAAGTTGGTATCATTGGCGCAATGGCGCAAGAAGTCGAGATTTTACGTGATTTAATGGCAGCTTGCCGAACTACACATATAGCAAATTGTACGCTTTATGAAGGGCAAATTGAAGGCGTTGAGGTGGCCTTAGTACAATCAGGTATTGGTAAGGTAGCCGCGTCAGTGGGGACGACTTTATTATTACAGTTAACAAAGCCTGATGTGGTGATCAATACGGGGTCTGCTGGTGGCGTTGCTGCTGGGTTAAAAATTGGGGACATTGTTATTTCTACCGCAACAACCTATCATGATGCAGATGTTACCGCATTTGGTTATAAAATGGGCCAATTACCGGCTTGTCCTGAGGTTTTTTTGTCAGATAAGGCATTAGTTGATTTAGCTGAAAGTGTTGTTAAAAAGCAAGGAAAGCCAGCTCAGCGAGGTTTAATTTGCTCAGGAGATGCTTTTATTCATGGTGGCGAGACATTAGCAAAAATTAAACAGAATTTTCCCGATGTGACGGCCGTAGAAATGGAGGCTGCTGCAATTGCTCAAGTATGTTATTTATTTAATGTGCCATTTGTGGTTGTTCGAGCGATTTCGGATGCCGGTGATGGTAATGCAAGTATGTCTTTTGAAGAGTTTTTACCCATTGCTGCAAGGGCTTCATCAGAAATGGTGATAGCAATGCTGAAGACTTTTAAGTAGGTGTAAGTATCAAAATGCAGTAAGATTTTGATGGTTTTAGTGAGGTTAACCCTCACTAAAAAATTGTTTTCCAAAGAAAAAAAGTCCCAATCCAATTAAAATCACGATAAGTCCTAATATTTTCCAAATATCCATTGTGCGCACAGGCATGCCAATTAAGCCAAAATGGTCAATGAGCATGGCGGTAACAAGTTGGCCAATAATAATGAAAAATAACATATTCGTGACCCCAATTTTAGGGGCAAGGAAAATACTAGTAAAGACGACTAATGCACCTAAAGGCCCGCCTATGAATTTCCAAAGGGGTTGCTTGGGGAGATTGTTAATTGCTTCAACAAGATCTGCTTTCCATAAGCACACGAGAAAAAGAACCACCGCACCAGTGGCAAAAGAAATAAGTGCAGCAACAATGGGTTGCCCTACCATCGCGTTACTTAATTGGGTATTAATGGCAGCTTGAACCGCCATAGCAATACCCGCGCAAAAAGCAATTAGTAGAAAAGAAATGGTCATCTAAATAATTCTCGAAAATTGTTGGCGTCTAGCTTGTTGTCTTGAATATGTATCAAAACACATACAAATATTCCGGATCAGTAATCTTCCTTGCGGCGTGACTTGTAATCCCGTTTCATGAATCTCAATTAAACCATCTTCTACGAGAGGGGCTAATAATGCGAGATCTTCTGCAAAATGGGATGTAAAATCAATAGAATATAATGATTCAATCGTGGCATAATCAAGTTTGAAATTACAAATGAGCTGCTTGATGACATCGCGACGTAAGCAATCTTCTTCGGTCATCACCAGCCCTTTATGTAATGCGATGCCACGTAATTCGACATCTGCGTAATAGTGTTTGAGTTCTTTTTGATTTTGGGCATAAGTATCGCCTAATAAACTAATGGCAGAGACACCTAAACCGAGTAAATCACATTCTTCTTGAGTGGTATAACCTTGAAAATTACGGTGCAATACACCATTTTCTTGGGCAATGGCCAGTTCATCATCCGGTTTGGCAAAATGATCCATTCCAATAAAACGATAACCAGCATGACCGAGAGTCTCGATTGTTTTTTGTAAAATAGTGAGCTTAGTTTCTGGCGCCGGCAATTGCTCATCTTTGATTTTGTGTTGACCTGCAAAACGACTTGGCAAGTGGGCATAATTGAATACACTTAAACGATCGGGGTTTAATTCGATCACGCGTTGTAAGGTAAACATGAAGCTATCCACTGTTTGTAGAGGTAAGCCATAAATGAGATCTAAGTTAGTCGATTGGAAGCCGAGTTCGCGAGCGCGCTTCATTAAGGCAAACACAAATTCTTCATCTTGTTCACGGTTAACCGCTTTTTGCACCGCTTTATTAAAATCTTGTACGCCCATACTAATACGATTGAATCCAAGTTCACGTAAATGTGATAGCATAGAAAGTTCAATTTCTCGTGGATCCATTTCAATGCTGATTTCAGCATTTTCAGCGATGGTAAAATGATGGCGAAGCATAGCCATTAGGCGTAAAGATTGTTCTTCGGTTAAATAAGTGGGTGTTCCGCCACCCCAATGAATTTGGGTCACTTGGCGATTTTTAAAGAGAGATGAACGTACTTTGATTTCTTTTTCCAAGTAATCAAGATAAATATCTGCTTTATGTTGATGACGGGTGATGACTTTATTACAACCACAGAAATAGCAAAGTTTATGACAAAATGGGATATGAACATATAAAGAGAGCGGACGATCAGGATAGCGTTTTGCCGCCATACTAAAATCGTCATCATTATAAGACTCATTGAATTCCAATGCAGTTGGATAAGATGTATAACGTGGGCCTGAATGATTATACTTTTGAATTAATGCTAAATCCCAGTGCACATTCCCAATGGTTGTGGCTTCTGACATAATTTTCCCCTAATAATTTTTCACGTCTGATAATAATTGACGTAACTCCAACATAATATTTTCTTCTAATTTAGCTTCAGCGCTTTCTCGAGTAAGATCTAAACGCATCCGGTCTTTTTTTATTAGTTCGCGACGAGCTTCATGGGTCGGCATATCCTGTACAACGGTAAATAACTCATACATTGCGGGATATTGGTTTAATTTTTTTCCAAGTGGTTCAAGTAGCATACGTAGACGAATAACACCTTCAGAATGATTACATTCTTTATTTTGCATGGCTTGTGCGATAATGGTAATACTTTCGGTCAAACGGTTAATACGCTCAAGCCGTGCTTGTTGGAATGCTTGATTCTGTTTACGCAACGCAAGCAATAGTTTTACGGCATAGAAGCCCATGCCGACAATAATGATGGTGCCAATAATGGCAAGAATGGTTATCCACATAATTTATTTAAATTGGTTAATGTCAATGGTTTCAAAAGTGCGGTACAGATCATCTTCATTTTCTTCATCCTCACTTAATCCTAATTGATCCATCAGTTCTGCGATACGAGCGAGGCAGTCATCGACAAATTGTTGGTCATCTTTGGATAAAGGTTTGCCAGATTCCATTTGATCCAATAAATCATTAAGAATTTCGTTATTTTCTAAACGTTCTAATTCGATTTCAGGCGCTAAAATAGTCTTTTTTTGCTCATGAGCGACCATAGGCGGAATCGTTTGCCCTTTTTCTGGACGATTGACGAACTCCACCATTAAAGGCACTTTTTTACGACTTCCAATTCTCGGATCTTTTTTTACCGATACAGCGGTTTGCGCTTGGGTATCATTTACCATATTGCGGGAACCGGATGGCTTGCCTTTATGTTTACGTTTTCTTTTTTCTTCTCGCGCTTGAGCATCGAGTTCATAGCGTGTTGGTTTACGCCCAGAACGGCTTTTGGTGTGTTCTGGTTGTTTATCTGCTTTACGAGCAGGCATAATATCTGTTAGTTTGCGGCTTTTCTTTTTACGAGCCATAGTGGTTCTCTTATTTATTTAATTGAATAGTAAATTGTATCATTGTCAGCACGCTTTCTCACTCATTTTTCATTTCTTTGCGCAATGACACCATTAATTGATCGATTTTAAAATTCTCTGTATCAATAATTTCAAATTTATAATTATCATACATGACAAAATCTGTTTTTTTCGGGATTTTTCGTAACATATACATCATGAAACCCCCAATGGTTTCATAATTTTCTGCATCAGGAAAGCGTTCAATATCAAGGGCGCGTTGTACGTCCTCTAATGGTGTAGCCCCGTCAATCAGCCAAGACTCTTCATCACGGCGTACAATTTGCTCTTCTTCGCTTGATACCAGTTCTCCCATAACAATGCTCATGACATCTTTGAGCGTAATAATACCGACAACGAGAGCATATTCATTAACAATTACGGCAAAATCCTCTCCCGAAGACTTAAATAATTCTAAGACCTCATATAAAGATAATGTGTCCGGAATATATAATGGCTTGCGTAATACTCGACTATCAGTTAATGCGACAGGATCGTCATTTTGTAAAAATAGGGTAAGTAGGCTATGCGATTCGACATAACCTAAAATTTTATCTAAACCATTATCACAAATTAATAGCTTAGAATGTGCGTTTTGAGATAAGGTTTCGACAACTTTTTGGCGATTATCTGTTTTATCTAAATAAATGATCGATTCGCGCGTGGTCATGGTAGATGTGACCGTTCTTGTTTGCATATCGAAAATATTTTCGATCAAATATTGTTCTTGAGCCTTGAATACACCCGCTTGTGCACCAGCATCTACCATGGCAACAATATCTTCAGAAGTCATGCTTTCCTGACGTACTGTAGGAATTTTGAATAGTTTAAATAAGGCGTTAGCGCACCAGTCAAACAACCAAACAATAGGTTTAAAGATAAAAATCAGCAATTGCATAATCTTAACGGTTCGAATCGCAATGGCTTCTGGTTTAGTCATGGCAACGCGTTTAGGCATGAGATCTGCAAATAGAATAAATGATGAAGTCACAAAAATAAAAGATAGCCAAGAAGCAGCCGAGTCAATCCAATTATAATGAAAATATTGTGCTAGAAAACTATTGAAGAATGGACGAATCGCCGCTTCACCAACGATACCGCCCGAAATAGCAACCATATTTAAACCAATTTGCACAACCGTAATAAAACGTCCAGGTTGTTCTTGGAGTTGTAAAACCTGCAGTGCGCGATTATCCCCTTCATTAGCAAGTTGTTGTAATTTTATTTTGCGTGCACCCGCTAAGGAAATTTCTGCAGAAGAAATGACCGCACTTATGATGATTAAAATAACTAAAATAATAAGAGATTCAATTAAATTCATAGGAACGATAAAATTATCAGTATTGGGAATTAGAAATTAGGGCTACTTGTGTAGCCCTGCCTAAAAATCCGATTTATTTTTTTTCGCTATCAAACCAACCACGAATAAATTGCACAGATAAGAAAAAGCTTAATAAAAAGAGTGCATAAAAAATATAACTCATGACGGGCCATGATGGAGTTGCCTCAGGCGACACTTCTTTCATTGAGGTCATATTACGATACTCATCAAACATGACCAAGCGCCAGCCATAATATTTTACTTGAACGGTTTTACCATCGTTAACAAAAGCAGAGGCTTTAGCTTGTAAATCCGCAGAGTCAAATTTGAAATAAAATGGGAATCCCCAACGGGTATCTTCATTACGATATACCATCGGTTTATCCTCTCCCGCTTTTTGAGTATAAATATAGTACACATCGCGAGTTGGCCCATCAGCTGGATTCGCTTTAGTAATAGGTCCATCTTTATCAACACGTTTGACTTCTACCCCTGTGATTTGGGTTATTTCATAGTGGGGGAAGAGATAATTCGCTGCTGCAAATAAAAACAGATGGATTAATAGCGAAATAATCAAAAAATAAATCTTAATCGATTTTCGTACAAATAATTTAATAGCCATAATATATCCTTGTATCTAGTGTACTTAGCATACACTAAAGCAATTGAATTTTAAATAAGCGCTCGACGTTTTGCGTGGTAATTTGCGCAAATTCTTCGGTCGATACGCCTTTTAATGCTGCGACATATTCGCATACTTCACGTACATAAGCGGGTTGATTTTCTTTGCCGCGATATGGTACTGGTGCGAGATAAGGTGAGTCTGTTTCTACCAGTAAGCGATCTAATGGCACAGTACGAACAACATCGCGTAAAGCCTCAGCATTTTTAAAGGTAATAATCCCTGAAATCGAAATATAAAAACCAAGCGCCAATGCCTGATTAGCCATCTCTTGATTTTCCGTAAAACAATGCAAAACACCACCGCACTTTTCAGCATTATTTTCTAACAGAATGCGCATAGTATCTTCACGTGCAGAGCGAGTATGCACAATAACCGGTTTATTTAATTGGTTTGCGATTTGAATTTGTTGAGCAAATACAGATTGTTGTTCTTGTTTGTTTTCAATGCTGTAATAATAATCTAGCCCCGTTTCGCCGATGGCCACAACTTTAGGATCGTCAGCCAATTTTAATAAACGCTCATAATCAAACGGCTCGTCATCTAAATCGAGTGGGTGCACGCCACAGGCTAGGGAGACATCGCTGCGATGGGCTAAGTTATCACGCATTTTTTCAAAACGACTTAATGTAACGCCAATGGTGACTAGATGTTGTACATCGCGGGCTTTGGCTTTTTCTACCACATCATCAATATTGTGATGAAGATTTTCATAGTCTAGGGCATCCAAATGGCAATGTGAATCGACAATAAACATAATTTTCCTTTCTTTTTTAGTCGAGCTTTATCGGCTGTGTTTATTCAAAATCAAACCGCTTAACCCATCAATCAGCATTAATTCTTGATTAACTGCATTGATTGTCGCGAGATTTGAGCGGGTTTGTTGTAGAATTTGATTAGCGGCTAATAGTGTTTGTAGCGTATTTTGCGCAGCAAATTGTTCGATGGCACGTTCAAAATCCATACATACCCAATCCGTATATATCCCTGATTTCGCTTTTAAGCTGTCCATAAGAAATGCAGACAGCCAATCAAGTTGCTGAAAGATGATTTCTTTTTCAAATTGCGGTAAGACTTGTAGAATATCCGAACGTTGATAAAACTTCCAAAATTGTGTTATTAAGGTGGTACGTTTTTCCGCTAAATGATTTTGTAAAAAATGGCGCGCCATTAATGGCCGCCCATAATTCACACGAAGTGCGGTAGAAATTTGTGAAGCATTTACATGAGTTTGCTTTTGTAACCAATTAAGAGTCAGCTCTGAATCTGGAGTTGGAATGAGCCATGTTTGGCAACGGCTATAGATAGTTGGCAGCAAAGACGACGCTAAATTTGTTTGTAATAGGAAGTAGGTATTGGTTTTAGGTTCTTCCAACGTTTTGAGTAAAGCGTTTGAGGCGGCTTCAGTTAAACGATCTGCATCCTGAATATAGACGATTTTATTGCCGTTTTGTTGAGCATGTTGACTGACTTTCTCATTGATTTCACGAATTTGATCAATGCCAATATCTTTATCATCAACGGGTTGAAGATGATAAAAATCAGGGTGATTAACGGCATTAAAAAGCCGGCAAGCATGGCAATTATCACAAGGTTTGGGTTCGCCTTGACACAGAATCCAATGCGCAATATGCGCAATAAGTTGTTCGATACCTAATCCGAGATCGGCTTTGAATAGCAAAGCGTGATGCCCATGACCTTGAGCAAAAGCATGGGTAATTTGTTGGTAATGAGATTCAAGCCAAGGATATAGAATATTCATTTTGATAAAGTTTGTATCCAATTTTTGACCGCACTTTTGATATCTGTGCCAACCTGCTCAATAGATTGGCTTGCATCAATCGTTATCGCTTTAGGGTTATCGCGAACTAATTCTAAATAACGTTGGCGTGTACGTTGGAAAAAATCCAATTGCTGTTTTTCAATACGATCTAGGGCGCCTCGATGGCTAGCGCGTTGCAAACCCAATTGAGGATCGATATCTAAATATAAAGTTAAATCAGGCTCAAACTCGCCTAATATGGCGTTTTTTAATGTGCTGAGTAAGTGTTGATCAAGTTGACGTCCGCCACCTTGATAGGCTTGAGAAGAGAGGTCATGGCGATCACCAAGTACCCACTTTCCTTCGTTTAAGGCGGGCTTGATTATATTTTCTACGAGTTGAACTCGCGCAGCGTATAACATAAGCAGTTCAGCTTTATCGGTAATAAGCTCTTCACTTTCATGCTTAATTAATTGGCGTAATTTTTCAGCCAACGGTGTGCCGCCAGGCTCACGCGTAAAAACTAAGTCGGTTATTCCTTGCTCGTTGAGGGCTTCAATAATGGTTTGGCGTGCGGTGGTTTTACCCGCACCCTCTAGACCTTCTAATACAATAAACTTTCCTGTCATTTTTTATGATTCTCCCGATACCAACGCAAATATTCTTGTACGGCGCGATTATGCTCTGTCAAGGTTTTACTGAATTTATGTCCACCAGTTCCATCAGCCACAAAATAGAGAAAATCCGTCTTTTCTGGTTTAGCCGCTGCTAACATTGAAGCTTCGCTAGGCATGGCTATCGGTGTTGGGGGTAAACCTGAAATCACATAGGTATTATATGGCGTTGGTGTCTCTAAATCTTTTTTACGGATATTACCTTGATAACTTTCTCCCATTCCGTAAATGACCGTTGGATCGGTTTGTAACAACATATTTTTGTTTAAGCGATTAATAAACACAGAAGCGACTTTGCCACGCTCAGCATTGATAGCCGTTTCTTTTTCTATAATTGAGGCTAAAATGAGCAGTTCGTATTGATTTTTTAATGGCGTGTTAGGATCTCGTTGAGCCCATGCTTTTTCTAGGGCTTGAACCGTACGAATGGCTGCACGTTTGAGCAGATCGAAATCTGTGGAATTAGGTGTATAGTGGTAAGTATCAGGATAGATCCAGCCTTCCAGTTTTTTTTGTTCATCAAGTTGTGGAATATGAGGAAACCCAGCTTCTATAGATAATTGCGTGAAAATTTCCGCCTCACTTTTATTCGCTAAACTTTGTACTAAGTGCGGTGCGTTTTGCAGATTTTTTTTCACTTGAGCATACGTTTCACCATCGGTAAAACGAATGGCAAATTGGGCTTCTTTACCGCTGTTAAGTAAGGTTAACAAATCATGTACAGTTTTGATGTTATCTAAGCGATAAGTCCCCGCTTTCACTTTGTTGTATTCTGGCTTTAATTTTAATACCCAAGGCAGTAAATAGCTTTGTTGAATTAATCCTTTTGTTTCAAGTTGTTGTGCAAGTTTTTGGCTACCAGTGCCTTTTTCTACTGTCAACAGAGAACCTGCAGTGTGAGAGGGAAGCTCTGACTGAATAAATTGATTTAATTGTTGCCAGCCATATATACCTACTCCAACAGTCATTAAACACAATACAAATAGAAATGCAAAAAACTTCTTCATAATCCAAACATTAGCCTAAATAAGTAAGATTAAAACATAATTAGTGTATCACAATTATAAGAGAAGAGGGGAATGGTCATGAATAAATTAGGGCGAGATCATTATCTCGCCCTGTGATGAGATAATTAAAATAATACTCTGGCGCGAATGGTGCCATCAATTAAACGTAGTTTTTGTAATACCATATCCGTATTACTTGATTCAATATCAATAACCACATAACCAATAACCGGATCGGTTTGTAAATACTGAGCGGCAATATTGATTCCTTCTTCCATAAACATTTGGTTGATTTGGTTTAAAATACCTGGACGATTATGGTGGATATGTAATAAGCGTTTTGCATTGTGATGTTCCGGTAAAGAAACTTCTGGGAAATTCACCGCACTTAATGTGGAACCATTATCAGAATATTTAACAAATTTACCGGCAACTTCCGCACCAATATTGGCTTGTGCTTCAGCGGTTGAACCCCCAATGTGTGGCGTGAGAATAACGTTATCAAAACGACATAGCGGTGATTCAAATGGATCATTAATGGAAGCGGGTTCCACAGGGAACACATCAAGAGCCGCACCACGTAATTTTCCTTCTTCAAGGGCTTTAGCAAGCGCATCAATATCCACAACCGTACCACGAGCAGCATTGATTAAAATAGAACCTGGTTTTAATTGAGCAATACGCTCTGCGCTCATGAGGTTTTGAGTCGAACTATTTTCCGGCACATGGAGAGAAACAACATCGCTGATAGACAATAATTCTTCTAAAGTTCGCACTTGTTGAGCATTTCCTAATGGCAGTTTATTTTCCGTATCATAGAAAAACACACGCATACCCAAACTTTCAGCAAGCACACTGAGTTGTGAACCGATATGACCATAGCCGATGATGCCGAGTTTTTTACCGCGTACTTCATTTGAGGCTGCCGCTGATTTATTCCAAATACCACGATGGACTTCCGCATTGGCTTGAGGGACATTACGTATTAATAAGAGCATTTCGCCCAACACAAGTTCAGCGACAGAACGGGTATTCGAGAACGGCGCGTTAAATACAGGAATACCTCGTTTTTTGGCCGCTTCTAGATTCACTTGGTTAGTCCCAATACAGAAACAACCGATAGCAATGAGTTTTTGCGCATGTTGCAAAACTTCTTCAGTTAAATGGGTGCGTGAACGAATACCAACAAAATGAGCATCTTTAATGGCTTCAATTAATTCTTCGCCATCTAAGGCTTTTTTGTGATATTCAATGTTGGTATAGCCGGCATTTTGTAGTACTTCAAGCGCGCTTTGGTGTACGCCTTCTAATAATACAAATTTAATTTTGGCTTTATCTAATGAAACTTTAATGGTCATGTTTGCTCTCCAAGTATTTTTATCTTATTCAATCACTTTTGCACCATCAGGGGTACCAATAATGACAATGTTAGCAGGGTTTAGGGCAAAAATGCCGTTTGTTACTACACCTGCTACATTATTTAATTCTTTTTCCATTTCCACTGGGTTGAGGATTTTAAAATTATGTACGTCTAAAATAACATTGCCGTTATCGGTTGTTACGCCTTCCCGATATTCAGGGGAGCCACCAAGACTCACAAGCTTACGAGCCACTTGAGAACGAGCCATCGGAATCACTTCTACAGGGAGGGGGAAAGTTGAACCTAAAACATCAACTTGTTTACTGCTATCTACAATACAGATAAACGTTTTGGCAAGTGAGGCAACGATTTTTTCACGAGTCAGTGCTGCGCCACCGCCTTTAATCATCGCTTTATGTGGCGTAATTTCATCAGCGCCATCTACATAAATATCTAAACTGGATACGTCATTGGCACTAAACACTTCGATACCTTGTGCTTTTAATAATTCTTCTGATTTTTTTGAAGCAGCAACGGCGCCTTTGATTTCCTCGCGCATTTCTCCTAAAGCTTCAATAAAGCAATTTACAGTAGAACCACTGCCTACGCCCACAATAGTATCGGGCTTTACGTATTTTAAGGCTGCACGAGCAGCGATTTTTTTCATTTCAAGTTGATCCATGAGGCGTCCTTCGGTGTATGATCGCAAACGTTTGCAATAATATTTAAAACCTTTAATTTATAACTATTCATGACAAGAAACAAGGGTTGAAACAAGAAAATTTATCGGAAAAAATTCTTTAATGCGGAATGCTTGATTTTTTGCTATCCTTACGTAGATATTATTCTCTTTGTGAGCCTATGTAATGACAACAATAAACACCGAAAAAAATAGCGAAAACCAACCGCACTTTGCTGAAAATACCACCCATTTTGGTTTTAAAACCGTAGCAAAAGAAGACAAACAAAAAATGGTGGCAGAAGTATTTCATTCTGTTGCCGCAAAATATGATTTGATGAATGACTTGATGTCTTTTGGTATTCACCGCGTTTGGAAACGTTTTACTATTGATTGTAGTGGCGTGCGAAAAGGACAGAAAGTATTAGACTTAGCTGGCGGAACAGGGGATTTTACTGCAAAATTTTCTCGTTTAGTAGGGGAGAGTGGTGAAGTCGTATTGGCAGATATTAATGACTCTATGTTACGCGTTGGACGAGAAAAATTACGTAATTTAGGCGTTGTTAGCAATGTCAACTATGTACAAGCGAATGCAGAGAGTTTGCCTTTTCCGGATAATACATTTGATTGTATTGTCATTAGTTTTGGATTGCGTAATGTCACTGATAAAGATAAAGCGCTACGTTCCATGTACCGAGTGTTAAAGCCGGGTGGGCGTTTATTGGTTTTGGAATTTTCTAAGCCGATTATTGAGCCGCTGAGCAAAATCTATGATTTCTACTCTTTTAATATCTTACCTAAGATCGGCGAAGTGGTGGTGAATGATGCGGATAGCTATCGTTATTTGTCAGAATCTATTCGTATGCATCCGGCACAGCCTGTTTTAAAAGAGATGATGACTGAAGCTGGATTTGAGCAAGTCAGTTATTATAATTTAACTGCAGGTATTGTTGCGTTACATCGAGGTTATAAATTCTAAGGAGTTGCGATGTTACAGCAATTTGTGCAAGGGGGATTGGAAACCATTTTCAATCATCTTATTAAAAAAACAGAAAAAGTTGAGCCCTATTTGCATAGGTTAAATGGTAAAGTATTAGGGATAAAACTACAGCATAGTACCTTGCAATGTTATGTGTTTTTTTCGTTACAACATGTGGATATATTACAGCATTATGAGGGGGAGTGTGATTGTCATATAGAAGTGGCATCACGTTTACTTTTTCAATTTCCAAAGAAAGCAGAGCTAAGTCGATATATTAAAGAACAATCCATTATATTGACAGGGGATTTGCAAGTATTGCAAGATTTTGTGGCAATGGTGGAGTTTTTGGAAAAAGATCCCGCTGAACTGTTATCACCTTATGTGGGAGATGTTATCGCACAAAGTGCGGTCAGTTTTGGACAAAAATTTGGGCAGTGGGTTCAACAGAAGACCGCGACTAGTCAACGCTATTGGGGAGAACGTTTAACAGAGGAATGGCAATTAATTTCGCCCAGCCTTGCTATTGCGGATTTTGCAGAACAGGTAGACGAGCTAGCAAAAGATACCGTGCTTTTAGAAATGAAAATCGCAAAACTTGTAGAAAAATCCTTATGAAATTTAAACAAATCGCTCGTTTTTATCACATTATCAAAACATTGTTAACTTATGGGGTTGATGAAGTTTTGCCTTATAACCGCTATACCCGACCGTTTCGTTGTTGGCGTAATACGCTGTTTTGGCTACGTAATCAGCACAAAGATAAAGCTTTTGGGCTACGTTTACGTTTAGCGTTACAAGAGCTAGGCCCTGTGTGGATTAAATTAGGGCAAATGCTTTCTACCCGTCGTGATTTGTTTCCGCCGGAAATTGCAGATGAATTGGCGTTATTACAAGATCAGGTTGACCCTTTTGATGGCCAATTGGCGCGGGAGCAGATTGAGCAAGCGCTAGGTGGGCCATTGGAAACGTGGTTTACCGATTTTAATGAAACGGCGTTAGCTTCCGCTTCTATTGCTCAAGTGCATACTGTACGTTTTAAAGACAGCGAGTTAGAAGTGGTGTTTAAAGTATTACGACCAGATATTCAACATGCGATTGAGGCGGATTTGAGTTTAATGTATCAATTAGCCACTTGGCTGCCTCGTTTGTCTAGTGAAGGGCATCGTTTGCGCGCAGTGGAAGTGGTGCGAGAATATGAAAAAACATTGCGTGACGAATTAGATCTTCGTCGTGAAATGGCAAATGCTATTCAATTAAGAGCGAATTTCGAAAATAGTCCGATGTTGTATATTCCACAAATGTATACGGAATTCTGCCATCGTAATGTCATTGTTATGGAACGAATTTACGGTATTCCAGTCTCGAATATTGCTGAGCTTGAGGCCAATGGTACCGATATGAAATTATTGGCTGAACGTGGTGTTCAGGTCTTTTTTACCCAAGTGTTTCGTGATAGTTTTTTCCATGCAGATATGCATCCCGGTAATATTTTTGTCAGTCGAGAACATCCGCATGATCCCCAATATATTGGCATTGACTGTGGCATTATAGGACGTTTAGGCGAACATGATAAACGTTATTTGGCAGAAAGTTTTGTCGCGTTTTTCAACCGCGATTATCGTCGGGTAGCTGAAATGCATGTTCGTTCTGGCTGGACACCGGCAGATACGGATATAGATGCCTTTGAACAGGCTTTCCGTGAAGTATGTGAGCCGATTTTTGCTAAACCTTTATCAGAAATTTCTTTTGGCCAAGTGTTGTTGAATTTATTTAACGTGGCACGTGAATTTAATATGGAAGTGCAACCTCAATTGGTGTTGTTACAAAAAACACTGTTGTACATTGAAGGGTTAGGGCGACAGCTTTATCCTCAACTCGATTTATGGCAAACCGCGAAGCCGTTTTTACAGAATTGGCTTGATGAGCAAGTGGGGGTTAAATCTGTAGTTAAAAAACTTCAGCAAAAATTACCGCACTTACGCGAGCAGTTTGTCGAACTCCCTGAGACCTTATTTAACGCCCTCGCGCAACAGGAATATATTCAGCAGGAATTGGTTAAAATAAATAAAAACCTTCAGAAGCAAGTACATGAACATAAAAAGTATCGCGTACTGGGTTTAGGCTGTGTGATTTTTTTAGGGACATTGTGGCAATATACCGCATTACCAGTCGGATTAAGCAGTGTGCTGTTAGTTTTGAGTGTTATTATTTGGACAATTGGTTTTATTTTACGGTGATCTAGCTCAAGAAACGGAAAAATAATCGTATTTGACTATTGTTCAACGGCTTTAAAAAAGCTATATTCAGCTAAAATTTTTTATTACTTTCATTTTTAAGGAAAAGAGGAAAACATATGGGCGGTATTAGTATTTGGCAGCTTCTGATTATTGTTGCTATCGTAGTATTATTATTTGGAACAAAAAAATTAAGAACGTTAGGTTCAGATTTAGGTGAGTCAGTGAAAGGTTTTAAAAAAGCCATGAATGATGATGAAACCAAAAAAGATGCAGAGTTTAAATCATTAGAAAATGAGACAACAAACACTGCACAAACTGAAAAAGCAAAAGATAAAGAGCAGGCATAATCTGTGTTTGATATCGGTTTTTCTGAGATTGTTTTAGTGTTAATTGTGGGGCTAATTGTATTAGGCCCACAGCGTATGCCTGTTGCAATCCGTACAGTAATGAGCTGGGTAAATACCTTGCGAGGTTTAGCGACGAATGTGAAAAACGAGTTAAACCAAGAGTTAAAACTTCAGGAATTGCAAGAAAGCATTAAGAAAGCAGAGAGCTTAAACTTGAACGCTTTATCACCAGAGCTAAGTAAAACGGTGGAGGAGCTAAAAGAATCTGCGAAGAAAATGCAAGATGAAATGAATAATGCTTCACAAAATGCAACAGAAGAACTGCGTAAAGCGACGGATAAAGTACAACAAGCCATTGACACAGATTTGAAAAATGCAGAGTTAGCTGTGGAAAACGCGGTGGAAGCGCAAGATGAGAGAGAAAAAAATCCATCAGAATTGACCGCACTTTCAACGGAAAAGTCAGCAGATGACATGGCTGCGGATATTGAAGCAGAAGAAGCGGAAAGAGAAGCGCAATTAGCGGAGATGTTGGATAAATATCAAACAGTTGATGATTTTGAACCGACATCGGTCAAAGAAAAAACGAGTTAGATTAAAGAGAGAAAATATGTCTTCTGTTGAAGAGTCACAACCCTTGATTAGCCACCTAATAGAGTTGCGTAATCGTTTATTGCGTTGTGTCGTGTTTATTTTAGTGGTGTTTTTAGGATTGGTGTATTTTGCCAACGATATTTATCATTTGATCTCTGCGCCATTGGTTGATGAATTACCAAACGGTGCAAGTATGATTGCAACAAGTATTGTCACGCCCTTTTTTACACCAATTAAATTAACATTAATTGCGTCTGTTTTTTTGTCAGTGCCTTATTTACTTTATCAAATTTGGGCATTTGTGGCGCCTGCGCTATATCAACATGAAAAACGTCTGATTTATCCTTTATTATTTTCTAGTACATTATTGTTTTATGTGGGCGTTGCTTTTGCTTATTATGTCGTGTTTCCGTTGGTGTTTGGCTTTTTAACTAAAACCGCGCCGGAGGGCGTGGCGATTGCTACGGATATTAGCAGTTATTTAGATTTTGTTTTAACCCTGTTTCTTGCTTTCGGTATTTGTTTCGAAGTCCCGGTAGCCATTATTTTATTGTGTTGGACAGGTGTGACAACCCCTGAAGATTTGAAAGCAAAACGACCATATATTATTGTGGCAGCCTTTGTGATTGGAATGTTGTTAACGCCCCCTGATATTTTTTCGCAAACGTTGTTAGCGATTCCAATGTGTTTATTATTTGAAATAGGTGTGATTTGCGCTAGATTTTATCGTCCAAAAGATGAGGAATCTGTCGACGGTAATCAAGCATGATATATGCCTTAATCGCATTATTGATTTGGTCCAGTTCATTTGTTGCGGGAAAAATTTCTTATTCAGTGGCTGATCCGGTGCTGATTGCCCAAATACGTTTTATTTTAGCGGGCATTATGGTATTTCCTTTTTTCTTGCAAGCCTATAGAAAAGTGCCAATGCATTTGCGCCGACGTATTTGGTTTCTTGCCATATTAAATTTCCCAATTTCTTTTTTATTGCAATTTATTGGTTTAAATTACACCTCAGCAGCCAGTGCCGCAACAGTTGTGGGGACAGAGCCATTATTAACCGTATTAATCGGTTATTTATTCTTTAAGCAAAGTGCAAAATTATTAGATTGGTTAATGGGTGCATTAGCTTTCGTGGGGATTGCGATAATTGTCTATTCAACTCATCAAACCGAAGGGGAAATAGGTTTGTTAGGGTTATTTTTAGTATTAGCTGCGGCCGTTTCTTTTGTTTTTTGTTTATATTTGGGCAAAAATTTAATGAAAGAAATAGAACCGAAAGTTTATACAACGGTCACATTAGGCTTAGCCCCTTGGGTATGTATTCCATTTACCCTATTACTCACGCAAAACTGGGCAATCACACCTAATACGCCAGGCATATTGGCCATTTTATATTTAGGTTTTGCTTGTAGCTGGCTGGCGATGGTGTTATGGAATAAAAGTATTCATCGTATTCACGCAAATACTGCGGGGATTTTAATTTCCCTTGAGCCTGTATTTGGTGTATTAATGGCGGTATTGATACTGGGAGAGCGATTGTCGTTCCTCACCTTTGTTGGTGTGATACTCGTCATTGTAGCAACTTTTGTGGCAGTAGGATTGCCTGTCGTAAGGCAACATTTAAAAAGTAAAAAGATAAAAGGATAGAAAGATGACTCAACAGATTTTCACCGGTTTTCCTGCCCGTCGTTTACGTCGTTTGCGTAAACAGGATTTTAGCCGTCGTTTAGTAGCCGAAAATAAATTAAGTGTAGATGATTTAATTTATCCCGTGTTTATTATTGAAGGGGAAAATCATCGGGAACCTGTCCCCTCTATGCCGAAAGTAGAGCGTTTGACGATTGATCAATTGTTAATAGAAGCGGGGTTGCTCGAGAAATATGGTGTGCCGGTTATTGCGTTGTTTCCGGTGATAGCACAAGATAAAAAATCCCTTATGGCAGAAGAGGCTTATCACCCTAATGGCTTAGTTCAGCGTGCGGTAAAAGCGTTAAAAGAGGCTTATCCTGAATTAGGTGTATTAACGGATGTCGCACTGGATCCTTATACCTTACACGGACAAGATGGCATTATTGATGATACAGGCTATGTGCTTAATGATGTAACAACGGAAGTATTAGTGAAACAAGCATTATCTCATGCCGCCGCCGGTGCGGATATTGTTGCTCCAAGTGATATGATGGACGGTAGAATTGGTGCAATTCGTGCGGCATTAGAAGAACAAGGATTTATTAACACACAAATTATGGCTTATTCAGCTAAATATGCTTCTAATTATTATGGTCCATTCCGAGATGCTGTGGGATCTGCGGGTAATTTGAAAGGGGGCGATAAAAAAACCTATCAAGTTGATCCAGCTAATAGCGACGAAGGGCTGCAAGAAGTGGCATTAGATCTGCAAGAGGGCGCGGATATGGTCATGGTTAAACCTGGTATGCCTTATTTAGATATGGTGTATCGGGTGAAAAACCATTTTGGCGTGCCGACCTTTGCGTATCAAGTGTCAGGAGAATATGCGATGCACATGGCGGCGATTCAAAATGGCTGGCTAAAAGAAAAAGAGTGTATTATGGAGTCCTTATTGTGTTTTAAACGAGCGGGAGCCGATGGTATCTTGACTTATTTTGCTAAACAAGTGGCAGAGTGGCTATATTTGGACGATAAAAGATAAGTCATTTTAGCACTTTAAACGATAAACCACCTGATTAGCCGATCCTCGCCAAATTAAGCTTGGATCGGCTTGTTCTTGAATAAATTTCCCATCAATCAATACATCAATATAAGGTAGCATTTGGCGTTGATAATGGTCGAGCTCAGCTAACGTGTAACCCGTCCAACACCAAATATCTTTGTTAGGACATTCTTGCTTTACACGTTGCACAAAAGGCAAAAGTGTCTCGATATTGCGAGGATGTAAAGGATCGCCGCCAGATAACGTTAAGCCTTGTCGCTTAATACGCGTATCTTTTAAATCATTGATAATTTGTTGTTCCATATTTTTATCAAAGGGAACCCCAGCAGAAAAAGACCAACTTTTTTGATTATAGCAACCTTTACAAGCATGAGTACAACCGCTGACAAACAAGGTGCAGCGGGTGCCTTCGCCATTAACAATATCAACGGGATAATATTGGAGATAGTTCATATGATTCAAAATATTATAAATGTTTTACACGTCGTTTGACTTCTTCCTGTTTTCCTGCATTAAATGGTCTTGCATCAGGGCTACCAAGATAGCCGCATACGCGTCGGGTAACAGAGACTTTATTGCTGTCATGATTACCACATTTTGGGCAAGTGAAGCCTTTGCTTGTACAGTTAAATTCTCCACTAAAGCCACATTCATAACATTCGTCTATTGGCGTGTTTGTTCCGTAGTAAGGGACGCGGTCGTAACTGTAATCCCATACATCTTCCAGCGCTTTAAGATTATGTTGAATATTCGGGTATTCTCCATAACAAATAAATCCACCGCTTGCCAGATTTGGATAAGGTTGTTCAAAATCTAATTTATCATAAGGGTTAACTTTCTTTTCCACATCAAGGTGGTAGCTGTTGGTGTAATAACCTTTATCTGTTACACCTTCTATAATGCCAAAGGTTTTACTGTCTAAACGGCAGAAACGATCACATAAATTTTCACTTGGGGTAGAGTATAAACTAAAAGCATAACCCGTTTCTGCACGCCATTGTTTTGCTGCATTGCTTAAGTACTTCACAATTTCAATGCCTTTTTGACGTAAATATTCGTTATCATAAATATGCTGATTTCCAAAAAGTGCATTGATGGTTTCATGAATGCCAATATAGCCTAACGAAATAGAAGCTCGACCATGTTTGAAGATGTCTGCAACATTATCATCAGCCTGTAAACGTACACCACAAGCACCTTCCATATAGAGAATAGGGGCGACACGGGCTTTGGTATGTTCTAAACGGGCAATGCGTGTCATTAATGCTTTTTTGGCAATGGCAAGGCGTTGATCTAAAATGGCATAGAATTGTGTTTCATCGCCTTTGGCTTCTAAGGCAATACGAGGTAAATTTAAGCTGACAACGCCTAAGTTATTCCGTCCATCATGAATTTCTTCACCTTGTTCTTCATAAGCACCTAAAAAGCTGCGGCAACCCATAGGTGCTTTAAATGAACCAGTGACATTGACGACTTGATCGTAGTTTAGAATATCGGGATACATACGTTTTGAAGCACATACTAATGCCAATTGTTTGATATCGTAATTGGGATCGGTTGCGTGTTGGTTTATTCCTCGTTTAATGGTAAAAACCAATTTAGGGAATACAGGTGTTTTATGGTTTTTACCCAAACCACGAATACGATTTTGCAAAATAGATTTTTGGATTAATTTTGCTTGCCATGATGTCCCTAAACCAAACCCAAAAGTCACAAAAGGTGTTTGCCCGTTTGAAGTATGAAGAGTATTGACTTCATATTCTAATGATTGGAAAGCATCAAAACATTCTTTTTCAATTTGTGCTTGTGCATAAGCTGTTTTATCTGCAATTTGCCATTGTTCTGCGATATGAAGGTGTTTTTCATAACTTTGCTGCACATAAGGCGCAAGTACTTCGTCAATGCGGTTAATCGTTGTCCCACCATAAATATGACTTGCGACTTGGGCAATAATTTGTGCAGTAACAGCGGTTGCGGTACCGATGGATTTAGGTGGTTCAATTTCGGCATTGCCCATTTTAAATCCCTGTTCTAGCATTCCTTTTAGGTCTACTAACATACAGTTGAACATAGGGAAAAATGGAGCATAATCAAGATCATGATAGTGAATTTCACCTTTTTCATGTGCTTCCACAACATCACGCGGCAAAATATAACGCTTCGCATAATGTTTGGCCACGATGCCAGCGAGTAGATCTCGTTGTGTCGGGATCACTTTGGCATCTTTATTTGCATTTTCATTCAATAATTCCACATTGTTTTGTTGGATTAATCCCTCAATTTCTTTTGTGAGATTACTGCGTTTTTCTCGCGCAAGATCACGATCATGGCGGTATTCAATATAAGCACGAGCGACCTGTGGGTATTGACTTGACATTAGATGATTTTCAACGATTTGTTGAATGTGATGAATATCGATTTCCTGCTGATGGTGAGCAAAAATTTCATTACAAATATTTTGTCCAATTTGATGGCAAAATAGGTCATCTTGAATATTGACTGCTGTCGTTGCTTTTTGAATGGCGTTAATAATACGTTGTAGTTCAAATTGAACTCGTCCGCCGTCACGCTTGATAATCCACACAGTGTTTTCCTCTCGTATAATATGTAGCGATAAATTCAAAAACACTATATATAGATATATTTTGTTTTTCAATCACAATATATGGTGTTTATTGTGATGATGTTGTTAATGAATTGAAACAATGAAATGTTAGTGATTGGTTTGCTTGATTTTTTTAATTGAGATCTGTTCGCAAATAAAAGTTTAAAAATGTGACCGAGATCACATTTTAAGTAAGATGGCTGTTTTGTAATAGTTAACTAGGCATTTGGCTGGCTAAATAGGTTTGTAAGCCTTTTTCACGTAATTCACAACTAGGGCAGGTTCCACAACCTTGTTCTACCCCTAAATAGCAGGTATGGGTGTGTTGTCGAATATAATCTAAATAGCCTAATTCATCAGCTAAGGCCCAAGTTTGGGCTTTAGTGAGATACATGAGTGGCGTGATTAAGTTAAAGCTATAGTCCATAGCAAGGTTTAACGTCACATTCATGGATTTTATAAACACATCACGACAATCAGGATAGCCACTGAAATCCGTTTCACATACACCAGTGATAATATCGTGAATACCTTGTCCTTTGGCATAAATCGCAGTATAAAGCAGAAATAGCGCATTACGTCCATCAACAAAGGTGTTAGGGATAGTCCCTTGTTGTTGAATAGAGGCCTGACTGTCCATGAGGGCATTTTGAGTAATACTCTTAATCAGCGATATATCGATAAGTGTTTGTTTTATTTCGAGATCTTGTGCAATCCACTGTGCTTTTTCCAGCTCTATAGCATGGCGTTGACCATAGTGAAAAGTGATGGCTTCAACATGTTGTTTGCCATATTGTTGAATAGCTTGAAGCAGACAGGTCGTCGAATCTTGTCCGCCAGAAAAAATCACAACGGCCTTGCGATTTTGATTAGGGTTATTTAATTGCATGAGATTTTCCTAGTTTTTTTGCGTGGGAGGTTTGCGAACCACGTTTGAGAACAATATTATAGGCTATTTAGTTATAGAAAGAAAATGTTATCCAAACGTGATGATCACCGTCAAAAAGATGGGATTCCACAGTATACTTTGATAAAAGTGCGGTACTTTTTTACGTTATTTTTCAGCAATTCACCGCGTTCTATGGTATCCTTAGCAAAATTTTGGAGTCAGTAGACTTTAAGTCAAGCAAAATGAATGTAAATTGAAAGTATATGCAAACAAACCATTTAAGTGAGCAACGTTTTAGTGATTTACCTATTCACCCGACGGTGCGACAAGCTTTAGAAAAGAAAGGCTTTGATTTTTGTACGCCAATTCAGGCGAAATCCCTCCCTCATACATTAATCGGAAAAGATATTGCAGGGCAAGCACAAACTGGTACAGGCAAAACGATGGCGTTTTTGATCGCTACGTTTCACCGTTTATTGCAAAATGACCAAGTTCGTACAGAGAGTGGCCGCCCAAGAGCATTAATTCTTGCGCCAACTCGAGAATTAGCCGTTCAAATTGAACAAGATGCGGCAGAGTTAGTCCAAGTGACAGGATTAAAAACGGCTTTGGCATATGGTGGTGATGGCTATGATAAACAATTAAAAGCCATTGAGTCGGGCGTAGATATTTTGATTGGTACGACTGGACGTGTGATTGATTATGTCAAACAAGGTGTTATTCAGCTTAGTCGTATTGAAGTGGTCGTGCTGGATGAAGCGGATCGTATGTTTGATTTAGGGTTTATCAAAGATATTCGTTATTTGATTCGCAAATGCCCGCCGACTAATCAACGATTAACCATGTTATTTTCAGCGACCTTATCATATAAGGTGCGAGAATTGGCATTTGAGGATATGAATGATCCCATTTATGTCGAAATTGAACCGGCTCAGAAAACAGGACACCGTATTAAAGAAGAGCTATTTTATCCTTCTAATCAAGATAAAATGGCCTTATTGATGACATTATTGGAAGAAGAATGGCCTGAACGTTGTATTATTTTTGCCAATACGAAACACAAATGCGAAGAAATTTGGGGCTATTTAGCGGCAGATGGGCATCGTGTAGGGTTGTTAACAGGCGATGTGGCTCAAAAGAAACGTTTAGCATTACTCAAACAATTCACTGATGGTAGTTTAGATATTTTAGTGGCAACCGATGTAGCGGCTCGTGGCCTACATATTCCGGATGTTACGCATGTGTTTAACTATGATTTGCCAGATGATCGAGAAGATTATGTTCATCGTATTGGACGAACAGGTCGAGCAGGAGAAAGCGGAATATCTTTGAGCTTTGCTTGCGAAGAATATGCGATGAATTTACTTGGAATCGAAGAATATATTGGGCATAGTATTCCGGTCAGCCAATATGACCCAGAAGCATTGTTAAAGGATTTACCAAAACCTTATCGTTTGAAAAAAAATATGCCAACACACCGCACTTTTAATCAAAAACGTTCCTTTAAGAAGCGGTTTTGATAAAGCAAAAATGTGGGCTATTTCTCATAAGTAAGTAGGATAATATTTTGAATACATTAAATTTTATTATTGAAAAATTAGATGATTTAAAGGCAATGGATATTTTACATCTTGATGTGCGTGGTAAATCCCCCATTACAGATGACATGGTGATTTGCACCGGAACCTCTAATCGCCATGTCAGTTCAATGGCACAAAAATTGATTGATGAATGTAAAAAATCAGGCATTGAGACTTTTGGTGAAGAAGGTAAAGCTACAGCAGATTGGGTAGTGGTAGATTTTGGGCAGGTCATTGTCCACTTGATGCAACAAGATAGTCGCGAAATGTATCAATTGGAAAAGCTTTGGGCTTAATTCCATATAAAGTGCGGTTTGTTTTGGAAAAGAATTTGTCATGAAAATTCAATTAATTGCAGTAGGAACAAAAATGCCTGATTGGGTAAAAAACGGGTTTGAAGAATATCAGCGCCGTTTCCCAAAGGATATGCTTTTGGAGCTTATTGAAATTCCGGCAGGCAAACGTGGCAAAAATGCCGATATTCCGCGTATTTTGGAGCAAGAGGGCGAAAAAATGTTGGCAGCTTGTGGTAAGAATACGCATATTGTGAGTTTGGATATTCCTGGCAAACTTTGGACAACACCGCAACTTGCTAAGCAATTAGAAGGGTGGAAAAATGATGGTCGTGATGTATGTCTGCTGATTGGTGGGCCCGAAGGGCTTTCCCCTGCGTGTAAGGCAGCAGCGGAAAGTAGCTGGTCATTATCGCCCTTAACCTTGCCACATCCATTAGTGCGCGTAGTCGTGGCAGAGAGCTTATATCGTGCATGGTCGCTGACGACTAATCATCCATATCATCGAGAATAGTGACCATTTATGGATCTGAAAAAACTTTTGTCACAGCCTCAGCATGATCCCATTCGTGATGCAAAAGCAGAACGAAATTTATTTGCACGTCGCGCGCTGATAACATTTATTGGTGTGCTGGTATTGACAGGCGTGTTGCTGACCAACTTATATCATTTACAGATTACCAATTATGAGAGTTATCAAACCCGTTCCAACGGTAATCGTATCAAATTGTTGCCCCTCCCGCCGACAAGAGGATTAATTTATGATCGCTATGGTCAACTTTTAGCCGAAAATCTCACCTATTTTGGTTTATATATTGTCCCTGAAAAAGTCGATAATTTAGACCGCACTTTTGATGAGTTACGTTCCATTATCGGGTTAACCGATGAGGATATTGAAAATTTTAAAAAAGAGCGTCGCCGTTCTTCACGCTATACCCCAATTTTATTAAAACCGGATCTAACCGAAGAACAAATTGCGCGTTTTTCTGTGAATCAACATGCTTATCAAAGTATGGAAGTTCGCCCTTATTTTACGCGACATTATTTATATGGCGAGCCATTGACTCATATTTTGGGCTATGTGGCTAAAATTAATGATAAAGACGTGGAGCGTTTGAAAGCTGAAGATAAATTAGCAAACTATGCGGGCTCACATGATATCGGTAAATTAGGTATTGAGCGTTTTTACGAAGATGAACTGCATGGTGTAACGGGTTTTGAAGAAGTGGAAACCAATAATCGTGGAAAGGTGATTCGTAAGTTGCGGGAACAACCTGCAATTGCGGGGAAAAGTATTCAATTAACCATCGATTTAGAATTACAACGTTACATAGCGGAGTTAATCAGTGGTTATAACGGTGCGGTAGTGGTGATGGATCCTGCGGACAGCAGTATTTTAGCCATGGTGACGAATCCAAGTTATGACAATAACCTTTTTGTGGGCGGGATCTCTAATACGGATTATCGTCGCCTATTGAATGATGACAATCGCCCATTATACAGCCGCGCGACACAAGGCGCTTATCCCCCTGCTTCTACAGTAAAACCATTTATGGGGGTAGCGGCGTTAGAAGATAAAGTGATTACAACCTCAACGACGATTTGGGACCCGGGTTATTGGATTCTACCTAATACAACCAAACGTTATCGAGATTGGAAACGTTCAGGACATGGTTCAACAGATTTATATAAAGCGATAGTGGAATCTTCAGATACTTATTTTTATCAGCTTGCTTACAATATGGGCATAGATAAAATGTCTGAATGGATGAAACGCTTTGGCTTTGGTTTGCCGACGGGGATTGATATCCGTGAAGAGTCTTCCGGCATTATGCCAGATCGTCAATGGAAAATGAAACGTTATAAAAAACCTTGGGTACAAGGCGATACGATTCCGGTTGGGATTGGACAAGGGTATTGGACTGCTACACCATTACAATTAGCCAAAGCGACAAGTATTGTGGTGAATAACGGTCGTATTAATACGCCTCATTTGATGAAGCAAATCATTGGTTCAACGGTTGAACCTTATAAAGATCCTTTATTATATGAAGATATTAGTGAGCCGCCTCAAGCTTATTGGGACGCCGTAAAGCGCGGTATGTATGGCGTGATTCATGGCGCGATGGGAACCGGGCGCAAAGCCTTTGTCGGTACAAGTTATCGAGCAGCAGGTAAGTCGGGTACTGCTCAAGTATTTAGTCTAAAAGAAAATGAAACTTATAATGCGAAGAATTTGTCTAAACATTTACATGACCATGCATGGTTTATTGCCTATGCGCCTTATGAAAAACCGAAGATGGTTGTGTCAATTATTTTAGAGAATGCGGGCGGAGGAAGTTCGGCTGCTGCGCCTGTAGTGCGAAAAATTATGGATTATTATTTGAATCAACGTTTACCTCAAGTCGAAAAATTGCAAAGTGAAAAAACGTCAACACGCGATGCAGAGATTGGAATAGTCACACCAGAGGCGAATTAATATGAATAACGAAAAAAGTTTATTATTTCGCTTGTGGGAGCGATTACACCTTGATTTTTTATTATTTCTAGGTTTGTTAATGATTTCCGGTTATGGCTTGCTGATGCTTTATAGTGCTTCAGGGGGCAGTGAAGTCATGTTTCGTAATCGTGTTATCCAAGTTGCGTTGGGATTTGCCGTGATGTTTGTTATGGCGCAATTTCCCCCGCGTTTTTATCAACGTATTGCCCCCTATTTGTTTATTGTCGGGGTGATTTTACTAATTTTGGTGGATTTAATTGGTACAACGAGTAAAGGCGCGCAGCGTTGGCTTGATTTAGGGTTATTCCGTTTTCAGCCTTCAGAAATTATTAAGCTTTCTGTGCCATTAATGGTAGCGGTGTATTTGGGGAAGCGAGCTTTACCCCCAAGTTTGTCTAATACACTTATCGCGTTAGTATTAATTATCGTGCCGACCTTATTAGTGGCGATTCAACCTGATTTAGGGACATCTATTTTAGTGAGTGCTTCAGGCATTTTTGTGGTGTTTTTAGCAGGTATGAGTTGGAAATTAATTGGCGCTGCTGTTATTGGGCTAGCCGGTTTTATTCCTATTTTGTGGCTATATTTGATGCATGATTATCAACGCACTAGGGTAATGACTTTGCTTGATCCAGAAAAAGATCCGTTAGGTGCAGGGTATCATATAATTCAATCAAAAATCGCGATAGGTTCTGGCGGATTGTTTGGAAAAGGTTGGATGCAGGGAACGCAATCGCAATTAGAATTTTTGCCTGAACCTCATACGGATTTTATTTTTGCGGTATTAAGTGAAGAATATGGTATGGTTGGCGTATTAATTTTACTGGCGATTTATTTATTTATTGTGGCAAGAGGTTTAATTATAGGTGCACAAGCTGAAACCGCGTTTGGGCGTATTTTAACAGGCGCATTAACATTAATATTTTTCGTTTATGTGTTCGTTAACATTGGTATGGTGAGTGGCATTTTACCGGTGGTTGGTGTGCCTTTGCCATTGGTAAGCTATGGCGGCACTTCATTTGTGACGTTAATGGCAGGATTTGGATTGATTATGTCTATTCATACACATAAACGAAAGCTTTCTAATGGAAACTAATATGAATTATAAGAAAATATTGACTGTATTATTTGGGGTATTTGTGTGTTTTTCGAGTTTTTATGCGCAAGCAGAAACAAAAAAACTCTATGGCATTGAAGGGGCAAAATTAAATAAAGCAACTTCAAAGGCAAAGGTATATACCTATAAAGTGAATGGTGTCGCTTATACAACGAAAAGCCATGAAAAATCAAAAAATTATATGAAAGAAGGGATAGCAAGCTATTACCATACTAAATTTAATGGCCGTAAAACAGCGAATGGTGAGATTTATAATCCAGCAAAATTTACAGCGGCACATAAAACATTGCCGATAAATTCTTATGCCTTAGTAACTAATTTGCGTAATAATCGTAAGGTAATCGTACGCATTAATGATCGAGGGCCATTTTCTAATAAACGTTTAATCGACCTCTCTAAGGCGGCTGCTGCAGAATTGGGAATGGTAAAAGCGGGATTAGCAAAGGTCAGGATTGAAGCGCTTCATGTGGATAAAGCCGGTCGTGTATCAGGGGCGGGAGTAAAAACCTTAGCTAAAACAGCGAAAAATACAAGTAAACTGGTATTAACAGATACTCAACCAACAAAAGTTGCGACAACACCCGCTCAACAAGTTCAAGCCAATGTAAAAAACACAAAAGTGATGACGGCTGAAAAAAATGCACAGGAAAATGGCCCCTATTCAGTACGTATGAAAAATGTCAAAAGCCGTACGGAAGCGGAAGAACTCGTGGATAAATTAGCGATGCGTAATGTCAAAACTGAGATCTTGAATAATGGAAAAAATTATGAAGTTTTATTCCATGCGATTAATAGTCAGGCAGACGTCAATCAATTAAAGCAAAAAATGCATCAAATTGATAAAAAACAATCAATTCAAATTTATACTTATAATTATTAGCTTAACATTTAGGAGGAATGGCAGAAATGTTAACCAAAGTGGTTCGTCAGAGCAAAATAACCTTAATTGCCGGTTTATCTATGATGTCATCATTGGCATATGCCAATGATCCGGATTATGGCATTGTCCCACCACAAATTAATGCACAAACTTATATTTTAATGGACTACCATTCTGGTGCTGTATTAGCAGCAGCCAATCCTGATCAACGTCAAGCACCGGCATCATTAACGAAAATGATGACAAGTTATGTGATTGGTGATGCGATTAAACAAGGGAAATTACACCCAACAGATATGGTGACAATTACGGAAAAGTCTTGGGGGAAAAATTTTCCTGGTTCATCAAAAATGTTCTTGAATTTAAACCAACAAGTCTCAGTAGATGATCTTAATCGTGGGATTATTATTGTATCGGGTAATGATGCTTGTGTCGCGATTGCAGAGCATATGTATGGTTCAGAGCAAGCATTTATTGAACAAATGAATAAATTTGTTCGACAATTTGATTTAAAAAATACACATTTTGAGACTGTGCATGGTTTAGATCATGAAGGCCAATATTCTTCGGCTAGAGATATGGCGATAATTGGCGCACATTTAATCCGCGATTTGCCAGAAGAGTATAAGATTTATGCAGAGAAAGAATTTACTTTTAATAAGATAAAGCAACCTAATCGCAATGGTTTGTTGTGGGATAAAAGCATGAATGTGGATGGCCTAAAAACAGGGCATACCAATTCAGCTGGGTATAATTTAGTGGCCTCCGCGACTCAAAATAATATGCGTTTAATTTCTGTTGTAATGGGCGTTGACAGCATGAAAGGGCGTGAGGTTGAGACTAAAAAACTTTTACAATGGGGCTTTAGCCGCTTTGAAACCTTTAAAACCTTAGATGCAAATAAAACGGTTTCTGAACAAACGGTTTATTATGGGGCTGAGAATAAAGCGCAATTAGGTGTACTTGATGATGCATTTATTACCATTCCAAAAGGCCGTACTGCAGATTTGAAGGCACGTTATGAATTAGATAATAAGAATTTGCAAGCGCCACTAGTCAAAGGTCAAGTGGTTGGCAAAGTGATTTATCAATTAGATGGAAAAGATATTGCGGCAGTCAATTTACAAGTCATGCAGGACGTTGAAGAAGCTGGCTTTTTTGGTAAAGCATGGGATTGGGTGATTTTAACGGTTAAAGGATTGTTTGATTAACATATGGATAATCCAACCTTATTACAAGAACCTTGGCTGAATTGGGCGATAGAAATTCAAAGCATCGCCCAAGCTGGCTTGGCTTACAGTACTAATGTATATGATTTAGAACGTTTTGAAAGGCTGCGGGAAATATCCGCTGAAATGCTGAGCCATAAAACCGGCATTTCAACGGATAAAATCAAAGATTTGTTTTGTAACGAAATCGGTTATCAAACGCCAAAAATTGATACGCGAGCGGCTATTTTCCAAGATGATAAAATTTTATTGGTACAAGAAAATGACGGCTTATGGTCGCTGCCAGGCGGTTGGGTCGATGTGTTTGAATCTTTAGCCTCCAATACCATTAAAGAAGTGAAAGAAGAGGCGGGGCTTGATGTGTTGCCGGAACGGGTGATTGCCTTACATGACCGTGATAAACACAACCCCAAACCATTCCCTTACGGCATTCTTAAAACCTTTATTCAATGCAAACTACTTGGCGGTGAATTTGTAGAAAATAGTGAAACGCTGGCTTCGGGTTATTTTGCTTTAGCAGAATTACCACCGCTATCGGAAGAGAAAAACACCCGCGAACAAGTTGCATTGTGCTTTGAAGCTTATCACAGTGAAAGTTGGGTTACACAGTTTGATTAGCATAAAAGGTGCAATGGACAAAAATTCTACATTTTTGTCTAACTTTTTGGGGGCAGATCAAATCTACTCACTTTTCTTTTTCCTTTCCCAAACAAGCGGTGATTTTTTTCAAAAAACTTGCAAAAAAAGACTTGATTGACAGTTGTTTTTTTTTTGTACAATTTCAGGTGTCGAATTAACCTAGATTTTGTTATTCTTTTATGAGGAAAAACCTATGTCTATCAAAAAAACAACCCTAGCGACGATGATTTTATTATCATTAACTGCTTGTCATCATCATACTCGCCACGTTGAAAATCCTGCTGACCCTAAATTAAGAAATCAGGTAACGCAACTGACTAATCAACTTAAAGCTCAAGAAAATAAAACGCAAACGACACAAAATAACTTGTCGGATGTAGAGAGCAAATTAAATAAAGCCTTAGCCGCTCAAAAAGCTGCAGAGGATAAGTTAAAAAATACACCCAATAATGCACAGTTACAAAAAGACTTAACTAATGCTAAGAATGAAGTAGCTAAATTGCAAAATCAGCTTAAAAAAGAGGTTGATGCCGTACAAGAAAAAAATAAGACGGTTGCCGACTTGGAGAAAAAACTTGCGGACACTAATCCAACTTTAAGCCGTGAAGAAGTTTTAGCTAAAGCGGTGGCTGTTGGTTTACCAAGTGGTTGGGCGACAGAATTAGCCGATGATATGCAAAATAAACCGCTTGCAGATGTACAACGTAAAATTGATTTAACAGTGAAA
Organism: Conservatibacter flavescens; assembly: GCF_002795425.1. Classification (GTDB taxonomy): domain Bacteria; phylum Pseudomonadota; class Gammaproteobacteria; order Enterobacterales; family Pasteurellaceae; genus Conservatibacter; species Conservatibacter flavescens. The sequence goes on from NZ_PHHA01000018.1 coordinate 118,663, forward strand.
AGCCGTACATTAAGACTATTAGCAATGAGTTACGGTTTAGATAATCAAGCAGCGCGTGCATTCCAAAGAGCGAATATGGAAAAAAGTTTTGATGAAGCTGAGGCGATTTTAGCTAAACAGCAAGAAGAACGTGAAAAAGCTCAACGTGAGGAGTGGGAAAAGCAACAAGCGGAATGGAATAAACGTAACGAACTTTATAATAAACTTTCTGGAATTGGGGTTTATGGCAGCGAAGCAGATGAATTTGTGAATACTTATCTCAATAGTGATGAGCAGGAAACCGCTTTAAATCGTTTAATTGCAGAAAAAGAAGAAGCAAGTCGATTGGAAAATAAACGAAATAATCTGCGTGATCAATTTTATGATGTTGTTCGATTGAGTTACGGTGAGCTTGCAAATACATTTGTAGAGCAATATCTTAATGCAACGGAAGATGAAATTGAAACTAAATTGACCGAATTAAAAGAAATCAAAGATATTCTAGAAGCAAAATTTAATGGGACCAGTTTGCCTTATTCTATACAAGATCAATTTTTAGCAGACAACTTATTTAAAACAGCTACGGAGCAAGATAAAGCTCTAGCTGATCTGTCTGCTAAAAACGAAGCGATTATTTCACAAGCAATGGCAAAGGGCTTGGATCAAACTGAAGCGAGAAATTTTGCTTATAGCTACTTTAATAACACAGATGCAGAACGAGCAACAGCATTAGAACGCGTGGCTCAAGAAAAAGTGCAACGTGAAAATTCTCGTGCTGAACTAACTGCAATGGCAGAAGAGGCGGGTTTATTTGAAGGATATTTTCCTTTTGGTAATAGCAATTATTATGGACAACTAGATGGCTTTGTTTCTAATAATTTAGGTAAAAGTAAAGCAGCAGCTAAAATTGCTTTAGACAACCTATTAAAAGATCCTGAAGTGAAAAAAGGGATTTTAGCGAAGTATGCGAAAGAATTAGGGTTTGAACTATATCAATATTACGGTATTGATATAGGGGAAATTATTGATCAGTTATCTACTCAAGAATTATCGGAAGCAAAAGCTGAATTAGTAAAAAGAAAAGAGATTACTTCACTTATTAGTGAAGCAAATGTATATAGAGGTTCAAGCTCTTACGAGTTTATTAGAGCATTTGTAAGCAACTATCTCAAGCAAGATATTTCAGTAGCAGTTGCAGAAGTAGAACGTTTAAAACAGCGTTATGAATTTGTAAAAATTTATTTGGCAAAATTTAATATCGATTTAGCTAAAAATAGCTCATATCTCGCTAACATTGATTATCATCTAGAGGATAACGAGGCTCAATTAAATGACTGGATTGGTATCACAAAAGGGCAAATTGTAAATATAAACCATAATGATTATAGTTATGGTGATTATAGTTCTGATACCACAAAAATTTATGCTCAAGAGTATTCAACTGTTGTAGGTAGAGATACATCTATGGCTAATGGTTATGATGGTTCATTAACTATAACCACCATTGAGGGAACGGAAACCAAAGTATTACCGCAGGAAGGACGAGCTAATTATGTAGGTAAAGCATTTATTGGAATTGGTGCTAATACTAATGATGAAGGTTCATTATCTTATGATGTAAACTTTACTGAACGCAAAGGTTCGGGAACGATTACAGGTATTGAGAGATATGGTGATGTTCTCTTAAATGAAGCACCGATTGTAAATGTGGGGATTGCCGGTACAGCAACCTCATCAAGTGAGACCGGTAACTACGAACTGAAATTCTACGGTCCAAATGCCGAAGAAGTAGCAGGTAAAGCCAGCTTTGGTGAAGGCAAGGACATCGGCTTCGGCGGTACTCGTGGAGAGATCCAAAAATAATTTAAATTCACCTTAATTTGATGGGGCGTAGTGATACGCCCCTGTTTCCATTTCATCAGCCTTAAAGTTATCGTAAAATGCAAAAAATCCTTAAAATTAGTCCGCTTGTGTTGATGATTTCAACCGCATTTGCACAAGAGGTAAACACCATTTCAGCCCCGAAGCCGATTTTCTTTGAAGATCAGTCCTTTGAGCCAGAGCAACCTGCCGTAAAAAATCAGTCAAAGGTGGAGGCATTACCGAGTTCTGTGAGATTGACAGAACCACTGTCTGCCGATAAGTTGGAACAGCAGATCACCCAAATGCTTATTCAGCAAAATTGGCAAGCGTTAAAGCCGTTATTGGCTCAGTATCAAATTCAGCCAAATAGAGATGAAATTTTAATCCGATATGCACAGGGGGCGTTAGCTCGTGCAGAAAAAGATTACCCGCAGGCGGTGAAATTGTACCAACAAATTACCGTTGATAATCCCAATTTAATTTATCCTCAATTTGATTTGGGGGTAATGTTATTTGAGAATAAACAATATCTTCAAGCAGAACAGACATTAAAACAGGTTCAGCCTTATTTATCGGTTGAAATGCAAAAATTAACCGACCGTTATTTGCAAGCGATCGAACAAGCCCAAGGCTGGCAGATGGATTTCCGTTTGCAATATATTCAAACGGATAATGTAAATAATGCGTCTAGCCAGCGAGAAATTCAGTTAGGCGGAATGACTTTTATTAAAGAAGAAGGCTCTTTGCCTCAAAAGGCAACGGGCTTTCGTTATGGTATTGGTGCAAGCAAAGAAACCAATTTAAGCGGTCATTATTTTTTGACGTTAAATGGCGATATTGGCGGTGTACATTATTGGGATAATCAAGATTATAATGAAAAATCGCTCTATTTTTCTACGGGTTTAAAATATCGTAGCTATATTCATACGGCATCTATTTCGCCTTTCTGGGAGCAAAATTGGCTTGGTTCTGCTCGTTATAGCCAAAATTATGGGGTCAATATCGCTTATAGCCGTGAGTTATCGGATAAATTTTCGTTATCCAATCGTTTTACCCATACGCAAAAACGGTATAAAGATAAAAATACCGCAGCACGTTATGATGGCTACTTAAATGGGTTAAATAGCACACTGTATTATTATTTAAATCCAAATATCACATTATTTGTCGGGGCGGATTTTCAACGAGAGATTAACCGAGATAAAGCGGAAAGTTCCAATAAATGGGGCGGTAATATAGGTACAATTCTGCGTGCGAAACAGATTGGATTACGCCTAAGCGGTGGTTACTTTAAACGCCATTTTAGAGCCAATAATTTTTACACCCAAAATCAATATAAGCGTTTAGATAAAGAACGGCAATTTAATGCCTCAATTTGGCACGAAAAATTGCAGTGGAAAGGCTTTGTACCGAAATTAAATTATAAATATCGCCGAATAGACAGTAATATCCCACAGTTTTATGCTCGACAAAATTCGGAATGGTTTATGACGGTGGAGAAAGTGTTTTAAAACTTATGCGGATCTTGAACAAACTCTCCACGACTACATTCGTTATTACAATAATGAGCGTATTCAGATAAAATTAAAAGGACTGAGTCCAGTACAATACCGAAATCAGTCCTGTGATTAGTGTCTAACTTTTTGGGGTCAGATCAATTTTACCGCACTTTTTTATGTAACATGATAATTTACTTGGCAAATATTTTATCTTGCTCTTGACGTAATTTGTAGATTAAGGTGGAAGTATCCAACTCAATCATATCCAGTGTGATCAATTGGCCTTTTTTCGCATCTTTCAACATACGAGCATTTTTATTTACCAAGCCGTAAGGCACGTAGCCTTTGGCATCGGATTCTTGTTTGGTGGCGATGGAACCGTGAGTGGTGTAACCGCCGATTCCGTCAATGGTTTCACCTGCTTTGAGATCTTTTTTCGCAACGGTGATACATTCACTGACCAAATCGCCTTTCGGTACGATGGTGGCTTCGTTGTCAATGACAGCTTTGGCAACGCTTAACGGAGTTTCGAGATTACATAAATGATATGGACGATAAAGCACCCATAACGGTCCTGGCCCCATACTGTGATAACGCCATTGGTAAGCGATTTCTTCATTTTGATTGGAAACCACCACGAACACACCTGGCGCAATGCCATTGACGTATTCTACGACACCGTGTCTGTTTAAAATACCACCTTCAGATTTTAAGCGATATAAATCCGGTAAGTCTTTTACAGTGCCTTGTACGCCGTGACCGCCGATAACATCAGGGATTAGTCCAGTTGCATTAGACATTGCCGTCATTTCTACCATCGTTTTTGTTCCGTCTTTGAAAGAGCAGAGCATTTTCGGATTCATTTTACGGCGAATAGCTTCTTCCATCACGGTGTCCGGATTACATTCATAATCCAATTTGTTATTTTTGCCTTTACCCATCACTTTAACTTCCATTCCAATTGCGGTGGCAAAGTCATAGAGTTCCATGACGGCGCCTGGTTCATCACCAGCAGAACCTGTATAAATTACGCCATTTTGATCAGCCAAACGTTTTAAATAAGGGCCAATGACGACATCGGTTTCTACGTTTAGCATGACGCAATGTTTTTTATTGTTCATGGCATCCGTGGCGACTTTTGCTCCCACATCGGGAATACCGGTAGCATCAATAGCACATTGCACCAAATCAGCATGGGATACCAAATCAATATTTTCGGTAGCCACATATTTTCCAGCTTCAATCCAACGATTTGCCTCAGCCAGAGTGTTGACAATTTTAATGTCACTGTCATCGACACCCGCATATTTGAATGCATTCACTGCACTTTCCACATTAATATCTGCTACGATGGCCGGTGTCATACCTTTCATAAGCACCATTTGGGTGATCATACCTCGTCCCATTTGGCCTGCACCCACAATCCCTGTTCTAATTGCTTTGCCTTCTTCTGCTAATTTCGCAAGTTTACGATTCATATTTAACATTGTTTTTCTCCATTAATTTCATTAAATAATTTTGATTTGGCAGCCTACATAAATGTCTGCTGCGGATATTTTTTCATTGCCTTTTACATTGATATAACCCGGCATCTTGGCTTCACTTTCACCGTTGAAACACAATGTACAATGTCCTAATTCTTTAAAAGTGCGCTGGGCTTCTTCGCCTACGGCGGTAATTTCAAATTGTTTATCACCGAAATAGAGGGTGTCGCCAGCGACTAAAGGGCTGAGTACTTCAGATTTTGAGTGTAATACGGCGACTTCTTTCAGCTCTTCGGGCGCGCCGTGATTAAATAAAATAATGAAATTCAGGCTTTCATCTTCCAAAAACATTAAAGCTTCTTCGCCCCATTCTGTTATTTCACTGTAATATTTCATAAGTATTCCTTTGATATGATGTTGATTATGTTGCCGCTGTTTGGCGGCTGCCTTGTAAGTCATATGTTTAGTACAGACCAAAGCTGCATAAGTAAGCGATAATCACCGCTAACGGGCCGGTAATCAGGCGTGAGTACAATACTGCCGGTACTCCGTATTCAATGGTGTCAGGATCAGCTTCTCCCAAACTTAGCCCCACAGGAATAAAGTCCGCACCTACTTGGGCGTTAATGGCAAATAATGCTGGCAATGCGTATTGTGGAGGAATATGACCTAAACCAATCTGCACTCCCAGTAATGTTCCGACAACTTGCGCTATCACGGCTCCAGGACCGAGTACCGGAGAAATGAACGGCAAGGCACAGATGAATGAAATAGCAACCATGCCAGGCAGGGTACTGGCTAACGGTGAAATAGTTTTGGCGATCACATCGCCCACACCGGAGGCTTGAATAATCCCCAGTATCATGGCAACGAAAGCCATAAACGGTAGAATGCTTTTCACCACCATATCAATGGTTTCACGCCCTGCTTGATAGAATTTGTTGACTACACCACCAATACCGATACCTAAACGAGTAACAAAGTTTTTCGGCTTATCGGCGTTCATTTTGGCAATTTCCGCTTTGGCTTGCTCTTTGGTTTTCGGGTGATAATCGGTTTCTTGGGAGCTTGCGGCTTGTGATGAAGTCGCAAGGTTTTCCTCAGTGGCATAGGACAGGCAATTTTCTTTTACATCGGATACGTAAAGTTCCTCCGTAATAAATTGTGCCAATGGGCCTACTTTGCCTACCGGAGTTAAATTTACGGTCAAAATATTTTTGCGAGGATAGACGCCACAACGAGCAGTACCACCGCAATCTACTATAGCCAGCAAAACCTCATCATCAGGAACACCGGTGTTAAAACCATCAACCGCTTCCGCACCGGTCATTTCCGCAATTTTTGCGGCTAACGGGTGAATACCGCCGCCTACGACACTGATGATTTTATTTTTCTTTTCAGTTGGTTGAACGAATAGTGGTCCGCCCCAGCCGCCAGATCCTTTTTTAATTACAATTGCTTTGTACATAATGTCACCTTAAATCCTGTTATTAATGAATTACTCTGCTTTGGAACGCATATAGAGATAAATTTTTTCGGTAATGACACCGCGCAGGAAAATCACAATAACCCCCACAAGGAAATATCGAATAGCTAAATCACCCAACGGTAATCCCAACGTTGTGATACCTGCAGCAATGCCCATATAAACAAAGAGTTCACCGCCGTTGGCGTGCGGGAATAAGCCGGTGACAGGATGTAAAAAACTGACATTGGCATCAAAGAAAGCCGGTTTATATTTTTGTTCTACAAACCGCCCGAAGGTATAGCTCATGGGATTTCCTAGAAATAGCACGGCTAAAATCGGTAATACGGTATAGCGGGTAATAATGTTTTTAGTCGCTAGCTGTGCAATACTATGCACACGTTCTTCCCCAATTAATTTGATGATTGAGCTAACGGCAGTCATCAAAATAATAATCAGTGGAATAATGCCAGTAACCCAGCTTGAGAAAATGCCTGCACCGGTTTTAAATAAATCAATAAAGCCATTGGCAAGTGCGGTAATAAATTCCATAGTTTTCTCCTAAAGAAATATAATTAATTTTCAAGTTTATTTTTTAGTAGGGTAAGAGCTTGAATATAGGCTTGATACCTCCTGCTTTTTTGCTGCGTGAGTTCGTTGTAATGAGCTAATAATTCCTTTACGTTTTTTCCAATAATTTCATTATTGGTTTTAAAGCGATTAAAAATCGTCATGCCGTTTAATACACGGGCATCTAATATTGTTCCGTCTGTATTACAGGTTAAAATGACGTATTCACTATTAAAAATATGTTCTCTACCGCCGACAGCAAGATTATTATTTTCTTTTTTTATTTCTTTCATGGTTTGACGAAAATTTCTAACTTGCCAAAATGCACCGAATGCTTGTAAGGAAACTAATATTAAGAAAATTAAAAAGACAATATGTATATTCATTAATTTATTCCCTGCTTATTTAATAGTTTTAAGGCAGATTTCAGATCGATAATTAATGTATTAATATAGCCACCATTAATTGCCCCATAAACGGAGTCGGTTTTATTTTCATCTAAAGATACGCCGACACGAATAGGTACTTTTTTAATTTGATTGGTATTAATTCCTATCACTCTTTCATTAAAAGATTTAAATTTATTAATATCCCCCTTAATATCAAAAAAGTTTAAACAAATATCGCCCACCGCGCCTTGAATATAAAAATCTGTTAAAATTTGAGGGTCGATATAGCCTTCATTAAGCAGAGTGGAATCTTTGCGGCTGCCTAGCCCCATAATCAATACGTCTAGATCGTCGTAATAATTAATCACATTTTTTACAATCTCTTCTTTAGCAAATTCCTTTGCTAACAACGAATTAGAAAATATTGCCGGCGAATAAAACTCTAATGCCGTGCCGCCGAATACATGAGCAAAGCGAGCCGTAACATAATTAGAGTGCATATCGTTATTCTTTTTACCCACACCACCTACAACGGGAATAAAGGTATAATTTTTATGATGATTTGGCTCAAGGGTATTATTAATAGAAATAATTAAGTCTCTTAACGTTTTTCCCATTGAAATACCAATATTAGAAGCGGTTTGTAGAGTTTTATTAATAAATTCAAAAATAATTTTATTAGAAGCATAGCTATATAAATTATTATTATCTAAAACTAAAACATCTAATAAATTAAACTTATCTTCTATTCTTCTTCCGATTTCATAAGTTTTATTTGATTCAGGCGTTTTAATACTAATAGCAACAATTCCATCAGTTATGCCTTGTTTTAATAATCTAGACGTTGTTGGTCTTGAAATTTTTAATATTTTAGAAATCTCTTCTTGATTTTTATTGTCAAGGTAATAAAGGCAGCAGCATTTATAGATTAAATGTTCATCTTCAATATATTTTTTCATTTTTATTTCTCGATATTGAATATTTGTGTTCCATATTATTTTTTTTTTTCTCAAGCTGAAATTTTGTAAAACGTGATCTTTGTCACGAAGATATGCATTTATTTTTACATTTTGTAAAAATTCAGATCCTTTATTTTCTATTTGTAAAAGGGAATGAAAGGAAAATTTAATAAATTAGAATAGGATAGGAATAAAATAGTGTGATCCTGAGCAGATCCTAGATGATTTGATGTCGTCTCAATATAGACTTGTAAGTGACGATTTTGACCTTATATAGAATAACGCAAAAGAGCGGTCAGTTTTGTCGCTGTTTTGTATTATTTCCTTGTGAGAAACAAAATAGGTATAATACAAGTGATTGGATAGAGAACATAAGAATAGTGGAAGGATGAATTATGTCAGTAGAAACAGATAAAAAAGCAGTGAATTTAGCGGAAATTCCTCAACAACAATTAAAAGACTTATTGGAGTTTCCTTGCGCGTTTACTTTTAAAGTGGTCGGTAAAGCAGATCCTGCGCTGCCTGATCGTGTGGTCGCTGTGGTGCAAAAACATATTAAAGGGGACTATACACCAGTTGTGAAAGAAAGTGGTAAGGGGACTTATCACTCGGTATCGATTACTGTGACAGCTGAACATATTGAGCATATTGAAACCTTATATAAAGAATTAGCAGAAATTGAAGGCGTGAGAATGGTATTGTAATGGCGACGACGGCAAATGTAATTGTGCGTGAATTAGGCGTACAGCCTTATGAAGATATTTGGCATAAGATGCAGGCCTTTACTGATGGGCGTGATGAAAATACGCCCGATGAAATTTGGTTAGTGCAGCATCCAAGTGTATTTACTCAGGGGCAGGCTGGCAAAGCGGAACATCTTCTTTATCAAACGGATATTCCTGTTGTGCAATCCGATAGAGGCGGGCAAATTACTTATCATGGTATTGGGCAGCAGATTATGTATGTCCTCATTGATATTCGTCGTCATAAGCAGCAAGATCGTGATTTTGGCGTGCGTGATCTAGTGACCGCATTGGAACAGGCCGTTGTAAAAACTTTAGATGATTATGGCTTGAAAGCCTACCCCAAACCCGATGCGCCGGGCGTTTATATTGATGAAAAGAAAATTTGCTCTTTAGGGTTGCGTATTCGTAAAGGGTGCTCTTTTCATGGTTTGGCGTTGAATATCAATATGGACTTATCGCCATTTCAACAAATTAATCCCTGTGGTTATATGGGATTAGAAATGATTCAGTTATCTGATTTTGTCGGTAAAGAGATCCAGTGTGAAGCGGTTTCGTCAAAATTAGTTGCTTACTTTACGACAATTCTCGGCTACAATAGCCAACAAATTTGTTATCAATAAAACGAGGACACACTTTAATGGGGACTCCTTTCAAAATGGAGCGTGGTGTTAAGTATCGCGACGCGGCTAAAACATCAATTATTCCAGTAAAAAATATTAATCCAGAGCAAGAATTGCTTAAGAAACCGGAATGGATGAAAATTAAACTTCCGGCAAATTCAGCGAAAATTGAAAGTATAAAAAATGGTATGCGCCGTCATGGTTTGCATTCAGTATGTGAAGAGGCGAGTTGCCCAAATTTACATGAGTGTTTTAGTCATGGGACGGCTACTTTTATGATCTTAGGGGCAATTTGTACCCGTCGCTGCCCGTTTTGTGATGTTGCACATGGAAAACCATTACCTCCAGATCCAGAAGAGCCAAAAAAATTGGCCGAAACAATTCAAGATATGAAATTAAAATATGTTGTTATTACTTCTGTTGATCGTGATGATTTGCCTGATCGTGGTGCAGGGCATTTTGCAGAATGTGTGAAAGAAATTCGCGCATTAAATCCAGGTATCAAGATTGAAATTTTAGTCCCTGATTTTCGTGGACGTATTGAGCAGGCATTGGAAAAATTGAAAGATAATCCGCCAGATGTGTTTAATCATAATTTGGAAAATGTGCCACGTTTATACCGTGAAATTCGCCCGGGTGCAGATTATCAATGGTCTTTAAAATTGCTACATGATTTTAAACAAATGTTCCCAAATATTCCGACGAAATCGGGTTTAATGGTCGGATTGGGCGAAACTAACGAAGAAATTTTGGAAGTGATGCAAGACCTTCGTGATAATGGCGTAACGATGTTGACTTTGGGTCAATATTTACAACCAAGTCGTCACCATTTACCTGTTGCGCGTTATATGCCGCCGGCAGAGTTTGATATGATGCGTGATAAAGCTGAAGCTATGGGATTTGAACATGCAGCTTGTGGTCCGTTTGTACGCTCTTCATATCACGCTGATTTGCAAGCGAGTGGGGGCGTTGTAAAATAATCGGGTTTGCCTCCTTGTCTTAAACCAAATTGGTTGAACTATTAAATGATCCCTCTATGTCAATAAGAGGGATTTTTATTTTTCGTTTTCTTCATATTTTTAGTAACTCTAAAGAGTTATTTTCTTATCAAAAAAACAACAATTGATTTTCAAATTTTGATCAAGAACAAAAAAACTTCACATAATTCTAGAAAAGTACTCATATTTTGTTATTTTATCCTTGAATAAATTTAAATTTCCTTGTTTATCTTGTTGTTTTTAATGAGAAAAATTCTCATTAAAAATAATGTGGTGACAGTTCTTAATGTCAATTGTTAGTGGAGTAATTATCGTGAACATCGTCAGAAAAAGCTTAGTTGCAGCAAGTGCTGTTTTGAGCTTAGCATTAATTTCTCAAAATGCCCTTGCAGAATTCAAATACACTCCGATAGAGCAAGAAGTAAAAGCGCCAAACCCCGAATTAAAAATTGAATCTGCTAACCATAAGTTTGCAGATAAATATCCAAAACAATTCAAAACATGGGCTGATACTTCAAAATCAACTGCTCTTGATTCCGTTAATGAAGAAGACCCTCGTACAGTTGTTCTTTGGGCAGGTTATGCATTTGCTAAAGATTATAAAAAGCCACGTGGCCATTTTTATGCTGTAACGGACGTGCGTAATATTTTACGTACAGGTGCACCTGGCGTGACAGGTGATGCTCAGCCAATGGCATGTTGGACTTGTAAAGGCCCTGATGTAGCGCGTTTAATTGCTGAATGGGGTGAAGAAGGCTATTTTAGTGGTAAATGGTCGAAAGGTGGGGCAGAAGTGGTGAACTCTATTGGTTGTGCTGACTGTCATGATACGACTTCACAAGATTTCGCTGAAGGTAAACCGGCATTACGAGTGGCGCGTCCTCATGTGTTACGCGCATTTAATAAGTTAGACAAAGAGTTTGACACAATGGATCGTACAGATCAGCGTGCGGGTGTGTGTGCAAACTGTCATGTGGAATACTATTTTGCAGGGGATTTAAAACAAGTGACTTTCCCTTGGGAAAAAGGTGTGACAGCAGATGCCATTGAAGCCCATTATGATGAAATAGGCTTTACAGATTGGACGCATAAATTATCCAAAGCACAAATGCTGAAAGCACAGCATCCTGATTATGAAACCTGGTCATTAGGTATTCATGGTAAAAATGGTGTGACTTGTATTGATTGCCATATGCCAAAAGTGAAAGGCGCAGATGGTAAGGTATTTACGGATCATAAAATTGGTAATCCATTTGATGCTTTCGAGAGTACCTGCGCAAATTGTCATGATCAAAGTAAAGAAAAATTACAAGATATCGTGAAAACGCGTAAAAAAGAAATTAAAGATGTTATGTTGCGTTTAGAAGATCAGCTGGTACATGCCCACTTCGAGGCCAAAGCTGCTTGGGATGCGGGTGCAACCAAAGAAGAAATGGAACCGGCATTAGTGGATATTCGTCATGCGCAATGGCGCTGGGATTATTCTGCAGCGGGTCATGGTGGCCATATGCATGCACCTGATGTTGTGTTACATGTGTTGGGTACTGGGTTAGATAAGGCTGCAGATGCGCGTACTAAATTAGCCCGTATTTTAGCAAAACATGGTGTGACGGAAGCTGTGAAGATTCCAGATATATCAACAGCTGAAGCTGCATGGAAAGCAGTGGGGATCGATATTGAAGCTGAACGTAAAGCGAAAGATGAGTTCCTCAGAACCGTTGTTCCTCAATGGGATAAAGAAGCGAAAGAAAAAGGTTTGCTTCCTAAAGATGAAAAATAATTTAAAAATGACCGCACTTTGCTGATAGGCAGTGTGAACAATAAAAGTGCGGTCCATTTTCAAAAAGAAATTGAGGTAACAAACATGAGCTTACATTCTATTTTAATAAAAGGGAACAAACTGCTTGCGCTGCTTATTGGTGTGGTAGCTTTAGGTTTGCCTCTTATTGGGCAAGCGGAGAAGGTGGCGGAGAGCGAAAATAAAGCAGTCAGTCCGTTAGTTTATGAACCTGAATTAGAAAATCAGCGTGATCCAAACCAATATTGTGCTCAGTGTCACAAATTTGACGGGACAGAAGAACAATCCGGTGGGGTGTTTCATGCAGGTAAATTTCACGGTATTCATTTAAGTAAAAACAGTCCAATTACAGGTAAACAGATTACTTGTGTAAATTGTCATGGCAACATTTCTGAAGATCACCGCCGTGGCGCAAAAGATGTCATGCGTTTTGAAGGGGATATTTTCTCGGATAAACAGCCTATGTACACCGCACAAGAGCAAAATCAAGTGTGTTTTGCTTGTCACCAGCCGAAAAAACTGCAGGAAAAATTATGGGCGCATGATGTACATGCCATGAAATTACCTTGCGCAAGCTGCCATACATTACATCCTGAAAAAGACGCAATGAGTGGCATTGAGAAAAAAGAGCAAGTGAAATTGTGTGTCGATTGTCACGGCAAACAGCTTGAACTGAAAGAACAAGGTAAACCTCTTACTGAACATAAGGATGGTAAATAATGAGTTGCTCACGCCGAAATTTTATTTCCGGCATAGGCGCCATTGCCCTTGTGTCGGGGATCCCCATTAAGACTATTGCGCAAAGTGAAGAGGAAACAAAGACCATTCGTTATGCGATGGTGCATGATGAAACGGCTTGTATAGGGTGTACAGCTTGTATGGATGCTTGTCGGGAAACCAATAATGTGCCAGAAGGTGTCTCTCGATTAGAAATTTTGCGCAGTGAACCGTATGGCGAATTTCCAAATCAGGAATATGAGTTTTTTCGTCAGTCTTGTCAGCATTGTACCAATGCTCCTTGTGTGTCTGTTTGTCCGACGGGCGCATCATTTATTGATCCGAAAACCGGGATTGTTGATGTGCATAAGGATTTATGTGTAGGCTGTCAGTATTGTATCGCGGTATGTCCGTATCGTGTACGCTTTATTCATCCTGAGCACAAAACGGCAGATAAATGTAATTTCTGTCGTGATACTAATTTGGCACAAGGTAAACAGCCTGCTTGTGTGGAGGCATGCCCAACCAAAGCATTAACTTTTGGTGATATGAATGATCCGAATAGTGAAGTGGCCTTAAAGGTCAAATCTAACCCAGTATATCGGACGAAAGTTGAGCTAGGTACTCAGCCGAATTTATATCATATCCCATTCCAACGTGGAGAACCAAGACGATGACACTCGATTATCCTGTTCCGTTCCATACTCCAAATCTTGTTTGGGATTCAAGCATTGCAATTTATCTATTTTTACTGGGTATTTCTTCCGGCTCTTTGTTGTTGGCAATTTTATATAAACGTAATCGCCAATTGGAAAGACCAAGTGAGAACTGGATTATTCGTAGTGCCGCAGTGCTTGCTCCATCAACAGTGATTATTGGTTTATTGTTATTAATTTTCCATTTAGCAAGACCATGGACATTTTGGTATTTAATGTTTAATTACCAATTTAATTCTGTCATGTCGATGGGGGTTGTTTTATTTCAGGTCTATATGGCTGCGGTATTTTTATGGATAGGAATTATCTTTAAGCGCGAGATTGCGGCCTTGTTACCAAAGTTCAAATTCATTCCAAACATACTTGGCTGGTTTGAACGCTTCACAAATTTGCTTGAATTGGTTTTATTGGTATTAGCGGTCTTACTTGGTGCATATACAGGCTTCTTGCTTTCTGCCTTAATCAGCTACCCAATGTTGAATAACCCTGTATTACCTGCATTATTCCTTGCCTCAGGTACATCATCTGGTATTGCGGCAGTCTTTTTAGGCATTTTGATCATTGGTAAATTAAAAGGGCATTCAGATGAAGTGCATTTTATGCATAAATTTGAAGTGCCGATTATGCTGGCTGAATTATTCCTGATCGTGTGTTTTTTTGCAGGACTATATTTTGGCGGTGGTCAAAAACTGGTTGCGATGCAGACCGCCCTTAGTGGTTTTTGGGGGACTGTGTTCTGGATTGGTATCATGTTTATTGGGATCCTAATCCCTCTACTTGGTAATTTAGTTGTGAGTGATAATCTTAAATATAACCGCAATTTTATTATTATGGTGTCGATCTTTGACTTAATCGGTGTGCTGTGTTTACGTTACTTTATCTTATATGCAGGTCAAATGACGATTGCTTAGTGGATTTATTTTTATAAAATAAAAGAGTATCATACAATTTGTGGCTAATATTGTTAGTCGTTATCTAAAGTAAGGTTATTGCTTTAGCTTAATAGGTAAACCGCATAATCTGATATGGTTAATGTAAGATTTATTCGCGATTAAAGGCGTATATTGAATACGCCTTTTTTGTCATAATTTTATTTGGTAACTTCATGATCCCAGAACTTGGTTTTATTGCTTTACTTTTTGCGACTTTTTCTGCTTTATTGTTGTCCATATTACCCCATATTGGCATTCAAAAACGTGCTACAGTTTGGATCAGTAGCGCATGGCATTTCAGTTATTTATTAGGCATCTTTACTTGTATTTCGATTGCTTGTCTCGCTTATGCGTTTGCAGTAGATGATTTTTCAGTGGAGTATGTTGCTGCCCATTCCAATTCCCAATTACCCACATTTTTTAAAATTGCGGCGACATGGGGGGGACATGAAGGCTCCATGTTGTTTTGGTTATTTGCTTTAAGTTTATGGGTGATGCTATTTGCTTGGGCAAGCCGTAAAATTGATCCGATTATTGCTGCGCGTAGTTTAGGGATTTTAGGGCTAATTTGTTTGGGATTTTGTCTATTTATCCTTTTTTTATCTAATCCTTTTATTCGTATTTTTCCTCACCCACTAGAGGGGCGAGATCTTAATCCCATGTTGCAAGATGTCGGATTGATTTTTCATCCTCCTTTATTGTATTTAGGCTATGTGGGGTTTGCGGTCAACTTGGCGTTGACATTAGCGGCTTTATTAAGTGGTCATCTTGATGCAGCGATTGCCCGCTGGATTCGGCCATGGGTGTTAGTATCATGGCTGTTTTTAACTCTTGGAATTGCCCTTGGGTCATGGTGGGCATACTATGAACTTGGCTGGGGCGGCTGGTGGTTTTGGGATCCTGTAGAAAACGCCTCATTAATGCCATGGTTACTCGGTTTAGGATTACTGCATACTTTGGCCGCGACTGAACAGCGGGGGATTTTCAATTATTGGACAATTTTATTTTCCATTTTTGCTTTTGCTTTCAGTGTATTAGGGACATTTATAGTGCGTTCCGGTGCACTCACATCTGTTCATGCATTTGCCATTGATACATCACGTGGTGGAGCATTATTATTCCTGTTTTTTATTTTATTAGTAGCTGCTTTGAGTATTTTTGCTTTTAAAGCCAATATTGTATCGCGTAAAGTGCATTTTACCTTCCTGTCTAAGGAAAGCTTGATTTTATTGGTTAATATCTTGTTTACGGTGGCGACTGCGAGTGTTTTTCTTGGCACATTTTACCCCATGTTATTTACAACACTCGGTTGGGGATCAATCTCTGTTGGGCCTCCATATTTTAACAGTATTTTTATGCCGCTGATTGTGGTTGTGCTATGTGGCATGATTATTGCTTTAGTGGCACGTTGGAAAAAAATTGATCCTCTACTTTTGCGAAAACGACTTATCTTTTTAGTGCCTGCTTTGTTATTAAGCGGCGTAATTCATTATTTCGTACTGAAGCAAGGGAGCACGCTGCGCTTTCATTTAGTGGCTTTTGCATTGCTGACTTTAAGTCTTTGGGTGTTAATTGCAACGTTATGGTGTAATTGGTTCAAATTAAATGTTAAAGCTTGGGGAATGATGTTGGCGCATGCCGGTGTTGCGGTAACGGTGATTGGGGCAGTTATGAGTAGTTACTATGGTAGTGAAATTGGCGTGCGCTTAAAACCGAATGAAAGTGAGACACTGAGTGGTTATGAGTTTCGTTATTTGGGTTTTAAAAATGAACTCGGGCCGAATTTTACGAGTGAAAAAGCGCATTTTGAGATTTATAAAAATCAACAATTTTTAACCGCACTTTTCCCCGAACGCCGGCATTACGATGTGCGTACTATGAATATGAGTGAGGTTGGCTTACAATGGGGATGGTTTGGGGATTTATATATTGTTATGGGAGATAAAGTCGGGGTCAGCGAGTTTACCTTCCGCCTACATTATAAACCTTTCGTGCGTTGGTTATGGTTTGGTAGTTTGATGATGGCAATCGGGGCGTTATTGGCCGCGCTTGGATTAAGGAAAGTAAAATGAATAAAAAAAAGCTTATTTTATTTTTGCCTTTAGTTTTTGTATTCGCAATTTGCTTATTACTGTTAGCCGGCTTGCAGCAGGATCCGAAAAAAATCGCTTCTGCTTTAATTGGTAAACCCGTCCCTGAATTTCATTTACCGAATTTACTTTCGCCACAACAAGTACTTAATAATAATCATCTGCCTAAACAATGGCATTTACTTAATGTGTGGGGGAGTTGGTGTAGCTATTGTCGTGAAGAACATCCCTTTTTAATGAGCCTAAAAGCAGAGGGCGTACAAATAGTTGGGCTTAATTATCGAGATAAAGTTCAAGGTGCGGTGGAGATGCTACAAAGAATGGGGGATCCTTTCTTATTTAGTATAGATGACAGTCAAGGTAAATTGGCGCTAAATTTAGGGGTAGATGGGGCGCCTGAAACCTATTTAGTGGATGAAAACGGTGTGATTCGGTATCGTTATTCAGGAGCGATTAATCAAAAAATTTGGACACAAGAATTTTTACCTGAAATTGAAAGGTTGGCGCAATGAAGGGATATATTGGATTAATATTATGTTTGGTGATGTTTATCGCAAAAGCAGAGATGGTGGATACTTTTCAGTTTAATTCACCTGAAGAACGTTCTCGAGCTGTCGCGTTGGCAAAATCGTTGCGTTGTCCACAGTGTCAAAATCAAAATTTAGTCGAGTCTAATTCGCCTATTGCCTATGATTTGCGTCTTGAAGTGTATCGTATGATTGATGAGGGCAAGAGTAATGAGGAAATTATCCAAGCCATGACCGCGCGTTTTGGTAATTTTGTGTTATATAAACCGCCTTTTGATTGGAAAACAGCGTTACTTTGGTTATTACCCGTTACATTATTATTACTCGCGTTGCTTTTAATGTGGTGGCATGTGCGTAGGCAACAATCTACAACTGAAAGAACAATATTAGATCATCAGCAGCAACAAGCACTGAATGCGTTATTAAGTAAAACGGAACAACGAAAATGACTTTATGGATTGGTATCGGGATTTTCATTTTGATTATCGTGATCGTAATGCGCTGGCAGGTTGCGCAAAAAATTGATTGGCAAAAAAATCATCGCCAACAATGGAATGTCGATTTATATCGAGAGCGTTTGCGGGCTAACTTGTCTCCGGAATTAGCCGATGAAATGAGCCAACAACTTTTGCAAGATGAGCAACAATTAAAAAATCAATCTTTTATTCAAAAAAGTGCGGTGCATTCTACGTATTTTTTTTATACGCTCTTATGGGGGTTGTTAATTGTGTTGCCACTTAGCTATTATTTTTCTTTAAGCCGTTATGACGTGGTGGTGACGGGGTTACAAGATTCAAAAGACTATCTCCATACCGTAGAAAATAGCAGCGCGACAGAGAAAAATGATAATCGTTTGATAGCAATTCAAAATAAATTACGTCAAGATCCCAATGATGGTGAAAACTGGTATCAGCTAGGACAAATTTATTTATTTAATAATGAGTTTGATAATGCGCTTGAGTCTTTATCTCGGGCTGCGGGCTTATTGGGCGACAAGCCACATATTTTAAGTGCTGCAGCAACGGCACTGTATTATCAGGCGGGTCAACGTATGACAGAGCAAGTGAAGCAATTAGTCGATAGAGTATTAGCAGACGATCCTGCGGATACCGCGAGTTTATCCTTATTGGCCTCTGATGCGTTTTTAAATGCAGATTATGATCTCGCCCTGAGTTTATGGCAACAAATTTTAGATAGCCAACGCGTGCATGTGGAACGTCGCGCGATTATTGAGAGTATGCAAATGGCAGAAAAATTAAAAGGAACGCAACGTCCGTGAAATCACAGGTTATTATTATTGGCGCAGGAGCGGCCGGATTATTTTGTGCCGCCCAATTAGGTCAAGGTGGTAAATCGGTTACGGTTTTAGATAATGGTAAAAAGATTGGCCGAAAAATTCTCATGTCCGGTGGCGGCTTTTGCAATTTCACCAATTTGGAGGTTGGCTCTCAGCATTATTTGTCGAGTAATCCTCATTTCGTTAAATCCGCTCTAGCGCGTTATACTAATTGGGATTTTATTAGTTTAGTCGCCCAATACAATGTACCTTACCATGAAAAAGAGTTGGGCCAACTGTTTTGTGATAATGGCGCACAAGATATAGTGGATATCTTGCAAAAGGAATGCATTAAAGGCAAAGTCAATATCCAATTGCGCCAACAAATTAGCGCAGTGAAACAGCTAGAACATGGTTTTGAAGTGGTCGCGAACGGTCAATCTTGGACCTGTGAACAACTCGTTATTGCAACGGGGGGATTATCTATGCCAGGTCTCGGCGCGACACCTTTTGGTTATCAAATTGCAGAACAATTTGGTATGAATGTTATATCGCCACGAGCGAGCCTTGTTCCTTTTACTTACCGAGAAAGTGATAAATTTCTAGCCGCTCTTTCGGGTGTTTCTTTACCTGTTCGGGTATATAGCCAATCAGGTACCTCTTTTGCTAATCAGCTCTTATTTACTCATCGAGGGCTTTCTGGACCGGCAATTTTACAAATTTCAAATTATTGGCAACCTAATGAGAGTATACGAATTAATTTATTGCCTCATGACCATGTTGCAGATATTTTGCAACATCAGCGTCAATCTTCGCCGAAATTGCAGTTAAAAACCGCATTAAATCGCATATTACCGAAAAAACTTGTGGAACTTTGGTTAGAGCAGGGAATATTTCAAGATGATACGTTGGCCAATCTGAGTAAAGTGCGGTTAAATTCTGTGGAGAATATTATCCACCATTGGCAGTTTACCCCGAACGGTACGGAAGGCTATCGCACCGCAGAGGTGACGATGGGAGGCGTTGATACCCATCAAGTTTCCTCAAAAACAATGGAGGCATTAAATATTCAAGGCTTATATTTTATTGGTGAAGTATTAGATGTCACCGGCTGGCTTGGTGGCTATAATTTCCAATGGGCATGGAGTTCGGCGCATGTTTGTGCGCAAGGGATTTTGAAGTAGTCGCTATTTTTACTGAGATTTTGCCTAAGATCCATTAGAATACATAGTTTCGTATTGTTTGTAGCATTTTATAACTGGAGTGATGATGTTAGATAGTTTAACCTTACTTTATATTCATATTAGTAGCGCATTTTTGACGTTCACGCTATTTTTAGTGCGTGGGATAATGCAAGCTGTAGGAAAAAATTGGCGTGAAATAAAATTATTAAAAATTTTACCGCACTTAAGTGACACCTTATTATTGTTATCCGGCTTGATTATCGTGATAACATTGGATTATGGCTTACCATTTTGGTTAATAATCAAAATAGTATTCTTAGTCATCTATATTATTTTTGCCGTTAAAGCCTTTAGTCGTCGCACAGTGATATTTAATCACCGTGCTTTTATTATCGCTTTGGTTGCCTATTTGCTGGCATTATTGGTCGCATATTTCCATTAAAATATAGTTAAACCTTGATAAGCCGTCTTAATAGGTGTCCATCAAGTAATGCGCGTTTGATTATCGCAAATGCGCCAATAATGTCTTCATGTTTTAATTCTGAAGCCACGAGAGGTGTACTTTTTACAAAGTCGGGTAGTGCGTGGCTTTCAAGGGTTTTACGAATAGCGGGAAAAAGAATATTTTGAGCTTGTGTAATTTCTCCTGAAATAACAATTTTTTCAGGATTGAACATATTGACACTCATCGCTAAAACACGTCCAATTTGAACGCCAGCATATTCAATAAGATCTGTAGCCACAGCATCTTGTTTATTGCTCGCTTTGCAAATGGCTTCAATATCGTGGCTATCAAGTGATAACCATTTACTTTGGTAGCCATCTTCTAACAATTGCTGCATTTTATTTTCAATTGCAGAGTTACTGACTACGGTTTCAAGACAGCCCACATTGCCACATAAACAGCGACGGCCGAGAGGGTCAACTTGGATATGTCCAATTTCACCGACATTATTTTTATGCCCAGAAAATACCTCGTGATTAATGACAATGCCAGCACCCACACCACGATGAATACGCAGTAATAGAGAATCATCACAATCTTTTGTTGCACCAAAATAATGTTCTGCTAAAGCAAGGCTGCGTACATCATGTCCAATGAATGTCGCTAAATTAAATTGGGTTTCTAGGGTATGTGCTAATGCCCAAGGGGTAGAAAGAGGAAAATTACCAAAGGAGTGAATATGTTGAGTTTTATTGTCTACAAACCCAGAGACAGTGATCCCAATGGCAATTAATTCGATACTTTTTTTATGGTTCTTTGCAAGAAAATCGCGGATAAGCGTGATCAAATGCTGTTCAAACCCATCAATTTGCGTAAAGTGCGGTAGATTTATCTGATTTTTTTTGATTAATTTAGCCGATAAATCCATTATGGCAAAGGTGACCTGTTGTTGCCCTAGTTGAATTAACAAAGTACAAAATGCTTGTCGTTCGGCGACAATGGAGGTAGCTCGACGACCGCCTGTAGATTGTTGTTGTTCTACTTCTTTGATAAGACCGCGTGCTAGCAATAAACGGGTGATTTTGGTGACACTTGCGGCAGCAAGTTGGCTTTGTTCTGAAATTTGAATTCGAGAAATTGGCCCTTTTTGATCGATTAAGCTATACACTGCGGCACTGTTCATTTGTTTGACCAAATCAACATTTGCAATTTGATGGCTTTCTTTCATTGTATGCCCTAAATAAAAAAATAAAAATAAAAAAAATTATCGGACAAATGTACCATGTCCTAAGATGCATGCCTTCCCCTTTGGCATGTAGAATGATATTTTAAAATGAAATGAGGGGAATTCCTAGTGTTTTCATGATAGAGCGATTATCTCGTTAGGCGAGAGTAAAAATATAGTGATATTTATCACAAATTAGAGACTTTTTGATTTTAAGTTAAAGAGAATCCCCTTATGATTTAAGCTAATTTAGGGGAAGGTTAGGAGATAAAAATGAGCATACTCACATATTTACAGAAAATTGGGCGTGCCTTGATGGTGCCTGTTGCGGCATTGCCAGCCGCAGCCATTTTAATGGGCATAGGCTATTGGATTGATCCTAATGGCTGGGGAGGTGATAGCCAGCTAGCTGCGTTTTTAATTAAATCGGG
Organism: Conservatibacter flavescens; assembly: GCF_002795425.1. Taxonomy (GTDB): domain Bacteria; phylum Pseudomonadota; class Gammaproteobacteria; order Enterobacterales; family Pasteurellaceae; genus Conservatibacter; species Conservatibacter flavescens. Next base: position 140,576 of record NZ_PHHA01000018.1, read on the forward strand.
CGCAGCAATTATAGATAATATGGCGATCTTGTTTGCAGTTGGGGTTGCATTTGGAATGTCTCACGATAAACATGGTTCAGCCGCGCTATCAGGTTTAGTGGGATTTCTTGTGGTAACAACGCTATTGTCTCCGGGAACGGTCGCACAATTACAGGGAATGCCTGTTGAAGAGGTTCCAGCCGCTTTTGGTAAAATCAATAACCAATTTATTGGCATTTTGGTGGGCGTGATCTCTGCCGAATTATATAATCGTTTTTATCATGTAGAGTTACCACAAGCTTTAGCGTTTTTTAGTGGTAAACGCTTAGTGCCGATTATTACATCATTAGTGATGATCGTAATATCTTTCATTTTAATGTACATTTGGCCGATTATTTTTAATGGCTTAATTGCATTTGGAGAATCTATTACTAATCTTGGTGCGACAGGGGCGGGGATTTATGCTTTCTTTAACCGCTTATTAATTCCAGTGGGCTTACATCATGCGCTTAATTCAGTATTTTGGTTTAACGTAGCCGGTATTAATGATATTCCTAATTTCTTAGGTGGAGCGCAGTCTTTAGCGAATGGTACAGCGGTAGTTGGGGTAACAGGTATGTATCAAGCAGGATTCTTCCCGGTGATGATGTTTGGTTTACCAGCGGCTGCTTTAGCCATGTATCATAGTGCAAAACCCGCTAAGAAAGCCCAAGTTGCTGCATTAATGTTTGCTGCGGCATTAGCTTCATTTTTCACGGGAATTACAGAACCATTAGAATTCGCATTTATGTTTGTTGCGCCTGTATTGTATGTTATTCATGCATTACTGACGGGGTTATCTGTGTTTGTGGCCGCGTCAATGCAATGGATTGCCGGATTTGGTTTTAGTGCTGGTTTGGTTGATCTTGTGCTGTCTTCACAAAATCCATTAGCGGTGAAATGGTATATGTTGATTGTGCAAGGACTTGTGTTTGCTGTCATTTACTACGTGATTTTCCGTTTAGTTATCAAAGCGTTTAATTTAAAAACGCCGGGACGTGAAGATGATGAAAATAGTTCAAGTGCGGTGCAAAATGAAAAAGTTTCCGTGTCTCGTGATGAACAGGCAGTTGCTTTTGTGCAAGCATTAGGCGGCAAAGATAACCTTGAGAATATTGATGCTTGTATTACCCGTTTACGTCTCGTTTTACATGATCGTAATAAAATAGATGAAGCGCAATTAAAAACATTAGGTTCTAAAGGCAATGTAAAATTGGGCGAGAACGGTTTACAAGTGATTTTAGGTCCTGAAGCTGAACATGTGGCAGAAGCCATGAAGAAAGCAGTGAAATCTTCTTAATTCTTATTGAAAATGATGTGAGAAATAAGGTGAGCATGATTGCTCACCTTTTGTTTTTAGCGTTGAATCAAATAGCGTAGGGTTGTGCCGTCCTGTTCTACACTTAATAGGGTGTAGCCATGATTTTTTGTATCAACAGGAATGTTATTAATTGATTGCGCACAATCGCTTAATAATTCTAAGATTTCACCTTCTTTTAATTGTGGCATCGTTTCTAACATGGTAATTGCCGGATAGGGACAAGGTTCACCGAGTGTATCTAAGGTATAGTCAGGAATAATATCTTTTGGATCCTTGTCTTTTTTTTGAATAACGATAAACGCCATAATTTTTCTCCTCTATTAGTAAAACGTAGTGTTGTTTAAGAACTGCCGTATTATTGTGATCTTGCGAGTTTCGCTTTTGCTTTAGAAATAAAGCGTTTTTCCCACCAGATAACTAAAATTAAACAAAGAATTAATAATCCATAGTTCACGATTAATCCACCTACTGCACCAAATTCTTTCAGTAAGTTCAATTTCTCGTAATCAAGCGCGAGCATTGGCGCGAGATCATCCCACATGTAAGCGAGTAGTGTTGAGCCCACAACATTGCCGATACCGACCCAAATGAAATGTACTTGTCCTTCCATTGAACGATACATCCAACCTGTTTCACACCCTCCGGCTAATACAATGCCAAAGCCAAATAACAGACCACCAATAATCGCATTTGGCCCAGCCCACATGATTTTGGCAGGGACACCTAATTGAATATAACTGAATACACCAATCGTACCGGCTAAAATACCAAATATAATGGCTTTTGCCATATAAGCGCGCCCTGTTACCCATAAGTCTCTGAAAGCTGATGTAAAACAAATTTGAGCGCGTTCAATCAATAAACCGAATGCAAGCCCGCATAGCATGGCAAAACCGAGCTTGACAGAAGATTGCATAACATAAAGAGAGCCGGTTAAATAGAGAATAAAGATAATCATGCCGAGCCAAAAGCGGCGTTGTGCGCGTTTGGGATCACTCGTTTTCAGTGTGGCAGCGCCTTTTTTCAGTTCTAATTTAACTCGAAAGATGGGTAAGAGGGTGACTTTTACACCAAGATAGGTGCCTAATGCGGTGGCAATGGTAAAAAACCATGCATGGACAGAAAATTGCGGAATACCGGTAAATAAAGAAGCCAGATTACACCCCATTGCAAGACGAGCGCCAAAGCCCGCTAATGCCCCGCCTATAAGGGCTTGAACGATGCGTTTTACATGAGGTTGGTTCCGCCATTTAACATTATTTGCCCAAAGCGCTGCGGAAATACAACCCGCAAACATACCAAGAATCATTACGCCATCAATACGGGTGAAGATCGTACCGTCCATGCCAATGATTTGATAGTAGCTCCAAGTGGACACATCAATACCCAGCGCTTGCAGAGCATGGCCGCCCCAACGGGTAAATTCCCCAGTTACGGCCCAGTATGTACCTGTCACACCGAAATAGTAAGCTGAGATTAAACCTGCTGCGATGACTGCCGCAACGGGATTCCAATATTTGATAAGATAATCTTGTTTGAATTGTAACCAAATCTCTTTCATAATATACCTTTATATCAAGTGTTGAGATTTGCAAGAAAACGGTATAACAATGAAAGCTATTCTGGTGATAACTGACGAAGAGAAGTAGCATAACATCATATCCTATACACAAAACTTGCAATATATGAATAATGGATAATGCGGAGTTAGCATAAGGGATTTTTAAAGAAAAACAAAGTATTTTTTATATTGAATGATAAGTTTTCTTTGTAATAGGCTGTGTGCTTGTATAAAAATGGTTTATACTGCGCGCTGTAAAGAGAGAGAAAAAAGAGGAAAAAATGACCGCACTTTTGAAAATCGGGTTGGTGTCAATCTCTGATCGCGCTTCACAAGGAGTTTACCAAGATCAAGGAATTCCTGAATTACAAGCATGGCTAGAGAGTGCATTAATCGAACCTTTTGAACTAGAAACCCGTCTTATACCCGATGAGCAAGATCAAATAGAGCAAACCTTGTGTCAATTAGTCGATGAGGCTCATTGCCATTTAGTGTTGACAACTGGTGGAACAGGGCCGAGTAAGCGTGATGTTACACCTGATGCGACACTGGCTGTTGCCGATCGTGAGATGCCTGGTTTTGGTGAACAGATGCGACAAGTCAGTTTGCATTTTGTCCCAACGGCGATTTTGTCTCGTCAAGTGGGTGTAATACGCAAAGAGAGTTTAATTTTAAATTTACCTGGACAACCTAAAGCGATTAAAGAAACGTTGGAAGGGGTTAAAGATGAACAAGGTAATGTGTTAGTCAAAGGTATTTTTGCAGCCGTGCCTTATTGTTTGCAGTTGATCAATGGTATTTATATTGAAACCGATCCTGCGGTGATCGCGTCTTTTAGACCAAAATCGGCACGTCGTGAAAATAAGGAATCATAATGAAAAAAATTGAAGCAATAATTAAACCGTTTAAGCTTGATGATGTTCGTGAAGCGCTGTCAGATATTGGGATTACGGGGATGACAGTTTCAGAGGTTCGCGGTTTTGGACGACAAAAAGGGCATACCGAATTATATCGTGGTGCCGAGTATATGGTAGATTTTCTACCTAAAGTAAAAGTTGAAATTATTATATCGGAAGACTTATTGGACTCCTGTATTGATGTCATCAGAGAAACTGCTTATACGGGTAAAATTGGTGATGGAAAAATTTTTGTTTACGATGTAGCGCGTGTGATCCGTATCCGCACGGGCGAGGAAAATGATGAGGCATTATGATATCACAAAGTTCTAATTCGTTATTACGTGCTTTTATTATGGGTGCGTGTTTGGTGATTATTTTAGCGGGGGTAAAATCCGCCGTACAAATTGTCGTCCCTTTTTTATTATCGTTGTTTATTGCTATTATCTGCGCTCCCGTAGTCAATATCATGACTGAACGCAAAGTGCCGCGAGGTATTGCAATCGGTCTATTATTTGTGTTTATCTTATTGATTTTCTTTTTCTTAGTTGGATTAATTAACAATACAATTCAAGAATTTACAGCATCGATTCCACAGTATAAACAGTTATTGTCACGACGAATTAATGATATTTTAGAAGTGGCGAAATCCTTTGATTTTCCATTAGATATTTCGACTGATGCGATTATGAGTAATTTTGATCCCGCAGTGGTGATGGATTTTGTCAGTAAATTATTAATGAGTTTTTCAGGCGCAGTGAGTAACGTTTTCGTTCTGTTACTCGTGGTGATTTTTATGTTAATTGAAGCTCCCACCGCAAAACACAAATTAGCCTTGTCATTTAGTAAAGTGAAAGGGGAATTGGCCGCGCATGAACGTAATATTGATCGCATTCTTGATGGTGTCATTCGCTATCTTTGGTTAAAAACCATTGTGAGTTTAATTACAGGTATATGTGTCTGGGCGTTGTTAGAAGTGCTGGGTGTACAATATGCTATTTTGTGGGGAACCCTTAGCTTTTTATTTAATTATATTCCGAATATTGGTTCGGTTATTGCCGCTGTGCCTATTGTGATTCAAGCCTTGTTATTAAATGGTTTTTCAACCGGTCTGATTACGACAGCCGGTGTCATCGGAATTAACACTGTGATTGGTAATATTATTGAACCTCGCCTTATGGGGCGCACACTTGGGTTATCTACACTGATCGTTTTTCTTTCTCTCTTGTTTTGGGGGTGGTTATTAGGAACCGTTGGAATGCTGTTATCTGTTCCGTTGACTATGGCGTTAAAAATTGGTTTGGAATCCAGCCCACAAACGAAACGTTATGCCGCATTATTAGGTGAAATTATTGAAGAGGAAGAAGGCTCTTTGGAAGAGAATAACTTGAAGAAAGCTGAAAATCAGCATGATGAGGCTACTAAAGAACAGATAGAGCAGGCATAAGTCAGAGTTTATTGGAAAGCCAGGCGCATAATTTATGCGCCTGTTTTTTTTTAATCATTTAATGGAATGACATAACTAATTGATAAAACAACGCTGCGCAAATAGCCCCTACGATTGGGCCTACAATTGGTACCCAAGCATATTGCCAATCTGGTGACGTTTTTAATTTGTTGCTCAATAGGGCAAGCGTAAGACGAGGACCGAAGTCTCGTGCAGGGTTAATCGCATAACCAGTGGTTCCACCCAAGCTAAGGCCGACAGCCCAAACTAGAAACGATACTGGTAAAGCCCCTAAAGAACCTAAACCAATAGGGGTGGCTTCTGTCGTTTGTGGTAGAACAATTTCGCCACTTCCTACAAGATAGAAGATAATGAAAATAAAGGCAAAAGTCGCTAAAAATTCGCTGAGAAAGTTACTAGAATACTGACGAATGGCGGGTTCCGTGCAAAAACATGCTCGTTTTAATCCCTCTTCTTCCGTCGTATAAAAATGATCTTTATAAGATAGGAAAACGAGTAGGCCACCGATAAATCCTCCCGCTATTTGAGCAAGGATATATAGCGGAACATCAGCCCAAGAAAATGCGCCTTTTACTGCAAAAGCAATCGTAACGGCAGGGTTTAAATGTGCGCCACTATAAGGACCTGCGATCACAACGGCAACAAATACAGCGAATGCCCATGCGGTTGTAATGACAATCCAACCTGAACTATTTCCTTTTGTTTGCTTTAAGCAGACATTTGCCACAACACCATTACCAAATAAAATTAAGATAGCGGTACCTAGAAATTCAGCCAAATAAGCATTCATGATGAGTCTCCTTACATAGACATATTTTGAATTATTGTTGTAATGTTCGTTTTGGAGCATTTTGGTGATATGTCGTGGGTATTATGCGTATAATTTTTGTCAATACAAGAAATAAAATTAAGATTTGATAAGCAGATCACAAATTTAAATTGTTTATATGTAATTTATCTATATTAAAAGTAAATTATTAATTATTTGTTAATTCTTGATTTCGATCGAATAAGGAAAAATTGTGATCATTATCAAACTCTCAAAGTAAAATAGTGGCATTTATGTGAAGTAAATCAAAAAATAGAAAAATGTTTCTTTTCAATATGAGTGTTATCATTTAATTTATTGGTGTTAATTGCTCGTTTTTGGTCATTATTGGGATTATTTGTTTAATCTTATGCAGAGGATTTAAATTATGTCAGATAAAAAATATATTATTGCATTGGATCAAGGGACAACAAGTTCTCGTGCTGTTCTATTAGATCATGATGCAAATGTTGTCGAAATTGCGCAGCGTGAATTTACACAAATTTATCCCAAAGCGGGTTGGGTGGAACATAACCCAATGGAGATTTGGGCGACACAAAGTTCAACTCTGAATGAGGTTGTTGCAAAAGCTGGAGTGACTTCTGATCAAATAGCCGCTATTGGTATTACGAATCAACGAGAAACAACGATTGTTTGGGAAAAAGAAACCGGTAAACCTATCTATAATGCGATAGTGTGGCAATGTCGTCGCACAGCCGAAATTACAGATAAATTAAAAGCAGATGGGCATGAAGACTATATTCGTAAAACAACGGGTTTAGTTGTTGATCCTTATTTTTCTGGTACAAAAGTGAAGTGGATTTTGGATCATGTAGAAGGCGCGCGGGAACGAGCGAAAAAAGGTGAATTACTTTTTGGAACGGTGGATACGTGGTTAGTTTGGAAATTAACTCAGGGCCGAGTGCATGTAACTGACTATACAAATGCATCACGAACTATGCTTTTTAATATTCATACTTTGCAATGGGACGAAAAAATGCTAGAGATTTTAGATATTCCACGTGCAATGTTGCCTGATGTTCGTAATTCATCGGAAATTTATGGCGAAACGAATATTGGTGGGAAAGGTGGTGTACGTATTCCTGTTGCAGGGATTGCGGGTGATCAACAAGCGGCGCTTTATGGTCATTTATGTGTGCATGCAGGACAAGCTAAAAATACCTATGGTACGGGTTGTTTTATGTTGTTACATACTGGAAAGAACGCGATTCAATCCGAAAATGGCTTATTGACGACCATTGCTTGTGATGCCAAAGGTGGCCCGGCTTATGCATTAGAAGGTTCTGTGTTTATTGCAGGGGCATCAATTCAGTGGCTACGTGATGAATTAAAAATTGTACATGATAGTTATGATTCAGAATATTTTGCAACTAAAGAATCCGATACGAATGGCGTGTATGTTGTTCCGGCATTTACAGGATTGGGTGCGCCATATTGGGATCCGTATGCAAGAGGAACGATTTTTGGCTTAACGCGCGGGGCAAACCGGAACCATATTGTGCGCGCAACATTAGAATCTATAGCTTACCAAACCCGTGATGTCTTAGAAGCTATGCAATCGGATTCGGGAGAAAAATTAAAAGCGTTACGCGTAGACGGTGGCGCAACGGCAAATAATTTTTTAATGCAATTCCAAGCGGATATTCTTGCGACAAAGGTTGAACGTCCAGTGGTTAAAGAAGTTACCGCGTTGGGAGCGGCTTATCTTGCGGGTTTGGCAACAGGTTTTTGGAAAGATCTTGATGAGTTGCATGATAAAGCGGAAATTGAAAAAACATTTGTCCCTGATGGCGATGAAATAAAGCGTGCAAAACGTTATAAAGGTTGGAAAAAAGCGGTAAAACGTTCATTAGAATGGGCGAAAGAAGACGCAGAGGAGTAATCTCTTCTGCCATTATTGTAGGGACAATAGCAATATTGTCCTTTTTCGTTTAGACCTCATGCAGATGTTAAGAAAAGTGCGGTGGGTTTTAGCTATTTTTTTCTCTTAATATTTTCTTAATATCTTTTTGTTTTAATACATTTCAACAAAGCAACAGTGCTCTGTTTTAAAAGTATTTAACAGGAGAGATTTTATGAAAAAAGTGATTTTAGCAAGTGTTTTAGCGTTATCTACTGCAACCGTATTTGCACAAGGGAATCAAGGTGGTTTTCAAGATCCAAATCGTCCGGCTGTTCACCAAAAAGCTGAACGTGGTTCAAAACATGGTGGTGGTTTTATTAACTCAGCACAAGCGGTGAGCAAAGTCGCAGAGTCTAATAGCTGGAAAGATGATCAATATGTTGTGTTAGAAGGGAATATTACGGAACAAGTCGGTAAAGATGATTTCACTTTTAAAGATGATACCGGAAGTATCGAAGTAGAAATTGATCGCCGTGCATGGGCTGGACAAACTGTTAGCCCGACAGATCGTGTGAAAATTTATGCTGAAGTCGATAAATCATGGAATAAAATCGAACTTGAAGTAAATCGTGTTGAAAAAGTGAAATAATTTCTTTTACACTAGAGGGGCAAACGAAGAATGTTTGCCCCTCTTTTTTGCTAATAAATAGGAAATATATGCGAATTTTACTGATTGAAGATGATGCATTAATTGGTGATGGATTAAAGCTTGGTTTAACCAAGTCGGGTTTTTCTGTAGATTGGTTTCAGGAAGGCAAGTTAGGGTTTGAAGCATTACAAAGCGCCCCTTATGATGCGGTTGTACTGGATTTAACCTTGCCTAAAATGGATGGCTTAGATATTTTACAAGCTTGGCGTAGAAAGAATGAAGATGTGCCAGTGTTAATTTTAACTGCGCGAGATACCTTAGATGAACGAGTAAAGGGATTGCAAAGTGGCGCAGATGATTATTTATGTAAGCCTTTTGCGTTGGTTGAGGTGATTGCGCGCTTGCAGGCTATTCTTCGTCGTCGGCACGGGCATGTGAGCCCACTCATTGAGCATGGTATGGTCAGTTTTGATCCGGTAAAACGCCTTGTGTTATTAAATAATGAGGAAGTCATATTAACTTCGCAAGAATTGAAGCTGCTTGAGTTATTTTTGAATAATAAAGAACGTGTATTATCGCGGAATTTGATTGAAGAGAAGTTATATAATTGGGATGATGAAGTGAGTAGTAATGCGCTAGAAGTTCATATCCATAATTTACGTAAAAAATTAGGTAAGCTGTTTATTCGTACTGTACATGGTGTGGGTTACGCGTTAGGAAAAGAGGATGAAAAAAACTAGTTTAGGTTTACGTCTGATTGCGATGTTATCCATTGTATCTCTCGTGATTTGGGCCATTTCCACCTCGATTGCATGGTTTCAAGTGCGTAAAGAAGTGAATGAGGTCTTTGATGCTCAGCAAGTGTTATTTGCGGAACGTTTGGCTTCAACGGATTTGCGTAACTTATTTATTGAACGGCATAATATGGGCGGTTTTCGTCCAGAGCGTCCGAAAGTGCATAAAAAAATGCGCCTTGATGATGATGCGCTAGCTTTTGCTATTTTTACGCGAAGTGGTGAGATTATTGTAAGTGATGGACAAAATGGGGAAAATTTCATTTATGCACCACAACGAGGATTTTCTGAAAGCCATATTTATAATGATGATGATAAATGGCGTATTTTTTGGTTGCCCGCTGCTGAAGGACAGCTTATGGTTGCCGTTGGGCAGGAATTAGATTATCGAGAAGATCTGATTAATGAAATGGTGTTTGGACAGATGTGGGTGTGGATTGCTGGTCTGCCATTTTTATTAGCATTAATCGTTGTGGTCATTAATAGAGAATTAAAACCGTTGAAGAAAGTGAGCCGTAATGTATTAAAGCGTGAACCAGACGATCATAAACCATTGGAGACGGAAGGCTTACCAATAGAAGTGTTGCCATTAGTGCAAAATTTAAATCAGTTTTTTGACCGCACTTCAACGATGTTTTTACGTGAGCGCCGTTTTACATCGGATGCAGCACATGAGTTGCGAAGCCCACTGGCAGCGTTACGTATTCAGGCGGAATTAGCTCAAATGGCTGGAGAAGATGTGGAAATGCGTGAGCATGCCTTACAGAATTTAACTCAAGGTATTGATCGCGCTTCACAGCTCATCGAACAATTATTAACCTTATCTCGCTTGGATTGTCTCACGGAGTTAGATGATGTCACTGACATTGATTGGCATAAGCTCGCTTCTTCAGTGGTGAGTGAACTTTATTTTCCTGCGCAAAAACGTCAAATTAATTTGGCTTTACAGTTAACTGGAAAACCACCAGTAAAACAAGGGCAATCGCTGCTTTTATCGCTGATGTTGAGAAATCTTGTGGATAATGCGATACGCTACTGTGCCACAGGATCACAAGTGACGATAACGGTTTCTTCAGATCGTATCATTGTTGAAGATAATGGAGGAGGCGTTGACGCTGAAGATTTAGCCAAGTTAGGGCAACGTTTTTTCCGTCCAGCTGGACAAAATGAAAAGGGGAGTGGCTTAGGTTTATCAATTGTGCACCGGATTGCAGAGTTACATTATTATCAAGTGCGGTTAGAAAATGTAAAAAATTTGGAAAATGAAATTACCGGGCTGAAAGTCACAATTGGCTTAGGGTCGCGTTAAATTGTTTTTCTAACTTTTTCCACTCTAATTCAGCAATGCGTATATGTAGTATAAACTCACCTGTTTCAGTGATGCTTTCTTGTTCAATAGCATTGAGTTGATAAAGTCGATGGCGCAGTTTGCCAGCCGTAGGGGATAAGCGAAGTTGTCGCTGTAAAATGTTGTTTTTTAAGCGTTCGCGAATAGCTTGTAATAGCAGTTCAATCCCCTCTCCTGACTGGGCAGAGAGATAAACGGCTTGTGGCTGATTTTCGGTATTATATTCAATCTTAGGTGTGATGTTTTCACTTTGATCGATCTTGTTATACACGAGTAAAGTGGGGATGTCATTTGCGTTAATTTCCGTTAATACCTTGTCAACAGCATGAATATTGTCATCACGTTGATTATCAACAAAATCAATAACATGTAGCAATAAAGAGGCTTCGGTTGTTTCTTGAAGTGTTGACTTGAATGCCGAGACTAAATCATGAGGCAAATGGCGAATAAAGCCGACTGTATCAGCTAAAATAGTCGTACCGACATCTTGAATTTGTAGACGGCGTAAAGTGGGATCAAGGGTAGCAAATAGCTGATCTGCGGCATAAACATTGGCAGCAGTGAGGCGATTAAATAAGGTTGATTTTCCCGCGTTAGTATAGCCAACTAAAGAGATAGTTGGGATATCGGCTTTTTGTCGAGTGTGTCGGTTTTGGTGGCGTTGTTTATTGACTTTCTCGAGACGATTTTGTAACTGTGTGATACGTACTTTAATTAAGCGACGGTCGGTTTCTAGTTGAGTTTCGCCTGGACCACGCAAACCTACAGCGCCTTTTTGCTGATCTAAACTGGTTTTACGTCGAACTAAACGGCTAGCAAGATGTTTAAGTTGCGCAAGCTCCACTTGTAGCTTGCCTTCATGAGAACGCGCGCGTTGGGCAAATATATCTAAGATAACGCCAGTGCGGTCAACGACACGACATTGGCATAGACTTTCTAGATTTCGACTTTGAGCGGGGGTTAAGGCGTGATTGATCAGTACTACATCAGCATTCAATTGTTTTACAGCCTCAGCAATTTCTTGTGCTTTGCCTTGTCCAACATAATACTTGGCATGAGGTGTATTTCGTGTTGTTGTCAGTGTTTGTAGTATGGTGACATTAGCGGATTTTGCCAGCTCTTGAAATTCTTGCAGATTTTCAATGTCTTTCTGTTGAGAGAAAAACACATGCACGATAATAGCGGTGTCTTGCGTTGCTGTAATGGGTGATTGCATGGGGATAAAATGAGAAGTGCGGTTATTAAAAAATACCGCACTTGCTGTTTATATTATTCTGTTTGTGCTTCTTGCGCAGTTTCTGTTGGGGTATCGTTGTGTTGTGAATGCTGATGAGATTGCCCACTATTGTTATTATGGTGAGAAATTGCACGCGCTGGCACAACAGTTGAGATAGCGTGTTTATAGACCATTTGACTAACCGTATTTTTTAACAAAATAACAAATTGGTCGAAAGATTCGATTTGTCCTTGTAATTTAATTCCGTTAACCAAGTAGATTGAAACAGGAATACGTTCACGACGCAGAGCGTTTAAATAAGGATCTTGTAGGGATTGTCCTTTTGCCATTTTTTTTCCTTCTTATTATCAAACCAACATTAAACAAAGAATATTTCAGTATTCTTATCTGTCTCCCAAAAATACTATAACAGTAAATCAACGGTTTGTCATTAGGCGCTGTGAAGTTTGTGGATTTTTTAATTGGTTCACTATGGTTTTATAAGCTTCGTCCAGTTGTAGACTATCTAGCCAGGTGATAGGTGTTTTCCAGCCTCGTAGCCAAGTAAGTTGGCGTTTGGCGAGTTGGCGAGTCGCGCAGATCCCCCTGAATATCATTTCAGCATGATCATAATCACCACGTAAGAACTCCCACATTTGACGATAACCTACACAACGGATAGAAGGTAGGTTAGGGTGTAGATCGCTACGCGCATAAAGGGTTTCGACTTCTTGTTGAAACCCTTGTTCAATCATTTGATAAAAACGTTGTTCAATGCGTTGGTGCAAAATCGATCGATCTTGTGGTGCAATAGCAAATTCAAGAATATGGTAAGGTAAGGGTTCTCCTTTTTGAGCGGTTAGGTCAGTCAGTGACTTACCTGAAAGGTAAAAAACCTCTAAAGCACGGTTGATGCGCTGAGAATCATTAGGATTAATACGTTGCGCAGATATCGGATCAATCAATTTCAGTTCGGCATGTAGCGCGGGCCAACCATATTTTTGGGCTCTTTCTTCGATTTCTGCACGTGTTTTTTCATCGGCTTGTGGCAAAGGAGAAAGCCCCTCTAATAGCGCTTTATAATATAACATAGTGCCTCCAACTAAGAGCGGGATTTTACCCTGTTGGCTGATCTCTCGCATTTCACGCAGTGCATCTGTATAAAAATCGGCTGCAGAATATGCTTCGGCTGGATCTTTAATATCAATTAAACGATGGGGAGCAAGGGCGAGTTCAGTTGCGCTAGGTTTAGCGGTACCAATATCCATGCCACGATAAATCAATGCAGAATCGACACTAATAATTTCTACAGGTAAGTGCTGACATAGTTCAATTGCCAGTGCTGTTTTACCTGAAGCGGTTGGACCCATTAAAAAAATAGCGGTTGGTTTCTGTTGCATATTAAATTATTCGCTTAAATAAGCACTTAAATCAATTGGAATTAATAACGTGTTTAATTGAGCACGCTCTGTTTTAATAAGTTGTTCAACTTCATTGAGTAGGCTGACAGCCTCCGCATAGACTTCAATAGGATCAAAAATAATCTGTTCATAAAGTGCGGTTAAAAATGATGATAAATTTTCATAAGATTGGGCCAGTAATGACACAATACATTTTTGTATGTTTTGTTGACGAAGACAAATTGGCACATTGTTTAATGTTATGCGTTGTTGTGCAAGATTTTCATGAAATTGGAAACCTATTTGAGCAAAATAGTGTTTTTGTTGCTGCCAATAGGTTTGTTGTTGTGGATCTAAACGGATAGCAAGAGGAATTAATAGCGCTTGTTGTGCAATAGTATCTTGCTGTAAGGTAAGCTGTAATTTTAATTGTTGCAGCGGTTTAATGGGCAACAAGTAAAGTTGTTGTGATTGTTGTAATAATAATGCTTTATTGGCAATCAAACTTAAAGCACGTAAATGTTGATGTTCGGTAAAATCTGACGAAAAATCGACCGCACTTTTGGTAGTTGTGGAAGATTCTACAGCACATGTAGGCGGAGCGCTGTCTTCTGTTTTAAGTAGTTCACCATATGCAGTTTGTGCATGTTGGGGAATATAAGGTTTATGTGTCGAGAAACGCGGCTCAAATTTTCTTGAGGAAGACGAATTCGAGGAATAAGAGCTTGAGGTAAAAATGTTTTTCCCTGCAGCTGCGCGGTTAGAATCAACAGGCGATATGTGCCATTCTGGAGCCGGTTCAGCAATTTGTCTTGAGCTTGAATGTGATGGTTCAAGGGGGAGGTCGTCAGTTTGTAATGCGTTGACAATCCCTTGATAAATAAAGTCATGAATGAGGCGTGATTGATGAAAACGTACTTCATGTTTTGTCGGATGCACATTCACATCGACATCATTAGGGTTGAGCTCTAAAAATAATACAAAAGCAGGGTATTGTTCCGTATGTAAATATTCATTATAAGCTTGCCGAATGGCATGGGTGATCACTTTATCACGAACCATGCGACCGTTAACATAGCTATAGGCAAGGTCATTTTGAGGGCGCGTAAATTGTGGTAAAGCTACCCAACCAGATAAGTATAACTCTTCGTGTTTCCAATCAATATGAAGCGCATTTTGGATAAAATCATTACCACAAATGGCCGCAATGCGTTTGAGTTGTTGTTCAGCATTATTCGCGTTTTTGTATTGACGAATCAGTTTATTATTATGGCTCAAACTAAAAGTTACATGGGGCTTGGCGAGTGCTATACGGCGTATTACTTCATCAATATGGGCAAACTCTGTTTTGTCGGTGCGTAAAAACTTACGGCGTGCAGGGGTATTAAAAAATAAATTCGCGACTTCAACTGTTGTGCCAACTGGGTGGGAAGCCGGTTGTATGGTTGTTTCCATATCACGACCTTGAGCATAAACTTGCCAAGCTTCGGATTGTTCAGCTGTGCGTGAGGTCAGTGTGAAACGAGAGACTGAGCTAATACTTGCTAAGGCTTCACCACGAAATCCAAGACTTAAGATAGCTTCTAAATCTTCAAGACAGAGAATTTTACTTGTGGCATGTCGTGCTAGGGCCAGGGCAAGTTCTGTTTTCGGAATGCCGAAACCGTTATCACGCACGCGAATTAAACTTGCTCCCCCTTGTTCAATATCTATTTGAATACGCGTAGCGCCAGCATCAAGGCTATTTTCCACTAATTCCTTGACGACAGAGGCTGGTCGCTCGACGACTTCACCGGCGGCAATTTGGTTTGCCAGTTGGGGTGGTAAGATTTGAATTGCCATTAATCTTCTCTCAGTTTAATTTTCTGTCCTGTACGGACTCTACCATCTTTCAAGTTTGGATTAAGTTTTAGCAAGGTGCTTAGTGGTATGTTATATTCGCGTGAAACCGCACTAAGGGTTTGATCTTGCTTAATTGTATGGGTTTTTGGAATCGCTTTTCCAGCGGAGTTCCCTTTTGTTGTTGTTTTTTCTACTTTTGTACTGCTTTTTACTGTCTCTGTGGCTTTTGTTGTATTATTGACATCAGCCGGAATTTTAATTTTTTGTCCTATCAATAAATTACGATTTTTTAGGTTGTTTAGTGCCACAATGTCATTGGCTTTAACTTTGTATCGAATAGCTAAACCATTGAGTGTTTCACCGCTTTTTACGGTATGAGTAATTGCGGAGGCTTTAACACTGGTTTTTTGAGTATTCGTTGTGGTTTTTACTTCACCTTTTGCTGTTGTTGCCACTTCGACAACTTTGGTTTCTGTGATCACTTCTGCCTGTATATTACGTTTACGGTAATCCACTAACCCGTCATAAATGACACGCGCTAACTGTCTACGATATGAAGCCGTATTTAATTTTTGCTCTTCTTCAACGTTAGATAAAAAACCGGTTTCGACCAAAATAGAAGGAATATCCGGTGAACGTAATACACCTAAACTGGCATGTTGAGGCGTGTTTTTGCTGAGCTTGGTAATGCGTGAAAAATGCCGTAATACCGTTGAACCTAGTTCATATCCAACGCGTTGAGAATGGCCGAATTGCAAATCTAATACCGTCTGATTTAAGTATTTTTCTTTGTTATTACTTAATACTGCACCTGCACCACCTAATAATTCAGATTGTTTTTCGTGATCTTCTAACCATTGTCCCATTTCGCTATTGGCTCGTCGGTTGGATAAAACCCAAACGGAAGCGCCACGTAGTGCGGGGCTCGCAGAAGAGTCAGCATGAATGGAAACAAGATAGTTTGCCTTATTTTTACGTGCGATTTCCGAACGTTCAGGAACGGAGATGTAGTAATCGCCATTACGTGTTAAGACCGCACGAAAATTAGGATCTTTATCTAACAGCGCTTTTAATTCACGCGCGATAGACAATGTCACATTTTTTTCATAAATTTTGAGTGTGCGACCGATGGCACCAGGGTCTTTACCACCATGACCAGGATCAATAGCAATGGTCCATACAGGGAGGCGGGTTGTTGTCACTTTAGTACGTGTCGTACTGACTGGGTTTGTCGCTTTTGTATTTTGACTGCCACTAGGGTTTGGAATGGTCGCAATAACCGTATTTCCATTATTGCGAAATTTAATAGTGCTTTTTTGTTTGAGATCAAGCACAACTCGCAAGGTATTTGGTCGTGGTGGCTTATTGGGGCGAATATTGCTGACTATCCCATTATTGATTTTGTGAGGGAGAATATTGGAAGCCACTTGGCTGTTAGCAAAATCAACAATAATGCGATTAGGGTTACTAATATAAGAATAGCTATATTGGGTTTTTCCATTAAACTGAAAATGAATTTCCGTTTGTTTATCAGAAGTTTTTACTTGGATACGGTTAAGTGTACCAGCCCATGCGGATTGCATGAAAAGTATGCTAAGTAAAATTGTGCTTAGAAATATGGAAAAAAAAGATAAATGCTTTCTCATTATGATCATTATATGGTTAGTTAATTAATACTGCGATTGTCTATTTTGCGTGATCTTAGTGTAATTGGCAAATGCTTTTGTTTTGCTTATGTTAATCAATAATATCCGGAGTGACGGCATCAACTACATTAACCGCAGTACCTACGACACTGCCGACAGCTGAGGCGACAATGCAGCCGCTTAGCAATGAATATAATACAAAAAGCGTAGATAATCGGGTGATAGTTTTCATGAAAGACCTTGTTATGTTTATTCAATATTTCAGGATTAAAATGACTTGTGATATTGGACTTTATTTGGTGCATTAAGTTCCCGGCTAGTGAGAATGTTTAGCTAAGAAAGCCCAATGTAATTTAGTTCTAGCTGGCATGTGAGCCTGAGTAATGTTTCGCTCATATGGCGGTAACTGAGGTGATGGGCGTGTTCGACCATGATGGCTTGTTGAATTTCAGCGAAATCGTAGCCTTGTAATCGGACTCCGTTGAGCGCAACTTGCATGGCAGGTAAGCTTGGATTAAACGCAGCATTTTCTATATAGCTCCCATGAACAACATGTCCATTTTGCATTTTGAGAGCGATGCCGTGATAGTTGCGAGAATAGGGGGCATGAGACTGATTTGCGGCTTGAAGTGCGGTTAATATTAAGGCATTTTTTGTGGTTAATTGTAATTTATTATCATGTTTATCAAATAAACGCGTGTGAATATCCAGATCCTTAGGCCCAAAGGCATCGGGGAGATATTGGGATAATTTGTTGGATTGACTATGTGGCAAATGAATGAGCAGCTCTTCTGCGCTATTGAGTTCATTCATAAATTGGCGACAATGGCCACAAGGTGTGTAATTGACTGTAATAGCTTGAATTTTAGTCGCTCCTTGTGTCAAGGCATGGCTAATTGCGCTTTGTTCCGCATGAATGGTTTGTTGAATAATACTGCCTTGAAATTCTTGGTTGGCACCAAAATAAAGTGAACCATCTTCACAATGTGCAATCGCACCGACACGAAATTGAGAAATGGGGGTATGTGCATAACAGGCGGCGACAGGAAGCAATATTAGCGCTAGTGACTGCGTAGTAAATTGATACTTTTGACAGAATGTCTGTACATTGTTACTCGATAAGTAACCGGCAAAATGTTGTTCTGCTAGACAAGTAAAGAGCTGTTGAGCAAAATCCTTATTCTCAAATTGTTGTAGTGCTTCTTCAATACGCGTTGAAATAGAAAACATAGCGTGCCTTTATCTACAGTTTGGTCCGTTTAAAACAAAAAACTCCCCCAAAGGGGGAGTTAGTCACCATTATTTAGCAGCTTTTAGCTGTTGATAATAATTTTCATATAATTGAATTGCTTCATCACCCACATCATCTTGCCACTGACTGTTATTTAAAATCTCAGGGGTTGGATAAATTGCAGGATCTTGAGTAATTTCATCAGGAATTAACGCTAATGCTTCTTTGTTAGAGGTTGGATAGCCAACTTCTAAAGTTAATTTTGCAGAAGCTTCTTTACCTAATAAGTAGTTGATTAGTTTATGAGCACCATCAACATTTTTCGCATTTGCAGGGATAGCAAGGTTATCAACCCATAATACTGGGCCCTCTTTCGGATAGATTAAATTAACCGGCGCACCTTCTTTTTTAGCAATACGAATTGAACCATTCCAAATTTGACCAATTTGAGATTCGCCTGAAATAAAGGTATTAGCAGGGTTATCTGAAGTAAAGGTTAATACGTTTGGACGTAATTTTAACAATTCTTCGTAAGCTGCTTTGATTTCTTCAGGATCTCTAGTATTTGGATTTTTACCCATTTTTAATAGAGCAATGTTGAATACTTCGCGAGCATCATCAAGTAATTGAACTTTGCCTTTGAATTCTTCTTTCCACAAATCACCCCAAGAAGTGAATTGGCTACCGTCACCGTATACTTCAGTGCTGAATGCAATACCTGGTGCGCCTAATAATTGTGGTAAAGAATATTTATTGCCTTTATCATACTCTTTATCAAGCATATTTGGATCAAGTTCGGCAATAACTGGCAATTTACTATGATCTAATTCTAATAACATTCCTTCACGTGCCATTTTTGACATGAAGTAGTTAGTTGGAGCAATTACATCATAGCCATCGTTTTTGGCGATAAGCTGTGCTTTTACTTTCGCATACATTTCTTCATTGGACTGTAGGCTTGATTGAATAACTTTAATGCCAGTTTGTTTGGTAAAGTCGTCTAATAAACCTTCTGGAACATATTCTGTCCAAGTATAGAGATGCACAGTACCGGCATCTTTAGTCGGTGCTGCTTCAGGTGCTTTAGTCTCAGCGGTTTTGGTATCTTTATCATTACAAGCTGTAAGAGTAACTGCGATTAAACTCGCTGCAAAAAGACCCGTCAATTTCTTCATCTAATTTATCTCCTAGAATAAAAGGATGTAAAAAAATTCTTTTTTGCACCGCACTTTTGTGTTGAACACATAGGCAGTGATAAAAAAGAGCACAAAAAACGCCTTGATTTGCGTCAAGGCGTATTGTAAGTTTTCATGTCGCTTTTGTGAAGCTTTTATGATTGTTTTTTCGCAATAATTTGGCTTAAAGCAACAAGAATTAGTGAAACAATAATTAAAATTGTCGCTAATGCATTCACTTCAGGGGTTACACCTGTTTTCACCAGTGAGAAGATTTTCAGTGGAAGTACTTCATAGTCAACACCGGTAACGAATGAAGAGATCACCACATCATCAAGGGAAACCGTAAAGCTCAGTAACCAACCAGAAACAATAGCAGGTAGCGCAAGTGGTAAAATTATTTTACGCAAAATCGTAATTTCACTTGCTCCTAAATCACGAGCCGCTTCTAACATTTTCAGGTCAAACCCTTGTAGACGTGAGAACACGGCAATTACCACATAAGGTAAACAGAATGTGACATGGGCAAAGAGTAATGACCAGAAGCCTAATGAGATACCGACTAGCATAAATAAAGCTAAGAATGATACAGCCATAACAATATCAGGCGACATCATTACAATAAATAACATACCACCGACGGCTTGTTTCCCTTTAAAACGATAACGGTAAAGAGCGATCGCTGTTAACCCCCCGATAATCGTAGCTAATGTTGCTGACACAAAAGCGATAATCAAAGAATGCCAAGCTGCTTGAATCAGTGTGTCGTTATTCCATAGGCTTTCATACCAGTTCCAACTAAACCCTTTCCAGGTTAAGCCATAACGGTCTGCGTTAAAAGAGTTACCTACTAAGATAATAATTGGGATATACAAATAAGCGTATACCACAAACATAAAGACATTACGTAGTAAACGGCTCATTATTCTAACTCCATTTTCTTATTCAATAGTTTATTTGCGCGGTAATAAACAAAGATTAATAACGCCATGAGTACAGTCAATGCAATACTAATTGTTGAACCGAATGGCCAGTTACGCGAGACTAAGAATTCGCTCTTAATGACATTACCTACTAATAAGACTTTCGCGCCACCGAGTAAGTCCGCAACGTAGAACATGCCCATCGCTGGGAGTAAAACAAGCAAACAACCGGCAACAATACCAGGCATGGTAAGTGGAATAATGATTTTGACAAAACGTTGGAACGCGTTAGCCCCTAAATCTTTTGCCGCCTCAAGTAAACGGCCATCTAATTTTTCGATAGTCGCGTAGAGTGGTAAAATCATAAACGGCAGTAATACATACACAAGGCCAATAATTACCGCAACTTCCGTATTTAAAATACGGATTGGTTCGTCAATAATCCCTAATGATAACAAGGCGCTATTTAAAACCCCTCTTACCCCTAAAAAGATTTTCATACCATAAATACGGATTAAGGAATTTGTCCAAAATGGCAAAATGACCAAAAAGAGTAAAAATGGACGATATTTAGGGTTGATTTTTGTAATCATAAAAGCAAAAGGATAGCCAATCACCAAGCAGATAATCGTGGCGATCCCTGACATATATAATGAATTCCACATTACTTGCGCATAAAGTGGCTCAAACAGGCGTTTATAGCTGTCTAAAGAGAATGTGAATTCAACAAAATTGCTACTATCTCGGGTTAAAAAACTGGTAATAAATACCAACAGATTTGGTATTAATACGAAAAAGGTTAACCAAGCGAAGATAATTGCAACGGTAATTGTTTGAAACTTACGCGTCGTCATTTTCATCTTTTAGCACCACTTCCCAACTTTCAATCCAAGTTACTAATACTTTTTGATCTAATGAATGATCGATGTTTGGATCATCTTCATTAAAGAACTCACTGACTAAGACATTTTTACCATTATGATCTAATCGAATTGTGGATTCTAATGTCATTCCTTTATAGTTACGCTCAATGATATGACCAATAATACCATTTGGTGATTGCTCATTTTCATCTAATTCTTCAATTTGTACATCTTCTGGGCGTAATAACACTTTGACTTTTTCATTCGGCTGAACATCTAATGCAGAATAAATTTCGCAGATACGGCCTTCCACGTTAGCACGAACGCGTTTTTCATCAATACGCTCAATTACCGTTGCTTCAAATAAGTTGATTTCACCGATAAATTTTGCAACAAAGAGATTTTTAGGCTCTTCGTAAATTTCACGCGGTGAACCATCTTGTTGAATATTACCGCCGCGTAACACAATAATGCGGTCTGACATAGTCAACGCTTCTTCTTGATCGTGGGTAACGAAAATAAAGGTAATACCTAATTGGCGTTGTAATGCTTTTAATTCATTTTGCATTTGTTTACGCAATTTGTAATCTAGAGCAGACAACGATTCATCAAGTAACAAGACTTTAGGTTTGTTGACAACTGCGCGAGCAATGGCAATACGTTGTTGCTGACCACCAGAGAGTTGTGCTGGTTTATGATCCGCATATTCCTCCAATTGCACCATACGCAAAGCTTCCAATACACGAGGTTTAATTTGGTCACTCGGCACTTTTTGCATACGCAAACCGAAAGCCACGTTGTCAAAAATCGTCATGTGTGGAAATAATGCATAGCTTTGGAAGACGGTATTAATATGACGTTGTTCTGCAGGAACATCCGTAATATCTTCACCATCAAGAATAATTTTTCCGCTATCAAGTTCCTCAAAACCTGCGATTAAACGAAGTACGGTTGTTTTACCACAACCAGAAGGACCAAGAATGGTTAAAAACTCACCATGATTAATCGTTAAATCAATATTATTAACGACCGTTTTATTTCCATAAGATTTTTTGATAGAACGAAGCTCAATAATTGGCTTGTTTTGAACTGGATTTTCCACTAGCTTTGGTTTTCTCCCTGAGTTATCACAATGTGATATAAATAAACACACACAAATAAAAATAGAGAAAAAGTTTCTATTTGTGACCTAAAATTTTAGAAGTGTAAATGATATAGCGATTAGTTCATAATGAAAAGGGATAATCGTATTTTTTCTTAAAAAATGATAGGATTTTTTATATTCTCCATACATTATTTGAGGTTATTTATGGCAAGTCGAGCATCACAACACAAAGATAGGTTATTAGAGCGTTTTTTAAACTATATCAGTATTGATACACAATCGAAAGTCGGTGCAACAATGTCGCCTAGTTCATCGGGACAGCTTAAGTTAGCCAAATATCTTGTTCAAGAGGTTAAGGCGTTGGGGTTGGAGCAAATTGAATTAAGTGAACAGGGAGTGGTCACTGCATATTTACCTGCACCTCAACAGGGTAATGGCGTGCCAACTATCGGATTAGTCGCTCACCTTGATACCTCACCGCAAGTGAGCGGAAAAAATGTAAAACCTGAAGTGATTGAAAATTATCGAGGAGGGGATATTGCTTTGGGTATCGGAGAGGCATTTATTAGTCCGGTTCATTTTCCTTTTCTTCAACAGTTAATAGGTAAAACCCTTATTGTTACTGATGGTAATACGTTATTGGGCGCAGATAACAAGGCCGGAATTGCAGAAATTATGACCGCACTTTCTGTCTTGAAAGAGAGCAAGACGGAGAGAGCAAATATACGCGTAGTGTTTATGCCTGATGAGGAAATTGGATTAGGTATGAATTTTTTCCCTTTGGAGCGCTTTTCTTGTGATTGGGCATATACGATTGATGGTGGCGAAGTAGGGGAATTGGAATATGAGAATTTTAATGCAGCGAATGCTGTAGTGACGATTTATGGACATGGGATCCATCCTGGATTGGCTAAAGATAAAATGGTGAATGCATTAGCATTAGCTTGTGAGTTTCAACAGTATTTTCCTAAGAATGAAACACCTGAGACGACGGAGGGTAAAGCCGGTTTTTATCATTTAGATGGCTTGGAAGGAGATATAGAGAAAGTTCAATTACATTATATTATCCGTGATTTTGATGGGGATAACTTTGTGAGACGTAAAGCTTTTATTGCGCAAGCCGTACAAGATTTTAATCGTAATAAACAGTTAAAACGTCAAGTAGAAGTGCAAATTACAGACATATATCGAAATATGTATGATGTTGTTCAAACTGTACCACAAGCTATTGAATTAGCCGAACAAGCTATGAAGAAATGTGGTATTACACCGTTGCATAAAGCAATACGTGGAGGAACAGATGGCGCAAAACTTGCTGAAATGGGGATTGCTTGTCCAAATATATTTACCGGTGGTTATAATTTTCATAGTAAACAGGAATTGATTACATTAGAGGGAATGGTCAGTGCCGTTGATGTCATTATTACTATGGCTGAGTTGGCGAGTGAGATGAGTAATTAATTTGTTTCATTCGTACGGCATGCTGTTTATGTGATTTTTCACTCTTGAAATTTTGATTTTTTTCCTCATATTAGCTTTTAAGTTTATTAATCATATTTTTATAGGATAGATTCACATGACTCAAAATCAAGAAACTCGTGGCTTTCAGTCAGAAGTAAAACAATTATTACAATTAATGATTCATTCTCTATATTCTAATAAAGAGATTTTTTTACGTGAGTTAATTTCTAATGCCTCTGATGCTGCGGATAAATTGCGCTTTAAAGCACTATCAGCACCTGAACTGTATGAGGGTGATGGCGATTTAAAAGTGCGGATTAGTTTTGATGAGAAAAAAGGCACGTTAACGATCAGTGATAACGGGATTGGTATGAATCGTGAACAGGTGATTGATCATTTGGGAACGATTGCCAAATCTGGAACGAAAGAATTCTTAAGCGCGTTGGGCGCAGATCAGGCGAAAGATAGCCAGTTAATAGGGCAGTTCGGTGTCGGTTTTTATTCCGCGTTTATTGTGGCGGATAAAGTTAGCGTAAAATCCCGTGCCGCAGGTGACGGCGCAGATAAAGGGGTATTATGGGAATCTGCCGGTGAAGGGGATTATACTGTTGCAGATATTGAGAAAAAAGATCGTGGTACGGAAATTACTTTACACTTGCGTGAAGATGAAAAAGAATTTCTAAATGATTGGCGTTTACGCGATATTATTAGTAAATACTCTGATCATATTGGTTTGCCGGTGGAAATTTTAGCAAAAGAATATGATGACGAGGGCAAGGAAACTGGGGTGAAATGGGAGAAAATTAATAAAGCCCAAGCCCTGTGGACCCGTAGTAAAGGTGAAATATCTGATGAGGAATATAAAGAATTCTATAAGCATTTAAGTCATGATTTTGCTGATCCATTGTTGTGGGCGCATAATAAAGTGGAAGGCAATCAAGAATATACTTCATTGCTTTATGTACCAAGCAAAGCGCCTTGGGATTTATTTAATCGTGAACATAAACACGGTTTAAAACTCTATGTACAACGTGTGTTTATTATGGACGATGCTGAGCAGTTTATGCCAAATTATCTCCGTTTTATGCGCGGGTTAATTGACAGTAACGATTTACCTCTGAATGTTTCTCGTGAGATTTTACAGGATAACAAAGTCACCGCTGCATTACGTAAAGCGTTGACCAAGCGTTCTTTGCAAATGTTGGAAAAATTGGCGAAAGACGATGAGGAAAAATACCAATCCTTTTGGCAACAATTTGGTTTGGTGTTGAAAGAAGGTCCTGCAGAAGATTTTGCGAATAAAGAAGCAATTGCTAAATTATTGCGTTTTGCTTCTACTCACAATGATAGCAATGTACAAAATGTGTCATTAGAAGATTATGTGAGCCGCATGAAAGAAGGGCAAAAAGCCATTTACTACATTACTGCAGATAGTTATATTGCAGCGAAAAATTCACCACATTTGGAGCTGTTTAATAAAAAAGGTATTGAGGTTTTACTGCTTTCTGACCGCATTGATGAATGGATGCTTAGTTATCTCACCGAGTTTGATGGCAAAGCATTACAAACTATCAGCAAAGCAGATTTAGATCTCGGTGATTTGGCAGATAAAGAACAAGAAGAAAGCCAAAAAGAACAGGACAAAGCCTTTGCAAGTTTTGTAGAACGAGTGAAAACCTTGTTAGGAGAACGTGTGAAAGATGTGCGTTTAACTCATCGTTTGACGGATACGCCAGCGGTTGTGTCTACAGATAACGATCAGATGACGACACAAATGGCAAAATTATTCGCTGCAGCGGGGCAACCTGTGCCAGAGGTAAAATATACATTTGAATTAAATCCTGAACACCAAATGGTGCAGAAAGTCGCGGATTTAGCGGATGAGGCTGAATTTGCAGATTGGATTGAATTATTACTCGAACAGGCGATGTTAGCTGAACGCGGGGCTTTGGAAAATCCAATCGCGTTTATTAAACGTGTGAATAAACTTTTGCAACATTAATTTGTTATAATAAGCCAATAATGTTATCTGGCTTAGATTGTTGATACAGTTCCATTTATTTCAGCAGATACTGATGATAAATGGGATTGTATCTTTAAGTAGAACAATGAGTTATGTCCTGAATAGGGAGATATCACTTTACCTATGCAAGCCAGATATTTGTATCTGGCTTTTTTATTGGGAGCATTATGGCACTTTGTATCGCTTGGGGTAATATTCAACAGGAGTATCCATTGCAGGATATTCCCATCGGCTTATTAAATGCAAAACTACTACAAGCGCCAAAAATTCAAAATCAACGAACATTACGCCGCCATCGTAGTCGTTGGGTCGCGCATTTTTTATTGTGGCAATTATTAAAAAAAATGCAAATTGATACCGCACTTTTAGGGCAAATGGTTTTAAGTCATACTGGTCGACCTTATTTTGCTAAACAAAAAGGGATTGATTTTAATATTAGTCATTCAGGAGATTGGGTGGCTGTTGTGGTAAATGTTGTTGAGAATGGGGAAAGTGCGGTGGGAATTGATATTGAATTTCCTGAACGTCAGCGGGATTTCCATGCATTGCTAGCACATTTTTCACCACAAGACGAACAAGATTGGTTTAAACAACAGACGAATAGTGAGGAAAGTTTTTATCGCTGTTGGTGCTTGCGTGAGGCAGTGTTGAAATCGCAAGGTGCAGGCATTGCAAAATTATCTGAAGTATTACACCAGCCTTATTTGTTATCCCTTCATTCGGCTTATTGTCCTCAAGGTCAACTGGTATTTAGTGCAGGTTTACCTTTCTATTTAGCTGTTTTTGGGGCGCAGCGGAGCTTGACTCAATTCGAGGCGTTTTATTGGTCAGGCAAAGAGATAGTGCCATATGATCTACAAAACGTCGTATATTATTCAGTGAATTATTAAATGGAGTGAATTATGGAAAACCAGGGGACAACAAAAGATAATCAGTTTGCTTTAAAAGTTTCTTCTGTATTACAGTGGATTTTGAATGTGTCATTATTAGTTTTAGCCATGATTTTGGTGGTTTTTTTAGGGAAAGAAACCTATGAACTGATCATTGTCTTACTGATTTCTGCGGAGGAAAAAGTCTCCTACTTACTGATTGAAAAGATCGTCGTATATTTTTTATATTTCGAATTTTTAGCGCTTATCGTGAAATACTTTAAAACGAATTACCATTTTCCACTGCGTTATTTTTTATATATTGGTATTACCGCAATGATTCGTTTAATTATTGTGGATCACTCTAGTGCAATGAATACATTATTATTTGCAGGCGCGATTTTATTGATGGTGATTGCATTATTCGTGGTGAGTTCAGAGAGATTGAAAAGGAGTTAAGGGGTATGGAAAAATTAACACAATTTAGTCAGCAAGATATTGAGATTCTGCAAAGTGAGACCTTATATCAAGGTTTTTTTACCTTAAAAAGAATTCAGTTCCGTCATAAATTATTTGCTGGAGGAGTAAGCGGGGTGGTGACACGAGAGCTTTTAGTCAAAGGCGCTGCTTCAGTGGTTATTGCTTATGATCCTCAAGCCGATGCGGTAGTGATGGTAGAACAAGTACGTATTGGCGCTTATGATCCGAGTATACCTAATTCTCCTTGGTTACTTGAAATGATTGCTGGAATGGTTGAAGAAGGCGAAGCGCCAGAAGATGTGGCATTGCGTGAAAGCCAAGAAGAAGCGGGGATTGAGATCCAGGATTTAGCTCATGTATTAAGTGTTTGGGATAGCCCTGGTGGAGTGTTAGAACGTATCCATTTCTTCGTCGGGAGAGTGGATTCTACACAAGCGAAGGGAATTCATGGGTTAGCTGAAGAAAATGAAGATATTCGTGTACATGTTATTCCTCGAAATATGGCTTACCAATGGGTGAACAGTGGGAAAATTGATAATGCATTAGCGGTGATTGCTTTACAGTGGCTTCAATTAAATTATGTAAACTTACAGAAAAAATGGGAATGAAAAATGTGATATAGGTAGAAATTTTTGAAAAAATCTTCAAAAAATATGAGCTATATAACATTTTTGACTTTTTTTAAATGCAAAAAATTTTATATTATGTAGAGTAATAAGTTGTTGTTTTAATTCCTAGGAGTTCATTGTGTTAAGTTCGTTTTCATTGAATACCGCTGATTCAGTTGTTCGGTTTTTACAGATTACCGATCCACATTTATTCAAGGAGGAAAATAGCGATCTACTGGGGATTAATACGTTAGAAAGCTTTAAGCAAGTATTAACTGAAATTTTACAACAAGATTTCCCTTATGAATTTGTTTTAGCGACGGGAGATATTGTTCAGGATAGTAGTGATGAAGCGTATCAGCGATTTGTTCAGTTAGTGCAATGTTTAGAGAAAACGGTCTTTTGGATTCCAGGAAATCATGATTTTCAACCTAAAATGTTTGATTACCTTACGGGACAATATGGAAACATCAATCCGAATAAGCATATTCTAGCCGGAGAACATTGGCAAATACTCATGCTAGATAGCCAAGTGTTTGGTGTTCCACATGGTCAATTAAGCCAATATCAACTTGATTGGCTTGTTGCTAAATTGAAAGAATATCCAAATCGTTATAGTTTAGTGGTTCTACATCATCATATATTGCCAACGCATTCCAGTTGGCTTGATCAACATAATTTGCGAAATTTGCATGATCTGATGGAAGCGCTATCTCCGTTTGAGAAAGTGAAAGGCATATTGCATGGGCATATTCATCAGCAGGTTGATGATTATTGGCACGGGTATAAGGTGATGTCAACGCCATCAACGTGTATTCAATTTAAACCAGACTGCCATCAATTTACATTAGACAATTTGCAACCGGGTTGGCGAGAAATTGAGTTACATGCTGATGGAAATATTTATACTCAAGTAAAACGGATTCAACAAAAGACATTCCTGCCAAATTTTAAGGAAGAAGGATATTAGGTTTGTTAGACCTAAGGATCTCGTGAGTTTGTGTTTAAACCTCGATCTAAAATGTAAGATTTTGATAAAAAAATATGAATATTTGCTTGTTATTATTTAGTTTTCAGCTAACAATAACAGGTAATTTTTCTCCTTAGGGGCAATTATGTTTTCGGAACAAACCTTAATCACGCCAAAAGGGCAACGCATTGCTATTGTTGCCGCTTTACGTACTCCTTTTCATCAAAAAGATACCGGCTTTAAAGATTCTTTTGCCATTGATCTTGGGACAATGGTGACAAATGAGTTACTAAATCGAGTACCTATTGAACGGGATTTGATTCAGCAGCTCGTCTTTGGCCAAGTGACACAGCATTCGGCGATTCAAAATATTTCACGAGGAATTGCAGTATCATTAGGTATGCCATGGGTTCAAGCTTATTCTATTAGCAGTTCTTGTATTACGGGCTTGCAAGCTGTTGCCAATGTCACTACGAGTATCTTATCGGGCTCAATTAAAGCAGGAATCGCAGGCGGTTCAGATTCTATATCTAACTCGTCAATTAGTTTAAATCCACGTCTTATTCAAGTCGTAAAAGATATTATTAGAGCCGAAGGACTTGAACATAAATTTCATTTAATCCGAAATTTAACTTGGGCGGATCTAAAACCTTATGGTGTCAGCTTAAAAGATTATGTCACGGATTATTCTGTAGCAGATGTCTCAGAGCAAATGGCAAAAAATTTCCATATTAGCCGACAAGAACAAGATGAATTTACTGTTCGCTCCCATCGCTTAGCGAATGAGGCTTGGCAAGGCGGCAGTATTCGCGAATCTGTTATGCTGTCTTTTCCTTCACCTTACGACAATTTTGTTGTCGCAGATAATTTAATTGAGCATAGTTTAAAACCACATCGTTATGAGCGTTATTCCCCGATTGTGGATAAAAAATATGGCTCTGTGACAGATTGGAATATTGCGAAATCATGTGATGGCGCAGGGGCAGTAATGTTAATACGTGAAGATATTGCCAAAGCAGAAGGTTTAGATATTTTGGGTTATATCCGTAGTTATGCCATGACAGGGAATGATGTTTGGGAAAATATGTTGACTGGTTCAACTTATGCTTCCTCCATTGCGTTGTCACGGGCAAATGTGCAGTTAGCTGATATTGATTTGATTGATATGCATGAGTCGTCAGCTGCACAAACACTGGCGAATTTACGCTTATTTGAAGACGAGCAATTTGCGCAACATGCATTGAATAGGACTGCCGCGTTAGGTCAAGTCGATATGGATAAATTTAATGTATTAGGCGGCTCGTTAGCTTATGGTAATCCGCGTGCGGTAACGAGTTTACGTATTTTAATCCAGTCTTTATTTGAACTAAAACGTCGTGGTGGACGTTTGTCTTTAGTGGCAGCAAGTGGGCTAGGTGGCTTGGGTGCGGCAATGGTATTGGAAAGCGAATAGGGGAAATGATATGGAACAACAACTAGTAGAAGCATCAGCATTTCATTTTTCCATACAAGATCAAATAGGAATTGTCACAATAGATAGCCCAAATAAGCCTTATAATCTGTTAAAGGCAAATTTTATTGAAGCACTGCGTGAAATTCTCGGCACTGTTTTACATCAGCAGTTAAAAGGGATTCTATTTGTTTCGGCTAAGGAAGAGAATTTTGTGCGCGGTTTCGACTTGTCGGAATTGGAACAAAAGAATAGTGCCGAGCTTGCGCAATTTTCTGCCCAAGCTCAAGAAGTGCTGCGTGAGATTGAATGTTTGAAAATACCCACAGTAGCCGCGATTCATGGAGATTGCTATGGATTAGGTCTGGAGTTAGCATTAGCCTGTAATATACGCGTGGCAAGTAGTGATTTTTGTACACAGTTTGCATTACCACAAGTACGTTCAGGGATCGTTCCATTTGCTGGAGGGGTATGGCGTTTAACACAATGTGTTGGATTAAAATCTGCGACTGAGCTTTTGTTAACTGGAAATAAGATTCATGCCAAGACAGCTTTAGATTTGGGGTTAGTGCATGATGTGGTCACAAAAAATATTTTAATGTCAACCGCACTTTCTTATTTCACTTCTCCGCAACAACCACACTCAGTTTTACCTCGAACAAGACAGTGGTTAAAACAAATACAAAGTGCGGTAGAAAAATATCCAATTTCTCGCGAGTATTTACTTGAACGCGTCGAAAATAAAGTGGCCTTGAAAGCTTTCGATAATTCTCCTGTGACTGAAAGCCTGATCAAGGTATTGAAAGAATGTGATGCTAAATCGATGTTGGACGCGGAAAAAAATGCTTTTGTATCATTATTTTTTAGTGAACAATCACGCGTGTTACGCCATTTAGAATATACAACACGCGCAATGAAAAACCAATATCGTCAACGAGCGAATGTACGTGATGTTAAGAGTGTTGCGATTTTAGGCAGTGGTTTTATGGGAGCTGGAATAGCTTATATTACAGCCCATCGCGCTAATATTCCTGTGCGAATAAAAGATATTCATCCTGATGGTATTGTGAAAGCATTACATTGGACATATTCTTTATTGCAAAAAGCAGTGATTGACGGGGCATTGTCTGTTGGGCGGATGCGTCAGCAAATGCAGTTAATTTCAGGTGGTGAGCGTTTCATCGGTAAGTCATCTGCAGATATGGTTATCGAAGCTGTGTATGAAGATTTAGCTCTGAAACAGCAAATGGTACAGGAAAGTGAAAAATATTATGGTGACAATATCGTTTTTGCGACGAATACCTCGACACTGTCGATAGCAGAAATTGCTTCTGTGGCAAAACGCCCAGATAATGTGATTGGTTTTCACTATTTTAATCCGGTATCACATCGAAAAATGCTAGAGATAATTCCTCATGAGGAAACATCTGAACAGACGATTGCCACGGCTATTCATTTTGCGATTCAGCAAGGCAAAATTCCATTTTTAGTTGCAGACAGTCCAGGATTTTTTGTTAATCGTGTTTTAACGCCTTATTTACTTGAGGCAATTCACTGTATTATTGATGGTGAGGCAGTGGAATTTATTGATCGAGCTTTGCAGGAGTTTGGCTTTGATATTGGGCCGTTAATGATGATTGATGAATCGGGTTTAGATGTATTGGTTAAATCCTTGCCACGTTTGCAAGAAAAATTAGGCACACGTTTCACATTACACGAGAAGATACATTTACTCATTGAAAACGATCGTAAAGGGGTAAAAAATCGACGTGGTTTTTATTTATATGATAAAGATGAAAATCGGACGGGAGTAGATAAAAGTATTTATCATGTTCTCGAAGTGATTACATCTAATGATTTAGAAACAGAGCAGGTGGCAAGACGTTGTTTGCTAATGATGCTCAATGAAGCAGCCTATTGTTTACAAGAAAATGTGATTTCAAGCGTTGAAGAAGGTAATGTAGCTTCTGTATTAGGCGCGTTTTTCCCAAGTTTTAGAGGTGGCATTTACGCGTATATGGATAAAATTGGTGCGAAAAATATTGTGGCAGAATTATTACACCATGTCGCATTATACGGGGAACGTTTTACGCCTTGTGAATGGTTGATACGTAAGGCTGAACAGGAAGGATAGAGGAAATGAAATCAGTTGCTATTGTTGGATTAGGTTGGTTAGGTGTTCCTTTGGCCAAACACTTACAGCATTTGGGGTGGGAAGTCAAAGGAAGTAAACGGACCCATGAAGGTGTGGAGCAAATGCGTTTATTTGGCATAGAAACCTATCACCTTGAACTTACTCCAGAAATAAATGCTGATCCTGATGATCTTACGTTATTATTCTCGGTTGATGCGTTGGTGATCAATATCCCGCCTAGCCAATATTTTTTTGATATGACACAATATATTCTCGGTATAGAGAATGTATTAAATGAAGCGTTATTACACGGTGTGCAACAGGTTATTTTTATTAGTTCGACATCGGTATTTCCTGAGGTATCTGGTCAATTTGATGAGTCCATTCTGCCACAACCTACCTCACTAACGGCGAAGGGATTATATGAAATTGAACAACGTTTGCTTGCGTGTCAGCATATTCATATGGATATTATTCGCTTTGCAGGATTAGTGGGAGAGGGGCGACATCCGGTACATACGTTGTCTAAACGAGAAAATGTGGTGGGCGGGAATCAACCTGTGAATTTGGTACATTTAGATGATTGTGCGCGTGCAATTCAACTTTTGCTTGAAACACCAAGTTTTCAACGTGTATATCATTTATCCGCGCCAATACACCCAACTAAGCAGGATTATTATACATATTGTGCAGAAAAACTCGGCATAAATGTACCGCACTTTATCAGCTCTGACCAAGCTCCTCAGCGCATTATTCTTGGTGATAAAATTTGTCATGAACTCGGGTTTGTGTATCAATATCCCGATCCTAAAATGATGATATAGGGCAAAATATCAGGTTATTGTACGCTTAATTTTAATAATAGAGGATTATGATCGGAACTATCGGTTTCGATGACATCAGCTTGCAGGACTTCTATTCCTCGAACAAAAACATGATCTAACGGGTTTGTTAGGAAGCGTGTACGCACATCGTTTTCGTAGTGAACTTCTTGTAATTGATGTTGATGAGTAACTGCTTTAATTAATGCTAAGCGACTTTTGTTCCAGGTATTAAAATCACCGGCAAGAATGAGCGGGCCTTGATGAGCGCTAATAACCGTAATAATTTCATTCAATTGTTGTTGGTAGTTAGTTGGGTGCCATTCAAAATTGACCATATGTAGATTAACGACTAATAAAGATTGGCCATTTGCTAGCGGGTATGAGCTAGAGATACCTAGTTTAGGAATTTGGATCCAAGGCTCTTCTTCGGAGCTTACGCAATAGCTTTCGGGAGGATATGAAGATAAAATATTGACGCCACTTTGGTGGCTTAAAAATTCATAAGCTGAGGCATACAAAGAATAGGGGAAACGCGTGGCAAGTCGCTGTGGTAAGTTTTGTTTTGTGCTGACCTCTTGAAGTAATGCAAGAGAGGTATGATGAGAAAGTTTATCAAGTTCGTCTTCCCAGTTTTTATCAATGCCTTTGTGGAGATTCCAAACCAGCAAATTAAATTCTGTCGGAAAAATGATTGGCGTCTCAAAACGTGCGGCATAGCAGAACAGTTGTTCATTCGTGGAAACCAATGGTTGATATTTTTTGGCATATTTGCTGTTTAGGGTAATTTTAGGCTCACTATAGATCTCAAAACTATAGTGTAGAAAGACGATGGCGAGCGCCAAAAAAGCGAAAAGTGGATAAAGTAAAAGTTTTCGATTACGCATTTTTGAGTATTTGAAATATTTGTCTTTGTAATTTTACGGAGCTTACTTATACTACAGCGGTGTGAAATTGCGCCTATGTCATATGTTATAATAATTTGCATAGTTTGGCAAAACTTAAAAACGGCTGACATTTTAATAAAATGTGAGTGAAACCTTCTTGTTTAAGGCATATGTATGAGTATTTATACCTATATTTGTTTTTTATCGGCATTATCCATTTTACTTGGTTTTTTGACGAGTAAAATCAGCGATAAGATTCAATCAACAATTGCGATTAGTGCTTCGGCAATGATTGGCTCCCTTGTATTGTTATTATTTGGTTATCTAGGTTGGTTTAATTTAGATACCATTGCCACAGAGACGATGAAACAGATTGATTTCAAGAGTTTCTTGTTAAATGGTATTCTTGGTTTTTTATTATTTGCGGGTGCATTAGGAATTAAATTGCCTGTCATGAAAGACCAAAAGTGGGAAATTACGACTTTCGCACTGTTCTCTACATTTGCATCAACATTCCTTATCGGCTTTGCTATTTATGGCGTTGCACATTTAATTGGATTAGACATTGATTTAGTCTATTGTATTTTATTTGGCGCGTTAATTTCTCCTGACGATCCGATTGCGGTATTGGCGATCATTAAAAATTTAAGAGCGCCGAAGCGTTTATCCATGCAAGTGGAAGGCGAGTCATTATTTAATGATGGTGTAGGTTTAGTTATCTTTACGACGGTTTTTGCCGTGGCATTTGGTGGTCAAGAGCCTACCTTTGGCGGTATTGTAGGGTTATTTTTGCAAGAGGCTGTCGGCGGTATTCTATTTGGTTTAGTACTCGGATTTGTTGCACACTTATTGATTTCGAATACTGATGATGGAAGTTTAGAGATTCTATTAACTTTAACCATTCCTACTGCAGGATTTATGTTAGCGAATGTGTTACATGTATCGGGCGCATTAGCGATGGTGGTGTCTGGAATTATGGTGGGGAACTGGACACGCCATAAAGGTTTTTCTGAACAAAGTCAGCGCTATTTAGATCATTTTTGGGAAATGATTGATCACTTCCTCAATTCATTGTTATTTTTCCTTATCGGTTTTGCGTTATTGTTAGTAGATTTTACGTTTAAAGGGTTTATTTTAATGTTGTTGGCTATTCCAATTTGTTTAGCGGCTCGTTATTCAAGTCTTTGGATGCCATTCCAAGTGATGCAAAAATTTAGAACCTATAATCCTTATACGTTAAAAGTATTAACTTGGGGTGGTTTACGTGGTGGTTTATCCCTTGCTATGGCGTTATCAGTGCCGAAAGGTGTCGCTTTCATTGGAGACAGTAATATGGATGTGAGCGATTTAATTCTGATTATGACTTATGCTGTTGTGATGTTCTCTATTTTGATTCAAGGTGTGACGATTGAGAAAATGATTCAAAAGTCGAAATTAGTTGATCCAAATAAAGAAGAATATTTACGCCCAAGTCATAAGCTGTCTAAATTTCACTAAAATAAAATGATTCATGGCGGATATTATCCGCCATGTTTAAATTGATAGGTTAGCATCTAAATATTAGACAGATTATATCGCGCTATTTTAAGCGTTCAAATCCATGTTTAAGATCGGTAATTAAATCTTCTACCGCTTCTAATCCAATATGTATACGAATTAATGTGCCGGTTAAAGTGCGGTGAATATTGGGTCTGATTTTGGCGATCTCTTCAGGTTGATTATAGAGAATTAAAGATTCGTATCCTCCCCAAGAATAAGCCATGCTGAATAACTCAAAATGATTCATGAACGCTTCGAGTTGTGTTTGGGTAAGTTTTTGGTTCAGTTCAAAACTGAATAGGCCACTTGCACCGAGAAAATCTCGTTGAAAAAATTCATGTCCAGGACAACTCGCTAAAGCAGGGTGGTAAACCGCCTTGACTTCTGGCTGAGTTGCGAGCCATTTTGCGATCGTAATACTGCTTTCTTCATGTTGCTTTAAGCGAATAGCCAAAGTTCGTAGGCCACGAGCAGTCATGTAAGCGGTATCCGCATCAACCATCTGCCCCATTAAGTAACTATTTTCACGTAATTGATCCCAGCAACGTGCGTTAGCAACTGCTGTTCCGATCATGGCATCAGAATGGCCAACGAGGTATTTCGTTCCCGCTTGGATTGAAATATCAATATCATGTTCTAATGCTTTAAATAGTGCCCCTCCTGACCAAGTGTTATCAATCATGATAACAATATTGGGGTTTATACGACGTGCGGTCTGCACAAGGGTTGGAGTGTCAGGTATTTCGAACGTCAGTGAGCTAGGGCTTTCTAGAAACAGGACTTTAGTATTCGGTTGAATAAGGTTGGCAATATCAGCCCCAATCATCGGATCATAATAGGTCGTTTCTATGCCCATTTTTTTGAGAATTTTATTACAAAAGTCTTGAGTTGGCTCGTAGGCTGCACCCGTCATGAGTATATGATCACCATGTTCAACAAAAGCCAAAATGCTGTTACTGACAGCTGCAGCTCCACATGGATAAAGATAGCAGCCGGCACCGCCTTCTAATTCGCACATCGCATCTTGTAAGGCAAAGTGAGTGAGTGTGCCACGACGACCGTAAAATAACTCACCTTTTGCGCGATTGATGGTGGCATGTTTTTTTTGTGCTAAGTCTTCAAACACCAGAGAAGAGGCTCGTTGAATCACAGGGTTAACACTGCCCTGAGTGACACGTTGATTACGTCCTACATGAATAAGTGCGGTAGATAAATTATTTTTTTTCATATATTTCCTCAAGACATCATTAAAAATCAGCAGTTAACACAATTTGTTCGATTAAAATAATTGATTTAATAGATAAAAACAACTATTCAATTTAAATTCTGTTTTTTAAAATGACAAAGTAATCTTCCTTAGGAAGTTGAACCTATTCATTTAAACAAAAGGAGATCCTTAAGATGGTATTAGTTACTCGTCAAGCACCAGACTTTGATGCAGCAGCAGTATTAGGCAACGGTGAAATCGTTGATAACTTTAATTTTAAAAGACATGTAGCGGGTAAACCTGCAGTGATCTTTTTCTATCCTTTAGATTTTACATTTGTTTGTCCATCTGAGTTAATTGCTTTTGATCACCGTTATGAAGAATTCGCAAAACGTGGTGTTGAAGTTGTTGGTGTATCTATCGACTCACAATATAGCCACAATGCATGGCGTAAAACCCCAGTAGATAAAGGGGGTATCGGTGAAGTGAAATATGCGTTAGTGGCTGACGTAAAACACGAAATCGCACAAGCTTATGGTATTGAGCATCCTGAAGCGGGCGTCGCTTTACGTGCTTCTTTCTTAATTGACAAACACGGTGTTGTTCGTCATCAAGTAGTAAATGATTTACCATTAGGTCGTAATATTGATGAAATGTTACGTATGGTTGATGCCTTACAATTCCATGAAGAGCATGGTGAAGTTTGCCCTGCACAATGGGAGAAAGGTAAAGAAGGCATGAAAGACAATCCAGATGGTGTTGCAAGCTATTTAAAACAACACGCAGATAAACTGTAATTTGATTTCAAAGTAAGTATTTTAGCTTTTTATTTAGGAACATGATAAAGATAAGCCACAGAAATGTGGCTTTTATTATGGGCTTAATGTCTTTTAGACCAGCCATACTTATTGCACTATTTGTACTTGTTTATCTTGTTTCGACATGAATAGGCATAGGTCAAGAGCGGTTTTCTTCTGTTTCTGGTACGAGATCTAATTTTAACATTAAATCTCTGTCTCGATCTTCTTCCGTATTTTCAGTGACCAATAATTTATCCCCATAAAAAATAGAATTGGCCCCCGCCATGAAACACATTGCTTGCATTTCTTCACTCATATTATGACGACCGGCAGATAAACGTACATAGCTTTTAGGCATAGTAATTCTCGCGACAGCAACAGTTCGAACAAATTCTGTCCAATCTAGTTTTTCTGCATCAAATAGAGGTGTCCCTTCAACAGCAACCAGTTGATTAATAGGAACTGATTCCGGCTGAGGATCTAAATTGGCTAGACTGGCAATTAAACCGGCGCGCTCTTTGCGGGTTTCGTTCATGCCAATAATTCCACCACAACACACTTTTAATCCCGCATTACGTACTTTGCCTAGCGTATTTAATCGATCATCAAAGTCTCGAGTGCCGATAATTTGATGATAATGCTCAGGGGCAGTATCGAGGTTGTGGTTATAATAGTCTAAACCCGCTTCTTTGAGTTTTTCTGCCATACCGTCTTGTAGTAGCCCAAAAGTGCCGCAGGTTTCTAACCCTAAGGCTTTTACTCCTTTAATGATTTCCGTCATTTTCTCAATGTCTTTGGGTTTAGGGCCTCGCCATGCGGCCCCCATACAGAAACGTCCAGCGCCTCTAGCTTTCGCAATTCGCGCTTTTGCGAGAATATCTTCAATGTCTAGCAGCGCTTGATTTTGTATTCCCGTTTGATAGCGGGCAGACTGCGGACAGTAGTGGCAGTCTTCGGGACAGCCACCGGTTTTGATAGACATCAGTGTTGATAACTGAATTGTGGTCGGATTGAAATGTTGACGATGAACGTTAGCAGCTCGGAAAATAAGATCTAAAAAAGGTGTCTCAAATAATGCCTCAACTTTGCACACAGACCAATATTCTACCGAAGGATGCGGGGTAAGGGATTGAATATGTAATGGTGTTGTGATTGTCATGGTTTATGTTCCTTGTATTATTAAAGTAGGTAAACACATTCAAAGTATATGTATTTTCCTGATGGAATCCAAGAGGATTTACAATTGGGCTTGTTGATTCTTGTTTTTATTTGCGCTGTTGGTAAGCCGAAACAACTATGATAAAATTCTCTCTAATTTTGTAAAAATAATTTAGGGCGATAGACCTTAATATCGTGATAATACTATGACAACTTTATTAGCTTTAGATACATCAACGGAAGCTTGTTCTGTGGCATTATGGCACAACGGTGAGATCACTCATATAGATGAGTTGGCACAACGAACACATACTCAGCGTATTTTGCCATTAATTGATAGGATTTTAGCTGAATCACAAGTGAGTTTATCGCAGGTTGATGCCTTAGTTTTTGGACGAGGACCGGGCAGTTTTACCGGTGTGCGTGTTGGTGCGGGTATCGCACAAGGATTAGCATTTGGTGCGGATTTGCCAGTGATTCCAGTGTCCAACTTAGTTGCGATGGCTCAAGCGGCTTATGAGCAACTCGGCGTGACGAAAGTGCTTACTGCAATTGATGCGAGAATGAATGAGGTTTATTTTGCTCAGTTAGTTGCCGAAAAAGTGCGGTCTGATTTTGGTGATTTTTTGTATTGGCGAGAACAACAAGTTGAACAAGTCATTAGTCCCGAAAAATTAGTCGCACAATGTGAGAGCTTAGATAATACTTGGTATAAGGTAGGAACTGGTTGGACAGCATACGAGTTGCTGCAGTCAATCAATGGCCAAAGTACGGACATTCATTTGCCATCAGCACGTTATATGTTATGTTTGGCCTTGCCTCTTTGGCAGCAAAAACAATTTATTAGCGCGATTGAAATTGAACCTGTGTATTTGCGTAATGAAGTTACGTGGAAAAAATTACCCGGCCGAGAATAGAGGGATTAAGCATGAGAAAACTATTAATTTGTTTACCGCTCTTTTTATTGTTAAACGCTTGTATATCCGCGCCTCCAGGTTTAGAGAAAAGTGAATTTAGAGTGCAAAATTTACGTAAACTGAGCCCTGACGATTATGCTTGCCAGTGTAAAGAAGTGCGTTTTGGTGGCAAAATTATTGCTGCGACTGCATTGCAGAATAAAACTAAAATTGAAGTCTTGAGCTTACCTATCGCCAGTTTTTCAGCAAAGCCCGTG
The DNA here is from genome assembly GCF_002795425.1 of Conservatibacter flavescens. GTDB lineage: Bacteria > Pseudomonadota > Gammaproteobacteria > Enterobacterales > Pasteurellaceae > Conservatibacter > Conservatibacter flavescens. Next base: position 180,285 of record NZ_PHHA01000018.1, read on the forward strand.
TTAACTTCTACCAGTGATGGGCGCTTTATGGCATATTTAGAGGGATTTGTCGACCCTGAAACATTGAAAGACCAATATATTACGGTAGTTGGTCGTTTAATGGGAATGGAAAAAGGAAAAATTGATGAGGCGAATTATGATTATCCCCTCATTCAAGTACAGCATTATAAACGTTGGAAATTAGTTGAAGAATATTATTATGATCCCGATGATTGGTATGATTACTGGGAAAGTCGCCGTTTTGGTGGATTCTTCTTTTTCCGTCCAGAGCCTCGTTTACGTTATAACTTATATTAAAAAAAGGATTAAAAATGGAAAAGCCTTGGTTTAAAAATTATCCTGAAGGTGCTGAGCGAGAAATTGATACGCAAAAATATGCCTCAATTCTCGATATGTTTGAAAATGCGGTGCGTGAACACCCAGATCGTGCTGCCTACGTTAATATGGGGCAAGAATTAACTTTTCGTAAATTAGAAGAACGCAGCCGAGCGTTCGCCGCTTATTTGCAAAATGAATTGAAACTGAAAAAAGGAGACAGAGTGGCCTTAATGATGCCCAATCTGTTGCAATACCCGATAGCATTATTTGGTATTTTGCGTGCGGGTATGGTGGTTGTTAATGTGAACCCTCTTTATACGCCGAGAGAACTAGAGCATCAATTGCAAGATAGTGGGGCAGTGGCGATTGTGATCGTTTCTAATTTTGCTTCAACGCTGGAAAAAGTTGTGTTTAATACCCAAATTAAGCATGTTATTTTATCGCGTATGGGCGATCAGCTTTCTTTTGGCAAGCGTACATTAGTTAATTTTGTGGTGAAGTATGTTAAAAAATTAGTACCAAAATATAAGCTGCCTCATGCTGCTACATTCCGAGAAGTGTTAAGTATAGGGAAACATCGTCAATATGTTAGGCCGGATTTAGGTCGCAATGATCTTGCTTTTTTACAATATACAGGGGGAACAACCGGTGTTGCAAAAGGCGCGATGTTATCTCATGGCAATATTATTGCGAATGTTTTTCAGGCTATGTGGATCGCGGAGCCATTTGTTGGAAACAATAAACAAACTCGTAAAGCTGTTATTGCCTTACCGCTGTACCATATTTTTGCATTAACAGTAAATTGTTTATTGTTTATTGAATTAGGTATTACAGGGATTTTAATCACGAATCCGCGTGATATTGATGGCTTTGTGAAAGAATTGAAAAAACACCGTTTTATTGCGATTACGGGAGTAAATACGTTATTTAATGCTTTATTAAATAATGAAAATTTCAAAGAAATTGATTTTTCTTCATTAAAGCTATCCGTTGGTGGTGGAATGTCTGTGCAGCAATCTGTGGCAAGCCGTTGGGCTCAGACAACGGGGTGTCATATTATTGAAGGTTATGGTATGACAGAATGTTCACCACTTATTGCGGCTTGTCCAGTGAATATGGAAAAACATAACGGCAGCATTGGCGTGCCGGTCCCCAATACGGATATTCGTATTGTTAAAGAAGATGGGACAGAGGCCTCACTTGGTGAACCAGGTGAGCTATGGGTCAAGGGTGAGCAAGTTATGCAAGGTTATTGGCAACGTCCGGAAGCGACAGCAGAAGTATTGCAAGATGGCTGGCTAGCGACAGGAGATATTGTGATACAAGATGAGCAATATTATTTACGTATTGTCGATCGCAAGAAAGATATGATTCTGGTTTCTGGATTTAATGTATATCCAAATGAGATCGAAGATGTTGTCATGCTGAATTATAAAGTATCTGAAGTGGTTGCAATTGGAGTACCCAATGAGGTCTCGGGCGAAACAGTGAAAATTTTTGTGGTGAAAAAAGACGAAAGTTTAACCCGTGATGAATTGCGTAAGCATTGTCGTGAACATTTAACCGGATATAAAGTACCAAAAGAGATTGAATTTAGAGAAGAATTGCCAAAATCCAATGTAGGTAAGATTTTACGCCGTGTGTTACGCGATGAAGAATTGGCTAATCGTCCTACAAATTAGCTTTTATTCTCAGAGACACGATAAATGACTTTGTCAGTGGTTCAGGGCGAATATTTATTCGCCCTCGTTTTTGCTTGTAATGGAATAATTATTTATGAATACCCCCATGCCAAAAGAAATTCAAAATCTACCGCACTTTACTATTGTGACAACAGATGAAGCACTAAAACGCGTTTGTGCTCAGGCGGCTCAAAAAAGCGTAGTTGCGTTAGATACAGAGTTTATTCGGATACGTAGTTATTACCCTAAACTAGGATTGATCCAACTTTATGATGGCGAACAGGTTAGCTTGATTGATCCTATAACAATCACTGATTTTTCACCTTTTGTCGCATTATTAGCTAATGCCAATGTGACAAAAGTACTTCATGCCTGCTTTGAAGATCTTGAAGTGTTTCAACAAACTTTTCAGCAATGTCCAGCACCAATGTATGATACGCAGTTGATGGCAAACTTTTTAGGCTTCCCAAACTCTACTGGTTTTGCAACGCTCATTCAACATTATTTCCATCTCACTTTAGATAAAGGCGCTTCTCGTACGGATTGGTTAGCACGTCCTTTATCTGAACAACAATTACGATATGCGGCGGCTGATGTATGGTACTTATTGCCACTATTTTATAAGATGGAAGCTGAATTATCCTCAACGTCTTGGTTAGACGCAGCTAAACAAGACAGCGCAATACTTTGCCAACTACGCAATCAGGAAAAAAATGCGCACCATGCTTATTTTTCAATTCCTAATGCTTGGAAACTGAATCCTGAAGAATTAGCGCGTTTGCACTTACTGGCTAAGTGGCGACAAGAAGAAGCGATTAGACGAGATCTTGCGTTAAATTTTGTAGTAAAAAGTGACAGTTTATGGGCTGTTGCCAAATATGCCCCAAAGCATACTTCTGACTTATTAGCTTTGGGCTTACATCAATCAGAAGTTCGTATACATGGTAAAAAATTGCTCTTACTAGTGGAACAAGCTAAGCGTTTATCTCCAGAAAGCTATCCGCCTAAAATTAAACGTTTAGTAGATGATCCTCGTTATAAATTCGCCATAAAACAATTACAGAAAGGCTTGAAAGAGGTTGCCCCGATTGGACTTGCTCCTGAAGTGCTAGCCAGTAAAAAAAGTTTAGAAAATTTGTTAGCATGGCAATGGGCGGAAGATAAAACCACATTAAGTCAACCTGAATTATTAAAAGGTTGGCGTAAAGAATATGGCGAAAAATTACTGATGAAATTAGACGGTAGAGAATGTTGCCATACAGAAAGCACATAACGTCTATTTCATAGACAAGTCGTGTTTATGGATAATAATCAAGGGCTATCGTGAAAGGCATTTTAGGTTTTTATACTATTGAGCAATGTTTTTTTCGCTGTTTGCAAATGTCTTTTTAATTCGGTAATAGCGCCTAAATCATTGCGACTAATAATTTTAACGAGCAGTGCGAGGTGTTCTTCAACGGCTAGAATATTTCTAGTAATAAGGTCACTATTATCCCATTGATAGTGAAAATGAAAAATGACGGAAAGTAATTCTAGAAAGTCATCAATAAAAGGATTTTCTGCGGCGGATAAAATTAAGCGATGTAGTCTATGATCTAAGATAGAAAAATCCATATAATTTTCAACAATGCGATCTCTTAACGCGCGATGTTCTTGTAAGAGAATCTTCATTTCATTCCATCTAACATCACTTTTGGGTAAATTCATAAAGCAATTTAAGGCGTGACATTCCAACATTTCCCGTAGTTCAAAGAGCTTGTCAGCATAGTGCGGTGTAAATTCAATGAGTTTCCATCTACCTCGTGCTAAAGCGGTGATTAATTTAAAACGCGAAAACTGAATTAAATATTCTCTTACGGTGAAAATATCAACATTAGCATTTTTAGCAAGTGCTAATTCGCTAAATTCATCACCAGGCTTGATATGTTTCTTTTGAATCGCAGATTTAAAATAATTTTCGATACGTTCGTAATGATTGTGGTGAGATTTTTTTGTATGAATATAAAGACACTTATCTTCCAATGTGGGTAAACGGCGGATATAAGCGATGTTATGACGATATTCAATAATTCCTTTTTCTTCCAAATATTGTGTTGCATGGCGGATCGTTGTTCGGCTGACATTATATAGGTCTGCTAATGCAGATTGAGAGGGAAGGGGAGAAATTAATAGTTCGTTCAAAATAGAATCAATAATTTGATTAATAATATCGTACCGTAAATTTAAATTTTTGCTCATTTTTCTTGCCTTTTGGCTTTAAATTCAAATAAAAAACATATAAAAAACACAAAATTTAATGCTTCATCACATTAATACAAAGAAGTTATGAAAGCAATGAAAAATTAAGAAACAATACCTCGTGCTTTAATTTTCTGCTTTTGAGGAGATGTGATGAAAGTGTTGATATGTAATGCCCCCTATTCTTTTTCTTATCAAGGTATGCCTGAACCTGTTGTCGGTGATGATGACGTGCTCATTAAAGTTACGGCTGTGGGGATTTGTGGCACGGATATTCATGCTTATGCGGGTAATCAGCCATTTTTCGAGTATCCACGTGTGTTAGGGCATGAGGTCAGTGGCAGGATTACCTCAATCGGTTCACAAGTGAAAAATTATCAGGTTGGCCAGCGCGTTGCTTTGGTGCCGTATTTATCTTGTGGTCAATGTGAGGCTTGTAAAAGTGGTAAAACCAATTGTTGTGAAACACTCTCGGTACTAGGGGTTCACCAGGATGGCGGATTTGCTGAATTTTTGGCAGTTCCTGAATCCAATGTACTTTCTGTTGCTGATTCTGTTGATGATATTTCAGCCGCATTAATTGAGCCTTTTGCTATTAGCGCTCATGCGGTGAGGCGAGCACAGATTCAGGCAAATGATGATGTGCTAGTTGTTGGGGCGGGACCGATTGGTTTGGGCGCTGCAGCAATTGCTTTAGCAGATGGCGCGAATGTGGTTGTGGCAGATACAAGCATGGAACGCCGACAGCATATTGAAAAACGATTAAATCTTCCGACAGTCGATCCTCTTAACCAAAATATTGAAGATTTCTTTCATGGGCGTTTACCACTTGTTGTCATTGATGCAACAGGTAATCAAAAAGCGATGAGCAATGCAGTGAATTTTATTCGGCACGGTGGTCGGATTGTGTTTGTGGGCTTGTTTAAAGGCAATTTGGAAATTAACGATCCTGATTTCCATAAGAAAGAAACGACTATGCTGGGAAGTCGGAATGCAACTTATGAAGATTTTGCCAAAGTACAGCGTTTGATGGCAGAAGGAAAATTGAGTGCGGAAATGATGCTGACCCATCAATTTCACTTTGATGAATTAGCTGAGGTTTATGAAGAAAAAATTATCCGAAATACCGCTTTATTAAAAAGCGTGATCCTTTTTGATAAGACTTAATGAAATAAAGAACAGATAAAAAACAGATGGGGTGGAGAATCGCAATTCATGCTGTTTTCGGTTTCTTTTATTAATGTTATTTCATTGAAAATTACCGTTAACCACGATTAGATAGAGAGGAAATTATGAAGTCATTTGCTAAGACGTTTAAAACGATAATTGCGACAGGTTTATTGGGCGCGACTTTCTGTACTCAAGCTGCAACAGAAATTATGGTGGCATATGGTAATCAACCGGGGGAACCCATTGACAAAGCCATGCACTTTTGGGCGGATAGAGTGAAAGAGAAATCTAATGGTGAAATTATTTTCAAATTATTTCCGTCTAGCCAGCTTGGGGCGGAAACCGAAGTGTTAGAACAGGCACGTTTTGGTGCGAATATTATAACAATCAGCGATTATGGGGCGTTAATGGATATCGTACCGGATTTAGGGGTGATTAACGCGCCTTATATTAGTCAATCTTTTGAGAAAAAATCGAAATTATTGCATTCAGATTGGTTTAAAGAGGTCAGTGGTCAATTAGAGCAACATCAACTCCATATTGTTGTACCTGATGTGGTTTACGGCACACGTCATTTATTGACTAAGAAAAAAGTGGAAAAACCAGCAGATTTGAAGGGCGTGAAAGTTCGTGTGCAGCATTCCCGTTTATTTTTAGAAACCATTAAAGCAATGGGCGGCACACCAACACCGATGTCATTAGCTGATGTCTATCCTGGATTATCGGAAGGCATTATTGACGGTTTAGAGAACCCTGCTGTAGTGCTATTTGGCGGTAAATTTTATGAGGTGGCGAAAAATTTAAGCTTAACAGCACATACTAAGCACATGTCGCCATTTGTTACTGGCACTATCTTTTGGAATAAGCTAACACCACACCAGCAGCAAATTATTATGGATACTGCTCGTGAAATGGTGGCATATGGCGCTGGGTTAATTAATGATGCTGAACAACAGGCGTTTGATGAGTTACAAAAAGCGGGAGTGTCCATTAATGATGTCGATTTAAATGCCTTTGAAAATGCGGTACGTGATGCCATTTCTCGAGGTTTTCCTGAATGGTCGCCAAATCTATATAAAAACATTCAAGAAAAACTCGCTCAATTTTAACCGCACTTTTAGACGTTTGGTAAAACCGAACGTCTAAGAACTTCCGAAAAGGATTAAACGATGAATACCTTAACGACAACAAAGAAATTTTGGCTCAGTGACATTGATGAGATATTGGCTTCCATATTTTTAGGTTTGATTGTGATTTTATCTGGCTATGGTGTCATTACTCGTTATTTCCTGAATGCACCGAGTGCTTGGGTGGAGGAAATTTGTGTAGTATTTTTTATTTGGTTTACCTTTCTCGCTTCCAGTGCGTTATGTAAAAACAATGAGTTAATCCGCATTGATTATTTGCTTACAAAATTGCCATCTAAAGTGGCCAGTTTTATTGATGGTGTTATTCAACCGTTGATTATGTTGTTTTGCTTGAGTTTTATGCTTTATTTGGGTTTTAAACTATTACCGATGTCTAAGCTCAGATTTACACCAGCCTTGCAAGTGTCTTATGTTTACATTTATGCCGCCATCCCCATTAGTGCATGTTTTATGTGCTTATATGAAATCCGTAAAATTTATGTCTATGTTAAAACTGTGAAAGGGAGTAAATAAGTCATGAGCGTTGTAATCCCGATTTGTATTCTATTATTTTTATTTATTATTGGTACTCCGGTCGCATTTTGTATTTTTTTCTCTACATTAAGTTATTTCTTAATGAGTGATTTACCGATGATTATGTTAATTCAGCGTTTAGCGGGCGGTTTGGAGTCGGTTACGCTGCTTGCCATTCCGTTTTTTATTATGGCTGGTGTATTTATGAATCACACGGGGATTAGTGGGCGCTTATTGAAATTTTGTGAGGTTTTAACTGGTCATATGAATGGTGGTTTAGCCCAAGTCAACGTGGCATTAAGTACTTTGATGGGGGGATTATCGGGTTCCAATATAGCAGATGCTGCCATGAATTCTAAATTACTTGTGCCTCAAATGGTGGCACGTGGTTATACAGCTTCATTCTCCGCTGCGGTTACGGCTGCTGGTTCATTAATTACACCGATTATCCCTCCGGGCATTGCCATGATCATTTACGGTTATGTGAATAACGTCTCTATTGGTCGGTTATTCTTAGCTGGCGTAATACCGGGCGTAATGCTTTGTATATTAATGATGATTTTAGTGTCTATTATTTCCAAAAAACGAGGCTATTTACCGATTCGTGAAAAACGTGCAAGCTGTAAAGAAATCGCTATTTCTGCAAAAGATGCCGTGCTTGCGTTGTTGTTGCCGGTAATTATTATCGGTGGTATTCGCATGGGCATATTTACGCCAACAGAAGCCGGTGCGGTAGCGGTGATTTATGCTGTCATTTTAGGCACAGGCATTTATCGCAATATGGATATGCAAAAATTGTGGTTGGCAACAAAGGAGTCTGCTCTTGGTGCCGCAAATGTGTTATTAATTATTTGTGTTGCCGTTGCATTTTCTAAATTTTTGACATGGGAGCGTGTACCGCAAGCTTTGGCAAGTTGGATGACAACTATAGTGGATAGTCCGTTAACTTTCTTAATGTTAGTGAATATTGCCTTGTTAGTATTAGGAATGTTTTTGGAGGGCAATGCGATTATGATTGTACTCGCACCATTATTGGCACCCATTGCTCATGCTTACGGTATCGATCCGATTCATTTCGGTATCGTGTTTATCTTTAATGGTGCTATCGGTACAATTACGCCACCACTTGGTACAGTAATGTTCACCACTTGTTCTATTACGGAAGTACCGATTGAAAAATTCATTAAAGATGTTATTCCATTTTGGGCTCTGCTTTTAGTGGAATTACTGTTACTTACTTATATTCCAACACTTTCCACTTGGTTGCCAAATATGGTGTATGGGGTGGCTAACTAAAAACTAAATTAAAACTGACCGCACTTTTTATCCATCGGGATGTCGGCTGGCAAAAGTGCGGTGAGTTTTTTCATTTTTTATCTTTCGTTAATGCGACTATGCTTTCTGAGAGATGAATAAGGGGATTATCGGAGAACATATATTTATCAATACCGATTTCAAAGTCATCGTTGGCACCATTAAACAACATTTGTTTGGTATTTTCTAAATGCTGCCACATGGCAATTTTAGCGGCTTGCGGGTCTTTGTCCATGAGGGCTTTGAGTATGCGATCATGTTCATCACACCAACTGTCTATGGATTTTTCATCAATGTGTTCATGGAGTTTACGCCAATAAGGATTCAGAATGCGTTGTTGCCACATTTCTTGCACGATGGTGATCAACGCACTATTACGAGTGATTTGTGCAATTTTAGTGTGGAATTTAAGATCCCATTCTGAATCACGGAAGCGGTCTTCTTGGCGGGCATTTTTTTGGATTTCCATAATCTCAATAATATCTTCTTTAGTGGCTTGTGTGGCGGCAAATTCCGCAACAATGCTTTCAATGAGTTGACGTGCTTGTAATAATTCAAAAGGGCCACAACGTGAAAATTCAAGGCCTTTATTTTGTTGAACTGAGGTTAAATATTTAGGTTGTGAAGCAATCACATGAATACCGGAACCCTTCTTGACCTCAACAAAACCTTCCACTTCAAGCATAATAATGGCTTCTCTTACGACAGTTCGGCTGACATTCATTTCTTCTGAAATAAAACGTTCTGCGGGTAACTTTTCTCCGACTTTGTAGAAACCTGAGGAGATTTTGTTTTTGAGTTCTTGTGCAAGCTGTTGATAAAGGCGTTGGTTATCAGTCCATTTCATAGTTGTATTACCATTCGAGGATAAAATATGATAAATTGTATCATATATTATGAAAATTAAGAGTATACAAAAGAGAATTGTTGCTATCTTTGGGGGACAGCAACAATTTATAGTTTAAATGCCGAGTAACTGCGGTAAAAATAAGGACAGTTGTGGAATATAGGTGACGAGTAATAAGGTAAGCAGTAATATGGCAAAAAATGGCAACATTGGCTTAATGAGATCTTGTAATTTTACGCCTGATACAGAACAGCCCACAAATAAGGCGCTGCCCACAGGTGGTGTGCAAAGTCCAATACAAAGATTAAAGATCATCATAATGCCGAAATGCACAGGATCCATTCCTAATTCTTTTACAATAGGTAAAAAGATGGGAGTGAAGATTAATACTGCTGGAGTCATATCCATAAAAATCCCGATGATGAGTAATAGGATATTAATAATTAACAGGATAACCAGTAAATTATCGGATATGCTGATAAGTAGTTCATTAACCATATAAGGAATGTCAGCATTTGTCATTGCCCATGACATTGCAACAGATACTCCAATGAGAAATAAAACAATAGATGTGGTGACAACCGCTTCTAATATGATTTTAGGTAGCTCACGGAATTTAATTTCTTTGTAAATGAGAACAGAAAGTACAAAAGTATAGACTACTGCGATAGCTGATGCTTCAGTTGCGGTGAAGATACCGCCTAAAATCCCTCCAATAACAACAAGCACCATTAATAAGCTGGGAATGGCTTCTATGGAATATTTAATAAATTGTGAGACAGTGGGCTTTGCTGAGATAGGATAATGACGTTTTTTGGCAATGATATAGTTGATGAGCATAATGCCTAAACCCATCATTATGCCCGGAATATAGCCGGCCATAAATAATGTTGCAACGGAAATACCCCCAGCAGTTAAAGCATAAACAATCATGACATTAGATGGCGGAATAAGCAAACCTGTAATACAAGAAGATACGTTTATTGCGGCTGAATATGCCGGATCGTAACCGGCTTTTTGTTGTAATGGAGACATTGTTCCTCCGACGGCAGCCGCAGCTGCAACAGCGGATCCTGAAATTGAGCCAAACATCATGTTCGCAAGCACATTTACATGCCCAAGTGAACCGGGCACACGTCCGACTAAAATTTGTGAGAAGTTAATCAAGCGTGTCGCAATTCCACCGCTATTCATTAATGAGCCAGCTAAGATAAAAAAGGGAATGGCTAAAAGTGAAAAGCTATCTAATCCGGTCGCTATTTTCTGTCCTGCTACGATTAATGTTGTTTTTGCTGGTAGCATAAGAAAGCCTGCTGACAGTGTTGCTAGCCCGATTGAAAAGGAAATCGGGATGCCTAAAAAAACTAAAATGAAGAAAGTGCTGAACATGACTAAGGGAATAAACCATTCCCAAGAAACTAACCATTCCATTATTTATTCTCCTTGAGTAATAAACTATTATCAATCAGAAATAAAAGGCTATAAAACATCATCAACACACCACTTAAGGGGAGCGCTAGATACACATATGCCATTGGAAGTTGCATTGAGGGGGATATTTGTCCTGATTGATAAACATTGGAAACTAGGGTATATCCACCAAATACCATTACGCCAAGTGAAAAAGAAAAAATACATATATTAATCAATATGTTGCTTAGATATTTTTTCTTCTTTGTAAGGTTATGAGTAAATAAATCAATGGCTAAATGTTTTTGCAGCCCAACGGTATAAGCCGCACCGAGTAGCCCTACCCAAATCATGCTAAAACGCGCAATTTCATCGGTGATCGTACTTGGCATCTGTAGCACATAACGGCTGAACACTTGCCAAGTAACACAAATCACCAATAACCCCATCATGATAATTGAAAAGGTCGAAATAAAAAGATCAACCGGTTTTTTGAGTTGCTCAAATCGCATATATAACCTCCAGATATTGATGGCATTTCTTTATTCAGAAATGCCAACGGGATTATTTTGTTGCATTAATTTGTTGAATAATACTTTCTAGCTGAGGATTTTTCGCAAACTCTTCATAAAGGGGCTTTAATGCGTCGCGGAAAGGTTGTTTATCTACTTGAATAAATGTCGCACCGGCTTTTTCAGCTTCTGCACGAGAGTTGGTCACTTCCTCATCCCATAATTTTTGCTGGTAGATTTCGGAGTTTTTTGCCGCTTGTGTGAGAATATTGCGTTGATTTTCATTCAGTTTTTCCCATGCTTTATTTGAGATAATCAAATAGTCCGGTACGCTAGTATGTTGATCTTCAATATAAAATTTAGCGACTTCCACATGACGAGTTTGGTTATAAGAAGGGATATTATTTTCAGCCCCATCAATCACGCCTTGTTGCAGAGCAGTATAAACTTCACCAAACGGGATCGGTGCAGGAGAAGCGCCGAGTAATTCAATCAGTTTATTTGTTGTTGGCGTAGAAACTACGCGAATTTTCATTCCCTTCATATCGTTAGGTGAATGAATTGGTTTTTTTGCATAAAAACTTCTCGTACCAGCAACATAAGACGCGACAACTTTAAAACCGCTAGATTCGGTTTTATCTGTTAAGGTTTTACCAATTGGACCAAATAAGACTTTTTTGAAATGCTCGTCATTATCGAAGAGATACGGACAGCTAAACACAGAAAATTCTTTGACAAATGATTCCATTTCACTCGCGCTGGCTTTAGTCATATCTAAAGCATCATTTTGAATAAGTTCAATAGTTTCACGTGGACCACCCATTTGACCGCTTGGGTAAATACGTATTTTCAATTCACCATTGGATTTATCCTGAACTTCCTTTGCCATTTGGGCAAGAGCTTTGTGTACAACGTGAGATTGGTCAAGATTGTGTGCAAGTTTTAAAGTTACTTTATTGGCAAGAACAGAATGGCTTGCAAATAATATGGGCAATGTCACACAAAGTGTATTGATGAGTATTTTTTTCGTTTTCATAGTGAGCTCCTGACGTAGATTAAAGAAAATTTGTCATATTGGTTTTTATCTTTGGCTATATTAGCATTTTTGTTTTTATATATGTCATACATATTTTTGGTTTTGTGATCTTGATCTCAAAACTTTATATTACTTTTTTCTTTAATTGGTATAATATATTCACGTTGGGTTAAGCAAGGAGCTTTTTATGCAAAATTTTATTAATGATACATTTCTGCTCGATACTGAAGTCGCTAAACAGCTGTATTTCGATTATGCAGAGCCACAACCTATTTTTGATTACCATTGCCATTTACCACCAGAGCAAATCGCCCAAGATTATAAATTTAAGAATCTATATGATATCTGGTTGAAAGGTGATCATTACAAATGGCGTGCTATGCGTACTCATGGTGTTGATGAAAAATATTGTACGGGAAGTGCGGTGGATTTTGACAAATTTTTAGCTTGGTGTGAAACCGTTCCTTATACTATTGGCAATCCACTTTATCATTGGACACACTTAGAATTGCGTCGCCCTTTTGGTATTACAGATACATTACTTTCCCCTAAGACAGCGCAGTCTATTTGGATGCGCTGCAATGAATTATTAGCCCAAGATGATTTTTCAGCTAAAGGTATTATCAGTAAGATGAATGTAAAATTCATTGGTACTACCGATGATCCCACTGACTCACTGGAATATCATCGTATGCTTATGCAAGATGAAAGTTTTCATACCAAAGTTGCACCGAGCTTTCGACCGGATAAAGCCATGAATATTGAGCTTGAAACTTTTAACGCCTATTTGCAACATTTAGCAGAAGTGACCAATATAGAGATATCTTCATTTAATGATCTTTGTCAGGCCCTTGTGAACCGTATTGATTATTTTGCTCAGCATGGCTGTAAAATTTCTGATCATGCACTTGATGTCGTGTTATATGAAGAGGCAAATGAGGCCGAACTTAATCAAATTCTTCATGCAAAACGTCATGGGCAAATATTGAGCCAATCACAAATTGCGAAATTTAAGACCGCTCTTTTAGTTTTTTTAGGCTCGCAATATCACAAAAGACAATGGGTGCAGCAATATCATATAGGTGCATTGCGTAATAATAATACTTTGATGATGGGGTTACTCGGGCCTGATAGCGGTTTTGATTCCATTAATGATGCACCGGTGGCGCAGCCCCTTTCTCGTTTACTTGATGCTCAAGCGAAAATGAATAGTTTGCCAAAAACGATTTTATATTGCCTCAATCCTAGAGATAACGAAGTGTTAGGTACGATGATAGGCAACTTCCAGCAAGCAGGTATTCGCGGCAAAATGCAGTTTGGCACAGGTTGGTGGTTTAATGATCAAAAAGATGGCATGGAGCGACAAATGACTCAGCTCAGCCAGCTTGGTTTACTCAGTCATTTTGTGGGAATGCTTACAGATAGCCGTAGTTTTCTATCTTATACTCGCCATGAATATTTCCGTCGTATTTTATGTCGAATGGTAGGTCATTGGGTTCGTGATGGTGAGGCACCATACGATATGAAATTATTAGGTGAAATGGTGGCAAATATCTGTTTTAACAATGCGAAAGACTATTTTGGTATTGAATTAAAGTAATTAAGGAAACAGCAATGAAAAGGTTAAACCGAACAAATTTTCCCGGTGCTCAATACCCGACTAAAATCATTCAATTTGGTGAAGGCAATTTCTTACGAGCATTCATTGATTGGCAAATTGACATTTTAAATGAACAAACGGATTTTAATTCCGGTATAGCGATTGTTCGTCCACGTAACTCCTCGTTTTCCTCATCATTAAATGAGCAAGATGGCTTATACACAACGATTATTCGGGGGTTGAATGAAAAAGGGGACGTGATAAATCAGCCACGTATTATTCGCTCGGTAAATCAAGAAATTCATCTTTATCAAAATTTTGGAGATTATTTGGCATTAGCGCATAATCTTGATATTCATCTTATCTTTTCTAATACCACAGAGGCGGGGATTAGCTATCATGCTGATGATAAATTCGATGATTGCCCGCCTGTCAGTTACCCTGCTAAATTAACCCGTTTATTATATGAACGCTTTAAGGTGACGGAAGGCAATCCGAACTACGGATTTACTATTTTACCTTGTGAATTAATTGATTATAACGGGGAGCAGTTGAAAAGACTTGTATTACGTTATGGGCAAGAATGGCAATTGGGTATGGATTTTGTGCGATGGATCGAAACTGCTAATACATTTTGTTCCACTTTAGTAGATCGGATTGTGACAGGCTATCCGCATGATGAAGCAGAGCGCTTGCAACGGGAGCTCGGTTATCAAGATAGCTTTTTAGATGCTGCGGAATATTTCTATTTGTTTGTTATTCAAGGACCGAAATCATTGGAAAAATTATTCCGCTTGGATCAAGTGAAAATGAATATTGTGATCGTAGATGATATTAAGCCTTATAAAGAACGAAAAGTTGCTATTTTAAATGGTGCGCATACCGCTCTTGTACCAGTGGCATATTTAGCTGGCATGGATACAGTGGGCGAAGCAATGAGTGATCCTAAATTATATGAATTTGTACGAAGTGCGGTCAAAAATGAGATTATTTCTGTGTTATCTCTGCCTGAAAATGAATTACATGAGTTTGCTGAAGCGGTGATAAAACGTTTCCAAAATCCTTTTATTCAGCATCAATTATTATCTATTGCTTTAAATAGTATGACTAAATATCGTACACGGATCTTGCCTCAATTGTTGGCGTATCAGCAAAAATTCGAGAAATTACCACCGCACTTAACTTTTGCTTTGGCTGCGTTAATTGCCTTTTATCGTGGCAAACGCAATGAGCAGTTGATCCCGCTGCAAGATGATGAATATTGGCTGAGCAATTTTGCTACATGGTGGCAGCAAGTGGATAGTGGTGAGCTGACATTGCATGGTCTAGTCTACAATGTATTGTCACAAAGCGAACACTGGGAACAGAATTTAACGCTAATACCGAATTTGGTGGAAATGGTCGTCGCGCAATTGGAAAGCATTTTCCAACAAGGTATGCGGAAAGCTTTAGAGATTTACTGTAAGGAGTAGATATGAAGCGGTTTATTCAAATTCAGCCACAGGATAATGTGGCGGTGGCATTGCAGGATTTGCCGGCAGGTACAATACTTGATGAATTAGACATTGTGCTCTTACAGGACATTGCGAGGGGACATAAATTTGCTTTATTTTCCATTACACAAGGGGAAAACGTAGTGAAATATGGTTATCCCATTGGACATGCCACACAGTCTATTTCAGCAGGAGAACATGTTCACACTCATAATGTTAAAACTAATTTAAACGAGATTAATGAATACAAATATTTACCAAAATCTACCGCACTTATGCCACAACAGCTAGATCGTGATGTGCAGATTTACCGCCGTCGCAATGGTGAAATCGGTATTCGTAATGAACTTTGGATAATTCCTACAGTGGGTTGTGTTGTAGGGATTGCTAATCAAATTAAAAAGCAATTTATACAACAGCATTCACTTGAGGATATTGATGGTGTATTCACTTTTAACCATAGCTATGGTTGTTCGCAATTGGGAAATGATCACCAAAACACGAAAGTTATTTTGCAAAATATGGTGAAACATCCTAATGCTGGTGCGGTGTTAGTCATTGGTTTAGGTTGTGAGAATAATCAAGTGGGCGAATTTCAGGCTAGTTTAGGCGAATATGATGAGACGAGGGTGAAGTTTATGATCTCACAGCATTATGATGATGAAGTGGAGCAGGGGCTTGCTTTGCTGAATTCATTATATCAGCAGATGAGACAAGATCGTCGACAAGTGGGTAAATTAAGCGAGGTGAAGTTTGGTTTAGAATGTGGTGGTTCAGACGGTTTTTCAGGTATTACGGCTAACCCGCTACTTGGGCATTTTTCCGATTATTTGATCTGTCATGGTGGCACAACAGTATTGACTGAAGTACCGGAAATGTTTGGCGCTGAACATATTTTAATGAGCCGTTGCAAAGACGAAGTGACCTTTCATAAAACGGTGCGTTTAGTCAATGATTTTAAACAATATTTTATTGATCATCATCAACCCATTTATGAGAATCCATCACCAGGCAATAAAGCTGGTGGTATTACTACGTTGGAAGATAAATCGCTTGGTTGCACACAGAAAGCAGGGCATAGCCAAGTGGTCGATGTACTGAAATACGGTGAACGACTAAAAACTAGCGGATTAAATTTACTCAGTGCGCCAGGTAATGATGCTGTGGCGACTAGCGCACTTGCTGCAGCTGGCTGTCATATGGTGCTATTTACTACAGGGCGAGGGACGCCATATGGTGGGTTTGTTCCTACAATGAAAATCGCGACTAATAGAGAGTTAGCCATCAAGAAAAAACATTGGATCGATTTCGATGCCGGTCAATTGGTTGGTGATATTTCCATAGAACAATTATTAAGCGATTTTATTGATTTAATCGTCGATATTGTGAATGGCAAACAGACTAAAAATGAATTGAATGAATTTAGAGAATTAGCGATTTTTAAAAGTGGAGTGACTTTGTAGTGAGGCGTTGATAAAAATTTATTTATTTACACCGCACTTTTTAGTGATTGGCATAAAAAGTCAGACCGCTGACAAACTTAGCAAGACAATGGGCGTATACAATGCGCCCCAAAAGAAATCATACTCTGTCAATAGTATGAAAGTGCGGTCTTTTTTGTTATATATTGCAAAGGAAATGAGTTTCTAATTTTGTGATACTTATCACAGATTATAGTGTTATATTTTGTTATGCTAAAAATATATCTGATAAATTTTTTTGCTTATTACTTGTATACTAGTATTTAATATTGGGAATTAAATGGAGAACACTATGAAAAAACGTTATTTTTTTAAAACTTTGATCGCGAGCGTAATGTTGTTATCTGTGGTGGGATGTAATGAACAAGCGCCGGCTTCACATAAAGTTGTTAAAGTTTCTTCCGTTGTTGCGGCGACACATCCTTCTACAGTGGCTTTAAAAGAGGTGTTTAAGCCCATGATTGAGGAAAAAACTAAAGGGCGTTTTCAGATCGATGTTTATGATTCTGGCCAATTAGGTGATGAAAAACAATCTTTTGATTATACCCGTCAAGGAATTATTGATTTATCTGTTTTAGGGACTGTAATGTGGTCGGAAGTACCGAAAATGTCTGTACCTGATTTTCCTTTCTTATTTAAAAATGTAGCTCATGCCCGAAAAATTTATCAAGGTGAAATTGGTAAAGAAATTGCGGACAGTTTTGAATCCTCTCAACCTATCAAGTTTTTAGCATGGATGCCAAATGGTGCTCGTGTATTTTCATCAAGCAAACCTTTGTCTACACCGGAACAATTTAAGGGGCTAAAAATGCGTATGCCAAATAATCCTATTCACGTCAAAGTAGCAGAGTTACTGGGTGCAAATGTTGCAATTATGAGTTTAGGTGAAGTATTTAGCGCCTTAGAGCAAGGTGTGGTAGATGGTCAAGATAATCCTCTTTCTACTTTTGTACAGCAAGGTTTCTATTCAGTGAATAAAAATATTTATGAAACCAATCATATGATTTCTTCGTTGGAATTACTTGCTAATAGTCAATTCTGGGAAAGTTTGAGTGACGAAGATAAAGCCGTGTTTTTAGAAGCCGCGCAAGCTACATCAGATAAAAGTTGGGACTTATATCAAGCGAGTATTGAGGCTGATAAACAATTTATTGCAGAAAAAAGCGGTAAGGTCGTTACGCCAAGTGAGGCAGATAAAGCGTTACTCGTGGAAAAAATGAGACCACTTTATGATGATTTATACAAAAAATACGATTGGGCAAAAGATCTTGTTGAGCGTATAAGAAACACTGATTAATCAAGAGGATAGAGTATGAAAGCACTAACGGATAAATTATTTAAAGGCGTATCCCTTTTATTGGGGTTGATGTTAGTTGTGATGATTGCCTTAGTCTTTTTTAATGTCATTCTTCGTTTCTTCTTTAATTCGGGCCTAGTATGGTCGGAAGAAGTTTCAAGATATGTGTTTGTTTATGTGATTTATATCGGTGCAATTGTAGCAATGAAAGAAAATGCCCATTTGGGTGTAGATACATTGATTAAGAATGTGCCTGAAAAAATCAAAATGCTTTTATTTGTTTTAGGTCGAATCATTATTGTCGTTGTGATGGGAATCTTGGTGAAAGGCTCCTATGCCATGGTGATGCAATCAATGACAGCAAAAGCGGCAGCAACAGGATTACCACTCTCTTTTGTCTATGTTACTGGTGTGATTACTGGGGCTGCAATTATTTTAATCAGTGTGCTAAATGTTATCGAGGTCATTAGAAATCCTAATGCTATTCATCAAGCTGTATTGATGAGTGAATCAGATAGCGACTAATTATAGGTAATTTATTATGACGATTGTTATTTTTCTAGCCAGTCTTATAGGTGGCATTATTATTGGTGTGCCAATTGCATTCTCACTTCTATTTTCAGGCATTATGCTAATGTTGTACCTAGATGTGTTTAATGCACAGATTTTGTCTCAAAATCTCTTTAATGGTGCAGATAGTTTTTCAATGATGGCAATCCCATTTTTTGTTGTTGCCGGTGATTTAATGAATCGTGGCGGTTTAACCACCAAGATTGTAGATGCTGCAACTGCTATGGTAGGACATATTCGAGGAGGCTTAGGTTATGTCGCGATTGTCGCAATTTTATTATTCGCTAGCCTTGTCGGCTCAGCTGTTGCATCAACTGCAGCACTTGGCGCAATTTTAATTCCGATGATGGTACAGTCTGGATATAACCGGGATCGTTCTACTGCCTTGATTGCTGGTGGTAATATTTTATCACCGATTATGCCACCTTCCGTTCCGATGATTATTTTTGGTGTAACGGCGGGCGTTTCTGTTACCGATCTTTTTATGGGAGGAATTGCACCAGCGGTATATATCACGGTCATGCTTTGTCTTGTTTGGGCTATTGTTTCTCGTAAGGATTCGGCAGAGCCTCTGCCGCGTAAATCTTTCAAGGAAGTTGTTACGGCATTACGTAAAGCAATTTGGGCAATTTTTATGCCTATTGGAATTTTACTTGGATTACGTAGCGGGATGTTTACGCCGACAGAAGCAGGTGTTATGGCTGTTGTATATTCTCTTGTAATTGGCGTATTCGTCTATCGTGAACTAACTTTTGCGGATATTAAAGAAAGTATGATCGCCTCTGCTAAAGCGAGTAGTGCCATTATGTTTCTAGCTGCAGCGGCTATGGTATCTGCATGGCTGATGACTATTGGCAATATTCCACGTATTGTGACTGATTTATTGCATCCGTTTATTGACTCTCCAGTTTTATTAATGTTGGTTATTG
The DNA here is from genome assembly GCF_002795425.1 of Conservatibacter flavescens. GTDB lineage: Bacteria > Pseudomonadota > Gammaproteobacteria > Enterobacterales > Pasteurellaceae > Conservatibacter > Conservatibacter flavescens. The sequence goes on from NZ_PHHA01000018.1 coordinate 199,843, forward strand.
CAGGATTGGTATTACTTGTCGGCACAGCAATGGATGTTGTACCCACAATCTTAATTCTTACTCCAGTATTAATGCCAGCAGTTAAAACAGCAGGAATTAACCCCGTATATTTCGGTGTGGTATTTATTATTCTGTGTGTGATGGGGCTATTAACCCCACCCGTAGGTACAGTGTTAAATGTTGCAGCAAGTACAGGGAAAATCACTATGGAACGTATTGTTCGCAAAATTGGGCCATTCCTACTCGCTATTTTGATTGTGGTATTAGGTTTGATTTTATTCCCAAGTTTATTTATGCAACCTCTTGAATTTTTTACTAAATAAGGATGAACACAATGAAAGTCATTAATGTAACAAAACCTTTTGAGCTTAGCATTAACGATATCCCCAATTATGAAATTGAAAAAGATGATGATGTCATTATCAAGGTGCAATATGGCGGCATTTGTGGTTCGGATATTGGGATTTATACCGGTGCTAATTCTCTGGCGAAATATCCGATTATTATTGGACATGAATTTGTTGGGCGAGTGGAAAAAGTTGGGCAAGCGGTAAAACATGTAAAAGTTGGTGATTTTGTTGTTAGCGATATTGTTAATAGCTGCGGTCATTGCTATGCCTGTCGAACAGGACATCATAACGTGTGTAAAAACTTGAATGTGACTGGCGTACATGTGAATGGCGGGTTTGCAGAATATGCTAAAGTGCGGTCGGAAAATGTATATTTTGTTGATACCGATAAAATTTCTGAAAAAACAGCCTGTTTAATTGAACCTTATGCAGTAGGAGTAGAAATTAACACCCGTGCCGATGTAAAAGCGGGTGACAAAGTGGTGGTATTCGGTTCGGGTCCCGCTGGTTTGGCAGCAATGCAAGTTGCGGTAGCGAGAGGTGCAGAGGTACTCATTACAGATGTATTTGATGAACGTCTAGCTTTGGCGCGTGAAATGGGAGCTACCAACGCGATTAACGTAAAAGAGCATAGTTTACATGAAGCGGTAGCCGCGTTTACTGAAAATGAAGGAGCCCATGTTGTTATTGATGCGGTTTGTTCGCCACAAAGTATTTTAGATGCCTTAGATATCGTTGCGCCGTCTGGTCGATTTGTTGTGTTAGGTACAGGTGCGACACCATCAGAAATTCCGCAAGTAGCATTTACCAAAAAAGGCATTAATGTATTTGGTACTCGTTTAAATAATAAGCGTTTTCCTGAAGTGATAGAGCTATTTGAACAAGGCAAAGTGACGCCAGAAAAAATGATTACACATACCTGCAAATTTACCGATATTGAGAAGGCATTCGATGTGATCAAAAATGAAAAAAATACCGTGTGTAAAGTATTATTAGAGTGGTAAGGATAAATTATGAAAACAACATTTAGATGGTATGGATTAGGCAATGACACAATTCCATTAAGCTATATTAAACAAATTCCTAGTATGAGTGGTGTAGTGTGGGCACTACACGATATGGCAGCAGGTGAGGTGTGGCCGGAAGAGCGTATTGCTGAGGTAAAAGCTCAAGTAGAACCTTACGGTTTAAATATTGATGTAGTAGAAAGTGTCAATATTCACGAGTCCATTAAATTGGGTACGCCTGAACGAGAGCAGTATATCGAAAATTATAAAACAACTCTCAGAAATCTGGGTAAATATGGCGTAAAAGTGGTTTGCTATAACTTTATGCCTGTGTTTGACTGGATTCGTACCGACTTATTTAAAGAAACGGAGGATGGGGCGACCGCACTTTTCTATGAACACGCACGTATTGATGGGATTGATCCGAAAATATTGGTCAAGCAATTTGAAGAAAATTCTAAAGAACTCACTTTGCCAGGTTGGGAACCGGAACGGTTAAAGCACTTGGATAAATTGTTTGATCTGTATAAAGAGGTTAAAGAAGAAGATTTACGTGCGAACTTAAAATATTTCTTAGATCAAATTATTCCTGTAGCGGAAGAAATGGGTATTAAAATGGCTATTCATCCCGATGATCCCCCATTTTCCGTATTCGGTTTACCACGAATTGTGAAATGCTACGAGGATTTACAAAAAATCGTAGAGATGGTAGACAGTCCGTCTAATGGTATTACATTATGCAGTGGTGCATTAGGTCCTAATTTAAGCAACGATATTCCAAAAATGATTCGTGCCTTCCATCATCGGATTCCATTTGCTCACATTCGTAATATTAAAGTTTTTGAGAATGGAGATTTTTTGGAAACTTCTCATCTAACTAGCGATGGTTCATTGGATATAACAGAAATTGTAAAAGCCTATCATGAAGTAGGATTTGATGGTTATTACCGTCCAGATCACGGTCGCCATATTTGGGAGGAAAAATGCCGACCAGGTTATGGATTATATGATCGCGCACTCGGTATTATGTATATTCAAGGGCTGTGGGATGCTTTTGAGAAAGCCAAACAAGGAGAAAAATAATGAAACTGAATTATGCTTCATTACAAGACTGTGAAAAATGGCAAGGGTATTCCTTGCCTAATTATGATGTTGTTCAGGTTGCGCAGCAGACTAAGCAAGCACCGATTTGGTTACATTTAGGTGCAGGCAATATATTTCGTGCCTTTTTAGCAAATCTCCAACAGCAGCTACTCAATCAGAGCTTAACAGATAAAGGGATTATCGTTGCAGAAGGTTTTGATGAAGAAATTATTGAAAAAGCTTACCGCCCTTTTGATAATTTATCTATTTTTGCGCGTTTAAAAAACGATCATACCATTGATAAAATCATTATTGGTAGTATCAGCGAATCATTAAAAATGGATTGTAAATTTGCAGAAGATTTTAACCGCTTACAAGAAATTTTTTGTTCCCCTTCGTTACAAATGGTTTCACTTACTATTACTGAAAAAGGTTATTTAATTAAAAACCAACAAGGTGAGTATACTGCTGCAGTACAAACAGATTTTTCGCAAGGACTAAATAAACCACAAAGTTATATCGGTAAAATTGTCGCGTTACTACACAGTCGTTTTATAAATGGTGCTTACCCATTGGCGTTAGTGAGCATGGATAATATGTCAAAAAATGGAGAAAAATTACAGCGTGTTATCTTAGAGTTTGCTCAAGAGTGGAAAAAGTGCGGTGTGATTTCACAAGATTTTATTGACTATTTAAATTCAAATAAAATAAGTTTTCCTTGGTCAATGATCGATAAAATTACCCCTCGCCCTGATAGTTATGTGCAACAACAATTACAAGCAGACGGTATTGAAAATCTTGAGCCAGTTATTACCTCAAAAAATACTTATGTGGCTCCTTTTGTTAACGCAGAAGAATTGGAGTATCTCGCTATTGAAGACGATTTTCCGAATGGGCGACCACCATTGGATAAAGTCGGTGTGATCTTTACTAGCAGAGAAATCGTCAATCAAATTGAAACAATGAAAGTCACAACCTGTTTAAACCCTTTGCATACAGGACTTGCAATATTCGGTTGTTTATTAGGCTATAATTCCATTGCTGCGGAAATGCAAGATCCTGAATTGCTTGCATTGGTCAACCGTATTGGTTATCAAGAAGGATTGCCTGTGGTTATTGATCCTAAAATTATTAATCCTAAACAGTTTATTGACGAAGTTGTAAATATTCGTTTACCTAACGCATTTATTCCGGATACACCACAACGGATTGCAACAGATACTTCACAAAAATTATCCATTCGTTTTGGCGAAACGATAAGATCTTATCTCCGAAATAATAAAGATCTTGGAGAATTAGTCGCAATTCCACTGGTTTTTGCCGGTTGGCTACGCTATTTATTGGGTGTAGATGATGAAGGAAACTTATTTGAGCTTAGCCCAGATCCGTTACTATCTGAGTTAAAAGCTAAACTTTCTTGTGTTAAACTGGGCGAAAATGTATCAACAGACAGTTTAAAACCGATTTTATCCGATAAAAATATTTTCGGTGTGGATCTGTATGATGTGGGATTAGCGCAGCAGGTAGAACTTTATTTTAATGAAATGCTCATTGGAAAAGGTTCTGTACGAGCGAGTTTACAAAAATATCTGAATTGAGAATTAAAATGAACGAGCCAAAACATCGAGAAAGTTCACGGGAATTTGCCTATCGTAATTTAAGAGAAATGATCGTCAATATGGAATTAAAGCCAGGCGATAAAGTCAGTGAAACGGAATTAGGTACATTATTAGGTATTAGCCGAACACCAATCCGTGAAGCCTTAATTGATCTTGAGAAAAGCGGTGCAGTTAAAGTCGTATCACAAAAAGGAACTTTTATTTCTTTTATTGATCCTTTTCTTATTGAAGAGGCTCGTTTTTTACGTTTGACCCTAGAAAAGGAAGTAGCCTCATTGCTGTGTGAAGAGCAATATCATAAAGATCTTTATTTATTAGAAGATAATTTGAAATTGCAAGAATTCTACTTACAGAATGAGAATTATGAAAAATTTTTAGAGTTAGATAATGAATTCCATCATTTATTTTTTCGATTGACGAACAAAGAAAATATTTATGCATTGATGAGAGGGCTAAATATTCATTTTGACCGTGCAAGAATTTGTATTTTTAAAAATAAGCCTTCTTTTACCACTTTAGAAGAACATAAAGATATTTTAGCGGCGATCCGAAAGCAGGATAAAGAAAGCGTAAAAGCCTGTATTGAGAAACACCTTTATCGATATGTTTTAGATAAAGATCACTTTGAGAAAGAATATAGCCACTATTTTAAACGCTCACTTTAGTCTATTTCACTATAAGTATATTTGGTTATTTTTTATGTGATAGTGATCACAAGTTGATTAAATACCACTATTTATGGAACCGGTTCCATGATAGATTAATGACGTTTTTTGGGAGTATTCACTAAAACTTAGATAAGGTAACTTTTTATGAAAAAACTATTCATATGTTTGATTCCGTTCATGGTGGCAAGTTGTAGTGAGCCTAGTGCGACGGCTGAAACTGGGGCGGGGCAGTCTGTAAAACTAGTGGCGGCTCATAACCAAACGAATCTTTCTAGCCCATATCAATCCGGTATGCTGAAATTAAAAGAAGAAGCTGAAAAGTCAGATCAGATTCAAGTGGAAGTGCATGCGGGGACTATCGGTACAAATGAAAATGAATTGGTAGAAAAATTGGTATTGGGTGGGGCAGATATTGTTTTGGTTTCACCAGGTTTTATGACCTCAGCCGGTATTGATGAAGTGGATCTATTTTCTTTATTGTACTTATTTAATGATTATGCCCATTGGGAAAAAATTGTTGATAGTGAAATTGGACAAAAAATAGCGGATATTATTTATCAGAAATCCGGCAATAAATATCGTGTGTTGGGATACTGGAGTGCTGGGGTAAGACATTGGTATGGTAAAAAACCAATTACTGTGGTGGAAGATGCGAAAGGGTTGAAAATTAGAACGCAGACATCTGGGGTGGTGTCCGATTTTTGGACTGCTATCGGAGCTGTTCCAACCTCAGTCGCTTGGGCTGAGCTATATCAAGCTTTGGCGAGTAATGTGGTAGATGGTGCAGAAAATGCTTATCCTTATTTGGTGCCAATGGAACATCATCGGACGACAAATGGTAAATATATTTCTGAGACTGCCCATGATTATACGACGAGATTTTTACTGATTCGAGCAGCAACATGGAATAAATTGAGCGATGAGCAGAAAGCCGTACTGGAAGCAGCCGTAAAAGAAGCGACGAGAATTGAACGCAATGCGATTTATGCGGAGGAAAATCAGTATAAAGAAAAAGCCATTGCTGATGGCGCGGTGGTAAATGCTGTGGATAAAACGCCGTTTAGCCAAGTCGCGAAAGCAGTTCAAGACAAATGGGCTGCACAGCATGAAGGTATGACAGAAATATTAAATCAAATTCGTCAGACCCAGTGAATAAGGTAAAGGTGACATTATGCAAAAATTAATTGATTACTTAGAACGAATGCAATTGATCTTGGGGACGGTATTTCTAGTGGTTTTTGTATCTGTTACCTTAATTCAAGTCATTACGCGTTATTTAGGAATTAGTGCCACTTGGACTGAAGAGGTCTCGGTCAATACGTTTATTTGGTCGATGTTGTTGGGGGCAGCAGTCATGGTGAGAAAAAAACAGCACTTTAGTTTCAATTTGTTAGATAACTTTTTCTCACCAAGAAATAAGCACTTATTTATTATTTTTCAGAATGTCATTATTTTGATCTTTTGCCTATTATGCACGCTATACAGCATGGAAATTACACAAACCTTTTGGCATTCTCGCTGGGTAACCATTCCGAGTTTAAAGCAAGGCTATGCTTGGCTTATTTTGCCGATTACTTTTATTTCTATGAGCATTTATTTGCTAGAAGATATTACTCATCAAACCATTAAATTAGTAAGAGGAAATTAAACCATGACATTATTATTAGTGACCTTATTATTTATTTTATTGGTTATTATTGGTATTCCTATTGCTTTTTCTATCAGTATCGCGGCGTTGGTGGGAATTAGCTCGGTAAGCGGTATTCCGAATACGATGATCCCGATGAAAATGTTTTACGGTCTGAATTCTTACGTGTTGTTAGCGGTTCCTTTGTTTGTATTAACGGCCACTATTATGAATCAGGGAAATATTTCTCGAAAACTCATTGATTTTTCTTTAGGGATTGTAGGACGTTGTCCGGGCGGATTAGGGCATGCTAATGTGATGGTCTCCATGTTGTTTGCTGGGGTGAGTGGTTCTTCCCAAGCGGATACGGCTGGAGTAGGTAAAATTTTAATCCCAAATATGATTGAAAAAGGCTACAGCAAAGAAATGGCTGTCGGAGTAACTGCCGCTTCTTCTACGATTGGTGGCATTATTCCGCCTAGTATTACGATGGTCATTTATGGGGGGCTGACGAATACTTCTGTTGGACAATTATTTGTGGGAGGAATCTTACCGGGTATTTTCATTGGGCTTGGTATGATGGCATTTATTTATTATGTGGCGATTAAACAGTCTTTGCCAAAAGAAAATAAAATGCCTTGGCATGTGTTTTTTCAATTGTTCAAAGATTCCATTCCCGCATTAGTGACACCGTTAATCATTATTTTGGGGATTGTATTCGGTATTTTCACCCCGACAGAAGCGGCCGCATTTTCAGCGGTATATGCTTATTTTGTCAGTGCCTATTATTATAAAACGATCACTTATAAAGATCTGCCGAAAATATTAGTCGAAACCTTAAAATTAAGCTGCTTATCTTTGTTTGCATTAGCTGCTGCGTCTGCTTTGGGAGAGTTTTTAGGGTATTTTCGAATTAATATGGTTGTAGCGGAATTTTTTAATCATTTTGGCAACAGCCAATATCTCTTCTTAGGATTAATTATTTTATTTTTCCTCTTTATTGGCACGTTTATGGACGCGATCCCTGCAATGGTATTGTTTGTTCCTGTGATTTATCCTGTCGCACAAGCATTGGGTATCGATCCTGTTCAATTAGGCGTTATCATTATTATCACATTATCTATTGGTTTAGTGACACCGCCTTATGGATTGTGTTTATTGATAGCAAGTGTAATTGGTGATCTACCGATTGGCCGTTCATTTAAAGCTGTATTGCCTTATATTATCGTGATCTTATTTGTGTTAGCACTTGTTGTATTTGTACCATCTATTTTATTAACGGATATGTTGTTATGACGTTAACCAAGAAAGCGACGATTAGCGATGTCGCCAAATTAGCTAAAGTCGGGAAAACTAGCGTGTCTCGCTATTTAAATGGGGAGTTTAAAGTGTTGTCTGAAGATATACAAAGGCGCATTAAACTTGCTATAGAGACATTGGATTATAAGCCCAGTCGTTTGGCCAGTGGCATGAAAAAAGGTAGAACCAAGTTGATTGCGCTTGTTTTTGCGGATTTAAGTATTTCTTATGCGATGGAAATCATGCGCGGCGTTGAAACAGCTTGTCGGGAGAATGATTACACTTTGTTGGTTTTTAATGCCAATAATGAAAGTGAGCAAGAGAAAAAGATTTTACAACTCTTGACGAGTTACCAGGTTGAAGGGGTGATTATTCAAGCTTTAAGAACTCATGATCATAATTTTTATGATTTTAATTTACCGATGGTATCCATTGATAGAGCAATTCATGGGTGTGAAACGGATCTAGTGCATCTTGATAATATCCAAGCAACAAAACTGGCGGTAACACATTTAATTGAAAATGCGTTCGAACAGGTGTTATTTATTACGGAAAAAATTGAAGATATACAAGCGCGTCAACAGCGTTCAGAAACATTTTATCAATTGATGCAAAGTTATCCCCAATGTAAGGGAGAGATTATTGAAGTTTTAGATATTTCTCAACCGCAGCAAATTGATCCCATTTTACAGGCATTTTATCAATCAGGGCAGGGGAAAAAACAAGCGATTTTAGCGGTGAATGGAGTGGCAACATTAAATACAGCGCTTGCCTTGAAACGTCTAAATATCGAATGGGGGCGTGACATCGGATTAATTGGATTTGATGATCCGAATTGGGCTGCGGTACTTGGTGATGGGATTACTACGATACGTCAACCGACATTGGATATTGGATATTGTGCTTTTGAATTGCTATTGAAACGAATACAAGGTGATCGTTCTAAATTTAAAACAGTACTCTATCCAGGAGAATTAATTGTCCGAAAATCTACAATATTGTGAGGTAAATTATGCAACAATCAGATCTTGATATCATCACATTTGGCGAAGCAATGGCAATGTTTGTGGCGACGGAATGTGGTGAATTATCAGAAGTCTCTTCTTTTGTAAAACGCCCAGCCGGTGCAGAATTAAATGTTGCCATTGGATTAGCCCGTTTAGGGTTCAAAGTGGCTTGGCAAAGCCGAGTAGGGCAGGATTCTTTAGGGGATTTTATTTTAAATGTATTAAAAAAAGAGAAAATTCTGACCGCACTTGTTAGTCGAGATAAGCAATATCCAACCGGTTTTTTATTAAAATCGAAAGTGGAGGACGGTAGTGATCCATTAGTGGAATATTTTCGAAAAGGGTCGGCAGCAAGTTATTTATCGCCGACGGACTTGAATCCTGAGTATTGTTCAAAAGCAAGACATCTGCATTTAACGGGGGTGGGGGCGGCCATTTCGGAATCTTCTTATCAATTGGCATTAGCGCTGGCAGATAACATGAAAGCATTAGGTAAAACGATCTCATTTGACCCAAATTTGCGCCCAAGTTTATGGAAAAATGAAGAGACAATGAAAAATTGTTTAAACCAAATTGCAGTTAAAGCGGATTGGTTCTTACCTGGTATTAAAGAAGGACGGATATTAACAGGGCTCACAACGGAACAGGAAATTGCTGACTTCTATCTGCAACGTGGTGTAAAGGCCGTCATTATCAAATTAGGAGAACAGGGCGCGTATTTTAAAGACAATCAAGGGGAACAAGGTTATGTTAACGCTTGTTTGGTTGAACATGTCGTGGATACGGTTGGCGCGGGTGATGGATTTGCGGTTGGCGCAATTAGTGCATTATTGGAAGGCAAAAACTTGCACCAAGCAGCATTAAGAGGCAATAAGATCGGTTCATTGGCTATTCAAGTTATCGGTGACAGCGAAGGTTTGCCGACACGTGAACAATTAGGGGCATTTTAGGCGGTGAATCAATGAAAAAGAATATTGTACTGTATAAAAAAATACCACAAGAACAACAACATCGCTTAGCGCAGCATTTTAATGTTACTGCATTTGATGAAGTCAACGAAGAAAATTATGCGGAGTTCATCGAAGCCCTTAAAACCGCAAATGGATTGATTGGGTCTAGCTTGGAGCTGCCTGAAAAAATTTTAAAAAATGCACCGCACTTAGAAGCCATTTCAACCATTTCTGTGGGTTATGACAATTTTGATCTTGCTTATTTAAATCAACAGGGTATTCGTTTAATGAATACACCCAATGTATTGACAGACACGACAGCTGATATGTTATTTATGCTCGTGTTAATGACAGCGCGTCGAGCCGTAGAGTTGTCTTCGCTCGTACAGGATGGAAAATGGAAAAATAGTATCGGCAGCGAATATTACGGCACAGATGTACATCATAAAACCATCGGCATTTTAGGCATGGGACGTATCGGACAGGCTTTGGCGAAACGCGCTTTTTGTGGTTTTGATATGCCTGTGTTGTATATGAGTAATCGTCCGAATAAATTTGTTGAACAGCATTATCAGGCAAAACATTGCAGTTTAGATGAGCTGCTCCAATTAGCAGATATTATTTGTATTACTTTGCCATTAACAGAGAAAACGGAAAAGCTGATTAGTCGGGAAAAACTAGCGCTGATGAAAAAAACGGCGATTTTGGTGAATGGTGCGAGAGGCAAAATTATTGATGAAGCCGCATTGATTGAAGCATTGCAAAATAACCAAATTAAGGCAGCGGGGCTTGATGTATTTGAACAAGAACCGTTGGCGACAACTTCGCCATTATTACAACTACCCAATGCTGTGTTATTACCACACATCGGTTCAGCGACAACAGAAACTCGATTAAAAATGGTGGAATGTGCGGTAGATAATTTGATTGCTGCATTGGAATCTGAGCCACCGATAAGTAACTGGGTTAACCCAAATGTTAAGTAAAAATATAAGGAAACATTATGTCATACACTACACAACAAATTATTGAAAAGCTACGTGAATTCAAAGTGATTCCTGTGATTGCATTAGATAATGTGGAAGATATTTTACCATTAATGGACACGTTAAGCGAAAATGGCTTACCGGTAGCGGAGATTACTTTCCGTTCAGAAGCCGCAGAAGGGGCAATTCGTTTATTACGTCAACATAATCCCGATATTTTGATTTTGGCGGGCACAGTTTTAACGGCTGAACAGGTGGTTGCTGCGAAAAATGCTGGGGCAGATGCCATTGTCACACCGGGTTTTAATCCGAAAATTGTGCAATTATGCCAAGATTTAGGGCTACCGATTGTGCCGGGCGTAAATAATCCAATGTCGATTGAAGCGGCGTTAGAAGTAGGAATTTCAGCGGTGAAATTTTTTCCAGCGGAAGCCAGCGGTGGGGTGAAGATGATTAAAGCCTTACTCGGGCCTTATAGCCACTTGCAAATTATGCCGACTGGGGGAATTGGGCCACATAATCTTAAAGACTATCTTGCTATCCCGAATGTGGTTGCCTGCGGTGGTTCTTGGTTTGTGGAAAAATCGTTGATTAAAGCGAAAAACTGGGACGAAATCGGACGATTAGTCAGAGAAGTCGTGGATAGATAGTATTTGCAGAAATAGGGCAATATTGCCCTATTTTTTATCTAAACCAATTTTATTTTTCTTTCCAATAACCAATCCATTCCTTTAATAGCTGCATATTGGCATTTAATGCGGCACTTTGTGGAATAAAATGCATGAACTTTATGCCATAACTTTGTGGGGGAAGGCCTTGCCCAACACTTGCAGGGAATACTTGAAACCCTTGTTGTTCAAAAAGTAATTTAGCCCGTTGCATGTGCCATTGATTCGTGACTAAAATAATTTTGTTAATGTTTGATTTTTCTAGGATTTTTTTACTCAATACAGCATTTTGTTTAGTGTTTAATGCCTGTTCCTCTAGCCATTTGACGGGGGTGTGAAAAAACTGTTCAAATTCTCTAGCCATCACTTTTGCTTCGGAATTGCCGTTGGGGCTTGCGCCTGTAACCAATAACGGTAAATGGGTTTCTTGATATAAATAAGCGGCATAGCGCATGCGTTCCAAAGCAATTGCAGGAACAGTAAGCGAGCTGTAAAGCTCTTTGTTATCACGCAGTCCGGCACCCAAAACCACAATAGCTTGCGCTTGGCGATAATCTTGTATGGATAGATGATCTTCATGCACGAGCGTTTTACTGAGTGTTTCTGTTGTATAGGGGATACTCACGATATACAGTAAACTTGCGCTTAAAAGTGCGGTAAATAAACTTAATTTTTTATATTGGAGTTTGAGCAATAAGAGGGATAGCAGCCAAAGAATCAGTATATTGGCAGGCGGAAGAATTAAGGTGCTAATCAAACGAGTTAATTCAAACATAATTTTTTATTTAAGAGATAACATAGGAATATTATTCATAATTTATCATTGGAAATCAAATGAACTTCATATTCTTCTAAATGTCTAAATAATGAATTTTTCTTGTAGGTTTAAGGTGTTAAAGCTATGATAACGCCTTTAAAAATTTTGTTTAATAATAAAAATGGTTTTCTATGAATAGTGTGTTAACTTCTCTTAAACACCAATTGCACAAAATAGTGGATTTAATTCCGGATAAAAATGATGTGTTATATTTTGATTACCCGCTACATTTAAATGTAGGGGATTTATTGATCTATGCGGGTACAGAACAGTTTTTTCGTGACTATCAGATTCATGTTCGTTTAAGACGTTGTTTTCAGGCTTTTGATATTGATGAAGTAAAGAAATATGTCAATCCCAATACGACTATCCTGTGTCACGGGGGAGGGAATTTTGGTGATTTATATCCAGCCTTACAGCAAATGCGAGAAGCGCTCGTTCAGACATTTCCACATAATCGGATTATTGTATTACCACAAACGGCTTTTTTTTCTAATGATGGTGCAATGAAAAAAGCGGCAGCGATTTTTGCTCAACATAAACACTGCTATTTATTTGCGCGTGATTTGCCGACGTTTAATCTTATGCAAAATTTTTCACAACATGTGCAGCTGTGTCCGGATATGGCACATCAGTTGTACGGCGTATTACCTGTTAGAGAGGAAATGCAACGAAGTGCGGTTAAAAATAATAAAGTTTTATACTTTTTGCGTAAGGATATTGAGGCAAGCCATATTGAGAAAAATATTCAGGCACAATTACATTCAGATGAAATAGTGAAAGATTGGGAAGATATTCTAACGACGAAAGATATTAAAATAGAAAAATATTATAGTAAGCTTGCTAAATTAGCGAATAAATTGCATTTTACTTGGTTAAAAAATAAGATTAATGAGCAATGGTATCAATATGCGAATGCGGTAATTACCCGTTGTTATACGGAGTTTTTACGTTATGATGTCGTGGTAACAAGTCGGTTGCATGGGCATATTTTTTCTTGTTTATTAGGTATTCCTAATCAAGTTTGCGATAATTCATACGGTAAAAATAGTGGATATTATAATCAATGGACGAAAGAGATTGATTATAGTGAACGTTATGAAAACTGATCGTAATCTTTTTACATTAATCTTTGTGACCTTTGCGAGTTCGCTCTTGATGATGGCAAGCTCGTTCCTGCTCGCTCGTCTATTATCAGTGGAGGAGCGCGGCGTATTCCAATTGTTCATCACTTCTGTTACTTATCTTGCCACGCTAAGTTGTGGTGGTGTCGGGTTTGCCCTTACGCTTTCAATGCGTCAAAAGCAATATTGGCATTGGCAGCGCTATCTTGCTATTTTCTTGCTTTATGCTTTGTTGGCGAGTTTCGTGGCTTTATTTGTGTTGGAATTGCATGATTTTACTCTATTGTTCATACTAAACGTGTTATTAACGGCTATTTTTAATATCACTTTAGAAAAAAGCAAAATAGATTCACAGCTGAAAACCTACCGCACTTTAGTGTTGCAGCAGCCACTGTTTGCGGTGCTATTATATGGTATCTGTTATTGGCTTTTGGGGGAGCAATCATTAGGCGTAGTCATTCAGTTATTAACGGTCATCTCTATTATTCAATCCTTATTTTGTCTATTTTATTTGCAACGTATTAGCAAAAAATTCACGAGCCAGCATGGTAATGAGCTGCAACCTATTGATCGATCTTTCTTTTTTACAACATGGCTCAAACAAAATTTATTTCAATTGTTTGGTGCAACAGTGACCAATATTGATAAATTTCTCATTGCCGCGTTAATGAATAGTTATACTCTGGGGTTATATAGCGTGTGCATTGCTTTTGATGCGCTTGCCACACGTTTTATTAATATGTTAGTGGATTATTATTATGCTGGCCTATTGAATAAACTTGATCGACTAAAATTGGTATTAGCAATCATGGCGTTAATGAGCCTGGCTACGTTAATTTTAGTCCCATTATTCGCTGAGCCGGTGGTGCGTTTCTTTTTTAGTGAACGTTATATTGAAGTGGCCCCAACTTTGGTGTTATTTATTTTGAATGCCATTCTTGCCGGGCTTTCTTGGGTGTTGTCGCAAAAAATGCTTATTTTAGGTAAGCAGGTATTATTATTTACGCGTCAAGTGATTTCATTGGTCGTATTCATTGGATTATTTTACCTATTTAGAGAACAGCAATTACTTGGTGTGGCTTATGCGCTAATTGGTGGTAGTTTGACTAGATTGGTGATTTCATTGATTTATTATTATCAATTTCCATTGAAGGATTTGGCATAATCAGCAATAAAATAAAAAGTGCGGTATAAAATGAAAAAATTTTTAGTTTCTTTAGATAAAGATGTAGCGAGAAGAGAGTTATTCTTTGCGCAGCCAGACACGCAAAATTTTGAGGTGTTCAGCGCCATTAATACAATGAATGAAACAGAAGAAACCCTAGCGCAGCGCTTTGATTTAACACAGTTTGAGCAACATTATGGGCGGAAAGTCACGAAAGGCGAGGTAGGGTGTACGTTAAGCCATTTAGCGATTTATCAGAAAATTGCCGATAATTCAGCCATTGCTGAAGATGAATTTTGCTTGATTTGTGAAGATGATGCGTTATTTGCTGAGAACTTTCAATCTGTAATTGATGAAATTATCCAACAAAATATACAAGCCGATATTATTTTAACGGGACAATCTAAAATTCTTCAATTTAATGATATTGAGTTGGAAATTAATTACCCCATTACCTTTGAAGTTTTAAGCCCGAAAATTGGCAATACAAATTATTGTTATGCTTTCCCTTATAAAAATTATTTCGCGGGTACGGTATGTTATTTAATTAAAAAAAGTGCGGTTAGAAAATTCTTAATATTTTTAACCCAGCATAAAGCCTATTGGTTGGCAGACGATTACCCTTTATTTGAACAGCAATTTGCAATGCAAACGCGAGTAATCAGACCTTTATTAGCTATAGAAAATCCAGACTTAGTCAGCAATTTAGAAAGTATTCGGGGATCATTAAATAACAATCTTTTTAAAAAATTAGTGAAATATCCATTGAAAAAAGCCTTAGCTATAAAACGTAATTTAACATGATGAGCAGTGCAATTAATTTATTTTATCTTTATGATCCTTGGGTAATGCACGTTATCCGCATGAGCTTTGTAATGGGCATAGTCGCATTCGGCTATCTTTTCTATTTGTGGAAAACCCAAAAAATTGATGGGATCAAAGTGCCAATGGATAGCTTTATTGCTATTTTTGCGTTAATAGTACTATCAATTATTCCTTTGCTTATCAATGGCACGAAAGAATTAGGTGTTTTGATAATGTACGTTAAAACCTTACTGTTATTTAGCTTTGGGGTGATGATCTATAACGCATTTTATCGGACGGCAAATTCTCAGGGGCAATGTGTTCGAGATCTAGAGCGAGGGGTGATTGCACAAGCAATAATGGGGCTATTGGCTTTAACAGGTATAAGCCTTTTTGTGGACATTGCCTTAGGCACAAATACAAGTGCCATTTTGCCTCGCTTTGCAGGATCAGAGCAAGAATATCGTTTGTATAATATTACCTCATCGGCCTTTTTCCAATTGAGTGCGTTTTTTGTGGTACTACTGCATTTTTGGTTGGCCTATAATGAAAAAACAAACCGACAGCAGGGCATTTTTCTGTTACTGATTTTATTTATTGGTGTGATGTCGGGCAGAACTTTTTTTGTGCTTTCGGCGTTGAGTATTTTGCTCTATTTTAAATGGCGGTATGTGCCTTATTTAATAGTATTTGTTGCGATTGTGCTGGGATTGGCGATTTATCTTCCAGACAATCGTTATGTGGAACATGCTTTAGAACCAGTGATCAATATTTTATCTCGAGTGATGTATAACGTCGGGGATTGGGGTGACACTGATTTCTCTCAAATTAGTTCATCTACCGATACATTAATGCAAAAACACCTGTTTATGCCAGAGCTCAAGCAACTGTTAATGGGTGACGGTTATTATTATACGCCTGATTTTCGTTATTATGGCGGTTCGGACTCAGGTTTTATCCGTCAGGCTTTATATGGCGGGGTGGGGTATATTTTGGTGTGTTTTTTATTCACCGCTTATTTTGTAAAACGTATTGCAGATAACTGGTTTGAAGGTAGTTGGAAGTTTACGCTTTCTCTTTTATTGATATTGAGCGTGTTAAATATTAAAGCAGATACGTACGCATTTCCCGGCATTATGTTGGTATTATTAATGTTTTTATCTTTATTCGGTTCACATGGCAAAATGCTTGTATTGTTTAAGCAATCTGAGGCAAAAAATGTTTAGTATTATTGTTCCTTCTTATAACCGTAATGCAGAAGTACAAGCGTTATTGCATAGCCTTGAACAGCAAACGGTGAAGAATTTTGAGGTTGTGATTATTGATGATTGTTCGCCACAAGCGGTTGAAATTCATGAAAAATTCACTTTTCCTGTAAAACTGTTCCGTAATGCTGTCAATCAAGGGGCAGCAGGAAGTCGCAATATCGGGGCAGAGCAGGCGAGCAACGAATGGTTACTTTTTTTAGATGATGATGACCGTTTTGATGATCGCAAATGTGCTTTACTCGCCAAAGCGATTGAAGAAAATGACACAGCGAATTTGATTTATCACCCTGCAAAATGCGTGATGGTGAATGAGGGTTTTGAGTATATAACAAAGCCAATATTGCCTGAAAACTTAACGTTAGATAATTTATTAATGGCCAATAAAATGGGGGGAATGCCAATGCTAGCAGTCAAAAAATCCTTCTTTTTTGCATTAGGTGGCTTAGAAACCGGTTTAAAATCATTAGAGGATTATGAATTTGTCCTAAAACTGGTTTCATCTCCACAGTTAAATGCAGTTTACCTGGCACAGCCATTGAGTATTTGCACCTTCCACACTAAGCGTGCGAGTGTGTCAACTCATAGCCAAAACACGGAATTAGCATTGAATTTTATTCAGCAACGTTATGTGAAAACGGTAATACAGGCAAAAAATTTCGCTCTCAATTCACTTTATATTTTGTCTTATCCTTATGCGATGAGTTTATCTCGTCAGGCAGCAAGTTATTATTTTAAAATGTTCCAATTAAGCCATAGTATTAAACATCTAATAATTGCGATGGTAATATGTATTTCGCCTAAATTAGCAATGAATTTAAAAAGGTTTTTGTAATGAATTTTTCGGTATTAATGTCACTCTACTATAAAGAGAAAGCAGTATTTTTAGCACAATGTTTTGATAGCTTACTTCAACAAACAATCAAAGCGACAGAAATTGTTTTGGTTTTTGACGGTGAAATTGGCACCGAATTAGAAAAAACTGTGGAAAAATACACCGCACTTTTACCACTAAAAATAGTGCGCTTACCTCAAAACGTTGGTTTAGGAAAAGCGTTAAATGCAGGAATTGAACAATGTAGTTATGAATGGATTTTCCGAATGGATACTGATGACTTTTGCCATCCGGAGCGTTTCGCTAAACAAGTAGCGTACATCCAACAAAATCCAGAAGTCGACATTGTTGGAACACAGTTAGCGGAATTTGAATCTGACCCAGATGTTTTAACAGGAGAACGTAAGGTACCAACAAGTGCGGTAGAAATTGCGAAATTTTCTAAAACGCGTAGCCCGTTTAATCACCCAACGGTGGCCTATCGAAAAAGTATGTTATTAGCATTAGGTGGCTATCAGCATCATCTTTATTTAGAAGATTATAATTTGTGGTTACGAATTTTAGCAAATGGTTATCATGCTGCAAACTTGCCTGAAATCTTACTTTATATGCGGGTTGGTAATGGTATGGTAGGGCGTCGCAAAGGTTGGGCTTATTTCAAAAGCGAATGGCAGCTTGCTCAATTAAAACGAAGCCTGAATTACGATAATAGTATAGTCATTTTTTCCCAATTTTTACTGAGGGGAGCGGTAAGATTGTTACCAACAACTGTATTAACCGCTATTTATAAGAAGTTACACAAATAGCTTGGCCTAATCTTTAGGCAATATATGATATAAAATAAACATTTTGCATAAAATACCGACAAAGAAACAGAAAAAATAAAAAAATTTAAAAAAATGCTAGACAAGCGTATAGGAAACTCTTAATATACGCCCCGCAACAACGCAGCACGCGTTCGTAGCTCAGTTGGATAGAGCGTTGGCCTCCGGAGCCAAAGGTCGCAAGTTCGAATCTTGTCGAGCGCGCCAGAGTCAATGCAACATTTCAATGGTGGCTATAGCTCAGTTGGTAGAGCCCCGGATTGTGATTCCGGTTGTCGTGGGTTCAAGTCCCATTAGCCACCCCATCTTAATCATAATGTAATTAAGATATTCTGTCGGCGAGTAGCGCAGCTTGGTAGCGCAACTGGTTTGGGACCAGTGGGTCGTAGGTTCAAATCCTATCTCGCCGACCACTTTCTTATGCTTCTAAATATATAGAAGAGAGTTCTTTAACAATTTATCAGACAATCTGTGTGGGCACTTGTTGATTGACTTAATGTTGAAAGTATTTTTAATTTT
>NZ_PHHA01000019.1 GCF_002795425.1 Conservatibacter flavescens
TTTTTTTTTTGTGTTTTTGGGGAGGGGGATTATTCATTACACCCATCACACTCTATTTCATTCCAGTATTCCTTCCTCTCATTACACCGATTTATTTTGTCGTGCTATTGTGTATTCAGGTAGCAGCTTCATTTGAATATGTTGTCAGTATCCAAGTCAAAGTCTAATAGTAAGTAAGCGAAATTATTATGTTAGCTTTTTGATTACTGAAGAGACTAATGGGGAAAATAGTTTATAAAAAAATACCGCACTTAAAAGTGCGGTATTTTTTTAGTTAATTTTATTAGTATTCATATAATGTTAATTCAAAGTAAGATGAGACAGCATAAATATGATCAAATATATCTGCTTGGATTTTCTCATAGTTTACCCAGCGATTATCGGAAGTAAAACAATATACTTCAATGGGAATACCAAATTGATCTGATTCTAAATGTCTTACCATGCAAGTTAAATCTTGTCGAATCATTTCATGTTGGTGAATATAATTTTCGATATATTGGCGGAATAAACCTAAATTAGTCAGGTTACGCCCATTCACTAAAATTTCTCGGTTATATTGATGAGATTGGTTATATTCATGGATTTCTTCTATTCGTTGTGCGATAAAGTTTTTCAATAAATCTACTTTCATAAATTTTTCTAACTCTTCATCAGATAATAATCGAACAGAGCTAAACCGTACTTTAAAAGAGCGCTTGATGCGTCTTGCCCCACTTTCAGTCATTCCTCGCCAGTTTTGGAATGCATCGGAAACTAAAGAATAAGTAGGAACAGTAGTAATTGTATTATCAAAGTTCTGGATTTTTACTGTAGTTAAATTAATTTCAGTCACGGTACCATCTGCACCATAGCGGTTAAATGTGATCCAGTCTCCGATTTTAACCATGTTATTGGTTGATACTTGGATACTAGACACGACACCGAGAATCGTATCTTTAAAGAGTAACAATAATACGGCAGATACGGCACCCAGCGCAGTAAAGAATGTGCCTAAACTTTGGTTTGTGATATTAATATAGGTACTTGCTATGGCACAAAAAACCACAAAGATGAATGTGATTTGGGAAAAACTATCCATCGGTTTATCTTGAAAACTAGGTTTAGTTTTCAGATAACGGACTAACGTTTTTAAGAAGATTTGAATTAAGATGACTATCAATAGGGTTTTGACAATCGCAACCATATTGGCAATTACATTATAAACAGACTGCTGTGTCCAAATTAGCGCTGCTATGCGCTCAAATAAGGTGAGTGGGACAAATAAGACGAGCGTGTTAATAAACTTGCCGCTTAAAAGTAGTTCTAAGAATTGATATTTTTGTGTTTTACGGATTTTATCTCTTAATTTTCGTAACAAAATAGAACAGATCTTGGTAAATCCCCAAAGGAAAATCACAAATAGCAAAATCATAGTCGAAATAGAGATTAAGCTAACGTATTTTTGCGGAATATCTAAGGACTGTAAGAAGTGTGCGTACCATTGATAAAAATGGAGTAGATTATCGTTCATATAGTCTCCGTTTTAATAACTGAATAATATAATAGGGGGATTTTAACAATATTTTAATATTTTTTCGAGATGAAATTTGAGAAAAGGGATAACAATCCGTTATCCCTATAATAGAGGTTTATTGTTTTACACATTGTTCAGCAAGCAAGACCCCAACAGCAGTTGTTAACGTCGCGTACTCTCCTAAATTTGTCCAACTCCAATGAATATTGGTATATTTTTGACCAGTTTCTGTCACAATTGGTACAAGCCGTTGGGTAGTATTTTTGAACGTGAGATTTATCGGCTGTTGGTTTTTTTGTTTATTTTTACTACTTTTGGTGATGTAAACAAGGCTTATTGATTTATTGTCTTTGCATTGGTAACGAATAGCTTTGCTTTTTTGCTGAATAGCATTATCAGATGGAAGCACTGTTTGATTTTGCGGCGTGTCTATTTGTGGCAGAACAAATTGGCTACACCCAGTTACTACCAGTGATAATAAGGGGATCCAAGTTTTGATTAACATAATAATAAGCCTTTTTGATTGGTAAATCGGAGGTAGTTACCTCCGATAAGTTTATTTACGATAAATATAAGTACCGTCAGCTTGGCGAATAAATCGAGTACCATCTTGTAAACGCATTTCGGTAACTCGGCCATTGCTATTTAAAGATACTTGTACTTTGTCACCAGGCTTAAAGCTACTTAATGTATTGCCTGCTCCGTTAGCTTTGGTCATCGCATTCACATCAGAAATATTTAAGTTGTGATTACGGAAGACTTGCATAAGTGAAACACCTTGTTGGATAGTGAGTGTTTTTGTATTGCTTGCAGTAGTGCTACGGTTTTCTGTTCTTGCTGGTGTCGCTTCTACAACTGGCGCCGCTTTTCGTTCGGTGCGAGGTTGTTGTGCTGGTTGTGTTTGAGCAGGTTTTGGAGCAGCCGCTTTTTCTTGACGTTCTGTACGTTGCGCTGTGTTTTGTCTCTCTGTTGGACGTTGTGCCGTTTGGGCTGGTTTTGCAGGTTGCGGAGTTGGACGAGCGGCTTGTTGTGGCTGCGGTTGAGCAGGGGTCTTTTCTACTTCACGCACTGGCGCTGCAACAGGTGTAGTTTCTTGTGGTGATGCTAAAGAAACACTGTTAGCGATATGACCAGCCATACCCGCTAAGTGGGTTTCTGTTGTAGACGTATTCACTGCGTTCTGCTCAGGAGTAGCACTTGGTGAATCAGCACCAGTGTCTGAAGCTGAAATGTCATCAGTAGCCGGATCTTCTGTTATCTGAATTTCATTTTGATCAAGGGGTTGAAATTCGATAGGTAAATTATTACTGTTTTGCGCTTGGAGAGCATCAACCGTGTTTGATTCTGGTTTTAACCATAAGAAAAACAAAAGGAGTAAAATTGCACCGGCTAATGCAACGACAAGGCGACGATGTTTTTGTGGTAACTTTTGTAGCAACGCCCAATTTTCTGGATGTTTCCAATTTGAGGAAGATTGGGTAGGCGACATCGGTTGTGATTCTGTCGTATCTTGGGTTGATTGGGTATGTACTGATTCAGCCTCTACATGAGATGGCTCTTGAACAGGCGCTGATGTCTCTAAGCTTGGCTCTGCTGTGTCAGAATGAGTTGAGGATCCAACACTCATGTCACCAAAGACAGGTTCTTTACGCTCAGTATTGTTTGGCATGGCTTCTCCTTTTTTATTTAATGATCCAATGAATCCTTTAGCTTTGTCCAATAAAGATGCTTTTGGTTCAATAATTTTTTTCGGAGTGATAGGTTCCATTTGGCTAAACTCTAAATCTAATTCGTTTTGCTTCGGTTGATCCGACGGGTTTCTTTTTTCAGAATCCACAGTAATACCTCAATTAAAAATAAATAAAAAAACAAAAAAGTTAGTTGTCATTTTAGCGGATTTTTTCGTTTTTACCTAATTAGAATAAAGTGTTTTATTCGGCTCATGAGGAATTTCACGTGCTAATTTCGGGACAAGATAACCAGATGTGATACGTTGTAATTCTTTGTAAATATTGACCGCACTTTGATCATCAAGATAAAAATGAGCTGCCCCAGCGACCTTATCAAATAAATGTAAATAATAAGGTAAGATGCCAATATTAAATAGTTGATCGCTTAACTGTTTGAGTATTTGAGCATTATCGTTGATGTTTTTGAGCAGTACAGATTGATTAAGTACAGTAACATGACTTTCTTTCAGTTGTTTTATGGCTTGTGCAAGTCGTCCATCAATTTCGTTAGGGTGATTAATATGGGTGACTAAAACGACATTTAGGCGATTTTGGGCAAATAGTGAACATAATTCAGTTGTAATACGTTGTGGAATAACAACTGGTAGGCGAGTATGGATACGCAAACGGGTTAAGTGCGGTATGTTTTCCAAATGTTTTATTAGCCATCTTAATTCGTGATCTTTAGCCATAAGCGGATCCCCACCGGAGAGGATGACTTCTTCTATCTCAGTATGTTCTGCTATATAGTTTAACGCAATCCGCCAGTTCTCTTTATTTCCTTTATTTTCTGAATAGGGAAAATGGCGACGAAAACAATAACGGCAGTTAACAGCGCAACCTCCCTTTACCATAAATAGCAAGCGATTATGATATTTGTGTAAAATATTGGTGACGGGGGTATGTTGTTCATCAAGGGGATCGCGTGTAAAACCTTCGACTTCCATAAATTCAGCCTGTGAACCCATTACTTGTAAAAAGAGCGGATCGTTTTTATCTCCTTTTTTCATTTTATTGACGAAAGGAATTGGGACACGTAGTGGAAATAAACGGCGTGCGGCAAGGTCTTTTTCAAAATCAGAAACGGGTAATGAAAGTGTTTCCAAGAGTACTTTAGGATCAGAAATCGCATTAGCAAGGTAATCTGTCCAACTTTGCTCTTCTCTAATAGGGGAATTTTGAGTTAAAATACACACTTTTAAAACTAGCTAATTATATCTTTGAGGAAAACATGGCTACATATACTACCACTGATTTCAAACCAGGTCTAAAATTTATGCAAGATGGCGAACCTTGCGTTATTATTGAGAATGAATTTGTGAAACCTGGTAAAGGGCAGGCATTTACACGTACGCGTATTCGTAAATTAATTTCGGGTAAGGTATTAGATGTTAACTTTAAATCAGGCACTTCTGTTGAAGCGGCTGATGTGATGGATTTAAACTTAACTTATTCTTATAAAGATGAAGCCTTTTGGTACTTTATGCACCCAGAAACATTTGAACAATATTCTGCGGATGCTAAAGCGGTTGGTGAGGCTGAAAAATGGTTATTAGACCAAGCTGAATGTATCATTACTTTATGGAATGGCTCCCCTATCAATGTTACTCCACCAAACTTTGTGGAATTAGAAGTTGTGGATACAGATCCTGGCTTGAAAGGTGATACTGCAGGCACCGGCGGAAAACCAGCAACATTAAGTACCGGTGCTGTGGTTAAAGTTCCATTATTTGTACAGATTGGTGAAGTTATTCGCGTAGATACGCGCTCAGGTGAATATGTTTCACGTGTAAAATAACCACTTCATACGTATAGATCAAATTAAGCGCCTATACGATTGATATTGTTGTTGAATCACTCATGAGTGGTTCGACAACAAATTCTTTTCAATTCTTTATGGCTATTTGTTAGAATAGCTTTATTCTATATTCTATTTCATATCACATTAGTTATGCGCATTCCAAGAATTTATCATCCAGAGCCTTTAGCAACCCAGCGTATTTGTCAGCTTAGTGAAGAGGCGGCAAATCATGTCGGACGGGTTTTACGTATGGGCGTTGGCGAGGCACTTGAATTATTTGATGGAAGTAACCATATTTATTCAGCCAAGATTTTACAAGCAGATAAGAAGCAAATTATTGTGGAGATCGGGGATAGCCAATGGGCAGATAAAGAATCAAATTTATCTATTCATTTAGGGCAGGTAATGTCGCGTGGTGAACGTATGGAATTTACGATTCAGAAGTCTGTGGAGTTAGGGGTGAATGTGATTACGCCTTTATGGTCCGAACGCTGTGGAGTGAAGTTAGATGCTGAACGCATGACGAAAAAAATCCAGCAGTGGCAAAAAATTGCCATTGCGGCTTGTGAACAGTGTGGACGTAATGTGATTCCAGAAATACGACCAATGATGAAGCTACAAGATTGGTGCGCAGAACAAGATGGCGCATTGAAATTGAATTTGCATCCTAGAGCGCAATACTCTATTCGTACTTTACCGGGGATTCCTAATGAAGGCGTGCGTTTATTGATCGGTTCAGAAGGGGGATTATCGCCACAAGAAATTGAGCGTACTAAGCAGCAAGGCTTTACCGATGTTTTGTTAGGCAAGCGAGTATTGCGAACGGAAACAGCAGCTTTAGTGGCGATAAGCGCGTTACAGCTCTGCTTTGGTGATTTAGGTTAATTAGTGTATAGGAGGCAATATGGAGTTACAAGATCATTTTCTTATTGCAATGCCACATCTTACAGATGAATATTTTTACCGCTCCGTCATTTATATTTGTGAGCATAATGAGCAGGGATCAATGGGATTAGTACTGACTCAACCAACCGATTTGACGGTGGCAGAATTAGTAGCGAAGATGAATTTTATGATGGCCAGTTCACGTCATTATCCAGAGCAGGTAGTATTAGCTGGCGGGCCGGTTAATTTAGAGAATGGCTTTATTTTGCATACCAAAGCGTTTCAAGATTTTCAGCATAGTTATCGCATAACGGATAATTTATTATTGACCACATCTGGTGATATTGTTGATACATTTGGTACACCATTTGAACCAGATAAATATTTAGTGGCACTAGGCTGTTCGAGTTGGTTGCCAAATCAATTAGAAGCAGAAATTGCAGATGATTCTTGGTTAGTGGTGCCTGCGAATGAACGAATTCTGTTTGATGTGCCTTGTGATCAGCGTTGGTTAGAGGCAACTCAGCTATTAGGCATTCAGCATAGTAACCTTGCTTATCAGGCTGGGCATTGCTGATGGAATTAACTGCGATTGCGTTTGATTTCGGTACCAAGAGCATTGGTTGTGCTGTAGGGCAAAGCATTACCGGTACGGCGCAGGGATTGCCCGCGTTTAAAGCACAAGATGGCGTTCCGGATTGGAATGCGATTGAACGAGTCATAAAAGAATGGCGGCCCGATATCGTGGTAGTCGGATTGCCGTTGAATATGGATGGCACTGAGCAAATGCTAACACTGCGGGCTAAAAAATTTGCTGCTCGTTTACATGGGCGCTTTGGCGTTAAAGTACAATTACAAGATGAGCGCCTGACAACAACACAAGCGCGTGCTGAAATTTTTGAACGTGGCGGTTTTAAAGCGTTGCAAAAAGGGAAAATTGATAGTATTTCCGCTTGTCTAATTTTAGAAAGTTGGTTTGAAGAAAATGGATAAGGTGGGGAAGTTCCCCACCTTAAAAGTGCGGTTCATTTTTAGTTAATTTTAAGCAAGATAGGCCTTAAGCATCCAAGCTTGTTTTTCTACATCAGCAATGAAATCGGATAATAGCGAATCTGTTCCTACATCATTTTCGCATAATTCTAGTCCTTGTCTTGCTAAATTTAAAAATACATCAAAGCTATTTTTTAGATTGTTAATCATATTGGCTTCAGTTAATTCATTTTCAGGCAGTACATTGATTTGATTGAGTTGCATAACTTCAGTTAAGTTTAATAATGGTTTGTCGCCAATGATTAATAAGCGTTCTGCAATTTCATCTTCTTGTTCAAATCCCCAATTATAGAGACCTTCAAAAGCTTTATGTAATTCATAAAAACCTTTGCCTTTGATCATCCAGTGGTATTTTTGCATTTCGAAAGTGAACGATTTAAGCGTAGCATGTAGTGTTTTTAATACTTGAATTTTAGACATAAAATATTCTCCTTGAGTTTCGTCTTGTTTGAGAGCAAGTCTATTATAAATAATAGGTAAGGGTTATCAATCTATTATTATGATTGGTTTTAGGAATTGATTTTGGTTTATTAAGTGTTAAATGTTATCAATTTGTGTTTTTATAGCATTTGGGAGGCTTTTTTACGATGGCTACAAATGCCTTGTATTGTATCTATCGGAGTATAAGTGTATTATTCCCTTGAACATTTAAGACCATGAGGTAAACCATGTATAAAAAATTCTTCGTGATTCGACCGCTCTTCTGCGGCCTTTTGTTCAGTAGCTTGTCCTTTTCGATACAAGCAGAAACAACAGAGCCGGTTGAAAAAAAACTATGGGTTGATGAACAGCACGGTAGTATTCGTAGTACATTGCATTCTTGGGCTAATTCTATTGATTCTTGGTTTGATGAAACTGATCCCAATAATCCAGCAACAGCATCTATACGCGTAATGCTAGATAATCAATGGAATCGTTATGATGGTTACTCCATAAAACCTCGTGTACGCGGGAAATTACGTTTACCTGCGTTAAAACGTCGTTTTAGCTTGGTATTCGGTGATGAGTCTTTAGATACAGAGATTACCGAAACCCACCTTGATAATAATTACACCGATAAACCGAAAGATAAGCATTACAATAGAACGCAAGCTCGTAATGATAACTCTTCATTAGCATTACGCTGGTCGACATTACCTGATGATCTTGGTGTCGATTTGGATTTTGATATCGGGATTCGATCGGGGGATGACTTATATTTGCGTGCAAAAGGTGAAAAAATTTGGGCGCTTCAAGATGATTATAGTGTACGTGCTGAAGCCATTTACCGCTATGGCATAGACAGTAAACATTATGTGCGTGGGAATGTAGAACTTAAACATGATGATACTGAAACTACATTCACGGCAAACAGTATATATTTGCAATATACGAATGATCTTAAAAAAGAAGAAACGGTTTGGGGAAATAGTTTATATCGACAACATAATTTTACCGGCAACAAGCGCTTAAATTATGGTCTATTTGCAGGTGGATATTTTAAAGATAAAGAAGGTAGCTTAAACACATATGGTCCATTTATCAGTTATCGCCAACCCATTTTACGGCAATGGCTGTTTATTCAACCTGAATTAAGTTATTACAATGATAAGCGTGAGGATCGTAGTCATTACTTGCGAGCCTTTTTACGTATTGAAGCGATCTTCTAAGTTCGTTAATATATTTAAATCCCTGTGTTTGCAGGGATTTTTTATATGTTTAGGAGAAAGTGCGGTTAATATTTTGGATTTTTTGTAGACGTATGGAGAAATATATCGTCAAAGTTTTCATCACAAATGGCTTTGACTGATGGGTGTTGGACCATACGGTCAACAAAGATAACATAATAAGATTCCGTAATTTCATGTGTGCGCCCTATTTCGACTAAACCTTCAATTTCTTCTTTACACACCGTAGGAATAATAAAAACCGCATTTTGTGATAAGCCAAAGGCTTTCATGAGCGCCGCATCGTCAAATTCTCCAATGATATCGACGTTTAAACCTTTCTGGTTTAACCAAGATTGTACTTTTCGTCCTAATGCTGTTCGTCCACCCGGTAATAACATTGGATTGTCTTCTAAACAGGCCGGAAACGGTTTAGTTAAGATTGGGTTTAAGGCAAAGAAACTGAGATCGGATTCCCCGAGTTTGACAGAATAAATGCCGGCTTGTTGAGCCGAGTCTATTGGACAGTCAGAAAGGAGCATATCAAGTTTATGTTGGCGTAATTGCTCCAAAAGTAGTTCATGTGTCGATTCAAAACAACGTAATCGCATGCTGTTATTTTGGCTCACCACGCGTTGCAGGATTTTACTGACTAATGATTTTGAAAGCGCATCTGCAACCCCCACATCAAAAAGCAGATAGTTTTCTTTGTGGTAGTTAACGATTTCCATCATCTCCTGGCTTAACGTAAACATTTTTTCACAATAACGAAAAATGAGCTGTCCCAGTTGGCTTGGTTCAACGCCACGCCCATGGCGCTTAAATAGTTTTCCGTTAAAACGTTGTTCTAATGCTCTAATTTGGCTTGTGACTGCTTGGGGGGTTAAATTTAGGCTCTGTGCCGCTTGGGTCACAGAACCGGTTTTACAGACAAGCCAAAAATAGTAAAGCTGATTAAAATTAAGATGCATATGATTTATTCATTTTGGTCGTACGGTTGAGTAATACATAGCCAATAATCGCGGATAATGTAGAGCCTAATAAAATACCTAAACGAGATAAAGTATTAATATTTTCACCGACAGCACCTTCAAAGGCAAGGCCTGCAAGGAACATAGACATAGTAAAACCAATACCACATAGTACGGCGATCGCAAGAATTTGTTTAAAATTAATGCCTTCTGGTAATTTAGCAATATTTAATTTTACGGCAATATAGCTAAAGGCAAATACCCCAATAGGCTTACCTAATAATAATCCTAATGCAATACCTAATGGGAGTGGAGAGGTGAGCATATCAAGACTAATATTGCCTAATGATACCCCTGCATTAGCGAAAGCAAAGAGAGGAAGAACGAAGAATGAACACCAAGGTGCTAAAATATGTTCAAAAGTATGTAGCGGCTCTTCTCCATTTTTACCACGTAACGGAATACAAAACCCAATAATCACACCCGCTAGTGTAGCGTGTACGCCAGATTTTAAAACAGCTGCCCATAGAATTAATCCCACAAACATATAGGCGCACAGCGAAGTTACTTTAAAGCGATTCATGATAAATAATACAATGATTGCTAGAGTTGCAATGGTTAAAGAAAGCAAATTGAGGCCACTTGAATAAAATAACGCAATAATAACAATGGCGCCTAAATCATCAATAATTGCTAAAGCAAGTAAAAAGACTTTAAGTGGCAATGGCACTTGTTTACCTAATAGCGCAACAATACCTAAAGCGAAAGCAATATCTGTTGCCATAGGAATAGCCCACCCGTTGTGTAACGCAGGCTCAGACTGTGTTATGAAATAATACACAATTGCGGGAACCACCATTCCCCCAATGGCGGCAACAGCAGGAAAAATCGCTTGTTGATAAGTGGAGAGTGAACCCTCCAGTAATTCTCTTTTTACTTCTAAACCAACTAATAAAAAGAAAACCGCCATAAAGCCGTCATTAATCCAGTGGATAAAGTCTTTATCTAAAATAAGCGGGCCGACTTGGATACTGACGGGCATATTTAATAAGGCAAAATAAAATGAATTGACATTGGTATTGGCTAAAATAATGGCAAGTAATGCGAAAACAAGCAATAAGATCCCACTCGCGGACTCTAACTGAAAAAAGCGTTTAATACTGTATAACATATTTGACTCCTAATTCTCATTTTTATCGTTTTTCAACTTCATTCAACACATGGTCAAGCTCGTTTGTTGTGTGATTTTTCTTTGTGCTCACTTGCTTAATTTTGGAATGAATTGGTTTAACCATATAATAAAACAAGATTATATGAGTAATTGTGTTATTTTGACAAATTAAATTTACATATTTGGTGAGCTAACTCACACTTTTTAGTTAGATCTAAGCCTCATAGAGATTTTCGACCCCATTCGGTAGAATGCGTACGTTATCTTCGGTTCGAATGCCGCCATAGACACGGAGTTTGGCAAGCTTTTCCCAATTAAAATAGCGAGATAAAGCGTGATTTTTCCAATGATCTAATAACATATCAATGAAATAAAATCCCGGTTCAATGGTGAGTACCATATTGGGTTGTAAATCACGAGTGCAACGTAGACTAGGATAAATATCGGGCGGCGCTTTGTGAGAACCTCGAATATTTTGTAGAAACCCACCTGTATCATGAACCTGTAATCCCAGTAAATGCCCAAGTCCATGAGGGCAAAATGTGCGACTAATGCCCTCCTCAAAAATAGCATCTGCAGATAAATGCACAAGATCAAAGTCATGTATGATGTTTGAAATCATTTGGTGCATATGTGTGTGATATGAAAGAAAATTATAGCCAACTTGTAAACTGGCAATAATGTGATGTTTTACCTGATCCATTGCTTGAATCATGGCGGCAAATTCATTATTTTCAAATGAATAAGTACGGGTAATGTCTGCAGCATAGCCTAGATAGCTTGCACCAGCATCAATTAATAAGCTATGTTTTTGTGCGGGGATTTCATGAGAAAGCTGAGTGTAATGCAAGGTGGCCGCGTGTTGATTAAAGGCAATAATATTGCTATATGGTACGGAAATATCGGTTTGCTTTGTGGCTTGCAGATAGGCGAGATTTAATGTGTATTCACTGTGCTCAGCCTGTAGGTAACATTGTTGAATATGTTGGTGGCCCATATAAGCGATCGATTGCGCTTGTTTCATACAGGCTATTTCATAATCTGTTTTTATACTGCGGTGATAATGGAAAAAATTCAGTATTTTTTGAGGATTAATTTGATGAAATCCGAGTTCTGAGGCCCAATTATCATGTGCACCCAAATAAGCACAGCGAGTAGTATTTTTTAAGAAAGGAATAATGTCTTGTTTATGAGATAAAATGGTCCATTCAAATGCTGTTGTCCAAAAGTCATCTTGTGGTGGCGCTGTGTAGTGCCAATAATCTTGGGGAGAGTATAAATATAGATGAGGTTTATTTGTCCCATCAATATATAGCCAAGATCCTTCAGCAGTGGTATTCGGGACAAAATAATTAAATAACGGGTTGATTTTGAAAGGCTTTGTTTGGTCATCTAAAAAATAATACTCTTCTTGCCCCGCATGAATCCAAATCCCCTCTAAATGGCTACGGAAGATGGCATCTTGACTGAGTTGTTGTAAGTGTTGGAGATGTTGTTGAAATAATTCTTGCATACGTGACATAAATAGTTCCTGATTTTTGACCGCACTTTGGTGTATGATAGAGTATTCTGATTAAGAATGCGAAGTTTTTATATGATGACTGATATAACTGAAATTATCCCAAGCCAGACTCTTGATGCAATAGGATTGCGTTGTCCTGAACCTGTGATGTTAGTTCGTAAACAAATTCGTCATATGCAAGATGGAGAAATTCTCCTGATGCTTGCAGATGATCCTGCGAGTAAGCGTGATATTCCTGGTTTTTGTCAATTTATGGATCATACCTTATTGGCCAGTCAGGTAGACAATCCGCCTTTCCAATATTGGATTCGTAAAGGAAAATAGGGCAGTGTGACTGCCCACTAACGGATAAAAGTGCGGTCTGTTTTGGTCAGTTTTTATTCTTGCCCCTCTCCCTTTTCGATTGCACTTTGAATGGTGAGATTCACTTCAGGGGAAATGATTTTGGTGAGGATTGCCGCAATCTCGTCAATCTTATCTGTGATCGCAGCCCCTTGTTCATCGAAATAGTCATTGCTTTTTAAGCTTGCGACAAAAGCAGAAAATACCGCTTTATCAAAAAACTCAGGCGCGTTAATACCATGCAACACAGATAAACGCTGTGCAACAGATTGGCTCTCTTTCTCTAAGACAGGGCGTGGGATATTTGGATCGTTTTGTAATAAACTCAGCGTAATAAAATAACGTTGTAAAATTTCACGCACACCGGCTGACCATAGCTGCAAGGTGCGCACTCGAGGTTTATTAATGCTTAGCATATTTTCATTGTATTTTATTAGGCCTTGGCGGTGTAATTCCGTAATAATTTGTTCAATATGCTCACGTAATCTTTCCATTGGAATATGTAAAAATAACTCACTTTGGAAGAATGGGTATAGCTTTGTGACAGCCTCTAATACGAGCGCTTTTTGAATGGCTTCATAATGTAACACAATGCTAGCGACTAATGAGGGAAGAACGAAAAGATGCTGAATATTATTACGATAATAAGTCATTAATACCGCAGAATTACGCTCCAAACGAATAATTTCACCAAAATTATCTTTTTCACTTAATACACCAACGCGATCAAGTCCTAATACATGTTCTAACATCTCGTTTGGCGATTCAGTTGGAATAATCACATCTTCAGAGTAAGGAACTTGCTGCAGGAACTGTTGATAACTGTCCAGCTGCTCTAATAACTGTTCACGAGATAAAGCGCGTTGACGTGACGATAATAATGCAGTTCCGGTTAAATTCATGGCATTAACGGCGGCGGCTTTATTAATATTTATCATTACTTGATGAGACACGGCATCGACCGCGTGAGAAAACCAAGCTGGGCGCTCCTCGTTTGTTGAAGATTCTTTCCATTCTGGATAATACTGGTTTAAATAATTGTTTAATAAGATAGGTTCACCAAAGTTCACATAGCCTTTTCCAAGATTACGTAGTTTTTTGATCACTCTTAATACTAAACCTGCGTTTTCTTTTTCTTTAGCAGCCCCTCGAAGTTCTTTTGCATAGGTATCTACTTCAAGCACATGTTCATAACCAACATAAACCGGAACAATAGTAATTGGTCGTGTTTGACCTTGCTGTAGGGCTTGAAGTGTCATAGACATCATTCCTGTTTTCGGTGCAAGTAAACGACCGGTTCTAGAACGACCACCTTCAATGAAATATTCTACAGAATAACCACGATGGAATAACTCTGCTAGGTATTCACGAAAAATTGTAGAATATAGGCGGTTGCCTTTGAACGTTCGACGAATGAAGAAAGCACCGCCGCGACGGAATAATCCGCCTACTGGCCAGAAATTTAAATTTATGCCCGCCGCAATATGTGGTGGAAACAGTCCTTGATGGTATAACACATAAGAGAGTAATAAGTAGTCAATATGGCTACGATGGCAAGGAACATAAACAATCTCATGCCCTTCTAAAGCTAATTTACGCACCCGATCTGCATTTTCAACGGCAATACCTTGATAGAGCTTATTCCATAACCAGCGCAAGAATCGATCTGCCATACGCAGCCCTTCATAGCTGACATCCGCAGCAATTTCATCAAGAATTTTTCGGGCTTCAACGGTTGCTTTTTTGGTCGTAATTTTTTTATTTTTTGCCTCATCTTCAATTGCTGCCAAAATAGTCGGTGACTGCAACAATTTATTAAACATTGCTTGGCGGTTTGGTAAACGAGGGCCTGTCGCAGATATTCGCTGCTTGGCAAAATGCATTTTGGCTACACGCGCTAATTTTTGTGCAATAGATTGGTCTGCACCGTGCTCACGCACCATATAACGTAACGAAACAGCTTGGGAGAAACGGACAAATGTGTCTCGTCTAAACCACGCAATATTGATGGTTTTGCGAATACCGCTCACTAAACGTAGATCGGGCAAATTAATTTGCTCTTCATGCCCAGGCGCTCGTCCCCAAAGGACTGAAACCGGAATCAATTGAACGTCTAAATCAGGATAAGTATGATGTAACTCAAGATAGCGATAGAATACTTTTTCAGTCTCTTTTTTGGCGCCTTTTGTCCGGAAAATACGACGTCCTTCGTCTAAAAACACAAAGCGAGGTAGGGTTGTATTATGAATATTATTCTCTTCTAACGGATCGGGTAATCCCACACTTAAACAATTTTTACGAAAAATAAGCAAATCGGTTTGTGAAGTATAAGGTAATACATAGACAAATGGCTGTTCAGTATTTAGTTTTAATTCTTCGATAGGATTATGGGGAATCGGATTTTCTTTTACCAATAATGACAATGGGGAATTCAATACTTTTCTATATAAATTAAGACAACTTGACATAGTAATATCCGTTAAAATAAAAAATTCCTCTTAGTCTATCATAAAAATACAATGTAATGAGAATTGCCTTTTAAGAATTCTATCCAGCTCACAAAATTATTTCTCGCTTTCCATAGGATTAAGGTTGCAATTCCATAATATACTGTATATTATGTCAGATATATTGTATAAAAAGACAGTCTAGGAGTTGCCATGAAACCACTAAAAGCGCTCACCGCTCGACAACAAGAAGTTTATAATTTTCTCAAACATCATCTAGAAACAACGGGAATGCCACCCACTCGCGCCGAGATTTCACGGGAATTGGGGTTTCGTTCACCTAATGCAGCAGAAGAACATCTTAAAGCATTAGCCCGTAAAGGGGTTATTGAAATTGTTTCTGGTATGTCACGAGGCATTCGTTTGTTATTAGAACAAGATGAATACGAAGAAGAAGGGCTTCCTTTAATCGGGCGAGTTGCAGCGGGAGAACCGATTCTAGCAGAACAGCATATTGAGGCAACGTATAAGGTGGATGCCAATATGTTTAAACCGCCAGCTGATTTTTTGTTAAAAGTGTCTGGCGAATCAATGAAAGATATCGGCATATTAGACGGTGATTTATTGGCGGTACATAGCACGAAAGATGTGAGAAATGGGCAAGTTATTGTTGCGCGTATTGAAAATGAGGTTACGGTAAAACGCCTTGAACGTCAGGGAGCGATGGTGTATCTCCATGCGGAAAATGAGGATTTTGAACCAATTGTTGTGAATTTAGCCGAAGAACCTTATTTTGAAATTGAAGGAATCGCGGTAGGTATTATCCGCAATAATGCGTGGATGTAAATTTTGCTTGAATGGCTGAGAAAATGGAACTTGTCTTCCTCTTGAAAGTCAAAAGAATAGGCTGTTATTTAAGAGGGATAATATGTATTTAAAGTCAATAATCTCAGGGATTGTAGGTGTGATGATGACCACAGGGGCCATTGCAGAAGCCCCTAAGTCATCAACTACAACTACGATTGAAAGTAAACAAGCAGATTACCATCGTGTAGAGGCGTTGCCGATAAATCGCGAAAAACAACGCGCAACTTATGAAAAAATTATTCAGCTCCTCACTATTTCTCAAAATGAAACAACACTGGCTTTGGTACAGGATATGTTGCAAGACATTGAGACTTATGCCCTGTATCCTTATGCTAAATATCAGTGGTTACGAGTAAAAGGGCTGAATCAGGCCCTCACTTTGCCAGACATTCAAAAATTTAAACAGCAGCATCCTGATCTCCCGACTTATTTTGTTAATGATTTGATGAATCGCTGGGCGAACGCATTAGAAAAACAGCAAGCATGGCAAACCATTTTAGCCGCACAAACTGACTTACCGAATAATACAGCAAATCGCTGTTTAGTTTTAAATGCAGAGTTATATTCTCAAACAAAACCAGCAGAGAAGTTTAATGCTGAACAAGAGAAAGCACTGGCTGACATTTGGTTGACAGGGCAAAATTTGCCAAATAGTTGTATGCCGATATTTAAACAATGGCATGCGCAAGGTGGGCTAACTACAGAATATTTACAACAGCGGGCATTATTGGCTTTTGAGGCGAGAAATAGTCATGTACTCGCTAGCTTGACAGCAGGATATGGTGAAGACGGGTTTATTACGACTTTACAAACATTATTGAAGACTCCAAGTACATTACCGAGTTTTATTGAAAATGCAGAAAGCAATGTACAAAATAAGCGTATCGTGCTAGCTGCTTTTCCTTTGTTTATTCGTGGTATAAAAGAAAATACGATTGTAGATATCACCGATCCGTTTGCTCCTTATCAGGCATGGGCGACACATTTTCAATTGAATGAACAGGAAATAAATCAGTGGAAATCAGCGCTGTTATGGCAAATTTTTGATACCAATATTGCGGAATTACAACAATGGCGTGATGCTCAGATTCCAATATTAAAAGAAGATCGCCAAACAGAACGTCGTTTACGTACTGCGATTCGACAAAAATCTGATTTATCACTTTGGTTAGATTTACTTTCAGATGAAGGAAAGCAGAAAGATGAGTGGCAATATTGGCGAGCTAAAAATTTACAATTTCATCAGCAGCGTGAAGAAGGCAAAAAGATTTTAGCCCAATTAAGCCAGCAGCGTGGGTTTTATCCGATGTTGGCTGCGGCAGATTTAGGTATGACTTATCAGCCTAAAATGTTGGACATCACAAATCCGAGTGGCATAGACATTACACAAACCGCCCAAGCTGGATTAGCACGTATTTCTGAGTTACGTTATCTAGGCAGTGCCAGCCATTCGGTGAATATAAATCGGGAATGGAATACGTTACTTCAACATGCAAGTTTTGAACAAAAATTACAACTAAGCCAATATGCAAAAGAGCAAGAATGGTTTGATTTAGGCGTTGAAGCCACTATTCAGGCTAAGGCTTGGGGGTACATCGGGTTGCGTTTACCCAATGCTTATATTGATTGGTTTGATTTACATTTAAAAAATAAAAAAATTAACCGCACTTTTGCGATGGCAATTGCTCGCCAAGAAAGCGCATGGCGACCAAATGTGTCTTCTTCAGCCAATGCAATGGGATTAATGCAATTATTACCAAGTACAGCCAAAGCTACCGCTGAGAAATTCCGCTTGCCTTACTCAGATCAGCAGCAGTTATTTGAGCCATTTAATAATATCATGTTAGGTACCGCTCACTTGCAGGAGTTATACGATAAATATGGCGATAACCGCATTTTAATTGCCGCGGCATATAATGCCGGAGGTTCCCGTGTAGAGCAGTGGCTAGCTCGCTCGAACCAACGTTTAAATATGGCGGAGTTCATTGCCTCAATTCCGTTTTATGAGACACGGGGCTATGTGCAGAATGTCCTAGTTTATGATTACTATTATCAAATTTTGCAAGGTAAGCCACAGAGAAAGTTTAGCAAAGCCGAATATGATCGAGTATACTAGTAAGATAGTATATCTATGTAAGGAGATCATATGTATTTAAGTCGAAATTTAGAACAGTGGAACGCTTTCATTGGTATGCTGCGTTTAGCTATCGCGCAAGGCAAAGAGCAAGAATTACTGATGTTATTATTAACGCCAGATGAGCGTGATGCTTTAGGATTACGTTTACAAATAGTGAAGCAATTATTAGATAAAACGATTCCTCAGCGAGAAATTCAGCAAAACTTAGGAACGAGTGCGGCAACGATTACGCGCGGTTCCAATATGATAAAAACGATGGATCCACAGTTCATGGAATGGATTAAAGAACAATTAGATGAGCAAAGTACGACGGGTTAGTTGGTCTCCTAGACAGATGAAAAAAAGGCTGAAATCCTTATTTTGTCAGCTATTCATTTATGGTTTATTGGGGATTTTTGCTTTAACGCTATTATTGCGCGTGGCCCCAGTCCCTTTTTCAGCTTATATGGCCCAGCAAGTTATCGGAGATTGGTTGCAAAGTGAAAAAGACTATGAACTGCGTTATCAGTGGGTGAGTTTAGAGGAAATCGCGTGGCCAATGCAGCTTGCTGTGATAGCGGCAGAAGATCAGCGTTTTGTAGAACATGCCGGTGTGGACTGGGCTGCGATTAAAAGTGCGGTTAAAAATAATAAAAATACAAAACGTTTAAGAGGCGGTTCGACGATCTCTCAGCAGACCGTGAAAAATTTATATTTATGGCATGGTCAAAGCTGGCTACGAAAAGCTATTGAGTTACCTCTGACATTTTTAGTGGAAATGCTATGGTCTAAGCAACGAATTTTGGAAGTCTATTTGAATATTGCAGAGTTCGGAGAAGGGGTGTTTGGAGTAGAAGCGGCAAGTCAGTATTATTTCAATAAACCTGCGGCAAAGTTGAACCAACAGGAGGCCGCTTTGTTAGCCGCTGTGTTACCTAACCCCATTATTTATCAAGTGAAGAAACCTAGTGCGTATGTTCGCCATAAACAAACTTGGATTTTGAGACAAATGCGCCAACTAGGTGGAAAAAATTATTTAAATCAGTTGTAAGGAGAAGTATATGGCAGTATTAGTTACGGGCGCTTCAGCAGGCTTTGGAGAAGCAATTTGTCGTACTTTTGTGCAAGCCGGTTATAAGGTCATTGGCGCGGCTCGCCGTTTGGAAAAGTTAAATGCCTTAAAACAAGAATTAGGTGATCATTTTTATCCTCTACAAATGGATGTCTCTGACGATAAACAGATTGACACTGCACTGGCAAGTTTGCCGGTATCATGGCGCGAAATTGATGTATTAGTGAATAACGCTGGTCTAGCATTAGGTCTAGAACCTGCGCAACGGGCAAATTTTGCGGACTGGCAAACTATGATTGATACGAATGTATTAGGATTAGTGCGTTTAACTCATAAAATTCTACCTGATATGGTGGCGCGTAATCGAGGACATATTATTAATTTAGGTTCTATTGCGGGGACATACCCATATCCAGGTGGGAATGTATATGGCGCAACGAAAGCTTTTGTAAAACAGTTTAGCTTGAATTTACGTGCGGATTTGGCCGGTACACGTCTTCGAGTAAGCAATATTGAACCGGGCTTATGTGGCGGAACGGAGTTTTCTAACGTTCGATTTAAAGGCGATGATGAGCGGGCTGCAAAAGTCTATGAAAATGTAGAAGCGATTTTACCACAAGATATTGCGAATACCGTATTGTGGATTTATCAATGTCCTGCACATATGAATGTGAATCGTATTGAAATTATGCCTGTAGCGCAAAGTTCAGCAGCATTAAATGTAGTGCGTGGTGAATAAAATCTTTTTTATTTTTGACCGCACTTTTATGATTTGAATGGGGCGCCTGAGTAAGTTGGCGCCCTCATTATTTCCTAGCGCTTGACATGATATTCAGGTACAATCCATCGTTTATATATTGTTAAAAAAATGATGTTAATATAAGACTACAAAAGCCTTAAATATGAAGAATATAAGAAACTTTTCGATTATAGCCCATATCGATCATGGTAAATCAACATTATCAGATCGTTTAATCCAAACCTGTGGCGGTTTATCTGATCGTGAAATGGCCGCACAAGTGCTAGATTCTATGGATCTTGAAAGAGAACGTGGGATTACGATTAAAGCACAAAGCGTGACCTTAAATTATCAAGCCAATGATGGAGAAACGTATCAACTAAATTTTATTGATACCCCTGGTCACGTGGATTTTTCTTATGAAGTATCCCGTTCTTTAGCGGCTTGTGAAGGGGCATTATTAGTTGTTGATGCTGGACAAGGTGTGGAAGCTCAAACGTTAGCGAATTGTTATACGGCAATTGAAATGGATCTAGAAGTGGTTCCAATTTTAAATAAAATTGATTTGCCTGCTGCAGATCCTGAGCGAGTGGCTGAGGAAATTGAAGATATTGTCGGTATTGATGCTATTGAGGCTGTGCGCTGTTCTGCAAAAACAGGGGTGGGGATCCATGATGTTTTAGAAGAAATTGTCGCTAAAATACCTGCGCCAGAAGGCGATCCTGAAGCACCTTTGCAAGCTTTAATTATTGATTCTTGGTTTGATAACTATTTGGGCGTGGTGTCATTAGTTCGCATTAAAAACGGTACCTTAAGAAAAGGCGATAAGATAAAAGTGATGTCCACAGGGTTGTCTTATAATGTGGATAGATTAGGTATTTTCACGCCGAAGCAAGTGGATACACAAGTGCTCAATTGCGGTGAAGTAGGTTGGGTTGTCTGTGCGATTAAAGACATTTTAGGTGCGCCTGTAGGTGATACTTTAACCCATCATAATCATGCAGCACTGTCAGCGTTGCCGGGTTTTAAAAAAGTGAAACCACAAGTATACGCGGGTTTATTCCCAATTAGTTCGGATGATTATGAGGCTTTCCGTGATGCGTTAGGTAAGTTAAGCCTTAATGATGCTTCTTTATTTTATGAACCAGAAAATTCGACTGCATTAGGATTTGGCTTCCGTTGCGGATTTTTAGGCTTGTTGCACATGGAGATTATCCAAGAGCGTTTAGAGCGTGAATATAACTTGGATTTGATTACTACAGCGCCTACAGTAGTTTATGAGGTTGAGCAAACAAATGGTGAGATTGTTTATGTAGACAGTCCGTCTAAATTGCCTCCTCTAAATAATATTGCTGACATTCGAGAACCTATTGCAGAATGTAATATGTTGTTACCACAGGAGTATTTGGGTAATGTCATCACATTATGTGTGGAAAAACGTGGTGTGCAGACGAATATGGTTTATCATGGTAATCAGGTGGCGTTGACGTATGAAATTCCTATGGGAGAAGTGGTATTAGACTTTTTCGACCGCTTAAAATCGACTTCTCGAGGCTATGCTTCTTTGGATTATGGTTTCAAACATTTCCAAAGTGCCAATATGGTGCGCGTGGACATTATGATCAATGGGGAGCGTGTCGATGCGTTGGCCTTGATTGTGCATAAAGATAATGCGCCATATCGCGGACGAGAATTAGTTGAAAAAATGAAAGAGTTAATTCCTCGCCAACAATTTGATATTGCGATCCAAGCAGCCATAGGCAATCATATTATCGCTCGTTCTACGGTGAAGCAATTACGTAAGAATGTATTAGCAAAATGTTATGGAGGGGATGTCAGCCGTAAGAAGAAACTCCTTCAAAAACAAAAAGAAGGGAAAAAACGAATGAAGTCTTTAGGTAATGTTGAAGTACCGCAAGAAGCGTTTTTAGCGATTTTACATGTAGGTAAGGATTAACTATGCAAAAATGGTTTCTTCCAATTTTATTGGTGATTGGCTTTATTGGCTGGAAAGTGCTCGATCATTTACAACTGCCGAATACATTTTCCATTTTATTAATTATTTTAACCGCACTTTCGGGAATTTTGTGGTGTTACCATCGTTTTGTTGTGCTACCAAAGCGAGCACGGCAAGTCGCTCGTACAGAACAGCGCAGTGGAAAAATCTTAACTGAAGATGAAAAGCGTAAAATAGAACCGATATCAGAAGGTGCGGAATTTGTTTCTTCTTTGTTTCCAGTATTGGCATTTGTGTTGGTGTTACGTTCGTTTATTTTTGAGCCATTTCAAATTCCATCAGGTTCAATGGAGCCAACATTGCGTGTGGGCGATTTTCTGATAGTGGAAAAATATGCTTATGGGATTAAGGATCCGGTATTTCAACATACGCTAGTTGAAACAGGGAAGCCAAAGCGTGGTGATGTAGTTGTATTTAAGGCTCCGCCACAACCTACTGTGGATTATATTAAGCGTGTAATTGGGATTGGAGGGGATAAAATTCATTATGATCTTGCCAGTCGTAGCTTAACGGTAATTCATGGTAAAGAGGGCAAACCTTGTGAAGAAAATTGTGATGTTGTGAAATTTCAATATTCAGAAGGGGTTCCAAATCCTGAATTTGTTTACTATCAACAACCTCAAATTGAACGTACGGAGCAAGGGGATGTTACTCACCAAATTTTGAATAATCCGGAACCGTTTTTTTATCCACAAACAGAATGGGTTGTACCGGAAGGTCATTATTTTATGAT
Organism: Conservatibacter flavescens; assembly: GCF_002795425.1. GTDB lineage: Bacteria > Pseudomonadota > Gammaproteobacteria > Enterobacterales > Pasteurellaceae > Conservatibacter > Conservatibacter flavescens. The sequence continues at coordinate 22,626 of NZ_PHHA01000019.1, forward strand.
GGGGGACAACCGTGATAATAGTGAGGACAGCCGTTTTTGGGGTTTTGTGCCGGAACGTAATATTGTGGGGAAAGCATCTTATATTTGGCTAAGCTTAGATAAAAAAGCAGGGGAATGGCCAACGGGATTAAGAACAGAACGAATGTTTACAAAAATTCAATAATTATGAATGAATTAGCACGGTTACAACGTAAATTAGGTTATCAATTTAACCGCTTGGAATTACTAAAACAAGCACTAACGCACCGTAGCGCGGATAGCAAGCATAATGAGCGTTTAGAATATTTGGGCGATGCTATTTTAAATTTTACGATTGCAGAAGCCTTATATCATCAATTCCCTAAATGTAATGAAGGGGAGCTTAGTCGCATGCGTGCAACACTAGTGCGTGAACAAACTTTAGCGATGTTAGCACGTGAATTTGATTTAGGCGATTATTTACGACTAGGTGCCGGAGAATTAAAAAGCGGTGGTTTTCGTCGAGAGTCGATTTTATCAGATTGTGTGGAGGCGATCATTGGGGCTATTTTATTGGATAGCGATCCTATTAAAACAACACAGATTGTGCGCCAATGGTATCACGGATTTTTGCAAACCATTAAGCCTGGCGATAATCAAAAAGATCCCAAAACACGGCTACAAGAATATTTACAAGGCCGTCGTTTGGCCTTGCCGACTTATCAAGTCGTTGATATTCAAGGCGAAGCCCATTGTCAAACTTTTAAAGTGGAATGTCGCGTGGAAAATATTGAACAGACATTTGTGGGGTTAGGAGCTAGTCGGCGTAAAGCAGAACAGGCGGCAGCAGAACAAATTTTGAAGCAATTAGGTATAAAATGACGGAAGAATTCAATACAAATGAGATAGCATTGGAAAAAAGTTATTGTGGTTTTATTGCTATTGTGGGACGTCCTAATGTAGGAAAATCTACTTTATTAAACAAGATATTAGGGCAAAAAATTTCGATTACATCACGTAAAGCCCAAACGACTCGCCACCGAATTGTGGGTATTCATACGGAAGGTGCATATCAGGCGGTGTATGTCGATACGCCAGGCCTGCATATTGAAGAAAAACGGGCGATTAATCGCTTGATGAATCGTGCGGCTTCAAGTGCAATTGGTGATGTTGATTTAATTATTTTTGTTGTTGATGGCACGCATTGGAATGATGACGATGAAATGGTGTTAAATAAATTACGTCAAGCAAAAGCGCCAGTGGTGTTAGCGATTAATAAAATAGATAACATCAAAAATAAAGATGATTTGCTGCCGTTTATTACAGAATTAAGTGGTAAATTTGAGTTTGCTCATGTTGTACCTATTTCAGCACAACGTGGTAATAATGTTCAACAATTGCAAACTATTGTTCGCCATTCGTTACGTGAGGGTGTACATCATTTTCCAGAAGAATATGTAACAGATCGCTCACAGCGTTTTATGGCCTCAGAAATTATTCGCGAAAAGCTCATGCGTTTTACGGGAGAGGAATTACCTTATTCGGTAACTGTTGAGATTGAGCAATTTAAAACGAATGAACGCGGTACCTATGAAGTTAATGGGCTAATTTTAGTTGAACGTGATGGCCAAAAGAAAATGGTCATTGGCGCAAACGGGCAGAAAATTAAGCAAATTGGAATAGAGGCTCGTCAGGATATGGAGCGTTTATTTGATAATAAAGTTCATCTAGAACTTTGGGTGAAAGTTAAATCCGGTTGGGCTGATGATGAACGCGCACTGCGTAGTTTAGGTTATATGGACGATTGATCCCATTTTTGTACTTAGCAAAGGAGCAGACGATGCCAAAGAAAAAGACCTCCCTCGATCCGAATTTTCATATTGAAGCTAAAAAATATCCAAATCCAATTCCTAGTCGTGAATTTATTTTGTCCATCATTCGTGAGCATAATGCCCCGATGACAAAAGAAGAAATTTTGACCGCACTTTCTATCAGTGATGAATCTGAGAAAGAAGGTATGCGCCGCCGTTTACGTGCAATGGAAAATGATGGTCAATTGGTGTTCACAAAACGTAAGCGTTATGCATTGCCAGAAAAATTAGATTTGCTGAAAGGAATGGTTGTTGGGCATCGTGATGGCTATGGTTTCTTGCAGATAGATGGACAGAAAGAAGATTGGTTTATTTCTAATGTGCAAATGCAGCGCGCTATGCATGGGGATTATGTATTAGCGCAACCCAATGGCATAGATCGTCGAGGACGTAAAGAAGTTCGCATTGTTCGGGTGTTAGAAAGTCGTAAGACACAGATCGTGGGGCGTTTTTTTCTTGAAGCAGGAATTGGTTATGTCGTGCCTGATGATAGTCGTATTAGCCGAGATATTCTTATTCCAAATGAACACCGTAAAGGGGCGCGTATGGGGCAGGTTGTGGTAGTGGAACTGCAACCTCGTACAGCAAGTTTTACCCAAGCTGTTGGCAAAGTGGTGGAAATTTTAGGGGATAACATGGCAAAAGGCATGGAAGTTGAAATTGCTGTGCGTAATCATGAAATTCCTCATGTGTTTCCAAAATCTGTTGAAAAGTATGTTCAGCGTTTTAGTGAACAAGTGCCTGAAGAAGCTAAGAAGGGAAGAGTTGATTTACGCCATTTGCCGTTAGTCACTATTGATGGAGAGGATGCGCGCGATTTTGATGATGCCGTTTATTGTCAGAAACAGAGTAACGGTTGGAAGCTTTGGGTGGCTATTGCTGACGTGAGTTATTATGTCCGTTTGAACACTGCATTGGATAAAGAGGCTTACCAACGCGGAACATCAGTGTATTTTCCGAACCGGGTTATTCCTATGCTACCAGAAGTATTATCCAATGGCCTGTGTTCTCTGAATCCACAGGTTGATCGCTTATGTATGGTGTGTGAATTGGATATCTCCAATAAAGGTAAAATGACGGGATATAAGTTTTATGAAGCCGTGATGAACTCTCATGCCCGATTAACTTATAGCAAAGTATGGAAAATCCTAGAAGGAGATGAGACCTTACGTGAACGGTATTGTGTGCTTGTTCCGCATTTAGAAAATTTATATGAGATGTTTAAGGCGTTATTGAATGCTCGTCGTCAACGTGGCGCAATTGACTTTGAAACGTTAGAAACCAAGTTTATTTTTAATGCTCAAGGACGTATTGAACGGATTGAACCTGTGGTACGTAATGAAGCCCATAAAATCATAGAGGAGTGTATGATCCTCGCGAATATTGCGGCAGCTAATTTTATGGAACGGCATCAAGAAGCCGCGTTATATCGTATTCATGCCACTCCAAGTGAAGAAAAGTTAACGGCTTTTCGCGGTTTCTTACGCGAATGCGGGTTAGTATTAGAAGGCGGTCTAAAACCCACAACAGCAGATTATGCAAAACTATTAGAACAGGTACGTGAGCGACCGGATCATGAATTGATTCAAACTATGTTATTACGTTCTTTAAGTCAGGCCGTCTATGATCCTGATAATATTGGGCATTTTGGTTTAGCGCTTGCAGAATATGCGCATTTTACTTCACCTATTCGTCGTTATCCCGATTTAACTTTGCATCGAGGCATTAAATATTTATTAGCGAAAAAAGAGGGAAGTAAACGGCGAACAACTGATGGTGGAGGCTATCATTATACTCTTGATGAGATGGATATATTAGGTGAGCATTGTTCTATGACGGAGCGCCGTGCTGATGAAGCAACGCGCGATGTTGCAGATTGGCTGAAATGTGAATATATGCAAGATCATGTGGGTGAGGAATTTAATGGGGTAATTTCTTCAGTGACAGGATTTGGATTATTTGTGCGCCTTGATGATTTATTTATCGATGGTTTAGTGCATGTGTCTAGCTTAGATAATGATTATTATCGTTTTGACGTGGCTCGACAAGTATTGGTTGGTGAAAATTCGGGTATGTTGTATCGCTTAGGTGATAAAGTGCGTATTCGGGTGGAAGCTGTAAGCCTAGAGCAGCGCCAAGTCGATTTTTCGTTAGTCAGTAGCCAGCGTACTCCTCGTCGTGCAGGCAAAACGAATAAGGAAAAATTAAAGAAAAATATGCGTTATGCTGAAAGTTTAGAAAAACAGCGTAAGCACAAAGGCAAAAGTGAAAAGGCGAAAGGTAAAAAATCAAAGCTGACTAAGAAAGCTGCGAAGAAAAGCGTTAAACGCTAATCCGAGATTAAAAAAATAATCAGTTTTATACCGCACTTTTTCTATCTTTTTAGGGAGTCATAATGAGTGAAAATATTTATGGCATTCATGCGGTGAGTGCTTTTTTACAGAGTGCGCCAGAACGTTTAATTGAAGTTAATGTTTTGAAAGGGCGCGAAGATAAGCGTTTGCAACCTTTGTTAAATGAACTCTCTCGTTTGGGAATTGCTATTCAGTTTGTTAATCGCCAAACATTAGATAAAAAATCCAATGGCGAAGTTCATCAAGGTATTATTGCGCGCATCCAACCAGCTAAAGAATTAAATGAACGGGATCTGGATCAGATTTTAGCCAATAAACAGAACCCATTATTATTAGTGCTAGATGGGATTACCGATCCACATAATCTTGGTGCTTGTTTACGTACAGCAGATGCGGCTGGCGTATGTGCAGTGATTGTACCAAAAGATAAATCTGCACAATTATCGTCTATTGCTCGTAAAGTTGCTTGCGGGGCGGCAGAGAGCGTGCCTTTGATTCGTGTGACAAATTTAGCGCGTACACTACGCGAGCTACAACAAGATCATAATATCTGGGTAGTCGGCACAGCAGGCGAGGCGACGGAGTCTCTGTATCAAGTGAAATTCACTGGTGCTTTAGCATTGGTGATGGGGGCTGAAGGGGAAGGTATGCGACGTTTAACTCGTGAACATTGTGATCAGTTAGTCAGCATCCCGATGTCAGGAACGGTATCTTCATTAAATGTATCGGTGGCGACAGGTGTTTGTCTATTTGAAATTGTGCGTCAGCAATGTAGTCAGGTGGAAAAATAAATAAAAAAACGCTTGAGTTTTTAATTTATATCCCAATATATAGCAAACCTAGTCGTTAAATATTGGCTATTAACAACTATAAATAAAGATCAATAGGCTTTGAGCTAAGAGAGAGAATTATGAATGCCAAACGAACAAAAAAAATAGAGATTTCTGTATTGCCGCTACGTGATGTAGTTGTATTTCCGTATATGGTTATGCCTTTGTTTGTGGGCAGAGATAAGTCCATTCGTAGTTTAGAAGAAGCAATGGAAAATGATAAGAAGTTGCTGCTCGTGACACAAAAAAAAGCGGATTTAGAAGAGCCAGATGTTGATGATTTACATGGTGTCGGGACGATTGCGCATATTATTCAGTTATTGAAATTGCCTGATGGCACCGTAAAAGTGCTAGTGGAAGGATTGCAGCGTGCTAGAATTGATCGTTTAGAAGATACAGGGGAGTGTTTTATGGCACAAGCGACCCCTTTGGATTCTGAGTTAGGCGAAGAACATGAGCTAAATGTATTAAAAACGACGGTATTGGTTGAGTTTGATAATTACATAAAATTAAATAAAAAAGTACAGCCGGAAGTCATTAATGCATTACGTCATATTGAGGATCTTGAACGTCTAAGTGATACTTTAGCCGCTCACCTACCGGTAAGCGTTAAAAATAAGCAACAAGCATTAGAAAAAACGAATGTTTCCGAACGTCTTGAGTTTTTAATGGGACTGATGGAGTCCGAAGCCGATATTCTTCAGGTAGAAAAACGTATTCGTGGGCGTGTGAAAAAACAAATGGAAAAAACGCAGCGCGATTATTATTTAAATGAACAAATTAAGGCCATTCAAAAGGAACTTGGTGACGGGGAAGAGGGAAGCAATGAAATTGAGCAATTACGCGAGAAAATAGAAGCGGCTAAAATGCCTGCGGAAGTAAAAGAAAAAACAGAAGCGGAATTGCAGAAATTGCGCATGATGTCACCTATGTCAGCAGAGGCGACGGTTATTCGCAGTTATATTGATTGGATGGTACAAGTACCATGGTATAAACGTTCTAAAGTGAAAAAAGATATTGCGAAAGCGCAACAGATTTTAGAGCAAGAACACTACGGTTTAGAGCGTGTTAAAGAGCGTATTTTAGAATATTTAGCAGTACAAAGTCGATTGAATCAACTGAAAGGGCCGATTTTATGTTTAGTTGGCCCTCCTGGTGTGGGTAAAACGTCATTGGGGCAATCTATTGCTAATGCAACGGGGCGTAAATATGTGCGTATGGCATTAGGTGGTGTGCGTGATGAAGCGGAGATACGTGGACACCGTAAAACTTATATTGGTTCTTTACCAGGCAAACTTATTCAAAAAATGGTGAAAGTTGGCGTGAAGAATCCACTCTTCTTATTAGATGAAATTGATAAGATGGCATCGGATATGCGTGGTGATCCAGCTTCTGCATTATTAGAAGTATTGGATCCTGAGCAAAACACAACATTTAATGATCATTATCTAGAAGTTGATTATGATTTGTCTGATGTCATGTTTGTGGCTACGTCAAATTCAATGAATATTCCAGGACCATTGCTAGATCGTATGGAGGTTATTCGCCTTTCTGGCTATACAGAAGACGAAAAATTAAATATAGCGACAAGACATTTGCTCACCAAACAAATGGAGCGAAATGGCTTAAAAGCAAAAGAATTAGTGATTGAAGACAGCGCCATTTTGGATATTATCCGCTATTATACCCGCGAAGCCGGCGTGCGTAATCTTGAGAGAGAAATCTCTAAGATTTGCCGTAAGGCCGTGAAAAAACTGTTATTAGAGACAACATTGTCGGCGATTACAGTTAACTCGCAGAATTTACAAGAGTATCTCGGTGTTAAACGTTTTGAGTTTGGCCGTGCTGATACAGAAAATCGTGTTGGGGAAGTCACGGGGTTAGCTTGGACTGAAGTTGGCGGGGATTTACTTACGATTGAAACAGCATCTGTTATAGGAAAGGGAAAACTAACATATACTGGGTCATTAGGCGATGTAATGAAAGAATCTATTCAGGCTGCAATGACGGTAGTGCGTTCTCGCGCGGATAAACTTGGGATCAGCAATGATTTCCATGAAAAACGCGATATTCATATTCATGTACCAGATGGCGCAACACCTAAAGATGGACCAAGTGCAGGTATTGCTATGTGTACGGCATTAGTGTCTTGTTTAACGGGTAATCCGGTGCGTTCAGATGTGGCGATGACTGGAGAAATCAGCTTACGTGGTAAGGTATTGCCTATAGGTGGTTTGAAGGAAAAATTACTGGCTGCACGACGTGGTGGCATCAAAACAGTATTGATTCCTAAAGATAATGTGAAAGATTTGGACGAAATTCCTGAAAATGTGAAAACTGAACTTGCTATTCATGCAGTAGAAACTATTGATGAGGTGCTGTCGTTAGCATTGGCTAACCCACCAATGGGCGTTGAATTTACTAAAATTATACCAATTGGTAAAGTTAAGGTACCACGTGCGAAAGTCTCTCGTCGTAAGGGCGCAAGTGCGGTAAATTAATTCATATTTTTTGCTAAAGCCAGCATGGATACATGACTGGCTTATTTATTTTTAAGCCAATAGTGCGTATAATTGCGTCAAATTGGAATCTAGGATCAGAAGCCCTAATTTATAAGGTAGTTTTAATTATGATGGACAAACTTCGCAGCGCGACAAATAGTCTCGCCGCTAAGATTTTATTGACAATTATCACAATCTCATTCGTGTTGAGTGGTGTTGCAGGTTATGTGTTTTCTCAAGTCGATACTTCTGCGGTTAAAGTGAATGGTGAAGAAATTTCACAGCAAGTGTTTCAACAACAATATAATGCGGAATATCAGCGTTTAAGTGAGCAATTAGGCGCGCAGTTTGATGTGTTAGCTGACTCTCCTCAGTTTATGCAAGGTCTACGTAATAACGTCTTAAATCAGTTGGTTGATCAAGAGTTATTAAGACAGTATGTTAATGAGCTAAAGTTAGGTGTAAGTGATAATCGCATTAAGCAGCAGATTGTGGCAATGGAAGCTTTCCAAACTAATGGCAAGTTTGACAATAATTTATATCAACAAATGTTAGCGCGTAATAATATTAGTGCGGATACGTATGCAAGTTATGTGCGAGCAGGCTTACAATTAGAACAGCTCCAGCTTGGGGTGTTAGGAACTGACTTTGTCGTACCCGCACAGCAACAAGAGCTAGCAAAGTTATTATTTCAAACACGTGATGTACGTTTAGCGAATTTACCTTTAGCTGAAGAAATTAAGCAACAAACGGTAAGTAATGAGGAAATTCAACAGTATTACGATAATAATAAGTCGGCATTTATGATTCCTGAGCTAGTAAAAGTACAGTATCTTGACTTATCTCGTGAAGATGTTGAAAAGAACATTCAAGTTTCTGATGTTGAGATTGCACAATACTATCAGGATAATAAAGCACAGTTTGTTTCTCAAGGGCAACAACGTCTTTCACATATTCAACTCGCAACAGAGCAGGATGCTAATGAGGTATATCAGGCTTTGCAACAAGGGGCGGATTTCGCAGAATTAGCAAAAAGTCGTTCAATGGACAAATTATCAGGACAAAACGGTGGTGATTTAAGTTGGGTTGTTGTGGGCGAGTTACCAAAAGCACTTGAAGATGCCGCGAATAGCTTAGATGTTGGGCAATATAGCCAACCGATTCGTGTAGATAATGCATTTCACATTGTAAAAGTCACAGATCGCAAGGCTGCTGCAGAGCTGCCATTGGAGCAGGTAAAAACACAAATTGCGGATCAGGTTCGCCAAGATTTAGTGAATGCCGCATTTTATAAGACTGAAAAAGCAGTGGCTGAAAAGGCATTTGAAAATCCTACTTCGTTAGTTGAGGCAGAGAAAGTTTCTGGAGTAAAACTCGTTGAAACACCAGTATTCTCACGCAGTGATGTACCTGCTGAGCTGAATTATCCGAATATCGTGTCTGCATTATTTGATACCGATTTGGTAAATGGTGGGGCAAATTCTGAACCAATGAGCGTAGGGGAATTGCATTCTATTGTATTTCGCGTTGTTGAGCATAAGCCTGAAGGTGTGCGTAGTTTAGATGAGGCGAAAGCGGATATTGAGGCACTTTTAAAACGTCAAAAAGCGGAAGCTAAAGTATTAGCGAAGGCGCAAGAAGAAGTCGTGGCTTTAAATAATCAAGGGAATGCAAACAATAGTGGCTTAGCTTTTGGAAGTAAGGAAACTCTGACTTATGCACAAAACACAGATCCGGCACTAAATGAAGCGATTTTTTCTATGCCAAAACCAGTGGATAATAAATTTACGTATTTTGCAGCCAAAGGTGGTAATGGAGATGTGGTTGTCGTTGAACTACAAAAAGTAGAAGAGGGTAAGGTAAATGAGCAAGAGCAAGCAGCGTTTAATCTTCAACTCAGTCAAACGCAACAGCAAGAGTTGCAAACAACCTTACTACAAGCATTAAGAAATAAAGCTAAGATTGAGGTTAATGATTCCTTTATAAATCAAACGGAAGAATAAATAAGATTCAATGTAAAAGGGTAAGCAAAATGGCTTACCCTAAAAAGTTAGACTCTAATCACAGGACTAATTTCGGTATTATACTGAAAAACTCACGATGTGCTTTTGCCAGAGGAGAAAGAGTGATGAGCGTGCTTAAATTTGGGGGATAAGTATATAATCCCTATTTATCGCACAAGGCGCAGAATGTTGCCTAAAAAAACACACTTGCTAAAATAATAATTCATTTTCCCTGGATGGATTTCACACTATGGCAACAGCAGATTTTTCCCCATTATCCACATTACTTAAACACCCCACCGGGCAACATTTCACCCTCGTAGTAGGCAACCTGCCGGCAACGACGTTTCAAGTCACCGATTTCCAGTTAACGGAGGGCTATAACCGCCTATTTGAGCTGGATATTCACGCAGCCAGTTTAGAAAGTGCGGTGGATTTTGGTGAAATATTAGATAACCAAGCCACATTCTGCTTATGGCAAGACGGCGTATTACAACGGAAAATCACCGCAATCGTGGCCGCAGTGGAAATGGGAAATACCGGGTTTCATCGCACCTTCTACCGTTTTAGCCTACGTCCGGCGTTATGGCGCTTAACCCTCACCCGCAACAGCCGAATCTTCCAACAAATGTCTGTGAGTGCCATCTTGGACAGCTTACTGCAAGCACATCATATCAGCGACTATGAATTTGCCATAGAAGAAACGCGCCCGGTGCGAGAGTTTTGCGTGCAATATCGGGAAAGTGATTACGAGTTCTTTTGTCGTTTAGCGGCGGAAGAAGGTTGGTTCTTTTTTACTGAACAACCGGTTGAATCGGCCAAAAACACCTTAGTTCTCTGT
>NZ_PHHA01000002.1 GCF_002795425.1 Conservatibacter flavescens
ACTTTGGTCGGGGCTTTTTTGTTTAGAAATAATTTTATATTTAAATTACCATGTGTTTTGTCTTATATAGTTAAATACATTTTAATGCAAAACGCATATAATGAATGCCTGTACCTGAGTGGAAATATAAAAGAATATGTCGAGCAGTGAATCAGTTGAATTTAATACCTTTGTTCATGATGTGTATTTACAAAATCAAGGGAAGCGCATTTGTCAATTTGAATATAATGGAAAAAAATTTTGGTTAAAACAGCCAGAGAAGTTGCGTGGTATTTGGAGAATATTAAAACCTAGTGCAAACTTAGCTTTTAAGAACGAAATTGAAAATTTGCAAAGGTTAAATATTTTAAAAGCAGCTGTACCTGAATTAATTACCCATACTGAAAATTATTTGGTTTTAGAGGATGTGGGGAGAACGGTTAATTTATGGATAGAAGATCCAGGCACATCTGTTGAAAAAGAGAACCTTATTTTAAAAGATTGTGTGAAAGCCTTAACTGATTTGCATCGAAAAGATCTCGTGCACGGACGTCCAGCATTAAGAGATATTGCGTGGAAAGATGGTGTTATCAAGTTTGTTGATATAGAAAGCACTTCTCGAAGTGAGAATCTCACCAAAAATAAAATACGTGATAGTTTGGTTTTTATACATGGATTATTTCGCGCAAAAGTTTTAACTCAAGAACAGGCAAAAGAGGCTGCTGATTTATATGGACAATACTGTGATCCTGTGATTTGGCAAAAAATGCTGGGGATTGTGAATAAATTTTATTGGATTTATTATTTAGTGAGGCCATTTAGATCTGTGGCAGGAATGGATTTGTTAGCTGTGATTCGTTTGTTTGAATATTTTAGACATAATAAGAGGTTTTAGTGAAAAAGATTATTATTATTTTAAGTTGTATTTGCTTATTGAGTGCTTGTGCGGTTGGTTGGAATGCGAGCGGTGGGAGCAATGGTGTTGGAACTAGTATTGGTATTGGAACAGGTATTCGTTTTTAATTAAGTTATATTTTATATTAATACAGAGAAAATCTTGCTATTTAATTAAATTAATGTATAATATTATACATATTTCGGACGCGGGGTGGAGCAGCTTGGTAGCTCGTCGGGCTCATAACCCGAAGGCCGTCGGTTCAAATCCGGCCCCCGCAACCACTTTATAAGAATGGCCCTATAGGGCTTTTTTTATGTAACAATTTGATGAGAATAAAGTGGGCGTTAGGCCCTTTTTTTATATCCGAATTTTGGAGGTTCATTTGGCAACGCTAGAACAAAAATTGGAAGAATTATTAAATGATTCTGTTGAAGATTTAGGTTGTGAGCTTGTAGGCATTGAATGCCAACGTGTAGGGCGAACTTTAACAGTTCGTTTATTTATTGATAAAGAAGGCGGTGTAACCATTGATGATTGTGCAGATGTTAGTCGTCAAGTTAGCGCTGTATTAGATGTAGAAGATCCTATTGCGGATAAATATAATCTTGAAGTTTCTTCTCCTGGATTAGATAGACCATTGTTTACTTTAGGGCATTATGAGCGTTTTATTGGAGAAGATATCGTTGTGCATTTACGGATCGCACTGGGAGATCGTCGTAAATGGCAAGGTAAGTTAGTGCGCGTAGAAGGTGATATGATTAGCTTGCTTGTTGATGGGCAAGAGCAAACATTTGTATTTGGCAATATTCAGAAAGCCAACATTATTCCTAAATTTTAATTTGTGTGAAGACAAAAGAGGCAAATAAGCATGAGTAAAGAAATTCTATTGGCTGCTGAAGCGGTATCGAATGAAAAATTATTACCACGTGAAAAGATTTTTGAAGCCTTAGAAAGTGCATTAGCGCTCTCTACTAAGAAGAAATATGAACAAGATATTGATGTTCGAGTAGTGATTGATAAAAAAACAGGGGAATTTGATACTTTTCGTCGTTGGTTAGTTGTTGATGAAGTGAGTAATCCAACAAAAGAAATTACGCTTGAGGCAGCTCAGTTCGATAACCCTGAACTGCAAGTAGGTGATTTTGTTGAAGATCAAATTGACTCTATCGCATTTGATAGAATTACAATGCAAACCGTTCGTCAAGTGATTAGTACAAAAATTCGTGAAGCTGAGCGTAACAAAATTGTAGAGCAATTTCGTTCTCAAGAAGGTGAAATTGTCACGGGGACAGTGAAGAAAGTAAATCGTGATAATATTCTGTTAGATTTAGGTAATCAAGCTGAAGCTGTGGTATTACGTGAAGATATGTTACCACGTGAAAACTTCCGTCCTGGTGATAGAGTACGTGGCGTATTATATAAAGTCAATCCAGAAGCTAAAGGCGCACAATTATTTGTGACTCGAGCAAAACCTGAAATGATCGTTGAGCTATTCCGTTTAGAAGTACCGGAAATTGGCGAAGAAATGATTGAAATTCGTGGGGCTGCAAGGGATCCTGGTTCTAGAGCAAAAATTGCAGTGAAAAGTAATGACAAACGTATCGATCCAGTCGGTGCTTGTGTTGGAATGAGAGGTGCGCGAGTACAGGCAATCACCAATGAATTAGGTGGTGAGCGTGTTGATATTGTGTTGTGGGATGATAATCCAGCCCAATTTGTGATTAATGCAATGGCTCCAGCTGATGTAACATCTATTGTTGTGGATGAAGACAGTCATTCTATGGATATCGCCGTAGAAGCGAGTGCATTAGCGCAAGCTATTGGACGTAATGGTCAGAACGTTCGTTTAGCAACTCAATTGACGGGTTGGACATTAAACGTAATGACAACAGAAGAGCTAAAAAATAAACATCAAGCTGAAAATAGTAAAGTATTGGATTTCTTTATTGCGCATTTGGATCTTGATGAAGAATTTGCGCAATTACTTGTTGAAGAAGGTTTTAACAGCTTAGAGCAATTGGCATATGTTCCAACAGAAGAGTTGCTTGATATTGAGGGCTTTGATGAAGAATTAGCAGAGGAATTACGCACACGTGCTAAAAATGCCTTGACGACTATTGCATTGGCTGAACAAGAAACTTTATCGCAAGCAGATATTGAAGAAGCATTATTAAACTTAGAAGGAATGGATCGCCATTTAGCCGTAAAACTCGCTGCGAAAAATATAACTTCGTTAGAAGAACTTGCGGAACAAAGTGTTGATGATCTAGAAGATATTGAGGAATTAAGCCAAGAAAAAGCGGCAGACTTAATTATGGCTGCTCGTAATATTTGTTGGTTTGGTGGTGAGGCATAAGCAGATTAGGTAAAAAATTATGAGTGATAAGAGCATAACCCAATTGGCAAATGAAATTCATACACCGCTTGAGCAATTAATTAATCAATTTGCTGATGCCGGTATTAAAAAATCAGCAGATTCTTTGGTTACAGCAGAGGAAGAAGCAAAGCTATTGGCTTCATTAAGCGGAGAGGAAAAAGTACTAGCACCGAAAAAATTAACTTTACAACGCAAAGAACGTAGTACATTGAAAGTGCAGGGTTCAATGGGTAAAAGTAAAGAAGTGCAAGTTGAGGTCCGCAAAAAACGCGTGGTAAATACAGCGTTAGCAGAAGAAGCTAAACAAGCGGAAATTGAAGCAGAAAAAGCACGTTTAGAAGCGGAAGCTCAAGCAAAAGCTGAGGCAGAGAAGAAAGCGAAAGCAGAGGCGGAAGCAGAAAAAGCTCGCCTCGCAGCACAAAAGGCTGAACAAGCTAAAGAAGTTAAGGCTGAAGAAGTTGTTTCTTCTGCACAAAAGCAAGAGAAAGATAAGCGTAAGGCAGAAGAGGCTGAATTACGTCGTAAGGCGGATGAACTTGCACGCCAAAAAGCAGAAGAGCAAGCGCGTAAAGCTGCAGAAGAAGCTAAACGTTTGGCGGCTTTGGCCGAAGAAAACAATGATGAAGATGAAGCTGATGATTTTGCAGATTATCATCTGACGTCAAGTTATGCTTTGGAAGCGGAAAGTGAAGAAGAGCGTCGCAATGAAGGGCGTGGACGTACGGGTAAAAATAAAGTCGCCAAAGCCAAAAAAGGCGGACGTGATGATGAAAATAATAAAAATGAGCGAGAGTCTAACCGTCGTAATCAAAAAGATTTTAAAGGCGGTAAAGGTAAACATGCTAAGAAAGGAAGTAGTGCATTACAACAAGCATTTACTAAACCTGCTCAGGTAGTTAACCGTGATGTTGTCATTGGCGAGACGATCACAGTAAAAGATCTTGCGGATAAAATGGCTATCAAAGCAACCGAAATCATTAAAACCATGATGAAGATGGGAGAAATGGTAACCATTAACCAAGTCATTGATCAAGAAACTGCACAACTTGTTGCAGAAGAAATGGGACATAAGGTTATTGTTCGTAAAGAAAATGAGCTAGAAGAAGCATTAATGAGCGATCGTGATATTCATGCTGAAATGGTCACGCGAGCACCAGTAGTCACTATAATGGGACATGTGGATCACGGTAAAACCTCATTGCTTGATTATATTCGTAAAGCTAAGGTTGCAGCTGGCGAAGCTGGAGGAATCACCCAGCATATCGGTGCATATCATGTGGAAACAAATGGTAAAATGATTACCTTTTTAGATACTCCAGGACATGCGGCCTTTACGTCTATGCGAGCTCGTGGTGCGAAAGCAACCGATATTGTGGTATTAGTGGTTGCAGCTGATGATGGTGTTATGCCACAGACTATTGAAGCTATTCAGCACGCGAAAGCGGCTAGTGTACCAATTGTTGTAGCGGTAAATAAAATTGATAAGCCGGAAGCTAACCCTGATCGTGTAGAACAAGAATTATTGCAATATGATGTTGTTGCAGAGAAATTTGGTGGTGATGTACAGTTTGTATATGTTTCAGCTAAGAAAGGTACGGGTGTTGATGAATTGCTTGATGCGATTTTATTACAATCTGAAGTACTTGAATTGACGGCTGTTAAAGATGGTATGGCAAGCGGTGTTGTAATCGAGTCCTATCTTGATAAAGGTCGTGGCCCTGTGGCAACTATTTTAGTGCAATCAGGTACCTTAAATAAAGGTGATATTGTTCTTTGTGGGTTTGAATATGGACGCGTTAGAGCAATGCGTGATGAAAATGGCAAAGACATTTCGGAAGCTGGGCCGTCTATTCCTGTTGAAGTATTAGGGCTTTCAGGCGTTCCTGCGGCAGGGGATGAAGCAACAGTTGTACGAGATGAGAAAAAAGCTCGAGAAGTTGCGTTATATCGTCAGGGTAAATTCCGTGAAGTGAAGCTAGCACGTCAGCAAAAAGCCAAACTGGAAAATATGTTCAGCAATATGGCAGAAGGCGATATATCTGAATTGAATATTGTTGTGAAAGCTGATGTTCAAGGTTCTGTAGAGGCAATTTGCCAATCATTAATGGAGCTGTCTACGAATGAAGTCAAAGTGAAAATTATTGGCTCTGGAGTAGGGGGAATTACAGAAACTGATGCGACATTAGCTGCAGCTTCTAACGCAATTGTAGTAGGCTTTAATGTTCGTGCTGATGCTTCAGCTCGCCGAGTTATTGAAGCTGAAAATATTGATTTACGTTATTACTCAATAATTTATGAGTTGTTAAACGAAATCAAGGCTGCAATGAGTGGTATGTTAGCGCCTGAGTTTAAACAAGAAATCATTGGTTTAGCTGAAGTACGTGATGTATTTAGACATCCGAAATTTGGTGCAATTGCAGGTTGTATGGTGACTGAAGGGATTGTGAAACGTAATAACCCAATCCGAGTATTACGCGACAATGTTGTGATTTTCGAGGGAGAATTAGAATCCTTACGTCGTTTTAAAGATGACGTATCCGAAGTTCGTAATGGCATGGAGTGTGGTATTGGCGTGAAAAACTATAACGACGTAAAAGTAGGCGACCAAATTGAGGTATTTGAAGTCGTTGAGGTTAAACGTTCAATTTAGTCAAAAAATCGACCGCTCTTTATGTTAAAAGCGATCGAATTATGGAATAGTTTTCATAAATTATAAGGCGATAAAATTATCGCCTTTCTATTATGAGAGGATATTATGGCAAGAGAATTTAAACGTAGCGACCGTGTTGCACAAGAACTGCAAAAAGAGGTGGCAGTGATTTTACAACGTGAGGTAAAAGATCCTCGCATTGGTATGGTAACAGTGTCTGATGTTGAAGTGTCCAGTGATCTCGCTTATGCAAAAATATTTGTCACTTTTTTATTTGATTCAGATGAAGAAGTCGTACGTCAAGGCATGAAAGGTTTAGAAAAAGCCGCGCCTTATATTCGTACATTATTAGGTAAAGCTATGCGTTTGCGCATTGTTCCAGAATTGCGTTTTGTTTATGACAGTTCATTGATTGATGGAATGCGTATGTCAAATTTAGTGACAAACGTCGTTCGTAAAGATCAGGAACGTCATGTTGATGAAGAATAAAAACGAGGCGATCTATGTCAAAACCGCGTAAGCGTGGGCGTGATATTCATGGTGTATTTTTACTTGATAAACCACAGGGTGTGAGCTCTAATGATATCATGCAAAAAGTTAAGCGTTTGTTTCAAGCGAATAAAGCAGGACATACCGGCGCATTAGATCCATTAGCAACAGGTATGTTACCGATTTGCTTAGGAGAGGCCACAAAATTTTCGCAATTTTTATTGGATGCAGATAAGCGATATTTAGTAACTGCAAAATTAGGCGAGCGGACTGATACGTCTGATGCGGACGGGAAAATTGTACAAACTCGAGATGTTTCAATAAAAACTTCAGAAATTTTGACCGCTCTTCCGCATTTTCGTGGAGAACTTATGCAAGTTCCGACCATGTATTCTGCACTTAAATATCAAGGTAAACCCTTATATGAATATGCGCGTGCAGGTATAGAGGTAGAACGTGAAGCACGGCCTATCACAATTTTTGAATTAAAATTTATCGAATATCAAGCACCGTTTTTAACCTTAGAGGTACACTGCTCGAAAGGCACATATATTCGAACTTTGATTGATGATTTAGGTGAATATTTAGGTTGTGGTGCACATGTTACGAAGTTGCGACGTACAGCGGTAGCGGATTATCCTACATCAAGCATGATGACTTGGGAGGCTTTACAGCAGTTAGCGGAACAAGATGATCTTGCGACACTAGAGCAACAGTTATTGCCAGTAGATTCAGCAGTAAGTAAATTACCTGTTTTATCCTTAACGTCGGAACAAGCTCGGGCAGTGAATTTTGGTCAGCGAGTAAAATTTGATAACCCGAGTGCTTTGAATGGGTTAGTAAGGTTATTTTACTTATCGCAGTTTTTAGGTGTGGCGATGATCGGTGAAGACAATGTGATACGTCCTCAACGTTTAATTCAACAAGATAAAAAAGTGCAATAGGGTTTGATGATTTAATTTATTTGTAATGATTAAATCTTCTGATTGCCAGATCTTATTAGCTTCTAAAAGATATTATATGATGACCGCCATGTGTGGTTGTATGAAAGATAGAACATAAAATGGTTTAACCTGTGATAAGATATGGTTAAATCATTTTTTATTGCTTTTTCAATGAATAAACTTACTATTAACGATATTGCCAAGCTTTGTGGGGTCGGAAAATCCACCGTTTCTCGGGTGTTGAATAATGATCCTAAGGTCAGTGAAAAAACGAAACAGCACGTATTGGCGGTAATTAAACAGTATAATTTCAAACCTTCTCGTTCTGCAAGAGCTATGCGAGGCATAGAAAATAAAGTTATCGGTATTATTGTAACTCGTTTAGATTCTTCGTCGGAAAATCGTGTATTACGCGGTATTCTAAACCGACTGGAGGAGCTTGGATACGAACATTTTATTACAGAAAGCCGATTTGATATTGAGTTAGTGCAAGAACATCTTTATTCTTTTGAACAACGTCAAATTGATGGGATTATTGTCTTTGGATTCAGTGGATTAGGACAAAAGATTTTACAACCTTATTCCAGTAAGCTAGTGGCGATCGCACAGTATTACCCAGCTCTAACCTCCATTTATTACGATGATCAAGGTGCTATCCGTTTACTGTTGGAACGGTTGTATCAGGAAAATTACCGACATATCGGTTATATCGGTATCCATAAGCAAGACTACACAACGGGATATTTACGCTACCAGTCCTATATGGATTTTTGTGCAGCCCATCAACTCTCCCCTAACGCCTGCTTGGGAGAACTCAATTACCTCACTGGTTATGCCTTAACTGCTGAAATACTGCAACAGCCTAATACAGATGCCATTGTATGTGCTACCGATAGCCTTGCTTTCGGTGTGAATAAATTTTTACAAGAGCAACAACGTGATGATATTCAGGTCTGCAGTGTAGGAAATAATCCGTTACTTAAATTTCTATTTCCACAGAATATATCAATTAATTTTGGTTTGTTTCGTGCGGGTCAAAGTGCGGTCGAATTATTAATAAATTTACTCGCGACAGGACAAAAAACACATTGTTGTATCCCCAGTAATTTTGAATAAATTGTGATCATCATCACAAAATGAAAAAATTATTTTAATTTTGGGAACGTTCCCATTGAAGGATATCGGTTCTCTGTTATGATAGGAATCATCTTATTTACACACAAATTAAGGTCTCTCCTATGTCAAAGAAAATCGATCCTCAAAATATTGACAACCTAATTGAATTAATTGGCGGTCGTGAGAATATCTCAACGGTTACACATTGCATTACCCGTCTGCGATTTGTACTCAATGATGAAGCAAAAGCACAAACTAAAGCGATTGAAAATCTTCCTATGGTGAAAGCTGTTATATCTACTGGCGGACAATACCAAGTTGTTATCGGTCAGGAGGTAACGGAATATTACCAGTTACTCCTAAAAAAGACAGGTTTAGCGAGTGCGGATAAAGAGCAGGTAAAAGCGGCAGCTCGTCAGAATCAAAAGTGGTATGAACAGCTTATTTCTCATATGGCGGATATTTTTATCCCATTATTACCTGCATTGATTAGCGGTGGTTTAATTTTAGGCTTCCGCAATGTTATTGGTGATATTGCTATGTTTGATAATGGCACTAAAACCTTAGTACAAATGAGTCTTTTCTGGGCAAGTATTCATAATTTCTTATGGCTAATTGGTGAAGCTATTTTCCACTTTTTACCTGTTGGTATTTGTTGGTCAATCGCTCGTAAAATGGGGACTTCGCCGATTTTGGGGATTGTACTTGGTATCACATTGGTTTCCCCACAATTAATGAATTCTTACGCTTTAGGTTCACAAATTCCAGAAGCGTGGGATTTTGATTGGTTAAAAATTGAAAAAGTTGGCTATCAAGCACAGGTTATCCCAGCAATTATGGCAGGTTTAGCCTTGTCTTATATCGAACGTTTTCTGACTAAAATTATACCGAATTATTTAAATTTGGTGATCGTACCGGTAACCTCGATCATCATTGCAGTTTTTTTAGCCCATACAATTATCGGTCCTATTGGACGTGAAATCGGTAATGGTGTTGCGTTTGTCGTTCGCCATTCTATGACAGGCGATTTCGCTCCTATCGGGTCAGCGATTTTCGGCTTTCTCTATGCACCGTTAGTGATTACTGGTGTACACCAAACTACCTTAGCGATTGATATGCAAATGATCCAAAACATCGGTGGTACACCTGTTTGGCCACTTATTGCTCTTTCTAATATTGCTCAAGCCTCCGCCGTTCTCGGTATTGTCATTATCAGCAAAAAAGCGAACGAACGTGAAATTTCCGTACCAGCGGCAATCTCTGCTTACTTAGGTGTAACAGAACCTGCGATGTACGGTATCAATATGAAATACCGTTTCCCGATGTTGTGTGCGATGATCGGTTCAGCTTTAGCTGCACTTATTTGTGGATTTAATGGTGTATTGGCAAGCTCTATCGGTGTTGGTGGTTTACCGGGTATCCTTTCTATCCAATTACCATTCTGGGCTACCTTTGCTGTTGCTATGGTAGTGGCAATCATCGTTCCATTGCTCTTAACTATCGTTATGTATAAACGTTGGGAAAAAGCCGGTAAATTGGAAAATTAATCAAAACTTGGGGAAAATGCACCGCACTTTCCCCAAGTTATATCTTTAAATAGATTTTAACAAGAGAACTTATTATGCAAGAAACAACACAGTGGTGGAAAAATGGCGTTATTTATCAAATATACCCAAAAAGCTTTCAGGATAGTACGGGGTCGGGTACAGGAGATATTCAAGGCATTATCTCCCGTTTAGATTACCTAAAAGAACTCGGTGTTGCGGGCATTTGGATTACGCCGATGTATGTATCTCCGCAATATGATAACGGCTATGATATCGCTGATTATTTCAATATCGATCCGAGTTACGGCACAATGGAAGATTTTGAATGCCTCACGGCGGAAGCTCACAAACGAGATATTAAAGTCATTATGGATATGGTGTTAAATCACACCTCCACCGAACATCAATGGTTTCAACAAGGACAAGATCCTAACAATGAATACCACGATTACTATATTTGGAAAGAAGGCACACCAGAAGCATTACCTAATAACTGGCAATCCAAATTTGGTGGTACAGCTTGGAAATGGTCAGATAAAGCAGGAAAATATTATTTGCATTTATTTGCGACTGAACAAGCTGATTTAAACTGGGAAAATCCAAAAGTACGACAACAAGCGGCAGAAATTTGCCAATTTTGGGCAAAAAAAGGTGTAGATGGACTACGTTTAGATGTCATCAACCTCATTTCCAAAAATCAGGATTTTCCGAATGATGATAAAGGCGATGGTCGCCGTTTCTATACAGACGGTCCACGCATTCACGAATTTCTACAAGAACTTAGCCTACGCAGTTTTAAACCGAATAATCTTATGACTGTAGGCGAAATGTCTTCAACCAGCCTTGAAAATTGTCAGCAATATGCTGCCTTAGACGGTCGAGAACTCTCGATGACCTTTAATTTTCACCATTTAAAAGTGGATTATCCAAATGGAGATAAATGGACTTATGCCTCTCCAGATTTTGTGGAACTCAAATCCATATTTAACTACTGGCAACAAGGTATGCACGGTAAGGCTTGGAATGCGCTATTTTGGTGTAATCACGATCAGCCACGCATTGTTTCTCGCTTCGGTGATAATAGCCCGACAGCAGCAAAATTATGGGCAATGGTATTGCACGGTATGCAAGGCACGCCTTATATTTATCAAGGTGAAGAAATCGGTATGACCAACCCTGATTTTGATTCTATTGAGCATTATCGCGATGTGGAAAGTCTGAATATGTATAAAATTCTGCAAGCTAAGGGTAAAAATACAACGGAAATTTTAAACATTCTCGCACAAAAATCCCGTGATAACAGCCGTACCCCTATGCAATGGAATAGTTTACCAAATGCCGGCTTTTCCAACGCTCAACCTTGGATTAACGTAGCGAGTAATTATCATAAAATCAATGTAGAAAATGCATTAAAAGATAAAAACTCGGTATTTTATCTTTATCAAACATTGATTAAATTGCGTAAGCAATATGCTATTTTCACCGATGGCGATTATTATGATTTAGCGCCGAAAACCGATTGCACTTGGCAATATATACGCAGCAAGGACAATGAGCAATTATTGGTGTTAGCAAATTTAAGCGGAGAGGAGCAGAAAGTAACACTTACCTCTGAATTACTCTCTCATTCATGGGAAATTTTGCTAAATAATGATCAACACACCGTTGAGTTACAAGAGGTTTTGTACTTAAAACCTTATCAAGCGGTATATTTTTATCATAATTAGCCTATCTAGGTGTAATGGATAAATATGTTGTCCATTACACCTTTTTTGGATGCTTAGCGGGGTTATTTCGCTAATCGGCTCAGAATTTGTTGCTGTATGGCTTTATCATTATCTTTTAACTCAGTCATCATCGCAATTTGCTGATAAATATTTTCTTGCTCTGATGGTTCGTCTTGATTGATTAATGCCTGTATAGAGTCAAGTAGGGTGACTTTCAGCAGGTAGCCGTTTAATGCCGTATGAATCTTAGGCAATTTAAGCAGATATTTATAAGCGGTATAGCCTTGTTCATATTTACCCAAAGCAATGGCAGCGCGTAGATAAGCATTATGACGGCCGTAGCGGTGAACTGCTTCGTTTACAACGATAACTTGTAAGAGACTAGGTTCCGATAGCGATAAGCTTTTTTCGGCATATTCCCATGCAATTGAGTAGGCTTGTCGACTTAAAAAGTGCTCAGCAAGACAGACTAGGGCTTCAGCATTGTGTGGTGAATTGTTATAAGCCAAAAGCCATTGGTAAACCGCTTTTTCCGGTTGTTCTAAGTTTTTATATTGTTCGGCGAGCATCATCAAAGCGTAGCGCCGTTGCTCGCTGCCTTTTTTACTATAATCTACACTTTTCTGGTACCATTGCGCGGCTTTGTCGTACATTTTGGCATCACGGTAGGATTGGCCACAGAAAAATGCATTTTGGGCACATAATTCTTTCTCGTCATTTTCGTCAAAATAACGCTCTAACATCAGTGCGTCATCATAGTATTTCTGCGGATTTTGACTGCGTGCACCAAAGCGCCCAGAGATGATGTAATAATCACCACTTACTAATGACTGGGTGATTGATTGTGACACTGATTTTGGTAGGTGGAGTTGTTCATGTACAGCACCGCGCCATTGCCACGGCAAATTATTTTTAATCATTAAACGACGGGTGTAAAAGCGTGAGTTATCACGTTGACCACGCATTTTTAGAAAATAGGCGCCGGCATTAAGTTCGGTATCAGCATTTAACCCAAGATCGCCACAAATTCTATCATCTGCATCAAACAAAAACAGATAATCGGCTTTGCCTTTAGCGGCATCTAATGCTAACTGGCGGTTATGCCCGAAATGTTTCCATTCGTGGTGGAGTAGTTCGCCGTTGATTCCTCGCTCAGCAAAGAAGCGCTTAATGCGTTCAGGGGTATCATCGCTTGAACCTGTATCGGCAATCACCCAATAGGTGAGCGGAACCTGTTCAAGGATATTTGCTAGCGTTTCTTCAATAATCGTCGCTTCATTTTTGACGATCATATTTAAACAAATTGTAGACATGTATTCATAAACTTTTAGCTAAAATAGATTTGCTATTGTAACAAAATTTGTCAGAAGATAGTAGTGAGTAATCAATAAATGTTTATATGTAAAAAAGGCATTTAGAGAAGAGCGGTATCAATTCGGTAAATTATTATTTACGTGATGTCTCTTTATTTGCGTAATGTACAGGGGACAAGTATCTATATTTTATATATCCTTGCAAAAAATGTGATTATTATCACAATTATAAAAAATAGTCGTCATGGATTGTTTACAAAACTTGACACCTTTCAGCTTTTAGATTATTTTCAGTGGGCATTTATTTTATAAAAATAAATAATTATTCTTTCTTTTTGAAGTATTTGTTTATGAGGACACTCTGATGAAAAAGACTCTTATTGCTTTAACTGTTGCAGCAATGACTGCAACAGCTGCACAAGCGGCAGTAGTATACGAAAGTGATGACACTAAGGTTGCTTTAGGTGGTCGTGTAGATGTCATGGTAGGTAAGTTCAATAAAGATGAGCGTGGTGATTTACGTAACAATGAGTCGCGCGTTGAAATCCAAGTTGAGCAAAAAATTTCTGAAGGATTTAAAGCGTTAGCGTACTGGCGTCTTCGCTTTAATGGCTTAAACGGTCAATCTAATGCGGATCGTTGGGATACTGGTTCATCATTTAACTCACCAACAACAAATAAATTATGGGCAGGTTTTCAGCATGATGATATTGGTCGTTTAACTTTCGGTAAACAAGATACAAATGTTGATAGCTTGCAAATGAATGACCGTGCTTATATTTTCGGTGGCAATAATAATTTAACCACTGGCGGAGATAAAGTGGTTTCTTTCCGTAGCTTAGATTATGCTTTTGCTAATAATCAACATATTGGTTTTGGTCTTGATTATTTGTTTGGTGATGCAAACAAAGCAGATAATGCTGAGTATAAATACGGTTACAGCGGTATCTTATTTTATCGTGGAGACTTCAATGGTTTAGGCGTTCGTTTTAATGCGGGTGCGTCTCATGATAAATATGAGAAACAAGCGTCAACTTCTGCGGCTGGAGCGGAGAAAACTGCATGGCGTCTTGCTTCTGAATTCAG
Source organism: Conservatibacter flavescens (assembly GCF_002795425.1). Classification (GTDB taxonomy): domain Bacteria; phylum Pseudomonadota; class Gammaproteobacteria; order Enterobacterales; family Pasteurellaceae; genus Conservatibacter; species Conservatibacter flavescens. The sequence continues at coordinate 14,127 of NZ_PHHA01000002.1, forward strand.
TTATGGTCCTGCAAAATTTGGTGCAGAATATGGTCAAAGCCGATTCAAAAATCAAGGTGAAACCACTGCAAAAGGTTATTACATAGAAGTGGCTGGAAAATATCAAGTACTTGATAATTCATCTATTTATGTTGCTTGGGAACGTAACCAAGTTCGTGGTGAAAGCGCTCAGACCTATGGCAACGATTTCACTTTCTTAACCGAAGTACATTATCCTTTAGCAGTGACAAAAGGACAAAAATTAACTGAGAATGTTATCATTGCTGGTGTGGACTACGAATTGAATAAAAATGTCGTGCTTTATACCGAATATGCGCATTCACGTGTAAAAGGTAATGGCTCTGTTAATGCAACCGATTTGAATAATAATACGTTTAAAGATAATAAATTTGGTGTCGGCGCACGTATTTACTTCTAATTGTTGACAAAGTTAAAAGGCAATGTAATGAATACATTGCCTTTTTTATGTTATAGTGAAATTTTGCTTGGGTAAGCGACTTCAAGTTGCAGTGAACGGTCTGTATAGAGCGTATTTTTCCGATTTGGGATAAAAAAGCGTGAGGTCAGTGCTTTTTCTCCGTGATTCAGAAATATTTCCATTATTGATCGATCAAGGAAAATCTCAACATCTTGTAAATGTCCGATTTCACAAAAACGTTGGCAGCCAAATTGTGACATGCGTTCGGTTTGTTTGGTATGTGAACGATCAATTGAGAATACTTTACCATCATAGCTTAAACCGAGCTTTTGTCCTGCCTCATTATGGAATAGCTCTAATTTAAATGGACGATTGTCAGCATTAAATTTGAGATAGGCTTGATCTAAATTCGCGATTTCAACCTGATTTTCTATGTTTATGCGTTGAAGTGCGGTCAAATTTTCATAAATATTTTTAGCTGGGTGTTGGGAAAGTTTGCCATTTTTTAAACGTATTTGACGTGGTAGAGTAAGCATAGAATGCCATTTATATTCATCTGTTGGATAGTCTAAATCAGGCAAACCAACCCAACCATACATGATAGTTTCTTCTTTGTTACTCAGCCCTGCGAAAGTTTGTGGCGCATAAAAGTCAAAACCTTGATCTAATTCTGCAATATACTCAGCTTTAAAGATGAGTCCTTCGAGTTTACCAATAGCATATGTTGCATGGTAATTATTTTGAAATTGGAGAGATTCTCTTGGTTTACCTTGTGGTGACCAGATAAATACATCTTTATCACCGAGTTTGAATAGATCAGGACATTCCCACATAAACACATGACTATTATCAAATTGTGGCAAAGCGATTTCGCCTAATAAACGAGGTTTGGCTTCAAGGTTATCCATTTCAAATAAAAGTACTGTGCCAGTTAAATCTTGACGTTGTGCGCCACAGACGAAACGAATTTTTCCGTCAGGCGTATAAAATGGCTTGGGATCTCGCACGTGTTCCGTATAACCTTCAGGTGCTTGTTCAATAAGAGGGCGTTTGTGTTGCAGTTCCCCTTTTTTATTGAAAATAGCTAAATTTTGAAAAGGTATGCGTTGATTATCAGATGAACGCCGAGTATTACCAGTATAAAATACGGCAAAATGTTGTTCATCTATAGGCAATGCGCCTCCAGAATAACAACCATGACTTTCAAATAGTTCCGTTGGTATTAAGGTTTCAGCAGACTGATAATGGATAAAATCTTCAGTGATATAGTGTTTCCAATGTTTCATGCCATGTATCGCATCAAAGGGAAACCATTGATAGAAAATATGATACTTTTCACCATCGAAGATAAGTCCGTTAGGATCATTCAGTAAGCCCGTTGGTGGCGCGAGATGATAAACGGGACGAAAGTCTTGATCAGAATCCACGATGCTTTTGATTTGCGCTAATTCATTGCTTTCAGCAGCTAGTAAGCTTTTATATTTGCCATTATTAAAGATGATCATGAAATGTCCTCAACTAATTGGATAAAAACATATCTAATTCAGTTTGATTAGGTAATGCTGCCATAGCGCCTTTAGCGGTACAAGCGAGTGCGCCACAAGCATTTGCTTGATGAATAATTTTCTCTAATATGGAAATGTGTTGCCAATCTTCTGAGTGAGCAGCTAATCCTGCGAGTAAACCACTGACAAAAGCATCACCGGCCCCCGTCGTATCTACAGGCTTTAACGCTTTACCTTTAATTGTGGCACTTTGGCCATTTAAGTGATAAAGCGCACCGTCTTTTCCCATTGTGATGATAATCAATTTTTGTGGATAAAGTGCGGTGATTTTTTCAAACGATTTTTCTAATGTATGAGTATCCGTGAGAAGGGTAAGTTCTTCTTCTGAAAATTTTAACACATCTGCTAAAGCGATAGCTTGATTAACTACGGTTTTCATTTCTTCCACATTTGGCCATAAACTTTCGCGTAAATTTGGATCAAATGAAAAGAAACCGCCAGCCATTTTAACGCGATGGATAGCCTCAAAAGTGGTTTCACGAGATGGATTATTGATGAGGGCAATAGAACAGCAGTGGAGCCATTCCCCTTGATGAAAATCAGGTAAATCAGAAATTTGTAAAAATTGATCCGCACTTGGGTTAACCATAAAGGTAAAACTGCGTTCGCCATTATCTAAGCCAACTACAACGGTAGATGTGCGCTGCTGTGGATCAAGAATCATATGATCCGTATCGATCTTTTCTGCTTGTAGGGTTTGTTGCATAAACTCACCCAACGGATCTTTTCCGACACGCCCAATAAAGCCAGCCTTAACACCAAGTCGAGCAACTCCAACGGCAACATTAGCAGGCGCGCCACCTGCGCAACGTAGATAGTGGTTTTCACCATCAGGAATTAAATCAACGACAGCATCGCCAGTGACCCAAATTTTCTTCATAACATTCTCCAAAAGACAAGGGGCGAAGAACGCCCCTATAAATACATAATTATTTGACCGTTATTCTAGCGAATTTACGTTTGCCTACTTGATAAACTGCAGTACCTTTTGCGGCATTGCCTTTTACATCTTCAACCTTTTCACCGTTAATTTTCACGCCACCACCTTGTGCTGAGCGAATCGCTTCAGAAGTAGAAGCCACTAAGCCGGCTTCTTTTAGTAGCGTAGCGATCCCAATATCTCCTTCAAAGGTCAATTCCGGCATCTCATCAGGCATTGCGCCTTTTTGGAAACGATTGATAAATTCTTGTTCTGCAGCATCGGCATCCGCATCGCTGTGAAAACGAGCAATAATTTCTTTTGCTAATAAAATTTTTATATCACGTGGATTTTTTCCGTTTGCTACATCGGTTTTTAATTGAGCAATGTCGCTTAATGGACGGAATGAAAGTAAATTATACCAATCCCACATGAGATCATCCGAAATCGACATGATTTTACCAAACATTTCTGATGGGGAATCCGTGATACCCACATAGTTACCTAAGGATTTAGACATTTTTTTCTCACCATCTAACCCAACAAGTAATGGCATAGTGATGGCGACTTGTGGTTTTTGACCGGCTGATTTTTGTAGTTCACGTCCGACTAACAAATTAAATTTTTGATCTGTGCCGCCTAATTCCACATCAGCTTCCAATGCTACTGAATCATGGCCTTGTAATAAAGGATAAATAAATTCATGAATTGCGATTGGCTGATTACTTGAAAAACGTTTTTTGAAATCATCACGTTCTAGCATTCTCGCAACAGTATAATTACTTGCAAGACGAATCATACCTTCGGTTCCTAATTTCCCTAACCAATCTGAGTTGAACACAATACGTGTTTTTTGCGGATCTAAAATTTTGAAAATTTGTTGTTTATAAGTTTCCGCATTACGTAGCACATCTTCGCGACTTAGTGGAGGACGAGTAGTATTTTTACCTGAAGGATCGCCAACCATACCCGTAAAGTCACCAATTAAGAAAATGACTTCGTGGCCAAATTGTTGGAATTGACGTAACTTATTTAATACGACGGTATGACCTAAGTGAATATCCGGAGCGGTAGGGTCTGCACCGAGTTTTACTTTCAATGGGCGATTTTCTTTAAGTTTTTCAATTAAATCTGCTTCTGAAAGAATTTCATCTACACCGCGCTTGAGTTCCGCGAGAACTGTGTTTATATCAGTCATCGATTTTCCTAAATCTATTTATCAAAATAAGACTTACATTATAGGGATTCTAGCAGAAATGAAAAGGGTATTTTGGGATTTTCTCTTGAAGAAAGTGTGGTGAGATAAGGTTGGATTTTGGGTTCTTTTATTTGTTACAGGGAGTGCAGTTTGAATAAATAACCTTAAGTGGATAATTGATTGAAATCAGTCGGCAAGCTCGTTTATATTTCAATTTCGAGATCTTCTTCTACTCGACAACAACAAAGGAGAATTTCATCACGTTGTAAAAAGGCAAGAGGAGGTTCCGGATAGGATACTTTCCCTTTTTTGAGTTTTACTCGACAAGAACCACAATAACCGCTGCGGCATTGGTATTCATGAGATATGCCATTTTTTTCTAAAGTCGAAAGTAGAGACGTTTGGTTATTATGCTCAAGGGTGATGTTACGGTTGATAATATAAATTTTCATACATAAATGTAGACATAAAAATGCAAGATAGTTTTATTATAGAGTAGGATATTTTGCTTTGTCTAATAATATGCATTATGAAGATCTCTGATGTGTCTAGAAGTTTGCTTAGTGCTTTTCAAATTCGGTATATTTTGCTATTGTTTGTGGCAAACAGAGTAAATTTTCCCTACAATTTAACTCTATCCCCAAATGAAAAATCGAAATATGAGAAAATTATGTTAAAACAAGTAACAGAAAGTTTGTTGACACAAAGTAATGTGTCTATTGAGCAATTGAATAACGTCTTCGATCAATTTTCCCATCGCAATATTGACTATGGTGATCTTTATTTTCAATTGAGCCAAGATGAAAGTTGGAGCTTAGAAGATGGCATTATCAAAGAGGGGAGTTTTCATATTGATCGTGGTGTAGGTGTGCGCGCGGTGAGTGGTGAAAAAACAGGATTTGCATATTCTGATCAAATTAGCTTGGCCAGTTTAATGCAATGTGCAAGTACGGCAAAAATTATTGGTTTGGAAGAAAAAACGGATATTATTCACCGTCCTACTTTGAAGGAAACTCAAGCTATCTTACGTTATCAAGCCATTAATCCACTTGCAATGAGTAAAGAACAAAAGATTGAGTTGTTGCGTTTAATCGATCGTACTGCGCGTGCAGAAGATCCGAGAGTGTCGAGAGTATCAGCAAGCCTTAATGCTTTGTACGAGGAAGTGTTGGTCGTTGCGACAGATGGCACTTTGGCGGCCGATATACGCCCTTTAGTGCGTTTATCTATTTCTGTATTAGTCGAACAAGACGGTAAGCGTGAACGCGGTAGCGCAGGCGCAGGGGGAAGAGTCGCTCTAGATTGGTTCTTTGAACCATTTAAGGGAGAAGTTCGGGCTGTGTATTTTGCGAAAGAGGCCGTGCGTCAGGCCTTAGTTAACCTGAATGCTGTTGCTGCACCATCAGGCATGATGCCGGTAGTATTGGCCGCAGGTTGGCCGGGCGTATTGTTACATGAGGCGGTTGGACATGGGTTAGAAGGGGATTTTAATCGTAAAGAGAGCTCATGTTTTACGGATAAAATTGGGCAATTAGTGACATCGCCACTGTGTACGATAGTTGATGATGGAACATTGCAGGATCGTCGAGGCTCATTAACCATTGATGATGAGGGCGTTCCAACCCAACGTACAATGTTGATTGAATATGGGGTATTAAAAGGGTATTTGCAAGATAAGATGAATGCTCGTTTGATGGGGATGTCACCTACAGGAAATGGACGTCGTGAATCTTATGCGCATTTGCCGATGCCTCGTATGACAAATACATATATGTTAGCGGGTAAAAGTAAATTTGAGGATTTAATTTCTTCAGTTAGCCAGGGTATTTATGCGCCACATTTTGGGGGCGGGCAAGTGGATATTACATCTGGTAAGTTTGTTTTTTCTGCTTCAGAAGCCTATTTGATCGAAAAAGGGAAGATTACAAAACCTGTTAAAGGCGCAACCTTGATCGGTAGTGGGATCGAAGTAATGCAAAATATTTCCATGGTAGGAGATAATAGTGAATTGGATCATGGTATCGGTGTTTGTGGCAAAGAAGGGCAAAGCGTACCTGTCGGAGTCGGACAGCCAGCCCTAAAAATTGAAAAAATGACTGTTGGTGGAACCAACTAATTTTATTAACTTTTTTCGAGACATGCTGATACGCAATAGGTTAAGGCATGTCTTGTTTTAATCGCTGAATAATTTGCTCGCCTTGTGAGGAATTGGCAATTAATTGAATATCTCGTGCTTCTTGTGCATAAGTAATATTAATAAAGAGATCTGGAGGTGGCAATAATCCTTGCCCTTTTTCAGCCCATTCCAACAGACAGATGGTATTATGAGCAAAATAGTCTCTAATTCCCATAAATTCAAGTTCTTCAGGATCACTAAGCCGATATAAATCAAAGTGGTAAATGGTTTTATTTGCAAGGTGATATTCTTCTACTAGGGTATAGGTGGGGCTTTTTACATTCCCGTGATAACCCAAGCCTTGAATCATTCCTCGACTTAATGTGGTTTTACCCGCCCCAAGTTCACCATTGAGGTATAGCACAACGCCATTTAATGTATTTAGTGAGTCAATATGCTTAATGAGCTGTTGCCCAAAGTGACACATTGCGTTTTCGTCTACAATATATTGATGATATTCAGAAAATGTATTCATATCATTAACGCCAAGTTCATTAAAAGTTAAAAAAAATTGTACCGCACTTTTGAAACAATAGAAAATCAATCTTGTGAGGTGATGGTGTATTTGAAAAATGGAGCGGGAAACGAGGCTCGAACTCGCGACCCCGACCTTGGCAAGGTCGTGCTCTACCAACTGAGCTATTCCCGCGTAGAATGAAGTATAAGATTGGAGCGGGAAACGAGGCTCGAACTCGCGACCCCGACCTTGGCAAGGTCGTGCTCTACCAACTGAGCTATTCCCGCATACAACAGAAGTTGTGAGATGGCATTATACGATTATTTTTTTAAGGTGCAAGCCCAAATCATGAAAAAAAGTGAGCTTGCTTAGTTCTTCGTCAGTTTAAGTTGATAAAGTGTTCGCGATAATAGGCTAATTCAGCGATAGACTCCCTAATATCATCAAGGGCAAGGTGGGTATTTTTCTTTTCGAAACCTTTTAATATTTCGGGCTTCCAGCGGCTTGCAAGTTCTTTTAATGTGCTGACATCTAAGTGACGATAATGAAAGTAATCCGCTAATTCAGGCATGTATTTGAATAAAAACCGTTTATCTTGTGCAACACTGTTACCACAAATAGGCGAAGCCCCCTTAGGTAGCCATTTTTTTAGAAAGTCTAAGGTTTGCAACTCAGCTGCTCGTTCATTGAGCGTGCTTTGCTGAACGCGTTGTATTAAACCATTTTTTGAATGGGTTTTCATACACCATTCACTCATATTATTGAGCAATATCTCCGATTGTTTGATTGCTAAAACAGGGCCTTCAGCAAGAATATTCAGATCTTTATCTGTAACAATCGTCGCAATTTCAATAATGCGTTCTTTTTCAGGGTCAAGCCCCGTCATTTCCAAATCGATCCAAATCAAGTTTTGTTTATTTTGTGACATAGTGTATCCTTATTTGAATTTTTATCTATTTTAACGAATTTCGTAAGAATAAAGCAAAAATCACAACATTATTTTTTATGCGGATTTGTTGTGGGGCTGATGTTGTGAATGAACAACGGGATTTTAAAACCATTAAGATTAAATTAAATGTATGACAAAACGTAGATTAACTCAAAATCAAAAGCGTCGAATTCAGCAAAATAAAGCAAAAAGTTTATCTCGCCATACCCACAAGTCTCAACGGGATTTTGAATGGGAAGATGAATTGCTAGGAGAATCTCAAGAAGGATTAGTGGTTGCGCGTTATTCGGCCCATGCGGATATTGAAGATATTCAAGGGCAAGTGTTTCGCTGTAATTTGCGTCGCACTCTTTCCAGTCTTGTTGTAGGCGATCATGTCATTTGGCGACAAGGACATGAAAATTTACATGGTATTAGCGGTGTCGTGGAGGCGGTACAACCCCGTATGAATACATTGTCTCGTCCTGATTATTATGATGGTTTAAAAGTCATGGCGGCAAACATTGATCGTATTGTGATCGTATCTGCAGTAGTGCCGACTTTATCGTTAAATATTATTGATCGCTATTTGGTGATTTGTGAAACGGCAAATATTCCCGCAGTGTTAGTGATAAATAAAGTTGATTTGCTGAATGATACAGAACGTAAGATGGTGGAGAAGCAGCTTGAGATTTATGAAAATATAGGTTATCAAACCATGATGCTATCCGCAAAGAGCGGTGAAAATATGGAAAATTTTACCGCACTTTTGTCTCATGGCACATCGATTTTTGTCGGGCAATCAGGTGTAGGTAAATCAAGTTTAGTTAATGGGATTTTGCCTGAAGTGAATACGCCGACGAATGCCGTGAGTGAAATTTCAGGATTAGGGCAGCATACAACGACTGCTTCTCGTTTATATCATTTGCCAAAAGGTGGAGCATTGATTGACTCACCAGGAATTCGAGAGTTTGGATTATGGCACCTCGAACGAGAACAGATCACGAAAGGATATAGAGAATTCCAATATGTGTTAGGAACATGCAAGTTTAGGGATTGTAAACACCTTGACGATCCGGGTTGTGCTTTAAGACAAGCGGTTGAAGAAGGTAAAATTCATGCAGAACGTTTTGAGAATTATCATCGTTTAATTGCCAGTTTAGCGGAAACAAAATCACAACGTCATTTTTTGACGGATTAAAATAGCTTGTTTTATCGTTATTTTGTCTAAAAAACAATCTATTTGTTGTATTTTTTGTGCGTTAGGTCAAAATTTTACTGTAATAGACTTGATTATTTTTTTATAAATATGATACTACTTACAAGATTTATTTTAATCGTTAAAATAAATGGGAAATATTACATCGGATCTTCATAAAGAAGAGAAGGTATTGTTTTTCTGTTTTATATTTTTATTACTTTCAGAGGAAATGACTATGTACTCAAAAGATGTTGAAATTACAGCACCAAACGGATTACACACTCGCCCAGCGGCGCAATTTGTGAAAGAAGCAAAAGCATTTGCTTCCGAAGTTACAGTAACTTCCGGTGGGAAAACCGCCAGTGCGAAGAGTTTATTTAAACTACAAACATTAGGTTTAACGCAAGGTACAGTAATTACTATTTCTGCTGAAGGGGAAGATGAGGAAAAAGCTGTTGAACATTTAGTGGCGTTAATTCCAACTTTAGAATAATTTTATCTGCCACAAAAATAATTTTGTGGCTTTTTTGTATTTAAGCTTTTATTTCATAGTGAATGTTATTAAAAGGGTCGCATAATGATTTCAGGTATTTTAGCCTCTCCGGGCATTGTTTTTGGTAAAGCCTTAGTATTAAAAGAAGAAAAAATTGTACTGGATTTACAAAAAATTAGTGAAGATCAAATTGATACTGAGGTTGAGCGTTTTTACGCCGGTCGTCAAGCTGCAGTAGAGCAGTTGACCGCGATTAAAGAACGTGCTCGTAAGACATTAGGTGAAGAAAAAGAAGCCATTTTTGAAGGCCACTTAATGATTTTAGAAGATGAGGAGCTTGAAGAAGAAATCTTAGATTACTTACGCTCACATAAAGTGAATGCGGGCGTTGCCGCAAGCAAAATTATTGATCAGCAAGTGGAAATGCTATCAGAAATTGATGATGAATATTTGAAAGAGCGTGCAGGCGATATTCGTGATATTGGAAATCGCTTAATTAAGAATATTCTTGGTATGAAGATTGTTGATTTAGGTGAAATTAATGAAGAAGCTATTTTGGTGGCTTATGATTTAACTCCCTCTGAAACGGCACAGCTAAATTTAGATAAAGTACTTGGCTTTATCACCGATATTGGCGGTAGAACATCACATACTTCTATTATGGCACGTTCATTAGAGTTACCGGCTATTGTGGGAACAAACAATATTACCGCAAAAGTTAACTCTGGGGATTATTTAATTCTTGATGCTGTAAATAATGCAGTTTATATCAACCCTAATCAAGAGGAAATCGATCGTTTAAGAGCTTTAGAAGCGCAAATTGCGGAAGAAAAAGCGGAGTTAGCGAAATTAAAGGATTTGCCTGCATTAACCTTAGATGGCCATCGTGTTGAAGTCGTTGCCAATATTGGCACTATCCGTGATTGTGAAGGTGCAGATCGTAATGGTGCGGAAGGCGTGGGCTTATACCGTACAGAATTTTTATTTATGGATCGTGATCAATTACCAAGCGAAGAAGAACAATTTATCGCGTATAAAGAAGTGGTTGAAGCGATGAATGGTCGTTTAGTTGTCTTACGAACTATGGATATTGGTGGAGACAAAGATTTACCGTATTTGGATTTGCCAAAAGAAATGAATCCATTCTTAGGTTGGCGTGCGATTCGTATTGCTTTCGATCGTCGTGAAATTTTACGAGATCAATTGCGCGCAGTATTACGTGCTTCGGCGTTCGGTAAATTAGCGGTTATGTTCCCGATGATTATTTCAGTAGAAGAGATTCGTGAATTAAAAGCCGTGATTGAAACTTTAAAACAAGAGTTGGAAGCTGAAGGAAAAGCATTCGATCAAAATATCCAAATTGGTGTTATGGTGGAAACACCGTCTGCGGCAGTCAATGCAAAATTCTTAGCCAAAGAGGTGGATTTCTTTAGTATTGGTACGAATGATTTAACGCAGTATACCCTTGCGGTAGATCGTGGTAACGAGTTAATTTCACATCTCTATAATCCAATGACTCCGTCAGTATTAAGCTTAATTAAACAAGTGATTGATGCTTCTCACGCAGAAGGAAAATGGACCGGTATGTGTGGTGAGTTAGCGGGTGATGAAAAAGCAACACTTTTACTATTAGGAATGGGGCTAGATGAATTCAGTATGAGTGCTATTTCTGTACCACGTATCAAAAAATTAATTCGTAATGTGGAATTTGCGGAAGCGAAATTGCTTGCAGAAAAAGCGCTAGCATTGCCGACAGCAGCTGAAATTGAGCAATTAGTGTCAGATTTTTTATCAGAAAAAGCATTAAATTAGATACAAATGATATTTTTTGCGATAGAATGCAAGAAAAGGTTATGTACTAGGAGATTATGAAAATGGGTTTATTTGACAAATTATTTGGTTCAAAAGAAAACAAAGCTGTTGAGGTAGAGGTTTATGCACCTTTATCTGGCGAGATCGTGAATATTGAAGATGTACCAGATGTGGTTTTCTCTGAGAAAATTGTTGGTGATGGTGTTGCGATTCGTCCAACAGGAAACACGATTGTTGCTCCGGTAGATGGAGTTATCGGTAAAATTTTTGAAACAAATCATGCTTTCTCTATGGAATCAAAAGAAGGAGTTGAATTATTCGTTCACTTCGGTATTGATACAGTAGAACTAAAAGGTGAAGGTTTCCATCGTATTGCTCAAGAAGGGCAGACTGTGAAACGCGGTGATGCGGTTATTGGTTTTGATTTACCATTACTTGAATCAAAAGCAAAATCAGTTTTAACACCTATTGTGATTTCTAATATGGACGAAATTAGCCATGTTGAGAAAAAATCAGGTCAAGTTGTCGCAGGTGAGTCTGTGGTACTCGTTTTGAAAAAATAATCTGACGAAGATTGTTAAAGGGCAAATAGCATATATGGCTGTTTGCCCTTTTTGTTTTTATGCGGGCGAGTAATTATTAGGAGTTGATCACATTTCTGATGAAAACTTGTCTTAATTGAGTAACCTTTTATTTACAGAACTTCACAACCTGTTACAATACGCGCACTTCAATGTGAAGTCATTTTAAAGGTGCTTATTATGTTATGGTTTTTACTTTGTGTCGGTTTGCTTCTAGCTGGCTATTTCTTTTATGGGGCATTAATCGAAAAAATCTTTAAGATCAATCCTTCGCGTGTTACTCCTGCTCATGCTATGGGAGATGGAGTAGATTATGTGCCAATGTCTAAAAAGAAAATTTGGCTAATTCAATTATTAAATATCGCAGGAACAGGCCCTATTTTTGGTCCTATTCTTGGGGCATTGTATGGTCCGGTTGCGATGCTTTGGATTGTATTTGGCTGTATTTTTGCAGGCGCGGTTCACGATTATTTCTGTGGAATGATGAGTATTCGTAATAAAGGTGCAAATATTCCATTTTTAGCAGGAAAATATATTGGGGCGCCAGCAAAACATTTTATGAACATCTTTGCAGTGGTATTATTACTTTTAGTTGGCGTTGTATTTGTGGCAAGTCCAGCTAATTTGTTAAGCAGTATTACTGTGGAAGTCATGAATGGTGGCAATATTAGTTCAAGTGCAGTGAATGAAGAGGTAACAAAAGGTTCTAGCAACATTCTAGTGATTTGGACTGCGATTATTTTTGCTTATTATATTATTGCGACTTTAGTGCCTATTGATAAAATTATTGGTCGTATTTATCCGATTTTTGGGGCGCTGTTATTATTTATGACATTTGGTATGTTTGCCGGTTTCTTAATTAACGGTATTCCATTTTTCAGAACATTATTCCCTGAAGTCGGATTTTGGGGAACAGAAGTTGCATTAGGCGATTTCTTTAAAAATATGAATACGTCTGGTTTACCAATTTGGCCAATGGTTTTTATTACTATTGCTTGTGGTGCTATTTCAGGCTTTCACGCAACTCAAACTCCACTCATGGCGCGTTGTGCACAAAATGAGAAAGAGGGGCGTTTCATATTCTATGGTGCAATGATTGCAGAAGGGGTTATTGCATTAATTTGGTGTATGGTTGGGTTAAGTTTCTATGAAAGTCCAGAAGCCATTTCAACCGCGTTAAAAGGTACACCATCACAGGTAGTGTATGAATCAGCAATTGGTATGCTTGGTTTCGTTGGCGGTATTTTAGCTGTATTAGGTGTTGTTGTATTACCTATTACATCCGGAGACACAGCATTCCGTGCAGCACGCTTGCTTATCGCGGATTTCTTGAAATTTGATCAGCGTAATCTTGCTAAACGTTTAATGATTGCAGTGCCATTATTTGTCGTTGGTTTTATCGTATCAAAAGTGGATTTCCAAGTATTGTGGCGTTATTTCGGTTGGGCAAACCAAACAACCGCGATGGTGATGTTATGGACTGCTGCAGCTTATTTATACCGTTATCAAAAATTCCACTGGGTATGTACTATTCCGGCGATTTTCATGACAATGGTATGTACAACTTTCCTCGCGTATGCGCAAATTGGTTTTGGTTTAGATTATAATACTTCTGTTTGGGTGGCTGTTGGGTTAACCGCTTTAATTACAGTCGCATTCTTTACTTTATTAAAACCATTAGATAAAGCGCAAGAAGCAGAGTTAGAAAGTTAATTATATGTATTAACCGATTAAGGCGAACATCACAAGAGTTCGCCTTATTTTTTGCCTTAAACATCGCATTCTATAAAAAAGTGCGGTAGAATTTCTGTGAGTTTTTAGATGTGAGGGGGAAAGTATGATTATTTATTTACATGGTTTTGACTCTAGCAGTCCAGGTAATCATGAGAAAGTCATGCAACTGAAATTCATTGATGATGATGTTCGTTTTATTAACTACAGTACACTTCATCCACGCCACGATATGCAGTTTTTATTAAATGAAGTACATAAATTAGTTCGTGAGTCTCGTGATCCTTCCCCTTTAATTTGCGGAGTAGGTTTAGGCGGTTTTTGGGCGGAACGTATAGGTTTTTTATGTGGTATTCGACAGGCGGTGTTTAACCCCAATTTATTTCCTCAGGAAAATATGATAGGAAAAATTGATCGTCCTGAAGAGTATGAGGATATTGCGACGAAATGTGTAGAGAATTTTCGAGAAAAAAACCAGAATAAATGCCTTGTTTTTTTGTCAAAAGAAGATGGTATTTTAGACTCTCAACGTAGTGCCGATATTTTGTCGCCATTTTATGAGGTTGTTTGGGATGAAATTGAAACCCATAAATTTAAAAAGATCTCCCAGCATTTACAGCGTTTGAAGCAGTTTAAAAGTGGAAACTAGAGAATAAAGAGAAATAAGTTTTAGTTGGTATTATGGTGAATTTTTTTACTCGATGGGTTTTATTATGTTGTTTTTTGCTTTCCCTTTCTGTTGGGGGGCAAGCGAATTTATTTGGCAATAAGCCACAATTTTTGCGGGCAGAGCAAGCATTTATATTTACTGCTAAACAAGCACAAGATCGTGTTGAACTCCATTGGTCGATTGCTGATGGGTATTATTTATATAAAAAAGAAATTCAGGTTGATGGTGAAAATGTCACTGTAGGTTCCCTAAATTTTCCACCTAGTGAGCGTTATCATGATGAGTTTTTTGGTGACGTGGATATTTTTCGTCAACAATTGGCGCTTTCAGTACCTGTGTCAGGTATTGGACAAAATGCTGTATTGACAGTGACTTATCAAGGATGCACTAAAGGGTTTTGTTATCCCCCTGAAACGCAAACTGTCTCTTTGGGGCAAAGCGTTGATACTGAAAATAGGGTGATGTCCAATCAAGGAAATGACGAGTTTGAAAAAAATCCGGAAAAAGACACCGCACTTCTACCTGAACAAGATCGTTTAGCGCAGTTGCTTTCTCAACATATTTATACTGTATTTTGGTTCTTTTTATTTGGTATAGGTTTAGCCTTCACACCTTGTGTATTGCCTATGTTGCCATTACTTTCAGCAATTGTAATGGGAAATCATCGCCCGTCAACGGGACGGGCTTTAGCGCTAAGTTTTGTCTATGTGCAGGGAATGGCATTAACCTATACTATTTTAGGCCTAACTGTGGCCGCGATAGGCTTGCCTTTTCAGGTCGCGCTACAAAGTCCTTATGTTTTAGTTGTATTATCTATTATTTTTATTGCCCTCGCGCTATCTATGTTTGGAGTATTTACGTTACAACTTCCAAATAGTTGGCAGAATAAATTAACCCAAATCAGTCAACAGCAAAAACAAGGTGCTTTTGGTGGTGTGTTTGTGATGGGCATGATTGCGGGGCTCGTTGCTTCTCCGTGTATCACCGCGCCATTATCCGGTGTATTACTGTATGTGGCACAAAGTGGCGATATGATAAAAGGAGCCGTCACGTTATATTTATTGGCATTAGGCATGGGATTACCATTATTGTTGATTACAGTATTTGGCAATCGTATTTTACCTAAGTCAGGGGCTTGGTTAGAGAATGTAAAAATAGCCTTTGGTTTTGTCATGTTGGCGGTGCCTATTTTTTTATTGTCAAGAGTGTTGGCATTTGAATGGGAACCGCGTTTGTGGGCATTATTAGGCACAAGCTTTTTCTTTTGGCTTGCTTTTCAAATGCATAATTATTCAAAGTGGGGAAAATTTAGCCGAGTGCTATGCTTAGTGATGGCTGTAATATGCGCTAAGCCTTTGCAAGACTGGATATGGAAAAGCCCTTCTTCTGAGGTGAGCAGTCAATCTGTTGAACATGTTTCTTTTCAGCAGGTTAATAGCTATGAAGAATTACAAACCCAACTGGCAGCAAATCCAAAGAAAATTGCGATGTTGGATTTATATGCCGATTGGTGTGTGGCATGTAAAGAATTTGAAAAGTACACATTTAGTGATAAACAGGTACAACAAGCATTTAACGATGTATTATTGTTGCAAATTGATATGACAAAAAATTCTGAACAAAATCGGGAATTGATGCAGAAACTGAATGTGATTGGATTGCCAACTATCATTTTCTATGATCAAAGCGGTAAAGAAATTCCGCGTTCTCGAATTACGGGCTTTTTAGAGGCTACGCCTTTTTTGCAATGGATACAACGTTTTTTGAATGACACACTTTAATGATTTTATGTTATAGTGCGCTTCTTTTATCTTTATTATAGAGGTTTTAAATGAAAAAATGGTTACTTATTATTCTTGTTGCCGTGGTAGCAGGATTTACCCTTATGACAAGTTATAATGGTTTAGTCAAAGCGGAAGAAGAAATTGATTCTGTTTGGGCAAATGTTGAATCCGCTTATCAACGTCGCGCGGATTTAATTCCAAATTTAGTCAATACAGTAAAAGGACAGGCAAACTTTGAACAGGAAACATTAACGGGTGTGATTGAAGCGCGTTCAAAAGCCACTCAAACACAAATTGATCCGAGTAATATGACTGAGGCGCAATTAGCAGAGTTCCAACAAGCACAAAATCAAGTTGGCTCGGCATTATCACGTTTATTAGTGACCGTTGAGCGTTATCCTGAATTAAAAGCACATGATGGCTTTATGAATCTGCAAGCGCAATTAGAAGGAACGGAAAATCGTATTAATGTTGCGCGTAATAATTTCAATGAAGCAGCGCGTATTTATAATCAAAAAGTGCGTACATTTCCGACAAAGCTAGCCGCCATGATTTTTGGTTTTAATGAAAAACCTTATTTCAAATCTGCGGAAGGCAGCCAAAACGCTCCAACAGTAAATTTTAATTAATTACTTATATCCTCCCTTTGTCCATCAGACAAAGGGAATATTCTTTGCAAGTTTAACGGTTCCCAATTAAGGCAAAATAATGGCACTATTTTCTCGTATTCCCATTGATAAATCCCGTATTGAGCAAGCTATCATCACACTAGAACAGCAAAGTTCTGCAGAATTACGTGTTTATGTAGAACGACACATGCCAAAAAATGTGAATGTTTTTGACCGCACTTTTGAGGTGTTTGAACAGTTAGAGATGGATCAAACAGTGGCGCGTAATGGTGTATTGATTTATGTTGCATTTAAAGATCATGCCTGTTGTGTATTAGGGGACGAAGGCATTCACGCTCATGTGGGAGATATTTTTTGGCAAGAAGTGCATGAAATTATGATTAAAAACTTTAAGCACGAAGCCTATACTGACGGAATTGTAAAAGCGATTGAGTGTATTGGCAGAGAGCTTGCACAATATTTTCCGCGTCAAGAAGATGATGTCGATGAACTACCAAATGAGGTGATTATCAATGAATAAGTGGCGTTGGTTGAAAAGTGCGGTATTTTTTTGCGTTTTTTTTATTGTTGGCGGAAGTTGGGCGGCTGAATTCCCTACAGCGCCACAGCCTTTTCGTTATATTAATGATTATACCAATACGCTTTCTACAGCAGATAAAAATACATTAGAACAAGCGCTTACTCAATATGGACAGGAAACGAGTTCGCAGATTGCAGTCGTCATAATCCCAACGGTTGGAGAATATGATATTGCTCAGTATACCTTTGAACTGGGAGATAAGTGGGGGATAGGGCGTAAGCAATTGAATAATGGGGTGCTGATGCTGATAGCCAAAAATGATCGTAAAATTTTTATTGCGACAGGGCAAGGGCTAGAAGGGGTATTACCCGATGCGTTTTTATCTCAGCTAATTCGACAAAAAATCACACCATATTTTGCGCAGGACCAATATGCACAAGGTATTGCAAATGGATTAAGTGCGATTATGGCAGCGAGTCAAGGGGAGTATGCGGCATTAGAAGCAGAAGATGAGCACTCATTTGAGGACATTATTCCCTTCATTATGATTGGCATTTTTATTTTGATTGTCATATTTGGGGAAATAAGTGCTCGACGTAGACCTTATATTAGCCCGACAAATAATCACTCAGCAGAGCAAATTTTGCGTCAAGGCATTCGTCACCGTAGCCGTCGTGCAGGTTATGGTAGCGGTATTGGCGGAGGATTTGGTGGCTTCGGAGGTGGTGGAAGTTCCGGTGGTGGCTTCGGCGGCGGTAGCTTCGGTGGGGGAGGCGCTGGAGGGAGCTGGTAATGATAGGGTTATTGTTCTATCTATGTGGCTTATGTTACAATTTTAGTACATTTTTTGAATTGAGGTTAAATAATGGAAACTTTAGATAAAATTAAACAACAAATTAGCGAAAATCCTATTTTACTTTATATGAAGGGATCGCCAAAATTTCCATCATGTGGCTTTTCAGCACGTGCAGTGGAAGCATTAATTAATTGCCAAGTGCCATTTGGCTATGTGGATATTTTACAACATCCGGATATTCGCGCAGAGTTGCCAAAATATGCTAACTGGCCAACTTTCCCACAATTATGGGTTGATGGCGAGTTAGTTGGGGGCTGTGATATTATTTTGGAAATGTTCCAACAAGGGGAATTACAGACCTTATTAAAGGCAACAGCAGAGAAATATCCTCAAGCTTAATCATAGATTTATTCGCATTAAGGTGGCTATATGGCCACCTTCGTTTTTTAAGAGTGAAAGTAATTAAGGAGATAAAAGAGCGGTCAAATTTTCCGTTGTTTTTGTTGCCACTTGTGCCAGTATTTGTTGACGTTCTTTTTCATTAATTAAGTGTATATCGCCAAATAGCTGATAATCAATGTCAGTAATGCCACAATAATTAAATAATCCGTTGATTAAACAAACATCAAGGGATTTATCCCAGCCCAATGCTTGATAGTCCACAACATTGCTTCCAAGTGTAATGAATTGTTGCATTTTCTTATGGTGAATCAAGCCAACAGAAGTGCCATTTTCTGTTTTATAGGCGAAACCATGACTTAATACTCGATCGAGATAGCCTTTTAAAATGGCCGGAAATCCCATCCACCATAATGGATAGACTAGCGTAATGAGATTTGCCTGAGTAATAAGAGATTGTTCATAACGAATATCTGCTGGCACAATACCTTGTCCTGCGGCATTAAGCTCTTCCCATGATAAAACAGGATTAAAGTTAAGGGCATAAAGATCACGTATTTGAACATTTACACCGGGTAGCTTTTGGCTACTTTCTGCGATGGATTCTACAATCGCTCGATTAAAACTGTGTGTGTTTGGGTGAGCGAAAATGATGAGATGATTCATTGTTTCTCCTCTAGTTTACGCACAAATAACGTAATGCCTTCCACATGGGTGACTTGAATGATATCGTGAGGTTGTAATCCTGAACCTTTAATACGCCAAGTCGTATCCGCAAAATGTCCACGTCCAATACCGCTAGGATCAATGCTTTCTACGCGTCCGATTTTCCCGAGCATAGCATGATCCCGTTGGTTTAAGTTTGTACGTGATTGGTCTTGACGGTCTTTGCCGTGCTGATACTTCCACCATATTAGGCTGAGCATAATCGCTAAAATAGCATAGATGACAACCATAGCCGTGATGGAGAGCGTAGGGAAGCACAATACTATCCCAGAGACAATTAGGGCGGCTAACCCCCACCACAGTAAAAAAACACCCGGTATAAGAATTTCGGCAATGAGTAAAATAAAGCCTAAAGCTAGCCAATGCCAAACAGACCATGTATTAAACCATTCCATAATTTCCTCACTATGGGTTTTTATTGCCTTTAAGTAATTCTGCGATACCGGAAATCGAACCAATGAGATTTCCTGCTTCAAGTGGCATAAGGACAACTTTGCTATTATTTGAGCCACCAATTTCTTTAATTGCCTCGGTGTATTTTTGAGCAATAAAGTAGTTAATTGCTTTGGTATCGCCGTTTGCAATAGCGTCAGAAACCATTTGAGTGGCGCGCGCTTCAGCTTCAGCAGCACGTTCACGCGCTTCCGCTTGTAGAAATGCTTCTTGGCGTTCCCCTTCTGCTTTTAGAATGCGAGATTGTTTTTCTCCTTCTGCACGTAAAATCTCTGCTTGACGCACACCTTCAGCTTCTAAAATATCTGCGCGTTTATTTCGTTCGGCTTTCATTTGTGCATTCATTGCAGCAATCAGTTCTTGAGGTGGGCGGACATCACGAATCTCAATACGTGTTACTTTAATCCCCCAAGGGTTTGTTGCTTCGTCAACGATAGATAAAAGGCGACTGTTGATAGAATCACGCTGAGACAACATTTCATCTAATTCCATTGAACCTAATACCGTTCGGATATTGGTCATTGTTAAATTAATAATGGCTTGTTCTAGATGATTTACTTCATAGGCTGCGTTACGCGCATCAATGACTTGGACAAAACAAACGGCATCAATGGATACATTCGCATTATCTTTTGAGATAACTTCTTGGGAAGGAATATCAAGCACTTGTTCCATCATGTTAATTTTTCGCCCCACACGATCAACAAAAGGAACGACAAAATTGAGGCCTGGAGTAAGGGTGCGCATGTAGCGGCCAAAACGCTCGATAGTCCAATGATATCCTTGTGGGACTGTTTTAAGTGTGGAGGCTAAGATGACAATAATCAGTACAACAAAGAAAATTGCTACCGTAGGTAAACCATCTAAATATTCCATATATTCTCCTTAAAAATAAATGTGGTGATTAGAGTGTAGCATAGACCGCTTTAAACCGCACTGATTCGATAATGATATTTATCTACTTGTTTAACAAACTCAAGCTGATGGGTGATACAACTAGGGGCATCAAGATCTTGATGAGAGACAAATAAAAGCTGAGTTTGGCTATGATTGACTAGCTGATCGATAAAATTTAAAACTAATTTACGATTTAACCCATCTAATCCTTGTAAAGGTTCATCAAGAATTAATACGGGAGGGTATTTGACCATCGCTCGCGTAATAAGTAACAAGCGCTGTTGCCCCCAAGATAGAGAACGAAAAGGTTTATTGGCAAGTGCGGTCAGATTAATACGAGAAATCCACTCTTTAGCTTTAAGACGTAATGCATCGGGGACTTGTTGATATATACCAATGGAGTCAAAAAAGCCAGATAAAATGACATCAAGCGCAGAACAGTTGATTCGATAATCCATATGTAACTGGCTACTGATATAACCTATTTTTTGTTTAATTTCCCAAATAGTTTCACCGGAACCACGTTGTTGACCAAATAATATGACATGATTGGCATAGGATTGAGGATGATCCCCCGTCAGTACGGATAATAGGGTGGACTTGCCTGCACCATTAGGGCCTTTAATCCACCAATGCTGATTAGGTTTAACCGTCCAATTTAAGTTGTCTAAAATTTTGTGTTCACCATATTGAATGGTGACATTTTGAAGCTCGAAAACAGCTTGATCATTTGGGAGGTGAATTTTAGGCATTGCACAATCTGGTAACGGAGTATTAATAGCTTGTTCCGCATAACATAATTGTTGAAAAATACTTTGCTGCTCTAATTCATGACGTGAACCAGCCAATAATACTTCGCCTTGATCAAGTAAGGCAATATGGGTCGCTTGTTGAGGTAAATCATTAAGGCGATTAATGATGAGCACGAGTGCCATTTGGGGTAATAATGTGGAAAACAACTGTTGCCATTGAATGACGGATTGTTGATCTAATCCTTCAAAAGGTTCATCTAAGATTAACAGGTCGGGTTGTGAAACTAATATTTGACACAATAAGACTTTACGACTTTCTCCAGTAGAGAGTTGCATAAAAGGCCGATGGAGTAAGTGTGATATGTTTAATTTTTCAGCGTATTCATCGCATAATTGGGGATCGTTATGTGCCTTTAAAATTAATTGACGGGCAGTTAAACCAAAATTGTCAGGGCTTTCGTCGTTGTTGCGATCGCGGAAAGTTTGTTCAAGTATGTGTTGTTGTTTTTCAAAGGAAAGTGCGGTAATTTTTTGAAAAGTATTTGTATATTCGCCACTAATGAGTGAAAGTTTATTTTGTAACGCTAGAGAAAGTGCAGATTTTCCACTACCGTTATAGCCAACCACAACCCAATAATCATGCTTTCGAATGGTGAGTTGAGGAATATACAGGTTGGGGAGGGAGTGGCGTTGAAATTGAGCTTGATAGGTGGAAAGTTCGGTCATTATTTCTCCTTAATTGAGGGGCAAATATATTTGCCCCAATATAACATTAAGCTTGAGTTTTATCCTCAGCAATACATACGGCTGCGGTAAATAACACGTCTGTTGATGAGTTGAGCGCAGTTTCCGTTGAGTCTTGCAATACACTGATAATAAAGCCCACTCCGATCACTTGTGCGGCAATATCATTTGGAATACCAAATAAGCTACATGCTAATGGAATGAGAAGCAATGAGCCACCAGCAACACCTGAAGCGCCTGCGCCACATACAGCAGCAACGACACTTAATAGTAAAGCACTCGGAAGTGACACTTCAATATTTAGAGTGTGTACCGCTGCAAGCGTGAGAACCGCAACAGTGATCGCAGCACCGGCCATATTGATTGTTGCGCCCAATGGAATTGAAACTGAATAGGTTTTTTCATCAAGATTCAAACGTTTTGCTAATGCCATATTCACTGGAATATTCGCAGCAGAACTACGTGTTAAGAAAGCGGTTAAGCCACTCTCACGTACACAAGTCCATACGAGAGGATAAGGATTACGGCGAATTTTCCAATAGACTAAAATTGGGTTAATTACAAATGCAACGAATAACATCGAACCAAGTAATACGACGAGAAGATGGGCATAGCCTAATAACGAACTAAAGCCTTTGTCTGCGAGGGTTTCTGCAACTAATCCAAATACACCGATTGGCGCAAGAGAAATCACAAAGTGAACGATTTTGGCGATACCTTCGGAGAAATCATTCAACACGTTTTTCGTAGTATCAGAGGCATGACGTAGCGCGATGCCTAATCCAACCGCCCAAGTCAAAATACCAATAAAATTCGCGTTAAATAAAGCGCTTAGTGGATTATCTAAAGCATTAAATAAAACGGCTTTAAGTACTTCAGACACCGCACCAGGAGGGGAAAGCTCGGCATCTTGAGTAACTAATGCAATAGTACTAGGGAAGAAAAAGCTAGCAACTACAGCGGTTAATGAGGCTAAAAAAGTACCGATAGCATACAAAATAATAATGGATTTCATATTGCTTTGCTCACCGACTTTTTTATTGGCAATTGCAGCGATAACAAGGACAAAGACCAAAATTGGCGCGACGGCACGTAAGGAGTGCACAAAGATTTGCCCTAAAATACCTACTTTATCAGCAAGGTCAAATCCCAATATTCCTGCTAATAGAGGAGAAACTAATGCAACGATAATCCCCAGTATTAAACCGATAGTGATACGCTTTATTAAGCTACCATGAAAAAATAATGAAAATAAACGTGAAGTATTCATAATGTTAATAAGTTGTTATAGGCAAAAAAGCCATAAGTTAATCAATGAATCGTTTTTATCAACAATTCCCCTTAGGTTTGGTGTTGAGAGATTAACGTAAATTGCGTATAAATAAAATATCTTCGTGAAAAAAGAGCAAAAAAGTTTAAATTTTATTTGACACACTGTATTTTAAAACAGTATATTTACTGTATGAAATAACAGTGTGAAAATATATGCATCACTGAAACAGAATTGCCTTACTTCTGAGGAACATACTATGCAAAAAATAAAAATGACAACTGAGCATGATTTTTCTTATCAACCTTTACCTTTCTATGATGATAGTTATATGGGAAGCATAAATAGTAAAGGCATGGTTAAGTATAAATTAGATTTGAACCTTTATTGTATCAAACGCCCACAACAAACTTGTTTTATCCGTGTGACTAATCCGAATATGTTAGCGTGGGGGATTGAAGAAGATGACATGTTGGTAGTAGAGAAAAAAGAGGCGTTACAAGTTGGTGATTTAGTTGTACTTGAAGAACAGCAAGAATTCCGTTTATATGAGTTTTTTGCGCATCGTAATAATGAATATGTATTAATGGCATTAGACTCCAAAGTGGATAACATTGTTACCCAAGATTGGCAAAACTTACCCATTGTTGGCACAGTAACAAATACCATTCATCAAATAAAACCTAAGAAACAAGTAATGTATACTCAGTAGGAAGCGATATATAAAACAGGAAAGTGCGGTATAAAATTAGAAAATTTTTTATAGGATAAAAATAAAGGCATATTATGATCAAAATATGCCTTTATATAAACGTTATAATACGCGGCGTGATTGGGTATAATTTCTTGACCAATAGCTTTCATTTAATGAACTAATGGTGACGCCTTGACTTGAACTCGCATGCATAAATTGCCCATTACCAATATAGACACCAACGTGTCGATTTTTACGGAAAAAGACTAAGTCACCTTGTTTTAATTCAGATTTATTAATGCGCTTTCCAACGTGTTGTTGTTCTGAAGTTGTGCGCGGCAGCGCTAATCCATAAGTTTTGATAAAAGTTGTTTGCATAAAGGCGGAGCAATCAATCCCGCTTTTGGTTGTACCGCCTAAACGATAACGCGTTCCAGCCCATTCACGATAGATACTATTTAATTTTTTGCTAGTAGCAGGGGAATAAACCACTTCGTCATTATATGGTTTATTTGTACGTAAATCCTGAATAAATTGTGTCAATTTGACATCGTCACGTTGTTGGGGGGCGTATTCTGAAGTTGACGAATTGCTTGAACAAGCCGTCAGGCTAAGTAGCCCTGTAATAATTAATAGCTTTTTTAACATAATGATTCAATATAAAAAGTAGAAAATTTTTGAATATAAAACGCAAAACTTTGTCGATAATACTTTAATTTCGCTATAATAACCAGTATTAATTTGGGATTATTGTTATTTTTTGAAATAAAGTATAATTTTGTGAGCTTTGGGGAATATTATGGCCAATTCTTATTTGTCATCAGAGGCATTAATTAATCATTTTTCTTTAATTAGTCGTTTATTTGGTAACTTGTTTTATCGTTCACCTTCAGACCCTATTTTAAGTGGTGTGTTTAATTGGTTAGAACAAGGGGGATTAACACAGGTTTGGCCGTTAGTGGTTGATGGGCAAAGTGAACAAGCATTACAAGTATTACAAAATGTTCCTAACTTAACAGAGTTAGAACAAGAATATCAGCAATTATTTCAGATAAATACTGGGGCAGTGCCTAATAGTTTATCTGCTTATGATATTGATGCAGCTGCATTTTCACAATTTCGTATTATGCGAGCTATGCCAGAAGTCGAAAGTGCGGATCATTTTGGTTTAGTTTTATTAACAACCTCTTGGATTGAGGATAATCTTGATTCTTTAGAGGCTCAAAGGGAATGTTTTGAAACATTTTATTACTTTGTGCAGGGCGTTTTTTAGGAAAAGTTGAAGCCCATGCGACTTTGCCTTTTTATCGTGCATTGGCACAATTGACAAGAGATATCTTATCTGCAATGGCTGATGAACTTGAAGAAAGTATATTGCCAGAAAGCTAGGATTGCGATTTGTGTCATTCAGTGTAGGGATTTTTCATCAATCTGATGTAAGCACTTGTACAGAGGCGGCAACAGCTGATTGATCATATTAAGTTGTTGCATTGGTACGCTAAATTCAGTTTGATTTAAATTTTCTTCGGCATATTCGGCCATATATTGTTTTAGATGATATTCAATATTTAAAGCTGCGGTATTGAATTGTTCCTCTGTCAGTTGATGGAGATTTTCTAATAGCGTAATGACTTTTTTAGCAATAGGATAGAATTGAGCTAAAAAAACTGTACTTTGCTGTAGTTGGTTCATGTGAGAGCGATAAGCACCTAATGCAGCAATATGACTTAATAAAGAATAATTAATTTTCAAGAATTGGAAGCCATTTTGTAAATATTTTTGGTATTTTTGTGGCTCATTATTCATATTTGACATCATTGTGCTTAGCTCTGTCGCGCTATCGTGGGCGGTGCGACGGGCTAAGCGGTATTTTAAATCATCACCTCGACCAAATTGCAATTGGCTAATTACGTATAATAAATAGCGTGCATCATGTTTAATTGCTTGACGGCTTGCTTTGCCTAAATTTAAAAATTTCCAATCTGGCCATAAATAAGACACCGCAAACCATGCAATCACTGCGCCGATAAGGGTGTCAATGATTCGGGCGCTCATGGCTGTGTAAATGTCAAAACCGATAATGTCAAAACTAATTAATACTTGGATTGTAATAAAAAAAGTGGAAAAGCTATAGTTATTACTGCGGAAAAAATAAAATAGGGTACTTGATAAGACAACCAAACCTAACTTAGCCTCTAGAGTCGCTGTAAAATAAGGAAGCAAAGAACCAACTACTACACCTAATATCGTGCCAATAATACGTTGTTTTAAGCGCAGTTTTGTGGCGGAGTAATTGGGTTGACACACAAAAACGGCAGTTAACAGAATCCAATAACCCCTATCTAAGTGAAATAATGGAACAATTGTGCAACAAATAAAGACAACGATAGACAAACGAACGGCGTGTCGGAAAAGCTGGGATTCAAATGTGCAATGGTTTTTTATTGAATAAAAAATGTTACGTAATCCCGTGATATTCTCTGCATGAATTTTTCTACGCTCAGTTTGTTTTTGAGAATGGATAGCATATTGTTGACCATCAAGATGGCGTAATTGCCAAGTGACATTTTGCAAATTCTCAATGAGGCTTTTTAAATGCAAAATAAGATAAGGATTATTTTGCTGCGCCATAAAATGTTCAAACGATTGTTGAATACCTAGTAATGCACGATCAAGGCGTGGTGGATGCTCATAAGCTTTATTTTGCTGCAAGCTATAGGCAATGTCACGACAAGCTTGGGCTTGTAATTCCAATAATCGTTGTATTCGAAATAAGAGATCGGTGTTTTTTAGCTGTTCAGCAAGATATTGATAATTGAAGTGGCTAGAGTTAATTTTTTCATGAATTTCTTGCGCGGTGAAATAATAGCGCATCATGTTGTTTGTATGAGTATGGCGATTTTGCCCAGTGAGGCGATAAAATAAAGCGGTGCGACAATGGTTAAATGCTTGGATAACTTGGCCACTTTTCATCGCCAACTGTATTTGTTTACTTTCTAATAGGGATATTTCATCAGGGTCGAAAAAGACTGATTTTGCATCAAGATATTGCGCTAATGCGGTAAAGGATTTGGCTAAGTTTTCTTGAACGGGGCGATGAGGAAAAATAAGATGGATACAGATAGCCATAACACTGTACAAAAGTGTGCCCGCTAAAATCATGAGAGGATTTAAATACCATGCCGTTTCAGGTAGATAGGTGAGGGTTGTATATAATGCGACAACGAGCGTGCCAAAAGCGATAGTGCTATAGCGTTGTCCAACCGCGCCTAACATAGTAAAGATGAATGTCATGGCAGTCATAATAAAAATGAAATAATAACCGTGTATTATCCCTAATTGGGCGGCAAGAGAAGAAATAGAGAAAGCGATAAGTGTATAAAATATATTTTTTAGGCGTCCAGTTAAACGATTATCAAGATCGACTAAACCACCTGCAATGCTGCCTAAAATGAGAGGCATACTTTGTTGAGAAATATGCAAAAACCATACGAAAATTGCCGCCAAGTTGACGGCAATAAAGATGGGTAATGTATTGATGACATTGGCATTAAGCCAAGTACGATTCATGATATATTTAATATGTTATAAGTAAAAAGTTTATTTTTCAAATTGTTGAGCAGCAGCATTTTGGCGCGCAATTTGGGCCACTTCTTTAGGAACTACGCGTTGTCCTACAGGGAAAAGAGAAATGCCAGCAAGTTTAAAATGGGCTAATCCTGTTGGTATACCAATGATCGTCACACATTGTGCAATCCCTGTGAGGATATGGCTGATACATAGCCACCAACCAAAGAAAATAAACCAAAAAATATTCAATACTGTGCCAAGCCCATTACTCACTGGATGTGTGGGCTCAAGATATTTAACGTGAATAATATCATTACCGAAAGGTACAAAAGACATTTTTGTGATTTCCCAACAACTGCGGCTATATGGCAAGGTGACAACTAAAACTGCACTGATTACTGTCGCTAATAACCAACCTAATGTCGTGACAAAACCACCTAAAACAAAATTAAGGATATTTAAAATTAAACTCATTGTTATATTTCCTTCAATATTAAGTCATTAATCCCTAAATATGGGCTAGGATATTTATTTCAAGCGCTCAGCTAAATAACCATCATAATCTGGCACATCGATATCGTATTCTTTAATAAATGCTGGCGATTGAATTAATAAGTTAGCAGTTGAAGCATTCATCGCAACAGGAATATTCCAAACAGTTGCAACGCGCATTAAAGCTTTCACATCGGGATCATGAGGAACGGCATTCATGGGATCCCAAAAGAAAATTAAAATATCAATTTTTCCTTCAGCAATTAACGCGCCTATTTGTTGATCTCCCCCCATCGGGCCACTTAGCAAGCTAGTAATGGTTAAATCCGTTTGTTGATGAATAAGATGGCCTGTTGTGCCGGTTGCATACAGTGAATGTTGAGATAGAGCTGTACGATGGACTTTACACCACTTTATGAGTTCTTGCTTGCAATGGTCGTGAGCAACAAGGGCAATGCGCTTATGAGCTTGAAGATGACGCAAGGTAGTATTCATTCTAATTCCTTAAGCGTATTTGTAGAAAAATAAACAGATTAAAACTTAAGTGAGATATAAATTGTGCAGCTTATACCATTGTTTTTAGCTTGAATATCTTCAAGCTAAAAACGTGACTTTAATTCAATATTCTATGAGACTAAAAATAAATCGCTCATATGATGAATAGAAAATTATTGTTTTTTGGCCCAATTTAAGAAACGCGTTTGAGTTTCTTTATCTGCTTGTTGGAACCAATATTGTAATTGTTGTTCAGCAACATTTTCACCTTGAACAATGATTTTCCCTTTTTGTGCTTTCGCAAAACCGGGTACTGCAGCAGGCATTGCCGTTGAAACGAGTGCAGGGATAGCAGCAACTGCTCCAGAGGCATTATATTGTGCAAGATTTTCTTCCAAGTTGGCATTTGGTAAAAAGCCTTCTTGTTTCAAACGATCTTGTTGAGATGAAATTGTTTTGCCAGAGGTTGTTTTTAACGTGATTTGTGGATCTTTTTTAAAGGTTTCTACATCACGTTCATTATCAAGACGAGGTGCTGAAATCACTAAATCTTCTTGTGTACCTTGGAATGTTACAATAATCGGATCGGATTCAAATAATGAACGATCAGAGCCTAGTCGTACAATTTCTGAAACACGAACTACAACTTGATGTTTTTGTCCTGCCGTTGCATTAAAAGAGTTGGTGTCTTTTAATAGAGATTTACTGGTTTTTTGTCCATCGATTGCTAAGAAATCAATGTTAGAAGAACTAGTTACGACGCCTGCGAAGGCGGTTGAACTTGCAAGCAGGGTTGCAACAGTTAATGCCACATGACGAAGTTTCATGCTAACTCCTAAGAATTTTTAATTTATCAATACATACACTTTATGTTTGAAAGTGTATGGCATATCCTAGTCTAAATTCGTTAAAATTGAAATAGTTGAAGCTATACAAAACAAAAAATTTTTGATTTTTTACAAAACAAGGGGTTGTTATGTTAATTCGGCAATATAATGTTTATGGACGGGTGCAAGGTGTAGGTTTTCGTTATTTTACTTGGAAAAAAGCACAACAGCTGGATCTAAAAGGTTTTGTGCGTAATTTATCTGATGGTAGCGTGTCTATTCTTGTTCAAGGCACACAAGAACAATTAGCACAGTTTAGGCATTGGCTAGAGGAAGGCCCTAAAACAGCTCATGTAGAACGTGTTTTAGAGCAGCATTATGATGAGGAACGGGTATTTACGACGTTTGAGATTCGGTACTGAGAGCGCTATATGTATTTTTTTGAAAACGTAATCGAATTTTTGACCAAATCAAAGCCAATAGGAAGAAAATCCCTTGTAGAATAATTATACAAGGTCCTGTGGCAGCATCGATATGATAACTTAATAATGTTCCTATAAGTGTGGCTGAGACAGATGTGAATAGAGCAATGAGTATCATTGTGTCAAAGCGCTTAGTGAGTAAATAGGCGGTAATGCCTGGTGAAATTAACATAGCAATGACGAGAATAACGCCCACAACTTGCATGGCGCTTACAATTGTTAAGGCAAGTAAAATCAGTAAGCTATAATGCAAGCGTTTTATATTTAATCCTGCTACTCGGGCATGGCTCGGATCAAAGCAATAGAGCAAAAAGTCACGGCGTTTTAATACAATGATGATAAAAATTATGCTGGAAATAATTAATGTTTGTATTAATTCTGCTCGACTTATACCGAGTAAATCGCCGAATAAAATATGTGATAAATGCTCATTAGTTTCGATTTTTGTGAATAAAACCAATCCAAAAGCAAACATGCCAGAAAATACAATCCCCATGACAGTATCTTCTTTGATACGGCTATTTTCTTTTAAATAGCCAACACTTACTGCACAGAAAATACCAGATAAAAAAGCACCAATTGCTAAAGGAATGCCTACCCAAAAAGCAATGACAATACCGGGTAGAATCGCGTGAGAAATTGCATCTCCCATTAACGACCAGCCTTTTAGCACGAGATAACAAGAAAGAATAGCGCATACAATAGCAACAATTAGCGCAGTAAATAGCGCATGTTGCATAAAAGGAAAACTGAAAGGTTCACTAATCCAAGTCCACATGAGCTTTCTCCTGTGTATTAGGGTGAGATGTTCGACGGAAAACCCCATATTTAGGGGCAAAAAAGAAAGCCATAAGAAACAGAACTGTTTGTAGGCAAACGATGATTCCCCCTGTGGCACCATCTAGGAAATAACTGATGTATGCACCCACACCACTTGTAAAAATACCTAACGTCACCGCAATAATAATTAATTTTCCAAAGCGATCCGTGAGTAAATAGGCTGTTGCGCCGGGTGTAATGACCATTGCAATCACTAAAATTGCACCAACAGTTTGTAGGGCTGCTACTACGCAGGCACTGAGTAAAGTAAAAAAAAGAATTTTATACTTTAAAGGAGATAATCCAACTGAAACCGCATGACTTTCATCAAAGAAGACTAGAAGTAAATCTTTCCAAAATAATAAGAGGAAAATCAAGCTAATAGTGATGATAATGGCAATTTGTATAATATCTTCGTCGGCAATACCGAGAATATTGCCTAAGACAATAGCTTGTACATCTACTGCGGTTGGATTTAAAGAAATAATGAATAATCCAATAGCAAAAAATGTTGTGAAAATGAAGCCGATCACCGCATCTTCACGTAATTTGGTGATGGATTTTATCCAGAGAATTGA
Organism: Conservatibacter flavescens; assembly: GCF_002795425.1. GTDB lineage: Bacteria > Pseudomonadota > Gammaproteobacteria > Enterobacterales > Pasteurellaceae > Conservatibacter > Conservatibacter flavescens. Next base: position 45,203 of record NZ_PHHA01000002.1, read on the forward strand.
AAGTGCGGCTAAAATCCCTGAAAAAAATGCACCAATTGCATAAGGCAGGGTAAAGGCATAAGCAATGGCGACACCTGGTACAACGGAATGAGATAGCGCATCTCCAATGAGTGACCAGCCTTTTAACATTAGGTAAGCAGATAAAAAGGCACAGATACCCCCGACAGCTGTACTAATTAAGATCGCTTTAAGCATATATTGATATTGAAAAGGTTCCAACAAGAGCGTTAGCATGATTCATTTCCTTTTTTGCAAGAACCTTCTAAACAGCAGTTTTTTACGATAGGGGCGGGTGGATCATTTTTAGTTTGTCCATAAAAAACAGCTGGACGCTCGTCATCTGTTAGTACAGTAACTGAGCGGTTGTCTTCATCATCATGTAAATCACGACCGAGCAATTTAATATGGCGCAATACCCCACCAAAGACCTTTTCTAAATTATGCTGATTAAAGGTCGTTTCTGTTGGGCCTGTGGCGATTATGGTACGATTAATCATGACTACTTGATCACAGAAATCGGGTACGCTGCCAAGATTGTGAGTTGAGACTAAAATTAAATGACCTTCAAGGCGAAGTTGCCCGAGTAATTCTATGATAGCGTTTTCAGTTTGCACATCAACGCCAGTAAAAGGCTCATCAAGTAAAATGACTTTGCTTTGTTGCGCAAGGGCGCGAGCAAGAAAAACGCGTTTTTTTTGCCCTCCAGATAATTCACCAATTTGGCGATGGGCGAGATGTTCAATATTGACACGTTGCATAGCTTGCAGCACTTTTTGCTTATCAATAGCACTAGGAATACGCAAAAAATTCATATAGCCATAGCGCCCCATCATGACGACATCATAAACTGAAACAGGGAATTGCCAGTCTACTTCTTCACTTTGTGGTACGTAAGCAATTAAATTACGTTTTAGCGCTTGCTGGATAGGGTAGCCACAAAGATGAATTTTTCCTTGTTGTGGTTTAACTAATCCCATTAAGCTTTTGAAGAGAGTGGATTTCCCACTCCCATTCACGCCAACAAGGGCACATGTTGTGCCACCTGTAAGTTCAAATGAAACATCGTAGATCGCAAGATGTCCGTTATTGTAACGTACGGTGACATCTTCCACTTGGATTGAGGCAGTTTTATCTGCAGTCATTATTTTTCAAATCCTTTTACAATAGTAGTAACAGTAGTGTTAATTAAATCAATATAAGTTGGCACAGCTCCATTCGCAGCAGATAAGGAGTCAACATATAATACACCACCGTATTTTGCGCCACTTTCTTTTGCAACTTGTTGCGCAGGTTTTGGTGAAATTGTACTTTCGCTGAATACAACAGGGATATTATGTTGCTTTACAATCTCAATGACTTCGCGGACTTGCTGTGGGGTGCCTTGCTGTTCAGCATTAATTGGCCATAAATAAGCTTCTTTAAATCCGTAATCATGAGCTAAATAGCTAAATGCGCCTTCACTTGTTACTAACCAACGCTGTGCTTCTGGAATTTGTGTGAGTTTTTCACGTAAAGGGCGGTCTAAATTTTGAATTTTTTCAGCATAGTCCGCAGCGTTTTTGGCATATATTGCCGCATTTTGCGGATCATATTTCATGAGCGCGTTTTTTATGTTCTCAATATAGATAAGCGCATTACTTGTCGACATCCAAGCATGTGGGTTTGGCGCATTCTTATAAGGTCCTTCATAAATCGAAATTGGCGTAATTCCCTCAGTTACCACAACGGCAGGTTTTTCTTTGATATTTTGAAAAAAGCGTTCAAACCAACGTTCAAGATTTAAGCCATTCCATAAGATTAAATCTGCGGATTGTGCTTTTACAATGTCTTTTGGTGTTGGCTGATAATCATGAATTTCAGCACCTGGTTTGGTAATGGATTCAACAATTGCGGCATCGCCTGCAACATTTTGGGCAATATCTTGGATCACGGTAAATGTTGTGATGACTTTAAATTTTGCATGAGCTTGTGAATAGAACATACTGATTAATAACAAGCTAATCACGGTAAATATACGACGCATAATTTTCTCCTCTAAGTTAGTTAAAAGTCGTAGGAGAATAATACATTAAATGATAATGATTATCAAATAAAAGCATGAAAAAAGACACACTTTTTTTAAGACTTTACAAACATTTTGCAGGTTTAGGCAAACCCGCAAGCTTTGTCGCTTGTTTTGCAGGGCCATCAGGAAAAAGACGTTGTAGATAGCGACTATTGCCTTTTTCTTCTCCCAGTTTTTGCTGCATAGCTTTCACTAGCATACGTATTGCAGGCGAAGTTTGGTATTCCTGATAGAATTCACGTACAAAATAAATGACTTCCCAATGAGCCTCTGTTAATGTGAGGTTTTCTTGTTGTGCGATGGCTTTAGCGACATCGGGAGACCATTGTGTATGGTCGGTTAAGTAACCAAAAGGATCGGTGTCTAGATAAATATTATTGACTTTAAGCATAGTTAAATTATACAAAAAATGCCCCATATATGGGGCATATGATATCACTTTATTGACTTAATCTATATACGTAATTAGTCACGATTAAGAGAAAGAAGATTAAGCAAGCTGATAAATAAGTTATATAGTGAGACAAAGATACTCACTGTTGCACGGATATAGTTAGTTTCCCCACCGTGAATAATATTACTGGTTTCATAAAGAATCGCACCAGCAGAAAAGACAACAAATAATGCGCTAAGTGCAACGTGTAATGCTGGATAATTAAAGAAGAAGCTTGCGATCATGCCGACAACAAGTACGATGAATAGTGCAAACATCATGCCTGATAGGAATGACATGTCTTTCTTTGTAGTTAATACATAAGCTGAACAAGCAAAAAATACAGCCGCTGTTCCACCAAAAGCGAGTACAACAATATCGCCTAATCCGTTGCCGATGTAAGCATTAAGAATCGGGCCTGTTGTATATCCAAGAAAACCTGTAAAAGCAAATGTAGATAAAATACCCCAAGCGCTATTAGCGAGAGAATAAGTTAAAAAAAGTAATCCATAAAAACCAGCTAACATGATAATTAATCCCGGACGCGGTAGATTAAAGCTCATGGAAGCAAAAGCGGTTAACGCGGAAAAAGCCAGTGTTAATGCTAATAAAAAATAAGTATTACGCAAAACTTTATGCGTGCTAAGTAATGATGTGGAATGCTCTCTACTATCAACGACAATACGAGGTTGCATAAGATTCTCCTGTAAAATGTGAATAATATGTAACGAGAAAAATATAGATGATAAGTTAATGTGTCATTATAAAAAAGTCAAACATTAATTTTTAAATTATAGTATATCAATAGGGGATTATTTGACAGTATTGACATTATTTCGAGGATTCAATAAAAGTAGATAATTTGATGAAAATGAGTGTGTTTTAATAGCGTTTTAAGAAAATTATTGAAGTGGCGGAGGAAGTGAGATTCGAACTCACGGAGGGCGTAAACCCTCGCCGGTTTTCAAGACCGGTGCCTTCAACCACTCGACCATTCCTCCGCAGCAGTTTTGACAGAGCGAAATATAATATAGTTTATGTGTTGAGTAAATTAAATTTTTTATTTTTTTTTATCGAAAGCTGATAATTTGTTCATTTTGTATTAGATTAATACAAATATTGTACTATATCTGCATTTCTGAGAAGAAAAGTGGCGACATATCTGTGGTTGATTTTATCTCGCTTTCGCTCAGTGTGAATATTCGGTACAATGTGTGTTTTTGATAAGACTTAATCTCTGAACTAAATTTATGAAATTTATTATTAAACTTTTCCCTGAGATCATGATTAAAAGTGAATCAGTACGCAAGCGTTTTGTTAAAATTTTAACAGGCAATATTCGTAATGTGTTGAATAAATATGATGACAGTGTCGCGGTAGTAAAACATTGGGATTATATTGAAGTGCGGTCAAAAAATACTGAAAATCGACCGCACTTAATTGACTTGTTGAAGCGTATTCCGGGAATTCATCATTTTTTAGAAGTAGAAGAAAAGCCTTTTAGTGATTTACATGATATTTTTGAACAAACGCTTGCCAGTGTAAAAACACAGCTTGCCCATAAAACTTTTTGCGTGCGAGTGCGCCGTAAAGGGAAGCATTCATTTAGTTCTTTAGATGTAGAACGTTATGTCGGAGGTGGGTTAAATCAACATATTGAGTCAGCAAAAGTGAAATTAACGCACCCTGATGTCACGGTACGTATTGATATTGATAACGATCATATGATGTTAGTAAAAGGCCGTTATGAAGGCATTGGTGGTTATCCTATTGGTACGCAAGAAGATGTGTTATCTTTGATCTCGGGAGGATTTGACTCCGGTGTCTCAAGTTTTATGCTCATTCGTCGTGGTTGTCGTGTGCATTATTGCTTTTTTAATTTAGGCGGTGCTGCGCATGAAATTGGGGTTAAACAAATGGCATACCATATTTGGCAGCGTTATAGTGGATCCCATAAAGTTCGTTTTGTGGCAATTAATTTTGAAAATGTGGTCGGTGAGATTTTAGAAAAAGTAGATAATGGTCAAATGGGCGTAGTGTTAAAGCGTATGATGGTTCGAGCAGCAAGCAGAGTAGCAGAGCGTTTTGGTATTCAAGCCATTGTGACTGGAGAGGCGCTAGGTCAGGTTTCGAGTCAGACTTTAACCAATCTTCGCTTAATTGATGAGGCCGCAGAGACACTCGTGTTACGCCCATTGATTAGCCACGATAAGGAACAAATTATTTCATTGGCTAAAGAAATTGGAACAGATGACATTGCAAAATCTATGCCTGAATTTTGTGGGGTAATATCTAAAAACCCAACAGTAAAAGCGGTGAAAGCCAAGATCGAACAGGAAGAAGGGCATTTTGATTTTTCTGTGTTGGATCATGCTGTCGACAATGCGCAATATTTAGATATTCGTGACATTGCAAAACAAACGGAACAAGAGGTACAGGAAATTGAAGCTGTATCTGTGTTAGGTGAAAATGACGTTATTTTAGATATTCGTAGCCCTGAAGAAGCTGATGAAAATCCACTCTATATTGAAAATCAGGACGTTATTCATTTGCCATTTTACAAACTGTCTTCACAATTCAGCCAATTAGATCAAACTAAGGATTATTTGCTTTATTGCGAGCGTGGTGTAATGAGTAAATTACAAGCGTTATACTTAAAAGACAATGGATTTGTTAATGTGAAAGTATTTAAGAAATCATAAGTTCAGGCCAAATTTCTAAACATGAAAACTTAGATTGAAGGCGGGTAACTTAGCATAATGAGGACTGTAACGGATTTTGAGTCATGGAAATGGTTACAGTCCTTTTCATTTTTACATTTGATTTAATAAAATCCAGCCGTCATCAATCCAGTTACATAGGCTATCTAACAATAGTTGCCATGTGGTATCAGGATCTTCTGTATGCTGAACTAAGATGTCTAAATCTTTCAGGTTTAAGATTTTTCCATCAGCTAAATGTTTTAAAATTTCGGCTTCGAGCAGGGTTAGTTCGTCTAGCCACTCACCATTAGCATAAATTTGTAATGGATTTTCTGTGTAGAGCAATTTGCAATTATTATCTTGTTGTAATACAAAATTTTCTTCTAAAAGCGACCGCACTTCATCAGGATCTGACATATCTTCGGGAACGAGCAACTCGTAACGCCGTGTGCTGACCGTTGTGGCTACGGCATGTTGAAAGAGGCGCTCAAACTCTGGACTGTTAGCCAAGACATTTAGCAATTGCTCTTTCATGGTAGTCACCATTTGCTGATCCAATTTTCCGGTTTGTTGCGGTGTTGGAGATAAGCGTAGTGGCAAATTAAAAGGTGTGAGGTTTAAATCAAGATCTTGTCGGCAAAATATGTTGTTAATATTGTCCAATAAATCACTAATATTTGGATAACGTAAACCGAAAGAAAACGTGAGACAATCATCCTGTGCGACACCATAATGGGAAAGACGAGACGGAACATACAACACATCTCCAGGCGCCAGTACTTCATCAAAAATGAGTTCGCCCATGTCATCAAAAATGCGAATAGGTTGATCAGGTTTAAACTCAGTACTTGGATCGCACCATTTGCCTAATTGCCAACGACGATGGCCATAACCTTGAACCAAAAATACATCATACTCATCATAATGTTTTCCCACTGATCCGCCTTTAGGTGCGTAAGATACCATAATGTCATCGCGCTGCCATTGAGGAATAAAGTTGAACTTTTGCCATAAATTGCCTAATTGTGTGGACCATTGTTCCATATTTTGCACGAGTACAGACCAATACGTAGGAAGATCGGAAAAATCTTGCATGCATAAAGGACTGGTTTCCAATTGCCAGTTATCTTCTGAATATTGCTTGATCAAGCGCGCGGTAACACCTTCATTTTGAGCAAGCTCAATAATATCATCTGGCCTAAATTGTCCAATAATTTCAGGTAAGCCGTTACGGATAAGCAGCGGCTTTTTTTGCCAATAGTCACGCAGAAAAATTTCAGGAGTAATGTGATCAGGTAAACAAGGTGTCATATAGGATCCTAATGTGGTAGTTAGTTTTGTTTTTGCTGCTGTTTTTTCGCTTCTGCTTCTCGCGCTTGTTCTTCTGCACGTTTGCGACGAATCTCTTTGGGATCTGCCAGTAACGGTCGATAAATCTCAATTCGGTCTCCATCGGAAAGCACATCTGTTAATTTTGCAGGGCGACTAAAAATACCGACTTTATTTTCACGTAAATCAATCTCTGTATATTGTTGTAATATATTAGACTGTAAAATAGCGCTCTGAATAGTCGTTCCTTCCTCTACTTTAAAGGCTTTTAAATAATATTTATGGGGAAAAGCATAGGCAATTTCAATATTAATTTGCGCCATGATATACCTCTTTTGCACGCTTTTTAAATGCTTCAATCATCTTGGCGGTTAACTCTGTGAAAATTTTACCAAAAGCAAATTGAATGATTGGGTTGGTAAATTCAAATTCCAATTGCAAGCTAATTTTGCAACTCTTTTCATCAAGTTCTTCAAAATCCCATCGACCTTGTAAAAAACGAAAAGGCCCTTTGACTAATTTCATCTCGATAGATTGAGCGGGCGATAGGGTATTTTGCGTGGCAAAGGTCTGACGAATGCCGGCTTTTCTGATAGTAAGTTCGCCAACCATTTCATATTCATTTTGTTGTAGCGTTCGGCTCGCGATGCAACCGGGTAAAAACTCAGGATAACGTTCATAATCGTTTACGAGTTGATACATTTGTTTTGCACTATAGGGTACTAAAGCGGATTGGTTAATTTGTGGCATTTTTGTTTATCTTTCAAGATCAATTTCGGCTATTATATGCAAAAGTGCGGTTAAAATTAAGGGAAAAAAATGTTTCAATCAATAAACTGGCTTTGGTTTGCCTTAGGTTCGGCATTTTTTGCCGGATTAACGGCAATTTTCGGTAAATTGGGTGTGGAGGGCATGAATAGCAATGTAGCGACCTTTATTCGCACGATTATTGTCCTATTGGTTGCCGGTGGCATTATTACCGCACGCAATGAATGGCAATTACCACAGCATATCGCCGCCAAACCGCTGACTTTTTTGATTTTATCCGGCGTGGCGACCGGATTATCCTGGTTATTATATTATCGTGCCTTACAACTTGCACCAGCTTCATGGGTTGCCCCCATTGATAAACTGAGTGTGGTGATCGCTATTATATTGGGGATAGTGATTCTTGGGGAGCCAATCAGTTGGAAGCTGATAATTGGTGCAAGTCTCATTGTAGCAGGCGTGTTAGTATTAGCATTATAAGCGAAAAAATTACTAAAAATCCCCCGCACTTTTGCTATAATGGCCGACCATTTTAAGATAAATGAGTAAATTATGGCTGAAATTAAATTAATCGTCGGGCTTGGGAATCCCGGTGAAAAATATACCGACACGCGCCACAATGCCGGAGAATGGCTGATTGAGCGCTTGGCTCGCCGATTGAATTTTAGTTTAAAAGACGAAGCAAAATTCTTTGGAAAAACCGCCCGCACTTTGATTAACGGACAGGAAGTGCGTTTTTTGATCCCAACTACTTTTATGAATTTAAGCGGCAAAGCGGTGGGGGCGTTAGCGACTTTTTATCGCATTAAGCCGGAAGAAATCTTGATTATTCACGATGAGTTGGATTTACCACCCGGTGTGGCTAAATTGAAACAGGGTGGCGGACACGGCGGACATAACGGTTTGAAAGATAGCATTGCGCAATTGGGCAACAATAAAAATTTTTACCGTTTGCGTATCGGTATCGGACATCCCGGTGATAAAAATTTAGTGTCGGCTTATGTATTAGGCAAACCCTCGCCGACAGATTGGACTTTGATTGATAAAGCCTTAGATGAAGCAGTGGATTGTGTGGAGCTGTTGTTTAAAGACGGGATCACCAAAGCAACCAATCGGTTGAATGGATTTAAGGCGCAGAATTAATGAATCGTAGGGACGGAATGCCCTGTCCATATATATAAATATTAAAGAAGGAATAAAAAATGGGATTTAAATGTGGCATTGTGGGGCTACCCAATGTAGGAAAATCAACCCTTTTTAATGCATTAACCAAAGCAGGAATTGAAGCGGCTAACTATCCGTTTTGTACTATCGAACCGAATACCGGCGTGGTGCCCATGCCGGATCCGCGCTTAGACGCGTTGGCGGAGATTGTCAAACCTGAGCGTGTATTACCGACCACAATGGAATTTGTGGATATTGCTGGTTTGGTGGCTGGCGCGAGCAAAGGGGAAGGTTTAGGTAATAAATTTTTAGCCAATATCCGTGAAACCGATGCTATCGGGCATGTGGTGCGTTGTTTTGAAAATGACGATATTGTTCACGTAGCAGGTAAAATTGATCCAGCAGAAGATATTGATACGATTAATACAGAATTGGCACTGGCGGATTTGGACAGCTGTGAAAAAGCGATCCAGCGTTTAACTAAACGGGCAAAAGGTGGCGATAAAGAGGCAAAATTTGAATTATCTATTATGGAGAAAATCCTGCCAGTATTGGAAAATGCGGGTATGATTCGCTCAATCGGTTTGGATAAAGAAGAATTACATGCCATCAAAGGTTATAACTTTTTAACCTTAAAGCCGACTATGTATATTGCAAACGTGAATGAAGATGGCTTTGAAAACAACCCGTATCTTGACAGAGTACGTGAAATTGCGGAAAAAGAAGGGGCGGTGGTTGTGCCGGTTTGCGCGGCGATTGAATCGGAAATTGCTGAATTAGACGATGATGAAAAAGTAGAATTTTTACAAGATTTAGGGATTGAAGAACCGGGCTTAAACCGTGTTATCCGTGCGGGCTATGCCTTATTAAATCTGCAAACCTATTTCACTGCGGGTGTTAAAGAAGTGCGTGCGTGGACCGTTTCTGTTGGCGCTACGGCCCCGAAAGCTGCAGCTGTTATTCACACCGATTTTGAAAAAGGTTTTATCCGAGCGGAAGTGATTGCCTATGATGATTTTATTCAATACAAAGGTGAAAACGGGGCAAAAGAAGCAGGAAAATGGCGTTTAGAAGGAAAAGATTACGTGGTGCAAGATGGCGATGTAATGCATTTCCGCTTTAATGTTTAAAAATTTTCTGTAAAAGAACCGCACTTTTGAGCAACACGCCGAATTGAGCGCCGATCTCGGTCTGTTGCGTATAGCTAAGCGTTTTTTTTAAACCTGTGATGATTGTCACAGGTTTTTTTTATAAGTGATGAAATTTCCATTAAACTTGTGATCAACTTCACAGTCTAATTATGACAAAGGTCATAAAGTTTCTTATACCGCCTGTACTATGCTTATAGTGAAAAGTTTATCTTGCATATTTAATATTTTGGAGGATATATGTTTCTTACTATCATAAGTTTCCTGGTGGTGACTGGGATCGTAGCATACATCTCATACCTCAAAACTAAAAATGATGACCTTTCAACATCAAAAGGCTACTTCTTAGCTGGTCGTGGCTTAGGCGGATTGGTAATCGGTTGTTCAATGGTGCTAACATCACTTTCCACTGAACAGTTAATTGGGGTAAATGCAGTGTCCTACACTGGTAATTTCTCGATTATTGCTTGGACAGTACAATCGGTCATTCCACTCTGTTTCCTGGCATTATACTTGTTACCTAAATATATTCGTAACGGTTACACCACGATCCCAGAATTTTTTGAAGCACGTTTCGACCGTCAAACACGTTTGATTATGTCGGTATTTTTCTTAGTGTTTTATCTCTTTATCGTTATCCCTACCGCACTTTACACTGGGGCGATTGCCTTTAATAAGATTTTCAACCTTGAAGTGATTTTTGGGCTAAGCTATGGCGAGGCGATTGTTTATACCGTTATCGCAATTGGCGTAGTTGGGGCGATTTATGCGATCTTCGGTGGTTTAAAAGCCGTAGCAGTGTCTGATACCCTCAATGCGGTATTACTAGTGATTGGTGCTTTATTAGTCCCGATTTTTGCGTTAGCCCATTTGGGTGATGGTAGTTTTTCAGCAGGCTTGAAAACGATTACCACCACGCATATAGAGAAATTCAATGCAATTGGCTCTGCCACAGATGCGGTGCCTTGGCCTGCGATGTTTACAGGGATCTTAATTGTGAACTTCTTTTATTGGACAACTAACCAAGCCATTGTACAACGTGCATTAGGTGCGAGAGATCTGAAAGCGGGTCAAAAAGGAATTTTAATTGCAGCGTTATTCTTACTTACTCTGCCGATTATTCTTAATCTACCGGGTTTATTGAGTTTCCATATTTTAGGTGATGGCATTAAACCTACGGATGCATCTTATCCTATGTTAGTTAATACGGTGCTGCCAAGTTGGTTACAAGGTTTCTTTATTGCCGCATTGTTTGGTGCGATTTTAAGTACCTTTAACTCATTTTTAAATTCTGCAGCCACTATTTTCTGTAAAGACTTATTGCCAGCATTCAGCAAGAAACAGCGTACCGATCAAGAGTTGATTATTTATGCGAAAAAAGTATCTACTTGGTTTGCGATTATCACGATGATTATGGGACCAATGCTAATGTTCGGTTCAGATGGTATCTTCCTATTAACCAAACGTTTTGCTGGTTTTATGAATATCCCAATCGTTGCTTTATTTGCTGTCGGATTATTTAACCGCACGGTATCAGGTTTGGCAGCTCGTATTGCGTTATTCGCTCATGTGGTACTTTATTTCTGTATTGTATGGGTATTCCAAGTTAAAATTAACTTTGTTTATGTGATGGGTGCGTTGTTTGTATTTGATGTCTTGTTGATGTTACTGCTTGGCCAATTTCTTAAACGTGAACCTTATGTGGAGAACAAAGAGAATAAATCAAATGTCGATTTAACTTATTGGGAACACGCAAAAGTAACCGTTGCTTCTCTGGTACTTGGTTTAATCACGGTACATGCGTTCCTCTCTCCACTCGGCATTGCATCTGCTGATGGTAATCCTAGTATTGTGCTAGGTATCTGGGCGGTATTACAAGTGATTGTACTGATTGTGTTTCGCCATAAAGCCACGATTGCAAAATAAGCGTAATTTCTCACCGCTTACCTAAGAGCGGTGAGATTTTGCAAAAAATTTGCATAGGTTGTAATAAGGATAGAATAATGAATATTATCTACATTTTACTCGATCAAATCCGCAAAGATATGTTGGGTGCCTATGGGCATCAAATCGTTAAAACACCGAATATCGATCGCTTAGCTAAAGATGGTATTCGCTTTAACAATGCTTTTACTCCAGCCTCTGTCTGTGGACCAGCTCGCACCTCTTTGTTTACTGGATTGATGCCTTCCACACACGGTATTATTAAAAATGGGGAAAAAGGTGGTTCGGGCGAAATTAGTCAAGCCGCTCCGAATATCGGTAAATTAGCTGGCTATAATACCTATGTAGTAGGTAAATGGCACGTTGGGACAAAATCTGTGCCAGAGGATTATGGCATTCAAGGACATAATTTTGATGGCTATGGCTATCCTGGTAGTGGTGTTTATAAAAATCTAGTGTTCAACCAGCCTCCAACACATTCCAATCGCTATCACGAATGGCTAATCGAAAAAGGCTATGACATTCCAGAAGTGAGTAATGCCTATTTTGGGGATAATCCTCACCTACGCGTACAAGAACTTTGTGGAAAGTTGTCTGGCACTAAAGAACAGACTATTCCTTACTTTATTATTGATGAGGCAAAAAAATTTATCGGGCAATCTCTTAACGAGCAAAAACCGTTTTTTACTTGGATCAATTTCTGGGGACCCCATACTCCTTGCATTGTGCCAGAGCCTTATTATTCAATGTATAACAAAGAAGATGTCGTATTAGATAAAAGTTTTTTCACTCCGTTGGAGGGTAAACCTAACCATTTTCGTACGATTTCAAAAATGTGGGGAATGTGGGAGGCAAGTGAAGATCATTGGAAAGAGGTAATTACAAAATTCTGGGGATATATCACCTTAATTGATGATGCCATTGGCGAACTCTTTGCTTATCTTGAAGAAAACAATCTCTATGACAATACCTTTATGGTTGCCACAGCCGATCACGGTGATGCAATGGGGGCTCATCGAATGATTGAAAAAGGTGAGTTTATGTTTGACACCACCTATAATATCCCAATGATTATTAAAGATCCCCGCTCAAACCGCAAAAATCAACAAGATGACAACCTTGTCTATCTACACGACCTTACCTCAACGGTTTATGATATTGCTAACCAACCCATTCCAAATCGTTTTGAGGGGGAAAGTATCTTACCCATTGTCCGAGAAAATTATGCTAATCAACGTAAAGGCATATTAGGGCAACTGGCTGGACATTTTGTCTATTTTGAGCAACGAATGTGGCGGCGAAAAGATTACAAACTTGTGTTCAATGCGACAGATGTATGCGAGCTTTATGATATTGTTAATGACCCAGAAGAAATGCATAATCTTTTTTATGACGAACGCTATACCGCAATCAAAAAAGAAATGCTAGAAGAAATGCGTGTTGAGATGAAACGTCTTAACGATCCACTCGAAAACTGGGTTTATCGGATTATTGATGAAATTTAAATATTAACCGCTAACAACCTGTTAGCGGTTATTTTAGGGCATAGCCTCAAATAAAGCAGGGATGTTTTATGTTCAAACCGCATTTTCACCTTATGGCAAAGCCAAGCAGTTTTCACTGTAATATTCAGTGTGAATACTGCTTTTATTTGGATAAAGAGCAGGATTTTGGACAGCGTGCGTTTATGTCGCAAGACACATTAAAAAACTATATCAAAAATTATATCCAATCCACCGCCTCCAACCTAGTAGAATTTGCGTGGCAAGGCGGAGAACCAACCTTATTAGGATTAGATTTCTTTAAAAGAGCGGTCGAATTTCAGCAACAATTTGCCAATGGCAAAACGATCACCAATGCTTTTCAAACTAACGGCATTGCATTAAATCGTCAGTGGGCAACATTTTTCAAACAACATCAATTTTTAGTCGGGCTATCAATTGATGGACTAAGTGCGGTACATAATCGTTACCGAATTAATAGCAATGGCCAGCCAACTTTTGAGCGTGTACTGAAAGCATTAGAATTATTGAAAACCTATCAAGTGAATTTTAATACGCTGACCGTTGTTAATGATCAGAATTGGGATAAGGGCAAAGCGACTTATCAAGCCTTAAAAGAGCTTGGTTCGACTTTTATGCAATTTATTCCCGTGGTGGAAACTTCTCACGGAAAAATAACCGCTTTCTCTGTGCCGTCTGAAGGTTATGGATGCTTTTTAGTTGATGTATTTAATGAATGGAAAATCGCAGATCAGGGTAAGATATTCATTCTTGAATTTGATAATCTACTAGGGCAATATCTCGGCTATCCCTCAAGTAGCTGTGTGTTTCAAAAAAGTTGTGGTAAATCACTCATTGTGGAGGCGAATGGTGATGTCTATTCTTGTGATCATTTCGTTTTTCCAGAATACAAAATTGGCAATCTCAATCAACAACCTCTAGATGATTTAGTGCTTTCTAAACAGCAACGAGATTTTGGTTTAGCAAAATATACGCAACTTAGCACGATTTGCCAACAGTGCGAATATCGCTCCCTATGCCATGGTGGTTGCCCCAAACATCGTATTATGGAAATCGAACAGAGCCCATTCAAACACAACTATTTATGTGCTTCTTATCGTTACTTTTTTCAACATACTGCTGAATTTATGCGAAACGCAGAAGAGAGAATTCGGCAGGGAGTCTAGTTATTATTTCAAACGTTATCGCTTATTTTACTGGTGTGAATAGAATTTTATAGGGTATTATTGGATAAAATTGTTTATTTTGAGGATATGTAATGACTACACAAAAACTTCCGTTTTTTTCACCGCACTTGAAACTCGTGCAATATCAAGATATTCCAGTATTAGTGCTTGAACATTCTGTTGGTTCAGCAAAAATCAGTTTGCAAGGTGGACAGTTACTTAGTTGGAAACCAGCGAATGCTAAGCAAGATCTGTTATGGCTAAGTGAGGTGGAACCTTTTAAATTAGGCAATGCGATTCGTGGCGGAGTACCTATTTGCTACCCTTGGTTTGGTAAAGTAAAAGAGCCAGCACATGGCACGGCTCGCTTGCGATTATGGGAACTCAGTGGGCAAGATATTTCTGATGAAGCGGTGTTGATTGAATTAGCATTGTTAAATGAGAAGCAACAAATGGAAGCCAAAATACAATTCCATTTTACGACTAGTTGTGAAATTCGTTTTACGCATTATGGAGAAACACCGGCACAAGTTGCGTTACATAGCTATTTTAATGTGAGTAATATTGCGGACATTTGGGTAGAAAATTTACCAACGGAGTGTTTTAATTCTTTAACCCAACAAACAGATAATGTAGAAAGCCCTCGTAAAGTGTTTGAGCATGTAGATTGTATTTATCAAGCAGAATATCCAATTCAAACCATCGTTGATCCTGGTTTTAAACGCAGTATTGATATTGTACATAATAATGCGAGTGAGATTGTCTTTTGGAACCCATGGCATACGACTACGAGCGGTATGAGCAATACGGGTTATCAAACGATGCTGTGTGTCGAGACCGCTCGTCTTTCTCGCTTATTGGCGCAAGGGGAAAGTATCGCGGTACGGATTATTGAGAAATAAAGTATTGATTGATTCCGTTATCCAATAAAACTAATCGTAAACATATAGCCTGCGATGAACAGTAAAATAAAAGCCAGTGATTTTTTGATCATTGCAGGTGATAAAACGGCTCGGCATTTCATAGAGAAAAAACTCATCACAAAAGAGCTGCACACCATAATCCCTACGATCATAAAATCAACATAGCCAATCTGCCATGAATGTAGGGTATGTGGAGGAACCTTACTTAAGTAACCATATAAGTTGCCTAAACCACCAATTACCATCATTGCATTGGTATAAAGCGCAATTTGAGAGGCCTTAACGGAATGTAGCTGATTAATTAATGGTGCCATAATAGAACCGCCTCCGATACCCGTAATTCCAGCAATATTTCCGCCAAACAGACAAATTAATAGGCCTTTTATATATTCATTTTTAGGGCTAGGGGAAACTTTTTTTTCATTATGAGAAGCAATCAGGGTTTTGATTGCAAGTACTAAAAGTGTGGTAATAAAGAGTAGGCTAATCCATTTTTCAGGTAATAAGAAACTCCACTGAAAACCAAGTTGTACACCGATAATCATGCCTACAGACCAAAAGAGAAGATTTTTCACATTAATTTGGATATGTTGGTGGCGTAATAAAATAAGATTGATCAGTGCTGTTCCCATCACAATCGTTAATGATGTTGCTGCAATCATTTGAATAGGGTAATTAGGAAATAACGTTTTAAGGACTGGTACAATTAAAACACCACCGCCAATCCCAAAAATAGCAGATATCACATTACAAATCGCACCACAAAAAATGAGTATAACGATAATGGATAGGCTCATTTATTTTTCCTTATTTGAATTTTATTGTGAGTATTTTGGCGGTTATTGGAAAAAATACTTATGATCGCTATCATAAAGAAAAGTAATTTTTATAAAAATGTATTCGTTGATCACAAAATTGCGCATTCACCATAGCATTCTATATGTCGTATTGATATGCTTGCATAAAATGAAAAGGAGAGCATTTATGCATAACATGATATTAATTAAGCCAGAACAATTGATTCATAGCCATATAACGCGATTACATAAATTGGAAAAGGGAACCGTCATCTATTCACAAGGCGATAAGGCAAATGAATTTTATTATGTTGAAAGCGGTTTGATCGGCCTATATCATGTGTTAGAAAATGGCAAAGAAAGTTTATTGCGAATTTATTCCAGTCAAGATTATTTTGGTTTTCGTACCGTATTTGGGACACAAATTTATCATTGTACTGCGAAAGTATTATTGCCGGCAGAAATCGTGCGAATATCTCCACATAATGTGTCGGAGTTTATTCAAGCAAACCCACAGATGATCCAATACCTATTACACCAACTATCAGAAGAACTGCAGTTTTCAGAACAAAGGCTAGCGAAAGCGGCTTATATGCGTAGTTTAGACCGTGTAATGGAGAGTATTACCCATTTAACCCAGTATTATCCGAATTATCCTTGGACATATCGTGAAATTGCAGAGTATTCTGGTTGTGAAACAGAAACCGCTATTCGTATTAGTAAAGAGCTGAAAAAGCAAGGTTTTTTGAAACAATAATCCTCTATACTTCTGAGATAGAGGATTGATTGAAGAAGGCTTATGTGGCTAAATAACGCATTAATCCTTCTTGTTGAGTGGTTGCAATTAAACGTCCTTGACGATCAAAGATTTGTCCTCTTGCCAAACCACGCGCGCCATAGGCATTATTACTTTCTACTGCGTAGAGTAACCAGTCATTGAGATCAAATTCACGGTGAAACCAAATAGAATGATCGATTGTTGCGACTTTCATTCCCTGTTGTAAAAAACCTTTAGAATGGGGGTGAAGTGCGGTCAAAATACAATGAAAATCAGAGAAATAGGCAAGCAGACATTGCTGAATTTTAGTATCAAGTGGCGCTTCGCCATTGGCTTTTACCCAAGCAAATTGTTCCGGTGGTAATAAGGTTCCATTGAAAGGGTTGTTTAGGTGTTTTGTCCGAATATGGAAAGGGCGCTCTGCGGTAAATTGTGCGCGAATAGCCTCAGGCAGCAGCGGTGCCATTTTTTGTAATACTTCATTTTCTGCTGAAAAATCTTCTGGAGAGCCTACTTGTGGCATAACACTTTGGTGGTCGAATCCTGCTTCAGGCACTTGAAAAGAAGCTGTGACATGGCAAATAGACTGATTATGCTGAATGGCTTTCACACGTAGCGCAGTAAAATTATGGCCTTCTCTTAGTATTTCCACATCATAAATTATAGGATACTGAGCATCACCAGGTGCTAAGAAATAAGCATGACAGGAGTGTAATAGACGATCACTTGGGGCAACTTGTATTGCAGCAGAAATAGCTTGTGCCACAACTTGTCCGCCAAAAACTTGACGTAATCCAAGATCTTGACTATCGCCACGAAATAAAAAATCATCAAGTTTTTCGAGTTGAAGCAATGAAATTAACTGTGTTAAAGCGGTGGACATGAGATTTTTCCTTTATTTTGTCAAAAATCGACCAATTAAAATTAATTTAAAATGAAACCTTTTGCAATCTTCTCAGCACTATAGCATAATTACACCCATCGCTGAGGCGATTTCAATGGAAGCCCTCTTGGTTCCTCGCAACAACATCTGGTTTACTCGGTCAGGTTCGGAAGAAAGCAGCCAAAGTCAGAATGTTTGTGTGCCGAGATTCAGCTGGGAGGGTTTCCACCCAACTGTCCCTGTTATGTTAGATTCGTTCTACTAATCGTTTGAAAAATCCTGATTCCTGATTTAATAGTTCAGAATAAGATCCTTGTTCAATCAACTTCGCATTATCCATAACACATAATAAATCAAATTGCGCTAAAGCAGTAAGGCGATGGGTGACCATAATTAATGTTTTATTCTGAGCATGTTGTAAAATCAGATTGAGGATATGTCGTTCCGTTTCACGATCCAAACCTTCGGTCGGTTCATCTAGTAATAAAATAGGGGCGTCATTGAGTAAAATACGCGCCAAACCTAAACGGCGTTGTTCTCCTCCTGATAATGGGCGACCACCGTCACCAAGCCATAAATCAAGCCCTTGATCTTGCAATAACTTACCCAAACCAACTTGCTCTACAATGTATTGCATACGTTGATCATCAATGGTGTTTTCATTTGCAATTTGCAAGTTATTACGCAAAGTGTCGCTAAATACATGCACTCGCTGAGTCAGAAAACAGATATTTTTTCGTAAAGAACATTCTGTATAATGTTCAATAGATTTTCCCGCTAATAAGAGTTGACCTTGCAGAGCATCATAATTCCGTACTAATAATTGTAATAATGTGGATTTTCCACTTCCGGTTTTGCCTAATATCGCGGTTTTTTGTCCTGAGAAAATAGTTAAATTTAACTGATTAAGCGCAAGATCCGAACGATTTGGATACTGAAAAGTGATATTTTCTGCTTGAATAAGGGGTTGGCTATTCAAAAACAGTTCTTGAGTACCGGTAAATTTTACCATAGGCGTTTGTTGAGTAATCTCACTTACTCGTTCTGCAGAGGCAATCACTTGCCCGATATGGAGAAATGCTGCACCAATTGGCATTAGCATTTCGAAAGAAGCCAAAGCACAGAACGTGAAAAGGGCTATCATCGCGGCTTTATATAAACCGGTACCGAGATCTGCTTCAGAGACGAACCATAATACTGCAACAACAAGTAATCCGTTGAAAAACACAAGAAGTGCGGTAGATAATCCGGATAAATTTGCTTCTTTTTGCTGATAGTTTTGCCATTGCGCTTCAATATGCTCTAGCTTTTTTTGTGCTTGGTTTTGGGCATTAAATAGTAATAATTCTGCTTGGGCTTGGATAAATTCTACGAATTGAACTCGATATAGAGAACGCGCTTGTGTTAATTGCGCTCCGAATCGTTTTCCTAGCTGATAAAATAGCGTGGGGATAACTGATAACAAAACGAGTAAACTTATCCCAATAAATAGCGCAAGCCCAACATTAACAAAGCTTAAACCAATGGTCATGATCACAATGATAGAAAGGGCTGTAATGAATGGTGCGACTAAACGCAGATATAAACTATCTAAGGTATCGACATCAGCGACTAAACGGTTAAGTAAATCACTATTACGGTATTGATTTAATACACCGGGAGACAAAGGAATAATTCTACTGAAAATTTGCACGCGTAACTTAGCGAGTACGCGAAAGGTCGCATCGTGAGTAACAATTTTTTCCACATAACGCGCGGCGGTACGCCCAATAGCCAGTCCTCTTACACTCGCCGAAGGATAGAAATAATTAAATAGGGTGCCGATACCTGCGATAGCGGTGGCGGCTAAAAACCAACCCGATAAGGTCATAAGGCCGATACTTGCGATCATTCCTGCGAGCATAAGCACAATACCTAAAATCAAATGGAATTTAGCGTGTTTAAATAACGTTAAAAAAGGGAGTAGTGCGCGCATATCAATGAATTTCCAAATTTCGTTCAGCTAATAATTCGGCAAAAAAGCCTTGATTTTGTAATTGATCAAAGGTGCCTTGTTGAATAATGTGACCTTGTTGCATAACCAAAATATTATCGCATTGTTTGAGATCTTCAATGCGATGGGTGATGAGCAAGGTAGTTTGTTGTTGACTAATTTGGCTTAATGCTTGTAATACCTGATTTTCTGATTGAGCATCTAAGCTTGCTGTGGGTTCATCAAGTAATAATAATTTACCTTTACGCAAGAGCGCGCGAGTAATAGCAAGGCGCTGTGCTTGCCCAACAGATATGCCTAAGCCTCCATCTTTAATCTCACTATTTAGCCCAAGTTTATCGGTAAATTCTTTGGCTAACGCTTGTTCTAATGCACGTTGAATTTCATCATCTGTACTTTGAATATTGCCGAGTAGTAAATTATCTTTGATTGAACCTTGTAAAAGCAATGGATTTTGCCCCACCCAAGCAATGTGTTGTCTCCATTGTGTGAGGTTAAGTTGGTTGAGTTCTTGGCCATTGATTTTTAGGCTACCTTCATATGCAAGAAAACCAAGTAATACATTCATTAAAGAGGTTTTGCCCGCGCCACTTTGTCCGACTAATGCGGTATGGCTTTGAGCGGGGAGGGTGAAATTTAACGGTGCGGTCAGAGGCGTACCTTGTGGAGAAAGTACGACTAAATTTTCTGCTTGAATTTCGACCGCACTTTGTATATCAACAGGTTGTTGAATGGTGTTTTGTGCTGTAACAAAATCGGTTTCTAAAAATTCTACAATGGCATCAGCTGCACCAATTCCCGCTGCGCGATCATGATAATAAGTACCGAGATCGCGTAGCGGTTGATAAAATTCAGGTGCAAGAATTAAACAGAAGAAACCAGCAAAAAGCGTGATTCCGGTTCCATAAGTACCAAAATCTAATTGGCCTAAATTACTAAAACCAAAATAAACCGCCATAATAGCAATGGAAATCGAGGTAAAAAATTCTAATACTGCAGACGATAAAAACGCCATTTTAAGCACGCTCATGGTGGTTTCACGAAAATCTTCAGTGCTTTCTTCAATGTGCTTTGTTTGTTGAGAAGTGCGGTTGAAAAGGCGTAACGTTTCTAGGCCACGTAAACGATCCAAAAACTGAGCGCTTAAGCGAGCAAGGGTTTCCATGTTACGTTGGCTACTTTCAGCGGCTGCAAGTCCAACTAAGATCATAAAAATGGGAATTAGAGGGGCAGTGATCAATAAAATGGCCCCAGCTACCCAATTTAATGGGAAAATAGCAATTAATAAAATAATGGGCACAATGGCCGAAAGTCTTTGTTGAGGTACGTAGCGAGCATAGAAGTTATGCAGATTTTCGACTTGTTCTAGCATGATTGTCGCCCACGCGCCAGCGGGTTTATTATTGATGGTAGCAGGGCCAACTTGATTGATTTTCGCCAAAATTTGTTTACGCATAAAACTGCGTAAAAATTGACCGCACTTAAAGCCAATTCGCTCACGTATAGCCAAAATTGCTCCACGAATAGCAAAAGTTAAAATTAGGCCGATAAAATAGGGAATGAGTTCTCCACGGGGCGTATCAAGTATGATCAGACTATGTAGGAGAGTGGCGAGTAACCATGTTTGTCCAACAAGTATTACAGCGGAAAGACTTGCCAGTAATACATTGAGATTTAATAGTTTCTTGATTGGCTTTTGTTGTTCTCGAAGCCATCTTTGTAAATATTTTTGGCGAGTTTTATTCATTATTTAATTATTGCATACGATAGGGTTAGCTAGGGCGGTAGAGTACCGCCCATATGATCGATAAAATATTATGCTTGTGCATCTAAAAAACGTTCAGCATCAAGGGCGGCCATACAACCCGTCCCTGCGGAAGTAATCGCTTGTCGATAGTTATGATCCATCACATCACCTGCAGCAAATACGCCCTCAACACTTGTTGCTGTTGCATTACCATCTAAGCCCGATTTTACAACGATATAACCATTATTGAGGGTAAGTTGTTCTGCAAAAATATCGGTATTTGGAGCGTGACCAATAGCAATAAAGACACCATCAAGTTGAATTTCTTCGGTATTTTCTGAGCGTGTATCTTTTAAGCATACACCCGTTACGCCCATATCATCGCCTAATACTTCCTCTAAAGTGCGGTCAGTATGTAAAATAATTTTTCCTTCTTCTACTTTTTTATATAAGCGATCGATGAGAATTTTTTCTGCTCGAAAGCTATCTCTACGATGGATTAAATGCACTTGTGACGCAATATTGGCAAGATATAATGCTTCCTCGACAGCGGTATTACCACCACCGACAACTGCAACCGGTTTATTACGATAGAAAAAACCATCACAAGTGGCACAGGCAGAAACGCCACGTCCTTTATAAGCTTCTTCAGAAGGGAGACCTAAATATTTTGCGGAAGCTCCTGTTGCGATAATTAACGCATCACAACTAAACGTGTTCACATCTCCATATAATTTAAATGGGCGGGAAGACAAATCAACACGATTAATATGGTCAAAGACAATTTCGGTATCAAATTTTTCAGCATGTTGTAACATACGATCCATTAAACCGGGTCCTGTGGTGTGTTCAAAATCGCCAGGCCAGTTTTCAATTTCGTCAGTGGTGGTTAGCTGCCCCCCTTGTTGCATACCTGTTACTAACACAGGTTTTAAGTTAGCACGAGCCGCATAAATAGCCGCTGTGTAACCCGCTGGGCCAGAGCCTAAAATTAATAATTGACTATGTTTAATCTCGCTCATTGTTTTCTCCTTCTTCTGAATTGGCTCTATTATAGAGAACAGCGCCTTGTGGCGCTACTAATTGTTTTAATAGTTAATATAACAATGAATACATTAAGCGACGGTATTTATTGGTAATAGGATCGTTATTCCCGATAGCCGCTAAGATGGATAAAAATTCTTTTTTTACCTCACCATTTGCAGCACCTAAATCACGTTTGAGAATATCAAATAACAATTGTAAAGCTTCTTCATTTCGATTGGCTTGATGTAATTGTACCGCTAATTTTAATGCAATTTCAGCACTCGGGTTATTGGCAAAGTCGGCTTGTAGCTGTTGAATTTCAGGTGTATCTGCCGCTTTAATTAATAACTCTATTTGAGCTTGTAATCCTTGCCAGCGACTATCTCGATCTTGAATCGGGATTTGATTTAAAATGTCTTGAGCCGGTTCGATTTTTTTCATCGCAATATAGGTTTCTGCATAGAGCAACGCGATATCACTGTTTTTATTTTCTGAGGCATTCCATGCTTCTTTTAGTAATGGTAAAGCAGCTTCGTAATCTTCTAAGGCCAATAAATCAAGTGCTAGGTTAAATTTTATTTCCTCTTCTTTGGGTAAAATCACACTCAGACGGTTTTGTAATTCTTCTTCCGATAACGCACCTTGAAAAGCATCAAGGGCTTGTCCATCTTTGAATAAATAGGTAGTCGGTAACGCTTGAATTTGAAATTGAGCGGTGAGCATGCGTTGCGTTTCACAGTTGACTTTGGCTAACATGAACGAGGATTGTTTTTCAGCTGTTTGTTCTAGAAGTGCGGTGAATTTTTCCGAACTTTCGTGACTTGGGGCATAGAAAACACAGACTAAAGGCATTTGTTGTGAGTTTTGTAAGACTTCCGTGATATTTTGTTCTGTGACATCAATAATGAATGATTTTTGCATGATGATTTTCCTACTCAAATAAATGCCTATAGTATAAGGAATTAAGGGAAAAATAAAAAGTTGAAACAGAAGAAAAATCTGTTGAATAATTTGAGACGAAATGGCATATTTACATAACTTTAAGACTGATACAAATATTGAGTAATGGAGGAAAAATGAAAAAGTTAACTTTGACAATGTTGGTGAGTTCAGTTTTATTATTAGCGGCCTGTGGTGAGAAAGATCAGGCGTATTACTTATCTAATCCTGATAAAGCCAAAGAAAAAATGGCACAATGCGAAGCGGAAGCTATAGCGGCTATTAAAAATAAAGATGAAGCAAAATTCAAAAAACTTCAGTCAGATGTGGAATGTAATGGGGCAGATGCCGCAATAAAAGAACTGCGTCGGCAAGAAATGGAGCGTGAACGTCAAGAGCGTGAAGCTAAGATAAAAGCGGAGTTAGAAAAAGCCAAAGAGCAGATCATGGCTGAGTATAAAAATTTAACTTGGCAAGAAGCGGTGACAAAATACGTGAACTCGGAATGTAATAAAATGTTTATCGGCCAATCAGATTATGCATGCTTAGCCGCAAAAGCCATTTATGATGAAAATGTTGCCACAGCAAAAAATGAATTGAAAAAGACACCATTTTTAGAGCTGATAGAACAAAGACAGCAATTTTGTGCGAAAGATCAACGTCCGGGTTCGACATGTAGCGTATGGGGCGATGCGGTAAAAGAATTAGGTGAATCAGAGTTAATGAAAATAGAATTTGGTACGTTATATGAGCAACAAGCGCAATTTTGCCAAGATAACGGTAAAAATTATAACCATCCCGCTTGTCTAACATGGCAAAAAGTGCTTAATACAAAAGAAAAAGAAGTGGTTAAGGCCTATGTGGAAAATTATGAAAAACTTAAGGCGGATTACAATATGTGCTTTGATAAACGTCAGGCTGCGAAAGGATTTAATGCGCGCCATGCAGTCGAAGTGAGTTATCCATGTCGCCAAGTTAGCCAAGCCCGTTCACAATTAAGATTGGGTTATGGATTTGATAAAAAGATGGATGAATAAATAGAGAAGTGTAAATGCGATAAACAGAAGATCAGATTTTTTCTGATCTTCTGTTCTTTAAAGCATTATCAGCATGAATGTTGCACAATACTGACAGTATGGCGTTATTTCAGGACTGATTTTAGGGCAGATCCAATTTCCGCTAAGCTACGAACAGTTTTCACGCCTGCAGCTTCAAGTGCTGCAAATTTTTCATCAGCCGTGCCTTTGCCTCCACTAATAATTGCACCAGCATGTCCCATGCGTTTACCTTTTGGCGCTGTGACTCCCGCAATATAACTCACAACAGGTTTGGTGACATATTCTTTGATAAAAGCGGCCGCTTCTTCTTCTGCTGATCCACCAATTTCTCCGATCATAACAATGGCTTCGGTTTGGGGATCATCTTGGAACAATTTTAAAATATCAATAAAGTTTGAGCCTGGAATAGGATCGCCTCCGATACCGACACAGGTAGATTGACCAAAACCCTCGTCTGTGGTTTGTTTAACGGCTTCATAAGTTAATGTTCCTGAACGAGATACGATCCCGATTTTACCTTTTTTATGAATATGACCCGGCATGATTCCGATTTTACATTCTTCCGGAGTGATTACGCCTGGACAGTTTGGCCCGATCATACGTACGCCAGTCTGATTTAAGCGTTGTTTCACTTGTAACATATCTAAAGTCGGGATACCTTCAGTGATACAGATAACTAATTGAATGCCCGCATCGATAGCTTCTAAAATGGCATCTTTACAACCTGGCGCGGGTACATAAATAACAGTTGCAGTCGCACCAGTTGCTTCTACCGCTTCACGCACCGTATTAAACACGGGCAAACCCAAATGGGTTGTACCGCCTTTACCCGGTGAAACACCTCCAACTAATTGGGTACCATAGGCTAAAGCTTGTTCACTATGGAATGTGCCTTGACCTCCAGTAAAACCCTGACAAATAACTTTAGTATCTTTGTTAATTAAAATTGACATTGTTTTCTCCTTGCTATTTGTCTATTATGCGGCCGCTTTCACTGCTTGAACCGCTGCATCAGTTAGGGTAGTGGCAGCAATAATATTTAAACCACTTTTAGCTAAGATTTCGCGACCGAGTGGCGCATTATTTCCTTCAAGACGTACGACTACAGGCACATTCACTCCAACCTCATTCACGGCAGCGATAATGCCTTCAGCAATAAGATCACAGCGAACGATACCACCGAAAATATTGACTAAAACGGCTTTGACCGCGCTATCAGATAGAATAATCTTGAATGCTTCGGCTACGCGTTCTTTGGTTGCACCACCACCCACATCAAGGAAGTTAGCCGGTTGGCCACCGTGTAGTTTCACGATATCCATTGTTCCCATCGCAAGCCCAGCACCGTTGACCATACAACCGATATTGCCTTCTAAAGCAACGTAATTGAGCTGATGAGATTCAGCTAATGCTTCACGGGGATCGTCTTGGCTCGGATCTTGCATAGCAACTAAATCAGGCTGGCGATAAAGAGCGTTACTGTCTACGACGATTTTGGCATCTAAACAGAGTAAATTTCCCTCTTTTGTTACAACAAGAGGATTCACTTCTAATAAAGACAAGTCTTTTTCGACAAACATTTTTGCCATTTGAGTAAAGATATGGGCAAATTGTTTGATTTGATCACCTTTTAAACCTAATTTAAAGGCGAGTTCTCGTCCTTGATAAGGCATGCCGCCTGTGAGAGGATCAATGGCCATTTTATGTAATAAGTGCGGTGTTTTTTCAGCAACTTCTTCAATATTGACACCGCCTTCGGTGGACACCATGAAAACAACACGCTGGCTTGCGCGGTCAAGTACAGCACCTAAATAGAGTTCTCGTTCAATATTGGATCCTTCTTCCACATAGATGGTATTAACTGGTTGACCGTTTGCATCGGTTTGAAATGTGACTAAACGTTGGCCTAGCCATTGATTTGCAAATGCACGGATTTCTTCTTCGTTACGCACCAGTTTTACGCCACCCGCTTTACCACGACCGCCCGCATGTACTTGACATTTTGCGACCCATAAATCGCCGGCAAGTTGCTTGATAGCCTCTGCTGCTTCGTCAGCCGATTGGCAAGGAATGCCTTTGCTTACTGGTAATTTATAAGAAGCAAAGATTTGTTTACTTTGATACTCATGTAGGTTCATTGTTTGTCCTTCTATGTTTTTTATCAAGTATTAAGGGTTAAAGGAGGCAATTTGCCTCCCAAAAGAAGATTAAATTTCTAATAATAAGCGAGTTGGGTCTTCAAGTAATTCTTTGATTGTGACCAAGAAACCAACAGACTCACGACCGTCAATTAAACGATGATCATAGGAGAGTGCTAAATACATCATTGGACGAATTTCCACTTGACCGTTGATTGCAACAGGGCGATCTTTAATTGCATGCATGCCGAGTATTGCACTTTGTGGTGGGTTGATAATAGGCGTTGACATTAAAGAGCCAAATACTCCGCCGTTAGTAATAGTAAAATTGCCTCCGGTGAGATCTTCTACGGTTAATTTGCCGTCACGTCCTTTTTCAGCAAAGGCTTTGATCGCTTTTTCAATATCAGCCATGCTCAGTTTATCGCAATCACGTAATACCGGAGTGACTAAACCACGTGGAGTAGACACAGCAATACTAATATCGAAGTAGTTATGATAAACAACATCGTCTCCGTCAATAGATGCATTAACTTCAGGATAACGTTTTAACGCTTCCACAACAGCTTTTATATAGAACGACATAAAACCTAAACGAGTACCATGCTGCTTTTCAAATTTTTCACCATAAGTTTTGCGCAATTGCATGATAGGTTGCATATCGACTTCGTTGAATGTTGTTAGCATTGCAGTAGTGTTTTTAGCTTCAAGTAAGCGTTCTGCAATACGCTTACGTAAACGTGTCATCGGCACACGTTTTTCACTGCGATAAACATTATTCGCTGGCGATGTCGCAGTTGAGTTTGTTTCATTTTTCTCTGCAACAGCATTTTTGTTTTGAGCAATATAGCTTTCGACATCTTCACGGGTTAAACGGCCACCAACACCAGTGCCCTTAATTTGGCTGCCATCAATCCCATGTTCCGCCAATAAACGGCGAATAGCAGGACTTTGATCGTCTGCATTACGGTCATCATGTTCTAATGCGGCAGTGTGGCGATCTGCTGGAGTGGCTTCATTATTTTGAACACTTTCTTTAGTTAATGTTCCTTCCGCTGAAGCTGGTTGTAAGAGACCCAATACCTGTTTACTTGTGACAGTTGCCCCTTCTTCATGTTGTATTTCTTGTAACACACCATCAATTGCTGCAGGCACTTCTAACACCACTTTGTCTGTTTCTATTTCGACGATAACTTCATCACGAGTGACACGATCACCGACTTTTTTATGCCAAGTGGCAACAGTAGCGTCAGCAACGGATTCAGGGAGATCTGGAACTAAAATTTCAATGGTCATATTATTTTCCTTCTGACTAAAGTGCGGTTATTTTTGAAAAAATTTTTAAAACCTACCGCACTTTATTATTTTTTAATTAAAAAGAATCTCTTAATTTAATGCATCATCGACTAATGCTTTTTGTTGTTTAGTATGCAATGACATATATCCAACTGCAGGAGAAGCGGAAGCTGGACGGCCTGCGTAACGCAATTTTGCTTGTTCAGGAATCGAAGCTTCAAAATTATGCTTGCTACAATACCAGGCGCCTTGATTTTGTGGCTCTTCTTGGCACCAAACATAATCTGTCACATGGGCATAAGGCGCTAAGATTGCTTTAACTTCTTCATGTGGATATGGATAAAGTTGCTCTAAACGGATAATCGCGATATCTTGTTGATTATTTGCTCGACGCTGCTCTAATAAGTCGTAATATACTTTGCCAGAACATAAAATCACACGTTTAACTTGTTTTGGATCAAGATTATCAATTTCACCGATCACGTTTTGGAATTCTCCTTCGGTTAATTCTTCCAAAGAGGATACGGCCAATGGGTGACGTAATAGTGATTTAGGCGAAATGGCGACTAATGGGCGACGCATTTTACGTAATGCTTGTCGACGCAACATATGATAAACCTGTGCCGGTGTTGATGGAATGCAGACTTGCATATTTTGCTCAGCGCATAGCTGCAAATAGCGTTCTAGGCGAGCAGAAGAGTGTTCTGGGCCTTGACCTTCATAGCCATGTGGAAGTAACAAGACTAAACCACACATACGCCCCCATTTTTGCTCACCGGAGCTGATAAATTGGTCGATAACAACTTGCGCACCATTAGCGAAATCACCGAATTGCGCTTCCCAAATGGTAAGGGTTTTCGGATCTGTTACTGCATAACCATATTCAAAAGCAAGTACTGCTTCTTCGGAAAGTACGGAATCCCAAACTTCAAACCGTCCTTGTTGAGCATGTAAATTGACAAGTGGAATATATCCCGTTCCATCGTTTTGGTTATGGATAACCGCATGACGATGGAAGAAGGTTCCACGTCCAGCATCTTCACCAGATAAGCGAACATGTACGCCTTCATCAAGTAAAGTGGCATAAGCCATCGTTTCAGCCATTCCCCAATCAAGTAACTTATTTCCGTTAGCCATTTCGAGGCGATCATTATAGATTTTTTCAACGCGTGAGTGTGGCTTATGATTTTCTGGATAGGTTGAAACACGTTTTGCTAAGGCAACAAAACGATCTTGGGCAAAGTGAGCTTGATATGGTGAATTCCAATCCTGATCTAAGTATTGTAACCAGTCTACTTTGGTCATATCCATTTCACGGAATTCTTGAACCACGCATTCACCGTTATCTAGCGCATCACGATATAAATTGATCATTTCAATTTCTTGTTCACCGCTGATGATACCTTCTTGAATTAAACGATCCGCATATACTTTACGAGGTGTCGGGTGTTTTTTAATAATGCTATACATCATCGGTTGAGTGGCTAATGGTTCATCTGCTTCATTGTGACCATGACGACGATAAGAGATTAAATCAATAAAAATATCTTGTTTGAAAAGTGTACGATATTCGACCGCCATTTGTGCCGCAAATGCGACAGCTTCAGGATCATCTCCATTGACGTGAATAATCGGCGCTTGGATCATTTTAGCAATATCTGTGCAATATTCTGTTGAACGGGTATCATTTGGGTTAGAAGTGGTAAAGCCTATTTGGTTGTTAATAACAATACGGATAGAACCGCCCACAGTATAGCCACGCGCATCAGACATGTTTAAGGTTTCTTGAACCACCCCTTGACCAGCTACTGCAGAATCACCATGAACTGTTACTGCAAGGACTTTTGAATAGTCTTTATCGTGAATACGGTTTTGTCTTGCACGCACAGAACCAATCACAACGGGACTCACAATTTCTAAGTGGGAAGGGTTAAACGCAAGGGCAAGATGCACATTGCCATGCTCCGTTGCAAAATCAGATGAAAAACCTTGATGGTATTTCACATCACCAGTACGATTGCCAGAATGTTTACCCGCAAATTCATCAAATAATTCTGCTGGTTTTTTACCGAGCACATTAACTAACATATTTAAGCGACCGCGGTGCGCCATTCCCATGACAACATCAGTGACACCTTGTTTGGCAGAGTGTCGAATAATTTCTTTCATCATTGGAATAAAGGCATCAGAACCTTCCAATGAAAAACGTTTTGCACCTGGGAATTTTGCGCCTAAGTAGCGCTCTAAACCATCGGCAGCCGTAAGTTCTTTAAGGAAACGGACTTTTTCTTCTTTTGAGAATAGCGGTTTATTTAAGCTGCTTTCAATTTTAGCTTGTAACCAACGTTTTTGTTCAATATCGGAAACATGCATAAATTCAAGACCGATATTGCCGCAGTAAGTTTCTTTAAGGGATTGCGCTAATTCTTTAAGTGTCATGGTCTCTTTATCAAAGACATAACGACCAATATTAAAGGTTTCGTTTAAGTCCTCATCAGTAAAACCATGATTGCGGTAATCTAATTCAGGAACGGTAGAGCGTTTCCAACGATAATAATTAAGTGGATCAAGGGTGGCTTCTAAATGGCCACGGAAACGGTAGGCATTTACCCATTGCAATAAACGAACTTGCTTCGCACCAGCATCAGGATCAATTACGGTGACACCTTGTGGTGAGTTGTCACGGGCTAAACGTCGAAAATAATCACGTACTTGAGAATGGGGTTGTTCAGAAACAGAAAGTTTTGGAAAAGTATTAAAGATTTCTTGCCAACTGGCATCGACACTTTGAGGGTCTGCTAAGTATTGTTCATAAATATCTTCGACATAAGATTGATTTGCCCCGCCTAATGCTGTTGAAGCCAACCACTCGCTCATAAGCTGATTTTGTTGCATAATTACCTAACCTTATTGATTAATCACCCAATAACTCCTATGATCTAGTGACTAAATCATAGCATAATATTGATACATCATTATACTCAATGATTTCTACATAATGCTATTATGCACCAAAAATGAAATAGATAATGTGACGTACCCCTAATTTTTTACAAAAAACTAACATCATTTCTTAAATTTTATAAATTTTTTGATCAAGCTCTAATTTTAAACAAAAAAAACTTCTATTTTTTCTAAAGAGGTGGTAGCTTAGATTCATATTGTTAAAAAAAAGTTGCAAACAATGGAAATAGATTGGCGAAAATTCAGCTATCGTCGTCTATATTGGATTTTATCGGAATTCAATCTACTCTTAAAATAAACATAAGGAATACGCTATGTCAGATTTAAAAGCGACTCTCTCTCTTAATGACGGCCGTCAATATGAGCTTTCTGTTCACCAAGGCACATTAGGTTATGATGCTATTGATGTGCAACCTTTAGTTAAGAATAAACTATTTACTTATGATCCTGGATTTATGTCCACCGCATCTTGTGAATCAGCGATTACTTATATTGATGGAGATGAAGGGGTTTTATTACATCGCGGTTATCCAATTGATGAACTGGCTGAGAATGCTGATTATTTAGAAGTGGCTTATCTTTTATTGTTTGGCGAAAGACCAACACCAGAGCAGCATAGAGATTTTACTAAATTAATTAAAAATCATACTTTAGTCCATGAGCAATTAACTCGATTTTTCCAAGGCTTCCGCCGAGATTCACATCCAATGGCTGTGATGTGTGGTGTAAGTGGCGCACTCGCAGCGTTCTACCATGATTCTATTGATGTGACAAATCAATCTCACCGTGAAATTACAGCGATTCGTTTATTAGCCAAAATGCCAACGCTTGCCGCAATGTGTTATAAATATTCAACGGGTCAACCATTTATGTTCCCACAGAATCATTTGTCTTATTCTGGCAATTTCTTGTATATGATGTTTGCAACACCATGTGAGCCTTACGTCGTCAATCCTGTATTAGAACGAGCAATGGATAAAATCTTTATCTTACATGCTGATCATGAGCAGAATGCGTCAACATCGACTGTAAGAACCGCTGCATCATCAGGGGCAAATCCGTTCGCTTGTATTGCAGCAGGAATCGCTTCTTTATGGGGGCCAGCACATGGTGGGGCAAATGAGGCCTGTATCAATATGTTGGAAGAGATCGGTACAGTAGATCGTATACCTGAATTTATTGCACGAGCAAAAGACAAAAATGATCCATTCCGTTTAATGGGCTTTGGCCACCGAGTGTACAAAAATTATGATCCGCGTGCAAAAGTGATGCGTGAAACTTGTCATGAGGTATTAAGTGAGTTAGGGGTAAACACCCCATTGCTTGAAGTCGCAATGGAATTAGAACGTATTGCTTTAAATGACCCGTATTTCATTGAGCATAAACTTTATCCGAATGTGGATTTTTATTCTGGAATTATCTTAAAAGCCATCGGCATTCCTGTTTCTATGTTTACGGTTATGTTCGCTTTAGCGAGAACAGTTGGCTGGATTGCGCATTGGAAAGAAATGTATAATCAAGGCGGATTTAAAATTGTTCGTCCACGTCAGTTGTATACTGGAGAGAAACAACGTCCATTTGAAAAAATGGAAAAATTATAAGTTGTAGTAAATCCTCATAAGGAAACAGCAAAATACAGGCAACATAGAAAGGGGCAGTGGTTGAACTGCCCTTTATCACATTTTGTTTACCATTGGGTTATGGAGCTATTTATTTACCCAATGTTTTGGCTCAAAACCATCGAATACGCGTAATATTTCTTCTGCGGCTTTACGTTGCAAATCAACCACTGATTCTGTGGTAAACCAAGCGGTATGATCGGTACAAATGGTATTATCTAATTTTAGCAATGGATTATCTTTTGGTACTGGTTCAGTTTCAAAAGTATCAATACCCGCTGCAAATAAATGTCCTTTAGATAGGGCATGAGCTAGAGCTTGTTCATCGATTAGGCCACCACGCCCACAATTAACTAATACTGTAGTAGGTTTCATTAGTGCTAACCGCTGGGCATTGATAATGTGTCGAGTAGTTGGCAATAGTGGTACATGTAGAGAGATAAAATCAGATTGACGGCACAGTTCGTCAATTTCTACTTTCACTACGCCGAACTCATTAGCTTGATCATGAGTTAATAATGGATCCGCAACTAAAGTTTGGCTAAACCCGATACCTTTGGATTTTCTTAATAATTCTTTGGCAATACGCCCAAAACCAATGATACCGAGTATTTTACCTTCAAGACGAGTCATTGGTTCTAACTGTCCAACTCCCCATTTACCATTAACTCGAATATCTCTATCTCTTTGAACAAGGCGTCTTGTTGCAGCAAGTAGCAGTGCTAATGCATGTTCTGCCACATCTTCAGCACCATAATCAGGGACATTTGCCACATAAATCTTTTGCTGTTTTGCGGCTTCTAAGTCTACATTATCAACACCCACACCATAACGAACAATGATTTTGCACCGTTTCATTCCAGTGATAATATCCTTTCTTATTGGTGTATCCCGTACCATTACAGCATCTGCATCTTTAACTTCCTTCAATGTATTTTCCAAAGAACTGTTAATAGGCACTGTTACAAAGTTGACATCGTATTTAGCTAGAACGCTTTTTTCCTCTTGATAATGCAGGTAGCCAGGTTCAATAATGACTATTTTCTTCATAACTTCTTTCCTTTTCTGAAATGTTAGTTTTATTAGAGGTTATCTGACTGGTTTCTGTTGTTCAAGATGTGTTTTTCTATATTTGTGATTTGTATCATATAATTTAATTGATTTGGTTAAATTTTATAATTTTTTGTTAAAAATGTGATCTAATTCACTTTTAAAATTTATATTAAACTAATATTATGCTCAAAAAACTTACATGTTAATTTAAACTTGATAAGGGGTTGAATATGAAAAAGATGCTACTTAATACTTTACTTTTATTAGCGATTAGTTCATCGGTTAATTTCTCTTTTGCAAAAACTAACATTCGAGTTGGTCACGGAGCAACCGATTCATTCCATATGCACAAAGCATGGATAAAATTTAAAGAAATTGTAGAAAAAGAATCAAATAATGAGATCACTGTAGATATTTTTCCTAATGGACAAATTGGTGGTGATCTGGAGTTGATCGAAAGTACACAATCAGGAATTATTGAAATGACCAGTCCCACAGCTGAAGTGATGTCTGGTTGGGATTCGGCATTCTCTGTACCTGGATTGCCTTATATGTTTCAAAACAGAGAGGAAGCATTAAAAGCACTCTATGGTGAATTTGGAGATCAGTTACTTAAGAAAGTCGAAGAGTTTGGTTTAGTTGGATTGGGGTGGATGGAAACGGGGATTCGTAATATAACAAGTAACAGAAATTGCCCAGTTAACCAACCTGAAAATTTAAAAGGGGTAAAGATTCGCACCATGCAAGTTGATGCCCATATTGATGCTTTCAAGGCACTAGGGGCAACACCGACACCGATGTCTTTTAATGAAGTATACTCGGCGTTGCAGCAAGGTGTCATTGATGCTCAAGAAAATCCTCTAGGTCATATTTATTCTGCTAGATTTTATGAGGTACAAAAATGCGTAACATTATCAAATCACGTTTATTCAACGCATATTGTGTTAGCTAATTCTGAATTTTTTAATCAATTAAGTGATAAAAATAAGGAAATTATTAAAACCGCCTTAAAACAAGCCATTGATTATCAACAAAACGTTATTGCTAATGAAGAGCAAGAACAAATTAATGCTATTAGAAATGCAGGCGTTACGGTTACAGAACTCACACCAGAGCAATCCCTGGCTTTTCAAAAAGCAGTGGCTCCAGTGAGAGAAAAATACTTGAAGTCTGCAGATCCAAGTTTAATTGAAAGTCTTAATAAAGCTAAATAGTCTGTCAATATTCCCAAATACATAGCAAAGGTGTGGTTGTCATGATGATTACACTTTTGCTTTTGGAGGCGAATGATGAAATTTCTAAAAGTATTAAATGAAAAAATAGAAATATGGCTAATTAACGTGTTTTTAGCCAATATTGTCTTTTGGGTCTTTTTACAAGTGATATTACGCTATGTGTTTAATAATTCGTTATCTTGGAGTGAAGAATTTGTACGTTGGTGCTTTATTTGGTTTATATGGATAGGCGTGAGTTACGGTTTTAAAACTAAAGCACATATTTCTGTCACTGTATTCGTCAATTTACTTCCTGTTAAAGCACAGAAAATCATTCATATTTTGATTAACCTTATTGTTTTTTGGTGTATGGTGAAATTTACCATTTACGGCTATGAGCAGATTTTAACCCCAATTGTCGCGAAACAACAGTCTGTGGTGTTGTATTATCCATTTACAGAAATACGAGTCGGAGTGAAATGGTTATATATTTCATTAGTCGTTGGTGCTTTTTTAAGTGCTTTCCGATTATTGCAAAATATCTATGATGATATTCAAACCTTTAAAAAAGGGGGGATCTTATGATTATTGCAACATTATTTGGTGTATTTATTTTATTGGTTCTACTTGGTGCACCTATTGCTATTTGTTTGGGTGTCTCTTCTCTGATCGTTTTAGAATATTTGCCAGGTACGCCAAGTATTTCTCTATTAGCAAAAAGTGCGGTTATGGCTGGTAATTCATTTCCTTTAGTGGCGGTCCCTCTATTCGTATTAGCTGGTGAAATTATGCAGCGTGGCGGATTATCTGCTCGTATAGTTAGTGCCTCATATGTTTTAGTAGGAAATGCAAAAGCGGGCCTTGCCTATGTTAATATACTTGCTAGTATGTTTTTTGCTGCTATTTCGGGATCATCGCCAGCAACTGTGGCAGCTATCGGTTCTAATATGATTCCTGAAATGGAGAAAAAAGGATATAAACGCGCGTATTCTGCAGCAATTACTGCAGCGGCAGGCATTACGGGAGTGATGATCCCTCCTTCCATTCCATTAATTATTTATGGCGTTACAGCCAATGTTTCTATAGGGAAACTTTTTCTTGCGGGTGTGATTCCGGGAATATTATTTGGAATCGGTTATATGTTCGTTTCGAAACTAACGATTAATCGTAATTTAATCACGATAAGCCGGGCAACTAATAGCATAGAGCCGGTGATTAATAAAGAAAAACCAACAGGATGGAGACAATATTCTTTTTGGGCATTAATTACTCCGATCATTATTTTAGGCGGAATTTACGGGGGCGTGTTTACCCCAACAGAGGCGGCTGGCGTGGCAGTAGTGTATGCCCTAATTGTGAGTTTATGGATTTATCGAGACTTGAAATATAAAGATTTAGGTCATGTCTTTCTTAAAGCAGGCATTACTTCTGCGACTGTATTGGTCATGGTCGTTATGGCTTCTTCTTTTGGAAGACTACTCACATTGCAAAAAGTACCGGTAGATGTTGCGAATTTTATTATTGATTTATCTAATAACCCTTTGATGGTGCTTTTGCTTATCAATATTATGTTACTTATTGTTGGTATGTTTATGGAAACCATTGCTTCTATTATCATACTTACCCCGATTTTATTACCGATTACTCAGCAACTGGGGATAGATCCTATTCACTTTGGGGTAATCATGACCGTGAATTTGGCAATTGGTTTTTGTACCCCTCCACTAGGTGCAAATCTATTTATTGCGACGGGGATTGCAAATGTATCATTAGAGCAGTTAGTTAAATCCATTATCCCATACTTAATATCAATGATTATAATGCTCTTCCTTGTTACTTATATTCCTCAGCTATCATTATTTTTACCTTCACTTATTAATTAAGTAAGGCAGTTACGGTATAATTTTTCTCATTATAATCTAACAGAGTGGGAACTCTGTTAGATTGCGCTATTTAATAATGAGAAAAGTATGAACAATATAATATTACTAAAAGATATAATCTACCATCGCATTCACCATATGATTATTACAGGTGTACTCCCTATGGGCAGTAAAATATCCGAATCTTTTTTGATGGAGAAATTAAATGCGACAAAATCACCGATTCGAGATGCTATAAAGAAATTGGAGGCAGAGAAGTTACTCATAAGAAAACCGAAAAGTGGGACTTTTGTTTTTACAATTAATCAAAAAGAGCTCGAGGAGTTGCTGGATTTTCGTTATTGTTTAGAAAGTAACGCCTTAAAATTAGTACATAAAAATCATAATACAAAAGTACTCGTTCAACAATTAAGATTAATTTTTGACAAAATGATAGTCTGCTATGAAAACGCTCAAATTAATGAATATATAAATTTAGATTATCAATTTCATAATACAATTATTACCCATTCAAATAATAGTTATTATATTGAGTCTTATAACTTGATTAATGCTCGAATGGCGGCCATTTTGACTTATTTAAAAAATGATGTCTCACATATCCAAAGAGGATACAAGCAACACGAAAATATGATTGTTTATCTTGAGAATAATGATATAGATCGAGCTAATCAAGAGTTATTACACCACATCTCCCCTGAGCATGGCGCTTATTGGCGACTGGAGAATATTAAAAAGTAGCGAATACTTTCGTGTTTTATTCATTTTTAAACATAAGTGACGGGCTTGTTATTGTAGATAATCAGAAAAGAGCGCAGGGTATGCGCTCTGTCGTCAGGTTTATTTGGATTGAGGAATTTCTTCTTGGCAATGGGGACACTGAAGACGGTGTTTTTCATTATTATGTACAATAAAATGTCCCATTTTTTTAGCTTTAGTATCTAAATATTCCGTATTATAACGGTTCTCACCCACATTTAAAGGAACGCGTTCAACGACGTTGATACCTGCTTTTTTCATGGTATCAATTTTGTTTGGATTGTTAGTGAGGAGTCGAACTTTTTTCACTCCTAATAAATCGAACATATCTGCACATACGCTGAAATTACGTTCATCAGCAGCAAACCCTAAAGCGAGATTAGCTTCAATGGTATCCATACCTTGATCTTGTAACGCATAAGCGCGAATTTTGTTAATTAAGCCAATGCCTCGCCCTTCTTCACGATGGTAAATTAAGACACCTCGACCAGCTTGGCTAATTTGACGTAATGCGGTTTCGAGTTGAAATCCACAATCACATTTTAAGCTATGTAAGGCATCGCCGGTTAAGCATTCAGAATGAATACGAGCTAAAACAGGTTCATCACTATTACTGATATCGCCGTAAATGAGAGCGACATGTTCTTTTTTGCTATCGGGAAATTGAAAACCGACTATACGAAATAGACCAAATTTGGTCGGGAGATTTGCTTGAGTAACAAGTTGAATTTTAGGCATATAGAATCCTTGTAAATCATGCTAGAATTAGCGCCTGTTGTTATTTTTTTGTTATTAACTATGCTAAAAAGATTATCATTATATACTTTGTTGCTTTGTCTTGTACCTTTTTTTCTTTGGATTTTTACTCCTGCAACGGAATTAGTGCAATGGGATTATATCCTGTATTGGATTACAGAGACAGGTAGTATGCCTTATGGTATTGGCTTTTCGGTTATTTTGTTATTTATTTTATGTGTGTCTGTTAGCCAACCACACCAATGGAAACGGATTTCTATCGTCTGTATCTGTTCGTTATTGTTAACACAAGGCGTGAAAAGCATACTAAAGGAAACTTATACTGAGCCTCGTCCTTATGTGACAGAACTGGCATTACTGAGCAATACATTGCCGACAGATTTTTACCAACAGTCACGAAAAGAGCGGGCAGAAATAGTGGAGAATTTTTATTTAGAAAACCCAATTGTCCCTACTTGGCTAGCTGAACATCGAAAAAGTGAAGTCGGTTATTCTTTTCCTTCTGGACATACGATTTTTGCTGCGACTTGGTTAATGCTATTTGTGGGGTTTTCTACTTTGTACGGGCAAAAATCTCGTGTTTTGGTACCGCTTATGGCAGTTTGGGCATTATGCATGTCCATCAGCCGAGTACGATTGGGCATGCATTATCCGATAGACTTGCTGGCCAGTGTTTTAATTGCATTTATTATACATAGCATCATTTTTTATTGGCTTGAAAAAAGACAAAGTGCAACCTAATTGGAATAAAGTGCGGTTATAATAAATTTATTTTTCTTATTGATAAACGAGGTGAACGGTGTTATACGGATTTGATATTGGTGGAACCAAAATTGAGCTAGCAGTATTTAATGAAAAATTAGAGAAGCAATATAGTGAGCGAGTAGACACGCCGAAAGAAAATTATGAACAATGGCTAAATGCAATTGTTCAATTAGTTGAAAAAGCGGATGAGAAATTTGGCTGTAAAGGAACAGTTGGATTAGGTGTGCCAGGTTTTGTTAATCATGAGACCGGTATTGCTGAAATTACGAATATTCCTGCGGCAGATAATCAACCTATTTTAAGAGATTTGTCAGAACGACTGGGGCGAGAAGTACGCGCTGAAAATGATGCAAATTGTTTCGCATTATCAGAAGCATGGGACAGCGAAAATCAACAATACCCTTGTGTACTTGGGCTTATTTTAGGTACAGGTTTTGGTGGCGGTCTGGTATTCAATGGTAAAGTTCATTCAGGACAAACCGGTATGGCAGGGGAGTTAGGCCATTTACAGCTTAACTATCACGCTTTAAAATTACTTGGTTGGGATAATGCGCCGATTTATTCCTGCGGTTGTGGTAACAGAGCTTGTTTAGATACATATCTGTCTGGGCGAGGATTTGAGATGTTATACCGTGATTTAAAAGGTGAAAACTTATCAGCCAAAGAGATTATTCAACGTTTTTATGCTAGTGAACAAAGTGCGGTCGAATTTGTTGAACTTTTTGTGGAACTCGCAGCGATTTCAATTGGGAATATTATTACGGCCTTAGATCCACATGTTATTGTATTAGGCGGAGGTTTGTCGAATTTTGATCATTTATACGAAGCCTTGCCAAAAGCCTTACCCGCTCATTTAATGCGTAGTGCGAATGTGCCGTTGATCAAAAAAGCGAAATATGGCGATTCTGGTGGCGTACGTGGTGCAGCAGCATTGTTTTTAGTTAAATAACGTAAAAGGCGGAAAAATAAAATTTCCGCCTTACTTTTAAATCATTTTTACTTCGTAATTCGCTTATATTTAATTCGATGAGGCTGGACAGCTTCTGCCCCTAATGTTTTCTTCTTCCACTCTTCGTAGTCAGAGAAGTTGCCTTCGTAGAAGGTTACTTTACCTTCATCGCCGTAATCAAGGATATGCGTTGCGATACGGTCTAAGAACCAGCGGTCGTGGGAAATCACCATCGCACAACCTGGGAATTCTAAGATCGCATTTTCCAATGCACGCAGGGTTTCTACGTCAAGATCATTGGTCGGTTCGTCTAATAGTAGCACGTTACCACCACGTTGCAGGAGTTTTGCTAAGTGTAAACGTCCACGCTCACCACCTGATAATTCGCCCACACGTTTTTGTTGATCAACCCCTTTAAAGTTGAAACGTCCTACATAAGCACGGCTTGGGATTTCAAAGTTACCAATGGTTAAAATATCTTGTCCATTCGAGACTTCTTCCCATACGGTTTTGCTGTCGTTCATTGCATCACGGAACTGATCAACAGAAGCTAATACCACCGTTTCACCTAAGGTAATTGAGCCTGCATCTGGCTGTTCTTTGCCTGAAAGCATACGGAATAAGGTCGATTTACCTGCACCATTTGCCCCGATAATCCCCACAATCGCCCCTTTTGGAATGCTGAATGAGAGATCATCAATTAAAGTGCGATCACCGTAAGATTTGGTTAAGTTTTGCACTTCGATCACTTTATCCCCTAAGCGAGGACCTGGTGGAATAAAGAGTTCGTTGGTTTCGTTACGTTTTTGGTATTCGCCTGAATTAAGTTCTTCAAAGCGAGCCATACGCGCTTTACTTTTCGCCTGACGCCCTTTCGGATTTTGGCGTACCCACTCCAATTCTTTAGCAATGGATTTTTGACGAGCCGACTCTGCCGCTTGTTCCTGCTCTAAACGTTTCTCTTTTTGCTCTAACCAAGAAGAATAGTTACCCTCCCAAGGAATACCCTCACCACGGTCAAGCTCTAAGATCCAACCTGCTACGTTATCTAAGAAGTAACGGTCGTGGGTAATTGCCACCACAGTCCCTTCGTAGTCGTGTAAGAAACGCTCTAACCACGCAACTGACTCCGCATCTAAGTGGTTGGTTGGTTCGTCTAATAACAGCATATCTGGCTTTTCAAGCAATAAACGGCAAAGTGCCACACGGCGGCGTTCTCCCCCTGATAAATGCTCAATTTTGGCATCCCAATCGGGTAAACGTAACGCATCTGCGGCACGCTCTAATTGATTATCCAAATTATGCCCATCGTGAGCTTGGATAATTGCTTCAAGTTCGGCTTGCTCTGCGGCTAACTTATCAAAATCAGCATCAGGATCAGCATAAAGCCCATAGACTTCATCTAAACGTGTCAGGGCATTTTTTACTTCGGCGACCGCTTCTTCCACTGCTTCACGCACAGTTTGTTGTGGTTCAAGCTTTGGTTCTTGTGGAAGATAGCCGATTTTAATCCCTGGTTGTGGACGAGCTTCGCCTTCAAACTCTTTATCCACGCCTGCCATAATGCGTAACAAGGTAGATTTACCCGCGCCGTTTAAGCCGAGCACCCCGATTTTTGCACCAGGGAAGAAACTTAAAGAAATGTCTTTAAGAATATGACGCTTCGGTGGGACAACTTTCCCCACTCGGTGCATCGTATAAACAAATTGTGATGACATAATTAATCCTATCATGGTCAAAAAAGTGCGGTTTATTTTACTTGAATTTTTAGGAAGTTGTAAGACTTTCACTAGCGAAAAAAAACCCTCCGAGAAGGAGGGCAGGAAAGTAGTTTAGCTATATTATAATTATTTTATTTAGGAACTTTATGAATACCAAGCATCTGCTTAGTGGCGCGTATAGTATCTAATTAATTTTCGATGTGAAATAACTATATGATAAAAGTTTGACGCAGATCACATAATTGATATTTTTATGATTAAATTTACATCTATTATTTTAAAATTCACAAAACATGGACTTATTTTAAGTTGTGTTAGGCTGAAATTTTTCGATTAAAAAATAGGTAAACGAGAAAGATGATAATGATTATCTTCATCTGTTTATGATAATATGAGATTCATAAATAGAAATGACTACGGTAGGATAGGTTGTGAAAATAGGGCGTTATATTCTCTTTTTCGGCGCGTTAAGCAGTTTATCATTTGCAGTAAACGCACATCCCCATGCTTTTGTGGAAATGAAAAATAAAATTTTAGTTGAAAATAATCAATTAGTGGGTTTCTCAATGAATTGGGTTTTAGATGAAGCCAGTTCTTCGGAAATGTTATACGATTTAGCGTTGGCCGGTGAAGATAAGCAGGCTCAGCGTAAATTAGCAGACGAAATGATGAAGAATATTGTTGGTGAGCATTATTTCAGCTACCTCTATGATCAGGCACAACATAAAATAAAATACACGTCAAAACCACGCCATTATGGTTTGAAAGCGGAAGGGTCAAAAATTTCATATTATTTTGAGTTTTTATTGAGCCAGCCACAAACATTGGAAAAAAATCAATTTACTTTAATGACTTACGATCCCACTTATTATGTGTCGATGTACTATGATTCACCTCAAGATGCAACGAGTAAAAACGCAGTGGATTTTTCTGCTCTGCCTAAGGGGTGTTCAGGCACAATAATTGAACCAAATGTGAGTGAACAGCTTGCTGTTTATGCGCAATCCTTAGATCGTTCACAACGGAATGTTGATGATTCTTTAGGGGCCCAATTTGCTCAAAAAGTGGTTATTGTATGTTCATGAAGATGTCTAACTTGAAACAATTAAGCCACATTTTATTATTGATTGTACTAATATTGTGTATCGTGTATTTATTCCCATGGCTATTTACTCAAGTAGCCGTGTGGCAAAAATATATTAATCAGTTGATGTCTGGCTATTTGCACCAACTTAAAGAAAATAATAGTGCGGGATTTTGGTTAATGGGGATCAGTTTTGCGTATGGGGTGTTTCATGCTCTAGGACCGGGACATGGTAAGTTTATCATCGCAAGCTATTTATCCACTCACCAAACACAGCTAAAAATCGGTATGCGCTTAACATTTCTTTCATCGTTGACACAAGGTATGGTTGCTATTTTGGCGACATCTATCCTTGTTGCGGGGCTAAACCTTTCTTCGGCATATTTTAAACTCAGCCAGCTTTGGCTTGAACGGGCAGCTTTTGGTTTACTGATGCTGCTTGGTTTGTATTGGTGTTGGCAGAGTA
Organism: Conservatibacter flavescens; assembly: GCF_002795425.1. Classification (GTDB taxonomy): domain Bacteria; phylum Pseudomonadota; class Gammaproteobacteria; order Enterobacterales; family Pasteurellaceae; genus Conservatibacter; species Conservatibacter flavescens. The sequence goes on from NZ_PHHA01000002.1 coordinate 88,256, forward strand.
TGCGTGTATGGTGGAGAAAGCGTAATCAGATAAAAAAACGACTGAAAATTAAGAAAATTTCTTTGAATTCTCCGGCGTTCTCTCATGCTCAACCCTCACAAAGTGCGGTAAAAAATCCCCAAGTTTTTCATCAACATGGGGCTGATTGCGGTTGTGGTCATCAACATATTCCGACGAAAAGCCAGCTTGCACAAGTCCAAGATTGGAAATCTCAGTGTTTAGTCATTTTGAGTATCGGTTTGCGACCTTGCACTGGCGCGGTGTTTATCTTGTTTTTATCTTATATGTTGGATTTATATCTTTGGGGAATTGGCGCAACATTATTAATGTCATTAGGAACAGGAATGACATTATCTGGATTTGCGTTGTTAGTGCAATATGCTCGAAAGGTCGCAGTGAATTTAGGGCAATGGTATCTGCACTCCACAGTAGATCAAAAATATCAAGGAATGGGTAAATTTTTAGCCGGTATTGTACTGATCTTTTTCGCTGCTAGTTTATTATATGGAACCACTTTGCCCTTGAGTGGTGGAGCCGCTTTATTTGCTCGTTGACAACAACATTTACATCATGCCGCAAGACTGTTATATTACATAGTTATAGGAATTATTCTCATTTTAATTATTGGCCTAATTTGTCGGATGATTAAGCGGCGTTATTTATTCATTTTATTAATTTTATTATCGATCACATCGTTGTTTTTAGGGGTGAGTACGGTAAATTTGCAAGGATTGTTAAATTTTGATGCAAGCCAATGGCAAATTTTTCTCATTAGTCGTGTTCCACGCCTAGTGAGTATTTTAATTGCGGGTGCGGCTTTGAGTATTTGCGGTTTAGTCATGCAACAACTCAGTCGTAATCGTTTTGTTTCTCCTACAACTGCTGGCACAATGGATTCGGCGCGCCTTGGCGTATTAATTGCTATATTATTATTCCCCTCAGCGTCCATACTACTGAAAACCGGGATCGCGGTGATCGTAGCATTTTTGGGTACGTTATTGTTTATGGCAATTTTGTCTCGACTTAAATTTAAAGACACAATTTTCGTACCGTTAGTGGGGATAATGTTTGGCAATATTATCAGTTCTATTACCGCATTTATTGCCTATCAACAAGATCTACTACAAAACCTTGCGGGGTGGTTACAAGGCGACTTTTCATTAGTCATGAGTGGACGTTATGAAATATTGTATTTAAGCTTGCCAGCATTAGTTATCGCTTATCTATTCGCCAACCGTTTTTCTATTGTGGGAATGGGGGAGGATTTTGCGACGAATTTAGGGCTTCATTATAAGAAAATACTCTACTTAGGATTGGCAATTGTTGCGACAGTGTCTGCGATTATTATTGTTTCTGTGGGTGTAATTCCATTTTTAGGTCTGATTATTCCAAACTTAGTGACTTTGTATTTAGGCGATAATTTGAAAAAGATTTTATCTCATACTGCTATTTTAGGGGCGGTGTTTGTTTTAGCTTGTGATATTTTAGGGCGCACGCTGATTTATCCTTATGAAATATCCATTAACGCGGTTGTCGGGGTAGTCGGCTGTGGTATTTTTTTATATTTATTATTAAAAAGGTACCGCAATGTCTAAGAAAAAAAGCACCGCTTCCCAGCTCCTTATTTTATTATTATGTGTTGTCATTTCCATCGCATTATATTTAGGTTATAACCTGCCTAATCGTTGGGAATATGCCCTATATCATCGAGGTTTAAGCCTTATTGCGATTGTGATTACAGGCGCCGCGATCGCACTAGGGACAATGATTTTCCAAACTATTGTGAATAATCGTATTTTAACACCCGCTATATTAGGTTTGGACTCATTATATTTATTAATTCAAACGACGATTATCTTTGGTTTTGGTGCAAAAACATTATTGTCTATGAATTCTGTGTTGCTTTTTTTTATATCCACAGGATTGATGGTGTTATTTGCGCTAGGGCTTTATATGTTCTTGTTTAAAAAGGAACAGCAAAATATTTTCTTTTTACTTTTAGTGGGCATTGTTTTTGGTACGTTTTTTCAAAGTTTAACGACTTTTATGGAAGTATTAATTGATCCAAATGAATTTCAAGTGGCACAAGATATTGGATTTGCTAGCTTTAGCCGTATCAATACACAGATTTTATGGTATGCCTTAGGTATTTTGGTTATCACCATATTATATACACTAAAATATATGCGTTATTTTGATGTATTAGCATTAGGGCGAGACTCAGCAATTAATTTAGGTATTGCATACCATCAGCTAACATGGCGATTATTAATTATTGTTGCAATATTAACTTCTGTATCGACAGCATTAGTTGGGCCAATGACATTTTTAGGCTTATTGGTGATGAATGTCACCTTTGAATTCATTCGTACTTATCGCCATAGTGTACTGATTCCTGCAGCAATGTGTATCGCGATTATTGCCCTGATTATTGGACAATTTTTAGTGACACACATTTTTAGTTTTAATACGACATTAAGCATTATTGTGAATTTTGTCGGTGGAATATATTTTATTTATTTACTATTGAGAACAAATAAAAAATGGCAATAGAAATTAAAGCAATTAATAAATCTTATGGGGATAAGAAAGTAGTGGATAATGTATCTGTGACGATCCCTAAAGGTGCTATTACGTCTTTTATTGGGCCAAATGGCGCAGGAAAAAGTACGCTGCTTGCGATTATTAGTCGTCTATTGAGTGCAGATAGTGGCGATGTGTTTTTAAATGGTCAAACATTGAAGCAACAAAAAAGTGCAGATATTGCAAAACAATTAGCAATACTGAAGCAATCCAACCATATCAACTTGCGTTTAACTGTTGAAGATTTAGTGGCATTTGGGCGTTTTCCTTATTCCAAAGGAAATTTAACCAAAATAGACCGCACTTTTATTGATAACGCAATTGCTTATATGGGTTTAGATGAACTTCGCCATCAGTATATTGAAAATTTAAGTGGTGGACAGCGACAACGTGCTTATATTGCAATGACTTTGGCGCAAGATACGGACTATATATTATTAGATGAACCACTTAATAATTTAGATATGAAACATTCAGTGCAAATTATGAAAGTACTGCGTCAACTCGTGACAGAGCTAAATAAAACGGTCGTGATAGTGATTCATGATATTAATTTTGCCTCTTGTTATTCAGATTATATTATTGCTATGAAAGACGGAAAACTCGTACAGCAAGGTTGCGTTGCGGATATGATGAGAAGTGACATCTTACAAGAGATTTATAATATGCCTATCCCGATTCAGGAAATAGAACAACAGCGTATAGCGATTTACTTTAGAAATTAAATTAAAAGGAGCATAACATGAAAAAAAGCGTACTCACCATGGCTTTGGCATTGATGGGATTATTCAGTACACAAACACTTAATGCAGCGGAAATTAACGTTCATACCCCTTCCGGTGAACAAACAGTGCCACAACAGCCAAAACGAGTTGTGGTATTGGATTTTGCTGCCTTAGATATTATCCGAGCACTAGGTGAAAAATCCACAGTGGTAGGCGTAACTAAAAGTGGTGTGCTTCCTCAATACTTAGCAGAATTTAAAGATGCTCAATATGAAAATATTGGCTCACCGAAAGAAGCTGATTTTGAAAAAATTAATGAGTTAAAGCCAGATTTAATTATTGCAGCAACACGCCAAGAACAGCTTTGGGGGCGTTTGCAAGAAATCGCACCTGTGTATAAATTTACATTTGATTATCATGATCAATATGCAGGATTAGAACAAAATGTGTTGGCGCTTGGAAAAATTTTTGATCGTGAAGCGCAAGCCAAAGAAAAACTAGCTGCACTCGATAAGCAAATTTCTCATTTGCAAGCGAGTGTCGCAGGAAAAAATGCATTAGTATTATTGGTTAATGAAAGTAATTTAAGTGCTTATGGCGATACTTCTCGTTATGCAATGGTTTATCAAAAATTTGGTTTTACCCCTGTGGATAAGCATATTAAAAGTTCAACCCATGGGCAAAAAGTAGGTTTTGAATATGTGTTGGAGCAGAATCCAGATTATTTGTTAGTGATTGATCGTTCTGCTGCGGTAACAAATAAAACCAATAACGCACAAAAAGTATTAGATAACGCGATTGTCAAACAAACGCAAGCCGCAAAATCTGATCATATTGTTTATCTTGATCCGGCTAATTGGTATTTGGCTTTCGGTGGCTTAGAAGCAACTGAGAATATGGTCAAAGAGCTTGAAAGTGCGGTGAAAAAATAGAAAATATTTTTCATTATGGGGCGGATAATATTCGCCCTTTCCTTTTTATTTCTCAACAAGGAGTTGGCGACTTTAGGATTCGCGGTACATATTCAAAAGTGCCTAATAATCAATGCGTATAATTGTTTCTCTATTTATTATTTTTTTGACATCTGTAAGTTTTGCACAACAGCCCGTTCCAATTCAGGGGAAGCTGGATAATGGACTACGCTATACTCTGTTGCCTTTGGATAAACAGAAAGGGCGTATTGATGTGATTATGCGTGTGTATGCCGGTGGTATTGATGAAACCATGCAACAAAGTGGCGGTGCGCATATGGTTGAGCATTTGGCTTTTCGTGCTAGTGAAAAATATCCAAATGGCGTGATGCCTTATTTACATGAGCAAGGCTGGCTGCGTGGAAAAAATTACAATGCGTTTACTAATCAAGATCACACCACTTACCTCTATATGCCTCCACAACATTTTAGTTTAGCGCAAACTTTAGATGTGGTTAAACAAATGCTATTTGAGGCTCAAATCACTGAGCAGGATTGGGAAGATGAGCGCAAAATAGTGTTAGAGGAATGGCGTTCACGTGACAGTGCGAGACGGCGTTTATATGAACAAAGACAAAGTTCAACCCGCACAGATTCGCGTTATGCTAATCGTCCAGTGATCGGGACAGAACAGAGTATTACCACTATGCCGGTTAAGGAATTGCAAGATTATTATCGCCAATGGTATGTGCCGAATAATATGCAATTATTATTGGTAGGCGATTTTGATGTCAAAAAAGTTGAAGATATGATCCGCTCTTTTTTTGGCGATTTGAAATTTCAGCCTTTACCAACTCGTGATTATTATGAGCCTACACTGAAAACACGTATTCAGGTGGATAAACTTAGCGATCCACAAAATAATAATAGCCAAGTGGCCTATATATGGCGTTTTGATGATACAGCTAGCCAGGAGCAAACTGACGAAGGATTTTATCAACGATTAATTGATAACTTAGCGACCGCTTTAATTAATCAGCGTTTCCAAGATGAAAAATCTCAATTACCTTCAATGATTAGTTCATTAGGTGGTAGAAAATACACTATTGGCAAAACGACATCTGTATTTATGTTGAGTGCGAATGTGGAAAAACAATCTCACCATCAAGCCTTACAATATATGATTGCTCAAACAGAGCGTTTAAAACGCTATCCTATGACCGAAGTAGAATTGGAAAAGCAAAAGGCAAAAATATTGGCTCAACTGGATAACGATCGCAATGTACAAACTCGTTATAGTTTTGATGAGTGGGTACAGGAAATGATTAATACCGTTTTGAATGATAAAACGTTTTATCCTCAAGCTAAAGTGGAAGAATTGGTTAAAGAAAATTTGCCGCAGATCAGTTTGGATATGGTGAATCAGCGTATTCAGCATTGGTTGGCTAGCGGAGATCAAATTGTACAATATATGCCGCCATTAACGGAGCAAGTAGAGCCGATCAGCCCTGATCTTGTTGTAAAATGGCAGCAACAGGCGACGCAAGCTGACCAACCTAAACCGGCACAAACCAATTTGCAGGCTATGCAACTTCCTGCATTGTTAGAGCAAGGTAGTATTGTAGAAGAGCAGCGTTTTGAGGCTCAAAATGTCGTATATTGGACCTTATCTAATGGTGATAAAGTGGTATGGTTAAAAACACCAGTGGCGAAAGATAAAACCTATTTTGTGGCACAAAGTGAGGCCGGTTCTAATGGGAAAGGCGTGAAAAGCTGGCAAGGTAAATTGGCGTTACAGCTGATTGGAATGAATGCACCTTTAGATCGAACACGTAATCAAATGATTGAATGGAAAGAACAAAATGCAATTCCATTAGTTATGCGACAAGGGTTTGAAAAATTAAATATTTTAAGTACGGTTGAAAACCGTAAATTAGCAGATTTATTGCGTTTTTATTATGCAAATCAACAAGAGACGGGAATTAAAGAAGAATTTGATAAAGTTAAAAATGATATTCTTCATCGTTTAGCTGTGCAGGAAAAATCTATTGATTACAAGCGTAACCAAGCATGGGAACAATTTGTTTACGGGAGATTGTTAAATCCACAGCCCACAGCGGAGCAGCTTAATACCATTAGTATTGAAGCATTGCTACAGCAATGGCAAATAATTAAAGATTTTCCAGTAACGTTCTTTTTGGTAAATGACATGGCTGAGGCTGATGTTAAACAGCTTGTAGTACAAAATCTGAGTGCCATTAAACGACAAAAACTGACAGAAAAAACACCGCACTTACTGATTTTACCAGGTAACGAACACGATCAGTTTGCGGCTAATCAAGAAGAAAAAGATAACGTTTATTTGGCGATGTATACGCCTTATACATGGACCGCTAAAGAGGCTTTTGCAACAGAGCTTTTGAGTGCTATCGCATCAGAGAAATTAAGCTATAAAATGCGCGATGAAACGTTAGGTATTTATGGGCAGCGTTTTAATACGCGTTTAGTGCCGGAAGTCAACCGATTGCAAACAACGTTAACTTTTTCTGCTAATCCGGCCATGACTCAAAATTTGATTAACATGGCTAAAGATGTACTTGTGGCGTTACCGGATTCCATTAGTCAAGCCGATTTGGATACTGCAAAAGCGTATTATAAGCAAACAGAGGATAATTTACGCAATACGCCGGAATTATGGCTTAATTGGTTGATTTACAGTGAAAATCAATTTCAGGATCCTCGTTATTTGACTGAGGTGAATGATTTATTGGAGCAGGTGACATTGCAGGATTTGAAAAAACTGGCTACTCAGCTCTACAGTAATGAAAATCAACGTTTGTTTATCACAACACCAAATAAGCCAGAAAAATAATAAAAAATAGACCGCACTTTAATAATAAGTGCGGTTTGTTTTTATTTAAAATTTATAGGCGATGCCTGCCCAAAATTGTCTACCCGTTTCGTAGCTGACAAAACTTTGGTTTTCGGAGCCACCAAGATAAGATGAATTTGCACTACTTGTTGGGACACGACTATTAAATACATTTAATACATCTAAACTTAACTCAAGTTGTTGTCTACCGTTAATCGGTGGTGACCAAATAAAGTGCCAATCTAATGTGGCTTTATCACTGTATTTAGTTAGGCGATAATCCCAAACACCCCCTTTGTAATCACCACAGGCTTGTGGTTGGCTAGATTCTAGGCAGTTTTGGACTTGATAACGTAGATAACGCTTATAGCCTGTTTTGTAGTTTATGGCATGTGACCATTTTAAATGCCAACTTGGAATATCTGTTTGTAATTCTAGATAGCCTTCCCACGGGCGATTGAAGTTAATCGGTGGAAAATCATTAATGGAATCATAACGATTACCTTCGAATAAGTAATAGCGATAAGGTGTGGTTGTAGTGAGTTCTTGGATCAAACTGTCATCATAATTACCATGATAGTTAGTTTTACGGTGCTGATAACGTAGGCCAAAGCGATAGCCTAATTCCAGCAATCCCACTTGGTATGGTCGGATTGTACGTAGATCTAAGGTGAATGTATTGGTTGTACCTTGACCATTATTACTCATGGTACGTTCTGTTTCATTATTCGCTTTTTTGATTTTAACAGGGGTAAATTGATTGCGACTATCACGGCGCACCCAATTAAAGCTCAAAATATTGTCCGCTAATTGATAGCTAAATCCAAGATTCACTTCATCACTGTGTGGCGTTTTAAGAGAATCACTGTTTGCCCATGAAGTATGGTTTGAGCAGTTACCGTTTAGCCAGTCGGCAGTACTGCTAGTGCGTCGGTAAGATTGATTGCAGGCAATATTAGCACGCAAAGCATAGGCAAGCATATTACCGGCATAATAGCGATTTGCGCCACCGGTGAGGTGAACTTTATTATCATTGAATACATCAAGATTAAATGCAAAGCGCGGTGCGATATTGAGATTTTTTAAGAAACTGTCATAACTAATATTCACACCAGGTGTTAATTTTAACCGTTTCCAAAAAATATCATCTGCAACATAAGCGCTGTAATTATAGACGTTGACTTTTGCCCCATACGCAGGATAAAGCATAAGGTTATTGGCATATTGTTTACCGGCAATACAATCAGTACAATTTGTTGCAACATTTTTATAAGCATTGGCTGTGGTGGCGGAGAAATAATAGAGATCTTGTGGGCGTTGTGCTTTAGCTCGGATAATATCTGCTTGCCAACCAAAATCAATATTATGGTCGACAGTCCCCCAAGTGAGGCTATTGAGATCATAATCTTGCTTAAGACTGCTCGTTTGTGTTTGAGATGAGAGCTCGCCTAACCCGCCTTCTCGCGCCCAAGTACATTTGCCAGTGTTATTGTTATAGGTCGTACACCAGTCAAAATCCATATTTTGTGCTTGCCAATTATGATATTGATAGCCACCATCGTATTTAATACGGTTGCGCTGATACTGATAGCCGATGATAGAATGAATTTGCCCCCAATCTAACTGCAATTTGGAATCTAAATTGAAGCGCCAACCGCCCCCGTCAGTTTGGTAGCGACCATTACGCACGTTATCTAGAAAGAATGTGGCGCTATGGGGGGAATACATAGTTGTCGCGGATAGAAGATGATTCTCTGTAAGTTGATGGGAGAGTTTGAGCATAAAGGTTTCGTTCAAACGACGTTCTTTTTGTCGCTTTTGCAAACTTTTATGATATTCAGGCATCTTGGATTGAGTACGGTTATAGCTAAATAGAGCGGCACTTTCTGCGGAAAGAGGCTGATTATAAGTGAAATTAAAAATATGTTTAACAAATTTGGGCTGCATATCATGGATAGCATCCGCCTCATAAAACCCCTCGTCTTGTTCTTTGTCGCTTAATTGAAACTTTGTCCAACTATCCCGTGTGGTCCGATAGCTTATCATGCCGCTAACGCGAGTCGGATCTGCCTCTTTTAATTCAGCTTCCAATACACCACCGGTAAAATGGCTAAATTTTGCGGGAACATTGCTATCGTATACGGTTAAGTTTTTGAGCAGAGATGAATCTACATAGAATGCTTCAGGTGAGCCAGGCGCTAAGGTCATTCTCGCTGGATTTTCATAATCTTTTTCGGATTTATAGCCGCCATTGCTTGCTCCGGGATTCATAATGTCATTATTAGATAAACCGTCTAGAATAAATTGATTGTTATAATAGGGTTCACCATGGATAGTAATAATTTCAGGCGCAATTTCTCCCCCTTTGGTAGAATTATTCGCCGTATCAGAAAATTGCACCGCAGGATTGCCTTTTAATAATCCTGTAATGCTGCCGTTGCCTTTGGGTTTGCGAGCAATAGTGTCGGCATTTAAACGCTGTTCGGCATTCGCAATAAAATCACCACTGACATAAATCGTATCAAGGGCATTATCGACAAATTGGCTTTCATTTGCAGACACAAATGGAGTGGAAAGTGTCGCGACAGACACGGCTGTAATCAGTTTTTTTGCCATAGAATTATCCTTAAATTATGCAAAAGAGAATTGTTCTCAATTATCTGGATTTTTCTTCGTTTAGCAATATGATGGATAAGTGAAAAATGAGAGCTGAATCGTAAATCTGAAAGAAAATAAAAGTGCGGTGAATTTTTGCAATTTTTTTGAGAAAGAAAACGTATAGAAGCATGAATAACCACATAAAACATATGTGGTTAAACATTATGACTGACATGATGATTAATCTCGCGTGGTAATATAACGTTTTGCCCAAGTGGATAATAAATCAGTGAGATAGACGAGCATGAGATAGCATAATAAATACAATGTTATTTCGGAATAATGAAAGAAACTCATGGCTAATTTAAATTGCATACCTAATCCGCCTGCTCCCACAAAGCCCACAATGAGAGTGGCACGAATAATATTTTCCATACGGTATAATATATAGTTCAAAAAGGCATGCATGACAGTAGGATAAATCCCATAAAACAGAATTTGTGTTTGTGAAGCACCATTTTGAGCTAAATAACGGATAGGCCTTTCGTCCATATCTTCGATGACTTCGCCACATAATTTACCCAATACCCCAAGATTATGAATAGCAAGCGCTAATGCACCTGGCACAATACCCGGTTTAAAGATAAAGACCAAAATCATCGCCCACATTAATTCCGGCACTGCACGGCTAAATAAAAATAAGAAACGGCTACAATGATAAGCGATTTTATGAGGCCAACCAGCCTGAAAACCTAATTTTCCTTGTGCAACATTACGAGCGGAAGGTAACACCAAAATAAACATGGAAATAGCCGCAATCCCTGTTGCTAAAATACTCATGACAAAGGTTTCCCATGTTAACCATAAAGCTTTTTTCCACATTTCAGGATCGAGGTAAGCCGGTATTGCTTCGTCTAGGCCTAACATGCCCTCTATAAATTCCATCAAATAATTGACATTTTTTGCTTGAAAGAGATCGGAAAAAGCATTGGGTTGCTCATTTAAAATATATAACCAAGACCAAATCAGCAATAATAAAACAAGCCAAAAGGAATATTTAATAAAATAACGATCGATGTGTTGTAGTAATTTATGCATTATTTCACCCTCTTTCTGACGGCGTAACTCCAGCGATCAATAAATATAATCATCGCAACGAGAAAAATTAAAAAGGTCCACACTTGATCATATCTTAAATCTTGCAAGGAAAGCTGAATCTGCATACCAATACCGCCCAGTCCAACAAAGGACAGAACAGAGGAAGAGCGAATCGCACATTCAAGGCGGTACATGGTATAACTCAACATCATAGGGAAAGCCTGTGGTAAATAGCCATAAATCAATAATTGCAAGGGGGTTGCACCATTTTCAGTTAAGGTTGCAATTGGCTTATAAGACACGGTTTGCAGGGTATCTGCGAAAATTTTACCTAGATAGCCAGAATAAGGAATCGCGAGAGAAAATATCGCGCCAATAGGGTTTAGTCCTACGGCTGCGACAAAAAACCATGCCCAAATTAATTCATGAATAGCGCGTAAAAAACCAAGTATTGCTCGTGCAGTGGTTTGTAATAACTTAGAGGGAAATAGCACGCCTGAAGCAAAAATAGCAAGAATAAAACCACTTATTAAGGCTAAAGAAATGGTGAGTAAGGCATAGGCAAAGGTTAACAAACTTGATTTGAATGCCAATTTTAATAATGCAGGGGAAAAATCGGGCTGAAGTAGACTGGTGAATAAACGCTGTAAAGTTGCCCAGCCACCTGAATGCATAATACCTTTTTCATGATCAATGGCAAATAAGCTAAATAAGAATACCAACAAGAGTATTAGGGTTAAAATATGGCGGCGTTCATTCAAAGAGGTTTTCATCTTGTACTCATTTGTATAAGGTATTCAGTTGTTGTTGAGTCACTTGATCAGTTTGGAGATCAAAGAGAATTTTGCCAGCCTTAATGCCGATCATTCGATCAAAATAGGTTTTTGCATATTCCACCGAATGCATACTTGCTATTAGGGTTTTGTTATGTTCTCGCACTAATTTGGTCAGTAATGTTAAAACATTGTGGGCATTTACCGGATCTAGAGCTGAAACCGGCTCGTCAGCTAAAATCAACATCGGATTTTGTACGAGTAAACGAGCGATAGCAACGCGTTGTTGCTCGCCACCGGATAATTCAGTGGTAGGTCGATAGATTTTGTCACTTAATCCTACAGCGGTAAGGGCGGATTGAGCCAATGGGATCTCTTGCGGTTTAAATAGCGATAATAACGATCGCCATATTCCCCAACGGTTTAATCGTCCAGCTAAGACGTTGTGTACGACTTCAAGTTGTTTGACTAAATCATACTGCTGATGCAGCATGCCTACTTTTTGCGCATAGACTTTATTATTGTGATAATCAAGAATATTTGTTTGATCAAGCAAAATAGTCCCTTCTGAGAGGGGGAGTGTGCGCATAATCGCATTCATAAGGGTGGATTTGCCTGAACCACTTGGGCCCACTAAAGCAATAATTTCTCCCGACTGAATATTCAATGAAACACGATCTAATACGAGTTTTTCATTAAAACGCTTGGAAACATTGTGCAAGGAAAGGATATGTTGAGACATAAATAACCTTAGAAAATAAGGGCGGTTTGAGTGGAATCTAATAGGCGTAATTCCCCCAAAACCAACCCTGATAAATTATTATTTAATTAATTTCAACTCTTTGGCGACTTGCTCAATATCGTTGTAGTTATCATTATTGGTTTCGATAAATTTCTCGGCAGACAGTAAGTTCATGACTTCAGAACTTGAACGGTCAGCTTTCAATAAAGCGGCTTTGACTTTCTCTTTTGTACCGGCACCAAATTTGTTATCTACTAAATTAATTGTCCAGTTATAATCATAATATTCAGGGGTAGTGTAAAATGAAACCACTTTGTCATTGTTCACTTTACCTTCTTTTACCATTTTATCCCAATATTGCTTATTTACTGCACCAATCTGAACAGTACCAGCTTCAACTAAAGCATAGGTTTTATCATGTGAGCCACTATAAATTGGTTGAGCTTCTAAATCTTTTTCAGGCACAATACCTGCTTGAGATAAAAAGAAACGTGGCATTAAATGACCAGATGTAGAGCTTTCGCTACCGAATGCAAGAGAATGCCCTTTGACATCTTGAATATCTTTCACATCATCTAAATTCGCCTGTTTGATGAAAACAGATTGAAATTTTTCATCTTGTGGGCGTTGAGCGATAGCAGAAGACCCCTCAACTCTAGCGCGTGCTTGTACTCCAGTTAACCCGCCGAACCAAACTAGATCAATTTCACCACGACGAAATGCCGTAACCACAGCGGCATAGTCAGTCACTGGCACATATTGGACGGTTAATCCGGTTTCTTTACTTAGATAATCTGCGAAGCTATCAAATGAGCGGGTCATTTCGGTCGCATTATAATCAGGAATGGCACTAATCTTAAAGGTAGTATTCGCGAGAGAAGTTGCTGGGCTAAGTAGAACACTCAATGCAGTAAAACCTGTCGCAAAACTTGCAAACATTTTTTTCATATTTTCTCCAAATTTTAAAGGCGCTAACATGTTAGCGTGTTGAGATTTGTTCATTGATAAAAAATGAACGTCATGAAGATACGGGATCTCAATGAAAAAAACAAGTAATATTTAATCGCTTATTGGCAACACAGAATAAAATCGTTTTCTAGAAAAAGATTTGTCATAATGACCGCACTTTACCCAGTTAAAAAAGGGGAGTATATTGGTTTTACGGATATTGTATATTTGAAATAAATCAAACGTTTATTATCTGTTATAATGGCGTTATGGACATAACAGAGGTTTAAAGAATGAAAGTAATTTCTTTTAATATTAATGGATTGCGTGCAAGGCCACATCAATTACATGAAATCGTTGCGCAACACCAACCGGATATAATCGGTTTGCAAGAAATCAAAGTAGATGATGACGCTTTTCCTTATAATTTAGTTGAAAATTTGGGCTATCATATTTTTCATCATGGGCAAAAAGCGCATTATGGCGTGGCATTGTTAACCAAACAAGAGCCAAAGGCGGTGCGTAAGGGTTTTCCAACAGATGATTCTGATGCGCAAAAACGGATTATTATGGCGGATTTTGAGGGTGAGTTTGGCGAGTTTACAGTGATTAATGGTTATTTTCCACAAGGTGAAAGCCGTGATCATGCCACTAAATTCCCAGCAAAGGCCAAGTTTTATGAAGATTTGCAGCAATATTTAATACAAGAATTACTTGGAAAAAATGTGATTGTTATGGGGGATATGAATATCAGCCCATCAGATTTAGATATTGGCATTGGCGAGGAAAATCGCAAACGTTGGCTTAAAACAGGCAAATGTTCCTTTTTGCCAGAAGAAAGAGAATGGTATCAACGCTTGTATGATTACGGTTTAGTAGATACATTTCGTGCATTAAATCCAACAGTGAATAATCAATTTTCATGGTTTGATTATCGTTCAAAAGGCTTTGACGATAATCGAGGGTTGAGGATTGATCATATTTTGGTAAATCAGAGCTTGGCAACACGTTGTGTGGATGCCGGCATTGATTTACACATTCGAGGGATGGAAAAACCATCGGATCACGCGCCAATTTGGGCGACATTTAAATAAATATTTTTTATAAAGTGAGGTAAATATGAGTGTCACATTAGCAGGTAATCCAATTGAAATTCAAGGTGTTTTTCCACAAAAAGGGGACGTTGTCACAGAATTGGCATTCACCCAAAATAATTTAGAAGATGTTTCATTAAATACCTTTGCAGGAAAACGCAAAGTACTCAATATTTTTCCAAGTATTGATACGTCGGTTTGCGCAACGTCTGTACGTAAATTTAATGAACAGGCTGCCAATCTAAGTAATACGGTTGTGCTTTGTATTTCAGCTGATTTGCCTTTTGCTCAAGCGCGTTTCTGTGGTGCTGAAGGCATTGAAAATGTTTCAACCTTATCCAGTTTTCGTCATGGTGATATCGCTGAAAAATTAGGCGTGGCGATTACTTCTGGCCCATTAACCGGCTTATTAGCGCGAGCGGTGATTGTGTTGGATGAAAATAATGTTGTGCTACACAGTGAATTAGTACCAGAGATTAAATCTGAACCTAATTATGTGGAAGCGATCGCCTGCTTAAGTTAGGTATAAAAATAGCCCCTCAGACTAAATTTAGTTTTTGAGGGGCAGAGTAGAAGATAGCTTGGGTTATTTTACTATTTCATAACATGGCACATAAGCATCGCCGCCAGGCAGTTTCATGCGATGTTGTTCAACGAAATCACGTAAAACCCGATCAATTTTCGTCATTAACACAGGATCGCCATGTAATTTGAATGGTCCAAGTTTTTCAATCTTATCCATCGCATCCGGTTTAATATTGCCGGCTACAATGCCTGAAAAAACACGACGTAAATTGGCAAGTAAATGCATAGCTGGTTGTTCTAAATGTAGGTCGAGATTGGCCATATTATCGTGAGTCGGGATAAAAGGCTGTTGAAATTCTTGATCAATTTTTAGTGACCAATTAAAACCGTAAGAATCATGATTTTCAGCTCTTTGGTGTTTGATCTCACTGATAGACTTACGCATTTTACGGGCAACAGTGACAGGGTCATCAATAATAATTTCATATAAATCTTGCACTTCCTGACCAAATACCTCGCCAATAAAACGATGAATAGTGTCAAAATAAGCTTCGCTTTCTTTTGGTCCGGTAAGAATTAAGGGGATACTTTGTCCTTTATTTGCAGGATCCAGTTTAATGCCCAAAATATATAAAAACTCTTCAAACGTGCCTGGACCACCAGGAAAAATCACTATACCATGTCCCATACGAACAAACGCTTCAAGGCGCTTTTCAATATCAGGCATAATCACTAATTCGGTCACAATAGGATTTGGTGGTTCAGAGGCTATAATGGACGGCTCTGTAATACCGATAAAGCGACTATTTTTATAGCGTTGGTTAGCATGACCGATAGCCGCGCCTTTCATTGGGGCTTCCATGACGCCGGGTCCACAGCCTGTAATAATATTTAATTCACGTAAACCTAACTCCAAACCAACAGCACGGCAGTATTGATATTCAATTTGGTTGATAGAGTGCCCACCCCAACATACGACTAAATTAGGATGTTCACCGACAATCAACGCTTTTGCATTGCGTAAAATAGAAAAAACTTGGTTGGTGATAAATTTGGAGTCTTGTAAATTACAAGGATTCATACGCTGAGTGAGGACGTTTACAAATAAAATATCACGCAACACGGCAAAAAGATGATATTGAATATTGCGGATAATTTGATTGTCCACAAAAGCATCTGCGGGAGGATTATGTAATTCAAGGCTTACTCCGCGTTCGCGCGCGATAAGATGTACATCAAAATCAGGGTACTTACCCAATAATTCACGACTATCATCAGTGACAGCGCCTGAATTTAATACTGCTAAAGAGCAGTTACGATATAACGTATAAAGTTCTGATTTTGCTTTTTTAGTTAATTGCTCTACTTCTAAATGAGAAAGCTGATCCATGCTGCCTTTGGGATTCACATAATGTATAGACATAGTACTCCTTAATGAATTTATTGTCTGGCTAAGCGTAAGTTTACTGGGATTGGTTCAAAATTGGAACGATAAGGATTAATATCCAAGCCGCCACGTCGTGTATAACGCGCATAAACTGTGAGTTTATCCGGTTTAGCAAATCGCATTAAATCGCAAAAAATGCGTTCGACACATTGTTCATGAAATTCATTATGCTGACGAAACGCAACGATATAGCGTAATAATTTTTCTCGATCAATTCGTTGACCTACATAATGAATTTGCAAGCTCCCCCAGTCTGGTTGGCTGGTAATAAGACAATTTGATTTCAGCAAATGGCTGACTAACCATTCTTCTGTACGATCATCAAAAGTACAATTTGTGAGTAACTCGGGATTAAAGTTGTAATCTTGAATTTGGATATCTTGCTGATCGATACATTCACCTTGTAAACGGTGAATCGGGTGTTGATCAAAAAAATCGAGAGAATGTAACCGCACTTTTACTTTACCTTTGGCACATTGTGCTAAATCTTGCGCGATAGTGCGTTCGACGGTGGCCATGTCTGCAAAAGGGGTTTGATTAAAGCTGTTTAAATAAAGTTTAAAACTTTTAGATTCAATCAGATTTTCACTTTGATGATCAATTTCTACATCGGCGATGGCCACTTGAGGCAGTCCTTTAGGGTTTAACCAAGAGATTTCATAAGCTGTCCAAATATCAGCCCCAATAGTAAAAGGTTGAATTTGGATAATATCCAGTTGTTCACGATTGAGGGCACGAGGAACAGCTTGTAATAATGTTGCATCGTAGAATTCAGTATATGTAGTTTGTTGTCCTAAGGTTAAATAAGACAAGGATTGAGAGTGATAATTCATTTTTGATAATGCCAAGATAGATTCGAAACAAGGCGACAATGGTCGCATTTAAAATGAAAAAGGTCAAAAAGTGGTTTTTCTAAACGCCAATTCCCCTGACAAATGGGGCAACGGCGTTGTTGTTCAGTGTGTAAATTTTCGCCTCCTACTCGATATAGATAATAGTATGTCGGTGTATTGGTATGCTTTTCTATCGCTTGTGCAAGATAGTAGCCATGTTTAAACAAATTGCTGTCAGGATGAGAAATTTCATATAGCGCTTGTTGTTCTAATACTGCACCATTCATTTGTAATTGATCACAGGCTTGCCAATTTTCTTGCCACTTAATTATATCCATACTTAAGTGCGGTTGATTTTTTAATTTTTTATAGAGAGGAATAGGGAGAAAATCATCGCCACTGTGCAAGGGGGAACAAGATTGTAAATAAGTAGTGTATAAAATCTGCCAGCTAGATTGATTACCACGATAAGTTGTATCGGAATTAAAATCATCAGCGACAATTTGAAAACTATCAAATAATAATCCAGCATGCTCTGCTTGTTCTAAAACAAGATCTACCTCGATATTATTATAGTCAGGTAATAAACTATTTTGCTCAGGGCAAATGACTCTGACGGCAAAGCCGTGTTCGCCTTCTTGCTCAGCATAAAACAGCGGAATTTCACGTCCGATAATTTGCCCATTATAACGCCATTGCTCAATAATTTGGTTAATTAAATAAGCTTGATTAGCTAACAAGGAAGCATGGGTATTGTTATAACGAAAAAATACATCGGTAATATACATGGGCGGATAATCCTTTAGTTATAAACTCGGCTCTCGACATATTGCCGAGTTAAGCTAATGTAAGCACTTTAGACTCGCATGTACAGATAATGGAGGATTCAAAGAAATAAATCAATAATTTGTTGTGCTTTTTCGATATATTCACCTTGATAGCGATGGCTGAAATTGAGCAAATAGTAAAGTTGATAAATAGGTTTACGCTGCGCATACCCTTCATCAAGGGGATAAACTCGATGATAGGCTTCATAAAAGTGCGGTGAAAATGGAGAAAATAATTCACTAAAAGCGATGTCACATTCTCGATCCCCCCAATAACAAGCCGGATCATAAACAATAATGCCCTGATTTGTCGCACCATAGTTTTTTGCCCATAAATCGCCATGTAGCAAAGCAGGGGAGGGATTATGTTTAGCCAGTTGAGCGGCAATTGCTTGAGTAATATGGGTAACATCACCAAATTCAATGTTTTTTTCTTTGCAAAGTTGTAGCTGCCAACCGATGCGCTGTTCGCTGAAAAAAGTGGCCCAGTTAGTTTTCCATTCATTAGGCTGATGTACTTTGCCAAGCCATGTGTCAAAATCTAACCCATATTTATCTTGCTGTTTCCATTGATGTAATTGAGCAATTTTTTCTCCAAACTCTGTCATATCACTAGAAAGAGGTGAGGTTTGAAATGTAAACGCTTCAAGTAATAAAAAAGCATGAGTAGTTGAGCAGCCAATACCATAAACACGAGGTACATGTATGGTGTGGCTTTTGGCGAGTAAGTCTAGTTGATCTGCCTCTGCACGAAACATCGAACGATAGGATTTTTCATTTACTTTCACAAAAACAGGTTGAATACCATCATCAATAATCCATGCTTCATGGGTTTCTCCAGACAAAACTGGCGTTTTTTGCTTGATGTTGTAATAGGCACCAAATTGATCTGCTAATACTTGAGAAATCGCTTTCCACATAATCGCCCCCTTAGTTTGTGCATTAAGGATTGGCTTTATCATAAAGGAATTTGCAAAAAAATAACGTGATTTAGTTCAAAATTTTGGGGTTTTATATGAGATTATGTTAAAATATTTGTCAATTTCTACCGCACTTTCTTTGTTGCACAGTACGTAACAAAAGTGCGGTAGGATTTTTTGATGTTTATATTCAATTAATCACAAGTTGCCTTGCGTATGGGCGACCACTGTAAAAGGACAAATTATGCCAATTATTACTTTACCCGACGGTTCACAACGTCAATTCGATAATCCAATCTCCGTATTAGAAGTTGCGCAAAATATCGGTGCAGGTTTAGCTAAAGCAACGATTGCTGGACGTGTTAATGGTGTGCGCAAAGATGCTTGCGACCTCATTACAGAAGATAGCACTCTTGAAATTATTACCGCCAAAGACGAAGACGGTTTGGAGATTATTCGCCATTCATGTGCTCACTTATTAGGACATGCTATTAAACAATTATTCCCAGATGTGAAAATGGCTATTGGGCCGACCATTGAAAATGGCTTTTATTATGATGTGGATTTAGATCGTTCTTTGACTCAAGAAGATATTGAGGCTTTAGAGAAGCGCATGTTGGAATTGGCAAAAACCAATTATGACGTCGTGAAAAAAGTGGTAAGCTGGCAAGAGGCACGCGATACTTTTGAACAACGTGGCGAGCCGTACAAAATGGCTATTCTTGATGAAAATATCGAGAAAACAGCGACACCAGCTTTGTATCATCATGAAGAATATGTGGATATGTGTCGTGGACCGCACGTACCGAATATGCGTTTTTGTCATCATTTTAAACTACAAAAAATTGCTGGCGCGTATTGGCGTGGTGATGCGAAAAATAAAATGTTACAGCGTATTTACGGTACAGCGTGGGCAGATAAAAAACAACTTGCCGACTATTTACAACGTTTAGAAGAAGCGGCAAAACGGGATCATCGTAAAATCGGTAAAGCGCTTGATTTATATCATATGCAGGAAGAAGCACCGGGCATGGTGTTCTGGCATAATGACGGTTGGACTATTTTCCGTGAGCTTGAAACTTTTGTGCGTACCAAGTTAAAAGAGTATGATTATCAGGAAGTGAAAGGGCCGTTTATGATGGATCGTGTACTGTGGGAGCGGACAGGACACTGGCAAAATTATGGTGATCTCATGTTTACTACCTCATCAGAGAACCGTGAATATGCCATTAAACCAATGAATTGTCCGGGTCATGTACAAATTTTTAATCAAGGGTTGAAATCATATCGTGATTTGCCGATTCGTATGGCTGAATTCGGTTCTTGTCATCGCAATGAGCCGTCAGGTTCTTTGCATGGTTTAATGCGTGTGCGTGGTTTCACTCAAGATGATGCGCATATTTTCTGTACCGAAGATCAAATCGAAAGCGAAGTAACCAGCTGTATCCGTATGGTTTATGATATTTACAGCACTTTCGGCTTTGAAAATATCCAAGTGAAATTATCTACTCGCCCAGAAAAACGTATCGGTGCGGACGAAATGTGGGATCGCGCTGAAGAAGGTTTAGCGAATGCCTTAAAACATAACGGCTTGGAATATGAAATCCAAGAGGGCGAAGGGGCATTCTATGGACCAAAAATTGAATTTGCTTTGCGTGATTGTTTAGATCGTGAATGGCAATGCGGTACGATTCAATTAGACTTTGCGTTACCAGGGCGTTTAAATGCCTCTTATGTAGCAGAAGATAACGATCGTAAAACGCCAGTGATGATTCACCGTGCGATTTTGGGATCTATTGAGCGTTTTATCGGTATTATTACCGAAGAATACGCGGGCTTCTTCCCTGCATGGTTGGCGCCAGTACAAGCGGTAGTCATGAATATTACTGACAGCCAATCGGACTATGTTAACCGCGTGGTGAAAAAATTATCCGATGCAGGCTTACGAGTGAAATCCGATTTACGTAATGAAAAAATCGGTTTCAAAATCCGTGAACATACCTTACGCCGTGTGCCATATATGTTAGTTTGTGGCGACAAAGAAATCGAAGCGGGCAAAATCGCCGTGCGTACCCGTAAAGGGGCGGATCTTGGAGCCATTGATGTGGATGAATTTGTTGAAATTCTGAAAAAACAAGTTCGTGCGCGTGAACTTAAATTGTTGAATGAAGAATAAGCATATTCATCAACAAGGCTAATGTGAATTTAGGGACAACAAATATGTTGTCCTTTATTCATTTATGGATTTCAAATCGAGCATTCTGCTTTTCCTCTACTTGAATGATTGTTAATGAAAAATCATCTTCTTTAATAAAAAAATTATGATCCTATTTATCTTTAATGGTATCCTTTGCAAGATTATTTTTATATATAAGGCATGAATATGTGGCTAAGCTTAATTTTGACCTTTGTATGTGCATTCTTAGCTTTAATTGTAATAAGACCTTTGGCAATTAAAGTTGGGCTAGTTGATAAGCCTAATTACCGCAAACGCCATCAAGGGGCGATTCCGTTAATTGGCGGTATTTCATTATTTATTGGTAATTTATGTTTCTATTTATTGGAATGGGAACAAACGCGTTTACCTTATTTATATTTGTTTTGTATCTTTGTGCTATTGGTTATCGGTGTACTAGATGATCGTTTTGACATCAGTCCGTTTTTGCGAGCAGGGATTCAAGCGGGATTAGCGATTTTAATGATCTACTGGGGCGATATCTATTTAAATAATCTCGGGCAAGTTATTGGGCCGTTTCAGGTGCAACTAGGATTTATCGGGATTATTATTACCATTTTCGCCACCATCGCAGTCATTAATGCATTTAATATGATTGATGGAATAGACGGGCTATTAGGTGGGCTGTCTAGTGTTTCTTTTGCCGCTATTGGTATTTTAATGCTTCGAGATAATCAAATCGATCTCGCGGTTTGGTGTTTTGCCCTAATTTTGGCGATTTTGCCTTATGCGCTGTTTAACCTGAGTGTTTTTGGCGTGGCGCGTAAAGTATTTATGGGGGACTCAGGCAGTACGTTAATTGGCTTTACTATGATTTGGATCTTGTTATTGAGTACTCAAGGGCAAGGACACCCTATGAATCCTGTTACTGCGCTATGGGTTATCGCTATTCCATTGATTGATATGGTCGCAATTATTTTCCGTCGATTGAAAAAAGGCAAAAGTCCGTTTCGTCCAGATCGTTTGCATATTCATCACTTAATGGTAAGAGCGGGTCTTTCTCATCGCCAAGCATTTTTTGTGATTACATTTTTTGCCGCATTATGTGCAGGGTTTGGGATATTAGGCGAAGTTTATTATATTAATCAATGGGTGATGTTTAGCTTATTTATTGGTTTATTCTTTATGTATTCATATTCTATTGTGCATGCTTGGCGAGTAACACGCTGGATACGTCGACTTAAACGCCGATCTTTACGTCGCCAATATGCACAACAATCAACAAAGTAGGGAAGTTTATGTCAGAAATTGAAAGCAACGAAAACATACAAACTAAAGCCAAAGCGCCTTGGGGAATGCGAAGTTTATTCATTGTATTATTCATATTACTAGGTGGAATAGTGGGGGGCGGATTTGGGTATTTGCACCCTAACAAAGGAATGACTGAAGCTAAAATTGAGGCGCCGCGTATTGCAGATTTAAATAATTATTTTTCGTTATTTAGTACATACCGTTTAGTCAATGATGATGCCAAAATGAGTGATGAAGCCGTGAGCGAATTTGTCTATCAGGAGTTCCTAAAGCAACTCAATTCATCAGAGCTATTAAAGAATTATTTACGTGAGCATGATTTTATTGAGGTACTAACAAAAGTTACAGGTAACTCGACAGATCAAGAGGTACAAAATGTATCTGCATTATTTCATGTAGAAACGCATGCGAATGTGACGACGATTTATCTCAAGAATTTGACGAATAATATATCTGTGTCTGAAGACATGATAAAAGGGTTACTTCGTGCAGCGGGTGAGCAGACTAAAACATTGTTATATGCTGATTTAATTGGGAAATGGCGAAATTTATTTCAACAAGTCAAAAATGCAGCAGACAATAATTTAGGGGATCTTTGGAAGGGAAAATTGCAGATGATGATGTCTGTTCAGCCACTTGATGATCAACTAAGCGCTTATCGTATCGTTGAAGGCCCTACATTTTTGCAACCCGCTATGCCAAATATGCTTTACTGGGGAGCAATAGGTAGCTGTTTAGGACTTGTTCTAGGCTTTTTATTAAGTCTGATTTTTGTAAGACGCTGGTAATCGCTTTTATTTATATTTTTCATGAAAAATTGCGTGTACTACTTTTTAGGAACTCTAATTTACACAAATGAAAACCACCCCAAACCGCCACAAAATCGGCCTAACAGCCATTATCATCATCGCCTTTATTATTGGGTTTAATATCAAAGATTTCGCCTTGGATTTATTGCTTGGCGGGAGTATGTTTTGATGAAATTTTTAAAAACCTTTGCCCTGTATGCGTCTGCATTTGCGGTAAGTTTTGCCGCAGGTTTTTCGCTTGATTTGGTGATGAGCCGTGATACGTCCATGACAGCCCGCAACTGGAGCGATGAGATTGGTACCGTCAGCCGTGATTTTGCCTATGGCGATCAGGCGGCGCAGAAGTTTGATTTGTATCTGCCGGCGGACAAATCACGCGCGCATTACGGGCTGGTCGTGTATCTGCACGCAGGCGGATTTACCGCAGGCGATAAGACGGACGACACCGAGATTTTAAAATGGTTTGCCGCCCAAGGCTATGTGGGCGCAGGCATTGGCTACACGCTGTTATCCGAGCAAAATCCCACCGCCTCGGTCAAATCTATGTCGGACGAAATCAAGACGGCAATGCCGATTGTCGTTGCCAAAGCAAAAGAACTTGGCTATCCGATTGACAAAATGGCGGTCGGCGGCGGCTCGGCAGGGCATGGTCTGGCGGCGATTTATGCCTTTAGAGACGGCAAAACCGCCCCTGTGCCGATTGCCTTTACCTTTGGCATGGTCGGGCCGACAAGTTTTGAGATGGATGGCGCACCCACCGAGCCAAGCGCTGAAGCGGCGGCGATGTTATCGGCATTGTCAGGCGAGGCGATTAGTGTAGAAATGCTTAAAAGTGGCGACTACCAAGATAAAATCAAACCGATTGAGGCCTACCGCTGGGTGGACGAAAACAGCGTGCCTACGCTGGCAGCTTTTGGGGCACTGGATAAAGTTATGCCGTTTAGCACCAAGCCTTTTCAGACGGCATTGGCGGCGCATAATGTGCCGCACGATGTGATTATCTTTGAAAAATCAGGGCATGGTATGCACCGTGATAAGGATAAGCAAAAACTGTATGTGGCGAAGTTAAACGAATATTTGGCGAAATATATGCCTGTGAAAGGCGGATAATCGCTTAAAAATCTTTTTAACAAAACAGGAAACTTAATGAAAAAACTCACCCTTGCCATTATGCTTGGCGTACTGACCCTTGGCGGTATTGCTGCTTGCAACAGCACTACAAGCACAAGTAAGCAAAGCGCCAATATCCAAGGGCAATGGCTGAATATTGACCGTGCAGGCAAACCGCAAATTAAAGGTATTTATTACCCCAATATTACCGCCAAATCTCAAAAATCGCCCCTGATTATCAATGTGCATGGCGGCGCATTTGTCAAAGGCAGTGCGACCGACTTGGACGCTCAAAGCAGACGCATTGGCGAGCGGCTGTTTATAATTTGGATTACACCTTGGTGCCGGCACTGAAGTTGTTTGGCAAAGACGGTGAAAAATTGGTACAAGTACAAGTTGATGAGCTCACCGATACGGTTTTGTATTTTAAGCAACACGCCAATCAATACAACATTGATCCTGATAAAATTATCCTGCTGGGCTATTCGTCAGGCGGCTATGTGGTGGCAGCTTCTACGCTAAAGCTCGCTACCCAAGGGCAAAGCGTGTGGGGGCAGGTGATTGCGTATGGCTTTATCAAAGACGCCTTAGAACGCTACAACGCCTTGCCGCCGCAGTCGCAAAAACTGACCAATACGCTGTTTGTTTTTACCGAAAATAAAGATCCGATTTCTAAAGGCATTCGTCCTTATTATGCGCTTTTGGCTCAAAAAGGCGTGAATGTCTCGGCGCTGGAAATGGATAAAGCTCGCCACGCCTTTATGGAAGAATTCGCCCCTGATGGCGATAGCGAGCAGTCCGCCTATGTCGCCACCGCAGAGGCGTATATCGGCAACTGGATTAAACAATTGCCACGCAACTGATGTTCAATCTCAATTTTAATCAACCCAAACAGGAAATTTTTATGAAAAAATCTTTAATCATTCTGGCAATCAGTACCGCCATCGGTGTAACAGCTTGTGCTGGTATTGGCAAAGCCATCGAGCAAGCGCTTGCCATCACCGAGCAAAAAATCGCCCAAGTGCAAACTACTGCACCCCTTGAGAAAAAATACAGCCAAATGGGGCAATATGCCGTGGCGGTGCAAAAATTTGACGCACAGGATAAAGAGTTAAAAACTTATACCGTCTATTATCCTGCAGGCGGCGGTAATTATCCGCTGGTGGTGATGGTAAACGGCACAGGCATGGCAACTTCTAAATACGAAGCGGTGCTCAAACACTTGGCAAGCTGGGGCTTTGTGGTGATTGGCTCAGAAGAAGAAAATTCATGGAGCGGACAAGGGGCGGGCAAATCGCTGAATTTTGCTTTGACACAAAACCGCACGCAAGGCAGCGTACTGTTTGACAAAATCAACGCAGAAAAAATCGGCGTGGCAGGGCATTCGCAAGGCGGCGTGGGAGCGATTAACCTTGCCGCCCAAACGCCTGCCGTCAAATCCGTCTATACCGCCAGCACCACCAAGCACGGCTTGGCGGAATTGTTAAAATGGCCTTATGATGTCTCCAAAGTCCGTGTGCCGTATTTTATGAACGCAGGTGCGCACGAATCTGACGCAGGCGACGGCAAGGACTACAGCAAAGGCATTGCGCCGATTATGTCGCTGAACGAAAATTTTGCCAAAACTTCAGGCGCAGCAGTTGTCGCCCAACGAGTGGCGGCAGACCACGGCTCTATGCTGTGGCAACCAAACGGCTATATGACGGCGTGGTTTTTGTACACTTTAAACGGTGATAATCAGGCTCGCCAAGTGTTCGCAGGGCAAAATGCCGAGATTTTGAATAATGGTAATTGGCAGAATGTGAAGGCGAAGGGGCTGAATTAAGCGTTCAGTTTATGATGATAAAAACAACATCGTTTAAAAAAAAGGGGGGCGGTGTTGTTTTTAAATATGTGTTTTAAGCACCTCCACCAGCACATCAAACACCACTTTCACCCTAAGCGGCGTAACCAGTCTTTGCGGGCGGTACACATAAATCTGCCAGCTTGGGCGGGGCAGGTCGGCAAAAAGTTCGACCAATCTGCCCGCTTGCAAGTCCGCTTTACACATACCGTCCAGCACAAAACCAATGCCCAATCCCGCCCGCACAAAGGGCAGCACCGCCTGATAGTCGTTTGTGATGACGGCAGGTTTGGTTGGGGTAATTTGAATATCTCCGCCCAAATACCAGTTTTCAGCCCGCCCCGTATTGCGGTCGATATGGGCAACCAGCGGAAAATCCGACACATCCCGCCACCGTTTCGGTGTGCCGTGGGCGGCTAAAAATTCAGGGGTAGCGATGAGTTTTTCCTGTGTTTCGCCAACAACTTTCACGATAAAGCGGTTGTTTTGCACCGTGCCAATCCGCACGCCCAAATCAATCTGATGTTCTACCACATTGAGCCGCTGCGTGTCTTTGCCCCAATCCAATACCAAATCAGGATACGCCGCCAGCCGTTTGGCAACCGCTTCTATCACCGCCGTCTCACCTGGCAAATGCGGCACGCTGATCCGCACCACGCCTGTCATCTCATCCGCCATGCGTGCTCGGCTAGGCACAAACAGCGCTTCGCTGTCGGCAAGCAGCCGCTCGGCTTTGGGCAAAAACGCCTGCCCGAAATCAGTGAGCTTCACCTGCCTTGTGTTGCGTATAAATAAGGACTCGCCCAGATAATTTTCCAGCTCGGCAATCAAACGGCTGACTACCGGAGGCGACACCGCCAGACGGTTTGCGGTTTCTTTAAATTGCAGAGTTTCGGCAAGCGAACAGAATACTTTTAAGGCTTCAAAACGGTTTTGCATCTGTTGATTATTTCCAAATCAGAAATTCTAAAATCCAATATTACAAATTGTATAGAAACAATCTTCTCCTTACAATACACCCGTTCAACAAACGTTCATTCACTTGGAGGAATGATGAAAAAATTGCTCAAAATGACCGCACTTGCAGCACTGCTTGCCGCATCAACTTCCACATTTGCACAAATTAAGGTAACACCGATGAACAATATCCAAACCGTAACCGTCACCCAAGAATGGGACAAAATCTTCCCAAAATCCGATAAAGTTGACCACCAAAAGGTGCAGTTTAAAAACCGCTACGGCATTACCTTGGTTGGCGATTTGTATGTGCCGAAAAACGCTAAAGGCAAGCTGCCTGCGATTGCGGTGAGCGGTCCCTTCGGTGCGGTAAAAGAACAAACAAGCGGTATTTATGCTCAAGAATTGGCAGAGCGTGGATTTGTAACTTTGGCATTTGACGGCTCGTTTACCGGCGAGAGCGGCGGCGAAGTGCGCAACGTGGCAAGCCCTGAAATCAATACTGAAGATTTTAGTGCGGCAGTAGATTTTTTAGGTTTGCAGTCGTTTGTCGATCGTGAAAAAATCGGCATTTTAGGCATCTGCGGCTGGGGCGGTTTTGCTTTGAACAATGCCATTATGGACACTCGTGTCAAAGCCGTGGCGGTCAGCACGATGTACGATATGACCCGTGTGATGGCAAACGGCTACAATGATAGCGTGGATAAAAACGCTCGTTATGAAATGCGAAAAACTTTAAATCAAGCCCGTACCGAAGCGGCAAAAGAAGGACACATTGCATTGGGCAATCCGAGCGATCATTTGCCGCCGCCATCTGCCCACAACGCCGACACGCCGCAATTTGTGCGTGAATATGCCGATTTTTATAAAACAAAACGTGGTTTCCACCCACGCAGCGTGAACTCAAACAGCGCATGGACCACGACCAACGCACTTTCGTTCATTACTATACCAATTTTAAAATATGCCGATGAACTGCAAACCTCGGTGTTGGTCGTACATGGCGAAAAAGCCCATTCACGCTACTTCGGCGAAGATGCGTTTGGTGCATTGGGCAGTAAAAACAAAAAATTGGTGATTGTGCCCGGTGCGACCCACGTGGATTTATACGACAAACAATCTGGTAAAATTCCGTTTGATAAATTTGAAGCGTTTTATAAGGCGAATTTGAAGTAAGACCTGACGATTAAGCGCAAAGCCGTTTGAAAACTGACCACTTTTCAGACGGCTTTTTTGCGCCTAATATGCAAATAAGTCTATTTCATCGTTGGATATAATTGAATCCAATGAATCGAAAATTTCCTTATCGTAAACTTTATTTGTTTTAAATATTTTCTTAACTTTGGAACTGGTTATCCAGGAATTATCCCAAATCTCTTCTTTGGGGTCGGTAACTATCAAACATAATTTTTCTTTAAATGTATAGTTGTCAACATCTTTTTTTAGCATTCTTTGAAGCCAAATTTGGGCAAATCCAGAGTTGGGCATATTATTTAGTTTATCAAAAACTTTCCTTGATATATCCTCCGGCTTATCCGATCTATCAATAAGCTTACTTATTACGGAGCAACAAATAGAAATTGTCTTTGGATTTTTATAAGCTATATCGGTTAAAATGGCAATCAACTGATTTGGATGCATAATTCTTTTGGATTTAGCTACTTTTTTATCAAATTTATTCAATGCTGTATTTAGACTTCCTGAATTGGGGTGTTTAATTGAATGTTCTCTAATTAGCAACAATTGTTTTTGTAAACTTGGACTTGGTTGAGATATTTTTAACCAAGATAGCTTATCTGCTTTTATAGATTTTGTAATAATATCTGAACTTTCTGAAGTCTTGCTGGAGTTAATTTTTAGCCCAAAAGGAATCATAATCTCCGAAAGTGTTTTTAAGATTTTTTCACCGGTAATATTGTCCTGAACAAAAATTCTATAATCGTCTCTATATCTTAAAATCTGATATTCTGTTATATCATCTGCCGTTAGTTTTTCTGATAGTAGTTTGTCGATATATCCCAATAATATTTCTGCGATAAAGTCCATAACCACAGAGCCTTGAGGAATACCATTTGTTTGCTTGTTTTGTAATTCTTGAAGTTGTTTATCAATTTTATTGCCGAGCAAACTTTGATCACGCGGCTTATTTTTGGCTGTACCCTTGTCTTCTAAAGCCCAAGCGATAGAATGGGTATAAATAGAACCATAGCAATCAGCAATATCGGTGTCAAAAATATAATTATATTCTAAAGATAATAAGATGGACTCTTGTTCAACATTTTCCCACCATTGTGAAATTTGCTGGGCTTTGTCCGTTTGCTGATTTGTGGATTCTACAGGAATGCTTAAACAACGTATTTGCTTGTTACTTTGGAATACTTTAAATCTGTCTTTTATTTTATTCCAGTTGTCCTGCTGGGTAATTTCTTTAATTAGTATAACATAAGAGAATGGATGAATAAGCTGAAAAGGACGCCAAGATAGTTTGCCGTCTTTATTTGCATAAATAAAATGGTTTAAATTTTCCAGAGAATTCATTGTTTTGGAGTTGATTAGCTCGGATGGCTTTCGAGTTTCTAAAAAATCAGACAATTCTTGCAGCAGCTTAGAAAATGAAAAGTATTTTGGCAAATCAATATTGCAGTAACTTTCATGCTTTAAGAAAAACTGCTTTGCCGCTTCATGGTTTAATTCAAGAATGCTGATTCTGTTTCCCATACTTAATCCTGTTAATGCTAATTATATAGATATATTACCATTTTTCTCTCTAATTTTGTGGATAATAGACTAATTTTTAGCAATAAAAATTTATTATCTATCAATGTGTTATATTTGATGTCAAAAAATAATTTCTCTTAATGATGGGTTGTCTTTGAAAAATTATCCCTCCAACTCCCCCATCTCCATCACTTCACAAATATCCTTGGCGATACCGTTTTTTGGCAGGGCGAGGCGGCGTTCAAAATGGTAGCGTAGGCTTTCCATACCGATGACGGCAAACATATGCGCCTGATAATCGGACACGCCGCCGTGCTTGGCAGCAAATGCCGTCATTGCCTGCTTGACGATGTTTTGCATATCATTGTACAGGTGGTGGCGTGGGGTGCGGATTTTCCACAGTGCCAGCAGCAGCTCGCTTTGGCGTTCGATTTGTGGCACACATTCTTGCATAAATTGCCGCACGCTCATGCCTTTTCGGCGCTCGCTCATGATCTGGGTGAATTGCTGCTTAAAATCGGCAATCATCTTGCCTGCCAAATCACTTTTGCCCGAATAATATTTATAAAAAGTCGCCCGATTGACCGGCGCAAGCTCGCAAATCGCCTGTATGCTGATGTTGGCATAATCCTGCTCGCCAAGCAGCCTGACAAACGCCTGACGAATGGCATTGTGGGTTCTGACCACACGCAAATCGGTTTTGGTATCCATATTTTCTCCCAACTGGCAGCTAACTGATTTAGCCTGATTTGTACTGATAAGCATACAAAAATTAAAAATCGTATGTATATTAACACAGATTTTTGGATATTATTGGTTGTATCTGAAATAAAAAACATTAAAATAAATCGTATTCTTTCATTGTTTAATAAAAACGATTTTAAGCTTATCAATTAGAAAAACCTCCTTGCTTTAAGCGTTTTTAAAACGATAAACCCAATCAACCCACACGAGAACGCCATGACACAATCTATCCAAAGCAAACTATTGGCAAAAGCGGCAAGTCTTTTGGTAAACATTCCAAAAGACAATCAAGATGAAATGCACGCCATGATTGCCAAAATGGGGCAAGGCAACACCGCCCCTGTTACGCCGCCTGTAATTGACGGACAAAATGTGCAAAATTATTACGCTCACGGTATGCAAGTGATTGCGTGGAACGACAAGCAGGACAAAAATCAGCGTGTGATTTTCTATACGCACGGTGGCGGTTATATTGCCCAGCTGGATAATTTTCAAATTAACCTGCTTACAACCCTTGCCGAGCGTTTGGACGCTAAAATCATCGCCCCGATGTATCCCTTGTTGCCTACATTTAACTATACGCACAGCTTTTTCAAATTGCTAAAAATTTATGAAGATACCGTGAAATCAGTCAATGACCCACGCCAAATCACCATCATGGGCGATAGTGCTGGTGGCGGTATGGCGCTGGGGCTTGCTCATAGCCTTGTGGAGTGTGATTTACCACAGCCGAAGGATATTATTTTAAGTTCGCCATGGCTGGATATTGCCTCTAATAATCCCGATATGCAAAAGTATGCCGACAAAGATATTTTGACGATTTTGCTGCTCAAAACCTTGGCGAAATATTGGGCGGTGGACGAGAGCAATTATAAAAATCCACAGGTCAGCCCAATTCATAGTCCGCACTTTGCCAAAATGGGTAAAATCACTCAGTTTATTGGCACACGGGAAATCCTGTATCCTGACAACAAGCTGCTGTCTGACAAGCTGACCGCTTTGGGGCTGGAACACAATTTTATTGTCGGCGAAAATATGATACACGTCTATCCGCAGCTGCCTATCCCCGAGGGCAAAGCGGCGATAGAACAGATGATTAAAATTATTAATGAATAATACAGAGAATTATGAAAAAAGTAATGAATGATGCGACTGGCACGGCGTTTGCCCAAGCTGGCGAATTTAAAACTTATGACCGTTTGCCACCGGCCTTGCAAAGCTACGCCAAAATGGTCAGTTTTGACATTGACAGCGACCAAAAACTTGCCGAAATCAACAAACAGCAAGCCGAACTGTTGGCAGGGTTTAGCTTTCCTTATACCGACAAATGGACAGCCCCTGCCCAAGACAACCAACCTGCGGTGGATTTGTATGTTTATGCCCCAAAAGGCACGGACAATCAAACTTTGCCGACGGTTTATTACACACACGGCGGTGGTTATGTGCAGGGCAGTGCCACCGAGTATGGCAAAACCTTGCAAGCGCTTGCCGAGCGTAATAATGTAAAAGTGGTGAGTGTAGAATACCGCCTTGCCACCAAAGCTCCATTTCCTGCCGATGTGCAAGATGCCTATCACGGCTTAAAATACATTCACGCCAATGCAGACAAATTGGGTATCAATCCTGATAAAATCATCGTGATGGGACACAGTGCAGGTGGTGGCTTGGCAGCGCGTCTTGCCCTGTATAATCGTGA
Organism: Conservatibacter flavescens; assembly: GCF_002795425.1. Classification (GTDB taxonomy): domain Bacteria; phylum Pseudomonadota; class Gammaproteobacteria; order Enterobacterales; family Pasteurellaceae; genus Conservatibacter; species Conservatibacter flavescens. The sequence goes on from NZ_PHHA01000002.1 coordinate 120,516, forward strand.
TAAAGGCGATGTGCCGATTGTCGGTCAGATTTTGGTTTATCCTATGCTGGATTACCGCACAGGTTCACCGCAGTCGCCTTATAACAATCCTTATGCAGGCGAATTTGTGTGGACACCAATCAGCAATCAATTTGGTTGGAACAAATTGCGTGGCGGACAATCTATCCAAGACAGCGATATGCCGTATTTTTCGCCGGCCTTTGCCAAAGATGTGAGTGGTTTGCCACGCACTTATATGATGGTGGGCGATTTGGATTTGTTCGTCAATGAAGACATTGATTATGCCAACCGCCTGATACAGGCAGGCGTGCCAATCCGTCTTAGCGTTATGCCAAACGTCCATCACGGCTTTGATGAGCTTGCTCCTGATTTGCCACAGTCGGTGGCGTATCGTCAAGAATTGGACGAGCAGATTGCAAAAATGTTGAAATAAGCTTGATTTAAGTGATGAAAAAGCCGTCTGAAAGTTTGATTTTCAGACGGCTTTTCTTTCACTTCTCATAAAAGAGCGGTTAATTTCCCCAAACTTTTTACCATCACATCAATCCATTTATTATCTCTAACTTTCCAAAAAACACTCCATCAGGATTTTAATCATCGCTTCGGTTTTTGCCGATTGCACCCGATAAGGGGTAACCAGATAAAAATCCATGGACGGCAGTTGCCAGTCGGGCAGGACGATTTGCAGTTGTCCGTCTGCGACTTTGCCGGCGATTTCACCGCTTAATTGCACCGACAGCCCCAAGCCTGCGACGGTCAGGGCTTGCACGGCGGCGGCTTGGTTGCAGTGGGTGGTGTCGGTTATGCGTAGGGCGTGGGTGTGGCTGCCTTTTTGCAGGGTAAGATGAATGGGTTCGTCGTAAATCCAGTTGTGGTGGTACAAATCGTCAGGGCTGGCAATCGGCGTGTGTCGGCTTAAGTAGCGGGGGCTGGCACAAATTTGCTGTTGCCAGCGGGCGAGGCGGCGGGCGATGAGATGTCTGGCTTTGTCCAGCTCGTACTGGGGCAAAATCGCCAGATCGATTTGCCGCTCGATTAAATCTTGGGCGGTGTCGTCAAAATGCAGCTGCAAGCGGATATTGGGGTGGCGTGCCGCCAAAAGGTTTAGGGCTTGGGTGAACTTGGGCGATGTGGCAAAACCTGACGGCAAGGCGATGTGCAGCTCGCCCACGGCTTCGGTTTTTAGGTTTTCAAGGGTTTGGGTGATGTCTTTTAGGCTGTGCCGTAGCCGCTGGCAATGCTCGGCTAGGGCAAGCCCTGCGTCGGTGGGGGTGATTTTGCGGGCGTGGCGGCTGAGCAATTTGACTTGGTAGTCCCGCTCCAAGCGGCTGATGTGCTGGCTGACGGCAGAGGGCGTAATGTCCAGCGATTGGGCGGCAAGGTTCATTGAGCCTTTTTCCAGCACTTCGGCAAAGGCGATAAAGGGTTTGACATCTATCATGGCACTCTCGCATTAGTTTAACTTAATCTTCAAAACAGTTTTCGGGGCTGCTTACGCTGTTTTGTGTTTATTATAATAAGCTCATATTAATTTTCAAGGCTTGCCTTGATGGTATTTGTCATTATTTAAGTAGGAAAATGGTATGCAACAAAACAGCCGTGTATTTTTAATTTTGTTTTTGGGGATTTTGTCGGCGTTCGGCCCGTTTGTGGTGGATTTGTATCTGCCGGCGCTGCCCCAGCTTAGTCAGTTTTTTAACTCGTCCACATCAATGGTGCAGATGACCTTGACCACCGGTATGCTCGGACTTGCGGTCGGGCAGTTGTTTTTCGGGCCGCTGAGCGACAAATACGGCCGCAGAATGCCGCTGCTCTTGGCGTTTATCGTCTATTTGCTTTCAACGGTGCTGATTGTGTTTTCGCCAAATATTGAAACGCTGATTGCGCTGCGTCTGGTGCAAGGCTTTATGGCGGCGGCAGGCGTGGTGATTTCCCGTGCGGTGGTGGCGGATTTGTATCACGGTCAAGAGATGACCCGCTTTTTTGGGGCGTTGATGACGATTAACACGCTGGCACCGATTTTATCCATCGTGCTGGGCGGCGTATTACTCAAATGGACAGATTGGCGTGGGCTGTTCGTCTTTTTGGCACTGCTTGGCGGGGCGGTATTGTTTGCCACAGTCCGTTTCCGCGAGTCGCTGCCTGTGGCAAAACGCCTGAATGTGCCAGTTGCCGCCAGTTTTGCAGGTTTGCTTAGCGTGATGAAAAACCGCAACTTTATGCTGTTTGTGCTGATTGAAGCCTTTGCCACCACAGGTATGTTTGCCTATATCGCTGCGTCGCCGTTTATTTTCCAATCGTTTTACGGCTTGGACAGCTTGACCTTCAGTTTGATTTTTGCGTCAAACGGTCTGGCGCTGATTGTCGGCACCAACATTGGCGGACGATTGAACAACCGCTTGGCGGTAAAACTGGGCGTATTCGGCACGCTGCTGTCGGCGGTGTATCTGACGGTGAATTTGGTAACGCAAAGCAGCGTTTGGCTGGTGGAAGCGGGATTTTTAATCCAATTGTTTACCCTTGGGCTTATGCTGCCTGCCTTGTCCGCCTTGGCGATGGACGCAGAGCGTGAGCAGGCGGGCAGTGCTTCGGCACTGTTAGGCTTTTTGATGTTCGTATTCGGTGCGGTGGTCTCGCCGCTGGTGGGTATCGGCAACATTTTTATCGCCACGAGCGTAGCGATCGTCATCGGCAGCCTGCTTGCCTTAGGGTGCTATGCGGCGGTTAAACATAAAATCAGTTAAGGGTGTGGGTAAAAATGCCGTCTGAAAGTTGTGTTTTCAGACGGCATTTCTTTAACTTTTCATAAAAGAGCGGTTGATTTTGGCGGGCTTTTTACTAGCCTAAACGCTATCTTGACCGCCCAAAAACCGATCAAAATCACTCTCAAACACCTTATCCTGCACTACCAAGACATCGCCCGCCTGCTCGCACTCCTGCAACAAATAACCGCACGCGGCAACACCGTCATCATCATCGAACACCACCTTGAACTCATCGTCGCCGCCGATTACATCATCGAAATGGGCGAAAGCGGCGGCAGCCAAGGTGGATGGGTGATATTCAGCGGCACGGCGCAGGAGATGTTGGTGGGTGAAGAGTCTGTTACGGCGGAGTATTTACGGGAAGGTGTATGGGAGGGGGAGGAGAAGCCGTCTGAAAGATTTTTCAGACGGCTTAAATAAACCATCAATTCATATATTTATTTTCCCAATAATCCTTATAAGAAATCATCACAAACCGAAGGATTAACCACCACATATATATAGATCCCGTTCCTAAAAATAAATTAGAATCTACAAAACCATGTGCAATAGAATGTCTTAAACTCGGATATCGTTTATCAAGTAAAATTGTCCTGATATGAATAACACCGTCAATTCCCAGCATTTCAATAATTTCTGTATTATCCAATAATGAACTTAACCCATCTCTTTCTTGTTCATTATTACCATGCAGAGTGGTCGGTTCTTCTGCACGAAGCTTAAGTAAATGTCTTAATGAATTTTCTATTTGTGGCACTAAAAGATGATTTGCTGTCAAAAAATCGCCTTTTAAACCATTGTAAATACCTTTGGCAAAAAACTCTTCGTGTCCTTGGGGGATAAATGGATTATTTGTACACAAGCTCAAGATTTCAGCATAAGATATAGAATAAGTTATATTTAAAATATCAATAGCTTTAACAATTGAAACACATGATATTTGATGATGGATTTTCATTCTTTCTATAATTTTTGACCATAACCGTTGTTTTTCTTGCTCAGGAATATTACCTAAATCAGCAATGCTAGGTACATCTCCCACAGCCGTGCTCATACCATCATGATCAATATAGACCCTATTACCAAAAAGTATATCTGATAAACTTTGACCTTCACTTATTGTCTGCTGCTTCAATTCATCAAATTTAGCAATATTAGCAATACAACAAGCTGTTCTAAAAAGCATATCAAACCAGTCTTTGCTATTGTTAAGTACAGCTTCAACCCTTTGATGCAAGGGTGTAATATTAACAGGTTTAGTTTCAACTAATTCTAAATCTAGAATTGACTCAATTTGATAATCTCTCATTTCTTCATATAGCTCTAATCTTTCCTGTCGTGTATCTTTTATTTTTGCAAGAGTGTTTATTGCACTAAGTAAAAAATGAGCAGCTCTAAAGCCTTTATCAGTTCTTGCTGTTTTTATATAGCAATCTGCAATTATCCTATTAATATTACTAATTTTTTCTTTTTTCGAAGAATGTAGGTTATCTAAAGCAATGCCTAGTGATAAAGTTGCTTGTAAATATTCTTTTTTACTAATCAGGCTATCAGATATTTCCTCAGCCCATAAAATCACATTATTTTTTGATTCAACCCTTCTTTTATTGATAATGTGTAATATGTTAAGCGCATTAGATGGATTATTATCTTTATTTTCTTGTAGTAAACGCACTAACAATTCTTTTGAATTTATATAGCTAACATGACTTGTTTGACGGATTAAATTGCCTAATAGCAGTATTAATGAAAGTTTTTCTAATGAAAAATAAAAGGAGTCATCGTCCGACAAATCAACAAAGTAACATTCCATCGCTTGAGTTAAGTCGCTTATTTTTCTAATATTTCTATTTAAATATAATAAGTGATAAATCTTGGCTTTTAGCTCTTTATGTTTGAGTAAAACAATAATATTATCTAACAAAGCTATGTCTTCATCTTTTAGATCATTAGATAATACGCCTTTACTTAAAGAATCAGATAAACTTGCAGCATCGGCATTGATTTGATATGAGCAAACATTTGCTAATAATTGGTATATGGCATGTTTTTCTTTATTTCGGAAAAAATAGTGCATTAATTCATAGGGATCTGTATAAGCACTAATATCAGTATTAATGCTTTCAATAATTTCACTATACATACTGTTCTCCATGTAGTTTTATTTTCCACCCAAAAACCGGTCAAAATCACTTTCAAACAGCTTATCCTGCACCACCCGATATTTCTCAAACTCGCTTAAGGCGTGGGCTTTGGCGATTTCGGCGGTGATTTGTCCTGCGTCTTGCAGCACTTTACGGTCGGTAAATTCTAAAAAACGGTTCAATCGGTTTTCCCAGTCTGCCATGGTCATGGGGATTTGGCGGGTTGCCATATCTTCGGCGATGTCCAGATAGGCGGAGACGAGACGTTGCAGCTGCGCCATTTCGCTTTCGGTCAGGTAGTTTTTGGCGACAACCACATCAAATTGCTGGATTTTGCCGTGCGGTGCGTCTTTCCAACTGGTTAAGCCCATATTTTGCTGCTCGGCGTCGGCTCGGTGGTAGATGACTTCGGCGGCGGTTTGTCCGTGGATTGCCCAGTGCAGCTTGTTTTGCACGGTGGCGAAAAAGCGTTTGGTGGTGCTAGCGTTGCGGTCGTAGTCGAGGGAAGTGGCGTAAATGTCGGTGATTTTTTGGTAGAACTTGCGTTCAGACAGGCGGATTTCACGAATGCGGGCGAGTTGTTCTTCAAAGTATTTTTTGCCCAAAATCGTGCCGTCGTTTTTCAGGCGTTCGTCATCCATCGCAAAACCTTTAATGGTAAAGGTTTGGATGATTTGCGTTGCCCATTTGCGAAACTGCACCGCCCGCTCGGAGTTGGTTTTGTAACCGACGGCAATAATGGCGGAAAGGTTGTAGTGGTTGGTTTGGTAGTTTTTGCCGTCATCGGCAGTTATCCGAAATTTTCGGATAACTGAATTTTCTTCCAGCTCACTATCTGCAAAAATTTGTTTTAAATGATAATTTATCGTACGGACATCAATGCCGTACAACGCCGCCATCATCTTTTGCGACAGCCAAATGTTTTCATCGGCATAGACCGCATTCACCCCGCCTTCGCCGGTGGCGGCGATAAAAGTGAGATATTCCACCGCAGAAGCCCGAATTAGCTCGCTTTGTGTCATTTGATTATTCCAATGATTTGTTTTTAAATCAGATTGTTGATGATTTTAGCATTTTTATGGGGTGTAAAAAAGCCGTCTGAAAATTTTCAGACGGCATTTGTTTAACTTTTCATAAAAGAGCGGTTGATTTTGACCAACTTTTTGCAAAAATCCTTCGTCCAAATTCGGATTTAAGCGGAACTCTTTGCCGTGAATATCAATGCAGGCGTGCCATTCTTTGCATTGTTTGAGCGTGGTTTCGTGGTTTTTGTATTCGCCCAAGCCGAGACCGGCGAACAAAAGTTCAACACGCTCTAATTGCGCCGCACTGCTTTTTTTAAAAATCAATCCAGCTGCGCTAAAAATGATTTTGCAAATTGCTCAAAGCTAAAATACTGCTCAAAAGTGTTTCTTGCCTTTACGCCCAACATTTCCACCTTTTCAGGATTTTCATAAGCAAAACACATCGCATTTGCCAAAGATTGGGCATTGCCAACATCAAATGCCAGGCAGCTGCCTTCTTGCATAAAGATATTTGCCACGCCGACATGATCGTTTAACAAAACAGCACGTTGATATTTTGCTGCCTCAACGCATACCAAAGAAAATGATTCGTCTCGTGAGCAGCAAACGATGACATCAGATGCGCCAATGACGGCAGAGACTTCATCAGGGTGCAGCGACCCTACATAGCTGACCTCTTTAAAATCCCGAACAGGGGCGTATGCCGCTTCCCAGAAGGCGGTATTTGCTTGCAATAAACGCCCAGCCATGATTTATCAGGGGCGGCAGGCGGCACATCATCAGGAATGCCGTTTAACAAAACTTCGGCATGAAAGCCAACAGGCATAAACGATTTGGCATATTCGCTGACACAGATAATCCGCACATTGCTGTCCGCCAAATCTTTGTTATTGCCCAAGACACTTGTCAAAAGCTGGCTTTCATGCAGCCACCACACAACGGTTAGGCCGGGGATTTTCACCAAAGCCCGCACCATTGCAGCCTGTATGACGGTATTGACAACCACCACCTCAAAATTTTGCACAAGTTCCAAGCTGATACGCTGGTTAATCACGACAGGAATATCCGCTTGCGTCAATTTTTGGCGCATGACACCATCTATGGGTGAGAACACCGTGGGAAAGCCGCCGCTGTTTTTAACCGCAAGTGCTGCATAATACAGCATTTTTGGCGCACCTGTGGCGGACAGCTCATGGGAGAGAAATAAGACTTTTTTCATACGTGATTTAAATCCGAGTGTGTGCAGTGCGCTGATTGTATTGTTCGGCAAATTGCCAGTACCACTTGATAATTTTGTTAAAAACAGCACAAATTTATCCGATTATACGCCACTTGCCCTGCTTTTTAAAGTCTCATAAGCTATAGCTAAATGTGCTATAATAGCCGCATTCTAAGCCAAACCAACACACCGCCATGCCTGTGCATTTGCTGTATGCTGCCCACCGTAACCCGTCGGCGATTGTACGGACTTATATTGAGTTTTGCGTGGATTGGGCAAAAGAGCGGTTTGCAAATTTTTCGGAAGATTGGACCGCTTATAAAACATAAAAATGCCGTCTGAAAAATCTTTCAGACGGCTTTTGTTTAACTTCTCATAAAACAGCGGTCAATTCCCCCAACTTCCTACCCAAACACCGGCAAAAACGGCAGCGGGTGCAATCTGGTCTGTACGCCGTGTACGGCAAAGGTGCTCAGGTAATAATGGGTCAGCGTTTTGTGCCCGTCAAAGGTGCCCGCCACGCCTGCAATGCCGCTCATGCGGTTTAGGTAGGCGGACAGGTGGGCGTAATCGGCAAGGCGTTTTTGGCTGCACCCGAAAATGCGGTGGTACACTTTGTCAAATCGCATAAGGGTCGGCAGCACGAACAGATCGGCAAGGCTTGGCTCGTCGCCCAGTACGAATTTTTGTGTCGCCAATTTGCCGTCTAAATTGTCCAGATAGGCAAAGATTGCGCCTGCTTTGCGTTCGTATTCGTCTTGATCTGCCGCCTGTATCACACCGTAAACGGCACGGTTTAGCTTGTCGTGAATGCCGTCTAACACCTCGCTCATTTGCCGATTGTCCAAGCCTGCCCACAGTTGCGGCTCTTGATTTAATAAATCCATCGTCATCTGTTTGGACGAATTGCTGACAAATGTGCCATCTTTATCCAAAAGCAGCGGTACGCTAGAGCCGTTTTGTCCGACTTTTTCGTACAATTCGGGCATGGTTTTTGCACCGAACAGCGGCTCGTCATCTAAGGTCAAATGACCATTTTCATCTTTTAAATCATTGACATAAACCACATTGATGTCGCTGCGTTTTGCCCACAACATCGCAAGCAGCACCCGATGGCAAAACGGACACGCTGCCAAGACATATAAATTCATGACGATACTCCTGCCGGCACTTTGTTGCCGTATTGCACCAATAAAATGCCGCCGACCATCACGGCAACGCCTGCGATTTTAAACCAGTTGATCGGTTTGACGGCAAGACCGAACAAGCCGAAATGGTCAAGCACCAATGCGCCGATGATTTGCCCTGCAATGGCGAGTACGGCAAAGTTGGCAATGCCGATTTTGGGCGCAAGAATGACCGAGCTTGCCACAAACACCACGCCGCACAAGCCGCCCAACCAGCCGTACCAAGGCACTTGCCCCAGATTGCCAAACTGCGGCGCAGAAACCTTAAACAGCATAAGCAGCGGCACGGTGGCAATCACGCTCACCGACAGCGACACCAAAGTCGCCCACAGCGGCGAGCCGAGCGAACGGGCGACATAGGCGTTGAGCGGCGCTTGCAAAGGAACAATCATGCCCACGAGCAGGGCGAAAATAAAGTTGGTATTCATGTTTTTTCTCTCTTTGGCAAATCCAATTGGCGCTATTTTAGGTTATTTATTATAATAATACCAATCGTTTATCAGTATATGGATTATTCGTGATATGAATAAACTTCGCCAACTGGATTTGAACTTATTGCTGGTGTTATATGTGCTGTTGGAAGAAAAACACGTTTCCCGTGCCGCAAAACGCCTGCACAAAAGCCAGCCTGCCGTCAGCCACGCCCTAAGCCAGCTGCGGACGTTTTTTGCCGACCCGTTATTGTTCCGCCAACACGGACGTATGACGCTGACCGCCACCGCCCAAAGCCTGCATACGCCGCTGGGCGAGCTTTTGGGCGGTTTGGACGAGCTGCTCGGCGGTACGGAGTTTGACCCTGCCAGTCATAAACAAAATATCCGCTTGGCAATGAGCGATTACGCCAGTCGTGTCGTCTTGCCCAAAATCGTCCGCCGCCTGCGGCATACCGCACCCAATATCCGCCTGCTCGTCAATCAGCCGTCCAGCCGTGCGCATTTGCTGGCGCAGCTTGCCAGCGGCGAGATTGATATGGCGTTCGGCGTGTTTGAAAACCTGCCTGCCGAAGTGTGCAGGCAAACCTTGTTTGACGAACATTTTGTCTGCATGACCGACAAGCAAAACCTGCCTAATTATCAAACGCTTAGGCTTGCAGATTGGGCGAAGCTGCCGCACATTTCGCTGTCGCTGCAGGCGGACAGCCGTGAAGAAATCGCCAATCATCTGCAAAAATCCGGACTAAAATGGCGCAGCGTGATTGCCCTGCCGCACTGGAATGCCGCGCTCGCCTTGCTGGTGCACAGCGATTTGCTCTTGACCGTATCGTCGCGTATGGCGGACGACTTATCCGCCTATCCGACATTGGCGACATTCGCACCGCCTGCCGACTTGCCGACAGTGGCGTACCTTATGCTCTGGCACGAACGCAAACAAACGGACAAAGCCTTAGCGTGGTTTCGGCAGCTGGTGGTGGGGAGTGTGGGGGATTGAGAAAGGGGGAATGCCGTCTGAAAATTGGGTTTTCAGACGGCATTTCTTCAACTTCTCATAAAAAAGCGGTCAATTTTCTCAAACTTTTTACCATCACATCAATCCGCCCGCCTAAAAGCATATTGGGCAAAATAATCAATAAACGCCCGAAGTTTGGGGCTTTGGTGGGGATTTGCCGCCCATAGGAGCTGGTAAGTGCCTTGCCAGTTGAGATATTCAGGCAGCACGCTGACGAGCCGTCCTTGGCGGATGTGGGGTTCGGCAAGAAAGTCGGGGATACAGGCTATGCCTTTGCCCATCAAAGCCAGTTGCAGGCGGGCTTCGGTGTTGTTGCAGATGACGCTTTGGGTCAAAGGCGGCGTGCGTTCGCTGTCGGTGAGCGGCCAGATTTCGGTTTTGCCGCTGTGGGCGAAGCGGTATTGGATACATTGGTGGTATCTTAGGTCAGACGGCGTCATCGGCACGCCGTGCTTGGCAAAATACGCAGGCGAGCCGACCAGGTGCATACGGTAATGGGTGAGAAATTTGGCAGTCAACCTGCTGTCGGCGGCTTTGCCAGTGCGCACCACGACATCAAAACCTTCTTCAATAATATCCACCAAGCGGTCGCTAAAATCCACTTCCAAGCAGATGTCGGGAAATTGGTCGGTAAATCCGCTGATGACCGGCAGGAAAAATCCGTCCAAATCCGGCAGGCTGACACGCAATTTGCCGCTGGGGGCGGCGTGGGTTTGAGAAAGCTCGTTTTTGGCATTGTCCCATTCGCCAAGGATATGGCGGCAGCGCACCAAAAACTGCGTACCTTCGGCGGTCAGGCTGATACTGCGGGTGTTGCGGTGCAGCAGTTTGACGCCCAGATGATCTTCTAAGCGGGCAATCAGCTTGCTGATGGCAGACGGCGACAATGCCAAATGGCGAGCGGCAGCGGCAAAACTTTTGTTTTCGGCAACCAGCACAAAGGCTTGAACGCCGCTTAATATGTCCATCGTATATTCTCGTTATTGATGAAATTTATTCACTTTAAAAATGAATTATAGCCTATTTTTCATTATTGATAAATCAATTAACATAGCCACCTATTTGATTTGTCTGGGATTTGTCCGAATTTTTGCTAATTTTTGCTAAAAGCGTCATAAACAATCGGGCAACCCCATCAGTTGGAGTGAATTTATCAATGAACAAAACCATGAAACATCCGAATTTGATACTCTTTTTTATCGCTTTGGGATTATTTGGCGTCTTTACGGTTGAATTTAGCGTCATTGGGCTGCTGCCGATGGTGGTGGAGCGTTATGGCGTGAGCGTTGCGCAGGCGGGTATGCTGGTGAGCGTATTTGCGCTGTTTGCCGCCATCGGTGGGCCGCTAATGGTGCTGTGGCTGGCGAAATACTCACGCAAGCGGGTGCTGATCGGCTCGCTGATGATTTTTGCGCTGTGCTGTGTGTTGTCGGCATGGGCGCCCGACTATCAAACCCTGATGGTGCTGCGAGCCTTGCCGGGCTTGATGTTGACGGTGTTTTTCTCGTTGGCGTTTGCAGCAGCGGTGGCATTGTATCCGCCGCAAAAAGCCGCTTTTGCCACGTCTATGGCGCTGATGGGCGAGAGTGTCGGACTGGTGTTCGGTTTGCCGCTGATTTTGTTTTTTGCCCATACTTTTTCTTATGAAACGGCATTTTTATTTTGTGCGGCGGTCTGCGTGATTGCAGCGGCAGGGCTTTTGCGTTTGCCCGACAGCAAGCAGAACGAGCAGGGCAAAACGGCGGACGCTTTGGTGATTTTGAAAAAGCCGCTTTTGTGGCTGGGTTTGCTGGCAACCGTGGCGGTGCTGTCGTCCATGTTCGGCGTGTACAGCTATGCCACCGAATATCTGCTGGGCCTGGGCATGAATGCAAACACCGTGAGCCTTTTGATGATGGTGTTCGGTATCGGCGGTTTAGCAGGCAATGTCATCGCAGGGCGCGCATTGGCAAAAAATATCAAGCTGACTGCCGTCGCCTATCCCTTTGTGCTTGCTTTAGCCTATGCCGCCTTGTATGCCTTCGCCAGCCCAAACATTGCCGTGATGGCGCTGCTGTGCGCCGTGTGGGGTGCTGCACACATCAGCGGCTTGGTGGTCAGCCAGTTTTGGGTGTCGTCATCTGCCGAAGAAGCTCCGGAATTTGCCACCAGTCTGTTTGTCTCGGCTGCCAATGTCGGCGTAACCGTCGGCGCAGCGTCGGGCGGTTGGTTCATCTCAAACTTCGGCATACAAAGCAGCCTGTGGGCAGGCTGGGGATTTGCCTTGTTGGCTGTGGTATTTTTTGCCGTGTCGCTGGTATTGAAAAAACGGGAATTGGTGAGCGGTTGAAGGTGTGAAAAAGCCGTCTGAAAAATGAATTTCAGACGGCTTCCACTTATTTATCCATTTTCTTTAAAAAATCCTTTTGGGTTTGGAACTCAATCGGGGTTAATTCCACCGCTTCACGGTTTTGCACCTTGGGCAGATGGGCGTTTAAAAAGGCGGCAAAACGGGGTTTGGCATGGTAAGCATTCATCGCTTCGGCACTTTTAAAAATTTCAAACAGATAAATCTGGTTCAGATTGGCTTTGTCTTGCGAAGCGAACGCCGCCAAAAAATCCGGCTCGGTGCGTACCGCTTCCTTGATTTCCGCCGCCAATGCCGTCTGAAAGACTGCGGCTTGTGCCGGATCGACGGTGAGCTTGACCGTATGCACGAAATTTTCGGCAGAAGCGGTGGCGGCTAAGGCGGCAAACACGGCGGTTAAAGCGGCTTTTTTGATAAGGTTTATCATGTTCTCCTGTGGGTTTTGGGTGAAAGTGCGGTCAGTTTAACGGGAGTTTTTAAAAACGACCTGACACATAGGTGTCAGTTGAAGAAAAAATTTGCAGATTTTTCGCAAAACCCAATCGCTTGCGGATATAAAAACGCCGTCTGAAACTTAACTTTCAGACGGCATTTTTTTTTTACAAAGCACTATTCATTAAACAACGGAATTTGTTTAAACATCTTATGCAGGCGATGTTCGTCAAACGGCAAATATTCTGCGACAGTGAAACCGACAATATCGGCGTTGGCGGAAAGAGCGGTAAGAATTTCGGTTAATTTAGCCATCGTCATCTTGCCGCCGCCGCTTCCGTCGCCTTTTAGCTCTGGATTGGCAAAATAAGTAGAATGGAAGAAATGTTCGTCTAACACATCAATATCCAAATGCACCAAGATATGATCGAAACGGTCGGTGAAGGCTTTGATTTCTTCATCGGATAAAAATGCTTGGTCTTGGATTTTGTACTGCACGCCGTGTTCGTTTAAAAATTGCGTTTGGTAGTCGTGCAGCGGCTGCAAGCCGACATACAAGATTTGGTCGGCAGAGAATCTTTTGTTTTTCATCAGGGAAGTCAGCGATTCATCGCCGCCGCCCATCAGGGAAGCCAGTACCATCGCATGGGCGTTCGGGTAGCCGTCTTTCGGTGCGGATACGTCGGGGTGGGTGTCAATCCAAATAATACCGACGTTTTCATAACGCCCGTGCAGATAATCAAACGGGGCTTGCGAAACGATACAGTTGCCGCCGATGGTGATGATTTTATCGGGGGCTTCCGTTTCAATCGCCGCCATCGCATTTTGAATGCCGGCAATCACTTGTTCTTTGGCGTAAATGCCGTCGGTAACGGAATATTGCTGCCCGCTTGGTGCGGCAACATCCACTTTAATTAGCGGTTGGTTGGGGTTTTTAGGCAGGATGTGGGCGAGCAAATTCGCCCCGAAATGGTAGGTTTCCAGCCCGCCGCTGACGAAATCGGGGTATAGCAGTCTGATGGTTTTCATTGTGTATCCTTGTGTTTTAGATGGTGGTTTAATTATTATAGTGTGCAAAAAGGAAATTTAAAGCCGTCTGAAAAATCTTTCAAACAGCATTCCCTTGTCTAAAAATTACAACAACCCACCACAACTTCCCTTTACAAACCCACCACAAAAACCAATTTGCTAAATTCCCATTAACGCTATAAACTATGTTTAAGTTTTTAAACATTCAAACTTTTAAACCTATGAACACACCATCTATCCAAAATGAGCTTGCCGCCTGCCTGCCGCTGTTTAACGCCTTGGGCGATCCGCACCGCCAGACGATTTTGCTGCTGCTTGCTAAGCATGGACAGCTTAATGTCAACCGTATTACCGAGCTTATGCCGCTGTCTCGTCCTGCCGTATCGCACCATTTAAAGCTGATGAAGCAGGCGGACATCGTTCGTGTGGCGCAGGCGGGCAATGAGCGTTTTTATGCGATTAACCGTGATTATAACGAGCAAAATCCTTGTCCAATTCAGCGGCTAAAAGCCTTGACAGAAGCGTTAGAAGCGTATTTTCCGCCGCTTACCAAGGATTGATTTTACCCAACTTACATACTTTAATTTTGCTTAGGAATATCCCATGAACCCATCAAACCCAGCTCCAAACATCTCCACGCCGCTCACCCTATCAAACGGTGCGGTGTTAAAAAACCGCCTGTACAAAGCGGCGATGGACGAGCAGCTTGCGCCCAACAACACGCCCAGCCAAGTGCTGGTGCACCTGTACGACACCTGGGCAAAGGGCGGTGCGGCGGTGCTGGTAACGGGTCATGTGATGATTGACCGCCGTTTTAGTGCCAATTTTGACACCACGGCGGTGGACGATGAGCGTGATTTGCCGATACTGCAGGCGTGGGCACAGGCAGGCACACAAAACGGTACGAAACTGCTCATGCAGCTTAACCACCCGGGCAAGCAAATTCCCAAAAATGTCAATAAACAGCCTGTCGCCCCAAGTGCCGTGCCGCTGTCCAAAGAATTATCGGCGCTGTTTAATCCGCCGCGTGTGCTGTCTGAAGATGAGATTTTTGACATCATCCGCCGCTTTAGGCAAAGTGCCAAAATCGCCGAAAAAGCAGGCTTTTCAGGCGTGCAAATCCACGCAGCACACGGCTATCTGCTCAGCCAGTTTTTATCGCCGCACCATAACCGCCGCACGGACAACTGGGGCGGCAGCCTTGAAAACCGTATGCGTATTTTGGTGGAAATTTATCACGAAATCCGCCGCCAAACGTCAGATGGATTTATCGTGGCGTTAAAACTTAACTCCGCCGATTTTCAAAAAGGCGGCTTTGGCGAAGACGAATCGGTGCAGGTGCTGGCAAAAATGGCGGCGCTTGGCGTGGATTTGCTGGAAATTTCAGGCGGTAATTACGAAAGCCCTGCGATGATGGAAGGTGTCAAAGATAGCACCAAAAAGCGTGAAGCGTACTTTTTGGACTATGCTGACAAAGCCCGTGCGGTGATTGGCGATGTGCCGCTTGTCATCACCGGCGGCTTTAGAAGTATGGCGGCGATGAACGACGCCTTAGCAGATGGCAGCACGGACATGATCGGCATGGCAAAACCTTATGCCGTCATGCCGGATGTGGCAGACAAACTCACATCAGGCAGCTTAACGCACATCGCCACACCGCCTGTACGCACCGGCATTAAGGCGATTGATAAACGACTTGGCGGACTTTTGGAAATTTATTGGTACACCAAGCAGCTGCACCTGTTGGGACAAGGCAAACCCGCCAATCCAAATTATTCGGCGTACAAAACGCTGTGGACGATTGTCAAAGATGGGGTGAGACGGGAGCGGGGATAGTTTTGATGGGTGATGATGGAAAGCCGTTTGAATTTGCTTTCATATGGCTTGCCTTTTTGCTAGAATACGCTGCTTTATCATAAAATTTCCACTTGTATCAAGGATTAGAAAAACATGACAATCTCCAGCAAGCAAGCAAGCAAGCAAATTATGATATAACCTTTATTGTGCCTGTCTATAACACCGTTCAATATTTGCCGCAATGTTTGGGCAGCATAATCAATCAAAAAATCAATAAAGAAATTATTGTGATTGATGACGGCTCCACCGATAATAGTCTTGCCATTTTAAAAGACTATGCCGCACAGCATGATTTTATCCGTATCGTTACTCAAGAAAACAAAGGGGTATCTGCCGCACGCAATGCAGGACTGCGCTTGGCGAAAGGCGCGTATGTCTATTTTGTTGATTCGGACGATATGCTGATTCAAAATGTGCCGTTTGCTACCTATGTATCCATTTTAAAAAACAACAATCTTGCTTTGCTAAAAGGCTGCGCCTATTGGGAACGCTTGCCGTATAAGGTGTTGCCGCCTGTTTTGGATAAACCTAAGCAAGCGTTTTATAACATTTATCAAAACAAAGTTCAGCGCAGCCATCATGTGCAATTCACCACATCATCAAAGTATATGGACGCCTTAAACCGTGAGCATTTTGGTGTGGAATTATGGACCTATATTTTCCAAACAGACTATCTGCGAGCCAATCAGATCTTTTTTGATGAAACACTTGCCTATGCCGAAGATTTGTTATTTCTCGTCAAGGCGCTTTCTTGTCAAGATTGCAAAATGGCTGAAAGCAGTGAAGTGTTTTATTTTTATCGCCATCGCTCAGACAGCGTGTTCCATAAATCAAGCGACAGCAGGGCGGTGCTGGCGTTTATAGATGCCAAGAATGCCTTGCTGCGTTATATTTTGTCCCATGATTTTAGTCCACAAATGCGCGCCGATGCCTTGCTTTTGGCAATGGCGTCTTTAAAAAATATTGCAGGGCATTATCTTGGTTTGAACGAGCAGGGCAAACAGCAAGTCAATCCGCATATTACGTTGGATTTATACGGTATGTTTGAGCTATTTGTGGCTTTAACGCAAGCCAAAACACAAACCAATCCGCCTGTGTTTGAGCAGTATAGGGGGATTTTTCGGCGGCTTTTGGGGGATAAGTAATAAACATATACTTATTTAATCTCAAAATACGATAAAAAACTATGAAAATCATCAAAGTAAATCATGATTTTACGTAGGCCGTTTTTTATGGGAGACGTTTTATCAATGGTTATTTGCTTTGTGTAGATTATGATTTCCATAGTGTCTCAAATTGCAGTTTGGCTTTTAAGAATTTTGGTGCGACAACAAGTTGGCAGTAGCCTTTATTAGGATTTTGTAAAAAATAACCCTGGTGGTAATTTTCCGCTGGATAAAATGTTGTGGCTTCAGTAAGTTCTGTCACTACTTTTTCTATAAAGTGCGGTTGAATTTCGATGAGTTTTTGGGTTGCTTGTTGTTTTTGTTGTGCATTCAAATAAAAAATTGCGCTGCGATATTGTGTACCGATGTCATTCCCTTGACGATTCAATTGAGTTGGATCATGAATGGCGAAAAAAATGTTTAGTAGTTGTTCATAGGAAATTTTTTCTGAATCGAACCGCACTTTTACCGCTTCTGCGTGACCTGTTGCACCAGTACATACTTGTTCATAACTAGGGTTTGGGCGCATGCCTCCGATGTAGCCTGAGATTGCACTTTCTACACCTTGAATTTGATTAAAAACGGCTTCGATGCACCAAAAGCAACCACCGGCAAAAATAGCTTCTTCTTTTTTCATTTTCTTTCCTTTTTGTGTTTATTTTAAGTGGCGACCGCCATTAACGGTGAGGCAGCTTCCTGTGACATACTTGCTTTGAAGCAAGTAATCCACTGCAGCGAGCATTTCTGGATAACCGCCACATTTGGCCATGAGAGATTTTTGTTGTGCTTGAAGGCGATAAGTTTCATCATCTTGCTCATTAAAGGCAATCAGTGCTGGGGCAATAGTATTGACTTTAACATGAGGCGCATATTTTTTAGCAAAACTGAGAGTTAAGCTTTCCATTGCGGCTTTGCTGGCTGTATAGGCGAGATGTTTGTCACTACCTTTTTGAACAATATAATCGCTAATATGGATTATATCACTTGGTATTTCGTCATTTTTAAGCAATAAAGGTAATAAAGCCTGGTTGAGCAGATAAGGAACTTTAGCATGGATTTGCATCATGTTATCAAAAAGTGTTGAAAGCGCGGTTAAATTTTCAGTGCTTTCACTTTGCCAATCAGAGGCGTTATGAATAATTGCTCGAAGTTTAGGGCAGTGGTGATGTATTTGTTCTGCAAAATTTACAATGCCTTGTTCAGTGCTAAAATCAGCCATAACCGCGATGATACCGAGTTTTGTCAGCTCTTCTATTTGTGGATAGAAAGTGCGGTAGGAAATTAGCACATTTTGTCCATGAGAGGCTAAATGCTTAGCTAATTCAAAGCCAATGCGTTTGCCAGCACCAGTGATTAGGATCCAGGATTTTAATTTTTGCATAGATCTAACTCGGAGAGAAAATCAATAAATGCTCGCACTTTAGCTGCTAAATAGCGGCGGTGTGGGTAAAGTACATTAAGATCGATTTTGTTTTGTTGATAATCGGCAAAAATTTCTACAAGTTCTCCTGATTGGAGTTCTTTTTCAATCAGAAAACGTGGGGAGTTGATAATTCCAATCCCTGACTTTGCAAGTTCTGTCAAAGTTAAGCCATTATTACTCACTAATTTAGATTGTAATTTTACACGGTGAGTGTGCTTATTTTTCGTGAGCTCCCAAGTAAAATTGTGAGGGGAGTTATAGATTAAACATTGGTGCTTCTGGAGAGCTTCGGGAAATTCAGGTATGCCGTTTTCAGCTAAATATGCAGGGGAGGCGACAACATGCATAGTTGAACTGGCCACTTTTTTGGCAACTAGTGAGCTTTCTGTAAGCTGTCCGATTCGTAAAGCTAGATCGTAGCCTTCTGCAACAAGATCGACTTTGCGATCGGTGAACTCAATATTAACATGTAAATTGGGATGTGTTTTTACAAATTGAGATAGATTTGGGGTGATAAATAATAAACCAAAATCACGAGGTACAGACACGGTTAAGTTACCTTGTAACGAAGTGGCATGATTACTGATGCTTGAATCGGCTTCGTCAAGTTCGGTTAAAATAACTTGGCAACGTTGATAATAAATCAGACCAGCTTCAGTGGGAACTATTTTTCGTGTGGTACGCTGAAGCAAGCGGGTTTTCAGCTGCTCTTCTAGTTGTGAGACTAATTTACTTGCCATTGCCACAGAAATATTTTGCTGAGCAGCCGCTTGGGTAAAACTTTGGCTCTCCACTACGCGACAGAATACAGAAATAGCATTAAGTTTATCCATAACGATACCGAACTTAAAAAGGTGAAATGATTAAATTGTCTTTATTATGGGTAATTTTTACTGCTTTGAACAGATATTCTGTTGGAATTTTTTCTTTATATAAGGAGCGTTTGCATACAGACAAAAACTCGGCTTCTAGGGATTGAGTATAAATGGACCCAATTAAGCTATTCACACCAGCCATTGCGCGTCCTTGCAATTTACCATAAATATGGATATTTCCTTCTGCAGCAACTTCAGCTCCAGAATGAACATCGCCATGAATAATTAAATCGCAATTTTTCGCATAAATAGATTGGTTTGCTTCAATATTCGTTTCAATAATTTTAGGTGGTAAATAACCATATTCTGGCAATATTTCATCGAATTGCTGGCTTTTACCGACGATTGGCAGATTCGCTGTCAAAATAAGCTCTTTCTGTAAACTATTTTGCCAATCACTGACGCCAATTAAGCGAATACCAAATTCATCAAGTAAATGCTGTAAGTCATTAAGATTGACTTTATGTAAGACATCTGTGAGTTGTAAAATCACAGGCACATTTTGGAAAAAAGATGGGGATTTTTTCACTTTTTTTGCCAAAGCTCGCTTAATCACAGTTAAACTTGAACTGTTCAAGGTGAGAAACACTGAAGAAAATTGTCCCGTGCGGAGTTCTACAATATCGTTAGCCATAATTATAAAATAAACGAGATGAAATACTGTTTATATTAGTAAAATCAGGTAAGATCAGCAATAAAATTTTTGAAAAATTGGAGATTATAGACAATTTTATGTTATGCGCAATTTATAAAAGTAATAAAAAAGCAGGAATGTATTTATATATAGCGAAACGAGAGCAATTTGACTGTGTGCCTCATGAACTAATGGAGGCATTTGGTCGCCCTAAATTTGTGATGTTATTTAATTTGCTTGGCGAAAAGCAATTGGCACAAGTCGATAATGATGTTGTGTTAGATCATATTCGACAACATGGGTTTTATCTGCAAATGTCGAAAGAAAATGATGAGTTATTTGGTCGAATTAAGCAGATTTAATAAGAAAAATTTGGGTGGCAGATAGGATTTAGCCACCCTTTAATTATATTTAAATGGTTAGTTTGTTTTTAACCATTTATTACTTAATGTGCCAGAGACCATTGCTCCGTTAACATTTAGCGCGGTACGTCCCATATCAATGAGTGGTTCAATAGAGATTAATAATCCCACTAATGCTAATGGCAAATTCAACGTAGAAAGAACGACGATAGCTGCAAAGGTTGCTCCACCGCCTACTCCCGCAATGCCAAATGAAGAAATCGCGACGATAAGAATAAGGGTTAAAATATATTCCATACTAAATGGGTCGATGCCGACAGTTGGAGCAATCATTGCGGCTAACATGGCTGGGTAAATTCCTGCACAACCGTTTTGTCCGATAGTTGCGCCAAATGTGGCTGAAAAGTTAGCGATTGTTGGGTTGACTCCGAGTTTATTGGTTTGCGTTTCAATGTTCAATGGAATCGTTGCCGCGCTTGAACGCGATGTAAACGCAAAACTTAAAGTCGGTAGAGTTTGTTTAAAATAATTAAATGGGTTGATCCCTGAAAGGGCTAATAATAAACCATGCACAATAAACATTAGGATAATTGCTAAATATGAAGCCACGATGAAATTACCTAAGTTGATAATATCGGCCCATTTTGATGTCGCAGCCATCTTGATCATTAGTGCGAATACGCCGTAGGGGGTGAGACGAATAACGAAACGGACTAAACGCATAATCAGTTTATTTAAGCTGTCCACACCTTGTGCAATACGCTCACCTAATTCTTCGTTCTCTTTGCGTAAACTTAATGCTGCGACACCTAAAAGAGCAGCAAAAATAACGGTGCTGATTATGGATGTTGGATTTGCGCCGGTCAGTTCAGCAAATGGATTGCGCGGAATGAAAGAGAGTAGCATAGCTGGAATGCTTAAATTACTTACTTGTTCAACTCGGCCTTCAACACGGGCTTGTGCTGCGATTTCGCGTTCTCCAGCAACTAATCCTTCAGCAGATAAATCAAATAAATAAACCATTGCTATACCGATAGCCGCAGAAATAGCAGTGGTAATTAATAAAACCGATAAGACACTAAAGCTAATTTTACCTAATGCGCCAGCTTGGTTTAAACGTGTCACGGCTGATAGGATAGAGACAAAAACAAGCGGCATAACGATCATTTGTAATAAACGAACATAACCATTACCCACTAGGTTGATCCAATCTAATGTAGTATCAAGAATAGGTTTGTCACTGAATTGTTGTAATAATGCACCGCTAGCCAGCCCAAGTAGCAAGGCGATAAAAACAGTCATGCCAAGTTTTTGGCTACGGCGAAAAATTGCATTCAATATGAAGAGAGTGGCAACAAAAATAATTAAATTAATAAAAAGCATGGATTTTCCCAGTTTTATATATGATAAGTGAAGATTTGCCATCTTATCGGGAAATCAAAAAAGTTAAAATGCTTTTTAGTTATAAGTTAGATCAATACGTGCTAAGTTAGGGAAAGAAATCTTGTATTTTATGTGAAAATACGGACAAAGTAGACTTTGTCCGTATTGTAATGCTAAGCAATAATAAAGCTAGCGAAAAGAAGACCAAAGATTAAGCTAAACACCATGCTTAATAATCCTGGAATCATAAAACTATGGTTAAAAATGAATTTACCAATACGTGTTGTGCCTGTGGTATCAAAATCAATAGAGGCAATAATCGGGCCGTAATTTGGAATAAAGAAATAACCATTTACGGCGACAAATACCCCAATTAATACTTCAGGTGGAATACCAATGGCAATACCTAATGGGAATAGGGTAGCAACCGTCGCCCCCTGACTGTTTACAAGAATAGAGAGAATAAACAGTGCTAAAGCAAATGCCCATGGAGCCACTTCAACTAAACCAGAAACCATTTCTTTAATTTCTGTGGTATGCGCTTGCATAAGCGTATCGCCCAGCCAAGCTATACCAAAGATAGCAATAACAGCGCGCATACCTGCATGGAATACCGAACCTTTTGTAATCGCATTACCATCTGGTTTACAGAATAAAATAATTAAAGCACCAATAGAAAGCATGACGATTTCAATGGTATGGGCCATACCCATTGGAGAGGTTTTCTCTACACCGTTAACAATTTCGGTAAACTGAGGGTGTACGCTTGGCATCGCACCCATTAAGACAACAAGTAAAGCACCGGATAGGAATAAGCCTACAGAAATTCTAGCTTTGGGACCGATTTCTTTTTCATCTTCTACGGAAGTGACGCTACTTGTGCGAATATAGTCAGGATCTTTTAATAGCTGTTGATAGGTTGGGTCATCTTTTAATTCTTTACCCATTTTATTCACAAATACACAAGCTAAACCAATGCCAAGTAATGTGGCAGGTATAGTGACAGATAGAATATCACCTAAATGAATGCCTTGTGGTTCAAGAAATGCAACAACGGCAACAACTGCTGCAGCAATTGGGCTTGCTACGATGGCGAATTGTGAAGCGATTACCGCCATAGATAATGGGCGTTCAGGACGAATTCCATTGACTCGTGATACTTCAGCAATCACAGGAAGGACAGAATAAGCAACATGGCCTGTCCCAGCTAATACTGTAAAAGTCCAAGTGACAGCCGGTGCGATGAATGTGATATATTTAGGATTTTTGCGCAATACTTTTGTCGCAATTTTGATCATATAATCTAAACCGCCCGCAGCTTGCATTGCAGCTGCTGCTGCGACAACAGCCATAATCATAAACATGACATCGATAGGCAGTCCAGCAGGCTTTAGACCAAATCCGAAAGATAAAATAGCAAGACCGACACCGCCCCATACACCGAGACCAATACCCCCAACCCGTGCACCAATTAAAATACAAAGCAGCACGATAGCAAATTGAATAAGAAACATAGATAGCTCCTAAGTGAAAAAATAAAAAGTGTTTTTACTTTTGGTATTATATAACATTGTTTTAAGTTATTTTACTGATTAAACTCAAGAAAATAAAAAAGAGTGGCTTTTTAACCACTCTTTTGATTTATCTCAACAAATTTTATTTTAAACTACCAACCATATCTTCAGGTCTAACCCATTCATCAAATTGTTCAGCAGTCACTAGGCCTAAATTGATAGCTTCCTCTTTCAATGTCGTGCCATTTTTATGAGCAGTTTTGGCAATTTTAGCCGCATTTTCATATCCAATATGGGTATTTAATGCCGTAACTAACATGAGAGATTGATCCAATTGTTGTTTAATCCGAGCATAATTTGGTTCAATTCCTGCCGCACAATGTTCATCAAAAGAAATGCAAGCATCCGCAAGCAGTTGGGCTGATTGTAAGAAGTTTGCAGCCATAACAGGTTTGAATACATTTAACTGGAAATGGCCTTGAGAGCCTGCGAAAGAAATAGTTGTATCATTTCCTAATACTTGCGCACATACCATAGTTAATGCTTCACATTGTGTCGGATTCACTTTACCTGGCATAATAGAAGAACCCGGTTCGTTTTCTGGGATTAAAATTTCACCGATACCAGAGCGAGGACCCGAAGCTAATAAACGAATATCATTGGCGATTTTATATAAAGAGACGGCTAGCTGTTTTAATGCTCCATGAGTTTCTACTACAGCATCGTGAGTTGCCAACGCTTCAAATTTATTTTCAGCGGTGATAAATGGTAATCCAGTGAATTTTGCAATATAGTCAGCGACTTTTACATCATAGCCTTTTGGAGTATTTAACCCAGTACCAACAGCTGTGCCACCTAAGGCAAGTTGGCCTAAGTGTGGTAAGGTATTTTTCAGCGCAATTAAGCCGAATCGTAATTGAGCGGCATAAGCAGAAAATTCTTGTCCTAATGTGAGGGGAGTTGCATCCATCAAATGAGTACGCCCAATTTTGACCACATCAGAAAACGCTTCCGCTTTGGCAGAAAACGTTTTTTGTAAACGTTCAATCGCCGGAATAGTGACTTTAACAACCTTTTTATAGGCGGCAATATGCATGGCGGTAGGATAAGTATCATTCGATGATTGAGATTTATTCACATCATCATTTGGGTGAATAATCGATTTCTCACCTAACTTACCCCCATTCAAAACGTGAGCACGGTTTGCGATAACCTCATTGAGATTCATATTAGATTGTGTACCTGACCCCGTTTGCCAAATGACCAATGGGAATTGATCATCAAGTTTATGCGCTAGAATTTCATCACAGGCTTGCGCGATTAAATCACGTTTTTCTGCCGATAATACACCTAAATCGTGGTTAGCATAAGCTGCTGCTTTTTTCAAAAAGCCGAATGCTTCAATGATTTCGTGTGGCATAGAAGCCTCAGGGCCAATTTTAAAATTATTACGAGAACGCTCAGTTTGCGCAGCCCAGTATTTGTCTGCTGGAACTTGAACTTCGCCCATAGTGTCTTTTTCAATACGAAATGCCATATATTTACCTCAGCTAAATATGAATAACTGGATAAATTCTAACACTCGATAGGTAGAAAGAAAATCGGAGAAAAGGGATAAAAGTAAATTTTGTGATTTAGATCATGCTATTGAGATTTTTTATGCGTTTTTTAGCAGAGGAATATAATAAGATAAATATGCTATGAATAAAGTATGTCTAAGAGGGAAAGTTAAAACACTGCTTAAATAGCTCAAGCAGTGTTTTTTTTTATCTGTTTTACAGAATAATAGTTTTATTTTGAAATACAAAAATACGATCGTGTAAGGCTAAATCTAAGGCACGACTAAGAACGGTTTTTTCTACATCTCGCCCCGCTTTCATCATGGCTTCAGCACTGTAAGTATGATCCACATTGATAACATTCTGCATAATAATTGGTCCTTGATCTAGCTCATTATTAATAAAATGTGCAGTAGCACCAATAATTTTTACACCACGCTCATAAGCTTGTTGATAAGGGCGCGCGCCAATAAATGCGGGTAGGAATGAATGGTGAATGTTGATAACACGATTTGGATAACGTTCAACAAATTCCGGGTTTAAGACACGCATATATTTTGCAAGCACAATATAATCAGGTTGATATTCATCAATTTTGTCTGCTAATCGTTTATCATGCTCAACACGTGTTAAGTTTTCGTGACTAATACAATGAAAAGGAACATCAAAACGTTCTACGAGTGATCTTAATGAATCATGATTACCGATTACGGCTGCAATTTCAACATTTAATCCACCATAATAAGTTTTCATCAAAATATCGCCAATACAATGTGCTTCTTTTGTCACTAAAATAACAATACGTTTTCTTTTAGAACTAATTAAACGACAATTTGCACCTTGCGGTAAAGCAGATTTTAGATCAGTGAGTAAGGTTTCTTCATTAAATATACCTTCTAATTCAGTACGCATGAAGAAATGTTTTGTTTCAAAATCGACAAACTCATTATTATGATTAATATTGAGTTGGTGTTTATAACAGATATTGGTTATTTTTGATATTAATCCTTTATCATCAGGACAGTCGGTTAATAAAATTTTATTTTCAATCATATAATATAAATACCTAAAATAAATAAAACCCATGAAAGATGGGTTTTATACTAATGAAAATGGATAATTAAATTTCAAAATCAGCTAATGTTTTACCCGCATCTAATTCTGCTTGTAACGCGAGAGGCGTTCTCCCTTGTCCTGTCCATGTTTTTACTTGGCCATTCACAGTATATTGGTATTTTGGTGGACGAGGTGCGCGTTTTTTATTTTGTTCTGATGTTGAGTCGAGTAATTCCGCAAGTTCTTCTGGCGTAATACCTTGTTCTTTTAATAATGCGCGATATTTTTCAAGACGAGCTAAACGCTCTTTTTGAGCTAATTGTTGAGCTTCAGCTTCTTGATGTTTTTCTTTAACAACAAGCGTTAATTTTTCTAGCATTGATTTTAATTCTTCAAGAGAAAGATCTTTTGCCATTGTACGTAAACTACGAAGATTATTTAATACTTTCGCGATATTGTTCATTTTATTCCTCAAGTTCAATCATATATTAAATGAAAAGCCAGTTTAGTATAAATAGAATGTTTCATTGAAGCAATAAGTAATGAAAAAATATCAGTATGAAAAAGTAAAATAATAATAAATTATTTAACTTATATCTTTAAATAGACAAAAAATAGAGAAAAAATAACCGCACTTTAGCTATAGAGAGTATTTTTTTATGAAATATGGGGGCGTGCTATTGGCAAGCTTAGCGGATTATTGTAATCTTGCACTTCTCCTACATATGTAGAGGCGCAAGCATTATAAGTATTTTTTCTGAGTGGATAGCGATGAGGAGAAAAGAAAGGAATGTTTGCCGAAATCAGTTAGAAGTCATTCTAATTGGTTGGGGGCGTTATCGAAAAGGTACGTCACTGCCATAGTATTACTTATTATTCACTATGGAGCGCTACTGTTAGGTTGTTTCACTTTAATCAACCTCTTAAATCAATCTCTTTCGATTATTTTAATTCAGTAGATCTCCCTTAATTTTTGGTAGAGGTCATGGAACTTATTAATTATTCCACATCAGCTTGGTCAATTTTACCGCCAATTTTGGCATTAGTATTAGCCGTGATTACGCGCAAAGTATTATTATCACTTAGTGTGGGGATCATCATCGGTGCTTTAATGCTAGGAGGAGGCGACATTGCAACATCATTCGTTTATCTTAAAGATAATGTATTTTCCTTAGTTTACGATACACAAGCACATGAATTAAATACAAATAATGTGAATATTTTATTATTCTTATTATTATTAGGCGCCTTAACTGCGTTATTAACGGCATCAGGTAGCAATCAAGCATTTGCTAATTGGGCACAAAAAAGAATTAAAGGGCGTCGTGGAGCCAAAATGATGGCCGCCGGATTAGTCTTTTTTACCTTCATTGATGATTATTTTCATAGTCTTGCGGTTGGAGCGATTGCGCGCCCTGTTACGGACAAATTTAAAGTGTCACGTGCCAAATTAGCGTATATTTTAGACTCTACGGCTGCACCTATGTGTGTCATTATGCCAATTTCCAGTTGGGGAGCCTATATTATTACCCTGATTGCAGGTTTATTAGCAACACATTCCATCACTGGTTATTCACCTATTGGCGCTTTTATGGCCATGAGTGCGATGAATTTTTATGCTATTTTTTCTATCATTATGGTATTTTGTGTGGCATATTTTTCGTTAGATCTTGGTTCAATGTCTCGTCACGAAGCCGCAGCCTTAGCTAAACCGGATGAAGAAGCGGAAACTATTATTGTGAATGGCCGTATGCGTAATTTGGTTTTTCCAATCGTGACCTTGATTGCTGCAACCGTTTTTATGATGATGTATACGGGTAATCAAGCTTTAGCAGAAGAAGGACTGCCATTTAGTGTGTTGGGCGCATTTGAAAATACGACTGTTGGGATATCTTTAGTTGTGGGTGGCGTGTCGGCCATTGTGGTATTAACATTGTGTATTATTGCTGGTCGTCACGTAGATATTCCAACGTATTTTAAAGCTTGGCTATTAGGTATGAAATCTATGTTAGGAGCCATACTTATTCTGTTGTTTGCGTGGACGATTAACAACGTGGTTGGCGATATGAAAACAGGGGAGTATCTTTCTACATTAGTTTCAGGTAATTTGAGTATTGAATTATTGCCTGCATTATTGTTCGTGTTGGGTGCGGCTATGGCGTTTTCAACAGGAACCAGCTGGGGAACGTTTGGGATCATGTTGCCTATTGCTGCGGCAATTGCAGCCAACGCAGCGCCTGAGTTACTTTTACCATGTCTATCTGCAGTCATGGCGGGTGCTGTTTGTGGCGATCATTGCTCACCTATTTCTGATACAACGATTTTATCTTCTACTGGCGCAAAATGCGGTTTAATGGATCACGTGACCACACAGTTACCTTATGCCATGAGTGTGGCAGCGGCAACTGTCTGTGGATATATTGTGTTAGGATTTACGCGTTCAGGGATTTTAGGCTTTATTACAACAGCCGTTGTGTTGGCTATATTAATTGTGATTTTTAGAAAGAAAGCACAAACTAATGAGAAATATGTGATGTAATGCACAAATTTTAAGAAAAAATTTAATTTTGTTATATTTATAAAATGCGACATATTGTCGCATTTTTTGTTTTTTATCTTGGTTATTGTTTATAAAAATCTAAATAAATTTTATTTTTAGTGTTTTATTCTATTTATTTCATTTTGCTAGCTAAAAATTTAGCTAGACAAATCAAATGACTTTAGGTAAAACTACAGCAAATAAAAATTGCGAAAAATAGACCGCACTTTCTGGAAAATATTAAAGGAAAAAGTGGGGTAAGGAGAAAATAATGAAAAAATTATCTGGTGCAGAAATGGTGGTACAGTCCTTGCGTGATCAGGGCGTAAAATTTGTATTTGGTTATCCAGGTGGGTCTGTCTTAGATATTTATGATGCTATTCATACTTTAGGCGGAATTGAGCATATTTTAGTTCGCCATGAACAAGGTGCAGTGCATATGGCTGATGGCTATGCAAGAGCTACGGGAGAAGTTGGGTGTGTGCTTGTTACTTCTGGTCCTGGTGCGACGAATGCAATCACAGGTATTGCAACGGCATATATGGATTCCATTCCCCTTGTTATTTTCTCAGGACAAGTTATGAGTAACCTTATTGGAAGTGATGCTTTCCAAGAATGTGATATGGTGGGGATTTCTCGTCCGGTGGTTAAGCATAGTTTCCTTGTTAAAAATGCAGAAGATATTCCGGCTATTGTGAAAAAAGCGTTTTATATCGCTTCAACTGGACGCCCTGGACCGGTAGTCATTGATCTTCCAAAAGATGTGATGAATCCGGCAATCAAAGTTCCTTATCATTATCCGGAAGAGATTAGTTTGCGTTCTTATAATCCTACGGTGCATGGACATAAAGGTCAAATTAAGAAAGCGTTAAAAGCGTTGTTAGTGGCTGAAAAACCGGTGTTATTTGTGGGTGGCGGTGTCATTACAGCAAACTGTAGTGATAAACTCATCCAGCTCGCGAAACAATTAAATTTGCCGGTGACGTCATCATTGATGGGGTTAGGCGCATATCCTGGAACAGATAAGCAGTTTTTAGGTATGCTTGGTATGCATGGTACTTTTGAAGCAAACACAGCAATGCATCACAGTGATTTAATTTTGGGGATTGGTGTACGTTTTGATGATCGTACAACGAATAACTTAGCGAAATATTGTCCAAATGCAAAAGTTATCCATGTGGATATTGATCCTACCTCCATTTCTAAAAATGTTCCAGCCTCTATTCCGATTGTAGGGAGTGCAGAGAGCGTTTTAACGGAATTTTTAGCATTACTAGAAGAAGAGAACTTAAGTAAATCTCAGTCTTCTTTAGAAGATTGGTGGAAACAAATTGACGGCTGGAAAGCGAAAAAATGTTTGGAATTCGACCGCACTTCATCAGTGATTAAGCCACAACAGGTTATCGAAACCGTTTACCGTATCACCGATGGTGAGGCATATGTCGCTTCTGATGTAGGACAACATCAAATGTTTGCTGCATTACATTATCCGTTTGATAAGCCACGTCGCTGGATTAACTCTGGTGGTTTGGGAACAATGGGATTTGGTTTGCCTGCGGCATTAGGGGTAAAACTTGCTTATCCTGACGCAACGGTTGTGTGTGTTACGGGAGATGGGAGTATTCAAATGAATATTCAAGAATTATCCACCGCGCAGCAATATGGTATTCCAGTTGTGATTATCAGTTTAAATAACCGCTTTTTAGGAATGGTAAAACAGTGGCAAGATATGATTTATTCAGGCCGTCACTCTCATTCTTATATGGATTCTTTGCCAGATTTTGTCAAATTAGCTGAAGCTTATGGGCATGTAGGGATCCAAATCAACACCTTAGATGAATTGGAAGAAAAACTCACTCAGGCTTTTTCTATTAAAGATAAATTGGTTTTTGTGGATATTAATGTTGATGAAACAGAACATGTATATCCAATGTTAGTGCGTGGTGGGGCAATGAATGAAATGTTTTTAAGCAAAACGGAGAGAGTATAATGCGTAGAATTTTATCAGTTTTATTAGAAAATGAATCTGGGGCTTTGTCTCGAGTTGTGGGGTTATTCTCTCAGCGCGCTTTTAATATTGATAGCTTAACAGTTGCTCCAACTGATGATCCGACTTTGTCTCGTATGACTATTGAGGCTTATGGAGAAGAACAAGTACTAGAGCAGATTGAGAAACAATTACATAAATTAGTGGATGTTTTTAAGGTCATTAATTTAAGTGATTGCGAACATGTTGAACGTGAAGTGATGTTATTGAAAATTAGAGCACAAGGTGCAACTCGCGATGAAATAAAACGCTTAGCGGATATTTTTCGTGGACAAATTGTTGATGTAACAACGAAATCTTATACTGTACAGTTAGCGGGTACCAAAGATAAACTTGATGCATTTATTGAGGCTGTGAAACAAGAAACATCTATTATTGAAATTGTTCGTTCGGGTTTGATTAGTTTATCAAGAGGCGAAAAGAACTGTCTGTAAAGACAATAAGAGATAATGAATTGGGATCTGCACGCAAAATAGGATAATACGGAATTTTGGTGCAGATTCTTTTTTATCGGCGTGGGAGCTGAATTTTCTTTTCTTCGCTAGGGCGATATAATACGAGAATATGTCCAATAGTTTGCACTATACAAGCTTCGGTTTCACGCGCAATAGCGTTAATAATCAGCTGTTTTGTTTCACGCTCAGCCCCCGCAATTTTCACTTTGATTAATTCATGGTGAGATAGGGCATGATCGATTTCCGCAAGTACTCCCTCTGTAAGCCCATTACTCCCAAGCATAACGACAGGGTTCAAATGGTGGGCAAGACCTTTTAAAAATTGCTTCTGTTTAGTAGATAATTCTGTAGACATAATGATTCTCTATAATGACATTTGGTGGGCATTATACCGTTTCAAACCAATTAAAATCAATTTTAATCTTAAAAGGTTTCAGAGGACAAAAAATTACCGAAAAAAGCTGAAAAAACGCCCTTGTTTTCCTGTCGCTTTCGAGTACAATCTAATAAACATACAATAATAGATTAGATCAATAGATACTCAATTATTAGGGATACTATGAATGAACTAAATGATTTATATCAAAGCGCTGAACGATTAGGCATTTCTCCTTCTCATTATAGTATTGATGGGCAATTAGTTTATGCTAAAGAAGAGAGTTTGGCGTATTTTGTCAAGCTGTTTGATCCTATAGGGAAACCCAGTAAAACGGATTTTCGGGATACAGCTGTTTATCGGGAAAATGAGCCTATTGATTATACTTTTACCCATCTTTCCCTGTCTGAGCCGATTATACAATATCAACTTTTTGATGAAATTGGACAATTGCTTTTTTCAAAATCCTTATCTTCTTCCTCTTCCTCACTTCGTTTAGATCCTTTGCCTTTTGGTTATTATTCACTTCAACTTTGTGGTGCAAAACAATCTTATTTTATTCGTTTATTCGTTACCCCAAAAACAAGTTATCAGCCCACCTCTTTACAGCAACATAAAGCTTGGGGGATTAATACGCAATTATACAGTTTACGTTCGGCAAATAATTGGGGAATGGGGGATTTAGGAGATTTACGCGCTCTTATTGAACAAGCTGTCAAGTATGGCGCAAGTTTTGTTGGGGTTAATCCGTTACACGCCATGTTTGGCGCAGTACCTCAATGGGCGAGTCCCTATAGTTCGGCCTCTCGTCGTTGGCTGAATTATGTATATTTAGATATTAACGCATTGCCGGAATTTAGGTTAAGTCGAGCCGTACAAAATTGGTGGAAATCCACAGAAACTCAAGAGCAATTAGCACACTTACGCCAAGCAGAGCAAGTAGATTATCAAGGTGTTAGCGCATTAAAACTTATTGCATTGGAAAAGCTCTATCGCTATTTTTTAACGGGCAAATCTGCCGAAATTGTTCAACGTCGCCAGGACTTTGCTCAATTTGTTCGTGAACAAGGTGATGATTTGATTTATCAAGGTCTATTTGATGTGTTAGATAGGGAAGTTCATCAAACCTTGCAACAGGAAGTTAACGAACAAAATATAGGTTGGTTAGGCTGGCCTGAAAAATGGCAGTATGTAAATAAAACGCAGCGTAAAAACTTGTTAAAAACGCACCGCACTTCAGTGGATTTTTATGTTTGGTTGCAATGGTTAACACATTGTCAACTGATTGAGCTTAAGCAGTATTGTCAAATGATTGGCCTAGAATTGGGGCTGTATGGTGATTTGGCGGTGAGTGTCTCTCGAGGCGGGGCGGATGTTTGGTGTGATCCTGAGCTTTATTGTGTTAATGCCTCTGTAGGTGCGCCTCCCGATCCATTAGGGCCTATTGGACAAAATTGGAATTTACCGCCCATGAACCCACGTGAATTACAACGTCGTGGTTTTCAACCGTGGATTGATTTATTACGTGCAAATATGCAGCATGTTGGAGTATTGCGCATTGATCATGTTATGGGATTATTTCGTTTGTGGTTGATTCCTGAAGATAAAACGGCGTCTGATGGCGTGTATGTCCATTATCCTTTTGATGCCATGATGGCCGTGTTGGCGATAGAAAGCCAACGTAACCAATGCTTAATTGTAGGAGAAGATTTGGGAACGGTACCCGATGAAGTTCGCTCAAAATTATTTGAGTTGCAAATTTTCTCTTATTTTGTGCTGTATTTTGAGCAACGCAATGGTCAATTTCCTCATGGTAATCATTATCCTCAACATGCTTTTGCGACTGTTGGTACACATGATGTTCCATCATTACAAAGCTTTTGGCATTGTCGTGATTTAGAGTTGTTTGCTCAGTTAGGCATTTTACAAGGCGAAATACTTGCACAGAAATATGCTCAGCGAGTAGAGGATAAGCAAGCATTATTAGATTCATTACATCGTGATGGCTATTTACCCCCTCATTATGAAGGTGATGCATTAAGTATGGCCATGCATGATCATTTAAATTTAGTGATTCATCAATATTTAGCGGAAAGTCGTAGTCGATTAATCGGCGTGCAATTAGAAAATTTATTGAATCAAGAGGTTTCTTTTAACTTACCGGGTACTGGAACAGAATATCCAAACTGGCGGAATAAATTAACATTATCGTTAGAACAAATTTTTGCAGACTCTCGTATCCAGCACATGTTACATACTATTAATCAAAGTCGGAATAAGGAGTAAGAAAATGGATAAGCTTGTTTCACAAGACATTATTGAACAATTTTTTGATGGTTGGCATGGTGATCCTTTTTCTGTATTGGGCATGCATGAAACGGAAAAAGGGATTGAAGTACGTGTGTTAATGCCAGATGCGCAACGTGTATTGATATTGGATAAAGAAAGCCATCAAGTTATCTGTGAATTAGATTGTTTAGATGAACGGGGTTTTTTTGCTTCTGTCATACCTGAAAAACGCGAATTTTTTGTTTATCAGTTACAGGTTTTTTGGGGACATGAGTCACAATTAGTAGAAGATCCTTATCGTTTTCACCCCATGTTAAATGAATTAGACAATTGGTTATTTGCCGAAGGTTCCTATTTGCGACCTTATGAAAAACTCGGCGCTCATTTTACGGAGTGTGATAATGTGTCTGGTGTTACTTTTCGATTATGGGCTCCGAATGCTAAACGTGTCTCTGTTGTTGGTGATTTCAATTATTGGGACGGTCGTCGTCACCCTATGCGTTTACATATTGAAAGTGGCATTTGGGAACTGTTTTTACCTAAAGTCGCGCTGGGGCAATTATATAAATTTGAGCTAGTCGATTGTAATAATCAATTACGTCTTAAATCTGATCCTTATGCTTTTTCCGCACAACTTCGCCCAGACACCGCCTCACAAATTAG
The DNA here is from genome assembly GCF_002795425.1 of Conservatibacter flavescens. Classification (GTDB taxonomy): domain Bacteria; phylum Pseudomonadota; class Gammaproteobacteria; order Enterobacterales; family Pasteurellaceae; genus Conservatibacter; species Conservatibacter flavescens. The sequence continues at coordinate 154,308 of NZ_PHHA01000002.1, forward strand.
CGCGTTGCCTGAGGTGGTAGAAATGACTCAAAAGCGTGCAAAAGCGAATCAAGTCGATCAGCCGATTTCCATTTATGAGGTGCATTTAGGTTCGTGGCGACGTAATTTAGAAAATAATTATTGGTTGAATTATGATGAATTAGCTGATGAGTTGATTCCTTATGTCAAAGAAATGGGCTTTACCCATATCGAATTACTGCCTATCTCAGAATTTCCGTTTGATGGCTCATGGGGTTATCAACCTTTGGGTCTTTATGCGCCTACAAGCCGTTTTGGTACAGCAGATGGTTTTAAGCGTTTTATCGACAAAGCACACGAAGCCGGTATTAATGTGATTTTAGACTGGGTACCTGGACATTTTCCAAGTGACACGCATGGTTTAGCCTCTTTTGATGGAACCGCGTTATATGAACACGCGGATCCACGTGAAGGTTATCATCAAGATTGGAATACTTTAATTTACAACTATGGCCGTCATGAGGTGCGTAATTTCTTATCAAGTAATGCGTTGTATTGGATTGAGCGTTTTGGTTTAGATGGTTTAAGGGTTGATGCCGTAGCCTCTATGATCTACCGTGATTACAGCCGTAAAGATGGTGAGTGGATTGCGAATCAGTACGGTGGAAGAGAAAATTTAGAGGCGATAGAATTTTTAAAACATACTAACTGGAAAATAGGTTCAGAAATGCAAGGGGCGATAACGATTGCAGAAGAATCGACGTCATTTGCGGGAGTGACTTTGCCGCCTGAAAAGGGGGGATTAGGCTTCCACTTTAAATGGAATATGGGGTGGATGAACGATACCCTTGCTTATATGAAACGGGATCCTATTTATCGCCAATATCACCATGACCAAATGACATTTGGCATGATGTATAACTATAGTGAAAATTTCGTATTGCCACTATCTCATGATGAGGTTGTGCATGGTAAAGGATCGTTACTCGATAAGATGCCAGGGGATGCATGGCAAAAATTTGCCAATTTGCGAGCTTATTATGGTTATATGTGGGCATATCCAGGCAAAAAATTATTGTTTATGGGAAATGAATTTGCTCAAGGGCGCGAATGGAATTACAAAGAAAGCCTGGATTGGTTCTTGCTTGATGAATATATCGGTGGTGTATGGCACAAAGGAGTACATCAGCTAGTTAAAGATTTAAATAAAACTTATCAAAAACATACCGCACTTTATCAGCTAGATACAGATCCTAAAGGATTTGAATGGTTGGTTGTAGATGATTATCAACGTTCTATTTTTGTATTTGAACGTCGTGATCGTAATGGAGAACGCATTATTGTGGTGAGTAATTTTACTCCGGTGGTTCATCATGAATATCGATTTGGGGTGAATAAAGTAGGGCGTTACCAAGAAATTTTAAATACGGATGCGGATGTTTATGCCGGGAGTAATGTGAGTAATTTAGCCGAGATATTAACGGAAGACATTGAGTCTCATGGTAAAGCTCAATCAATTTCTATCAGTGTGCCACCATTGGCCACAATTTATTTGAAATATCTTGATGTTTTGGATAAAAGTGTTAAGTAGCGCAAGTTTTCTTTCTTTTTAATATGGTATGCTCAGACTATGAAATTTGAATTTACTGAAGGTGTAGCGTTTCCGCTTGGTTATTCAATACAGAATCACCAAGAACGACAAGGGATAAACTTTTCGCTTTTTTCAACACAAGCGCAAGCCGTTGATTTGTGTTTGTTTATACAAGAAGAGGAATTACGTTTTCCGTTGTATCGTACCGATAATTATTGGCATATTTGGATTCAAGATCTCCCGTTGAATACGGCTTATGGTTTTAGAGTGTATGGTGAAGGCAGTAATCCTCAAAAATTATTATTGGATCCTTATGCCAAAGGGGTAATGGGCAAACCTGATTGTAGTACAGCAGAGAAACAGGCTTGGTTTTCCTTACAAGATGAACGAGATAATGCGGAGATTGCACCAAAATCGGTAGTCATGGATTTAAGTTTTGATTGGCAAGATGATAAACCCTTACAGACACCTTGGGCCAATACCATTATTTATGAATTGCATGTTAAGGGCTTTACTCAATTAAGAGAGGATTTGCCTGAAAACATGCGGGGAACCTATGCAGGATTAGCTCATCCGACAACAATAGCCTATCTTAAGGAGTTAGGAATAAGTGCGGTGGAATTATTACCTGTTTTTTACCATTTAGATGAAATTCATCTGCAACAATTAGGATTAAAAAATTATTGGGGTTATAACCCAGTCACCATGTTTGCGGTGGAGGCTGATTACTGGTCAGGTGAGCCAGGAACAACACCATTGACTGAATTTAAATCGATGGTGAAGGCCTTACATCAAGCTGGGATAGAAGTGATTTTGGATGTCGTGTTTAATCATACAGCGGAATCAGAAAAACATCATCCAACTTATTGCCATCGCGGGATTGATGAACATCAGTATTATTGGCATGACGAACAGGGCCATTATGTCAATTGGACGGGTTGTGGCAATATGTTGAATATTGCCAATGAAAATGGTCGCCGTTGGGTGATTGATTGCTTGAAATATTGGGTTGAAGAGTGTCATGTAGACGGTTTTCGTTTTGATTTAGGGACAAATTTAGGGCGAGAACCTTATTTTAACCCGCAAGCTCAGCTTTTTGCAGATATTGCTCAAGAATCCAGTTTGCAAGGGTGTAAGTTTATTGCTGAGCCTTGGGATATTGGTGAATATGGTTATCAACTTGGCCAATTTCCACCGTATTTTGCGGAATGGAATGATCGTTATCGTGATGACATGTGTCGTTTTTGGTTATGGAAAAGCGGGGAGCTTGGTGCATTTGCGGATCGTTTGGCTGGCTCCAGTGACATATTTGGTGCAAATCGATTGCCGCATCATTCTATTAATTTTATTACAGCTCATGATGGTTTTACTTTACGTGATTTAGTCAGCTATAACCAAAAACATAATGAAGCGAATGGTGAACAAAATCGTGACGGACGTAATGAGAATTATAGTTACAATCACGGCATTGAAGGGATTGAGAATATTCCAAGCGCGGTAGAAAATCAGCGATTTTTTAGTTCTGTAAGCTTATTGCAAACCTTGTTATTATCAAATGGTACGCCAATGCTATTAGCCGGTGATGAGTTTGGTAATACACAATACGGTAATAATAATGCGTATTGTCAAGATAATGAAATCGCTTGGTTAGATTGGCAAAATCAAAATGAAAAATTGTTATTTTTAACAAAGCAAACGATTGCGTTACGTAAAAAAATTCAAAGTTTGCAGACGGATAAATGGTGGTCTAGTGACAATGTCACATGGTTGAGTGTGCAGGGCAAATTGATGGAAACTGCGGATTGGCAAAATTATTACACCAAAGCCTTACAGGTCCAGCTAGATCAGCAGTGGTTGTTGTTAATCAATGGAAAAGATCAGGAGCAAGAATTTCATTTGCCGCCAGGTAGTTGGCGAGAATATTGCGAGTCAAAATATCATAATGTGATTAACGGCTATTATATGTTTAAGGGGGTAGGCGTTCGTATCTTATGTCAGGCTATGGCATAACTTAAATGTAAGGAGGCGATGATTTTTCAGCGTTATTGTTCGTGGGAGCATGAGCAAAGATACACAGGCTTCTAAATTTTATTTTTTTATTTTATTGGAGAAATGTATGAATAGCGTAGTATCTAAACAAATCAATAAGTATGACATTGCAAAAGACACTCTCGTTTTAATTCTTGCTGGGGGACGAGGTTCACGTCTACATGAATTAACAGATAAACGCGCGAAGCCTGCGGTATATTTTGGCGGAAATCGTCGTATTATTGATTTTGCATTATCAAATTGTATTAACTCTAATTTAAATCGCATTGGCGTTGTTACGCAATATGCTGCGCATTCACTTTTGCGCCACTTGCAGACAGGGTGGTCTTTCTTGCCGCAAGAGCGCAATGAATTTATTGATATGTTACCAGCGCGCCAGCAAATTGATGACTCAACTTGGTATCGTGGCACGGCGGATGCTGTTTATCAAAACATGGCTATTATTCGAGACCATTATCGTCCTAAATATGTATTAATTTTAGCTGGTGATCATATTTATAAAATGGATTATGGCCAAATGTTATTAGATCATGTGACAAGTGGTGCCAAATGTACGGTTGGTTCTATTGAAGTACCACGTAAAGAAGCCACTGAGTTCGGTGTAATGGCGGTTAATGAAAATTTGAAAGTGAAAGCATTTGTTGAAAAGCCTAAAGATCCACCGGCGATGATTGGTAAGCCGAATTCTTCTCTTGCTTCAATGGGAATTTATGTATTTGATTCAGAATATTTGTATGAAGCTTTGGAACGCACGGTCAATAATGAAAATACGTCCCATGATTTTGGTAAAGACGTGCTGCCTATGGCTTTAGAAGATGGTGTACTTTATGCCCACCCATTTGAACGTTCTTGTATGGGACGTAATACTGAAGGGGCGATTTATTGGCGAGATGTGGGAACATTAGATAGTTATTGGCAATCGAATATTGATTTAGTATCTGAAGAGCCTCAATTAGATATTTATGATCAAACTTGGCCGATTAGAGGTAATCCAACTCAAACTTATCCATCGAAATTTTTCTATAAAAAACACAAGAAAAGCGTAGATAATTCTCTAATTGGTGGGGGATGCGTGATTACAGATGCCGGAATTAGCAATTCTGTATTATTCGATCATATTAAAGTGAACGAAGGTTCGAATATTGAATATGCAGTGGTATTGCCACAAGTCACCATTGGCAAAAATTGTGTTTTAAAAAATTGTATTATTGATCGTCATTGTATTATTCCTGATGGTATGCAAATTGGCGTCGATATTGAAGAAGATCGTAAGCGTTTTCGTGTAAGTAGTTCAGGGCGTATTACATTAGTGACTCCAGCGATGTTGAAAGCGCTACGTGGTGAAATTGTGGAAAAAGAAGAGCATTTAGATTAATGGCGGTTTAAAACAGATATTGGCATCTTATAGTAGGCATGGGCGTATACATGCGCCCAAGTCTAATTTTGAGTAGTCAGATGGCATTATCTCCCAATTCGTATTAGAGAGCGCCTAAAAGTGCGGTCAGAATTCAGTTATTATTATGCAAGGAAAAAATCATTAAATGAAAGTATTACATGTTTGTTCAGAAATGTATCCTCTGATTAAAACAGGTGGGTTGGCTGATGTGATGGGAGCCTTACCTTTTGCGCAAAATGAAATTGGCATGGATGCTCGTGTATTAATTCCAGGATATCCTGCGATTTTAGAGGGGATCCCTGAAACGGTTATTGTTAATGCGTTTAATACTTCTGCAGGCTTTGTCACATTACGTTTTGGTTATTACAATGGATTAGGCGTGTATATTATTGATGCGCCTCATCTATATTATCGACATGGCAACCCTTACCATGATAGCAATTATCAGGACTATGGCGATAACTATAAACGTTTTGCTTTATTAGCATGGATTGGCGCAGAGTTATCTACAGGGCTAGATAATTGGTGGCGGGCTGAGATTGTACATGCTCATGATTGGCATGCTGGATTAACTGCGGCATATTTATATCAAAAGGGATATCCAGCGAAAGCGGTGTTTACGATTCATAATTTAGCTTATCAAGGGCAATTCTCTTATCACCATTTATTTGAAATTGGTCTGTCCACTGAGCTTTTTCATGTGAATGGATTGGAATTATATGGACAAATTTCTTATTTAAAAGCGGGTCTATATTATTCACATGCCGTAACAGCAGTGAGCCCAACCTATGCTAAAGAGATTACAACAGAGATGTTTGGTTATGGTTTAGAAGGGTTGTTGCAAACTAGAGCCTATGAAGGGCGTTTAGTCGGTATTTTAAATGGGGTTGATGATGGGATTTGGAATCCAGAGGTGGATAACTACATTCAAGACCATTACAAATTAAAATCTATGGCGGGTAAGAAAAAAAATAAGGCAAAATTACAAGCTGAATTTCATTTACCACAAGATCCAGATAGATTGGTTTTTGTCATGGTTACCCGATTGACAGAACAAAAAGGCGTGGATTTATTGCTAGAAAGTGTCGGCGAAATTATACAGCAAAATGGACAGCTGATTATTTTAGGTTCTGGTGCACCGCATTTAGAAGCATGGTTACAATACTTAGCGGAGCAACATCCACAGCATATTGGTGTACGTATTGGTTATGATGAAGCGCTATCCCATTTATTAATCGCCGGAGGAGATGTTATTTTGGTGCCAAGCCGTTTTGAGCCTTGTGGATTAACACAACTATATGGTTTAAAATACGGCACATTGCCTTTAGTGAGATCAACAGGTGGGCTAGCGGATACTGTGGTAAATAGCACGGCAGAAAATATTAAAGCTCGTCAAGCAACAGGGTTTGTATTTGAGCATGCAAGTCCCGAAGCGCTAAGTGGTGCGATTAAAGAAGCTTTCGCTTTATGGCATAAGCAACGCTTATGGTTTAGTGTTCGCACGGTTGCAATGGAACAGGATTTTAGTTGGCGAATCTCTGCGGAAAATTATCAGCGTTTATATGAAAGGCTAAGCTTTATATAAATAAACAAAAGAAGGATATTTCCTTGTAAGGAAATATCAGCGCTATTAAAAATAGCTTGAATGTAAAAGATTTTATATTAATTAAGACACACATAGGAGTTTAATGCTAATGAGCAGTTCAAACCACTCACCATTCGTGTATAACAGACCAGAAGAGTCCGTTGATGCTTTTAAAAAATCTATCGTTTATAAATTGATTTTTTTAATTGGACGTTCACCAGAAGAAGCAAGCCAACGTGATTGGTTAAATGCGACACTGTATGCGGTGCGTGATTTAGTGACAGAAGGATGGATTTCAACCGCAAAAGAAGCTAGAGATACCAAAGCACGTCGTGTCTATTATCTTTCTATGGAATTTTTGATGGGACGAACTTTGTCTAATGCGTTAATTGCTGAAGGTGTGTATGATTTAGCAAAAGAAGCTTTAAACGAACTTGGTGTCAACTTAGAAGATGTATTAGAAAAAGAAGTGGATCCCGGATTAGGTAATGGGGGATTAGGCCGTTTAGCCGCTTGTTTTATGGATTCCATTGCAACGTTAGGCTTGCCTGGTATGGGGTATGGTATTCGCTACGAATATGGCATGTTTCAACAGCACATTGAAAATGGCCGTCAAGTTGAAAAGCCAGATGCATGGTTAGAAAAAGGCACACCTTGGGAATTCGAACGCCCTTCAAAGCGTTATGCGATTCGATTTGGGGGACATATCCATTTTGAAGGTCGTAAATGTGTCTGGGAAAGCGCTGAGGAAATTACAGCATTAGCATATGATCAAATCGTTCCAGGTTATGATACTGCGGCATCAGCGACCTTACGTTTATGGCGCGCAAATGCGGGTGATACCTTTGATTTGGCGAAATTCAATAAAGGCGATTACTTTGCTGCGATTGAAGAGCGTAATGAATCCGAGAATGTTTCACGTGTATTATACCCAGATGATTCAACTTGGAATGGACGAGAGTTACGTTTACGCCAAGAATATTTTTTAGTGTCGGCTTCACTACAAGATATTATTCGTCGTCATAAGTGGCAAAACGGCGGTTCCATCGAAAATTTAGCAGATAAGGTCGCTATTCACCTTAATGACACGCATCCAGCATTAGCCATTCCTGAACTGATGTATATTTTAGTGGATCAAGAAGGTATCGCATGGCAAAAAGCATGGGACATGACACGCCGTATTTTCTCCTATACTTGTCATACCTTAATGAGTGAGGCTTTAGAAACATGGTCTGTTGATATGATGGGTAAAATTTTGCCACGTCATTTACAAATGATCTTTGAAATTAATGACTATTTCTTAGAATATGTAAAAACGTATGTGACTACAGATGTGGATTTTATTCGCCGAGTATCATTAATTGAAGAGGGTGAAGGCCATGCTCGTAAAGTGCGTATGGGGTGGTTATCTGTTGTTGGTTCACATAAGGTAAATGGAGTAGCCGCAATTCATTCAGATTTGATGGTGTCTTCAACCTTTGCAGATTTTGCTCGAATTTATCCGGATCGTTTTACTAATGTCACAAATGGTATCACGCCGCGTCGTTGGCTTGCAGTGGCAAATCCAGAGCTTTCGGCTTTATTTGATCAATACATTGGCACTGAATGGCGTAAAGATTTGAGCTTATTGACCGAGCTAAAAGCACACATCGATAAGCCTGAGTTACAAAAAGCGGTTGCGGAGATTAAGCATGCAAATAAAGTCAAATTAGCTGACTACATTTGGCAAGAATTAGGAATTAAAGTTGATCCTAACGCGCTTTTTGATGTACAAATTAAGCGAATCCATGAATATAAGCGCCAAATCATGAACTTATTACATATTGTGGCCCGCTATAATGCTATGCTAGAGGCACCGGAAAAAGAATGGGTTCCGCGAGTATTTATTTTAGCAGGGAAAGCGGCTTCTGCTTATACCGCAGCAAAAGATACTATCAATTTGATTAATGATGTCGCCACGGTAATTAACAATGATGAACGTTTAAAAGGCCGTTTAAAGGTGATTTTTATTCCTAATTATAGTGTGAGTTTGGCGCAATTAATTATTCCAGCAGCTGACATTTCTGAACAAATTTCTTTGGCAGGAACAGAAGCTTCAGGGACTAGTAATATGAAGTTTGCTCTGAATGGTGCGCTTACACTTGGTACCCTTGATGGCGCTAACGTAGAAATTTTACAAAATGTGGGCGAGGAGCATATTTTCATCTTTGGTAATACGGTAGAACAAGTGGAAAAATTACGTCGTGATGGCTATTATCCAATTGATTATTATCAGAAAGATGAACAATTGCGTAAAGTTATGGATCAATTAAATTCAGGCTGGTTCTCTCCGCGTGATGCTAATCGTTATCAAAATTTACTGAGCGCCTTGCAGTTCCATGATTATTACCAAGCTTTTGCGGATTTCCGTAGTTATGTAGACACACAAGCTAAAGTTGATGAGAAATATCGTGATCAAAAGGCATGGATTAATAGTACTTTACAGAATATTGTCAATATGAGTTATTTTTCTTCTGATCGTACTGTGATGGATTATGCTGAGAAAATTTGGCATGTGTCTCCATTAGATGTGGATAAGTAATTTTCTTGAATATCTAAATCTTAGCGCATAAGCGAATAAATCACTTATAGCGCTTGATAAAATACTTTAGAAATAACCGCACTTTAATAAAAAGAGCGGTTATTTTTTTATATATTTTTTAGCAAATGATAACAAATATCATTTGCTTTGTGTGTTAAGAAAATGATATAGTTTGCCTTACATATTATTGTAATGTGTTGATCGGTTTTTGATTTCTTTTGTAAACAATTATAAGAGTTGTCAATTTTATTCTTAATAAAATTTAATAACCTAAGGTAAAAGCATGAAGATGTCTAATAAATTCACACCTACTTATATTAGCCTTGTTGTACTTGGCGCATTAAGCTCCCTTTCTGTTTCAGCAAATACGAACGCCAATAAAATGGAGATGTTAGATGAAATTGTTGTTTCGGCAGACCGTCAAGGGACAAAAATTCAAAGTAATGTTGTTACATTAAAAGAACAAAATGAAAGCACGGAAACAGATTTACGTGGCTTATTATCTAAAGATGCCTCCATTGATTTTGGTGGCGGTAATGGTACATCGCAATTTTTAACTTTACGTGGCATGGGGCAAAACTCTGTTGATATTAAAGTGGACAATGCTTATTCAGATAGTCAAATTTTATATCATCAAGGTCGTTTTATTATTGATCCATCGTTACTAAAAAGTATATCGGTACAAAAAGGCGCAGGATCAGCGAGTGCGGGTATTGGTGCAACCAATGGTGCAATTATTGCGAAGACAGTAAGTGCAAAAGATTTATTAGAAAATTCGGGTAAAAATTTTGGCGCGAAATTAAATACAGGCTATGCAAGTAATGGTGGGCATTCTTATGGTGCAGCTATTTTTGGACAAGCGGGTAATTTTGATGCGTTATTTTCTTATAACCGCACAGATGAAGAAGACTATAAACCAGGTAAAGGTTATCAAAATATTGATGGTGGGAACAAAGTCCCTTACAGTGGTTTAGATAAACGTAATTTTTTAGGTAAAATCGGGGCGACGTTTGGTGATCATCGTATCGTATTAAGCCATCTCCAAGATCAACATCGAGGCACTCGTTTAGTTCGTGAGGAATTCACCGTAACAGGCGGAAGACTTTCCTTACAACGTCAGTCACCAGCATATCGAGAAACTACATTAACCAATACGAATCTTGAATATACTGGGAAAAATCTAGGCTTCATTAATGAACTCACTGCGAATGCGTATATCATGAAAAACAAACGTTATTCTGCTGATGACAGTGGTTGTGGTTATTGTGGAAGTATAGCAGGTCCAACAAATACTAAAATTACGACACGTGGCGCTAACGTTAATTTTGATTCTATGCTTGGCGAGCATGTATTAATTAAATATGGTATCAACTACCGAGATCAAAAAGTCACACCGCATGCTTTCTTAAGTCAAACCCATCGTTTAAATGAACCAAAGAAAACAGACATTGGTCCATATCTTGAAGCTATCAGCGCGGTAGGGGATTTTACATTAACAGCGGGTCTTCGTTACGATTACTTTAAAGTGAAAGCAATGGATGGTAAAACCGTCTCTGATGCGAAAGTGAATCCAAGCTTTGGCGTGATTTATCAGCCTACAGAAAATTTAAGTTTCAGTGTTAACCACAACTATGCTTCTCGTAGTCCACGTTTATATGATGCATTAATGACACACGGCGCAAGAAGTATTGTTTCTATTGCAGACGGTACAGTCGCTGAACGCGCGCGTAACACCGAGATTGGATTTAACTATGAAAATGGTGGCTTCTCATTGGATGCTAGTTATTTTTGGCAGCGTATCAACGATGCCGTTGCGAATCCACAACAACGTCATGATGCCGCCGGTAATCCTATTTCTGGTGTGAGAGAAACAACCAATGCAGGCTTTATTAAAAATCGTGGTTATGAAATTAACGCAGCATACCGTTTAAATGGCTTTACCGCACGCTTAGGAGTGTCAGAAAGTAAACCACGTATTTATGATACCCACCCAGATAATTTATTAAGTTCTAATCCTGAATTTGCAGTACAAGCAGGGCGTACTTGGACAATGGGATTGGCTTATCGCTTTACCAATCCTAATTTAGAAATTGGTTGGCGTAATCGTACTGTACAAGATGGGCACGGTTCAGTGCTAGTTCGTGAGCGTGATAGTGGCACAATAGTAGAGCGCAACGGTTATACAGTACATGATTTTTATGCTAACTGGAAACCATTAGATAATGACAATCTAAATATTAATTTTGCATTAGATAACGCGTTTAATAAATTCTATTATCCACATAGCCAACGTGGTGAGACTTTGCCGGGTATTGGTCGCACTTTCCGAGTTGGAATCAATTACCAATTTTAAATAAATATAATCGCGTAATGGGCAACAGAAGTTGCCCATTTTTAATGGAAGACCTAAAAGGTAGAATTTAAACGTGGTAGATCATCAAAAAGCATTTGGTATTTTGAATTGAGGTAAGGTTTAATTTCCTCCCAAGACAATGCGAGCTCAACTTCTCCCATTACATAAGGCGCGAGAGCATATAATGGGAAGACAAAGACGATGCGACGATTGAGCGTATCAATATAAAATGCTTTTGGTAATTCAAAATCTTCTCGCTCAATAAAAGGATCGAGTTCTGTCTGTTCAAGATATGCTTGATAAGCCTCCCATAATTGATTTTCCACTTCATTGATATTTTTCAGAGGCAATAAATCATTTAACGTAATAACCGTTTTCCCTTTCATATCAACATTTAAATATTCTGTAGCATATAAGCCATGAGCGCCGCCATAGTAGTTATCCGTGAAAATTCGAAATAATGCGAGATCATGGTGTTGCCCAACATAATTGATTTCATATGCTAGCCTTATACCAATAAGTTCATCTTGTATTAAATCCGCTAAGTCATCGGCATAATGTTGCGCTAATTGGGTTTGTAATACGGTCTTTTTATCTGCTAATGACTTTGGAATATTGGGTTTTGGGGCCGTATTATCCGGATCATCGTTGCGGTGGTTTAGGGTCAGTTGGGCGAGTAAATCATTGTATAAAATATTATCTAGCCATTCTACGCCGGTAGTTAATGCGATGATATCATATTGTATAAACGCTTCTCTTGTTTCTGTTTCAGCGGAAGCTTGGTCTTGGTTTTTGTCTTCGTCTTCCTGAGCTTGTAGAGGGGGAAATTTAATGCGTTCTTCCTTTTGAAAAACAACGACAGGCTTTGTGACTAATGTACGAGGCAAGGTCTCGTTTTGCTTGGATTTATCCATATCGGCTTTGAGTTGGATAAGTTGATTATTGCTCTTATCTAACTCACTTTTTAACTGTATTACAGTTTGTTCACTTTGTTGCAGTCTTTCAGTTAACGCATTAATTTCTTTGTCATTACATGCAGTAAGCAGAATAAGAGATGTGAGTAGAGTAAGTGAAAATCTTGACATATGAACCCCTTTTATAGATGAAAAAGCCCCAATAATGGGGCTATATATTACATTTTTTCTACAGTTTTGATGCCTAACAAATCTAATCCTTGTTTTAACGTACGTTCAGTCAGTTTGGCTAATTTTAAGCGGCTAAGTTTTATTGCCTCGTCACTTTGATTAAGTATTGGGCAATGCTCATAAAAACTTGAAAAAATCCCTGCCAACTCATATAGATAAGCACATAAGACATGTGGTGTACCGTCTCTGCCAACCACTTGAACTGCCTCTTCAAATTGTAATAATTTTAATGAAAGCGACCGCTCTTTTTCATCAATGAGATGAATATTTGCTTGATTTAATGTATCTTCTGACACATTACTGCGATTAAAAATAGAACGGATACGCGTATAAGCATATTGCATATAAGGCGCTGTATTCCCTTCAAAACTGAGCATGTTATCCCAATCAAAAACATAATCTGTGGTACGATTTTTTGATAAGTCTGCATATTTTACCGCGCCAATCCCGACAGCTTCGACAACGGCTGCTTTTTCTTGTTCAGAAAGTGCGGTATTTTTTTCTGAAATAAGTTTATCGGCTCGCTCAATAGCTTCATCAAGTAAATCCGCTAATTTTACCGTACCGCCAGTACGCGTTTTAAACGGTTTTCCATCTTTGCCCAGCATCATGCCAAAGTTTTTATGCTCTAAGCTAAAAGTGTCAGGCACATAGCCGGCTTTACGTGTGATTAGCCACGCCTGTTGCATATGTTGGCTTTGGCGAGTATCAGAAAACACTAAGGCACGATCGGCTTTTAATGTCTCATAACGATATTTAGCCGCAGCAATATCTGTCGTCGTATAAAGGAAACCGCCGTCTTTTTTCTGTACGATAACCCCCATTGGATCACCGTCTTTATTTTTAAATTCATCAAGATAAACAACCAACGCACCATCATCTTCAGTCGCTAAACCTTGCGCTTTTAAATCGGCAACAATACCCGGTAGCATAGGGTTATATAGGCTTTCCCCCATAACATCTTTTTCCGTCAGCGTGACATTTAAGCGATTATAGTTCAGTTGATTTTGTTCCATTGTGATTTTGACTAATTTTTGCCACATTTGGCGACAATAGTCATCGCCACTCTGTAACTTGACGACATAATTACGGGCTTTTTCTGCGAATACGGGGTCTTCGTCATAATGCTTTTTGGCATCACGATAAAACGCCTCTAAGTCATGTAATTGCATTTCGGACGCTTGCTCATTTTCCATTTTTTCTAAATAGGCGATAAGCATGCCAAATTGCGTTCCCCAGTCGCCAACATGATTGGCGCGAATAACATGATTGTTCAAAAATTCTAATGTGCGTACAACAGAGTCTCCAATAATCGTCGAACGTAAATGCCCGACATGCATTTCTTTGGCGACATTAGGCGAAGAATAATCTACTACAATAGTTTGTTTGTCATTATTTTTAATATTTAAATGCGGATCTTGTAATGCTATTTTAGCTTGTTGTGCTAACCAGTTCTTATCTAAGAAAATATTAATAAATCCCGGCCCTGCAATTTCGCATTTTTCCACAATGCCTGAAAGGTTAATATGGGTAAGCACTTTTTGAGCAAATTCACGTGGATTAAGGCCCATTTTTTTCGCCGCAGGCATAATGCCGTTGGCTTGGTAATCACCAAATTGGGGTTTGCCTGATTGACGGATAAGTGCATCACATGTGACATCTGCACCAGCCGCAACCATAGCTTGTTGAATGTTGTTAGATAAAAGGGTTTGAATATTCACGGAAAGAAATACCTTGTTTGAAATCACATAAAATCAATAATCTGTTATGATACTAGGGATTTGCTTTTCAGAAAAGATAGAGTGATAAAAAATGCAAAATTTGAATAAAAACCATAAACTATTTGAAACAAATCCAGCGCTTTTGCAGGATTTTATCGTTTTTGAACAGAAAATAGCACAATTAGCAACCGCAATGAAGTTATCTTTGGCTGATTATGAAATTGATCATCTCGCGTTGCGTGTAAATAGTGTCGTGAGCGCAGAGCAGTGGACAACCTTGCTAGGAAAGTGCGGTCATGTATTAAGTCAGAATGTAATCAATGGGCGGCCAATTTATTTATTTGAATTAGAAGAACCATTGGTATTTTTTGAACAACAGGTTAGAATTATTGAGTTGCCTTATCCTAAGAATAAAATATACCCCAAAGAAAGTTGGGAACATATTGAAGTGGTAATGCCATTTTTGTTCAAAGAATCAACAGTTGAATGGATGGATCGGATAAAATCGACATATTCGTGGAACCATTTGAATCAACTTAAGGTCAAAGTGAGCGAACCAAAGGCGGAAGGGGAACAATTACCTAATCCATCTATAGCAGTGAGCCTTATGGATCCGCAAAATCATTGTACAATTAAGGTTCACCCTTATTCTATTAAAAAAATTATTGAGGTTTTATCATGATGAAAAAAATGACATTAGCTTTAGCAATTATGACGAGTGTCGGTTTAGTTGGCTGTGCGAATACTGATATTTATAGCGGAAATGTTTATGAAGGCAATCAAGCCAAAGAAGCGCGTTCTATTAGCTATGGAACAATCGTTTCTAGCCGTCCAGTAAAAATTCAAGCTGACAATCAAGGTGTGATTGGTACTGTTGGTGGCGGTGTGTTAGGTGGAATCGCAGGTTCTGGTATCGGTGGCGGTACTGGTCAGGCTATTGCAACTGCGGTGGGTGCTGTTGCCGGTGCGGTAATCGGTAGTAAAGTAGAAGAAAAGGCAAGCCAAGTAAATTCATTAGAATTAGTGATTAAAAAAGATAACGGTCAAGAAATCGTTGTCGTGCAAAAATATGATGCCTCTTTGACTGTAGGTCGTCGTGTTCGTATTGTAGGTGGTTCAACTTTGAATGTATCTGCGTTATAAGAAAATTGCATGGTGGGCAGATAAATGCCCACCATTTTTTAGGTCGGTAATTTTATTTCACGAATAGCCATATTCATTCCGTCAATCATCAATAAACGTCCACATAAATTCTTGCCAATATTTAACCGCACTTTAATGGCTTCTAAGGCTTGAATCGTCCCGACTATGCCTACAATAGGGGAGAGAACGCCTGCTTCAACGCAGCTTAGGGTATTTTGACCAAATAATTGGCTGACAGAATGATAAGTTGGGGTATTTTCTTCATAAGTAAATACTGAAACTTGCCCTTCTAAACGGATCGCTGCCCCAGAAATTAATGGGATTTTTTTGAGTTGGCAAGCGCGATCTAACTGATTGCGGGTTTCAACATTATCTGTACAATCTAGCACAACATCAAAATCGG
The DNA here is from genome assembly GCF_002795425.1 of Conservatibacter flavescens. GTDB lineage: Bacteria > Pseudomonadota > Gammaproteobacteria > Enterobacterales > Pasteurellaceae > Conservatibacter > Conservatibacter flavescens. The sequence continues at coordinate 170,233 of NZ_PHHA01000002.1, forward strand.
AGACCAATTGTATAAGTTGTGGTTCATCTAAATGTTGGTGAATGGCTTGAATATCAATATGAGGATTCAATTGGGTTAAACTCAACTTAGCTGACTCGACTTTTGGCATATTTAACCGACTGTCATTATGTAATACTTGACGTTGTAGATTCGATAACGATACGGTATCAAAATCTAATAACGTTAAATGACCTATACCCGCAGTCGTGAGATATTGACTTGCGGCACAGCCTAAGCCCCCTAATCCCACTACTAACATACGAGAGCTTTTTAAGGTTTCTTGTCCCTCAAAATCAATAGACTTTAATACAATTTGGCGATTGTAGCGTAATTCTTCTTGGTAACTTAGTTCTGCCATATTTATCCTAATAAATCACTAAATGGCTCAATAGTGACTGTTTCACCCGCAGAAACATTCCCGCGTTCACGTTCAAGTACAATGAAACAGTTACTTGCCACAAAAGCGCTAAACATATGCGAACCTTGAAAACCAACGGATTGCACAACGGTCTGTCCTTGCTCATTGACCGAATAAAAACCACGCTGGAAATCTAAGCGGCCTGGCGCTTTTTTAAGATCGGTTGTAGTAAGTGCGGTTATTTTCTGCGGTTTTTTCCAATCAGTGTGACCTTGTAACTTTTTAATGATAGGTTGAACTAATTGATAAAAGGTAACGAGTGCAGAAACAGGATTACCAGGTAAACCACAGAACCAAGCTTGGGGAAGTTTGCCGAAAGCGAAAGGTTTGCCCGGTTTTATCGCTAATTTCCAAAAATTAATTTGTCCAATTTTTTCTAGCACCGTTTTGGTAAAATCAGCTTCACCAACAGATACACCACCACTCGTAATGACGAGATCAGCTTGGGTTTGTGCCGCTAAAAATGTTTGTTCAAATTGGGCTTCATCATCAGGCAAAATCCCAAAATCTAAGATTTCGCAGTCTAATTTTTCTAACATTAATTTTACTGCAAAACGGTTTGTGTCATAAATTTGTCCTGTTTGCAGGGGCTGTCCAACGGGGACGAGTTCATCACCAGTGGATAATATAGCCACTTTTAAACGTGGAAAAACCTTAACCTGTTCAATACCTAATGACGCGAGTAGAGGCAAAGAAAGTGCGGTTAATTTTGCCCCTTTTTTTAATATGACTTCGCCTTGTTTGACATCTTCACCAATACGGCGAATATTGCTATTTGCTTTGGGTAATGCTTTAAAGCTTACTGTACCATCAGGATTGATCGTGACTTCTTCTTGCATAACGACGGCATCGGTTCCGGCTGGAATCATTGCGCCTGTCATGATGCGTACGACACTTTGTGCCGGCCATTCTTGTTCAAAAGGTTGACCAGCAAAAGATTTGCCCGCCACAGATAAGGTCAGTGAATTCTTTAAATCAGCTAATCGAACCGCATATCCGTCCATCGCAGAATTATCAAACGAAGGGACATTAATCGGTGAAATGACATCTTCAGCTAAAATGCGATGTTGCGCATGGGTTAAATTTAAACATTCAATGTGATTACCCTCTGGCAAAGGGAGTTGGCTATCTAATAAATCAAGCGCTTGCTCAAGGGAAAGTAAACCGTTCATGGTGTCTCCTGATTTTATTCTTTCCAAATTACATGATATTCCCGATTTTCTTCATGATGGGAAATGAGGAACTTAGCGAAAATATCATCCATAATATCGTTATCATTTACTAAACCTATCCACACTTCAGCATAAGCATCGGGATCGATTAGTGTACCGATATGCATATCCCAATCATCAGCGGTTTCGACCATTTCCACAGCGCCTCGCTCTTCAAATTGTAAATTGAACAGGAGGATATCTGCTGGGTCAAGATTTTCAGGTGCCATTTCTAGAAAAATATCATAAGCCAAGTCAATGGCGGTATCGGGATCAAGTTTATGTTGTTCAGTCATAATTATCCTATAAGTGCGGTCGATTTTGTAAAATTTAATAAATTATACTCGTGATTAAATTGGGATTGAAGCAAAAAAGACCAGTAAAATCGGTGCAACAAGATTAATAATAAAACCGTAGCTAATGGCCAATGGTACCACTTCCATTCCACCTGATCGTTGAATAATAGGTAGAGTACAATCAAGGGCAGTAGCGCCTGTAATACCAACAGCGGTGGAGCGATAATGATGCATAAAAAATGGCACAATAAATAAGCTAATAATTTCTCGTGACAAGTCATTAAAAAACGCGATACTACCGAATACCGCTCCCCAAGCATCGTTTAATACTACACTAGATAAAGAATACCAGCCAAAACCTGCTGCGATGGCAAGACCTTGAGTAATAGGGAGATTCAAGATTAAGGCTGCGATAACGCCCCCGAGTAAAGACGTCACAATGACGATGACTGCAGTGTAAATGCCTCGTTTATTGAAAAATACCTCACGTAGTGAAATACCATTATTGCGTAATTGTATACCGACAAAAAAGATAAGCGTAATGAGGACATATGTGCTCGCATTTAATGGTAATAAAAAGATATTCTTAGCAAAAAAACCAACTAGAAAGCCGAGAATCACCATACTGCATAGCTTGAAAGAATCAAGTAATAATCGCCAGCGAGGGGGAAGATCTTTGCCTAAGCGAATTAAAGGTCGAGGCGAAAGTTTATCGTAAATCAATAACCCCACAAAATTAAGCCCTTGAGTGATAAACGCAAAAGTTAATGCTGAAAGTGCAATAATGGGTAATTTACTAGCAAGATCGTCAAGTTGTCCGAGTGAATACCCCATGACAAAAAGAATCACATAAAGTAATAACATGACAAGTTGATTAATATAATGTAAGAATTTGATGTGATTTGTTTTAATCAAATAACCTAAAAACATGGGGCCTAAGACAATGAGCAATCCTTCAATCATAATTAAAATTCGTTTTTTTATTCAATAAATGATAGCCTTAGAGTATAACAAAGTGCGCTTAGTTTTCGAAAAGTTTTTAGAGGAATTATGTATTTACGACAAATTGAAGTCGTGGGGTTTAGGGGAATTAATCGATTATCTCTGAATTTACGCGCGGATATGGTGCTTATTGGTGAAAATGCGTGGGGTAAATCCAGTTTATTGGATGCGTTATGTTTAATTTTGAACCCTACACAGTCTTTATATCAATTTAATTCCGATGATTTCCATTTATGTTATGCGGAAGACGTTGGGTTGTGTCGCCATATCACTTTGCTATTTACGTTCTCAGAACAGGCTTCTTATGAAACGGGAAATCATGCTAAAGGATTTTATCGCGATGTTCTTAGCCCTCATGAAGATGGATTCCAACGTATTTATTTACGGGTGACAGGCGATTTACTTAATGATCAACAAGTTAAAACAGAATATTCATTTTTAGATGCGCAGGGATTGCCAATTGACGGAATTGATGTTGAGAAATTAGTATTACAATTAATGGCCCATTATCCGGTTTATCGTTTTCGTGATGCGCGGTTAAAATCCCGCTATCACCATACTCAGTCAGGTTCCAAGATAGATAAAATAGGCGAGTTTGGGGAGGAAATTCACGCAGTATCGCTATTACTACAGTACTACTTTATTCGACACGATGATTATCCACAATTGCTTAATCAAGTGAAAGATACTACGCAGTTATGGCAAAAAGTGCAATCGCTGTGTCAGAGGTTGCGGCAAGATTCAACCTCGCGTTTGCAAAAACAGTTATTCTTATCGCTCTCTTCTTTATTCGCCAATTCATATCAACATACTGTGAAACAGCATGTTAAACCCATTATTTTATTCGAAGATCCGGAGTCTCGCTTGCATCCGAGAATGTTGGCGATAGCTTGGGAGCTTGCGAATTATTTACCGATTCAACGCATTACCACAACGAATTCCGTTGAATTACTTTCACAAGTTGACTTACGCTCGATTTGTCGCTTAGTGCGTTATAGTGATAGAACACATGCTTTTCAGTTAGATAAGCATTTAGGCAAAGAGGAGTTACGTCGGTTAAATTTCCATATCCATTATAATCGTAGCTTGGCGTTATTTTCACGTACTTGGATTCTTGTAGAAGGGGAGACAGAAGTATGGATGTTGTCCGAATTAGCAAAATTATTAGAAATTAATTTGGAAATGGAAGGGATTAGGATTGTGGAGTTTGCGCAATCAGGATTACGACCTCTAATAAAATATGTACAGGCAATGGGGATTGAATGGTATGTATTAACAGATGGAGACAAAGCGGGTTTGCAATATACGGAATTAGTTAAAAGTATGTTGGGGGAAAATGAGAATCTCTCTAGTCGTATTACCACGTTGCCCAAGCGAGATATTGAGCATTTCTTTTATGTCGAAGGTTTTGAATCAGTATTTATTCGTCTTGCCCATTGGGTTGTACAAAAAAATCAATATCTTCCAGCATCAAGAATTATTCAAAAAGCCATTCAGCGCACTTCAAAGCCAGATCTTGCTATCGCTTTATCGAAAGAAATGAGAAAACGAGGAAAGCAGTCAATTCCTTCTTTATTTAAACGCTTATTTTCTAAAGTCCTTATTTTAGCAAAAGGCATGTAAATAAACTGGTTGTTTATACAGTAAAGTGCGGTTAAAATAGAATAAGTTTTTAATCGCACTTTGAGAGAGTTGTATGGAGAAAGCACGTAAGATTATTCATATTGATATGGATTGTTTTTATGCGGCTGTCGAAATGAGAGAAGACCCAAGTTTACAAGGTAAACCTGTGGCAGTAGGCGGCTCTCCCTCACAGCGAGGTGTGCTGGCAACTTGTAATTATGAAGCCCGTAAGTTTGGCTTGCATAGTGCGATGTCTTCGGCACAAGCGATGAAATATTGTCCAAAACTGATTCTAATTCCCCCGAATTTTGCCTTATATCGACAAATATCGACACAAATACATGAAATTTTTCGACGTTATACTACGATTATTGAGCCATTATCTTTAGATGAAGCGTATTTAGACGTGACGGATTGTGAGCAATGCTCAGGCTCTGCGACATGGATTGCACAGGAAATTCGACAAGCGATTTTTCAAGAATTGAATCTAACCGCTTCTGCAGGCGTAGCCCCCCTTAAATTTTTAGCTAAAATTGCCTCAGATCAGAATAAACCTAATGGGCAATTTGTCATTACGCCAGAAGACGTACCTGCCTTTGTGCAAACATTAGCATTAAGGAAAATACCTGGGGTCGGTAAGGTGACGGCTGAAAAATTAATGCGTATGGGGCTACATACCTGTGGAGAGATACAGCGCTATTCAAAACCTAAGTTATTAGCTGCTTTTGGAAAAATAGGGCAGCGAATTTGGGATTTTAGTCATGGAATTGATGCTCGAGAAGTACAGCCACACCGTGTACGTAAATCCGTTGGTGTGGAGATGACCTTAGTGGAAGATATTGATACTCTTGAACAAGCTAGATTTATTTTTGATGATCTTTATGAGAAATTGTTAAGTCGATTAAAAAAACATCAGGAGATTACATTATCCCAACTTAATAAATTAGGGGTAAAGCTAAAGTTTGATGATTTTCAAACAACCACATTAGAAAAAAGTACCATGACTTTTTCCTCTGAAAGTTTTTGGCAATTATTAACCCAAATATGGCAAAGACGAGTCGGGCGAAAAGTTCGTTTAATTGGTGTTCATGTGCATTTGCCGGATAATACTGAACAAAATCGTCAAAAACAAGATCAAATGAGTTTATGGTGAGTGGCAGAGAATAAAAATTATGCTAGAATCCCCTTGAAATTTAACAAATTAGTAACCATTTTACCTGTTAATTACATGTTTTTATCAACCAATCAATTAGGAGAACATTCCCCCTTATGATGCGAATTATTTTGTTTTTAGCCACCAATATGGCGGTCTTGTTTGTTTTTAATATTATTTTGACTTTAACCGGTATCCAATCTCAAGATGCGATGGGATTGTTGATTATGGCCGCTTTATTTGGTTTTTCGGGGTCATTAATTTCACTTTTTATGTCAAAAAGCATGGCAAAACGTTCAGTAGGCGCACAAGTGATTGAAACGCCACGCAATGAACAAGAGCGCTGGCTTTTAGACACTGTTCGTACGCAAACCGAACGAGCGGGATTACCTATGCCAGAAGTTGCAATTTATCATTCTGCAGATGTTAATGCATTTGCAACGGGTGCAAGTAAAAATAGCTCATTAGTCGCGGTCAGTACAGGATTATTGAATGCGATGACACGTGATGAAGCGGAAGCTGTATTAGCGCATGAGGTGAGCCATATTAAAAGTGGCGATATGGTAACGATGACCTTATTACAGGGCGTGCTGAATACCTTTGTGATCTTTATTTCTCGTATTATTGCCAATGTGGTATCAAGCAGTCGTGATGGTGAAAGAAGTTCTGGTATGTATTTTTTAGTTGCGATGGTGCTTGAAGTAGTATTTGGTTTCTTAGCAAGTATTATTGCCATGTGGTTCTCTCGTCATCGTGAATTTAAAGCAGATGCTGGCGCAGCTGAATTAGCAAGTAAACAAAAAATGATTGCAGCCTTACAACGTCTGCAAAGTTTACACGAGCCACAAGAATTAGAAGGCCAGTTAGCGGCATTTGCGATTAATGGCAAACGTGGTGGGATTGCTTCACTCTTTATGAGCCACCCACCTCTTGAAAAGCGTATTGAAGCATTAAGAAATTTAGATAGCTTAAACGGCTAAGTTTTCATAAAATAGGCTCTCATTTGGGAGTCTATTTTTTTAGAGTAATTATGCAACACGATTATAATGATCTCATTTATATTTTTAATCAATGTTTTGAACAGGCATATAATACCCGTTTAGTCAAAGGCGGAGATGAGCCGATTTATTTGCCCGCCAATGAGCATGTGCCTTATCACGCCATTTATTTTGCGCGCGGTTTTTATAGTAGTGGGTTACATGAGATTGCGCATTGGTTGGTTGCGGGTGAAGCTCGTCGCCAGTTAGAAGATTTTGGTTACTGGTATGAGCCTGATGGACGTAGTCCAGCGCGTCAGCGTGAATTTGAGAAAGTGGAAATTAAACCGCAAGCAATAGAATGGATTTTGTCAGAGGCTGCCGGACTTCGTTTTTTCGCGAGCCATGATAATATTAATGGGGAACCAGGTGATGCAGCCCCTTTTAAGCAAGCCGTTTATGAACAAGTTAAAACCTATGCAGAAAAAGGATTGCCTAAGCGAGCTGAACAGATGCGTAAAGCATTATGTGCATTTTACGGCACAGATGATAAGATTGAATTATCAAAATTTGATGTCACTAGAATTTAATCGGCGTAGCTTTATGACTTTTTAGGCGTTTGATTCTTTTTATATTCCCATTTTGTTATTTTTTCTAGCTTTGCTAGAATAGTCCCTTATTTTTATAGGAAGCAAAAACATGAACAACATTTCCCCTGAAGCTGCGAGAGTTCGACAAGCACTACAAGAAAAAGGCATTGAAACTCCCATAATCGAATCCCATAAGAGTCCACATGAGCGCCGTGAAGGTATTGAAAATCATATGCGAGAAGTGATGAAGCTCATTGGTTTAGATTTAAATGACGATAGTTTGGAAGAAACGCCTAAACGCTTAGCAAAGATGTTTGTTGATGAGATTTTTAGTGGTTTAGATTATGCTAATTTCCCGAAAATTACGAATATTGAAAATCGTATGCAAGTGAGTGAGATGGTGTTAGTCAATGATGTGACATTAACGAGTACATGTGAACATCATTTTGTTACTATTGATGGGAAAGTTTCTGTTGCATATTACCCTAAAAAATGGGTAATCGGTTTATCTAAAATTAATCGAGTGGTGAGCTTTTTTGCGCAGCGTCCTCAAGTTCAAGAGCGTTTGACTGAACAAGTGTTACTCGCGTTTCAAACCATTTTAGAAACAGATGATGTAGCCGTTTATGTGAAAGCGACACATTTTTGCGTAAAATGTCGCGGTATTAAAGATAGTAATAGTTACACGGTCACATCAGCATTCGGTGGGGTATTCTTAAATGATCGCGAAACACGCAAAGAATTTTTAACCTTAATTAATAAATAATATTGGTTATTTTACGCGACGAATAGTATTAGTTATAAAGCTATCAACATAGGGATATTATTGATATGTATAGGGACAGCGATTTGCTGTCCCTATTGCTACGGTGGAAATCTTTTTCCTATAAGTCGTTTTTAGAATTTAGCGACAAAATCGGCATAAGCATTAATAAAGTTTTGTAATGTACTTAAACCTTGCTCAGAAGTCAGTTCACCTTGCTCATTAAATGCACCACTGAAAATACCACCAACAGTCGCACCAAATGGTGCTACAGGCATATTAATAAACGCACCGGAAGCAATAGTACGTAACTGATCTAATGGGCGATTGCTACCTGAGGCTGAAACAGAAACTAAGCCCGCAGGTTTACCAATCCATTTACTTTGTCCCATCGGGCGTGAACCGACATCAATCGCATTTTTAATCATCGCTGAGAATCCACCATTATGCTCAGGGGTGACAAAAATCACGCCGTCAGCTTGTGCAATGGCTTGGCGGAATGCCTCATATTCTGCTGGGCTATTTTCATCCAAATCACGATCGTATAGTGGAAGTTTGCTAATATCAATCAAGTTTAATTGCAAGTTAGCTGGGGCAATGTTGACAAGATGTTTTGCAACAATTTGGTTATATGAAGTTTTGCTACCACTGCCGACTAATACTGCGATTTGTTTTGTCATAATAAGTTCCTTAATCATGTAAAAAATTCTTTGATATTATAAGTAGGAAAGTGCTGATTGACTAGCCCACCAAGAGTAAATAGATTTTTTACTAAAAAGAAATAATTAAATTAGGACAGTTCACCTAATAATTCATCAATCGCTTGGCATAATAAATTACGATCGTGGCGATAGCGAACATCATCGGCATTGAGTTTACGGGCCATTAATTTTATCTTATGGGCGCGCATGTCTTCAGCGTGTTCTGGCGGAGCGATAATCCCATCAATAATTTGTTTGCCAACTGTGCGCTCAATCCATGTAATACGATCAATAAGCGATAAATTTGCAGCGGGGCTATGCTCAATTCCTAAATTATCAATGAAAAGTTTCTTTGCGTTGCTTTGTTGTAGCACAGTTTGAATTTCTTCAAGCAATAGAGGAGGCATAATGCTCGTCAAAAAACTACCCGGTCCAAATAAAATTAAATCAGCTTGCTTTAAGGCGTTCACTGCCTCAGGCGTTGCTTTTACTTGGGGGATTAATTGAATATCACGAGGTAATTCAGTCAGATTATCAATGCTTACTTCACCTAAAATCGTGGCGCCTGAATGTAATTTGGCTGCAAGATGAACCGGTGATTCAGACATTGGAATAATAAAGGATTTTACTTTCAATAAATCACGGATAAGGTTTACCCCTTTAAGTGGGCGAATATGCATATTTTCTAATGCCTTAAGCATAAGATTGCCTAAATTATGGCCTGATAGTTCTCCTTGCCCACTAAAACGATATTCAAAGAGGGCGGAAGCTGTACTGGGTTCCGTGATGATTTGGTTCAAACAATTACGTAAATCTCCCCAAGCAATACCGCCATAATTAACGCGAATACGTCCTGTTGAGCCACCATTATCTGTTGTTGTGACAATACCCGTTAGGCGCTCCTGCATAAAACTCAGGGCTGACATCACCCGTCCTAAACCATGCCCACCACCAATTGCAACTATATGATGGATGTTTTTCAAATATAGATGGTGAGATTGGCAGTCCATAAGATTTCCTTAATCCGGTTTTAGTCAGATGGGTAATCTACCATTTTTTGTTTAAAGGATAAATATAGAAATAAAAATTCTGAGATTGATGTCAGATTTTTTAATCAAAAATAGGTATGAGATAGGCTTTATATAATTATCTATATAATTGATATATCAAACTTTTTGCACTTTTGTGTTGTACATCTACAGCGTTATCTTTTACAATGTTCCCATAATTTATATTTTGCATCACTCCGAGCTTGTTTACCTAAACCTTTTGGCATGGTGGCAATGCCGATATTGTATTCAATATCCATGGATAATACTGGAAACGGTTTATCCACTCGTATTTAGAAAGGTGTCCAAATGCATATTCCTATCAAAAATGTAGGCGCAGATCGCTTAGTCGATCCGTTCCAACGTGAATATTATTATTTACGATTATCAATTACTGATGTGTGCAACTTTCGTTGTAACTATTGCTTGCCTAATGGCTATCAACCTGAAACACATAAATCAAGCTTTTTAAGTTTAGATGAAATCCGTCGCGTGGCGAAAGCATTTGCCGCTATGGGGACAGAAAAAGTGCGTTTAACAGGTGGAGAACCTACGTTACGTAAAGATTTTTTGGCAATAGCAGAAACCATTTCATCTATTGAAAATATTCGCAATGTTGCGCTTACAACCAATGGTTATCGTATGGCTAGAGATGTGGAAGCTTGGAAAAAAGCAGGCATTACTTCTCTGAATGTGAGTGTTGATAGCCTTGATCCAAGAATGTTTCATACCATCACAGGCGAAAATAAATTTCATGAGATTATGCGAGGCATCGATCGCGCTTTCGAAGTGGGTTATCACAAGGTGAAAGTGAACTCTGTCCTGATGAAAGGTTTGAATGCTCATGAATTTGAGCGATTTTTAGACTGGGTCAAAGATAAGCCTATCCAAATGCGTTTTATTGAACTTATGCAAACCGGAGACATGGACAGCTTTTTTGATAAATATCATTTATCAGGGGAAGTGCTTGCACAAAAGTTATTGCAACAAGGGTGGGAGTTACAGTCTAAGGGGCGTTCAGACGGGCCTGCAAAAGTATTTCGCCATGCAGATTATATGGGGGAAATCGGTCTGATTATGCCTTATGAAAAGAATTTTTGCGCCAGTTGCAACCGTCTGCGTGTATCCGCAAAAGGTAAATTGCATCTTTGCTTATTTGGTGAAGAAGGCGTGGATTTACGTGATTTGTTACAATCTGATGAGCAACAGCTATTATTACAAGCTCGTTTATTTTCTGCTCTGCAAGGCAAACGGGAACATCATTATTTACACATCGGTGATAGCGGTGTAAGAAGCAATTTGTCCACGATAGGTGGCTAGTTTTTGGCGATTGAGAATATTAAATGACAACTTTTACTCATATTAACAGCCATGGTGAAGCGAACATGGTTGATGTATCAAATAAACAAGATAGTGTACGCGAAGCGAGAGCAGAAGCAATTGTGACCATGTCACAAGAAACCTTGCAAATGATTTTAAAGGGTGATCATCATAAAGGGGATGTTTTTGCCACTGCTCGTATTGCCGGTATTCAAGCAGCAAAACGTACATGGGAGCTTATCCCGCTATGTCACCCCTTGTTACTGTCTAAAGTGGAAGTGAACATTACCCCTATTTCAGAAAGTAACCAAGTACGCATTGAGAGCTTGTGTAAATTATCGGGCAAAACAGGGGTAGAAATGGAAGCCCTAACAGCCGCGAGTGTGGCAGCATTGACGATTTATGATATGTGTAAAGCTGTGCAGAAAGATATGGTGATTGAAACTGTGCGTTTGTTAGAAAAAAGTGGTGGGAAGTCTGGGCATTTTAAGGTTGAGGCATAAGCATGATTAAAGTATTGTTTTTTGCGCAAACGCGGGAATTAATCGGTGTCGATGAAATCGAATTAAATGATGATTTTAGCACGGCTGAAGACATTCGCTTCCATTTAAGCCAGAAAGGAGAGAAATGGGCGTTGGCATTGGAGGCCGGAAAGTTATTGGTTGCCATTAATCAAACTTTGTTGCCTTTAGAAAGTGCGGTCAAAAATGGTGATGAAGTTGCATTTTTTCCACCGGTAACAGGAGGTTAAATGGAACAATTACGTATAGCTGTACAAGAACACCCTTTCGATCAACAATTAGAATATCAATGGCTATCCGCCCCACATGCTGTTGGGGCTACGGTGATTTTTGTGGGGAAAGTGCGCGATGTTAATTTAGGGGATAGTGTATCAAGTTTATATTTAGAGCATTATCCGGCAATGACAGAAAAGGCACTGGCAGATATTGTTGAACAAGCTCAGGCACGTTGGGATATTCAACGGGTTTCGATTATTCATAGAGTGGGTTTGCTGCAAACTGGCGATGAAATTGTGTTAGTGGGAGTAAGTTCAGCTCATCGTGGTGATGCTTATCATGCGAATGAATTTATTATGGATTATTTAAAAACACGCGCACCATTTTGGAAAAAAGAACAAACTCAACATGGCGAACGCTGGATAGAAGGGCGAGAGAGCGATCAATTAGCGGCTGAGAAATGGCAGCAATAAAAATGTTATAGAGTAAAGGCGAATAGAATCGCCTTTACTCTAAGAGCGTTATCCTAAAATCTTTTCAAAAACCAACCGCACTTTTTCAGGCGATTTTATTCCTGCCGAACTTTCCACACCTGAATTTACATCTAAACCTAAACAGCCTTGTTGTAAAGCAAGTGAGACATTATCCGGACTTATACCACCGGCAAGAATGATTTTATCTTTTAATTCAGTTGGAATGGTTGACCAGTCAAACGTTTTCCCTGTACCACCTTGCTGATTACCGAGTTTACTGTCTAATATATAGCGACTCACCGCAGAATGTTCAGGAATTTTGACTGCACTTGGATTATGTACATCAACAGAAACCGCGCGCCAGATTTGGATATGATCAGGAAGGGCATGGCGAAGGGTGCTAATAAATTCATCTGTTTCTGCGCCATGTAATTGTACGGCAAAAAGTTGTAGCTGAGCTGCAATTTGAGTAATGAAATCAATAGATTGATTTTGGAATACGCCCACGAAGCGTAGTGGAGCTTGGGTAACTAATTCTTGCGCGTGACGTAAACTTAAACAGCGAGGAGATTTATCGGCAAAAATTAAACCACCATAGAGTGCGCCATGTTCATATACCAGGCTAACATCTTGAGGTCGAGTTAGACCACATACTTTATTTTCTCCACAAATAACGGCACGAATAGCGTTATTTAAATCCGCACTCCCCATGAGGCTGGAACCGATTAGAAAGCCATGTGCAAAAGGCTGAATGTCTTTGACTTGCGCATGAGTATAAATCCCGGACTCACTGATAATACGAGTGTTGGCAGGAATTTTCGTAGCATATTTTTGGGTAAGCTGTTTTACTCGGTTCATATCAATGCTTAAATCGTGTAAATTGCGATTATTTACCCCGATAATGCGAGCATTTAAGGCAAGCGCGCGCTCAAACTCAGCTTCGTTACTGGTTTCAGTCAACACCCCCATACCTAATTCATGAGCAAGTGCGGCAAGGCGTTGATAAGTGTCATCATCTATCACAGATAGCATTAATAAAATGGCATCTGCTTGATGAAAACGAGCTAAATAAACCTGATATTCATCAATCATAAAATCTTTGCACAATATAGGTTGTGGCACGATATTGCGTACTTGTGAAATATAGGCAAAATCCCCTTGAAAATATTTTTCATCGGTTAACACAGAAATTGCGGAGGCATAATTTTTGTATACACCGGCAATTTCAGCAAGATTAAATTCCGCCCGAATTAATCCCTTAGACGGGGAAGCTTTTTTACATTCCAAAATATAAGCAGGGCATTGATGTGTGCCTTGTTCCAATGCTGCATAAAAAGAGCGGTCGGATTTTGTGAGTTTTTGCTGAAATTCAGCCAAAGGAAAATCTGCTGATTTTTGTTTTACCCATTCTGCTTTATCTAACACGATTTTTTGCAAAATAGTGGGCGTATCTTTTTGTATAAAATTCATAGTGTTCCTTGTGAGTACAATTAAGTAGCCGGTTTATTTACACCGCATATAAACTGAATATTGGTCTAATGAGGGCAATTATTGCCTTATCGTAGCGACAATTTAATATTCTGTAAGTTTTACCAAAGTCTCGAACGGTTTACCACTTGCTAATGTATCTAACACTTGCTGTGCATTGTGTTTGAGGTTTTCAAAACCAAATAGTTTCATCAATAGAGCAGTGTTCATGGCAACGGCTTGAGCATGCTCCGCTTTTCCCTTACCTTGTAAAAGTGCGGTAATAATTTGCGCATTTTCTAAGGGTTCGCCACCACGTAAGCTTTCTAATGGTTTTGGCTCAAAACCAAAATCTTTTGGCGATAACGAGTAATATTCGATAATACCGTCACGCAATTCCGCAACTTGCGTTGTACCGTGAATAGCCACTTCATCTAAACCACAACCATGTACAATAATACTGTGTCCATGCCCTAAGCGCTTATTGGTTTCGGCATAAGGTTTGAGCAAATCAGGGGTATAAACGCCATGTAATTGTCGTTTAGGATCGGCGGGGTTAATCAATGGCCCTAAAATATTAAAAATTGTACGTGTTTTTAATGCTTGGCGGACAGGAACGGCATGTTTAAAACCGAGATGATATTGTTGAGCAAAAATAAAGGCCAAACCAACGTCATTTAACGCTTTACGAGCTTGTGTTGAAGACATATTAATGTTTACCCCTAAAGCTGTTAACACATCGCTAGAGCCGGTTTTGCTCGATACACTACGATTCCCGTGCTTAGCGATTTTTAACCCCAAACTGGCAGCTGTAATGGCTGAGGCCGTTGATATATTGATGGTATTCGCGCCATCACCGCCAGTGCCTACAATATCGGCAAAAGGGTAGTCTGGCGCATCAAAAGGCTCTGCCGCCGCCAGTAAAGCGGTCACTGCACCGGTTATTTCATCAATGGTTTCTCCACGTATTTTTAATGCAATTAATGCACCAGCTAATTGTTCAGGTTGTACTTCGCCTTTAATGACGGCACTAAAAAATTCCGCACTTTCATTTTGTAAGAGCGGTTGATTATCAAAAAGTTTTTGTAAGAGATGATCGCTTTGCATAATTAAATCCTTATTTATGAATATCATAACTTAAATCTTTAGCTTCATCGCCTGTCATGCCGCGAAAGCCCCAGCAGTGTGCCGGCTGTTCTTTAATGGTAATTTCTACATCAATGGGCGCAATATTCAGTTTGTCTTCAAGTTCACAGAATAACATTTTGATTAAGCGTTTTTTCGTAAATTCTGTTCGACCTTCCATCAGATTAATATCAATCACAATAAAATCTTCACTGCGCCCTTCTGGATAATAAAAATCATCAGCTTCCAAACCGATAAAACGCAGTGCATGTTTACGAGGCGGGATCCCTAGACCAATATGTAAACAGTTAAATATGACCTGCATAATAGTTGTTTTATTAGGAGAAAGACGATGTTTTAAACCATAAACGGTAATCATTTTTTCTCTCCTTTAGCCACTTCAAGTAACCAATCAATCGTTTGAGAGAGTAATTTTCCACCTTGCACAGTCAAAATGCTTTCTGGGTGAAATTGGAAACCACAAATAGGCAAATGTTTGTGACGAATGGCCATAACAATCCCGTTATATTCGGCATTAATTTCTAATTCCTCAGGAAGATCTGCTCCCATAAGTGAATGATAGCGAGCGACCGGCATGGGATTGTGTAAGTCCTTGAACATTCCTTGATTGTCATGATTAATTTTAGACACTTTACCATGTAATACTTCACCCGCATGAACGACTTTGCCACCAAAAGCTTCTATTAAGGCTTGATGGCCTAAACAAATACCGATTATTGGCACTTTGTTTTTTAACTGTTTGATTAAAGGAAGTAGATTACCCGCTTCGCTTGGATTGCCTGGTCCAGGTGAAAGAGCCAAAATAGTCTCTGGTTCCGCCAGTGCGAGTTCTTGTAAGAGTATTAAGTCACAATCATTACGATAAATTTGCACTTGATGCCCAAGGGTGCGAAATTGATCGACAAGGTTGTAGGTAAAGGAATCAAAGTTATCAATAAAAAGTATATTTGCCATCGTAGTTTACTCTGAAATAATTTTGTACTATTAAACTAGTGTAATAGAATTTTGTCAAGGGGTTTTGATTGAACTTACTTGCGGTATCGACATCGTCTCACTATTTTTTATCATACGCTATTGTAAAATTATCAGAAATAGGCGTGAGAAAGAGTGAGGGAAACACAAGATTCCCTCGAACAAATTAAGATAACGAGTTAGTTTGAATAATCGCATTAATCACGGCGCGCGCTTTGTGACGCGTTTCATCAGCTTCCATTTGAGGATCTGAGTCTAATACCTCGCCACAACCCGCTTGGACATGGGCGATTCCGTTTTGTACGAATGCTGAACGAATAACGATACAAGTGTCAAAGTTGCCATTGGAGTCTAAATAGCCTACGGCACCACCATAACTATGGCGTTTTTGTTGTTCAAATTGATAAATTAATTGCATCGCTTTAATTTTTGGAGCACCAGTGAGTGTTCCCATGTTCATACAGGCTTGATAAGCATGCAACGCATCAAGTTCAGGGCGGAGTGTGCCAACTACACGCGAGACTAAGTGCATTATATGAGAATAGCGATCCACTTGCATTAAATCTTTCACTTGGCGTGTACCACTTTGGCAAACTCGGGCGACATCGTTACGCGCAAGATCTACCAACATTAAATGTTCTGCCAATTCTTTTTGATCTAACCGCAATTCTAACTCAAGGCGCGCATCTAGTTCCGCATCAATATTACCGTTGCTATCGAAGCCACGGGGGCGAGAACCTGCAATAGGGTAGATCTCAAGTTGGCGTGAGCTTTCCGTATATTTTAACGCACTTTCAGGCGACGCACCGAACAGGGTAAAATCTTCATCTTGCATAAAAAACATATAAGGGCTTGGATTATTCATTTTTAATTGTCGGTAAGTGGCCAACGTATTCGGACAGGCTAATGAAAAGCGACGTGACGGTACGATTTGGAAAACATCACCGATATTAATATGATGTTTAAGTTGTTGAATGATTTGTTTAAATTCATCATCTTCAATATTGATATTTACTGTTGTATCTGCAGCTTGAATATCTAAGTGCGGTTCGATTTTCTCTAATTTTTTTGTAATGTCTACCGCACTTTTTAACAAAGATTCACCTTGTTCTGGCGTAAAACAATAAGTAAATAATTCTGCTTGTTGGCTACCGTGATCAAAGGTCAGAAGTTGTTCTGCAAGATAAAATGTGTAATCAGGGCAAGTAAGACCGTCATCTTTTAAGTTTATCCCTTCCATCGGAATAAAATTAGCCACCAAATCATAAGCGAATAACCCTCCGATAAAAATCGGCGTTTGGCTATATTGGAATAGGGTAGTTAAACTGCGTAATCCATCGAAAACCGTCGCTGCTTGTAATTTATTATCTTCATCTAAATTAGGATTCAGGGGAGAGAATTGCGCAAGAAAGCAGTCTTCATCTTGAATATTGAGTACAGCTTTAGACTGCAGATCTTGCTGTATAATTGGCAGTATGGCACGCCCGTTAGGTGTTAACGCGCTAAAAGTGACCGTTTGACCTGAACAAGTGATTTTAACGGCGGTCTTTGCTAATAACAAACTTTTTAAGCTATTTTTGCTACTGATTTCAGCAGATTCGAGTAATAAGGTATTTTGCTGATTTTTACATAAACTGGCAAAAACAGCTGTGGGATCAGCATGATAAGGGACAGATTTGGCAAAAGTTTGCACATAAGGAAATAACATAATTCACTCTCATTACATAAAATTTTGTACTATTAAACTAGTGCGGTTGTTTTTTGTCAAGTCTTTTATCTTTATATTGTCTCTAGCCCATATTTTTAAAAATACAACGATTTCTTATTAGAAACAAATAAGGTATGATCGATGTTTTATTATAGAGGAGAAAACAATAATGTGGTCTGATTTAGCCATAGGTTATGCTTTATTTATTTTAGAAATTCTGACAATTTTGTTAGTGATTGGTGCGATTATTGCGGTCATTATCTTTTTAAAACAAAAAAAACCAGGACAGCATGGGGAATTGCTGGTCACAGATTTGAATAAAACTTATCAGGAGAATCAGCAAAAGTTACGTGATTTTCATATGAGTGAAGAAGCGTTAAAAGCGGCTGAAAAAGAGCGGAAAAAAACCGAAAAAGATAAAGCAAAAGCAGAAAAAGAGCGGTTGAAAAATGGTAAAGAATTACCACAAGAAGAGATTAAACCTTGTGTGTATGTATTGAATTTTAAGGGAGATATCCATGCTTCTGAAACACAAGCATTACGCGAAGAAGTGAGTGCGATAATCGCGGTCGCAAAACCCGAGCGCGATGAAGTGTTATTACGTTTGGAAAGTCCTGGTGGTGTGGTACATGGTTATGGATTAGCAGCCTCTCAATTGACGAGATTAAAACAACATGGTTTGAAGTTAACAGTGGCGGTGGATAAAGTCGCGGCAAGTGGGGGATATATGATGGCATGTGTTGCAGATAAAATTGTCGCTGCGCCTTTTGCCATTATTGGTTCTGTTGGTGTCGTTGCTCAAGTGCCGAATGTACACCGTTTATTAAAAAACTATGATATTGATGTGGATGTAATGACGGCGGGAGAATATAAGCGCACCGTCACGATTTTTGGCGAAAATACGGAAAAAGGCAAACGAAAATTCCAACAAGAATTGGAAGAAACCCATGAACTCTTTAAACAATTTGTGGCAGAAAATCGACCGCACTTAGCGATTGATGAGATCGCAACAGGAGAACATTGGTTTGGTCAACAAGCCTTAGCATTACGGTTAGTTGATGATATTGCGACGAGCGATGATTTAATCCTTAATGCGATTAAAGATAAAAATGTGATCGAAGTTAAATATGCAACGAAAAAGTCATTAATCCAAAAATTAGGCAAGCAAGCTGAAGAAAGTAGCGATAATATACTGAATAAATTGTTACATCGTCACAACAAGACTTTTTATTAATTAGATTTATTAGAGAGTGGGTAAATTTTACCCACTATTCATTTTTGGAGAAAATATGTCGCATTCCAATTCCATTGAATTTCATTTATTGGCGCTACAATCGACATTAGAGCGCTATAATTTATGGCAGAGTATGCCACCACCAGAGTCGGCATTTTTAAGTGAACAACCTTTTGCTTTAGATACAATGAGTGCAACAGAATGGTTACAGTGGATTTTTATTCCTCGTATGTATGCTATTATTGAGAGTGGTGCTACGTTACCGCAGCAAATAGCAATTTCTCCATATTTGGAGGAAGCCTTAAAAGAACACGAAGGCTTGGCGGATTTATTAATCCCGATCATCGCAATTGAGCAGTGTGTAAAAAATGGCTGAAACAACAGAAATTTTGCTTGATACAACAGAAGTCCCCATTACTTTAGAGATTCTCTTTCAGGACGAATACCTTGTTGCGGTGAATAAGCCTGCTGGCATGTTAGTTCATCGTAGTTGGTTAGATCGCCATGAAACGCAATTTGTTATGCAAACATTGCGTGATCAAATAGGCCAACATGTTTATCCAATTCATCGCCTCGATCGCCCAACTTCAGGTGTATTGCTATTTGCACTGGATAGTGAAACCGCCAATTTAATGTGTCAACGATTTGAGAATAAGCAAGTGCAAAAGTCTTATCTTGCCGTTGTGCGTGGTTATTTGCGAGGAGAAGGCTGCATTGATTATCCTTTAAAGGTGAAGTTAGATAAAATTGCAGATAAATTTAGCCAGGCAGATAAAGCCCCACAAAGTGCGGTCACTTTTTACCAAGAATTAAACACTGTGGAAATGCCTTATCCTTTGGGGCGTTATCAAACATGTCGTTACTCTTTAGTTCGCTTGATACCTCAAACGGGACGAAAACATCAGTTACGTCGTCACATGAAGCATATTTTTCACCCTATCTTAGGCGATACGCAATATGGGGATTTACATCAAAACCGATTATTTGCAGAAAAAACAAATTGTTCAAGATTAATGTTACACGCAGAAACCTTGCAGTTTATTCATCCAAAAAAACAACAAATGGTAAAACTTACTGCGCCACTAGAGACTAATTGGCAAAGTTTAATGAGGCAATTTGGTTGGTTTATAGCATAAAAATTATAAACTCCGTCACACTTTTAACAAAAGCTTGTCCAAATCGTAAATATTTTGTTGCAAAGTCTGAAAATGTTTGATATTTCTTAATGGTATGGCGTGAGAGAGAATATTAGCTTGCGTTTTTTTACTTTTTATTCAAAACAATTAAGGGATTTTATTATGAAAAAATTTCTAAAATTTTCTCTAGTTACGGCCGCAATGCTTTCTTCAACAGCTGCGATGGCTGCCGATAAGTTTGTGACCATTGGAACAGGTGGACAAACTGGGGTGTATTATGTCGTTGGTCAATCAGTCTGCCAATTAGTGAATCGTGATTCTGCAAAAACAGGTGTGAAATGTAATGCACCATCAACAGGTGGATCTGTTGCAAATTTAAACTCCATTGCTGCTAACCAAATGGAATTAGGGGTTGCGCAATCTGATTGGCAATATCATGCCTATAACGGTACGAGTTCTTTTGAAGGTAAGAAAAACGACAAATTACGTGCAGTCTTTTCTCTTCACCCAGAACCATTTACTTTAATGGCTCGTACAGATGCAAATATTAACAATTTTGATGATTTAAAAGGTAAGCGTGTTAATGTCGGGGATCCAGGTTCCGGTACTCGCGCAACAATGAACGTTATTTTAGCGGCAAAAGGATTAGACACTTCAATTTTCAAAGTGGCTTCAGAGTTAAAACCGGCTGAAATGGCTTCTGTAATGTGTGACAACAACCTTGATGCGATTACTTATAACGTAGGTCACCCAAATGGCGCGTTAAAAGAAGCCGCAGCTTCTTGTTCTGCTCATTTAGTGCCGATTACAGGGCCTGAAATTGATAAGCTTATCGCGGATAATTCTTATTATGCGAAAGCGATTATTCCAGGTGGTTTATATACAGGCACAGATAACGATGTTGAGACCTTCGGGGTATATGCAACCTTAGTCACCTCTTCTGACGTTGATGCGGATTCTGTGTATGCAGTTGTAAAAGCAGTATTTGATAATTTTGACCGCTTTAAACGTTTACATCCGGCATTTGCTAACTTAAAAGAAGAAGATATGATTAAAAATGCCTTATCAGCGCCATTACATGAAGGTGCGGCACGTTATTATAAAGAGAAAGGTTGGTTATAATTTCTCATCTTTTAAAGTGATTCTTTAAGGCAGGTGTTTCCTGCCTTTTTTGGTTTATTCTCTGTTTTTAAGGAGTTATAAAATGTCTGCGAAAAATCAAATCGATTATGATGATTTGCAAGATATGGTCGCCTCAAGCGACACAGGAGGACGTGATCCATCAGGGTTCCCGAAAAAATTAATTATTGGCGTAGCTATATTATGGTCATTATTTCAACTTTATTATGCTTCTCCAGTACCATTTTGGCTACAGGAAGGCTTAAGGAGTATGGGTTTAGGCGGTATTAATGTTGTTTTAGATGATACCAAAGCACGCTCAGTTCACTTAGCCTTTGCGCTATTTCTTGCTTATCTGTCTTATCCTGCCTTTAAAAACTCACCAAAACGCCATATCCCGTTAATTGACTGGATTTTTGCAACTGTTGGTGCTTTTTTAGCGGCGTATTATCTCTTTTTCTATGAAAGCCTAATTGGTCGCTTTGGTGCGCCTAATACACAAGATATTATTGTAGGGTGTATCGGGATTTTATTACTATTAGAAGCTACTCGTCGCAGTCTAGGCTTGCCATTGGTGATTATTGCCATTGTATTCTTACTCTATAATTACTTTGGACAATTTTTGCCAAGTGATTGGCTTATTAGTCATCGCACGGGTTCCTTATCCCACATCATTAACCAACAATGGATTACAACCGAAGGGGTGTTTGGTGTGGCATTAGGGGTATCGACTAAATATGTTTTCCTCTTTGTTTTATTTGGTGCCTTGTTAGATAAAGCGGGAGCGGGGAACTATTTTATTAAAAGTGCTTTTGCTTATTTAGGTCATTTACGCGGCGGGCCAGCTAAAGCCGCTGTGGTTGCTTCAGGATTAACCGGTTTAATTTCAGGCTCCTCTATTGCTAATGTTGTGACCACAGGAACCTTTACTATTCCTATGATGAAACGCGTTGGTTTTTCACCTGAAAAGGCTGGTGCGGTTGAAGTGGCATCTTCAGTAAATGGACAAATTATGCCACCAGTAATGGGCGCAGCTGCATTTTTAATGATTGAATATGTGAATATGCCATATAGCCAATTAATTACCCATGCATTTTTGCCTGCGTTAATTTCTTATATCGCATTAGTATATATCGTTCATTTAGAAGCTTGTAAGCTTAATCTACAGGGTTTACCACGCACAGATGTTGCAAAACCTTGGGTTGTGTCATTACTACGCGCTTTAGGCACGTTTATCGCAATCTGTTTGCTTTATTTTGTGGTTGAGTATGGTTTAGGGTGGATTAAAGCGCTTACGCCTGATTTTGCCTTTGCGATTATTTTAGCTGCAATTGCCATCGTTTATATTGCATTATTAGCTCGTGTAGCGAAATTCCCAGATTTAGAAGTGGATGATCCTCATGCGCCAGTAGTGGTTTTACCATCTGTTAGACCAACGGTCAATGCGGGTTTGCATTTCTTATTACCTGTTGTGATTTTAATTTGGTGTTTGATGGTTGAACAGATGTCACCAGGGTTATCGGCATTCTGGGGAACATTAACACTTATTGTTATTTTAGTGACACAGCGTCCATTATTAGCGTTTTTCAGAAAACAACATCAATATAAAGCGGAATTCTTAAAAGGTTGGAAAGATTTAGTTGAAGGGTTAGAAACGGGGGCGCGCAATATGATTGGTATCGGTATTGCAACCGCGACAGCCGGGATTATTGTTGGTGTTGTTGCGTTAACCGGTTTCGGTGTTCAGCTTTCTTCAATTATTGAAACCTTGTCTATGGGGAACATTTTATTGATGTTAATTCTCGTGGCGGGTTTTAGTTTAATTCTAGGAATGGGATTGCCAACAACGGCTAATTATATTGTGGTTTCTTCGTTAATGGCCGTGGTCATCGTTGAAGTAGGGCGTCAAAATGGATTGATTGTTCCTTTAATCGCAGTACACTTATTTGTTTTCTATTTTGGTATTATGGCGGATGTTACGCCTCCTGTTGGTTTAGCCTCTTTTGCGGCAGCGGCTGTGTCTGGCGGAGATCCGATTAAAACCGGTTTAACGGCATTTATGTATAGTTTACGTACGGCGATTTTACCTTTCTTATTCATCTTTAATACGGATTTATTATTAATTGATGTTGGATTATGGAAAGGGATTATGGTCTTTATTGTGTCAACGATTGGTATTTTAGTGTTTACCGCAGGAACAATGGGATACTTTTTCCGTCGTAATCGCTTATGGGAAAGCGTTGCATTAATTGTGCTTGCGTTTGCTTTATTCCGTCCTGGTTTCTTTATGGAATATATTTCGCCAAGTGAACAGCATACTGCGCCAACTCATTTAGTTGAAGAATTGCAAAAAGCACCGGTTGGTGAAGCATTAACGTTAAAAGTCTCAGGTATTAATCCATACGGTTCGCCGATAGAGTTTTATACACAATTATCGGTGCCGGAAGGTAGTACAGGAGAGGAGCGTTTACAAAAATTGGGGTTAACCTTGTTAACTACGGAAGACAAAATAGAATATGACGGGGAAGAAATAAACAAAATTATTATTGATAATGTGGAATTAGATTCCCCTGCAGCGAAAGCGGGATTAAATTGGGATCAAGTCTTATTAGATGTTGCATTACCAGTTAAAAATGCATTAGCAAAAGAATGGATATTTATTCCTGCGTTATTACTCATTTTCGGGCTTGCAATATTGCAACGTCGCAGAATTAATGAATAAGGATAGCCTATGTTTAATAAAATTCTTATTACAGCAGATTTAAGTCATTTAGATGATGCGCAGCAGGCGGTGAAAACCGCCTTAGAAATCACAAAGCATAACCCTGATGCTATTTACCGGGTGATGAGTGTTATTCCTCAGTTGGGCAGTAGCTTCGTGTCTTCATTTTTACCGAGTAATTTTGATAAAGATGTGATGAAAGAAGCAAATAAAGCTTTACACGAATTCACTCAGAAATATTTCCCTGATAATGCAAAAGTGCAACATATTGTGGCACATGGTGTGGTTTATGAGGAAATCAATCGAATTGCTCATGAAAAAAATATTGATTTAATCATTATGATGGCCACTCATGCACACAAAGAGGGGTTAAGCTCTAACACGGTGAAAGTTGCGCGTTATAGCGACAAACCTGTATTAATTTTACGTTAAATTTTATTAGAGAAGTGCGGTTAAAAAATTTTATTTTTTGACCGCACTTTTACTTGGAGAATATATGATTGATCTTAATTTAACTCACGAAGAACAACAAAAAGCCGTAGAAAGAATTCAACAACTGATGGCGGAAGGAATGGGAAGTGGGCAGGCTATCGCTTTAGTTGCCAAAGAATTACGTGAACAAAATGCGGATAAAAAGAATGAGGGCAAAAATTAAATTTTGCCCGTTATTTCAAACGATATTATTCAACCTTTTTACTCGGTTTAATTGCAAGCAAATTGCAATTTAATTTGCTAATAACATGTTCTGCAGTATTACCTAAAAAAGCAGCGGATAAGCCAGTACGTCCAACCGTTCCTAATACTACAAGTTCTGCTCCCAGCTCTTGAGCAACTTTAGGGATTACCTCTTCCGGAAAACCTTCGTACACATGGGTATGATCTTCATCAATTCCAAATTGCTGGCGTAATTTTTTCATATTCAGTAGATGCTGTCCGCGAATACTATTACTGTATTCTGAAGCATTGAATTCAGGTAAATCAATTGCCATATTGACCGGTGTCGGAGGATAGGCATTGACTAAATGAATATTGCCTCGTTCATAAGTTTCGGCTAAATCCATGCTCATGGTGATGAGTTCTTGATTAAAACTCTCATGATATTCTTCATCGCCTGATACATTCACGGCAACTAATATTCGACGTTGATGTTTCCAATCGCCATCTTTAACAATTAAAATCGGGACTTCACATTTGCGGAGTAGTTGCCAATCCATTGGCGTAAAGATCAACGCTGCAAGACTATCTTCTTCTTTTGTATATTTAACAACTAAATCATAGTGTTTTTCAGTAATTTGCTGAACAATGGCTTCGGCTTCATTACTATTCCAAACAACACTAGACTCAAATTGAATCATTGGATCAGCATATTTTTCTAAATAAGGCTGTAAAAGCTCTAAGCGTTGTTGAATAACACCATTATGCATTTCCTCTCGCTCTTCGGAAGAAAGTAACGCACTCATTTCATAAGACAGTTCATAAACAGTAAGGAATAGGGTAATTTTGATAGGATGTTCATGTTTTTGTTCTTTTGCTAAGCGCACGGCGCGAGCAAGAGCATATTGTTTTTCCGTTTCAGGATTTAAAACAACTAAAATATTAGTGAACTTCATATACTTATAACCTCCGATATTATATGTGGGTTATTTATAGCATAGGGGATTTAAAGCAGAATAACAAGTAGATAGATAAAAAACTTTCAGAAATAACTTATTGTATTACAACGTATATTTATAGAGGCAAGCCCGTGTAGCTTGCCTCTCTGATGATTTATCCTAAACGCGCAATGATGTCATTAAAGGTTGCGCTAGGACGCATAGCTGCGGTGATAAGTTCACGATCTGCGGCATAATAACCGTGAACATCTACCGCCTTACCTTGAACAGCATTAAGTTCATTGATAATGGTTTGCTCTTGGATTGAAAGGGCTTCTGCAATAGGTGCAAATTCTGCTGCTAAATCGCTATCTTTGCTTTGCGAAGCTAATGCCTGCGCCCAATATAATGCAAGATAGAAATGGCTACCACGATTATCTATTTCACCCGCTTTACGTTTTGGTGATTTGTCGTTTAGTAACAATTTTTCAGTGGCTGCATCTAGGGCATCAGCGAGTACTTGCGCTTTGGCATTACCCGTTTTTTGGGCAGTATGCTCAAGAGATACGGCTAATGCCAAAAACTCACCTAAGCTATCCCAACGCAAATGGTTTTCTGCATTAAATTGCTGAACGTGTTTTGGTGCGCTACCGCCAGCGCCTGTTTCAAACATGCCACCACCGTTCATCAAAGGCACAATGGACAACATCTTAGCAGATGTGCCAAGCTCTAAGATTGGGAATAAGTCAGTGAGGTAGTCACGCATAACGTTACCGGTGACACTAATGGTATCTTCGCCATTTTTTAGTCGGTTAAGTGTATGTTTAGCCGCTTCCACTAATGGTAAAATGCGAATATCTAAGCCTGTTGTATCAAGCGTTGCTAATGTAGCATTAACTTTTTTGATGAGTTGCGCATCATGAGCACGTTTTTCATCTAACCAAAATACTGCCGGCATACCACTTAGGCGTGAACGATTAACGGCTAATTGTACCCAGTCAGTAACAGCAGCGTCCTTAGTTTGGCAAGCGCGCCAAATATCACCAGCTTGCACATCATGGGCAAGCAAGACATTACCCGCAGCATCAATAATTTCTACTTTACCGTCCGCTGTCATTTCAAAGGTTTTGTCATGTGAGCCGTATTCTTCCGCTTTTTGAGCCATTAGCCCTACATTTGGAACGGTTCCCATTGTGGTTGGATCAAATGCACCGTGTTCTTTACAAAAATCTACCACCGCTTGATATACCCCTGCATAAGTGCTATCCGGAATGGTGATTTTAGTATCTTGTAGCTCACCATGTCGATTCCACATACGGCCTGATGAGCGAATCATAGCGGGTACAGAAGCATCGACAATGATATCGCTAGGCACATGTAGATTGGTAATGCCTTTATCGCTGTCAACCATAGCAATATCTGGGCCATCAGTGTAAGATTGAGTGATGAGCGCCTCGACTCCAAGACGTGTTTCTTCATCTAGTTTTTCAAGATTGGCAAATAAGTTGCCCAAACCATTGTTCACATTAACACCAACTTGTGCCAATTTGTCACCGTATTTTTCAAAAACTGGCGCAAAAAAAGCTTTTACAGCATGACCAAAGATAATTGGATCTGATACTTTCATCATGGTCGCTTTCATGTGTAAGCTAAATAACACACCTTTGTCTTTCGCATCTTGGATTTCGTGCTTTAAGAAAGTAATGAGCGCATTTTTATTCATTACGGTCGCATCTAAGATTTCACCCGCTTTTAATGGCAATGGCTTACGTAGGGTATTCTTTGTGCCATGTTTATCGGTAAAAACGAAGTCGACAGTTGTTTCATTTGGTACTGTCACGGATTTTTCGTTATGATAAAAATCGTTTGCCCCCATTGTTGCAACATGGGTTTTACTGTCTGCGCTCCATGCGCCCATAGAATGTGGAAATTTTTTAGCAAAGTTTTTTACTGCTTTTGGCGCGCGACGATCTGAGTTACCTTCACGTAGAACAGGATTTACCGCAGAACCTTTGACTCGGTCATAGCGTGCTTGGATTTCTTTTTGTTCATCAGTGGTAGTGTCGGTTGGATAATCAGGAATGGCGTAGCCTTTGTTTTGTAGTTCTTTGATGGTCGCGAGCAGTTGTGGCACAGAGGCAGAAATATTTGGTAGTTTGATAACATTGGCATCGGGTTGTTTAACAATTTCTCCTAGTTGTGCCAGTGCATCTGGGGTATGTTGTTCTGCACTTAAATATTCAGGAAATTGCGATAAAATACGCGCAGCTAAAGAAATATCGCTAGTCACCACGTTGATATCAGCGCTTTTGGTAAAGACTTGAATAATGGGTAGTAGCGAATGAGTTGCTAGGGCAGGGGCTTCGTCGGTGTAAGTATAGATGATAGTTGATTTACTCATGAATAAACTCCTGTTCATAAAAGGATTAAGAGAGTTAGCACAATTTAGGTTGTTATTTCTTATAACGGTCATGAAATCTGAAAATATGACAATTATTAGAAACGTTAGCGACTCCCGTTTTTCAATTTACAGCGAGTCGCTTTTTTGTTGTTTACAATAATTTTATTCTTGGATTCACAGAACCCGAAATTTGTTGTAATTCTGCAAGGTCATTAATCGTGACATATTTGCCTTGAACGGATAATACGCCTGATTTTTGGAAACGTCCCAATAAACGGCTAATAGTTTCTACCGTTAATCCTAGATAATTTCCAATATCACCACGTGTCATCGTTAAACGAAATTCACGAGCAGAAAAACCACGAGCGGAATAACGATTAGAAAGGTTGATAATAAACGCAGCTAAACGTTCTTCAGCATTCATTTTAGACAATAATAAAATCATTTCTTGATCACTTCGGATTTCATTACTCATCAAACGCATAATTTGTTGGCGTAGCTTTGGCATTTTACCAGAAAGATCATCAAGAATATCAAATGGGATTTCGCATACCATAGCGGTTTCTAAGGCTTGTGCAAAACTAGGATGGCGCATATTGTTGATAGCATCAAAACCTACAAGATCTCCCGGCAGATGAAAAGAGGTAATTTGTTCTTCACCGGTTTCGCTGATAGTATAGGATTTAATTGTGCCAGAACGGATAGCGTAGAGTGATTTTAATTCATCGCCAGCTTTAAAAATGACTTGAGATTTTTGAATAGGTTTTTTGCGTTCAATAATATTATCAAGCTGATCAAGTTCATGTTCGTTGAGCGTAAAAGGAATACAAAGTTGACTAATACTACAATCCTGACAATGAATTGCGCACCCACCCGATTGAATTCGGCGCCCCACTTTTATTTTTGACGTTAAAATTTCCATTTAATCCTCATTATCAACGAGAAATCGTGTAAAATTGATCTATCTCAAATAATATCATTAAATTATCAATTAAAGAAGTAAAAATACAAAGAAAGAGGTAAATGATGGCGGCTCAAAAGCTCACCAAAACACGGTTGATTCAGATTATAGTGATGTTGATTATTTTACTGACCGCATTTTTCTATAAAACGTATCAACATTATGGTGAATCTTCCGTAGAGAAACAGAGAGAAAGTGCGGTACAAAATGAAAATATTTTAGAGAAAGAAGCTAATCATTGAGATGAAATCATATAAAAAGGGGGATTGATATCCCCCTATACTGACTTACTGTGTGGCTTGAATTGCGGTTAATGCGATTGTATATACAATATCATCAACTAAAGCGCCACGTGATAAATCGTTTACTGGTTTACGCATACCTTGTAACATAGGGCCTATAGAAACGAGGTCTGCAGAACGTTGAACGGCTTTATAAGTAGTATTTCCGGTATTTAAATCAGGGAAGATAAAGACTGTTGCTTTCCCTGCTACTGGTGAGTTTGGCGCTTTTGAACGAGCCACGTCTTCCATAATTGCCGCATCGTATTGTAGTGGGCCGTCGATGATAAGATCTGGACGTTTTTCCTGCGCTAAACGAGTGGCTTCTTTTACTTTTTCTACGTCAGCACCAGAACCTGATGTACCAGTAGAGTAGGAGATCATCGCCACTTTAGGATCAATACCAAAAGCTTTAGCAGAATCAGCAGATTGAATAGCAATTTCAGCTAACTGTTCTGCACTTGGATCTGGATTAACCGCACAGTCACCATATACCAATACTTGATCAGGCAGTAACATAAAGAAAATAGAAGAAACAATTGAGCTACCTGGTGCGGTTTTAATAATTTGCATTGGTGGACGAATAGTATTTGCAGTAGTATGTACTGCACCAGATACTAATCCATCTACTTCGTTAGCTTCAAGCATCATGGTACCCAATACAACATTATCTTTAAGTTGTTCTTGAGCGATCACTTCCGTCATACCTTTCGCTTTACGTAATTCAACTAAACGAGCGACATAATTTTCACGTACTGTTTTCGGATCAATAATCGTAATGCCTTTAGTCAGTTGTACACCTTGTGCTTCAGCAACACGTTGTACCTCAACCGGATCGGCTAACAAGATACATTCTGCAATACCACGTTCCGCACAAAGTACCGCTGCTTTAATGGTTCTAGGCTCATCACCTTCAGGTAATACAATGCGTTTTTGTGCAGCGCGCGCAAGCTCAGTTAATTGGAAGCGGAATGCTGGAGGAGATAAGCGACGTAAACGTGATGTTTTCGCAATCAAAGAATCAATGAATGAAGCGTTAATTTCATCGCTGACATACTGCTTGATATTGTCTATACGTTCTTTATCATCTACAGGGACTTCTAAATTAAAACTTTGTAGATTTAATGCTGTTTGCCAGGTATTCCCTTCAACGCGGAAGATCGGTAGTCCGGTGCTTTCAATGGCATGTTCACATAATTTCTTAATTTGTGAGTCAATTTTATAACCGCCAGTTAATAATACAGCACCAATTTTGACACCACTCATTGCAGCCAATGCAGCAGCAACGATAACATCAGGACGGTCAGCAGAAGTCACTAAGAGGCTTCCAACGCGAAAATGTTCAACCATATTCGGTAAACTTCTTGCACAGAACGTGATGCTTCTGATACGTCGTGTATTGATTTCCCCTTCATGAATAATTGCAGCACCTAAATGTTTGACTAAATCAATTGCTCGGGTTGCAATTAACTCAGGCTTCCATGGAATACATGCTAATAATTTAATTTTGCTTTTTTCAAAAAGTTTATGTACTTCAGAAATTTGATTATTGCTGTGCTGGAAAGAATCAAAAATTTCAGTCAAATCTGGACGAGTTCTACCTGATTCATCAACTGGTGCATTAAATTTGTTAATCACTACACCGAGTAAGTTTGCATTATTTTGACCACCAAATTGCGATACAGCGGCTTTAATGCGTTCTTTTAATGCAGAAGGGGTTTCTGTTGAAGGTGCTGCGACGAGAATAATTTCAGCATCTAAAGCTTGTGCTATTTCATAGTTAATGCTATTCGCATACGCGTTTTTACGCGTTGGAATAAGGCCTTCAACAATCACAATTTCATTGTTTTTTAATAATTGTTGATGGTGTTCAACTATTTTTTCTAATAGGACATCTGATTGATTTTGCCCAATTAAAGATTCAGCAACACTTAACATAAAAGGTTCAGCAGTATCTATCGTCATGCTGGTACGTACGATAGATGTTGTCCGGTCGATTTTATCTTCACCAGAACTCGGCTGAGAAATAGGTTTCATAAAACCAATTTTTGCACCTTTTTGTTCAAGTGCGTGCATGAGACCTAAACTAACACTCGTTAAGCCAACACCGGCGCTAATTGGAATAAGGATTATTGTACGAGACATAATAAAAAAATTACCTTCAATATCACTGGTTAAAATAGAAACTGCCGATGATGTTCGGCAGTTTGAGAAAGTTACTTAATACATAAACGAGCAGTATCTTGAGCGATAACAAGCTCTTCATTGGTTGGGATAACAATGGCTAACGGTGTACCGTCTTTTGTAATTGCGCCTTCATGACCAAAACGTGCGGCTAAGTTTTTCTCTTGATCAATTTCATAGCCAAAAAGTTTTAAATGGTTTAATGTCACTTCACGCACAAGAGCGGAGTTTTCACCAATTCCTCCAGTAAACACAATGGCATCTAGACGATCGCCAATAACCGCCATATAAGAGCCAATATATTTTGCTAAACGATAACAGAAAACATCAAGGGCGCGTTTTGCTGGTGCTTCTTTATCGTAGTTATCTTCTGCATAACGACAATCGCTGGTTACTTCAGTTAAACCAAGTAGACCTGATTTTTTGGTTAGGGTAGTGTTAATTTCCTCAACGCTCATACCTAAAGTATCATGCATATAGAAAATAATGGCAGGATCGAGATCACCACAACGAGTTCCCATGACTAACCCTTCTAATGGCGTTAATCCCATTGAAGTATCAATACATTTTCCTTGACGGATAGCAGAGACTGAACCACCATTGCCTAAATGACAAGTGATCACGTTGATTTTATCTTCAGCTACGCCAACACGTTTCGCAGCTTCTCGGCTCACATAATAGTGACTTGTGCCATGGAAACCATAGCGACGAACACCGTGATCTTTATATAAAGAATAAGGCAATGCATATAAATAAGCTTGCTCAGGCATAGTTTGATGGAAAGCGGTATCAAACACAGCAACATTTTTTTCTTTTAATTCAGGGAAGATTTTAAACGCTTCTTCAATACCAATGATATGAGCTGGGTTATGTAATGGTGCAAATTGTGTTGCATCTTTAATACCTTGGACAACTTCATCAGTAATCACGACAGAAGATGTGAATTTTTCACCACCATGAACAATTCGATGTCCAATGGCAACGATACTTTGTTTGAGTTCAGGAGCAAGGGAAAGGATATTGTTTACCATGAAATTTAGTGCTTCACTGTGTGCAGCACCGCTACCAAGTTCGGCCTGTCCTTTTTCACCATTTAATTTCCATTTAATACGTGCTTCTGGTAAGAAAAATGCTTCAGCTAATCCGGATAATTTCTCATCACCTGTTTGAGGGTCTAAAATGGCAAATTTTAATGAGGAACTGCCACAATTTAAGATAAGGATCAATTTTTGAGACATGTATATAACCTTATTTGATTGAGTTAAAAGAATTCGCTCAGAGAACGAACAGCCATAAAAGCTTATCCTATATAGAATACACCTTTTAGCGACTAAAATAAATTACTGAACAGTATAAAAACACGATTTAACTCAAAAAAAGTTTAATTTTTTAAAAAATGTTGATAAAAATGAAATGGCGTTGAAAAATTCAAAGCATAAAAGTTAGATTAATCTTTTATTTGTGCTATGTTAGAATGAAAGAAATTTCAATGAGCATAAATTATATCAAGAAAGGGTAGTGTCATTTATGTCGATAGTGCGTATTTTTAAAGATGGGCAGCAATATTTGAATACTTGGCCTTTAGAATCTAAGCTAGGTATCATTTTTCCAGAAAATAGAATTATTAAAGCCACCCAATTTGCTCAAAAAACAATGCCTTTTCTTGCCGTATTTGCATTAGTGTGGCAACAATTTTATAGCATCGGCATGGTATCTACATCAGCGGCTGTGTTAACAGCGCTTTTTGCTTTGTTATTGCCTATGCAGGGATTATATTGGCTTGGAAAACGTGCGAATACCCCTTTATCTCCTCAAAGTGCGGTCTGGTTTTATGAAATTATTCAAAAATTACAGCAAGTGAATGTTTTTTTACCACCTGTAAAAGATGTGCCAACTTATCAACACCTTGCTGAAGTCTTAAAGAAAGCACAACAAAAATTAGACCGCACTTTTTGGCAAGAGGTGTAAACTATAGGTGTGGCAGTGTATGAAATTGGCGATTAAAATAGCCCAATGCTGCTTGACTATTTATTTGAATATCATCAATTTCCACCATAAAAACAGAATGACTGCCCATTTGGTGTTGGTTCACAATTCGCCCTTCTAAATTGGCAACGGCTTCAGTGAGTATTGGAAGCCCTTTTTCATTAATCGACCAAATATCCCAAGCTAAACGTTCAGCCATAGTGCTGTCTTTCATATTAGCAAAATGTAAAGCTAATTCTTGCTGCTCGCTATTTAAGATATTGATACACACTAAACCATTATTCGCGATAATATCATGAAGTTCGCTACTTTGGTTAATGCACATCAATACTGTTGGAGGAGAGTCGGTTACAGAACAAACTGCGGAAACTGTTAATCCTACAGTGCCAAATTGTCCCGTTGTGGTAATAATGTTGACAGGGGCGGTTAAGTGCGCCATCGCATTTCTAAATTCTTGTTGTGTTACCATAAAATGTGTGCTTATGTCCTAAATAAAAACATCATATCATTTCTAAAAACAAATGTTAATGCATTGTGAATGGGTTGCTCTTTCAGTATAAGGAAAAAAATGCTATATTTGCAACTTTCGTTTCACCAACAACTCGTTACGTAGGAAAATTTGCATACGCAAACGTTTTCTTTTTTATCAAATTTTATTAAAATAGTTGCAGCCAAGATAATCCCGTATAGAGTTTTAAATGAGAGATTGGCATGATTGATTATATTATTATTGGCATAATCGCATTTTCCATAATTGTGAGCTTATTAAGAGGTTTTGTAAGGGAAGTGATGTCTCTTGCAAGTTGGTTAGTAGCATTTTTTATTGCAAGCCAGTTTTACCCTTATTTAGCCAATTATTTTACTCAAATTGAATCTACATATATTCGTAATGGTGTCGCTATTGTGATTCTATTTATCGCCACGTTAATTGTTGGTGCGATAGTCAATTATATGTTGGGTCAACTAGTTGATAAAACAGGATTATCTGGTACTGATCGCGTATTAGGAGCGTGTTTTGGCTTATTGCGTGGTGTGCTCATTGTCGCGGCTTTATTATTTTTTGTAGACACATTTACTCAGTTTAATCAAAGTGAATGGTGGAAAGAATCTAAATTAATACCGCACTTTGGTTTTGTCGTTGAGTGGTTCTTCCAACAACTACAAGCCAGTTCGAGTTTTTTAAAATCAAATCTTTAATCTATTTATAATGAGAGGGTAACACATTATGTGTGGTATTGTTGGAATCGTCAGTCATCAGCCTGTGAATCAATCTATCTATGATTCATTAACTGTATTACAGCATCGAGGACAAGACGCAGCAGGTATTGTCACTATAGATGATGAAAATCGTTTTCGCTTGCGTAAAGCAAATGGCTTAGTCAGTGATGTATTTCAACAGGTTCACATGTTAAGGTTACAGGGCAATACCGGGATTGGCCATGTTCGTTATCCTACAGCTGGAAGTTCAAGTGTTTCAGAAGCACAGCCATTTTATGTAAATTCTCCTTATGGATTAACTTTGGTACATAATGGTAATTTAACTAATTCAAAAGAGCTAAAAGAAGTTTTGTTTAAACGCGCTCGTCGTCACGTCAACACAAATTCAGATTCAGAAGCATTGTTAAATATTTTGGCTTATCATTTTGATCAAATTGATAAAGATAGTTTAACACCAGAAGATATATTTACCGCCATTAAAGCAACTCATAAAGAGATTCGTGGGGCTTATGCGTGTATTGCCATGATCATTCAACATGGAATGGTCGCTTTTCGTGATCCACATGGTATTCGCCCGCTTGTTTTGGGTAAGCGTGAAGATTCAGGAAAAACGGAATATATGTTTGCTTCTGAAAGTGTCGCACTAGATACAGCAGGCTTTGAATTTGTTCGAGATGTTGAACCTGGCGAAGCGATTTACATTACTTTTGATGGGAAACTCTATGCTCAGCAATGCGCAGAGAATCCACAATTAACACCATGTATTTTTGAGTTTGTGTATTTTGCGCGTCCGGATTCTTGTATTGATGGCGTATCTGTATATGCTGCACGGGTGCATATGGGAGAACGCTTAGGACAAAAAATTGCTAAAGAGTGGCAAGATTTAGATATTGATGTTGTTATTCCAATTCCTGAAACGTCAAATGATATCGCATTGCGTATTGCTCATGTATTAAATAAACCGTATCGTCAAGGATTTGTGAAAAATCGCTATGTTGGACGAACATTTATTATGCCAGGCCAAGCACAACGCACAAGTGCAGTAAGACGTAAACTCAATACGATTTCTGCAGAGTTTAAGGGAAAAAATGTGCTATTAGTAGATGATTCCATTGTGCGAGGTACAACATCTGAGCAAATTGTGGAGATGGCCAGAGCTGCCGGCGCTAAGAAAATTTATTTTGCTTCAGCAGCGCCTGAGATCCGCTATCCTAATGTCTATGGCATTGATATGCCGACTAAACATGAATTGATAGCCTATAACCGCGAAGTTGATGAAATTGCTAAATTAATTGGCGTAGACCGCTTAATTTTTCAAGATCTAGAAGCGTTAACTTTATCCGTCCAAGAAGAGAACCCGACAATTAAAGATTTTGATTGTTCTGTATTTACAGGTCTCTATGTAACGGGCGATGTCACTCAAGACTATCTCGATAACATAGCGAATTTGCGAAACGATAGTGCAAAGAAAAAACGTGCAAAAGATGCGACTAATTTAGAGATACATAACGAATAATGACTTTAAGAAAA
Organism: Conservatibacter flavescens; assembly: GCF_002795425.1. Lineage (GTDB taxonomy): Bacteria > Pseudomonadota > Gammaproteobacteria > Enterobacterales > Pasteurellaceae > Conservatibacter > Conservatibacter flavescens. The sequence continues at coordinate 206,203 of NZ_PHHA01000002.1, forward strand.
AAACAAAGGCTTATCATCGGCATAACTGGCGCTTCTGGCGCTATTTATGCCGTTCGTTTGTTAGAGCTTCTAAAAAATACTGATATTGAAACCCATTTAATCATGAGCCAGGCGGCAAAGCAAACTATTGTGGCCGAAACGGATTATACAGTACAGCAAGTGCGCGCCTTGGCTGATGAAAACCATGATTTCCGTGATATAGGCGCTAAAATATCTTCAGGATCTTACCGCACTTTAGGTATGGTTATCTTACCTTGTTCAATTAAAACCTTATCAGGAATTGCTCATAGTTACACGAACGATTTAATCACGCGTGCGGCGGATGTTTGCTTAAAAGAAAGTAAGCCATTGATTTTATGTGTTCGAGAAACGCCATTGCATTTAGGGCATTTACGTCTTATGGTACAAGCTGCTGAGATAGGTGCAAAAATTACCCCCCTTATGCCCGCTTTTTATCATCGACCTCAAACTTTAGATGATATTATTAATCAAAGTATTAACCGTTTGTGTGATCAACTGGATATTGAATTAGAACAAGATTTATTCCAGCGTTGGGGAGATTAGAGTAGGGAAGTAAGGGCAAACTATTTTGCCCTTAACGGTTATTTTTGCCAGAATTTCTTTTTACTCGTATGGCCAATACCAGGATTAAAGCTATTTGTTGGGTCAAGAGACTTATAGAACTCTCGTAGTTCAGGTTTTGCTTCATATAGATGTCCAACATTATGCTCTGCAGGATATTGTGCGCCTCGTTGATCGAGTAATTTAAGCATATCATGTTCTAATGCGATGCAATCATTGCCTTTCTTAACAATATAATCTTGGTGAAAAACATGGCACATAAAATGTCCATAATAGAGCTTATGACTGATTTTCGTGTCAATTTCAGGTGGCAATGTTTCAAACCAATCTTGTTCGTTACGACGTAACGCTATATCAAGAGCGACAATGTCCTCCACTTCATTAGCGTGAATGGCTCGATATCTTACTGCAGCAGAAGCAACTGCAAAACGATGTAACATTGCTGCTTGTGTTTCCTCTGGATTACATTCAAAATAATTGCCTTTTGCTTTATCATGAAAGTAATGTTGAAAGAAGTCTTTTGCTTCCTGTATACCGTCACCACCCATTTTAACAATCAAATGATGTTCATATTGATGATGATATTGCCATAGGCTTTTTGGTAAATGTTCAGGTAAAATTTTGCCAATAAGCTGTAAGACTTTATCGCTAAAGTGCGGTGGCAAAAACGCTATTTTTTTACCAATACGATCAATATAAGCTTTAGCGGAAAAGAGTTTTGGTAACCAATGGGTTCCAAATTTCTTGATTACCCAAAAAGTATCTTTTCCATAACGGGCTGCAATATCAAAAGCATCTCGATGGATATACTCACCGGAAATGGGCAATTGTGAGAAATTTGCTAGCATATGACGGCGGAGTTCATTAAGGGTTTCTGTTTGATTGGTTCCAATATAGAACACTGCGGTTTTTTCCTCGAGAGGGAATGTGTCTAAACGTACTGCAAAAATCGCTAACTTTCCTGCGCTACCTGAGGCTTCATAATGCCTTTTCGGATCTGCATTAAAGCGAGCAGGGGAGTCTTCATCTATTTGACGAACATGATGGCAGTAATGATGATCATGGCCTTGGCCACAATCTTGTATAATATCTTTACGCTGGTAGCGCTCTTCTTGCAGATTGATTAAAATTTCTTCTGGTGTTTCCCCTAAATCAATACCTAAATGGTTTTTAAGCTCTAATTGGCCTTGTTCATTTAACTGGGCATATAGGGCCATTTCAGTATAAGCGGGACCTCTTTGAACTAACGCGCCACCTGAGTTATTACAAATTCCCCCTATAACGGAAGCACCAATACAAGATGAACCTATCACTGAATGTGGTTCACGATTATGGGCTTTTAGTTTAATTTCTAATTCATTTAAAGTAGAGCCAGGTAAACAAACCACTTGCTGAGCTTGATTAATTAACTGAATACCATTAATTCGCATTGTATTAATGAGCACAATATCTCTATCGTAATCATCACCACTTGGCGTTGAGCCACCCGTTAATCCAGTATTTGCAGCTTGATTGATAATAATAACATCATGTTCTACGCACACTTTTAATATTTGCCAAAATTCAAGTAGCGTAGCAGGACGTACTACAGCCAACGCATTACCACTCCCAAAACGATAACCACTACGATAGACTTCGGTTTTAGCAGGATCAGTAATGATATATTGTGTACCAACAATTTGGGTTAATTGAGAAATCAATTGCTGAGCAGGCATGATCTTTATCCTCATTAGTATGATTATCGTATGTTGCGACTAAAAAAATAGGCAGTTTTTAACTGCCTATGGTATGAAAAAATACTTGTTATTTAGCGTTTGACTCAGCAGAGTTTTTCATCTCTTCAATTTTATCTTCAGCTTTTTCTGCTGCAGACTTGATTTTTTCTACTGCAGTATCTTTTGCTTCTTCAGCATCTTTAACGACAGCTTCTACTTTTTCTTTTACATCAGCTTTTACTTCGTCTGATTTATTTGCAGCAGCAGCTTTCGCTTCTTCTGCTTTTTGAGCGACTGCATCAGCTTTTGCTTCTACATTTTCTTTAGCTGCTTCCGCTTTAGCTGCTACAGCATCTTTTGTATCAGCTGCTTTATCTTCAGTTGATTTCGCTGCATCAGAAGCCATTTGTTTCATTTCTTCTGTTTTTTGTGAAACTGCTTCTTTAATTTCAGCAGTCTTTTCTGCTGCCGCCGCTTTCACTTCTTCTACTTTTTGAGCAGCTGCATCTTTTAATTCAACCGCTTTATCTTCAGTTGCCTTAGCCGCATCGGAAACTGCTTGTTTAGCTTCTTCCATTTTTTGAGCCGCAGAATCTTTTAATTCGCCTGCTTTATCACTTGTGGCTTGAACAGCATCAGAAACTGCATTTTTAGCTTCTTCTACTTTTTGAGCTGCTGCATCTTTTACATCAGTCGCAGCGTCTTTCACCTTATCCGCAGCTTGATTAACTTTTTCATCGTTACATGCAGATAAAGCAAGTGTTGCACTTAAAACTAATGTTGCTAATAGTGACTTTTTCATAATTTCTCCTAAGTATGATTAGTCTATAATAAAAAATATACTTCCTTTTTAAAGTCAGGACTTCAAAAAGTCTAGCATAAAATTAAGGATCAGAAAAATCTAATCCTTAGAATCCTTATCAAAATGATAATAATTTAGCCTAAATGTGCTTAATTATTCCTCAATAGAGCGAAGTAATTCATTAATACCAACTTTACCACGTGTTTTGGCATCAACTTTTTTCACAATTACCGCTGCATATAAATTATATTTACCGCATTTTGACGGTAAGCTACCGGATACCACCACTGAACCAGCAGGTACACGACCATAATGAATTTCACCGGTTTCACGATCATAAATTTTGGTCGATTGGCCGATAAAAACGCCCATAGAAATCACAGAACCTTCTTCAACGATTACGCCTTCTACAATTTCAGAACGTGCGCCAATAAAGCAGTTATCTTCAATAATTGTAGGATTTGCTTGTAAAGGTTCTAATACACCACCAATTCCTACACCACCAGATAAATGTACATTTTTACCAATTTGAGCACAAGATCCTACTGTAGCCCAAGTATCAACCATTGTTCCTTCATCAACATAAGCACCTAAGTTCACGTAAGATGGCATTAATACAGTATTTTTTGCAATAAATGCACCTTGACGTACAGCTGCAGGTGGAACTACACGGAAGCCTTCTTGTTGAAAACGTGCTTGGTCATAATCAGCAAATTTCATAGGGACTTTGTCATAGTATTTTGTCTCACCACCTTCAATTAACTGATTATCGTTAATTCGGAAAGAGAGTAATACTGCTTTTTTAAGCCATTGATGAACAATCCATTCACCATTGATTTTTTCTGCAACACGAAATTTACCACTGTCTAAACCAGCAATAACCGCTTCAACTGCATTTTTAGTCTCAGCGTCTACGGTTTTTGGGGTAATATCCGCACGTTTTTCAAACGCAGTTTCAATAATCGCTTGTAAATTTGACATATAACTTCCTAATTAGTTCAACATAATTTATATTAAAACGACATTTTTAACATATTTTAGCTAAAAACGCATTGGTTTTTTGTAAATGATCAAAACCAACAAAAATCATCTTTCTGCACGCTTTTTCAAATTCAATTTATTTGATTATGCGAAGATGTGAGGTGTCTGCCTTTCGTTTTTTCGTTGTATTGGTTTCTTTGGATTTTAATTGAGTGTCCGAATCAACAATATTTTCAAACCCCATTGGCTGATCTTGTAGTGATTCAACATATTGTAATTCATCTTCAAACATCACCCCTTCACCATTTTCACGCGCGTAAATGGCTATGGCAGCCCCCATTGGAATATGGATATTTTGCAGCTGGCCACGAAAACGCGCGCTAAACTGGATAAAATCATTTGTGATTTCTAAATTACCTACTGCATTTATAGATAAATTTAATACGATTTGTCCGTCTTTGACATATTCCGTAGGGACTTTTACCCCAAAATATTCTGCATTCACAACAAGATAAGGTGTTAACTCATTATCAACTAACCAATCAAAATAAGCCTTCAATAAATAAGGGCGTTTTGGGGAGAGAGGTTTTGTCATCTTATTTATCGTCCATTAAATTTTTAGGCGTTGAATGTCCAAGAGATTGTACAAAAGACTCGCGCTCAAATACACGTGCCATATAGGTTTTAATCGCTTTGCTACCAGCGCCAGTAAATTCTACACCTAAGTCTTGTAAACGCCATAATAAAGGCGCCATATAACAGTCGACTAAGCTAAATTCCTCGCTCATAAAATAAGGCGTTTGACTAAAAATCGGAGCAATGGCAAGAATTTCCTCTTTAAGTTGTTTTAATGCTTTGCTTTTTTCCGCCTCAGAACCATTTTCCGCAACTAATAGAGTAGGGTACCAATCTTGCTCAATACGTAACATTAACAAACGGCTTTTACCACGCGCTACAGGATAAACGGGCATAAGTGGGGGATGAGGAAAACGCTCATCAAGATATTCCATAATAATACGAGAATTAAATAATACTAAGTCACGATCCACAAGGGTAGGAATTGTGCCATAAGGATTAAGTTCCATTAAATCTTCAGAAATTGCGTTTGGATCAATCACTTCTGAGTCATAGGCGACTCCTTTCTCGGCCAATACAATTTTCACTTGATGACAATAAATATCGGACTTATCAGAAAAAAGTGTCATTATTGAGCGTTTGTTTGCTGAGGTTGTCATTATTCCTCCGACGACCAAAATAGAATAAAAAAGAAAATAATTGAGTATTTTATCACAAAACTCCCTTATATTTCCAAATATTCAATAAAATTTGTTTTTTTATAAGGTGTTACGAAAGGAAATAATATACTTAAAGGGTAGGAGAGAAGAAAAATCCCAGAGAAGAAAATTTCTCTGGGATTGTATTTTATTTGGCAGATACTAATTTTCCTAAATCTTTATCCACTTGATATAGACCTTTACCATCAGTGCCAAGAAGATTTAATTTATCCAAGACGCTGCTGAATAATTTCTCTTCTTCATGCTGTTCAGCTACATACCATTGTAAGAAATTAAAGGCTGAATAATCTTTTTCTTCAAAAGTTTTTCCAACTAACTCATTAATTTTAGCGGTAATAAATTTCTCATGCTCATATGTTTTTTCAATCACTTGTTTTAATGAATCAAACTCATGAGGCGGTTCATCAATTGCGGTAATAACTGCCATTGCGCCAGTTTCATTTAAGTAGGTAAATAATTTACGCATATGCTGCATCTCTTCAGCCGCATGTTCTGCTAAAAATTTTGCCGTACCCTCAAAGCCGTTTTGTTCACACCAAGCGCTCATCTGTAAATAGAGATTTGAAGAATAAAACTCTAAATTCATTTGCGCATTGAGTAAGTCAATTACATTTTTTGATAACATTTGTTTATTCCTCTTATTCTAATGTTAATAAATCACGATCGATGAAATATAAAGAACGGCCATCTTCGCCCATTAAATTGAATTTATCGATAATGCTACTAAATAATTTTTCTTCTTCGTGTTGTTCTGCTACGTACCATTGTAAGAAATTAAAGGTAGAGTAGTCTTTATTTTCCCAAGTTACTTCAACCAGTTCGTTAATTTTAGCGGTAACATGTTTTTCATGCTCTAAAGTGATTTCAAATACTTCTTTTAAAGAAGAATAGTCACTTTTAGGCGCATCAATTTTACCCAAAACAGGCATACCACTTGTTTCATTCACATAAGTAAATAATTTTTGCATATGTTCCATTTCTTCATCGGCGTGGCGTAATAAAAATGCTGCGGCGCCTTCATAACCATGATGAGAACACCATGCGCTCATCTGCAAATATACATTCGATGAATAGAACTCTAAATTGATTTGTTCATTGAGTTTTTCAGTAATAGATTGATTTAACATATTTTGCCCTCTGTTTAGCGTACTTATTTTGTACAAGATGTAAGCATTTTAACTGACTTTTTATAAATAGGGAATAGTTAACTAGAAAAATATTTTATATAACTCATTAATTTTTAAAGATATTTTCAATGGGAATCATTTCTATTTAGTTAAGGAAAAAGATTCTCGTTAGAATTATTAAACGATAAACGTCGCTAAGTCTTTTCACATAACAAGATGAATTTTATTTATAGAAATCAAGTATGCGTGGTACGCCATAAATATCAGTATTGATCAATATATTAAATTCAAATTTTCATCGTTATTTCTATTTCAATATATAGATTCAACTTACAGGGTAACAAATATTGGTTTGCCTGATCTTATTAACTATTTTTATTACATATTTAAATACCGGCGGAATAGGCTATGTACAATGTGACATTTATATTTATTATTTAACATAATATACATTGTGCGAAATTGGTTATCGGGTAAGTAAAAACTACGTATTAAGTAAATCACAGACTTATGCACAGATCACTTTTACTGGTTAAACAGCATTCCACAAGGAGATTTCAAACCTTGTCACATAAATAAATTATAATTACTCACGGGTAAATGAACTGTGTAAATAGAATTTCAGCTTATAAATAATATTATTTATAGAAAAATAACCGGTATAAATTTTGATAACGCTACGTGAAATCTGATAGTTTTTCAGAGGAAATATAGGTAAGAATGTATGTAGGGAAATTTAGCGGGCGAATATTTTCACCCGCAATTAATTTTAATCGTTACTTCTGTTTTTGCGTATTTGTTTGATGAAATAATTCTAGTTCAATTTCTCGTTGACAGCGTGAAATCACTCGTGCTTTAGCCTCATCATTTAAACGCTCAAAATCTTTTATATAAAATGGTAACTGAGCCTTATTTTTAAATTGGCGTGTACTGAGAATCTGAGCGATATTCCCCATTAATGCACCCATTGTACCAATACCTAAAATCATTAAAATAACCGCAATAACTTTCCCAATAGGCGTAACCGGCACTAAATCTCCGTATCCAACAGTGCTCACAGTCACAATTGCCCACCATAAAGCATCATAATAGTCATGCATTTTAGGTTCAATATAGGAAATAGGAACACTGATTAAAAAGATAATTACCACTAGCCACAATAATAAAATACCAGTCTGGTTATTGGTGAATACCTTAATAAGAATGGGAAATTTCTGTTTAAAATAAACGTTGAGCTTTAATACAGAAAATAATCGAATTAACCGAATACCTCTAAACCAGCTATCAAAAGGCATTAGGGCTAATAGATCTAAAGGGTGATTTTTAATAAATTGCCATTTCTGCTTTGCAAAGAGTAACCGAATAAAATATTCTACATAAAAAATAGCCAAAATCAGGTTGTCGAAGCTCTCATATTCTTGGCGGTCAAAAAACATCAATATAACGGATGTCACTGCAAGTAAAAGGAAAAAAACTTCATAACAACGCTTCAAAAACTTCATAGTCACCTGCTAAAAATAAATGCTCTTAAAAATTGAGTATCTTATTTTAAGAGATTTTCTCACTTAGGCAACTCTCTAGCAGTAATGTTTAGCGCATCAGTTTTTCACTATATTCATAAAGTTGTTGCAACAACGTTAACTTCTGCGGATTTTCTTGGTTTTCAGCTACTAAACGCTGTAAATCTTCCACAAAAGCCACCGCACTTTGATCTAATTTTTGTCGACGGTATTTCTGCCATTTGATTTGTTCAGCACGCGTTAAGGTTTGCGGGAAATGTCTTGCACGATAATGGAATAAGAGTAATGGAATTCGTTCATCTGCAAATGACAAGCCATGTTCAGCTAGATTTTCAGGGGCTAAATCACGCAAAATTGCCATGTTATTTTTATCTGCCTGACTAAAAAAGCCTGAATATAACTCAGTTTCTACGTTGTCACTTTTTTCAAACTGACGTTCATCGCTAAAAATCGCAGTGACTTTTTCTCGAATATCAAAAGATTGTTTTAATCGCTGCAAATTTTGCAAACAATATTCACGATCGATTCCTAAACGCGCTGCATTTTCAGGTAACAATGTTTTTGCAGGAGCAACAATCGGACATTTATTAATATGAACCAACTTTAAAGGAACGGAGGCAACTCCCCTGCTTTCTAATTCTGATTTTTTGGTATATAAAATTTCCCGTAATTCCACCGCACTTTTAGATAACAGATCATCAATATTACCCGCTAAATCACAGACAATGACGGCATTTTGATTCGTTGGGTGCCATGCCAACGGTGCAATCCAGGTCGTATTACCTCGATAGTTGCCTAACATGCCCGAAACATGCACCAATGGTGTCATATTAGCGGTATCAATCATCGCTTCAATGTGTTTTTTACCTCGATTTTCAAAGAAAAATTGGAACAATTTAGGCTGTTTCTCTTTAATTAATTTTGCCATAGCAATGGTCGCATACACATCGGCCATTGCATCATGGGCATTACTATGCTCTATTCCATTGGCTTTGGTGAGTTTTTCTAAACGGAAAGACGGCATGCCTTCTTCATCAAAAGGCCATTCTATTCCTTCCGGACGTAATGCATAACAAGCACGCACTAAATCCAATAAATCCCAACGGGAATTGCCGTTTTTCCAACTGTACTCATAAGGGTCTATAAAATTACGATAAAATGTATAACGAGTCACTTCATCATCATAACGGATATTATTAAACCCCATTATGCAAGTGCCTGGTTGACTAAATTCGGCTAAAATACGTGTGGCAAATTCTGGTTCGGGAATCCCCTGCTCGTTACATAATTGTGGTGTAATGCCTGTAATAAGCACTGCTTCAGGAGAAGGCAAATAATCGTTAGTTTGCTTGCAATAAAACATGACAGGGTCACTTATGATATTAAAATCCATATCAGTACGGATGCCTGCGAATTGCGCGGGGCGATCCGATGAAGGGCTTACACCGAAGCTCTCATAATCATAAATGAAAAAAGAAAAATCGTTTTTCACGCCCTCTCCTTTCTAAGCAAATAAATTTTCATAAAATAAGAAAAGGATTGCTGTAATACCTAACAATACACCTAACGCATTAATTTTACTGATTTTTTCTTTAAAAAATAAGGCTCCGACAATTGTGCCTAAACAAATTACCCCTATGTCCATACCGGCAAAAACTAAAGTCGGATTTTCATGAAAATGCTGATGGGCTTTGATATAAAATAAAATATTGAAGAAGTTCAAACAACCAAGAATAATTCCCCCGACTAAACTTGGTACGGTCCATTTAGTGCGTTTGAACAGTAAAAACATAAAAATTAAACAGCCCGCCAGCACAAAAGAAATAAATAAGGTTGTCGGAAATGCGCCGCCCATTTTAGCGATCATTTTAAATAAAATGCCCGATAAGCCATACCCTAGCCAAACTAAGCTCAGAAAAATCATTGCTTTTGTCGCATTTTCCATATTGCCAGCAGGTTTAAATAATAAACAGCCTAATGCTAAAAAGGCAAATACAACCCCAACGATACGTAAATGGCTAAGTGTTTCGTTAAACAGAAAGACAGCAGCTAAAATTTGTAATCCAAGAGATAAGCGCTGTGCCGCATCGGAACGCACTATACCCGCATACTCTACGGATTTAGACATAAATACAAACACCGTAGGTAATAAAATACCTAAAGTAAGGAAAATCGGCTGAGCGTCACTTTGCAGAAAATAATCGGTAAAACTTAAGCCTTTAAAATCGGGTTTCAATAGAAAATAGCACCAACTAATCGCCACAATATAGTTAAAGGCAATAGCTTGTTCAATCACAATGCCCTTTTTACGAGCAACTTTAAGTAATACAGCAACGGATACGCTACAAAAAATAGCTAGGATTAAATAGTGCATAGTTTTTCCTCATGGCAAAAAAGTGCGGTTAAATTTCAAAAAGTTTTAAATTTTGTACCGCAGTTGTTAACATTCGTTATTCACATCAATAATACTTAATGTTCTTTCCATCGTTTCTATTGCAGCTTGCGCTACAAAGTTGATAATGGCTTGATAGTTGCCATTATCGGCTAATGCTAAAGCTTGGTAATACTCTGCTCGTTTTTCAGCTTTTAATACACAGACTTGAAAACCAGCTTTCATGAGTTCCAAATTTAAAATTAACCGCCCTGTACGCCCATTTCCATCAATAAAAGGGTGAATTGCCACGAATTTACTATGTAACATAGCAATACGTTCAAGGGGATGTAGCTTCTCTAAATTATCCTCATTCCAGTGAATGAGGCTTTGCATTTGTGGTTCGATTAAATACGGCTGTGGTGGCTGATGCTCGGCTCCTGAAATAACCACCGGCATAGTTCGATATTTTCCAGCTTCCCTTTCATCTTTTGTTTTTTGTAACAGTAAGTAATGAAAATCTTTTATAATTTTTTCATTCAGAGGGGCATTTTCTTTGACTAAATCAATTAAATAAAAAATTGCTTCTTGATGATTGAGTATATCTAGATGGTCTTTAAACGGTTTGCCATTGGCGGTAATCCCATTCTCCAATAACACTTTAGTTTCAAAAATGGTTAACGCGTTTCCTTCTATAGCGTTAGATTGCTGATTATATTTCAGCAATAAATCAGCTTGAATCTGCTGCAAGATATTTGAATGTAATGGTCTATTTTTATTCAAAATATCACGCATTTCATTAAGGCGTTGTAGAATATTCATACTATTCCTTTTATGAGTTCAATATAAAAAGTGCGGTTAAATTTCAAAAAGTTTTAAATTTTGTACCGCACTTTCTAACATAACCTTTTTTCTGAAAACGCTATTCTGCCGCACCAAATCCACGTAAGCCAACCACGTGTACGTGTTCTTGGTTGTGAGCAATTTTACGCACCAGTTTATACGTTGTCCCTTTTTCTGGGCTGATATTCTCAGGGGCGGCGATCAGTAACTGCATATCCAAACGTTCACACAATTCAAATAGTGTAGAAATGGATTTTGCATCTAAACGCGCAGCTTCATCTAAGAACAATAAGCGACACGGCACAATGTCTTTGCCACGAATACGGCGGCTTTCCTCTTCCCAACTTTGTACTACCATTAAGAGAATTGACATCCCCGTACCGATGGCTTCACCCGTTGATAATGCGCCACTTTCCGCACGTAACCAACCGTCCGCCCCACGATAAACTTCCACTTCCAAATCTAAATAATTACGGTAATCCAATAATTCTTCACCGATGGTTTGCGCGGTGCGCTGCCCCATTTCAATGTGTGGATTTAAACGTTGATACAATTTTGCGATAGCTTCGGAGAATGTGATCCGGTTATCGGTGAATAAATCCTGATATTCTTCCTGATTACCTGAAAGTGCATCTAATAACATGGCATGAGTATCTCGAATATTGACCACCAAACGGACGGATTTTACCTGACCGAAAGCGATATTCTGCAATCCTTGATTTAACAAACGAATGCGGTTTTGTTCGCGTTGAATGGTTTTGCGCATAATATTTGCCACGCTTTCTGAACTAATCGCTAATTTTTGTTCTCGACCGGTAAGCTCATCTGTTAAACGGGAAAGCTCAATTTCCATTTGTTCGATAGCATCAATTGGATCATCGGTTTTGATAATATCTTGACGAATACGTTCACGTAGATGTTGATATACCGCGATAAAGAAACGCACTTTATTTTCCGGTTTGCGATTATCTTCAGATAAACGTAAGGCATCACGCAAATATTCATTATCCGCAACGGCATTGCGCAATGCGCCTAAAGCCTTATCCGACATAGAACGTAATTCATCGGCCGAAAGATACGCCAATTCACGACGATTTAAGCGTTTTTCCACATCACTATTGCGAGATAAACGTAACACCACACACCAACTCACTTTGGCCGCCACAACCAATTCACGTTGTGTTTTATAATCCCGTTCCGCTTTGCGAATACGGCGGTTTAAATTCTCACTTTCACTTTCAATTAAGGTGAGCTGTTTTTCAATATAAGCACGACGTTGGCGGTTCGTTGATAATTGCTGATACAGCTCATCTTTACGTAATCTTGCACGCTCTTCTGCGCCATCATCCGCACGAACACCTAATTGGCTGATTTCATCAATCAGTTCTTTTAACATTTGATTTTTGGCATCAAAAGCACTGCGCAAGCCAATCAGCACCTGGTTATATTGCGTAAATTGTTGTTGTTTTTGTTTCAATTGTTCACGTTGCAATTCACGCTGTTGCTGCATTTTTTCTAAACGGGCGCGCAATTGTTCATTTAATTCAGATGTTTCCGATTGTCCCATATCTTCATAGCTGAAATGGGCCTTACGTTGCACTACATCAGCCAACGCAAACAAACGTTGTTGTGCTTGTTTTTGTTGAGCGGAAATTTGAGTTAAATCTGCTTTTAAATGCTCATAATTTTCTGGATCGCTTTGTAAAGTGGGGGCTATCGGTTCTAATTGTGACAACGTCGCGCCATGTTGTTGAATAAAACGCTGATCTTGCTCTGCCAAATCCAATTGTTCACGGCATTCTTCGATACGATCCACTAACGCTTCATCAGCCAATAAAGCTAATTGCGGAATGATTTTATTCAGCAATTGCATTTTTTCTTTACCGCTGTCTAAACGTATACGCAATTGCTGTTCCGTTGAATTAAATTGCGCTAATTCACGTTCAATCTCATTACGCTGTGCATTTAAGCGCTTCATTTCCTCTTCTGGATTCGGTTGGAATGCGAGGGCTAAATGTAAGCCAACAAATTGGCTGAATTGTTGGTGTAAGCGTTGACATTTTTGTACATCAAAAGCACGTTGCGCATACTGCTCTGCCACTTCTTCTCGCTGTGCTTCCAGTTCGGTTAAATATTTCTCGCGGGCGGCACGTCCAAATAATGGTGTTTCAGGGAATTTAGAATAACGTAACTCCCGCTCGGACACTTGCACCACAACGCCCATGCTCAATTCTTGCGCAGATAATACACTATCGTCAAATGCTGCCGGATCGCCCTCAATTAAATATAAATCATCTGGACAATCCTCTAAGTCCGTAAGCTGTTCACGCACTGCATTTAAATCACGCACAACAATAGCATGGCGAGCCGGTCCATAAAGTGCGGAGAAATAAGGTGCATCTTCAATCGGCACATCGTCATAAAGTTCCGATAACAATACACCGCCAAAGCGCTCGGCCAATACATTCAAACGGGCATCTTCTGAACCGTCCGGTTGGCTTAAGCGGGAAATCTGTTCGTCTAATTGCTGACGTTTTTGTGCCAGCTGATCACGTTCAATGGTGAATTCACGCTCTTTCACCAATTGGTTTTGCATAAAATTCATTACATCTTGACTATCTTCAAAATGTTCACCGGCCTGCTCTTCCAAACGTTCTAATGCCGCTTGAGCGGTGAGCCAACTTGGTGCTTTACGTGAATTCTCCTCATAAAGTGCGGTCAGATTTTCCCGTTTTTGTCGCAGGGTGGAACGCTCCTCTACTTGTTCGGATAATTCGGCACTTAAATCTTCAATCAATGATTCCTGCTCAGCATAAAATTCTTCCAATTCCACCGCACTTTCAAGATTGAGATCATGGCGTTGATTAAATTCATTTAACAAACGTATGGCGTTTTGCTGTTGCCCATGACGTTGTTCAAGTTCATGCAATTTTGCCCGCAATTGTGGTGTTTGAGCAGCTTGTAGTTTTTGGCTTGGATATTCACGCAACAATTCTTTTGCGCTTTCCCAAGCAGTTGAACGTGGAATATCTCCTGCGATTTTACAAACGAGCTGATAAGCCTTGTCAAATTGAGATTTTGCCGCCTCAGAAATTGACATTTTCTGCTCAAGTTCTAATACTTTATTGGTGAGAACTTCCGCCTGCGCTTCAAATTCTTCGTGATAAGCCTCTGCATTTTTAACACTTAAATCAGCCAAACCGCATAATTGTTTTGCCTTTTCTAAGGCTTGAATCGCTTGTTGGTACTGCAATGCACGGGTTTGCTGAGCATCTAGGGCTTGCTGATAATCAGCCAGTTGCGCACGCAATTGATCGACTTCCTGCTCACTTTGTTCAAATTGTGCTTGCGCTTCTTCCAATTGTTCATTCGCACTCTCTACGACAACCTGTTGTTCTTCCAGTTTTTCTGTGAGTTCATTCACATCTTCTTGATATGTCGTGATTTTTTCTTGATGACGTAAAGCATTTAATACTAAATTCAGGTGATCGGAAGCACTTTGATGATCCACTTCAAGCGCTCTCTCGCTTTCGCTCAGCTCTTGCGCTTCGCGGCTTAAATCCACGAAACGATGTTGAGACAAATCTAATTCACTTTTAGCAGCATACCATTCTTTACGATATCCCAACGCATTTTCAATATTGCCACGTCGTTCGTTGGCGTTACGCATATAATCTGCTGCCACATAGTTTGTGGATTCGGTAATTAAATGCTTGAATAAATCTCGATCTGATTGAGTAACCTTAATGGCTTCAAGAGTCATACGGTTTTCACGTAACGCACTTTCCATATCCTGAAACGCTTTGCGCACGCCTAAATTTTCCGGTAATAAATAATCCCGTAATGATCGGGTAATGGCACTGGAAATCCCGCCGTACAACGAGGCCTCAATCAATTTATAAAATTTTGAACGATCAGAAGAAGAACGTAAGCGTTTTGGGATAATCCCTAAGTCAAACATCATACTGTGGTAATCGCTGATAGAATGATATTGCTTAAATTGTGCGCCAGCGCCTTCAATTTTGTCTTTCAGCTCATTTAAATTCAATACTCGGGCTTGTCGCTCGCCGACTTTTTCAGTAAATACCTCTGTCGGCTCAACTGAGAGCGCTAATCCTTGAATAGAAAATGCTTTAATGTCTACTTTGCGGTCTCGCCCTGCTACCTGTTGTAGACGTACACCGACTAAAATACGTTGATGGCGGGAATTGATAGTATCTAAAGCAGCATAACACACACCCGGTCGCAATTTACCGTGTAAACCTTTATCTCGTGAACCACTGGTTGCGCCTGCTTCTGTGGTATTGCGGAAATGTAAAAGGGTCAAATCCGGAATCAGGGCAGTAACAAAACCGGCCATAGTGGTCGACTTCCCTGCTCCGTTACCTCCAGACAAGGTCGTCACTAATTCATCTAAATCAAAAGTACGGGCAAAAAAACCATTCCAGTTAATTAAGGTTAGTGAACGGAATTTACCACGTTCTACTTGGTTTTGACCTGTTAGCGGGGTGAATATTTGAGGCGAAGTATCATCGCTATCATGAACCTCATCAATGGAATCAAGGGCTTCAAATTTTTCTTGTTCTAATTCTAAGTCTGACATTATGCTGATTCCTCTACATCATTTTCATCAAATTCTTCATCATTTTCCACCGCACTTTCGGCTAAAGCTTCTTTTTCTAAACGTAATGAATCCGGTGTTGCCGCTTCACCATCACGAATTAAGCGTAATTGCGCCTCACGTGGGTCATCGCCAGCGCGTACTTCAGCCCCGAAACGGAACACGGATTCAGAAATGGTAAATTTCCCGCTGTGTTGATCTCCGACGGTATAAATCATACCTAAACGGCGTAATCGTCCAATGGCGGCGCGGACTTTTTCGGCTAATTTCTGTTTATCTAAATCTGAACCGGAAGAGCGTTGGTTCACTGCTTTCAGCAATTTTTCATTATCAGCTAAATTAAGCAGTTCATCATATACTTCCTGAACACTGAAAATGCCTTGTTGCGCCAAACGCTCAGGGCTGAGATACAAATAGCACAACACTTTACCAACTAGCATTTCCAACTCCGTCAATACAGAACGAGCAATTAAGGTTGTCGCTTTAGGACGCAAATAAAAAAAGCCTTCCGGAGCGCGAATTAATTCCACATTATAACGGCGATAAAATAAATCCAATTCGGTTTGAAAATCGGCTAAAAAAGCATAATTATCAATATGTTCCTGACTAATATGACGACCACTGCGCAATTGGCTGTCCACTGCAGGAAATAACGGATTGGCAATGGCATTCGCCAATTTCGGAGAAATTACTTCGGGTTGATTGTTGTCTGTCATTGTGTATCTCTTTATTAAAAATTCTTAAAATTTATACCGCACTTTATTTATATTCATCAATCACATTCGCTTGCACTTCGGCACCATGATCGTTAATTTCCTGCCATTGTGGATAGAAACCTGAAAAATCTTCGCTTGCCATACCAAGTCGTACAGCCTGATCCACGATAATCCGTGCCACATCAAAATGACGAGATAGCGGGTAGCTTTCCAGCTGTTCTTTCAGCACCAAACTTAAATTAATCGGCTGATTATTTTCTCGATATTTAATTAGCAAGAGTTGCATATGTTCGACGATTTGGTCATGTAAATCTGCTAAGGATTCATACTGTAACTCTTCCGGCAGTTCACCTAATGCATCTTCTTCACGCAATGCCAACTCTTCATCACGTAAGTCCACTAAGCGCTCGGCTTGTGCAGTCCATAAATACCAAGGTGCATCAAAATATTGATGAATAGAATTGCGTAAACGTTGAGAGAAGACACGATTTTTATCCATGTCTATAGCAGTACGAATGAATTTATGTACGTGGCGGTCATAGCCGATCCATAGGTCGATAGCCTGTTGTCCCCAGCTGATGATACGGTCTAACTTGGCTTGTAAATCTGTGATCAATTGATCAATAAAATAAAGTTCTTCATGACCAATCACACAATCTTGGATACGTAATAATTGCGCTTGTAACTTATCACCTGCCGCATTGAGGGTGTCTTGTAATTCACGCAAATTACCAGAGGTTTCGTTTAATAGTTGTTCACAACTGATAATCGCGGCTTGCCAATCTTTAGTTAATAAATCAGCGATTTGTTCTTTAATGCTTTGCTGATTTTCGTCCATGATGCGCTGTGATAAATCAATACTGTCAAAAATCTCTGCAACAGAATATTTCAACGGCGCAAACACATTACGTCGCCAATAATGTTCATCACCACCTTCTTCTGCCGCATTAGAGGCGCGTTGAATTTCATCTGCCACAATAGAAAGTTGCACGGATAAACGCAAGGCTGAAAATTCGCGCTGACGAATATAATAATCCGAAACCCCCACGCCCAGTGGCGTTAAGCGGTAAATCGCTAAACCTTCAGTAAATTCACTACTAAATCGGTTAAGAAATCGCTGTTTCACTAATTCATTGATAGCATTATTCGCACGCTGGGTAATGGTTTCCTCCGCTTGACCAAAGGCATTGGATACCAAGCGGAACATATCAACCAAATCGCTTTCAATCATTTCACCGTCTAAGCGCTCGTTATTATAAATAGCAACGGCAAGCAAAAACGCAAGGCGTTCGGTGGATAAGCTCAAAGAGAACTCCCGTTCTCTTGTCCAGGATACTAGCTCCGGAATTGTCTGCGAAATTTCACTCATTAAAAAATTCTCTAAAACGACCGCACTTTAGGGGAAAAATAAAATTTACTTAAAAATATTACGCATTATACAGTTTTTTTGCCATAACTACAGCAAGAAAAATAGACAAAAATGAAACAAGCTATTGTTAAAATAGCCTATAAAATGAGGAATAAGAAATACGCATAATGCGAATACATATAATAGAATTATTAAACAATAAAAAATTCTAAATAATAAATGCTTTCGCCATATTTGTTTTAATATGAGAAAAGTTATAGTCAGTCCAACCCAAATTAATATCTGTTGGATAAATATTAAAGGTATCATAAGGATCGGTAAATTCATCATAAAAGGAATAGCTTAAACTCCCTTTAGGTAATAGATATTACCTTGCTTGACTGCACCTCCGACAAATTCCCCTGAAACCACTTTTATAAAAAATCCCACTGTGGAAAGTGGGATTTGTGAAACTAAGTAATTTCCTCTGCTGTTATCAAGCAGGGTTTAAATCCAATTACTTAAACTTACTTGTATTTAATTTCAAATCATTAATTAATTTCTGAATATTCGCTTTCACCGCTCGATTTCTTGCTTCTGTTGCTCTAATCGCTCCCATAAAGGCATAATCAAGTGGCACTGAACCATCACTTTCAATTTCCGTAACATATTGACTTATGCCCTTTTTCCTATCAATAAAATCATAACGAACTAATAATTTTGTATCAAAAGTAAACCCCATTCCGGGAGTTTCAAAACGTAATATTTTTGCAGATAAACTCAATTTATTTGAAGCATCATCACTAAAAATTGCTGTTCTAGCAAAAGAATCTTCTAACGAATCTTTAAAGGTTGTTTTGAATGATTGTTCATAATCATTTCCCATAAAACCAACTTGTAATTCTCCCTTTTGTTCTTCTTTTGTTGCAATAGATACGCTAATTGTTTTTAGTTCTGAGTTGATTTTTTGAGCTGGTGTCACTGGAGCAAGATCAGTCGGTGTAAAATTTAATGCCGCAGGGGCAGAACACCCAACTAATAAAGCACTAGCCAATCCAACTAACAACAATTTTTTCATCATTAAATCTCCCTAAGTTAAAAGTGCGGTAGATTCTACAGCACTTTTATAAGGATTTCTGAGACTGAGATCGCAATATCAAAACGTCACTCAAATATTTTTCACTGCAGTTTTATCTTTTGAGCTTGAGAAATACCAAATGCTGTGCATTTTCTGCAGCTTCACGAATAGCCATAAATCCATCAATCTGTGCTTTTGTTGCCATATTTACCTCCCTTAAATTATGAATAAAAAAGCCCATTAAGAATAAATCTTAATAGGCTTTCATAAAGATTATTAGCAACTAATTAATATCTCTCATAATCCCAGACCAAACCGGCTCATCTGTTCGCATTTTTCCTGTTCGTTTATTGATTTCATAAGTAAATAATCTTGGCGAAGTTTGCGGATCGCCCCCGCACGTTTCATTGTGCTTTTCTCTAACTTCAACTTCATAATAGTCGACTTTATCATCAGAGATAAACAATAAACATTCCTGATGTAATGAAGTTAATTTATGCTTTTCAATGGATTGAGTGACTTTTTCTATAGCGACATTTTCATTTTTTATTAATGTGGTTTCAGAAAAACAAGCTGAAAGCAAGAGAACAAAAAATACCATAGACAATTTTTTCATCGTTCCTCCAAAGATTCTGAGCATTATAATCAAAATGGCTAAAGTAATCCCAATCTCAGCATACATTTCCCAAGATCATTTAAAAAAGAGCGGTACCTTTATTTTCCATAATATGCCCCTTATTCAATAAGAAAAAAGTAGCAAATTTAACCGCACTTTTCAAGCCAATTTACCTATTCGCCAAATATTCCGCCGAACCGTCATCAATATTTTCCGCTTGTTTTTCTTGCGGAAAGAACGGCATAAAATCGTTCAATGTTGACCGCTCTTTTTTGGGATCGCTGTTTATCATCGCCAATAAATGCGAAATCTGAGCAGTTCGGTAATCTTCACGCCACAGCCCGAACGGTTGTTCTTGGTAAAATAATTCATATTCAACCAAATGGCTCTCGGACATTTGTTCGATTTCCGAGAGTGTTTTACCCAACGCAAGAGACAGGGTTATTTGGAACTTGCGTCGGGCGTTGAGTTTTTTGGGGATTGTTCCGCAATGGCTTTGTTAAGCTGTTCAAATACAGACTTATCTAGCTGTGAAAGTGCGGTCAAATCTTCCGGATTATTCACATCAAATAGATTATTCCCCTCTTTATCACATAAACGCATAGCCAATGTGCGTGCTAAACGGTGCGGATCGTGGATTTTAGCAAGCTGTTTGGTCAGCGTTTCTTCATTGTCAAAATCTAACTCAATGCCTTGTTGTTCTGCTAATTTGATCATTTCTTGTTGCTGGCCGAATAGCAGGTTATTCATTTCACCCACCGTAAATTTACGCAAATGATAGGTTTCATTATCAATGGTAATTTGGGTAAGTTTTGGTTTTTTAGCCAGTAAAGTTTCACGCGTACCGATTGTCATAATATTTCCCTTTTATTAAATTTAAAAAGCCCACAAATGAAAGTGGGCTATCAAGATGCAATCCAATGTTTACTCATTTACAGCTAATAGATAATCTCGTTTAGCTTTTTTGATGGTTACACCTGATTCAAATTTCCCTTTTACTTCACCACTAAAGTTTGGGCTAGTTTGAATAAATCCGGTGCCATATAAAGAACCTTGATTGTTTTTTAATACTAACATGTACGGAAAAGTGTCTTTCGCAAAGAATTTTTTACGCAAATCTTGTTGCATTGTGGTGGCTGGTGCGTAAAAGAATGTGAGTTTAATTGAACCTAATTCAATTGCGCCCGGCTCGGTTTCTGTCCCTTCACTGCACATGGTCGTAATATCTTCTTCGGTTAAGGTATCACCATCTCCCTCAATATTTTTAATCGCACAGAAATTAGATGACCACGTTACCACCGAAACAGTAGCCTTGGTGAAATCAGTTGGTTTATCCTGTGTTGACCAATCTACTTCATCGGCAAGAGTGAGCTTATCCGTTGCAACTGCTTTTACCGGATAATATCCATCAAGAGAACCCAAACCGGTAATTTTGATAAAATCCCCTGTTTTAGCGCCATGACCACTTACTGTGATGGTGGCATTAGGCGTGACTGTACAATCAGAAATCGCTTTTTCAGCCCCTAAACCTGTGCCAATATAAAATTTCGTGCCCTGAAAAGGCGTAGTTTGTGTTGCCATAATTTATTCCTCATTATGTTGATAAGTAATTTCATACCGCAAATTAGCGATATACCATACGCTGTTGAGTATCTTTCTCATACTCATACTGTACTAATTCGTGACTTGCCAAATGTTTAAGCTCTACATTTTCAAGAAGATGAATAATTTGTTCAGCAATATCATCCAATTTCCCCTCGCCCTCAAAGCTTTTGTGATAAATCACAACACTCAGTGTTGCAGCCCATTCATCATCACAGAGCGTGTTTTTCTGGCGAGTAGCTTTATCAATAAGAACGACTATTGCTATAGGCTGATTTTCCAAGTCAATAGAAACTGGTCGTCCAGCATAAAAAGCGGCATCAAGATTGATATCTGCTTCCAAAAGTGCGGTTAATTCTTCGCGAATTTTTTTATGAATTAACATGATTTACCTCAGAGATTGATTAAGTTTGAATAACGTTTTTAGCCATTTTGAGTTCCTGTTTTTTTAAGTAATAAAAAACCCGCTAAAAAGCGGGTTCGTGTTAGTAAATTTTAATTACCAAAAATCTTTGATAAAAATGGTATTAGCATCGCACATAATTCCATCTTCACCTTTGTTATCAATTGTCAAAATTCCAAAAGGATAATAATTGGTCATTTTTTCATATTCAGGCAAGCTAAACTCAACAAAATACATTGAATCTCCTTACCTAAAATCAAAATAATACCCCGTAACGTGCGGATAACCTTTATCATCAAAAATTCTTTGTGAGCCTCTAAAAGTCCTATCTTTTACATCATGCATGACCTTAATACGAGGGTGAGATAAATCCTGTCCTACCCTAAGTACAAATTGATTTTCCTCTTGAGTTATTTTGATATATTCCGCATTCTCTAGCCTACAAGAAAAATAGACATTTTGAGGGGGATAAATTTGTGCATTGACACATAAAGGCAATAGGCTTAATAAAGAAAATAGTTGTTTTTTCATGATTTAAAAACGATTGAAACAGTAATCAAAAAGTTTAGGATTCTCATTCAACTCCTCTAAAGGAATACTATTACATAGGATATCATCTGATATTTCAGGATCAATTTCAACAATTTCTGTCAATAGTGAGTGTGTGTTATTCTATTGTATTTCCCTGTTACGGGATAGCTCCTTTATTTCACTAATAAAAAGCCTCAAATCTTTATGCTCAGGGCTAAGATACTTGAAAGAAAGCCTCACATCGGATTAACAAACAGGTACATCAATCGGTCTTGCCCATTTCCACGGAAAATATTGAGATTTCAAATCAACCTGAATACGATGAAAAGCACGAGGGCAGTTTCTTAAATCAATATAAAAATTAATGATCTTCTCATCATCTAATACTTGATTTTTTGAAGGAACAATCAACTGACGTTCAGATAAAGAGAGTGGATTTTCAAGTTTCATCTTTCCATTGCCTAATATATCAACTCCACTAAATTTAGAATAAATTTCTAGGCTTGAGCGAATATTCTCAACCTGATAAGCATAATCGATACGTTGAGGAATAAGCTTAACAATCAGAATATTCCTATCATAAGCAGAGGATTTTACTTGAAAATGAACAAAAGGCATTCTTGATTGGGCAATATTATGAAACCAAACCCAAAAGCCACCGAACAAACCTAAAACAGCACAAATAGCGGTAACCACCGCTGAAATCTCGGACATAGTCATCTCCTTGTCGTGAAAATAATGAAGCACCACTATTTATATTATACTGATTACATATTTAAGCCGCCATATCTTATACCTTGCCTTATTTACCACTAAAGATAAGCTCTTACATCGTTCAGCTCATCAAGAGGTTTAGCATTTAGCATTCTCTCTCTGTGTTTTAGTGGTTTAACTGTTTTTGCCATATGAAAAAACCTCTCAAGCCTTTTAGATACTGGTGTTTTTCGTGTTTTTGTACCACGCAAATTTAGTACCATCTTCTTTATGGTACAAAAGATGGTACAAAAAAGCTAGGATTTCATCGGACTGTATAGGTACGGATAGGACAAGAAAAAAGCCTTAAACCGTTATGGCTCAAGGCTTTATTGTATCTCTTTGGACTGTATTGGGCTGGGGTCATCTGAATTACCCCTCTTCAAGCCTTGTTATTACTAGGTTCTCGTAAGTGGAATTAGTCAACGTATCACTAAACGTATCACTAAAATTCAAAGTCACCCCATTAAAGGCTAAAAATTAGCCTTTAATTTTGCTCTGTGGTTCATGGTGGATTATGCCAATAAATAGCCGCCATAGTCCATCATAGCAAAGACTACTTTTTATTCCTTTTGGTTATGAATTTTAAAAGCACACAAAGAATAAAAATAAAAATCTAAAAAATTTCATTTCACTTTTTCACTTTTTTAGCACTTAACACTATGATTTTACTAAAAATAGTGATGATTTTTTATTTCACTTCTTTTCACTCAAACTTGCTCAAAAATGCCCTGTAATATATTGATTTAAAAGGAATAGTGAAAAAGTGAAATGAATTTTCATTCTTTCACTATTTTTTCACTTTTTGGCGGTTTTGGCTCTGTGATAGGTGATTTTTAGCTTATTATTTAATCATTTTATTATATATCAACGGTTATAAGGGCTTTAACGGCTCAATGATGATGACGGCTTAGAATGTGAAAATCTGCCGTTTGCCGTGAGTGCGTGACCCCGTGTAAAGGGTGTGCCGGTGGGAGTACCTTTTAATTTAGCGGCAAAAACTAAGCTTCTAACACTTGAATAAATCCACCATCATTCTTCATCTGTGAGTAATAAAAAGTGTTGCTGCTCATTTTGGGGCGATTTTGATTAGCAAAACTCGTGATGTACACAGTCAAGAAAACCCCTCCCCTCCTGCTAGATTGGTTAAGGGCTTTCAGTTTCCTTTTATTTGAGGTGTTTAAGTGTTGGTGGTGGATTTGTGCGGTTTTAGGCTCAATACGTAGCCGTTTGCTATAGAACACGGTTTAACTGTAGTCATATGGTAACGTTAAACAAGCTCAAATTTGAGCCTACGATAACGCTACTTGCTGAAATAGTTCGGGTTCTCGTTGTGCCAAACGGATCAAAAATGCTGCCTGCGGATTTGGTTTGCTTTTGCCTTGTTCCCAACCTTGATAAGTTTTTAGGCTTGCTCTTAGCTGTAAAGCAAAAACGGCTTGAGATAGATTTAGCTGTTCTCTTATTGCCTTGATCTCTTGTTGCGTGATAGTTTCTTTTTGTGGGCGTGTAAGGGTATAACTTGGTAAAGTGATTTTACCCTCTATGTGTGCTTTCATCGCCTCTAGCCCTTCCATTAAATCATCAAATAATGCGGTGTTTTTACTTGCCATTACATAACCCCTTATAGTGTTTTAATTGTCTCAATAAGACTTAATAACGCCTTGCGCTGCTCTGTGGTTAAATCGGTTTGTTTATGTTTTCCATAAGCAGTAATGAGAAAGATTTGATCACGGTTTACAACGTAATAATAGATAACCCTTGCCCCACCACGCTTACCTTTATTTCTATTATTATCGCTTATCCTTACCTTTCTCAATCCGCCTAATCCTTGAATTAAATCGCCTTTTTCTGGATTTTCTAATAATTCATTTTGAAATAGTCTATACGCTTCATCATCTAGAAATTCTGTTCTATATCGTTGAAAAGGCGGCAATTCAATAAAAGTTAGCTTCATGATTTATCCTATAGTTGAGTATAGTTATTGTATCCTCATATTGAGGATAGTTCAACTTATTTTATAGAGACTTTTTAAGTGACAACTCCACCATTACTTAATCGCCTTTTTCATTTCTTGTTTCTTTTTTTTTGTTTGTTTTTTATTCTATTTCTGTACAAAAGTTAAGTTTTTGAGTTAAGAAGTTAAGAACGAGTTAAGAAATTTTTTTGATACTGATTTCAATAAACCCTTATTCCATAAGGCCTCAAGAGCTATAAAAGTTAAGAAGTTAAGAAGTTAAGATTTTTTTAGAAAAAAAGTTTGCCAATAAAAATAAATAAAAAAAGAGAAAGTAATTTAGGCTTTCTCTCTAAGTAAAAACTGATAAAAACTGGCCGTTTATTAGGCAACTACTTTTAAATGATATTGGGGAATTGCGCCTTGCGAACATTCATCTACAAAATCCGCCCACGCCTGTAGTATTTGAAAACGCTGTTTGAGATAGTCCGCCCGGTTGTATGCCATTCTGATTCGGTCCTGGTTGATATGTGATAGAGCCACCTCGATGAGTTCAGGGTTATAGCCTTGTTCATTTAGATAGGTGCTAGCAATGCTTCGCAACCCGTGAGCAACTAACTTACCTTTATATCCCATTCGCTTAATGGCTGAATTGGCGGTTTGGGTGTTGGTGTGTGTCTGCGGATTTTTGACACTCGGGAATAGATATTCTTTTCCGCCACTCAGTTTCTTGATTTCTCGTAATAATGCTAGAGCTTGCCAGGATAGTGTAATTTTATGCTCTCGTCCCTTATCGCTCTCTTTAATACCTTTGTTTATGTAGATAGTCCATATCCTAGAGCGCTCGTCTATATCCTCATAACGTGCCATAGCCGCTTCATTTGGGCGTGTCATTGTGAGAAGTTGCCATAAAATCAAATAACGTGTCTGTAAGTGAATTTGAGCGTTATTCAGGGTGTAAAGAAACTCGCCTAAATCTTCGGGTTTGAGCGTCTTAAAGTGTTCTACTTTCGGGCTATCAAATTCTTTAGAAAGATTGGCAGTCGGGTTATAGGGTATCATTTCCCTATGTAGCGCAAAGGTCATTATCTCATTGAGCTTTTGAATAGCGCGTTTTAATGCCTCTAGTGTTCCCCTTTCCTGTAACGGCTTAAAGGCTTTCAATGCAATAGGGGCGGTTATTTGTGTGATAGGTAATGCACCAAAAGCGGGCAGTAAATGCCGCTTAATCAGATTCTCAACGTCTCGTTGATAATTGGCTGAAAAGTTAGCCCTGGTCTTTCTATGCTCTAGCCACTGCCACGCAACCACTTCAAAGGTTGTTTCTAATTCTCGCTGTCTTGTCTCTTCTTCGGCTTGGCGGTGTAAATCGGGATCAACCTTTTGAGCAAGTAAAGCTCTGTATTCTTCCCTTGTTTCTCTTGCCTGTTTTAAGCTGATAGCAGGATATGCCCCAATAACAAGATTATTTCTTTTTTTGGTGAACGGTCTGTAATAGTTGAATATCCACGTTTTACCGCCATTTGGCTTCACTCTTAAGAATAAGCCTTGCCCATCGGATAAATTGTATTCCTTTTCTCTTGGTCTCGCTTTCTCTATTTCGGTGTTGGTTAAACTCTTTACTACCCTAGCCATCTCTTACCCTGTTGTGTTACTAAAATATTGGCTGTGTTACTAAAAAAAATCGTGTTACTAAAAACAGCCTCAAGCCTTGAAAATAAAGGGGTTAGGCTGTGTGTGATTTCTGTTTTAGTAACACGGCTTTATTGTGTGTTGTGTGCTATGTTACTAAACGTGTTACTAAAAAGCTAGGATTTCATCGGACTGTATAGGTACGGATAGGACAAGAAAAAAGCCTTAAACCGTTATGGCTCAAGGCTTTATCGTATCTCTTTGGACTGTATTGGTTGTTGATTTGGTGGAGCTGGGGGGAGTTGAACCCCCGTCCGAAATTCCTCTACCTTCAGTACTACACGTTTAGTCTAGTCTTTAAGTTCATTTACCCACTGCGGACAGACACGCGATAGATAAACTAGCTTGATTCAATTTAACGTTTCGATCCTCAAGCGGAGGCATCCACGCGATCTCGTTTGGGTTTGACTCCTCGAACTCCCCGTCTTACGAGCGGAAGCTGGGGCGAGAAGGCTATGAGCAGGTTATTAAGCTGCTAAAGCGTATTGTTCGTCGTTTGCGACTATTTTTTTGCGGTTTATTTACGAGGCCTACCGCACCTCGACGTGCACCTTGGGCTTCGCTAATCCCGTCGAATCCAAGATCAGCCCCAAAATTGAAAGTATTCTAACAAAAATTGAGAAAAAATCAAAATTAACTTATTTTAACGTTTGAATAAATGCGGCCACATCACGCATATCTTGTTCGCTTAAACGCGCTTTCACGCCATTTCCACCGCCAATTACTTTCCCTGCTTTGCGATCTTTTAGCGCAGTAACGATTTCTGTTTCTTTTAAGTTACGTATAATACGAGACTCATTAAATGCTGAATTTTCGGCAGACTTTCCATGACACATTGCACATTGGCGGAAAATTTTCTCACCGTTTTGTAGATTACTATTCGCCATAACAAGTGCGGGTGAACTTAATAATAAAGCTGAGAGTGATAAAGTAGAAAAAAAATTCATAATATTCCCTGTAAGTAAATAGAAACCTTTTTAGTTTATCATGAATAGAATGCTGTGTAGGATTTTATTTGATTTTTGAATAAAATTTGGCAAAAATTTGCGCCATGTCACAAATTTGAAAAATAAAATTACTTTTTTTAAGGTTTTATTTGCATATCTTCACTTAATCACTTATTCTGCCTCCATAAAGAACAAGTGCTATTTAAATAGCCAAACATATTTTGCTTTCCGAGTAGTGCCTCATGAATGAGGCACTTTTTTTATATGTTAGTTGACTTCTTTAAAACTAATCATTTCACCATCAGTAAATTCCGCTTCATCATTATCATGAGCAAGTAATGGGATAGCGGGTAAATCTTCTTTATCAAATGCAATATCCCCTTCTATATCAGATAATAATTCCCCTTGTTGAAGATGCTTAAAATTAAATAACTTCGGGTCACATAAATGAGATGGTGTCACATTTTGAATGGCGCTAAACATTGTTTCAATTCGCCCCGGATATTGTCGATCCCATGTTTGCAACATTTCTTTCACGACTTGACGTTGTAAATTCGGCTGGGAGCCACACAAATTGCAAGGAATAATTGGAAATTCTTTTGCAATAGAATATTTTTCAATATCTTTTTCTTTACAGTAAGCAAGAGGCCGAATCACGATTTGTTTTCCATCATCAGAAAGTAATTTTGGTGGCATCGCTTTTAATTTCCCACCATAGAACATATTTAAAAATAAGGTTTCCAACATGTCATCACGATGATGACCTAATGCAATTTTAGTTGCACCTAATTCGGTTGCTGTGCGATATAAAATTCCACGACGTAGGCGTGAACAAAGAGAACAGGTCGTTTTGCCTTCAGGAATTTTTTCTTTGACGATACCATAGGTGTTTTCTTCTACAATTTTGTATTCAATCCCCAATTTAGAGAGGTAATCAGGTAGAATATGCTCGGGAAAACCAGGCTGTTTTTGATCCAGATTAACCGCTACGATGTCAAAATGAATTGGTGCATTTAGGCGTAAATTCAATAAAATATCTAATAATGTATAACTGTCTTTCCCGCCAGAAAGACACACCATAACCTTGTCTCCATCTTCAATCATATTAAAGTCAGCAATGGCGTTCCCTACATTGCGACGTAAGCGTTTTTGTAGCTTATTAAAATTATATTTTTGTTTTTTTTCTTGTTGAGTTAAAGTTGCTTCTGTCATTTTATTTACGTATGTTAATCAAAATTCAATAGTATATAGTAGCGTTTTGCAATACTGTTGCCAATGGAATTAATCTAATAATTACTCAATTTGACGAGGGTTAGTTTATAAATAAAAGGCTAGGTAGTTGGAATGGTGCGACTAGCTGGACTCGAACCAGTGACCCCCACCATGTCAAGGTGGTGCTCTAACCAACTGAGCTATAGTCGCACATTTGAAGTGCGCTAATAATATAGCGTTTTTTTTGATAAAACAAGATTTTTTTATTATTTTGCAAATAGTTGCCAAAAAAATAAGCAACTACTCTATTGGCTCTTTGGGTTCAATGCCTAATACTGCAGAAAAAGTTTGCAATCCTTGTGCATTGCCTTTTTTTACCATCGTTTGCATAGCTTGAGTTGGGGCATGTAGAAGCTTATTCGTTAGTTTATAGCTTAGCTCTTGCAAAATAACTTCTGCATTTTGTCCTTGTTGTAAAGATTGAAGTGCTTTGTCTAACAGGGCTTGGCGTGTTTGCTCTGCATTATCGCGATAATTGCGAATGAGTCCTGAAAACTGATGTACTTTTAACCAACCAAAAAATGTTTGGCATTCCTCTTGAATAATATATTCTGCTTTGGCTGAGGCTTCTTTGCGCAGCTCAAGATTACGCTGAATGATATGTTGTAAATCATCAACACTATAATGATAGACTGAGGCTAACTCTCCTACACTTGAGTCCACATCGCGTGGTACTGCAATATCAACGATCAGCATGGGCTGATTACGGCGTTGTTTTTGTGCGATTTTAACCATATCTTTAGTAATCAGAACATGATCACTACCAGTGGAACTAATCACGATATCTGCTTGATTTAATCTAATTTGAAGGGCATTGAGTGAAAGTACCTGAATATGCGGATTGGATAACTTTTCAACTAACGCTTCTGCTCTGGCTAAAGTGCGGTTAGCTATCATCAAGTTTTTTGCGCCATGTTGTAACAAGTGGCGGCTGACTAATTCAATCGTCTCTCCTGCTCCCACTAATAAGATATGTAACTTTCCAAATGAATCAAATATTTGTCGAGCAAGGCTACATGCGGCATATGCTACAGATACTGCACTCCCACCAATTTCGGTTTCTGTTCGTACACGTTTGGCGGTGGAAAAGGTTTTTTGAAATAAACGTGATAATTCACTAGACATAGCCATCTGATTTTCTTGATAAAACAGTTCGCTATCTTGATACGCTTGTTTCACTTGCCCAAGAATTTGTGGTTCGCCTAATATGAGCGAATCTAAACCGCAAGCCACGCGCATTAAATGCTGTACCGCCTCTTGATTTTCGTATAAATAAGCATGTTTTTTTAATTGCTCAAATTCAATTTGGTGAATTAAAGCGAACCAATATAAACAATGTTGTACCCAAATTTCACTTTCTTGTGGGGGGATTCTTTTGTTATGTAAATAAATTTCAGTTCGATTACAGGTCGATAAAATAACAGCATTATCCGCCAGCCCGTTATTTTGTAATTGCTGTAATGCGAGCTGTCGCTTTTCTGGGGAAAAAGCAACTTTCTCACGTAGCGTAACAGTAGCTGTTTTGTGATTAATACCGAGTGTTAGAATTGTCATAAAATTAATGATATTAGCCACACTTGGTCAAAGCATGGTTAAAAAATCTCAAATCCCACAATGATGAATACAAAATTTTAATGGGGGATATTGTAATCAATCCCTCACTTTTGGGCAAATTAAACAAAATATTTTTTGATTTAACACGAGTTTAGTACCTATTTTTGGTAGTAAGACGTTTTTGTGCTTTAGGTGATGATAAGAAATGATAACTTATTGCACCAATAAAAATGCACAAGAACATACTAAATAACATTGGTATCTGGCTAGTTACCGGCACAAGTGAGAGTAAAAAACCACAAATCGCGCCCGTGCCAAAACGGAATGTTCCTGCGAGAGAATTAGCGGTTCCGGCATATTGTGGAAACCTATCTAGAATACATGCCATCGCGTTAGAACCTATGATTGACATCATAGAAACATAAGCGGCAATACCTAATGCCATTGGCCAAAAACCTAAATGTAGGATAGCAACCAATAATAACCAAACTCCGGCTAAAAACTG
This sequence comes from Conservatibacter flavescens, assembly GCF_002795425.1. Classification (GTDB taxonomy): domain Bacteria; phylum Pseudomonadota; class Gammaproteobacteria; order Enterobacterales; family Pasteurellaceae; genus Conservatibacter; species Conservatibacter flavescens. The sequence goes on from NZ_PHHA01000002.1 coordinate 237,034, forward strand.
CACGGTTAATCCAAAGCGCAGCATCGTTTCTGCTCCGACTTTCATGACTATTTTGCCATTGATGGAGGTAAAGATAATCATACCGGTCATATTTAATAGGAAAAAATAGCCGAAATTTTCTTTAGCAATACCATAAATATCAATATACACAATCGAACCAGATGTAAGGAACGCAAATAAACCAGCAAACGAAAAGGCACCACATAATACATATCCAATAACCGCTTTTACTCGGACTAAAGAGACAAAATTTTGTGCAACGCGACGCAAGGTAAAAGGCTGGCGCTTTTCAACGGCTAATGTTTCAGGAATTTTCCAAAAAACCAACAGACAGGATAAAAAACCAACAAAGGCTAATACATAAAAAATAGAATGCCAATGAAAAATTGAAGTCAAATACCCACCGATTAAGGGGGCAAGTAGCGGTGCAATCATTGAAATTAACATGATCATTGACATCATTTTTGAAAAATGATTTTTTGAAAATAAATCGCGTAATAACGCGCCTAAAATGACTGCAGGTGCAGCAGCAAAAAAGCCTTGTACAAATCGAACAAATAAGAAATGATTAATTTCAGCGACTTGCGTTAACAAGGTGGCGCTAGTTGCTGAAATAAAGGTGCCTATTAATATAGCGGGCTTTCGTCCAAAACTATCTGCGACAGGTCCCCATACGAGTTGTCCAATAGCAAATCCCATTGTAAATAAAGCGAGGGTTTTCTGAACCTTTTCTGCGTTGACCTCTAAGTCCTGAGCAATATCTAGAAAGGCTGGCAAATACATATCAATAGCCATTGGTGGCAACATGGCAAGAATTCCCAGAACCAAAATAAAAATAAATGATACATTTCTTTGTGTTTCTTGCATAATTGAGGCTTCCTTCAACCTAAGGCGCTTTGAGGTTAAAATTGATCTTTAGCTTTACGTAATTGGATAAAGGTTTGTAGATCATTTACTTGTAAAAAAGGATTGATTTGTTTTTCTAATCCTAAGCTTGTCGGTAAACTTGGTTTTTGTTCTGCACGTAGTTGTTCTACTAAAACTTTGTGATTTTGAACCGCACTTTTTTCAGTCATAATGTGTTCAGCAAAACACAAATTACTCAACGTATATTCATGAGCAGGGCAAATAATCGTTGTATCTGGTAGCGCCTTTAAACGCTGTAATGATTCAAACATTAAAGCATAATCACCCGTAAATACGCGACCGCAGCCACCTGAAAAAATCGTGTCTCCACAAAATAGATGATCGTCAATCAGAAAACTGACATGGTTTGCGGTATGCCCCCCGCTAGGTAAGACTTGTACATTATAATGTTTCGTTGAAAATACACCAGAATTAACAATATATTCTGCGCCTTTATTGGCGGTTTCAGTTGAGCCAAATACGGGGACATCTGGGTAGTGCGCTTTTAATGCCGCTACTCCACCAACATGATCATCATGCAAATGGGTCAGTAAAATCGCTTCAAGTGATAAATTTTGTTCGTTTAGATAACGAATGACTTGTTTAGATTCCGATGGGTCAATTACAATGACAGGTAAATTTTCTCGTCCATAAACCCAAATATAGTTATCATTCAGTGCCGGTAGTGCTATTAGCATATTTCCTCCGAGGTGATATATGAATTGGAAAGCTAAATCGTCCACAATACTCCATTTGCCAACTAGTTGGCAAGAATTACAACAAGGGGAATACTATCAACAATTGCTTGAACAATATTTTGCAGACTGGTTTCCACAAATTTTAGGTTATCATATCTTAAATATAGGCGGATTAAGTGGTGAAATCAATTGTCATTTACCACTTAGACATCAGATTGTCCTGAGCCCCAAAATGAATGATAATTTGGCTAAACTTTATCAAACTCACCCTGATCATACCCTACTCCAAGCGCATATTACCGAACTGCCATTTGTGGATCATAGTATTGATGCTTGTTTATTGGTGAATACCTTAAATTTCAGCTCAGATCCACATCAAGTATTACGTGAAGTGAACCGGGTTTTAACTGACGATGGGTATTTATTTTTGAGTTTATTTAACCCTCTTAGCATTCTTGGATTTAAACGTCGCTTAAATAGAAAATCATCACAGGAATATGCTTTCCGAACTTATATGACATGGCGTGTTGTTGATTGGCTGGAATTACTCCATTTTGATATTTTAGCCCAACAAAATCTATCATTAACTAAATCATTTTTAGGTGCGCCATTAACGGTGATTGTTGCTAAAAAGCGGGTATATCCTTTGACATTAGAACCTCAAAAAGTGCGGTTCAAAAAACAAAATATTTTACGTACAGCCGAAGCTTTTAGAAATTGTCTCTAAAGAAAGAGAGGCAAAAAACATTTGCCTCACATATAAAATAAGCAATTTAAATTAACTATTTTTCTAACAGCTCAAAAAGCTGACTAGATGAAATCACTTGCGCAAATTCATTATTCAAGCTAGCAAGCGCAGTTGAATGTAATAATTGTGCAGCATAGTGTTCGCCATGAACGCCTATTTTATCAAATGTTGCAACAGCATCTTCAATAAGATAAACGTTAAAACCAAAGTTACCTGCCATGCGGGAGCTGGTTGATACACAATGATCAGTGGTTAATCCAATAATAACGAGTGTGTCTAAAGCTTTTGAATCAAGTTGTTCTTTTAAATCTGTACCAATAAATGCACTGTTTACATTTTTAGTAATTACCGTTTCATCAGCCAATGGCGCAGTCGCTTCAATAAATTGAAAACCTGAATGATCTGGATTTAATGGTGAACGAGGATTTGTAGAAGCATGGCGCACATGAAAAATAGGCAGCCCTAATTCACGCCATTTTATCAAAATTTGTTCGCATATGGTTTCAGCCTGAGGGTTATTACGCGCCCCACCCCAATATGCAATATCCTCGAAACCTTGCTGTAAATCAATCAAAACCAACGCAGGACGTTTTTCTTGTAAAGACATTACTTTTCCTTATCTTGTGGATTGCATTATGCCGTTGTTTTGTCTTTAATTTCTGTTGTTGCTGCATTTTTCATCACAGAGTCTACACCTTTTTGTGCCGCAGCTTTAGCTGAATAATACTCACTGCGACCAATTTCCTGATGATTGGCGGCTTTCAAAATGAAATATGGCTCACCGTTTTTATTTTCTCTGAACTCAAAACGCTCTGCTAATACCCCGTTTTTTTGTACAGAGGCGATACCGTTTTCCGCAGCAGCTCGTGATCTGTATAACTCACTCGTTAAAATGACTTGGCTATTTGCCGCTTTTAAATTAAACATAAACTGGCCGTCTTTTGCTAATTTTAATTCATACCAACCTAATGCCATTTTGAAGCCTCCTCTATTTGTGTTGTGAAAATAAGTTACTAAAATTTATCCTATTTGACTTGCTCCTGCAACAAAAGTTTCCTATTATGCACTGATTTTTTTATCATTTTGCAAAGAAAAGAGAGCCTTATGACTGAACAAACGTTTATACCTGGTAAAGATGCGGCACTGGAAGAAAGTATCGCAAAATTTCAACAAAAATTGACCGCACTTGGCTTTAATATTGAGGAAGCTTCTTGGTTAAATCCTGTACCAAACGTATGGTCAGTACATATTCGTGACGTAGATTGTCCACAATGTTTTTCTAATGGAAAAGGTGCAAGCCAAAAAGCCGCTTTAGCATCTGCCTTAGGAGAATATTTTGAACGTCTTTCCACAAACTACTTCTTCGCGGATTATTATTTGGGAGAAGATATTGCCCAGGGCGATTTTGTGCATTATCCAACGGAAAAATGGTTTCCTATTGAAGATGAAACACAACTCCCAGCAGGTATTCTTGATGATTATTTATTGGATTATTATGATCCAGAAGGTGAATTAACACCGGAGTTATTAGTAGATTTGCAATCAGGTAACTATGATCGTGGTATTGTCGCCATGCCTTATATACGTCAGCGAGATCAGCAAACTGTCTATATTCCACAAAGTATCATTGCAAATTTATATGTGTCTAATGGTATGTCTGCGGGGAACACTCGTAATGAAGCTCGTGTACAAGGATTATCCGAAGTATTTGAGCGTTATGTAAAAAATAAAATTATTGCCGAAGCAATTAGCTTGCCACTTATTCCAGATAGTGTCATGAATCGTTACCCATCAATTCAAGCGTCTATTCAAAAATTAGAGGAAGAGGGTTTTCCGATTTTAGCTTATGATGCTTCTTTAGGCGGTAAATATCCGGTTATTTGTGTTATTTTATTGAATCCAAATAACGGCACTTGTTTTGCTTCTTTTGGGGCGCACCCTAATTTCCAAGTGGCATTAGAACGAACTGTCACAGAGCTACTACAAGGCCGTAGCTTAAAAGATTTAGATGTCTTTACTGCCCCATCTTTTGATAATGCAGATGTTGCAGAACATGCAAACTTAGAGACACATTTTATTGATTCTAGCGGCTTAATTTCTTGGGACTTATTCAAGAAAACACCAAGTTTTGAATTTGCTGATTGGGATTTTTCAGGCACAACACAGCAAGAATATGACAACTTGATGTCCATCTTCCATAAAGAGGGCAAAGAAGTTTATATTATGGATTACAATCATTTAGACGTATATGCGTGCCGCATTATTGTACCAAGTATGTCAGATATTTATCCACAAGATGATTTAATCTATGCTAACAATAATATGGGAATGGATTGGCGAGAAATTTTATTAGACTTACCACATTTTCATCATGAGGCGGATACTTATGCCGAATTATTGAGTGAACTTGATGAACAAGGTATTGATGATGCAACGCGTGTGCGTGAATTTATCGGAATTGTCCCACCGCCTAAATCAGGCTGGACAACCTTGCGTATTGGTGAGCTGAAATCCATGTTGCATTTGGCGTTAGGTGAACTCGAGCAAGCTTTAGATTGGGCAAATTGGACTTTAAACCTTAATAGTTCAGTATTCACGTCTGAGCGCGCGAACTATTATCGCTGTTTAATTCAGTCTATAGAACTCTTCTTAGATGAAACCCGTGAACCAGAAGAATATCGCATGGTATTTGAGAAAATGTACGGACATGATACTGTCGAATTTGCATGGCGTGCAGTACAAGGCGGCAACCCATTCTATGATTTATTAGCTGATGATGAGCATTTGCACAAGTTTACCGCGCATCAAAAACTTTTAGCGGCTTATGCTAAATTACAAAAAGCTAAACGCGAGAATTGGAAATAATCGGAAGAGATAACCATCTCTTTTTAGGGCGTATACAATACGCCCATTATTTTGCGAAAAGTGCGGTTGTTTTTATAAATTTTTTAGTTTCAATTTCAATATTAATGGCTTATACCCGTCTAGTCTGCCAATACACTTTTTTCCAATAAGGATTATTGAGAGATGAGTAAATAACCCCGCCTTTTGTTGAAGCATGTAAAAACAAATCGTCCTTAACATAAATGCCAACGTGATAACCATTCGGTCCTCTCCCTGTTTTAAAGAAGACAAGATCACCGGTACGAATATCCCTTAAATTGATTTTTTGTCCATATTGGGCTTGATCTTTTGTCGTTCTAGGCAGTTTTATGCCAAAACGATCATTAAAGGTACGTTGCACAAACCCCGAACAATCCACCCCTTGTCTGCTATTACCCCCTAATACATAGCGTGTACCGGCCCATTCATGCTGCTGTTCACTTAACAAGGCAATTGCCATGATAGGATCATTTATCAACCCTTGATAATTTATCCGTCCAGGCGGATTTTGAACACTCGAAGAGCAAGCAACCAACGTAGAAAGTGCAAGGGTTATACATAAAGATTTTAATGAAAAAAGCGGTTTCACTAGATTTCCATCATTGATTGAGAATTAAGAAAAACACAAGGCGCGGTATTAAACTGTTAAGTAAAAATACCGCGTTGTTTCATTTATACTGAAATTATCCTTTTAACTTGGTGCTTTCTACTCTAGCACGCAATTTCTGACCCGGTTTAAATACCACAACACGACGAGCAGAAACAGGAACGCTTTCACCGGTTTTCGGGTTACGTCCAGGACGAGAAGCTTTATCTCGCAATTCAAAATTTCCAAAACCGGATAATTTCACATCATTGCCTGATTCTAATGCCACTCGAATTTCTTCAAAAAAAGTTTCAACTAATGCTTTCGCTTCGCGTTTATTTAGAGCAAACTTTTCCATTAAATTGTCGGCTATTTCCACTTTCGTTAATGTCATAATTTAATCCCTCAAATAGGCGTTAAAACGTTCTTTTAATTCAGATAATACCACAGAGATTACCGCATTAATATCCTCTTCTTCAAGTGTTTTTTCAGTGTCTTGAATGGTTAAGCTTACTGCTAAGCTCTTATGCCCTTCAGCAACACCAATGCCTTGATACACATCAAATAAGTTGATATGCGTGAGTTTGTCTCCTCCAACCAGACGGCAAACCTCTAACACATCACTTGCAGCAATATCCTCTCTCACAACAATAGCTAAATCACGACGATTTGCAGGGAAGCGAGAAATTTCTTTTGCATTCGCAATATTACGTTTTGCAATCTCTTTTACCAAAATCTCACAAGCATACACTTTGCCATTTAAACCAATCTTTTGTGCGATTGTTGGATGAATTTGGCCAATAAAACCAATTTCTTTTCCATCAAGTTCAATCGCGGCTGATTGTCCTGGGTGAAATGCTGTATAAGGTTTTGCAACAAATTTTACGCGTTCAGCTACATTGGTTAAGGATAATAAATTTTCCAAATAACCTTTTAAATCAAAAAAGTCGGCATTGTCTGATTTACCGGTCCAATGTTCATTTAAACGCGCGCCCGTCATGACCGCTGAAAATACTAATTCTTGACGTACACCAAATTCTGCTGTTTCATCAGGCATAAAACGCAAACCTGTTTCAAATAAACGCACACGGCTTTGTTGACGATTTTGATTATAAATCACCGCATTTAATAACCCCGTTAGCAACGACACTCGCATAGCTGACATTTCTGAAGAAATTGGGTTTGGTAAAATCCATGCATTGATTTCAGGGTGGAGTAACTGCTGAATCTTAGGATCGACAAAACTATAAGTAATCGCTTCATGGAAATCACAACTGACCAGTGCAGTTTTGATACGACTAAGGTCAACATCAGCCTCACGATGTTCACGCATGGTTAAATGTGCTAATGGTGCATTATTTGGGATACTGTTATAGCCATAGATACGGGCAATTTCCTCAATTAAATCTTCTTCAATTTCGATATCAAAACGCCAACTAGGAGAAACAACAGTCCAAATATCATTAGCATAAGTGGCATTAAAACCAAGACGGTTTAGAATATCCGTGACAATGTCACTGTCAATATGATGACCTAATAATGCATCTAATTTGCTGCGACGCAGTTGTACATTTTGTGTTTTTGGCAAATAAGTTTCATTTACAGCTTCACAAATTTCGCCCACTTCTCCTCCGCAGATTTCAACGATTAATGCTGTCGCTCGCTCCATTGCATGATGTTGGAGAGTAAAATCGACACCTCGTTCAAAACGATGAGAAGAATCTGTATGCAAACCATATTGACGTGCTCGCCCTGTAATTGCTAATGGCGCAAAAAATGCCGCTTCTAAAATAATATCTTTAGTGTCTGCATTGACACCGCTATATTCTCCCCCAAAAATTCCAGCCATTGCTAATGCGCCTTTCTGATCGGCTATCACAAGGGTATTAGGCTGTAGTTTGGCAGTTGTACCATCTAATAAAACTAATTCTTCATTTTCTTTCGCCATGCGAACTTGGAATGGCTGCGCAACTTTTGCTGCATCAAAGGCGTGCATTGGTTGCCCTAATTCCAATAAAACAAAATTGGTTACATCCACAATCGGATCAATGGAACGAATACCACAACGGCGCAATTTTTCTTTTAGCCACATTGGTGAAGGAACCTTGACATTCACATTTTTGATTGAACGCAGTAAATAACGTGGGCATGCTTGAGGCGCTTGTACATCAATTTCAATTCGCTCTGAAGATGTCACTTTAGCAATATCAAAATGTGTTGAATTAACCGCAAGTTTATTCGCAACGCCTATTTCACGCGCTATCCCCGCGATACTAAGACAGTCTGCACGGTTAGGGGTTAAACTAATTTCAATTTCTTTATCATCTAATTGTAAATAATCACGCAAATCCTTGCCTATTGGCGCATCTTTCGGTAATTCAATAATACCGCTATGATCATCGGAAATACCAAGTTCACTATATGAACAAAGCATTCCTTCAGATGGTTGGCCACGTAATTTTGTTTTTTTGATTTTAAAGTCACCAGGTAAAATCGCCCCTTCAATAGCAACTGCAACCCGTAAGCCTTGACGACAATTTGGCGCACCACATACAATATCTAATAAACGTTCGCCACCCACATTCACTTTTGTTACTTGTAATTTATCCGCATCTGGATGTTGAGCGCATTCAACAACTTCCCCTACAACCACATTAGAAAACTCTCCAGCCACAGCTTCAACACCGTCCACTTCGAGGCCCAACATGGTAATTTGTTCGCATAATTGTTCTGTATTCAGTGCTGGATTCACCCATTCACGCACCCATAATTCGCTAAATTTCATTACTATTATCCCTTAATTCTGAATTGATTATCTCGTCAAAAATTTCCGTAGGTATTACTTAAACTGCTTTAAAAAACGTAGATCATTTTCAAAAAATGCTCGCAAATCTGTGACATTGTAACGGAGCATGGTGAGGCGTTCCACGCCCATTCCTACTGCAAATCCTGAATATTCATTTGGATCAATACCCACATTGCGTAATACATTCGGGTGGACCATACCACAGCCTAAAACCTCTAACCATTTACCATTTTTTCCCATCACATCTACTTCTGCTGATGGCTCTGTAAATGGGAAATATGATGGTCGGAAACGTACTTTCAAATCTTCTTCAAAAAAAGCGCGTAAAAAGTCATGTAATAACCCTTTTAATTCCGTAAAGTTTGCTTTTTTATCAACAAATAATAATTCAATTTGATGAAACATTGGGGTATGAGTTTGATCATAGTCATTTCGGTAAACGCGACCTGGTGCCATGATTCGAATAGGCGGTTGTTTTTTCTCCATGGTTCTAATTTGAACCCCTGAAGTTTGAGTTCTTAATAAAAGTTCAGGGTTAAACCAAAATGTATCATGATCAGCTCGGGCTGGGTGATGTTTTGGAATATTCAGTGCATCAAAGTTATAATAATCACTTTCAATTTCAGGCCCCGCTTCAACAGAAAAACCCAGTTCAGAAAAAAACTTAGTCACGCGTTCAATCGTAATAGATACAGGATGTAAACCGCCCATCTCAACCTTACGACCCGGTAGGCTCACATCAATTTTTTCTTTTGCTAATTTGGCATTTAATTCAGCCTGTTCCCATTCTGTTTTTTTAGCATTCCACAATTCTTGAACTTTCTGTTTTGCCTCATTAATTAATGCGCCTGCTTTTGGGCGTTCTTCAGCTGCGATATCGCGTAAACCTTGCATTAACGCAGTAAAATGTCCTTTCTTACCAAAATATTCCACGCGAATATCTTCAAGAGCCGCTAAATTTTTATCTTGAATGGACTCAATCGCAGATTGTGCCTTTTCAATGATCTCTTTTAAATGTTGCATACAGTCCTCTTTTGATGACGAAAATAATCATATTATAAACAACAAAGCCTCCATGTGGAGGCCTTAACAGTTTAAATTTCCTTTTTCAGCAAACTAAAAGCCTCAACTATTGATTAGTTGAAAAATCGAAAGCTAAAAAATACACGGAAATGACAATACATATTTACAATATATTCAAATTGATATTAACTTGTTTAATAATAATATTAAATAGTTAAAAAATCACGCTTTATTTTATAAAACCTCAATTTGAGATTGCACACTTATTTTTTCAAAAAACATACCGCACTTTGGGGCCTTTTTCACGAGAATTTCTTCTCCTTGATAGATAAAACTGAGGGCAAACGCATGTAAATAAGTGCGGTCAGTTTTTAATTTATTTCCATATAGCACATCACCTAAAATCGGGGAACCTAAACTCTTCATTGCAACACGTAATTGATGGGTTTTGCCGGTTTGTGGCATGAGCACAAATAAGCGTAAATGTGGCTCACAATGAATAGAATAAAAACGTGTTATCGCGGGATTATTTTTAGTTTGGCACAATTTCCAAGCGCCCCGACGCGATTTTTCCATGTCGCCAACTACCATACCTTGCTTTTTCTTCGGTTTTTGATCAGAGAGCGCGAGATAAGTTTTACTGACTTTGTGGTGTGCAAATAAATAGGATAAATGGGCTGCGGCCTCAGCATTTAGGGCTAATATTAATAAACCGGATGTAATTTTATCTAAGCGATGAACAAGCCAAACCTGTGGTATCCCCAGTTGGTTCGCCAGCGCGGTGGTCAAACCAATTTCTTCTTGGTCTTTATGCACACTTATATTACAAGGTTTATCAATTATGATAAAATCCTGATGTCGATAAACTATATCAAAAATTTGCATTATGCATTCTTAGTTTTGTAATAAAAAGTGCGGTTAGAATAATATGAATATTCCTTTTGAGCAAATTATTGCTTATCTCATTCCCATTATTATATGGACATTAACAGTTTCTATCACTATCCGACTTATCACGAAAAAACAAGCTGTATCAGCTACTTTATCTTGGTTGATGGTGATCTATCTTGTACCTATTGTCGGAATTTTGGCATATTTATTATTTGGCGAAATTAAATTGGGTAAACGGCGAGGGAACTATTTCAAGACATTACACCCCAAATTTATGCGCTGGTTCAATGAGTTTCAACAATGCGAACATTTAGTCAGTACCAGTCAAGGAACTTTGCTCTATCGTCCAGTTTTTGAATTAGCACAAAAACGTCTAGGCATTCCTTGTGTATTAGGGAATGAACTCCATATCTTTGACACCCCAGAATCGATTATTCAACGTATCATAGAAGATATCAAACTCGCTAAAAGCGATATTAACATGGTATTTTATATTTGGTGGAACGGTGGTTTAGTCGATGATGTTATGCATGCTTTAATTGAAGCTAAGCAGCGTGGTGTAAATGTACGAATCTTATTAGATTCCGTTGGTAGCAAAGCTTTTTTTAAAAGCAAGAATTATCGCTATATGCTAAAACATGGCATTGAAATTGCAGAAGCGTTGCATGTTAGTCTATTTCGTGTGTTTTTACGGCGCATTGATTTACGCCAACATCGTAAAATTATTGTGATCGATAATCAAATTGCTTACACGGGTAGCATGAATATGGTTGATCCAAGTTTCTTCAAGCAAGAGGCTAATGTAGGAAAATGGATTGATATGATGGTTCGTATCAATGGCCCTGTCTCCCCTGTCCTCAATAGCCTACACGCTTGGGATTGGGAAATCGAAAAAAATGAAGCCCTGCCTTTGGTTTTGCCGGATTGCCCAAGCCTGCCCATTGAAAATAATAATTCCCACGCGGTACAAATTTTAGCTACAGGGCCGAGTTTTCCTGATGATTTAATGGCGCAATCTTTGTCTATTGCAATTTTTTCAGCACGTAAAAGTATTACTATCACTACGCCTTATTTCGTCCCAAGCCATAATATTGCCGAAGCATTACGAATTGCCGCTTTACGTGGCGTTGAAGTCACCTTAATTTTGCCTAAGCGAAATGACTCATTCTTGGTCCGCTGGGCAAGTCGCACATTCTTTGATGATCTGCTTGCAGCAGGCGTTAAAATTTATCAATTTGAAAAAGGCTTATTACATACTAAAAGCGTATTAATTGATAATCGTCTCGCTTTAGTTGGTACGGTTAATATGGATATGCGTAGCTTTATGCTGAACTTTGAAGTGACGATGGTAGTAGAAGATAAAAGTTTTGCTAATGAAATTTCAATTTTACATGAAAATTATCTACACAGTTCTCAAAAATTAGACTACAATGAATGGCAAAATCGTTCCACTTTTTCAAGAATAATGGAGAAGATTTTTTTCCTATTTAGCCCTTTGTTATAACAGCGGGGCTACCTCTAAATTAAATAAAGTGTTAGGAGGTTATATGAAGCAGATCACATTTTATTTAGTTCGTCATGGTCGCACAGAATGGAATGAGCAAGGTCTCATGCAAGGTTCCGGCGACTCCCCTCTTACCGAACAAGGCGTGCAAGGCGCTATTCGCACAGGGAAAGCTTTAAGTGCAATTGATTTTTCAGCTGTTTATACCAGTTGTTTACAACGAACGATTGATACTGCGAAATATATTGTAGGAAATCGTGCAGTTCCAATTTTCCAACACAAAGGATTAAATGAACATGCTTTTGGTTCATGGGAAGGACAAGTTGTAGAAACATTAAGACAAACTGAAGAATTTCAGCAAATGTTGACAACCCCGGCTCACTATAAGGGAATTAGTAATGGCGGGGAAACATATGAAGCATTGGCCGTACGTGCAATGAACGCAATGCTCGATATTATTAAGGTACATGATAAAGGTAATATACTGATTGTTTCACATGGACATACACTACGCATTTTGCTCGCACTTTTTAATGGTGCAACATGGCGAAATCATCGTGAACCAGGACGGAGTGAGGCACTGTTAAATACGTCAATTAGTATCGTTAAATTTGAAGAAAAAGACTGTGTTGGTAATTTTACCGTTGAGCAGTGCAACAATATCGAACATTTATAATTTTAACCAAACAGATTCGCAAACCCTGTATAACGATTAATACAGGGTTTTATTTATTGAGAGGCTATAAATTGTAAAAACTCGCCAACGGTATGGAATGAACCAAAAACCACCACGATATCATTTTCTGAGGTATTTTCTACCGCACTTTTTATCGCATTCGCCACAGATGAGGTGGGTTTTATCGTGACATTGTCACTTAATGCACGTAGCTGTTGAGCCAATACTTCTCCGGTTTGTCCTCTATTTCCAGATAATGTAACACAATACCACTGCTCAAATACGGGTAAAAGGGGCGATAAAATGCCTGCAATATCTTTATCTTTTAAAATACCACATACCGCAATCATTTTACGTTGTTCTTGCGCTTTAAGAGCGGTGAGTTTTTGCGCTAAATAGTGTGCAGCATGTGGATTATGTCCGACATCAATAATAATTTGAGGCAATTTGTTTATCTGTAATTTCGCCGCTAAAGGCGCTAAATCCTCCGATTTCAAACGCTGAAAACGGCCTGTTAACTCAACGTCTTGTAATGAACGATGAATCACAGCATTTGAAATATTAAATGGCAAATAAGCTAATACTGCTAATGCGGTTGCCGCATTGGGTAGCGGTATGTTACAAAACGGTAAATTTTTTAATTGTACTTTCTCACTTAACCAATCCCAGCTATTTTCTCTTTGTATAAAATGCCAATCTTGTTTACGACAAAATAATTGGCAATTTAATGCTTTTCCATGCTCAAGCACACTTTCTGGTATATCTGGCTCACCAATAATCGCGGGTTTACCCGCACGAAAAATACCCGCTTTTTCCAAACCAATTTGATGGCGCTCTGAACCAAGAAACTCAACATGATCGATATCAATACTTGTGATAACCGCAATATCTGAATCAATAATATTTGTCGCATCAAGACGTCCACCTAATCCAACTTCTAAAATCACAACATCAAGCTTGGCTTGCTTAAATAAATGCAATGCTGACAAGGTGGAAAATTCAAAATAAGTGAGTGATTGACGTTTATGTTGCTCAATAAAAGCAAAAGATTGAGTATGTATCTCATCAGGCAATACTGCATTTTGAATTCTCACGCGCTCATTATAATGAATCAGATGAGGTGAGGAATAGACACCAACGCGAAGCCCTGCGTTTAACAAAAACCTCTCTAACAATCGGCAAGTCGTACCTTTGCCATTTGTGCCTGCAACGGTAATCACAAAAGGGGCTGGATTTAATAAATCCAAATCTGATGCGACAGCTTTGACTCTCGCTAATCCTAAATCAATAGCCTTAGTATGGCTATTTTCTAAATAAGAAAGCCACTTTTCCAGTGGCTCATCTGCAGATAATGCAATATTTGACATACTACGCCTTTTCAGAAATTGGTGTTTCTTCTACTGCGGTTTGCTCAATTAATAATTCAGGCTCAACAAACGGTGAAGGTTGATTGGTGAGTTTACTGAGTAAACTGGCTAAAGTGTGACGCATGTCTGCACGTTTCACGATCATATCAATTGCACCTTTTTCTAATAGAAACTCACTACGCTGGAATCCTTCGGGTAGTTTTTCACGTACTGTTTGTTCAATAACACGTGGGCCAGCAAATCCAATCAGCGCTTTAGGCTCTGCAATATTAATATCGCCTAGCATTGCAAAGCTTGCGGATACGCCGCCTAAAGTAGGATCGGTCAATACTGAAATAAACGGTATACCTTTTTCTTTCATTTTCGCCAATACGGCACTGGTTTTGGCCATTTGCATCAGTGAAAACAACGCTTCTTGCATACGCGCACCACCACTTGCCGAAAAGCAGATAAATGGGCAGTTTTCTTCAATTGCTTTTTCAGCCGCTTTTACAAACTTAGCGCCGACTACAGACCCCATTGATCCCCCCATAAAACTGAAGTTAGAGGCTGCAGCAACAACTTTCATACCATATAATGTGCCAAAATAAGAAATTAGCGCATCTTTTTCCCCAGTTTGTTTTTGAGCGGCAGAAATACGATCTTTATATTTTTTCAAATCTTTAAATTTCAAAATATCTTGTGGCTCTAATTCGGCATTTAGCTCGACTGCGCTATCTTGATCTAGCAGGCCTAATAAACGTTCTCTAGCATCAATACGCATATGATGCTCACACTTTGGACAAACCTCTAAATTACGTTTTAGCTCATCACGATATAATACTTGTTCACAGGAAGTACATTTTGTCCAAACACCTTCCGGCACATTTGCTTTACGTGAACCTGAAATTGGCGTCTTACTAAAAATTTTTTCAATCCAGCTCATATTTAACCTTTTATTTATATGAAATTAGGGACTATCTGCACTATTACACCATAATTTTGTTGAATATGCCATATACAAAAGACTCGACCAGATAAATTAATCATAAATCTTAGCTATTCTGTCTGTTTTTTAAAAGCCTTTCAGATTTTGAGCGAGATCATAAAACTGACAAAAAAAATTAAATTTTCTTGCTTTCAATAAAATAGATATTTAACATTTCAAATGATAATTAATATCATTAACTGAAAAATAGGAGACGATTTATGCGTATGCGCCTAAAGACTTTAACTGTCGCACTTTCCGGAATATGTTTAGCTAGCGCTGTATCTGCGGCCGATTTAAATAAAGAGACTCAAGCTTACCATCAATTTGTTATTGAACAAATTGACCATCTAGTCACAGATACTGAAAAATTTGTCGATTATTTAAAACAAGGTAATCTGGAAAAAGCAAAAGTGCTTTATCCCCTTGCGCGAATGTATTTTGAACGTTCCGAGCCAATTGCCGAAAGCTTTGGAGATTTAGATCCACGTATTGATGCACGCCTTGCCGATTTGACGGAAGAAGGGAAAACAGAAAATGACTGGTCTGGCTTCCATAAAATTGAAAAAATTCTTTGGGAAGAAAATACCACTCAAGGCACTGCCGCTATTGCTGACCAATTATTAAAAGATGTAAAAGAATTGCGTGCAAAAATTCCAACCGCAGAGGTCACACCTGAATTAATGATTACGGGTGCGGTTGATCTCCTTAATGAAGTTTCCACTACAAAAGTCACCGGAGAAGAAGAAATTTTTTCTAAAACGGATCTTTATGATTTTAAAGCCAATATTGAAGGTGCGGAAAAAATCTATGAAATATTCAAACCCACTCTTGAGAAAAAAGACAAAGCGCTTTCTTTAGACATCGCGGAAAAATTTGCTGCGGTTAATGCGCTTTTAGCCAAACATAACCAAGCTAAGACTGGTTTTGATTATGTTAGCTACGATAAATTAAGTCAGAGCGATATTAAAGCGCTTGCGGAGGCTGTGAATAAACTGGGTGAACCTCTTGCTCAAATGGGCGTGATATTAGAAGAGTAAGGAATAACAATGGAAATGCACGAAGAATCCGGTCGTAGACATTTTCTTAAAGCAACTATCATGGGTGCTGGCGTACTTGCTAGCACTCCTCTACTTGCTTTAACACCTCGAGAGACCGTTAAAATTCATAATATTTATCCTTTTTATGGCAAGCATCAAGAAGGTATTCTCACACCAGCACAAAAACATATTTATTTTATCGTGTTAGATTTACATACTACCGAATTAGATAAAATTAAAGCAATGTTTCAAATGTGGACAAATTATAGTGCGAATTTAACAAGTGGCAAAAATGTTAAAAACTATAGCAATAATGCCTATGTTCCTCCAGTCGATACCGGTGAGGCCGACAGCTTAAATCCACACAACTTAACCTTAACATTTGGAGTTAGCGCCCAGTTTTTTGATAAACTCAATCTCACCCATTTAAAACCAGAGAAACTCCGAGACTTGCCTGCGTTTCCACGAGAGCAATTGCAAGAGCGCTATAGTGGGGGGGATATTTGTATTCAAGCTTGTGCTGATGACCCACAAGTTGCTTTCCATGCTGTACGTAATTTGGTGCGCGCCGCTCGCTCTCATATTTCAATGAAATGGAGCCAATCAGGTTTTAACGCATTTGAGGGCAAAGACACACCACGTAATTTATTTGCTTTCAAAGATGGGACGGGTAATCCTCAAACGCCACAAAAACTTGACGAAACGGTTTGGGTGAATAGTCAAGATTGGCTGAACAATGGTAGTTATCTGGTTGTACGTCGTATTAAAATGTTCTTAGAAACATGGGATCGTACTAATCTATTTTCTCAAGAGCAAACCTTTGGACGTCATCGAGATACGGGCGCACCAATTGGTGAAAAACATGAATTTGATGAAGTGGATATTAATAAAAAAGATGATAAAGGAAATTATGTTATCCCTGAAGTCTCTCATGTTCATATTGCGCGTAAAACAGGGCAATCCATACTTCGCCGTTCTTATTCCTATTCTGATGGGATTGATGAACATGGGCAATTTGATGCCGGTTTGTTATTTATATCTTTCCAAAAAGATCCTGAACAATTTATCAAAATTCAAAATGCGTTTGGTAATATTGATAAAATGAATGAGTATATCACTCACATGGGAACCGGCCTATTTGCTTGTTTTGCTGGGGTCATCGATGAGCATGATTATCTTGGCAAAGCCTTGTTTGAACAAGCGTAGTCAGAAAAAGTGCGGTAAAAAATTTTCATAATTTAACCGCACTTTTGAGAATAAACATTTAGGGTATTTTATGAGAATATTTTTTTCTATTATTTCCTTATGGTTTGTCTTGTGTTTCAGCCCGATAACTTGGGCAAAAGTCAGCATGAACCATTTATTTGTCGAATTATCTGATGCAATGTCGCAGGTAAAACAGCAAAATGTAGAACAAGCCAAACCGCATTTACTCACTTTACAAGCACAATTTGAAGCGCTCCCAACTTATCAATCTGAACAAGGAAAACAAGTCAGTAAAGCCTTAGAACAAGCCTTATTAACACCAAACCAATTACATTTAGATCAACTTTCAAAAGCGTTATATGCTTTTGAGAAAGAACAAAATCCCATAGATTATGTGGCCAAGCGCCAGCAATTTACAAAACGCATTATGCCGGTTTATGAAAAGCTTCATCAAGCCATACAAACTCAGCAATTAACCGCCGCACAAACCGAATATAAGCGTTTTAATACTACTTGGACCGTAAACGAAAAAGTCGTTCGAGACACCAGTCTTGGCCACTATGGACAAATTGAAACCGCAATGACTTTATTACGTATCGCCATGTTTTCTGAACCGGCTGATTTTGCAGAAATGTCAAAACAATCCATAAATCTAGGTAATGCGCTTGAGAGTTTTCAACAGGGTAAAACGCTGCAGCCACAATCAGCGCAACACCCAAATGCGCCAGAAACACTTCCTGCAGGCATTGAATTATTAGAAAAAAGTTATCAACATTTATTAAATCGTCAAAATACTCAGGCCAAAGAAGATATTACCCTATTTATTCAACAATGGCCGATTTTTGAAGGTGAAGTACGCACGCGTGATAGCAACCTTTATACTCAAATTGAAAGTAATCTCCCCCTTATTTTATTAAAAGGTGATGATCCCGATAATTTAGTGCAATTCCGCAATTTGATTGATGATCTTTATCGTTTAGATATCATGGGCAGCTACTCTGCGCTTGATGCTATGCTCGTTTTACTCCGTGAGGGCACTGAGGCTTTACTTATTATTATCGCCTTACTCACTGCTTTAAATGCGGCGAACCAACCTAAAGCCAAACGCTGGATTTATGGTGGCGCTGGATTAGGGATTCTTGCCAGTATAGGAAGTGCGGTCGCTTTACAACAACTTTTTCCTGCGGTTTCTGCTGGGAAGAATCGTGAAATTTTAGAAGGCGCTGTTGGCATTTTTGCGGTGATTATGATGTTATTGGTTGGCGGATGGCTACATAGTAAATCTTCCATAAAAGGTTGGAAAAAGTTTATGGATAAGCACATCACTCAAGCCATTGCAACGGGCAGCCTTATTTCAATGTTTAGCTTAAGCTTCCTGTCTGTTTTTCGTGAGGGCGCAGAAACTATCTTATTTTATGCGGGTATGTTGCCGTTAATTTCTCTTAATGATTTATTATTGGGGATTGGGTTGGCACTTGTTTTGCTTTGCTTAATCGCTTTTTGTATGGCGAAAAGCAGCCATCACTTACCTATTCCCACCTTATTCAAATTGATGACCCTACTCATTTATTTACTTGGTTTTAAAATTTTAGGTGTCAGTATACATGCGCTACAATTAACTCAAACACTTGAAATACATAGTGTTACAGCAATTCCAAATATTCCTGTAATCGGTTTTTATGCCAATGTAGAAAGCATTGTCGCTCAACTCATTTATCTATTATCCATTCCCCTCGTTGGAAAATTATTTAAGCGTTAAATAAAGATGAGGCCATTATAATTGAGTTTAAGGCAAATTAAGAAATAATGGACCGAGTTGATTTTGAGGTAAGGCAAATTTATCAGGATAAATAACATCAACTAAATACAGCCCCTCTGCTTTTGCAGTTGGGGCTGCCAAAGTGCGGTCTTTTTTCTCTAAAATTTCAGGAATCCATACTACAGGTCGATTACCTGTACCAACTTCAATTAAGCTTCCCACTATATTGCGTACCATATGATGAACAAAAGCATTGGCTTGAATATCTATGATTACATAATTCCCCTGTCGACTGACATTAAGATGATGTACATTACGCCATGGGGTGTTGGATTGGCATTGTGCTGCACGAAATGTACTAAAATCATGCTCTCCTAATAAATACTGGCCAGCTTGATGCATACTCTCATGATCTAAAGGCAAATGATAATGTGTTATCCCAAAAGGCAATATGGCTGAACGCAGCTTGTGGTTATAAATAATATAACGATAACGACGAGCCGTCGCACTGAAACGCGCATGAAATTCATCAGGGACTTCTTTTGCCCAAACTACAGCAATATCGGACGGCAAGTTTGCATTTGTACCAAAACTCCATGCTTTTTCAGGACGAATGGCTTGTGTTTCAAAATGCACTACCTGTCCCGTACCGTGTACCCCAGAATCTGTTCGACCGGCACAAAAAACTTGAATATTTTCATTGGCTACAAAGGATAACGCGCGCTCAAGCTCAGCCTGAACACTCACCACTCGCTCTTGTCGCTGCCAACCAAAATAATTCTTGCCATCATATTCAATACCTAAGGCAATCTTCATCCATTTCCCCTAAATGTGACAATCTTTCGTTATTTGATAAAAAAACAGCAATCCGAAGATTGCTGTTTTTGCACATAACAACTGATTAAACGCGTTTAAAGTCGATGTGTACTAATTTTGGCTTAAATGGGTGACGTTGCATTGCTTGTGCTTTTACTGCCACTTCTTTACCATCAATAACTAATGTAATCACATCGGTATAAAAGTTATCATGAACTTGAGCATTGTTTAAATCATCATGATTTAAGATGATTGAAACCGGTGCTTCACTCCCACCATAAACGATTGCAGGAATTTGACCATTGTGACGCAGGCGGCGGCTCGCACCCTTACCTTGCGACTGACGAACTTCAGCGTTAAATTTAAATGCCATTTTAAACACTCTTATAAAAGTAAAATTTTAAAAATAAAAATCGCAGGCGACCCAGCGATTTCCCTAAAATGAATCTCAAATAGCAATTTGAGGTGGCGAATTATACTCAATTTGCCCTTAAAAATCAAATAATAAACAAGATACACTCTTCACTAGAATATTTATGCAATTTTTTCTAGTATTTTATCAATAAAAGAGGCAAAATAGCCCTATAATTTAAATACTTAATATAATTTGGAAGCAGTGTGGAACTATTAATTAATTTCTTTACGGACTATGGCTACTTAGCGGTATTATTAGTATTGATTATCTGTGGTTTTGGCGTACCAATTCCTGAAGATATTACGCTTGTTTCAGGCGGAATTATTGCCGGTTTAGGTTATGCAAATCCACATATTATGTTAGCTGTCAGTATGTTTGGTGTGTTATTTGGTGACAGTATAATGTATTGGTTGGGGCGAATTTATGGCGCGAAAATCTTGCGTGTTCGTTTAGTACGTCGCTTCATAAACGTAAAACGCCTTAGAATGGTACGTGAGAAATTTGAAAAATATGGTAATCGTGTTCTCTTTATTGCGCGGTTTCTTCCAGGATTAAGAGCGCCAATTTACATGATTTCCGGTATCACTCGTCGCATTAGCTATACCCGTTTTGTGTTAATTGACTTCTTTGCTGCCATTATCTCTGTACCAATTTGGGTTTATCTTGGCTATCATGGTGCGGCAAACTTAGATTGGATTGAACATCAAATCCGTAAAGGGCAAATGGGGGTTTATATTGTTATCGCCATTGTCGCCCTCTATCTCGTATTTAAAGTGTACCGCGCGAAAAAACGTAAACAAAATATGCAAACAGAAGATTAGTTTATTCCGGCTAGAAAGTAGACAATCCTCTTTCTAGCCCACTTTGTCTTTGAGTTCTATTTTTCACCGCACTTTTCCAAATCTGCTCTTGTCCAAAAACAGTTAATTTAGATTTTGCACGTGTAACCGCGGTATAAACTAATTCTTTTGATAACAATGGATTAAACTCTGTTGGTAAGATGAAGCAAGTATGTTCAAATTCAGATCCTTGCGATTTATGCACCGTCATTGCAAATGCCATTTCATGACTAGGTACTCGGCTAGCTGGCAAGCTTCTGAATTGCTTTTCACCTTGCTCAAACCACACTCTTCCCTGCCCCTCTTCATCAACTAAAAATAACCCTATATCACCATTATAAATCCCCACATTATTATCATTTTCTGTCACCATAATTGGCTTACCAATAAACCAATCTCTAGCATGAGTAAACTGAACTAATCTTTTTTGACGTAGTGCAAATGCGATATTTGTATTCAACGATTCTACGCCAAAATCGCCTCCACGAAGTGCGGTTAAAAATCGGCATCGATTAAAAAGCATAAAAATTTCACTCACGACTTGAGGGGACATGACTTTATTTTGTTTAATCTTGAGTAAATATTCTTGATAAGTATCGACCGCACTTTTAATAATTTGTGCTAGCCCATAGGCGCTGTCTTGCTGATAACTAATAAATTCAATATCGTCATATTGTGAAAACAATGCATAACTTCGTACTTCTTGTTGAGAATTAATCGCTTTAGCTAAATGCCCAATACCAGAAGCTTCATGGAAACGATAACTTTTACGTAAACTACATAAATAATCACCAATTGTAGCGGGATGCTTATTGACAGGAACATGCTCACCACTCGCGTGTTGTAAATATTGCGCTAAAGATGGACTATATCCATCTTGCTCAACTTGTTGCAAAAACTGCCCTAATTCTCCCAAAATCGCCCCTGCCTCTACAGAAGACAACTGATCTTTATCGCCTAATAAAATCAGCTTTGCATGATGGGGCAACGCGAGTAATAATTTAGCCATCATATTTAAATCAATCATGGAGGCCTCATCAACCACCAATACATCAAGAGGCAATGGATTTGCGGCATGAAAATGAGTTCGTTCATTAAACGGATGTACACCTAATAAACGATGAAGCGTAGATGATTGCTCCGGTATTAACTTGTGTAATCCTGGTATAGCCGATGACTCTTGTGCTAACGTTCGTCTTAATGATTCTGTTAAACGAGCTGCAGCCTTACCCGTCGGGGCGACTAATTGAATGCGTAATAGCGGTAAATCTTTTACTTGTTGTAATAACTGCAAAGCTGCTAAAAGACGAAAGACAGTTGTTGTCTTGCCGGTACCGGGTCCGCCTGTAATCAAACAAAAAGGTTGTTTAATTGCTGTCGCTACTGCGACTTTTTGCCAGTTAACCTCGCTTTCTTGTACCGGAAACAATTGCGCTAAAATTTGCTGAATATGTGGTAAATCTGCTGAAAAATCTTGAGAATTTTGTACCGCTCTTTTCAAATAATCAATCACAACCCCTTCATCTTGCCAATAACGATAGAGATAAATGGCATCAAATTGAAAGACAAAGGGCGCTTTTTTTTGTTTTGGCTCGGTTGTAAAGGCAATATGTTCTTGTAAAGCTGACTGCCACTGAGAAATCGGAAGATAATTAATTTTTTGTTGAATCAAGGCTTGATAGTCTTTATCCAAAGCACGATAAGTCAGCCCAAAAAAATTGTGTTCATTTTGCGCCTGTAAGAAAAAACAAGTATCTCCCTGTTGATTCGCGGCATAACAAAGCGCAGCGACTAAGATTGCAAGCTGTTGAATTTCTATTGGATAATTAAACGCTTGCTGTTTATCTGCAATCAATTTCGCAAAGTAAAACTCACCATCTCCAATAAGATGTTGCTGTCTAAGTTCATCTAGTAAGGTTAACATTCCCTTCCTCTTAAAATAATGCGTCTAACGCTTTGATTAACGCAAAATCCGGTTTATCTGTATAAACACCATAATCGTCATTAAGGCCGTTCATACCTCGCAAAAACAAATAAAATACCCCACCAAAATCACGCTCATAATCATAGTTGACATCGCGCTGCGTTAAATAGCGATGTAATGCCACCGTATATAATAAATATTGCAAATCATAATGCTCATCAAGCATATAACGTTCTAATGCCGCCTGCTCATAATGTTGCGGTGCATGGCCAAGATAATTAGATTTATAATCTACAATATAGTATTGACCATTATGACGAAAGACTAAATCTATAAAGCCACGCACCATTCCTTGTAAGCTATCAAAGCAAAACGGTTCACGAGGGAGATGGTATTGTTGTAATAATTGATTAAATACAGATAAATTAAAATCTTGTTTCAATTTAAGATAAAATTGTAATTCTCGTAGCGTATTTTGTTGCGTAATCTGTGATAAATTTAGTCCTTTTTTATTTAATGGTGTTTCAACAATACGTTGTAACCACTGTTTTACAGGGAAAGACCAATCCTCAGGATTTAATTTTAACTCATCACAAATCTGTTCTACAGCTTCCTCACTCACTTTTTGTTCAAATTGGCAATGTTCAAAATAATTGTGTAGCGCGATACCGGTTTGTGCGCCTTGAGGAAAATCAAAAGGCGAATGCTGCTCAGGATAATCCCACACAGATTCTTTTTCTAAATGAAGAGATAATGAAATAAGGCTTTCCCCTTGGGCCATATCATGATCTTGTGCTTCATCATAAAAATCCGTATGTCGAACATTTTGTCGGATAAAAGTCGATTTTAATCTTTCATGTTGACGACTTAATGCCGTAAAACTACTAATTTGCCAATGTCTTTCGATTTTGCCATGAAAATAACGAGGCTGCAGATCTGAAATCACCGGTTTGGGAATCCATGCTAAGGGCTGCAGATCATCAATAGACATAATATCTTGTGGCGCAACAAAATGTTGTAAATAGTCTTGTGTTTGAATATCTTGGGATAAGAGATATTTTTCTCCAATCTCTCCTTGGGTCAGCGTATATAAGAATGCACTCCACTTATCCGCCCCTTTGCCTTTGTGTATAAACTCTCTCGGCAATGTCATTGCTATTTGATATTTAGCACGGGTGAGCGCAACATATAATAAACGCATTTCTTCAGCCATATTTTCATGTAAAATTTGCTCAGAATGCTGCTGCTCAATATCCCAAAGTATTTGTTTTTTCTCATTGGAATGATAGGTAGAAATCACGCTCTCTGAATTTCTCATTCCCTGCCCAACAAACGGTAGCCAAACAAGATCATACTCTAAACCTTTTGATTTATGAAACGTCACAATTTTCACTAAATCCTGTTCGCTTTCCAATCGAATTTGGCGTTCATCTTGACTCTCATCTTCTCTTAATTGCCGTTCAAACCAACGCAATAATGCCATCTCATTTTCATTTAATGGGGAAGTTTGTTGCAATAATTCTGCTAGATGCAAAATATTGGTCAATCTTCTTTCGCCGTTACTTTGACTCAACAATTTTGCAGAAATATTCTCCTGCAAAAAAAGTTGATGAAGCATAGCCAATACGCCTTGATATTGCCAAACCCGTTGATATTTTAGAAAACGCTCAACCCATAGTTCCCAAGTATTTTCGTGGAATTTTATACGTTGAATTTCAGCTGATGTCAGAGCAAATAACGAGGTGGAAATGGCATTTAGAATATGGCGCTCATGAAACGGATTCAAACAAGCGGTTAAAATTAAAGCCATTTCTTTCGCTTCTTTGGTGTGGAATACATTTTTATCATCAGATAAATATACTGATGCTATACCCAATTGGCCCAACGCCTCTTTAATTAGCTCCGCCTCACGCCAGTTACGCACTAAAACCGCGATATTTTTACCCGTAATCGGCGTTTGATTTAATAATGCGCTTTGTTGCTCGCCATAATACAACCAATGCTGAATAGAAGTGGCACATGCTTGAGCAAAGTTTGCTTTATCATGGCTGTCCGCTAAATAACACACCCATGGAGACTGGATATGGCCATTGATTGTAAAATTCAGCTCTCGCTGCGCTTCCACAGGAATAAAATCAATCTCGGAATATAAAAAAGCATTTGGGAAGGCAAACAATTGATTCACCGTTTGCACTAATGCCGCACTCGAGCGCCAATTTTTATTTAAATTAAACCGCTCTTTTGCTTGATGAGCCGCATTTAAATAGGTAAAAATATCTGCGCCACGAAATTTATAAATGGCCTGCTTAGGATCCCCTATCATAATAAATCCACAACTTTCCGGCGGATTTTCCAAATAAATTTTGGCAAAAATTTGGTATTGAATATTATCCGTATCTTGAAACTCATCAATCATTGCAAAAGGATATTGCTTTTGAATAAGCTCGGCCAACATCTTACCCTGCTCAGACAATAAAGCATGATATAGAATCATTAATAAATCATCAAAATTCTTTTGCTGGTGATTTAACTTGTAATCCAATAAAGCTTGGCGCACGCCATTTAAATAATGCCAATACAAAACTTGTACATATAGGGGGAGGTATTGTTGATTTTCGATGACCTCATCGACTAATTCAAAAATTGGATGTTCTATTGGAGCTGCGCCTTCTTCGGTATAATATTCACGCAGTTGTTTTTGACTAAAATATTTCGTTAATGCTTCAGGCAAAGACATTTCTTCAGAATTCGCCCATGTCTGAATTTGTTTTAACCAATTCGGTACTAAATTCGCTTTAAAGGAAGTTCGCTTTAAACGTTTTGGTATCCCTTTTTTATAATCTCGTTGAATTTCCGTAAGAATGATGGTTTCAACCTCTGTAAAATGTTCTTTCCACTGCTGTTTTAACTGACTGGTTTTACCAAATAACGGCTCAATATACTGCGCGATAAACTCATCTAGCGTTAAATTAAATAAGTGCGGTTGATTTGAGGAAAGTTTTAACGGCTCGCCTGTAAGATGGGCGTTGATTTTTTTTAATACATGTTGAGGTGACACTAAGTGTTCATGGATAAATTGACTCGCATTTAAAGATAAACCATAGTAATGCTTACGCCAATAATCATTAGCGTACTTTGTCTTTAAATCGGATTCATCTTTATTTAACTCTAAATTAAAATGTACCCCTGAATGAACCGCATATTGCATAAGAATACGGCGACAAAAGCCATGAATCGTATAAATAGCCGCCATATCCATATTTTGCTCTGCCAACGTTAAACGCTGAATGGCTAACGGTAAGTCAGTTATTTGATTAACGAGTTGAGCTAAAAAAGGACTATCATCAAAAAGAGTAATATCTTGGTGTTGTTGGTAGTGAACAAATTTTTGCTTCGCTTCTGTAACACGTTCACGAATATTTTTTTTCAGTTCTTCTGTCGAGGCTTCTGTAAAAGTTACCACTAAGATTTGCTCAACATTAAGCGCTTCAGGAAAATTATTCTCTCCTACTTGCAATAATAAACGCAAATATAAAGAAACCATCGTATAAGTTTTACCTGTGCCGGCTGATGCTTCGACCAAACATACGGAGTTGAGCGGTAAAGAAATGGGATTAAGTGCGGTCGTTTTTGTCATTATTTTATTAAAGGGGGCAGTTTTCCTCCCCCATTTCCATTAGAATCATTAAAAATTGATTACTTTATCTGCCCACAATGTCCAGGCCGACACATCGTCCAGTGTGCCAAGTGTCACACCCTCTGCGAGAGGAAGCTGCGCGATACCTCGCGCTTTAGTACAAGTTGTACATAGCTTAACTTCTGCGCCTTGCGCCGTTAATATTTCCATTATCTGCTGAATATTGGCGCCATCTTTAGGATCTTGTCCAGCCAATCCAGCTAATACAGAGTCAGAAAAACAAAAAATTTTTAATGCAATTTCTTTACCATATTCCTCTTGCAAATTGACTGCAAGACGCAATCCATTAAAACTTTTTTCTGAACCATAAGGCGATTCATTTAAAATAAATAGCAACTTTTGCATATTAACCTACCCAAATAAATTTAATTAAAAATAAGATAGACACGACAGCAACAGGCGCATTAATTTCTTTAAAACGTCCTGTTGCAGCTTTCATCACGCAATAAGAAATAAAACCAAATGCAATACCTTCTGTGATGGAATAAGTAAATGGCATCATAGCTGCCGTGATAAAGGCGGGAGTGGCTTCAGTCAAATCGTTCCATTCCACTTTGATTAAACTTGATGCCATTAAAATACCCACGAATACTAGAGAACCGGCCGTTGCATAAGGTGGCACAACTGCTGCAAGTGGTGAAAAGAAAATAGTTAGAAGAAATAAAACGCCAACAACTACTGCTGTTAATCCCGTGCGACCACCTACAGACACGCCTGAACCACTTTCAATATAAGTACTGATGGCTGATGTTCCCATATAGGATCCGACAACCGCACTCGTACTATCCACCAATAATGCCTGTTTCATTTTTGGGAAACGCCCTTTTTCATCTACGATACCAGCCTTGTCCGTTACTGCAATTAGCGTACCAGATGAGTCAAATAAATTTACTAACATAAAAGAGAAAATAATCCCAATTAATGCAGTATCCAACGCGCCTGCCACATCAACTTCACCAACAACCGCTCCAAGACTCGGCGGCATAGAAATAACACCATTAAATTGTACAGCTGGGTCAAATTGCAATGCAAGGGCTGTCACAACTACAATAGACACTAAAACACCGGAGTGATAACCTTTTGCCGCCATTGCAACAATAATAAAGAAGCCTAACACGCCCATGAGTAATTGTGGAGAATGTAAGTCGCCAACCGTCACTAATGTTGCCGCATTTGCCACAACCAATCCCATATTTTTAAAACCAATTAAGGCAATAAATAAGCCGATTCCAGCGCCAATTCCTACACGTAATCCCAGTGGAATAGAAGACATTAACCAATAGCGAATTTGGAGTAAAGTTAAGATGAATAGTCCTATAGAGCCCCAAAAAATTGTCCCCATACCCACTTGCCATGAATAGCCTAATTTGGATACCACCACATAAGCAAAAAAGGCATTTAATCCCATCGCAGGCGCAAGAGCAATAGGTAAATTACTGAATAATCCCATCGCAATAGTACCAAATGCTGCGATTAAACAGGTGGTCACAAATACAACTTGGGTATCCATACCGGTTACGCCTAAAATTGACGGATTGACAAATACAATATAGACCATTGTGAAAAACGTCGTAATGCCCGCAATTACTTCCGTTTTCACTGATGTATTTTTTTCTTGCAGTTTAAAGAATTTATTAAGAAATGAAGAATTTTCCATTGTTTTTTCCATTAGGTTAAAGAAAGACAAATGAAAAACATCTAAGAAGGGTGTTTTTCCCTCAGATTCTAACAAAAACCTAAGGGATATGCGATCAATTTTTAATAACCTTGTTGATAAATCGCTTCTAATAATTTTACCGCGATAAACGCTTGTGCAAAACGTTGTTCATCACTCACTGACCAAAAACTCAGTCCATTTTCCACCGCACTTAACTGACTAATATGTAAAGCAACGGTCTCTTCATAATTCTCCACTTCACCATTAGTAACCGGTGTAATAAGCGTGTCATGATATTCAATAAAATCATGCATTTTCCAGTTTTCCATGAGCGTATTGGCTGTCAATTCATAATCAGACAATACGGTGACCATTTGAGCCAAACCGTAAAATACCGGTGTTTGCACTTGGTGAAAAATCACATTATTTAACTGTGGAAAGATTTTTTGTAACTGTAAGGTTAAATTTCCATTATGGCTAGGGAATACATCAAAAGCTAAACGTTGTTGATCTTCATCAAGGGGAATACCGTTTAATAACTGTGCAGTCTGACCAACTAATTTACCAACGGTTTCATTACTTATATAAGCTGCCGGTAACAAGCTTGTGACGATAACTTGCTGAACATTTTCATCTGCCAGATCGGCCAATGCTAACGCCAATTGCGTGGTTTGCGGGTCTGGCAATGACACAATGTGACGTTGTCTCAAATTAATCAGTTGTTGTTCATTTACGCTAGGCACCACCACTGGTACATCAGATAAAATAGAACAAACACCTTTCACATCAATAACAACCACACCTTGTTCTGTCACTTTCGCTAGATGTGAAGCATGTGAAACCTCTCCAGCAAATAACAAATAGTTTACACAAGTCCAATCAATGTCATCCATACTTTGTTGCATGACAGTTTTTCCTTTAAAGCGTAAACCTTGTTCTTCATTAAATGGGTAAATTTCTGCTACCGTCAATTGCGCGATATCCAATTCACTTTGCGCCAAAAAATCCGCTATTTTCTCAGCAAGGGAAAACTCTGCTGCAATCACAATATTTATATTTGAACTCATCTTATTCTCCATTGTAAAATAATTCGCATATTTTACGAGAAAAAGGAGTAAGAGGCTATGACACCTGCTGTCGATCTACTAAAAAAACACAAAATTAATTTTATGCTCCACCCTTACGAACACGATCCAAATAATACAAACTTTGGTGAAGAAGCTGTCGAAAAATTAGGTATCGACCCAAATCAAACCTTTAAAACATTACTCATTGCAGAAAATGGCGATCAGAAAAAACTGGCGGTCATGATTGTGCCAGTTTCTCATCATTTAAGTTTAAAAAAGGCGGCAAAGGCTTTAGGTGTAAAAAAAGCTGATATGGCAGATAAAAATATTGCGCAAAAAACGACGGGGTATTTGCTCGGCGGGATCAGTCCTTTAGGCCAAAAAAAACGTTTACCTACAGTTATCGATCAAAGTGCGGTCGATTTTCCCACAATTTTTGTCTCGGGCGGTAAACGTGGATTAGATATTGAGCTTGCACCACAAGATTTGGCTACGTTATTAAATGCAAAATTTGAAGATATCTTAGAATAAAAATAGCCCTAATAACAGGCTATTTCTAAACTGATATGCGCGAACCCTAATATTATTCCCCTTGCTTAGGGTTAATCACATAATCAATGACGACCGGAGCATGATCACTGAACCATTGCGCTTTATATACCCAAGCATTAACAGTCCGATCCTTCCAATCAGGAGAACAAACTTGATAATCAATACGCCAACCCACATTTTTTGCGCGGGCTTGCCCACGATTTGACCACCACGAATAGACATCTGACTCCTGACGAACTTCACGAAAGGTGTCCACATAACCGAGTTCGTCATAAAGGCTATCTAACCAGGCTCGTTCATGAGGTAAACAGCCAGAGGATTTTTGATTACCTGACCAATTTTTAATATCAATACGCTTATGTACGATGTTGTAATCGCCACAAACAATAACAGATTTATTTTCTTTGCGCCATGTTGCCAAAATAGTTTGATATTGTGCTAAAAATAAATCTTTGCGAGCTTGAGCCTCTTCACCTGACGATCCGGAAGGTAAATACAATGAGGCAATATAAATAGGGTATCCGATGCCTAAATCAAATTCCGCTTCAACAAATCGGCCTTGCGTATCCGCAAGGTCAAAACCCAATCCATTTTTAACGGATACAAAAGGCAGACGACTATAAATTGATGTGCCGGCATAGCCTGCTTTTTCTGCGGGAAACAAATGAGCAAACCAACCTTCCAATTTAAATTTATCATCCCATTGCTCATGGGTTAGACGCGTTTCTTGTAAACAAACCACATCGGCTTCACTTTGAGCCAGCCAGTGCATAAATCCTTTTTTCTCTGCCGCCCTTAAACCATTTACATTAATGGAAACGACCCTCAAGATAGATTTATCATGATGTTCTGTGTGTAAATAATGAGATTTTGGCAAAATAGTATAGGGTGTCATCTTAAATCATTCGCTTGTTTTAATAATTGACGGCTTTCTTTCATAAAGAGTTCCGAATAATCACCAAACCAGTGGTGTACTTTTTCAAATGCATCAATAAAGCCTTGTTTATCATTATTTTCAAAAAAAGCCAAACTTTCAGCATAGGTTTCTTTTAATGATTTAATTACGGCTAAATTTTCCGGTTTGTCCATAATGATATCCGCATAAAGCCCCGCATCTTGAGCGAACAGACGGCCAATCATCGCTAATTCTAATCGATAAATTGGTGAAGAAAGGGCTAATAATTGCGCTAATTGCACGGGTTGTTTCGACAAATGCAAACCGTTAGCGAAAGTGGCAAAATGGCGTAAGGCTTGAATATAGGTCATGCTGTGATCATGCTCTCTTGCATCCACAGGATAAATAATCGCCCCCCAAATCGCAATCTGATCCAGTAACCACTGATAGCGATCAGCAAAACGCCCATCACAACGCGCGACGACCTGTTTTGCCATGCTGGGAATATCAGGGCCAAACATTGGATGTAGCCCTACTACAGCCCCTTTGTGTACTGCCAACATTTTTTCTAATGGCGCACGTTTCACGGAGGTTAAATCCGTCAATAACATATTTTCGGACAAATAAGGCTGTAAGCGCTCAATGGTTTCTAGGGTATTGGCAATAGGAACAGATACCATCACTACATCAGCATTCGCCATGATCTTATCTGCCTGTTCCCAATCCTCCCGGCCCAATACTTCCACTGAATAGCCTGAGGCAGACAAATAATGGGCAAATAGTCCCCCTAATTTACCACGCCCGCCTACAATTACTATTTTTTGGATAGCTGGGTTGACTGTTTTAAAGCCAAAACGATTTTCACTTGTATAGGATTCTCGCATTATGCGACGTAACACATCTTCGATTAAATCTGCGGGTACGCCCATTTTCTCCGCTTCCTTACGTCGAGCAGCAAGCATATCCGCTTCACGTTCAGGCACATAAATGGGTAAGCCATGTTGATGCTTCACCTCTCCCACTTTGGCGACTAATGCTAGACGTTTGGCGAGTAACTGCAACAATGCTTGATCAGTATGATCTATCTCTGTTCGAAGTTCCTTCAGTGCATCCATTTTTAACCTTTATTTCCCTGATTTTTTCGCAAGTGCGGTAGAAATTTGACGTAATAATTGTTCGGTTGTTTCCCAATCAATACAAGCATCTGTGATTGAAACACCGTATTTCATTTGTGAAACGGGTTGCTCGGCGCTTTGATTGCCTGCAAATAAATGGCTTTCTAACATTAAACCAATAATCGAACGATTTCCATTCACAATTTGCTGCACCGCATCTTCAGCAACCGCTGGTTGACGACGATAATCTTTATTTGAGTTGCCATGGCTGCAATCGATCATAATTGCCGTTTCTAATCCTGCATTTTCCAGCTCAATTTCACATTGTGCCACAAACTCTGCTTGATAATTTGGTACTTTCCCCCCACGTAAAATCACATGGCCATCGGGATTACCTTCCGTATGTAATAAATTAACTTGCCCTTGCTGATTAATGCCGATAAAACTGTGTCCCATTGAAGCCGCTTTCATCGCATTAATTGCCGTCGCCAAGCTACCATCTGTTCCATTTTTAAAACCTACAGCCATTGATAAGCCTGAAGCTAATTCTCTGTGGGTCTGAGATTCTGTCGTTCTCGCCCCAATAGCTGACCAGCTAAATAAATCCGCCATATATTGAGGAGTAATCGGGTCAAGGGCTTCTGTAGCAAGAGGTAATCCAAGTTCTGCTAGCTCAATTAACAAGGCTCTGGCAATATGCAAACCATGCTCCACATCAAAAGAACCATCAATTTTCGGATCATTAATCAATCCTTTCCAACCAACCGTTGTACGAGGTTTTTCAAAATATACGCGCATAACAATGTAAAGATTATCTGACAGTTCATCAGAAAGTTTTTTCAACTTTTGTGCATACTCTAGCGCAGCATGTGGATCATGAATAGAACAAGGACCAATAACAACCAGCAGTTTATCATTTTGTTTATGAATAATATCCGCAATATCTTTTCTTGACTGCTCAATTTGCGTGCGAAGTGCGGTCGAAAGTGGCAATTTTTCTTTTAATGCCTGAGGGGTAATTAATACTTTTTCGTCGACAATATGGACGTTATGAAGGCTGTCTTTATTCATAATATTTCCTAAAATATCAAGTGTATTATTTTGTGTACATTACATGTAACAAATATAATACACTTTAAAATAAAAAGTGCAATCCTATTTTACAATACTGCATGTCAAACAATATAAATACTGCCCTTTAGGATCATTATACTGTGTTAAAATGCCAGCTTGTTGCTTAATTTGCTGATAGGTTTGCGATGGGATACCTATAAACTCTGCAATAGCATGTTGTATGGTTGTTTTCGTGCCTTGATTAAAATCATTGAGTAAAGATTGCCATAAGCTGCCTTTTGAATCCACAACCCACTCTAAGGATAACTCCTCATGGCCGGATAATTCTTTTGCTTTTCTTACTGCAGTAGAAAAATCACCAATTTCATCAACTAATTTATGTTGATAAGCCTCTTCACCTAGCCACACTCGGCCTTGTGCTACACTATCTACTTCAGCTATAGTTAGGCCTCGCCCCTGACTAACAATTGATAAAAATTGTGTATAACCATGCTCGATAGATAGTTGGATGGTTTCTGATACTTCATTCGATAGCGCGGTAATACTACTCCCTTGACTTAATGGCGAGGTTGCGACTTCATCACTATAAACCCCTGCTTTTTTGATCGTATTTTCAAAGGTTGGAAACATGCCAAAAATACCAATAGAGCCCGTCAGTGTGTTTGAATCAGCAATAATATAATCTGCAGTACTCGCAATCCAATATCCACCGGAAGCTGCCATATTCCCCATTGATACGATAACGGGTTTATTTGCCGCTTGTAAGTTGTCTACCTCTTGACGAATTAGCTCAGAAGCAAACGCGCTACCACCAGGACTATTCACTCGCAAAATCACCGCTTTAACCGCATTATCATCACGAGCTATGCGTAGTAAACGTGAAATAGTATCACCGCCCACATTTCCGTCCATACTTTCGCCATCAATAATTGCGCCTTCCACATTCACTACGGCAATTTTTTCTCCCTCTCCTAACATACGATCAGGTAAGGCAGCAAGATAGGTATCATAGTCTACAGATTTAAATGAGCCGGATTGGTTTGCACCAAAAACATTCATCAGCTTTTGCTCAAACTCTAACTTCGTCACTGCTTGATTAACCAACCCTCTTTGTATGGTATAAGCATTCTGATCCCCTTTTAATGTTTTTAATTCGGCTAAATATTGCGTTGAATTAGGCAATACTTGTGGTAATGGGATATTTCGATTTTGTGCAATCGTTTCTTGGTAAGATTGCCACATTTTGCCAAGCCATTGTGCCGTATTTTGTCGAGCCTCTGGCGACATATCATCGCGTAAAAACGGCTCTACTGCAGATTTATAGCTACCTACTCGAAAGACATGTGCTGTCACATCTAATTTTTCTAATAAAGATTTGAAATATAAATTTTGGACTGCAAATCCATGAATATCCACCTGCCCCACTTTGTTCATGTAAATTTCATCAGCAAAGCTTGCCAACAAATATTGAGATTGACCATAATAATCAGCATAAGCAATCACGGGTTTATTTTGTGTTTTAAAATAAGCAATGGCATTACCAATATAGCGTATCGTTGCTAAATCAGCCCCCTCAAAATAATTTAAATCCATGACTAAACCTTGAATGCGCTCATCTTTTGCGGCTTGTTCAATGACATAGACCACATCGAAAACCGAATATTGCCGTGATACCGGATACCCATTTATACCTTTTAATGCGGTACGCCAATCCATTTCTTCACGATTATCCGTTAAATAGCCTTCTAAGTTCAGATATAATGCGCCCTGTTCACCGGTTAACATTAATGATTGGTCACGATTTACCCCACTCATTAATCCAAAAACGGTAAAGGCTAAAAGCACAAACAACAAGAAAACAATATTCATCACAACATCTCGGATACAATTCAATCCGCGCCATAAACATTTCACAATGGAAACTAAGGTTTTCATAAGCTATACCTTCTTATTCAAAAAGATCTTGAAAAATAACCGCACTTTAGCATAAATTTAGGATAAATGTTATGATGATATACAGATTTATCATGGGAAACATCATTGCAAAACAACAAAATACATTATGCAATTTTCACGCCAAAGAAGAGGATAATATTATGCAAGCACTCGACTTACTTACTTCACGTCGTTCAGAAAAAAAGCTCTTTGAGCCCGCGCCAAGTAAAGATCAACTAGAAAAAATGTTTCAAGCTGCCTTACATACCCCTGATCATGGAAAATTACAGCCTTATCATTTCGTCGTAATCGAACAAGACCGACTTGCCTACTTAGCTGATTTACTTAAAGAGGCAGTCAATGAATTAAATTTAGGCGAAGAACGTTTAAAAAAAGCAGAATCTTTCGCCACTCGAGCTCCGATGATCATCGGAGTGGTTGCCAAAATCAATAAAGACATCAAAAAAGTTCCGGCATGGGAACAAATGTTAACGGCAGGTTGTGCAACTTATGCATTACAATTAGCCGCAAATGCACAAGGTTTTGCTAACGTTTGGGTAACCGGTCCATGGATTGATGGCTCTGCTTTACGTCAAGCATTTGGGTGTGAACAGCATGATAAAATTGTCGCCCTTGTCATGATAGGGACAGAAGAAGAAAAAATATCCCGTGACCCTAAGGTCATTAATACCGAAAACATTGTGCGTTATTTGTAATTTTCTCTTTAGAAGTGCGGTCAAAAATCATCATTTTTTTACCGCACTTTTTAAGTGACTCATCAAACAATCCAATATTGCACCATTATTTTATAAAAAAGCATAAAGCGCTATACATTATTGTACTAGTGTAGTAGTATTGTATTAAATTTAGAAATCATAACAGGGCGTTATATGACAGAAACTCTATTAAATCCTTATTTTGGTGAATTTGGCGGCATGTATGTGCCTGAAATTCTGGTCCCCGTGTTACAACAACTTGAGAAAGCATTTGTAGAAGCTAAAGATGATCCCACTTTTCAGCAGGAATTTCACGAGCTACTGAAGAATTATGCCGGACGTCCGACAGCGCTCACTTTATGTCGTAATCTCACTAAAGGCACAAAAACCAAACTGTATCTCAAACGCGAAGACTTGCTACACGGTGGTGCTCATAAAACAAATCAAGTATTGGGGCAAATACTCTTAGCCAAACGCATGGGGAAAACCCGTATCATTGCAGAAACCGGTGCGGGACAACATGGTGTAGCGACGGCTTTAGCCTGTGCAATGTTAGATATGCCATGTAAAATTTATATGGGCGCTAAAGATATCGAACGACAATCCCCTAATGTGTTTCGTATGCGTTTAATGGGCGCAGAAGTCGAATCGGTAGAAAAAGGGTCTTGTTCTTTAAAAGATGCTTGTTGTGAAGCCATGCGAGATTGGTCAGCAAATTATGACACCACTCATTATTTACTTGGTACAGCCGCAGGCCCTCACCCTTTTCCAACCATCGTGCGGGAGTTTCAAAAAATGATTGGCGAAGAGACAAAGCGCCAGATTTTAGAGAAAGAAAGTCGCTTACCTGATGCAGTCATTGCCGCTGTTGGAGGGGGCTCTAATGCTATCGGTATGTTTGCGGATTTTATTGAAGAATCCAGCGTACGCTTAATTGGTGTTGAACCAGCGGGTAAAGGAATTGAAACTGGTGAACATGGCGCACCACTCGGTCATGCCAAACCGGGAATTTATTTAGGTATGCTGTCTCCACTTATGCAAGATAAAGATGGACAAGTTCATGAGTCCTATTCAATATCTGCCGGATTGGATTTTCCTTCTGTTGGCCCTCAACATGCTTATTTACAAAGCATTGGGCGTGCGGAATATCCGTCGATTACTGATGATGAAGCACTAGAGGCTTTCCAAGCGCTCGCCAAACATGAAGGCATTATTCCGGCTTTAGAAAGCTCTCATGCTCTCGCTTATGCCTTAAAGTTAATCAAACAACACCCAGATAAAACACAATTACTCGTTGTGAATTTGTCTGGACGTGGTGACAAAGATATTTTTACTGTAGATGATATTTTACGTAGTAAAGGGGGATTCTAATGAGCCGTTTTGAAAGAAAATTCGCTGAATTAGCGGCTAAAAATGAAGGGGCTTTTGTTCCATTTGTGACGTTATGTGATCCTGATTTTGAGCGCTCTTTTGATATTATCTGTGCCTTAGTCGATAATGGGGCCGATGCTTTAGAGCTTGGATTCCCTTTTTCCGATCCCCTATTGGACGGTCCTGTTATTCAAGCCGCTAATAATCGAGCATTAGAGGCGGGTTGTAGCACGGAAGAAAGTTTTGCGTTGTTAGCCAAAGTGCGAGAAATCTATCCAGACATTCCGATTAGCCTACTACTCTGCGCGAATTTAATTTATGCGCAAGGTTTAGATAATTTCTACCAACGTTGTACTCAAGTCGGTGTTGATGCGGTATTGGTTGCTGATATCCCGTTATTAGCGGGTGAAAAATATATTGCGAGTGCTAAAGCGCATGGAGTACAACCCGTCTTTATCTGCCCGCCTAATGCGAGCGAAGCGGTCATCAAAGGCGTGGCCACAAATAGTGAAGGCTATACTTATTTGGTTTCGCGTGCGGGTGTGACGAGTGCAGAAAATCAAAATCAAGCAACCAATTTAGATATATTAGTCGACACCCTGAAAAAATATCAAGCACCTCCGATTTTACAAGGATTTGGTATTGCTCAACCTCAACAAGTTAAAGATGCGTTGAACGTGGGGGTTGCGGGTGCTATTTCAGGTTCTGCCACCGTAAAAATCATAGAACAAAACTTAGATAATCATACGCATTGCTTAAAAAGTTTAGCTGAATTTGTTCGCAATATGAAAGCGGCTACAAAACGAGAAAATAAATAACATCAAGATCAATTTAGGGAATACAT
The DNA here is from genome assembly GCF_002795425.1 of Conservatibacter flavescens. GTDB lineage: Bacteria > Pseudomonadota > Gammaproteobacteria > Enterobacterales > Pasteurellaceae > Conservatibacter > Conservatibacter flavescens. Next base: position 275,011 of record NZ_PHHA01000002.1, read on the forward strand.
CGCATTGCTCCGTATTCCCTATTCTCTAAACACCCGTTTAAATTTCTATGAAAAGTTACCGCACTTTTTTTTTAAGTACGCTTCCTTACACGCTATTTTATCTGTTGCACCAATTGTTTAATCAATGCAGGTCCATGATAAATAAGGCCTGAATATAATTGCAATAATTCAGCGCCTGCCGCTATTTTTTCCTGTCCATTTTCAACAGAATCAATTCCACCACTCCCAATAATAGGAATTTCACCTTTCAACTCCTGATATAAGCGCGCAATAATTTCGGTGCTTTTATGTTGCAACGGTTTCCCACTTAATCCCCCTTGCTGTTCAGCATGCATAAACCCTTGTACGCTATCACGGGATATTGTCGTATTCGTCGCAATAACCCCATCCATCTTATGTCGGCGCAGTGTATCTGCAATTTGCACTAATTCCGCTTCCGTTAAATCAGGTGCAATTTTAACCGCAAGCGGAACATATTTATTATATTGTATTGCTAATTCTTGCTGTCTTGCTTTTATCCCCGCTAATAAATCATCAAGTGCTTCACCATACTGTAGTTGACGTAATCCTGGTGAATTGGGTGATGAAATATTAATCGTAATATAATCTGCATAATTATATACTTTGTTTAGACAAAAAATATAATCTGACTTGCCGTTTTCTACAGAGGTAAAAGTATTCTTACCGATGTTAATGCCTAAAGTGCCATCAAAGCGTGCTTTTTTCACATTCTCGACTAACTGATCTACCCCATGATTATTAAATCCATTACGATTAATAATCCCCTCTGCTTCTAATACTCGAAACTGACGAGGGCGAGGGTTACCATCTTGCGCTAAGGGGGTTACTGTCCCTACTTCAATGAAACCAAATCCCATTGCAGCAAAGCCATTAATTGCCTCGCCATTTTTATCCGCTCCTGCCGCTAAGCCAATAGGATTTTTAAACGGAATCCCCATTACCATTTTAGGAACACCTTGAGGACAAGCTAACCATTTTTGCATCACACATTTTATTGGTGAATTTCCTGCTAACTTTAAAAATGCAATACTGAGTTCATGGGCTTTTTCTGCTTCAAAGGCAAAAAGCGCTTTTTTAATTAATGGATACATGACGATTTCTCATTTAGCTTTCATCAAACAAAAAAGAAGAATAAAAAATAGTGCTCTGCTTGCTATTGCAGTGCTTTTTCGATTTTTTCAAACAAATCTTTCGATAAGTTTTCCACTTCATTTAAGCGCTCTAATGCCCGTTTCATTAAGGTTTGACGTTGCTCATCATAACGAGCAAAACGAATTAACGGTTCAATTAAACGCGCTGCCACTTGTGGGTTACTTTCATTTAAACGAATTAAAATATCCGTTAAAAAACGATAACCAGAACCATCAATATGATGAAAATATCGCAGATTATGATTAATAAAACTTCCCACTAAAGCCCGTATACGGTTTGGATTAGTAAAATTAAAACTTGGATGTTCGGTTAAATGAATAACTCTTGCCAACACCTGTTCATCTGGACGTGTCGCTTGTAAGGCAAACCACTTATCCATGACCAACCCATCATGCTGCCATTTTTGTTCAAAATCAGCCAACAAACTTTCTGCACATGTTAAATCCGCTTTGGTTGCCGCATTTAACGCAGCCAATGTATCAGTCATATTATCGGCATATAAATAATGCTTATTCACCATGCTATTACCGAACTCCGTAAAAGCAAGATAATTTAAACATAAATTACGTAATCCACGTAGTGCAATATCTTCTTGAGTTACCCTGTAACAATCAAGTTCAATTTGGTTATAAATTTTTAACCATAACTCTTTAAAAGCACTCGCAATAGTACGTAGCATAAAATCACGTACAACTGAAATACCATCAGGATCAATGGTTTTAAACAATTCCGCAAACTCTGTTTCTTTTGGCAAGGTTAAAATCAATGTGGTTAACGCCACATTGTGTTGATAATGACTCAAAACTTGTTGAAGTGCGGTTAAAATTTCAGAAGAAAATTCTAGTGCTTGCTGATGTTGATAGCGAATTAGGTTTTCTTTTAACTCTCGCGCAAATAACATCTGCGCAGCATCCCAGCGAACAAATTCATTTTCAGCAAATTGTAACAACGTCACAAGTTGTGCAATACTATATTCATAATCTAGCTTAACCGGCGCTGAAAAATCGCATAATAATGCCGGTACAGGCTTTTTATATACATTATGAAACTCAAAACTTTGGCTTTTTTGAGTGACATCTAATACATCATGCACACTACGCCCATCATGTACAAGTGAAATTTTTCGTCCTTGCTCATCATATAATGCAATTTTTAACGGAATATGCAAATTCACTTTTTCCATTTGATCGGCTGTTGGAGGGGTCATTTGTGAGACATGCAAATGATAAATATGATGACGTTCGTCATAACTATCACTCACCGTTAACTCCGGTGTACCCGATTGACTATACCAACGTCTAAACTGAGTTAAATCTATACCAGAAGCGCGCTCCATTGCAGAAACAAAATCTTCACAAGTCGCCGCTTTTCCATCATTTTCAGCAACATATAACTTCATTCCAGCCTGGAACTTTTCTTCACCTAACAAGGTATGTAACATGCGAATGACTTCCGCACCTTTTTCATACACTGTCATCGTATAGAAATTATTCATTTCAATGACTTTTTCTGGACGTATAGGGTGAGACATCGGACTCGCATCTTCAGCAAATTGCAAAGTCCGTAATATTTTCACATTATGAATGCGATTTACCGCACGAGAACCGGTATCAGAAGAAAATTCCTGATCACGGAAAACCGTTAACCCCTCTTTTAAGCTAAGTTGAAACCAATCACGACAAGTAATACGATTCCCCGTCCAATTATGGAAATATTCATGGGCAATAACGCTTTCCACGCCCATATAATCTTCGTCAGTAGCGGTTTGAGGGTTTGCCAATACAAATTTTGAATTAAAGATATTTAAACCTTTATTTTCCATTGCCCCCATGTTGAAAAAATCTACCGCGACAATCATATAAATATCTAAATCATATTCTAGACCAAAGCGCTCTTCGTCCCATTTCATCGATTTTTTCAAGCTTTCCATTGCCCAATTAGCACGATCTAAATTGCCTTTATCTACAAATAATTCAAGTGCGACTTCCCGCCCACTACATGTGATAAAACGGTCTTGTAATAAATCAAAATCGCCCGCAACTAAGGCAAATAAATAGCTTGGCTTAGGAAATGGATCTTGCCATTCTACCCAGTGTTTGCCCTCATCTAAATCCCCTGAAGCCACTTTGTTACCGTTCGAAAGTAAATAAGGATAGCGACTTTTATCGGCTGTAATTCGCGTGGTATAACGCGCTAACACATCTGGACGATCAAGCATATAAGTAATTTGTCGGAATCCCTCTGCTTCACATTGTGTGCATACCCCCTCTCCAGACTGATATAATCCTTGTAATGAACTATTTTCTGCCGGCACTAAAATAGTTTCAATTTCTAATTCGAACTCATCGGCCTCCACATGGCTTAAATCTAATAGTAAGCCTTCTGCATCTTGTTGATAGTTGGAAAAAGGTGCTTGGTTTAATTTAATCGAGGAAAATTGAAAACTATGACCATCTAAACGCAATGTCACTGACTCAGAATTAAGCCGTTTTACTTTACTCTTAGTATTGACAATTGTTCTTTGAGGATCTAATTGAAAATCAAGAAAAATATCGGTGATAATAAAATCAGGATGTTTATAGTCTTTTCTGTATTTTGCTTGGGCTAACATGTTTCTATCCATTTTGAGCATATTCACATTTATCAAACGATGAGTAGGATAAGAGTTTATCCATCAACTTGCAACAATTAAAAAATTTATTCAAAACACACCGCACTTTCTCTTTATTTCATGATATTCTATTCTCTCTTTATCTATAGATTATTTAGCTTGGAACATCATTTTATGTCAACAAATAAACCTCAAATTGCAATTGTGATGGGTTCAAAAAGTGATTGGACTACCATGAGCGAAGCAACACAAGTACTTGATCAATTACAACTTCCTTATCATGTCGAAATCGTATCGGCACATCGTACCCCAGATAAACTCTTTCAATTTGCCGAAAGCGCAGAAAGCATGGGCTATAAAGTGATTATAGCCGGCGCAGGCGGAGCCGCGCACTTACCCGGTATGATTGCGGCCAAAACACTGATCCCTGTATTAGGCGTACCGGTAAAAAGTTCAATGCTCAGTGGCGTAGATAGTTTATATTCTATTGTTCAGATGCCAAAAGGCATCCCCGTAGGTACATTAGCCATTGGACCTGCAGGTGCGGCAAATGCCGGCTTACTTGCTGCTCAAATTTTAGGGGCTTTTAATGCAGAAATAACCAATCGTTTGCGTGCTTTTAGACAAGCACAAACAGATATCGTATTAGACAACCCTGATCCGAGAATATAATTATGCAAAAAAGTACTCTTTACCCAACAGTTTATGTACTCGGCAATGGGCAGTTAGGACGAATGCTTCGTTATGCTGGTGCGCCCTTAGATATTGAGGTTCAACCCCTTGCTTTTGATGCACCGTTATTTGATCTCCCCGAAAATGCATTAATTACCGCAGAAATTGAACGCTGGGAATCCACTCCATTAACAAATATGCTAGGCAAACATGAGAAGTTTGTGAATAAAAATGTATTTGGTATTTTGGCTGATCGTCTTTCGCAAAAATCATTACTAGATGAATTAAACTTACCCACGTCCCCTTGGCGACTCCTTGAAAGTGCGGTAGATTTTTCCGATATTTTTTCCCAAATTAACCCTAAAGTCGTTGTCAAACGTCGTATGGGAGGATATGACGGTCGTGGACAATGGATAGTTGATGCAGAAAATCAGTCAGTTATCACCGAAGACCTATTCGGAGAAACGATTGCTGAAGCTTTCATACCTTTTGATTATGAAATTTCTATTGTTGGCGCTCGATTTAGAAATGGCGATACCCGTTTTTATCCAACGACGCACAACTTACAACAAAATGGCATTCTTCGTTACAGTGTCGCTTTTCCAACAGATAATCCATTTCAGCAACAAGCAGAAAATATGCTAGCCAAAATTATGGATAAGTTAAATTATGTGGGTGTCATGGCTATGGAATGCTTCGTCGTAGGCGATAAGCTCCTGATTAATGAATTAGCGCCACGCGTACACAACAGTGGACACTGGACACAATTAGGCTGCGCCATTAGCCAATTTGAATTACATTTGCGTGCTTTATTGGATTTACCAACGCCACCTTTACATACCTTTGCTCCAAGTGTCATGGTAAATTTAATTGGCACTGAGCATAATGCGAATTGGCTCAATACGCCTTTTACCCAATTACATTGGTATGGCAAAGCCATTCGTCCAGGCCGTAAGGTAGGACATATTAATTTAACCCATATTGACAAAGCGGTGCTAATTACACAGTTAAATCACTTACGCGAGCAATTGCCTGAAGACTACCAATCTGGTTTAGACTGGGCAATAAAAAAATTAACATAATTCCACCGCAGTTTTATTTTTGCACAAGACTTGCACAATCTAGTTTTGTGCAGTATAAATAACCCGTAACACAACATTCTAAAAGAGGAAAACTATGTTTGAACATATTGAAGCTGCGCCAGCTGATCCGATTCTAGGGCTAGGTGAAGCATTTAAAGCAGAAACCCGTCAAAACAAAATTAATCTAGGTATTGGTGTTTATAAAAATAATCAAGGCGATACCCCAATTATGAGAGCGGTAAAAGAAGCTGAGCGTCGCCTATTTGAATTAGAAACCACCAAAAACTATCTAGCAATTGATGGTGTCGCAGAGTTTAACGCCCGTACTAAAGAGCTTTTATTTGGAGCAGATTCGGACATACTCAAACAAGAGCGCGCTAAAACGGTACAAAGCTTAGGTGGTACAGGTGCATTACGTATTGCCGCAGAATTTATCAAACGCCAAACCAATGCTAAAAATGTTTGGATCAGCAATCCAACTTGGCCAAATCATAATGCTATTTTCAAAGCTGTTGGAATTAATATTCGTGAATATCGTTATTATGATGCTGAAAATAAACGCTTAGACTGGGAACACCTATTAGAAGATTTAAGTTTAGCAGAACAAGGTGATGTCGTTTTATTGCACGGTTGCTGTCACAACCCAACAGGGATTGATCCTACTCCGGAACAATGGCAAATTTTAGCGAAAATGTCAGCCGAAAAAGGATGGTTGCCACTATTTGATTTTGCCTATCAAGGTTTTGCTAATGGCTTAGATGAAGATGCTATTGGTTTACGTACCTTTGCTGCAAATCATAAAGAATTGTTAGTCTCTAGCTCATATTCTAAAAACTTTGGTTTGTACAATGAGCGTGTCGGTGCATTTACATTAGTTGCAGGTACTGCTGATATTGCAAATAAAGCCTTAACTCAAGTGAAATCAATTGTTCGCACTCTCTATTCAAACCCGGCATCACATGGCGCAGCCACTGTTGCTTTAGTCTTAGGTGATAAACAACTAAAAGCCGATTGGGAGCAAGAGCTAGCACAAATGCGTGATCGTATTAAACAAATGCGTCACCGTTTTGTCGAATTATTAAAAGAATATGGTGCACAACAAGACTTTAACTTCATCATTGAACAAAATGGTATGTTTTCATTCAGTGGGTTAACGCCTGAACAAGTTGATAGCCTAAAAGATGAATTCGCTATTTATGCCGTGCGCTCAGGTCGTATTAATGTAGCGGGAATTACGGAAGACAATATTCGCTATTTATGTGAAAGTATTGTGAAAGTGCTTTAATTGACCGCTCAAGTTTCCTTTGTTGGATTAAATAATCTTAATTATTCTCTGCTAACAAAGGAAACTTTATACATGATTTGGTCCCATTGCATATAAACATTACTACGTTATAGCTCTATACTCTCCTATCCTTTTCTCTGAACGGTTAATTTTAATTCACTTGATAGCTTAAACTAAACTTAAAGAGGATTTTTTAATAAAAAGCCCTTGTGCTTTAATCCTATTTTATGTATTATTCCCACCGTCGTTTAGAGAGCGATAAATCTAATAAAACATGATTAAAACTATAATAAAATCCAAATGTTATTGTTTTAATTGTTCACATTTCGGAATTTATATTCTAATCATCAAACGGCGTGTTAGCAAAGCGGTTATGCACTGGATTGCAAATCCATGTAGCTCGGTTCGACTCCGGGACACGCCTCCATTATATTCTCCAGTTAATATCTATGGGTTTTCTTATAATGAATGATTCACTGATAAGATTTTCCTATGTTGTTTTAATGGGATTTGGCTTTCCAATTATGCGTTATATGAGTATTCATTTTGAAACTTTAAATAATAACGCGGTTCGATTTCTCTCTGGTGGTTTTTTATTTATTTTTATCTGCGCTTTAAAATACAGAAATGAGTTAGTGAAATTGCTAAGAGAACCAACTATTGTTTTATATCTGATCTTGTTAGCCATTTTAATGACTTGCAATATGTATTTTTTTATTAATGGCCTCAAATATACTTCAGCTTTAGCAGGGAGTATTTTTGGCATTATATCAATGCCTTTAGCTGTTTTTATGGCTTCCATTTTTTTTAAAGATGAAAGGGAAAAGATCAAGCAAACACACTTCTACATAGGAAGTGCATTAGCCTTAATGGGCTCTTTGATATTTGTTATTTATGGCAATAAATCTAGCGGCAGTAATGATTTTATCATGGGGTCTCTTTTACTCGGAACTGCTATCAGTATTCAATCTATTCAAAATCTTCTCGTCAAAAAAATCTCAAACAAATTAAATACAATCGTAATTAGTGCTTCTACTGCTACTCTATCGGGGATTTTTTACCTATTTTTAGCGACCCAAAGTGGCGTTATTTATCAGCTTCACGATGTCAGCTCTGGATTATTAATAGGATTAATCCTTGCAGGAATGTATGGCATGTTAACGGGAATGCTATTCGCATTTTATATTGTGCAAAAACAAGGTGTTATCGTCTTTAATATTATTCAGTTAACTGTCCCTTTATCCACATCTTTGATTGGTTATTTTACTTTGGGGGAAACGATTTCTATTTATCAAGGTTTTGGGGCTTTAATCGTTATACTTGGCTGTATTGTTTCATTGAGAAAAAAACACTATGAGGTAAACCACAAATAGATTGGAAGAATTGAACTAAAGCGAAAATCAAATAATCACAATGGATTAAATAAAAAGAGTTGCTAATAACCATAGAAAAGAATGACTGGCAACTATTTCGTCCATTACATCATCAAAAAGAGACAAATTTGAGAGATAAAAAAGCCGCTTAATTGCGACTGCTTTATTAAATATACAACATATTTAAATGGTGCCCGAGGGCGGACTTGAACCGCCACGACTCGAAAGTCGAGGGATTTTAAATCCCTTGTGTCTACCGATTTCACCACTCGGGCTGAGTGGAGCGGGAAACGAGGCTCGAACTCGCGACCCCGACCTTGGCAAGGTCGTGCTCTACCAACTGAGCTATTCCCGCATAAGTCTTACTGTTTATGTCACAGGTCAACGAGGAAGAATTTTACTTATTTATCTATCTCAGTCAAATTATTTTTTTCAATTTTATGCTAACTGCATAAAAATAATTCAATTTGCTATATTATAGCTCAATATCGTCCAATAAACTGCCTTTCGCAGCTTTTAAATATTGCCACATAGACCAAATTGTTAAAATTGCCGCAATATATAATGCGATAACACCAATTATCTCCATCATTGGACTATAACGCCACAACAAACCAATTAGCGCTAACATTTGAGCAGTTGTTTTTACTTTTCCTAACCACGATACCGCAACCTTGCTACGATTTCCAATTTCAGCCATCCATTCACGCAAGGCTGATACTATAATTTCACGCGCAATCATCACAGCTGCAGGAAGCGTAATCCAAAAAGAATGATGATATTCGACAACTAATACTAAAGCTGCAGCTACCATCACTTTATCAGCAACAGGATCTAAAAATGCACCAAAGCGCGTTGTTTGCTTCCATTTTCGAGCAAGATAACCATCTAACCAATCTGTCAGTGCTGCAATGAAAAAAATAAATGCGGTTGCAAAAGGAGCCCACGTAAAAGGAAGATAAAAAAAGGCAATAAAAATCGGGATCAACACAACCCGAAATAATGTTAAAAAGGTGGGGATATTTAATTTCATAATGACTCTAAGCAGACTGACAATCTTGCTTTATTTTAAAACATATCATTGCATTTGAAAAACGTTATTTAATGAGAAATAACATTTCTTTAAAAGTGCGGTCAAATAGGGAAAATATTGAGTTGGTCGATAAGCCGAGTTCTGTCGCGGACAATCATTCCTCTAGGCGACGAATCACTCCGTCGCTCAAGCAACCTACCCGAATCCCATGCGGGCCACACGTTGGATTCCTATTTGGTCTTGCTACGAGTGGAGTTTACCCTGCCATGCACTGTTACCAGCCATGCGGTGCGCTCTTACCGCACCCTTTCACCCTTACCAGTAAAACTGGCGGTCTGCTCTCTGTTGCACTTGTCGTCGGCTCACGCCGCCCAGACGTTATCTGGCACTCTGCCCTATGTAGCTCGGACTTTCCTCTCGTCTATTTGTCCCACTCATTTTAAGGGCTTCAATAAACCAGCGATTGTCTGACCAACTCAGGACGTAGTATAGCGGAAATTTTTTGAAAGATATAGAGAAAAGACCGAATATCCGTTAGAATACCCCTACATTTTTTATCTGATTATAAGGTATTCCAATGAATTATCTTAATATTGCTCAACAAACTTTACAGGTAGAAGAATTGGCTCTTGCACGTTTAAGTCGCCACCTAGACAACCAATTTAATGAAGTGGTTGAGTTAATCTTACGGTGCGAGGGACGTTTAGTCATTGGAGGTATTGGCAAATCGGGATTAATTGGTAAAAAAATGGTTGCGACCTTTGCCTCAACGGGGACCCCTAGCTTTTTTTTACACCCAACAGAAGCTTTTCATGGTGATTTAGGTATGCTCAAACCTATTGATATTGTCATGTTAATCTCCTACAGTGGAGAGACCGATGATGTTAATAAGTTGATACCAAGTCTTAAAAACTTTGGAAATAAAATCATTGCATTAACCGCAAATCCTCATTCCACCCTTGCTCATCATGCTGATTATATTTTAGATATTAGCGTAGAGCGCGAAGTCTGCCCAAATAACTTAGCACCTACCACGTCAGCCCTAGTGACATTAGCATTAGGTGATGCATTAGCTGTCTCCTTAATCACTGCACGAGACTTTCAACCAGAAGATTTTGCCAAATTTCACCCGGGAGGAAGTTTAGGACGTCGGTTGTTATCTCGAGTAAAAGATCAAATGCAAACCAAATTGCCAATTGTTAATTTAGCGGCGAGTTTTGCTGATTGCTTAACGGTCATGAATAAAGGGCGTATGGGCGTTGCCCTTGTAATGGATAAACAACAATTAAAAGGCATTATTACAGATGGCGATATTCGCCGAGCCTTAGCAGCGAATGGCGCAGAAACTTTTAATCGAACAGCAGAAGAATTAATGACCGCATCACCAAAAACCATTAATCAGAATGAGTTTTTATCGAAAGCCGAAGCGTTTATGAAAGAACATAAAATCCATTCGTTAATTGTTGTTAATGAACAAAATCAAGTTGTTGGATTAGTGGAGTTTTCAAGTTGATGGACAAAAAATTAGCCAATATTAAACTCGTCATAACGGATGTTGATGGCGTATTAACCGATGGTTTATTACATTACAATGCTCAAGGCGAAGCCATCAAAAGTTTTCATGTGCGCGATGGATTAGGGATCAGAATGTTAATTGAAAACGGCATAGAAGTCGCGATACTTTCTGGTCGTGACTCCCCTATTTTACGCAAACGGATGAGCGATTTAGGCATTAAACATGGGCTTTTAGGCAAATTAGAAAAACAAAGCGCCTGCCTTGCACTCATGGAAGCCGTAGGCGTATGTCCTGAGGAAACCGTTTATATTGGCGATGATAGCGTTGATTTGCCTGCCTTTGCCGTCTGTGGTTTATCTTTCGCTGTCTCTGATGCCCCACATTATGTGAAAGCCCAAGCAGACTTTGTTTTACAGCTTGCGGGAGGACAGGGAGCATTTCGTGAATTATCAGATATGATTTTACAAGCGCAAGGCAAATCTGATATTTATGCTTCAGCTCAAGGCTTTTTAAAAACAGTAAAAGGCATGGCGCAATAAATATTATATGCATACCCCGAAATAATACAAAAGAGCGGTCAAAAAACTTTTTTATTTTTGACCGCTCTTACTCAATCTATACCTTAATTTTAAGGCTTAAAGCGTAACAATCTATTTGCATTTGTTGCGACAGTAATTGATGATAACGCCATTGCCACACCCGCAAACATTGGGTTTAGCAGTATTCCCCAAAACGGATACAGCACGCCAGCCGCAATTGGAATACCTAATGAATTATAAACAAATGCACCAAATAAGTTTTGTTTCATGTTTTTTAATGTGCCTTTTGATAACGCTAAGGCATCAACAACACTATGTATACTGTGGCGCATTAATGTTAATTCGGCAGTTTCAATTGCAATATCTGTTCCACCTCCCATAGCAGTGCCCACATTTGCTTGCGCTAATGCCGGTGCGTCATTAATACCATCTCCAACCATTAAAACATTATGTCCCTGCTGTTGCAAACGTTGAATAGCTTGAGCTTTTCCCTCAGGCAATGCACCTGCAATGACCCTATCAATATTAACTTCTTTTGCTACTGCTTGCGCGGTTTTTTCCTGATCCCCCGTTAGCATAATGACTTGATAGCCTTGCTGATGCAAACGTTGCAAAGCTGTAGAACTATCTTCACGCAAAGGATCTCGAATCACAAACAGGGCGGCTAGCTGTTGTTCAATTGCCAAATAAACCACTGTCGCACCTTTCGCTTGTTCTGCATGGGCAATCTCTTGGGCGAATTGAGTATCAATTTGTTCTTGTTGCAACAATGTAATATTGCCTAGTAGCACAGATTGATCGCTAAGTTTCGCCTTTACGCCCAAGCCTTTTAAAGTATGAAATGCGGTGACATCTTGTAGCGGTATTTGTTTTTCGGCCGCACAATCCAATATTGCTTTTGCTAAAGGGTGATTTGCATGTTGTTCTAAACTTGCTGCTATTTTCGTTACTTCAGTTTCAGCATAGCCATTAAACGGAAAAAGTGCGGTGACTTTTGGCTCACCTTTTGTCAATGTACCTGTCTTATCAAATACTATCGTATCGACATTCGCGGCTTTTTGTAATGCATCTGCATCTCGGACTAAAATACCTAACTCTGCAGCACGCCCAATCCCCGCAATAATAGACATAGGTGTTGCCAAACCTAGCGCACATGGACACGCAATAATGAGAACGGTTGTAAAGGTCACAAGCGTATAGGCTGGATTAACAAAATACCAAATGATCGCACTAATTAGCGCAATCATAATCACCACTGGCACAAATACACTGGCCACTTTATCCGCTAATTGGCCTATTTGGGGTTTTGAGCTTTGTGCTTGGCGCACTAATTTAATGATATTGGCTAAACGCGTATTTCGCCCAACCTCTTGGGCAACAATAATCGCCGTTCCATCTGTTACTAATGTCCCTGCACTTACACTCTCCCCCAGATGTTTTTGTACAGCCAAAGGCTCGCCAGTCAGCATAGACTCGTCAACCCACACGCTTCCTTGTGTAATCTGGCCATCTACAGACACCCTATCCCCAGTCTGTAAACGCAGTTTCATGCCTTGTATAACTTGTTGTAAAGGAAGCTCTCGCTCGCCATCACTTTCGATGACACGTGCCATGGTTGGCGTCAAATCCAATAAACGTTCAAGCGCTTTAGATGAACGCTGTTTAGCTTTTGCCTCTAGCATTTTACCGAGATTGATTAAGCCAATGATCATCGTACTTGCTTCAAAATACAAATGACGTAATCCCTCTGGAAACCAATTAGGTTGAAGTACAATGGTAAAAGAATATAGCCAAGCAACGCCCGTTCCTAGTGCAACTAGGCTGTCCATTGTGAAATTTTTATTTAACAGGCTTTTCCATGCACGCTGATAAAAATGGCCACCGGCATAGATCATGGTGATAAAAGTGACAATGCCTGCGATGAGCCAAAAAGCACGGTTATCCTCTGTGACAAACATTTCACCGCTCAATAATCCCCAAAACATTAAGCCAAAGCCGACGATGAGCGCGACTCCCGCTTGACGCTTACGTTGCTGAATCTCTGCTTGAACCTGAACTTGTTGTTTTTCTCGGCGCAATTGTTCATCTTCGATAACCTCTGCCCCATATCCGGCCTGCTCTACAGCTGCCACTAATGCTTGTGGTAAAGGGTTGCCAAACACTAAAGCAGTTTGCTCTGCTAGGTTAACTCGTGCAGCTTGTACATTGGGTACTGCTTGTAATGCTTTTTGAACTTTGAGTACACACGCTGCACAATTCAAACCCGTTAATAATAAAGATACCTGATCCGCTGAATGCTCTACTATCACGGGATCAGGCTCTACGATTTCATGTGACTGTTCGGATAGTAGCTTAGCCTTTGGGCTTTGATTCTCTTGGAGTTCCGCGCCAAACTCTTCGGCTTTAATGGCGGCAATTAATATTTCAGGATCTACATCACCTTGAACCGTCGCTTGAGTTAATGTCACTTCTGCATGCTCAACCCCCTCAATATTATTCAAAATTTTCTGCACACTTTTCACACAGTGTCCACAAGATAACCCACTCAGGGCCAAATGAATAGTTGTCATATAATCTCCTTGGTAATTTTTAACAACTGCCATACAATAAACCTTCCCCTAAGGGTAAGGTCAAGAGGAAAATGCATGAATATTACAGAAGTCGCAAAACAAACGGAACTCACCCCAAAAGCCATTCGTTTTTATGAACAAAAGGGCCTAATCACGCCGCCACAACGTTCAATTAATGGCTATCGCCAATATACGCCACAACATATCATTGAACTCAATTTGTTACATCAAGCAAGAATCGTTGGATTTTCCCTGCCAGAATGCAAGGAATTATTAGAGCTGTATCATAATCCTCAACGTCGTAGTGCGGATATTAAGATGAAAACCTTAAAGCGTATTGAAGAAATCAATCATCAAATCAAAAAACTAGAGCAAATGAGACAGTATTTACAAGAATTAGCCGAGCAGTGTCCAGGTAACGATTCTTGTGACTGTCCAATTATAGATCGATTAATATGTAAATAATATTCAAGATTTGTTTGTTTGTTTGTTTGTTTGTTTGTTTGTTTGTTCAGTATTTTTATGTAAAACAAAAATTTATTCTATTGTTTTAACCTTTTAATGAACTTATCATATGGATTGTTTTTTCATAAGTCATAAGTCACAATAAAGGAGTCAGCTATGAATAAGCCCCACATCATGAGTAATCCTCTTACCAATAAAGGCACAGCATTTACGCTTGAAGAACGCCAAAAATATGGGTTAGTTGGTCGTTTACCGGCCGCAGTAGAAACATTAGAACAGCAAGCAAATCGCGCTTATCGCCAATTCTCTCAATATGAAAAAGATATCGAAAAATATATTTTTCTTGATCAACTTCACAACCGTAACGAAGTCCTTTACTATCGCCTTTTAACCGATCACATTACTGAAATGCTACCAGTGGTGTATGATCCCGTTGTTGGGGAAGCCATTAAAAAATGGTCGCGCGACTACCGCCGTTCACGTGCAGTTTATCTTGATGTTAATCACCCTGAAAATATCCGCCAAGCTTTTGAAACTCTCGGTTTAGGCGCTGATGATGTCGATCTCATCGTCGTTTCTGATGCAGAAGAAATTCTCGGTATTGGTGACTGGGGCGTTAATGGCACCGATATTTCTATTGGAAAACTTGCGGTTTACACTGCAGCTGCAGGAATTGATCCAGCACGAGTCATAGCGGTTAACCTTGATGTGGGAACTGACAATGAAGCATTATTAAATGATCCTGATTATCTCGGTAATCGTCATGCACGCGTACGCGGTGAACGTTATGATTATTTAATTCAAGAATACCTGAAAGTCGCTTCGGATTTATTCCCAAATGCGTTATTACACTTTGAAGATTTCGGCCCAAGTAATGCACGCCGTATTTTAGTAGAAAATCGTGATAAATATCGTATTTTCAATGATGATATGCAAGGTACCGGTGCTATTGTAATGTCATCTGTGTTTTCAGCTTTAAAAGTCACTAAAGAAAGCTTTGCCGATCAACGCTTGGTTGTTTATGGTGCAGGGACAGCGGGAACAGGAATGGCGGATCAAATCAGTGCAGCAATGGAGCGTGCGGGTTTATCTCACGAGGAGGCTAAAAATCGAGTTTGGTTAATTGACAAACAAGGTTTAGTGACTGACGATATGCCAAATTTACCAAACTATCAACAAGCCTATGCACGTGCAGCAAATGAAGTCCGTGATTGGGCTCGCCAAGATGGTAAAATTGGTTTGTTAGAAGTGGTGAAACAGGTTAAACCGACTATTTTAATCGGCACATCTACCGATCATGGCGCATTTACAGAAGAGGTTATTCGCGCCCTATCTGCTGGTGTTGAACGCCCGATTATTTTGCCATTATCGAATCCAACGGAACGTATCGAAGTGATGCCAGAATTTGCGATTAAATGGTCTGAAGGACGTGGCTTGATTGCTTGTGGTATCCCAGTTCCACCAGTTCAATACAATGGCACTCACTATGAAATTGGTCAAGCTAATAATGCTTTACTTTATCCAGGATTAGGCTTAGGTGTTATTGTATCTGGTGCAAAACACGTCACTGATGGCATGTTATTAGCCGCAGCAGAAGCCGTAGCAAGCCAAGTAGACCCTAGTGAACTGGGCGCATCGTTATTACCACCGGTCGATCATTTACGCGCTTCTTCTGCTACCGTTGCAGTAGCTGTTGCAAAACAAGCCGTAAAAGACGGTGTTGCCACTGTGCAATCAGATAACTGGGTTCAAACAGTACAAGATGCAATGTGGCAACCCGTTTATCGTTAATGTTCTTCAAAAAGTGCGGTCTATTTGACCGCACTTTTTTCTTTATGACACGTCTTGATACATTCATTATCTAAGCACACAACATGAAATATGCTCTGCCTTTATTTTTTGACTTTTGGTAACAAGGTGGCTGTTGCCATTCCACAGGCTACCGCAATACTCAAGGGTAAATAACTATCGAATCCTTGCCCTGTAAACCCAACAACTAAGGCAAATGCCGTCAAAGGCGCATTCATTGAAACGGCGAGAAAAGCCGCTGAGCCTGCTAAGGTTGCAGTCAATAAATCCGCTTCAGGGACAATAAACTGTGCAATTAAGCCAATCCACAACCCGCTTAATGCGCCAAGAGATAAACCAGGTGTTAACGTACCGCCATAAGCGCCACTGCGTAAAGTGAGTAATACAACAAACGTTTTTGCCACTAATAATGCACTACATAAACCTAAGCTCACTCCCCAATAAGCGGTTTGTGCCGCTGAACGCCCATTCCCCAAAATCTGTGGCAACCAAATCGCTATCACTGCGGTCAATAAAAAAGCTAAGGGTAATGTCCATAATACCTGTCCCCCTTTGGCGCGAGTTTGTTCCGCTTTTTTACTCATTTGACGAAACCAAGCGGCGGGCAATCCAACCAACATGCCAATAACGCCCGCCCATAAGGTTTGCTGCCAATCCCCTTTCATTTGCCCGACCACATAAAACACTTCTGGGGAAATTTCTAACCTTGCAACAAATACTGCAATGCCTGAAATCGCAAAAGCAATCGCGGCATATAACGGTGAAAAAACACCTAATAAAATTTCTAACGCAAAAATGGCTCCGGCAAAAGGCACATGATACACCCCAGCCAAACCAGCCGCTGCGCCACAAGCTATCAGCACTCGGCGCATGTCCTTATCAAAAGCAAACCAATGACTAATTCGCCCGGCAAAGAATGCCGCAATTTCACGGGGAGCAACTTCTCGCCCCACTGGTGCACCAGTCCCTACCGCTACAATTTGCAAGAGCGAATGGCTCAGATTTTCTATCATAGGTGGCTTACGGTGCGCTTCTGTTTCAGGATTGATTTGCTGATTAATCCCGACTATTGGTCGCCCTTTAGTTTGTAATAGCCACCAGCCTACCGCCACAAAAATGCCACCGATCATCATGGAGATGATACGTCTTGTAGGAGTCGTATCCTCTGTTACGATACGATATGTTTCTTCACTATGCCCAAATGCAAAAAATTCAATGGTATGAATGAGCCAAGATAATGCTGCAGCGACTAAGCCGGCACTAATTCCAATTAAAATAATGGCTAAAATTAATGAAAAACGTTGTTTTAATGTCATGATCATGAGACGACTATCCTAATACAAAATGTAAACGTTCATCCAACTGCTGTCTTTCGGCTTCACTTAATGCCTGATTTTGATTATTGCAAAGAATAAAAAAATCTTCCGCTCGTTCGCCCACAGTGGTAATTTTCGCATTTAATAAGTTTAAATTTAATGCATTAAAAATCAGACTAATATCAATTAATAACCCGGGTTTATCAAGGGTAAATAACTCCATTTCTGTTTGTTCTGTTTTCTCTGTATTTAAAAAACGCACACATGTTGGAACGGAAAAATGTTGTAATTTACGGTTCACCCTCTGACTCTGCTTCGTTATTTTTTCTGATGTCAGCGCACTCATTAGCGCTTTTTCCAACTCTCGCCGTCTATCACTGCGTAACGCTTTACCATCTAATTCAGACACAATAAAACTATCAAATACATAACCATCTTGGCCTGTTATAATTTGTGCATCATGAATACTGACATTTTTCGCCCCCATCATGCTGACCACCTTAGAAAATAAATGAGGTTGATCTGCACAATAAATAAAGATTTCTGTTCCGCCTTTTGCATACTGATTGCTGACTTTTATCAGTATATCTTTATCATACTCGCATAATAATGTCGTGTGCCAAGCAATTTGTTTAGGGGTATTACGTAGAAAATAATCTTCAGGGCAACGGGCCCAAAAAGTTAATACTTTCTCTTGATCCAAACTTGGTAATAGCTTTAACGCTTTTTGACGGTGTTCGTCAATTTTATCTTGATAATCGACTAAATTATCCATTCCCTGCTGTAACTGTTGTACACAATATTGGTATAAAGTAGCTAATAATGAACGTTTCCAGTCATTCCAAAGCGTGCTGTTTGTCGCACAAATATCTGCAACGGTTAGACAAGCTAAATAATCTAGTCTATTTTGATTTTTCACTTCATTTGCAAAAGCTAACACTACTTCTGGATCATAAATATCTCGACGTTGTGCCACTACAGACATAAATAAATGCTGTCTGACCAACCAAACCATCAATTCTGTATCTGAAGCTGAAAATCCATGCTGCACCGCAAAGTCTCGCATATCTTCTGCGCCAAGTTGGGCATGATCTCCCCCACGTCCTTTTGCGATATCATGAAATAATGCAGCAAGATACAGTAAAGAGCGGTCAGGTAACAGTGGAAAAATTGTCGTGCAAAGCGGGTGAAGCTCGCTATTATCCTTATTTAAAAAGCTTTCCAATTTTAGCATCACACGTAACGTATGCTCATCTACCGTATAAGCATGGAATAAATCAAATTGCATTAATCCTACTATTGGCTGCCAATTAGGTAAATACACCGTTAATACACCATATTTATGCATTGGCAAAATTGCTCTACTGATCCCATTAGGTTGCTTAAATAAGCTTAAAAATTTCTCTCGTATAGGTTGGGAAAAACTCAGCGGTGTCGTAATTTGCGACAAGGCTAACATTAATTTGCGTAAGGTATCTGAATGAATTTCTGCTTGGGGATATTGTGTTAAATAAAAAAATAAATCTAAAATGGTTTCAGGTTGTTCAATAAAACACCATTGATTTTTCAGACAAATCGCATGGTTTTCTAAAATAAAATTGTGATCGAGATAATGGCTGTTAGAGACATTATTATCCACTAAAATATGCTCTTGATAATGTTTAGTCAGGATATCACTCAGCACGCTAATTGATTGCAGCGCTTGAAAAAAACATCGCATCATACTTTCCACACCAACATTCGCTTCGCCACTAAAGCCTAGCATTTCGCTAACTTTGCGTTGTCGCTCAAATAACAAGCGATTATCATAACGCTTCAAGCTGAGGTGTAGAGCAAATCGAGTACGAAATAAAAATTGCTGGCTATTTTTGAGTTGTTCATATTCTTCAGGATAAATAAAACCAGTTTGTAATAATTCATCTAAATTACGGGCTTTCGCGTGGCGCAATGCAATCCAATAAAGCAAATGTAAATCCCGTAGACCGCCCGGGCTATATTTTATGTCGGGTTCGAGGTTATAACTCGTATTGTGGTAACGTTGGTAACGCTCTGTTCTTTCTTGCATTTTTGCACTAAAAAATGCCTGCTCAGACCAAAAACTATCCTGATAAATCGCATTTTCAAGTTGTTGAAATAGCATTTCATTACCACATAAACAACGACTTTCCAATAAATTAGTCGCTATCGTAATATCCTGTTTTCCTTCATCAAGGCATTGAGATAAAGTGCGCACACTATGTCCCAAATCAAAGTGGCAATCCCATAGAAATTGCACAAATTCAGCAATTTTTTGCTCTGTTTGTGGATTTAATTCAGTTGACGATAGTATAAGAAAATCAAGATCAGATAAGGGAAATAATTCTTTACGTCCATAGCCACCCACAGCGATTAATGCTAAATCCGCTTGTGCTGCTAATCCCATATATTCCCAAAGATGTTTTAGCAAATCATCACAAAATTCTGTACGATTTGCGATCAAGGTTTCAATAGGTAAAAATGAAAATTGCTCAAGCTCATAAGCGCGTAATAAATCTTTTTGAATTTTAACCGCACTTGGGGTGAGATTGGCTTCAGAGAGGTAATGTGGGTACATGGTAGACCTATCATAGGTTTCCCGATACAAAGTATCGGGTTATATTAATTAGTTTTCAGACAGTTCATTTAGACGTTAATCATCATCCGGGAAATACGTCCCTCTGCAATTTCTTCATCACGAATAGTCATGACTTCACACCCTTCTTTTGTGACAACAATTTGATGTTCATATTGGGCAGAATGGCTACGATCTTTCGTTTTAACTGTCCAACCATCTCCCATAAGACGGACTTCTTTTTTGCCTGCATTTATCATTGGCTCAATGGTAAATACCATTCCTTCTTTAAGGATCACGCCACCATCATCTGCATAATAATGTAATACTTGTGGATCGCAATGAAACTCGGTTCCAATTCCATGTCCACAATATTCACGCACCACACTAAATCCCTGCGCTTCCGTATATTGTTGTACTGCTCGTCCAATTTCATTCAAACGAATACCCGGTTTTACCGTACGTAACCCAACGTACAGCGCTTCTTGTGCAGCCTCGACTAATTTTTGGCTACGAATATTCGTTTCTCCCACAACATACATTTTGGAGTTATCACCAAAATATCCATCTTTGATAACCGTCACATCAATATTAAGGATATCCCCTTTTTTCAAGATCTTTTCATCATTGGGAAAACCATGGCACACGACTTCATTTAATGAAATACAAGTTGCATAAGGAAAACCATGATAGTTTAAACAGGCAGGAATCACTTTTTGCTCATTAACCATATACTCATGACAGATACGATTCAACTCCCCCGTGCTTATCCCTTCTTTGACATAAGGCTCAATCATCACTAATACATCAGAAGCCAATTTACACGCTTCACGTAATTTTTCGACTTCGGTTGCGGTTCTTATTGGAATATTCATCTTAATTAATGCCTCTAAATTCAATCGCAAAATATCATTTGATTATAACATTATTCCGCAAACAAATAAAAAACCTTTGAGAAATTCTTGAATGGTTTAGTCGGTTATTAGATAATAATCCAATTACACTAAAAATAGTCATAATGAATCCAAAGTGGGAGATAATATGAGTGATATTGCAGTACCGTTAAATTTTACTGACGCGGCCGCAAATAAAGTCAAAGCTTTAATCAGTGAAGAAGAAAATACAGAATTAAAATTGCGTGTATATATTACAGGTGGAGGATGTAGCGGTTTCCAATACGGCTTTACCTTTGATGATAAAGTGAATGATGGTGATTTAACGATTGAAAAATCAGGTGTTCAACTCGTTATTGATCCAATGAGCTTACAATATTTAATTGGCGGTACAGTGGATTATACAGAGGGACTCGAAGGTTCGCGTTTTGTGGTAAATAATCCAAATGCCTCCAGTACTTGTGGTTGTGGTTCTTCTTTTAGTATCTAATTGTACATGGATTTTCAATTTACTTTTCATCTCGGCAATGTTATCGCCAAATGCTCTATGGAACATGAGGCGATGGCTTATTGGCTAAATACCGAAGTTCGTTCAAATCCTGATCTTGTTTTTCAAGTGCTCGAAAAAATTAATCAATTATCAACCGCACTTTCTGCCCAAGAATACCAATTTATCGGCACAGAATATAGCTTATATCTTAATGAAGATGAGGCTATGGTAAAAGCAAACCATTTAGCTATTGAAGATAATGAGCAGCCTCTAGAACAAGATTTTTATTATTATGATGCAGAAAGTATCGCGTTTTGTGGGTTAAACGATCTTGAGCATTTTCTTCAATCTTATCTCCAATTTATCCGATAATCACGCTCCCCCTCATCAAGAAACAGTAGATTATGTCACCAAATGACGTTAATTTATTACAAATGTGTTAAATAATCCCGTATTTTCAGCATAAAATTATTAACTCGATCACAATTCTAATATTTAGTTTTTGAAACTCTTCAGTGTAAAGATTATGATACACCCGAAATTTTTATTTCACTCAATTAATAATAAAAAATTTGGAGTATGTATGTCTGTGAAACAACCTTGTTATTCTAATAAATGGAATAAATTTGATATTACGTGGGTGTTAAACCTATTTGGTACCGCAGTAGGCGCGGGAGTATTATTTCTGCCGATTAATGCTGGAATGGGTGGATTTTGGCCATTAGTCGTCATGGTTATTTTAGTCGGCCCAATGACCTATCTTGCCCATAGAGGCCTTGCCCGTTTTGTCCTTTCCTCTTCCAAACCAGGAAGTGATATTACGGAAGTGGTTGAAGAACATTTTGGTAAAACCGCAGGAAAATTAATTACGCTCTTATATTTCTTTGCGATTTTTCCTATTTTATTAATTTATGGCAACGGCATTACCAATACCGTTGACTCATTTATTGTTAATCAATTAGGTATGCCATCACCCAACCGCGTTTTTCTCTCATTCATATTGATTGCAACATTGATTTCAGTGATGTTGGCGAGTGAAAAAGTCATGTTAAAAATCACAGAATTTTTAGTTTATCCCCTTGTGTTGATCTTATTTGGTTTATCTCTATACCTGATCCCAGAATGGAATACTTCCATGCTGAGTGAATTCCCAACAACAACCGGTTTTTTAACAACGCTTTGGCTAACAATTCCTGTTTTAGTGTTCTCGTTTAATCACTCTCCTGCTATCTCATCTTTTGCTCAATCACAACAACGTGAATACCAAGATGCTGCACTTACAGAAAAACATACGAGTAAAACTCTACGTGGCACGGCTGGTATCTTATTAATTTTTGTGATGCTATTTGTGTTCAGTTGTGTATTAACGTTAACACCTGAAGAATTAGTGGCCGCGAAACAACAAAATATCAGTATTTTATCTTTTTTAGCCAATAAATTTGACAATCCCTATATTTCTTATCTTGGGCCACTCGTTGCTTTCTTAGCCATAACAAGTTCATTCTTTGGCCATTATTTAGGTGCACGTGAAGGTTTAGAAGGCTTATTTTTAAAACTACGTGACAATAATGCTAAACCCTTAAACCGTAAAAAACTTAACTATGGTTCTGCTATTTTCTTTTTATTAACCCTTTGGGGTGTCGCGATTATTAACCCAAGTATTCTCGGTTTGATTGAATCATTAGGCGGCCCAATTATCGCAATGATTTTATTTATTATGCCTATGTATGCCATTCGTAAAGTCCCTGCGATGCAACGTTATCAAGGCAAATTAAGTAATATTTTTGTTACTGTAATGGGGCTAATTGCTATTTCAGCAGTGGTATACGGGCTATTTTAATTTGATAAAAATATCGTAAAATAACGACTTCATTCGCCCTCAATATATTGAGGGCCTTTCTATAAATATAAATAATGAGTATCTATGTATGATTAGTGTGTTTGACATGTTTAAAGTGGGCATTGGGCCATCAAGCTCCCATACTGTTGGCCCAATGAAAGCAGGAAAACAATTTGTTGATGATTTAATTCAACAAAATCAATTAACGAAAGTGGCAAAAATGCATGTAGATGTATATGGTTCGTTATCAATGACGGGGCGTGGCCATAATACAGATATTGCGATTATTATGGGATTAGCCGGTTATTTACCACATGATGTGGATATTGATCTCATTCCTCGTTTTATTTCTCAAGTAAAACAAACCGTACTTCTACCCTTAGCAAAAGGTCAAAAAACGGCTAGTTTTAACTATGATGAAAACATGATTTTCCATACTTCTTTTCTATCACTCCATGAAAATGGTATGACTATAACAGCTTTAGCTGCAGATCATACTATTCTTCATCAAAAAACTTACTACTCTATAGGTGGTGGATTTATTATCGATGAGGAGAATTTTGGTAAAGAAGAAAAAGCAGAAATCAATGTGCCTTTTCCTTACAAAAATGCAGAAGATATGTTGCGCCATTGCAATGAAAATGGCTTATCTCTTTCGAGTGTTATTATGCAAAACGAAATTGCATTACATGGAAAACAAGCCTTAAATGACCATTTAACATTGGTTTGGGATACGATGAAAGCCTGTATTACACGTGGCTTACATACAGAAGGATTACTACCAGGTCCGCTTAAAGTGCCTCGACGTGCGGCTAGCTTACATCGCTTACTTGAAGCCAATGATAGTCTTTCCAATGATCCTATGCGTGTTATTGACTGGGTAAATATGTATGCCCTTGCGGTCAATGAAGAAAATGCAGCGGGTGGACGGGTTGTGACCGCACCAACAAACGGTGCTTGTGGCATTGTGCCTGCTGTACTATCTTATTATGAAAAATTCATTGGTCATATCACACCGGAAATTATCGATCGTTATCTCCTCACATGTAGCGCTATTGGTTCGCTTTATAAAATGAATGCCTCTATTTCGGGAGCGGAAGTGGGCTGTCAAGGAGAAGTTGGCGTTGCCTGTTCAATGGCAGCTGCCGGATTAACAGAAGTACTAGGAGGCAAGCCAGAACAAGTTTGTATCGCTGCGGAAATCGCTATGGAACATAATTTAGGGTTAACCTGTGATCCTGTCGGCGGTCAAGTACAAGTTCCCTGTATTGAACGTAACGCAATCGCAGCGGTTAAATCGATCAATGCAAGTCGCATGGCATTAAGACGCACAACTTCACCGCGTGTTAGCTTAGATAAGGTCATCGAAACCATGTATGAAACCGGCAAAGATATGAATGCAAAATACCGTGAAACCTCGCAAGGTGGTTTAGCCGTCAAAGTCATCTGTGATTAATCTGCTTTCAGGCTTCCTTTCTGGCTTAACAATGTCCGGCATAAAACCTCTTAAAAAGCAGTTTGATTGCGTACAAATTGAAGTGGATAAATAATACAGCACCGCTCGAATAAAAGAGCGGTGCATTTTTTCACATTTTTTCTTCTGTTCAATCAATTCTATGATAGAATTCTCTGTCTATTTTTCATAAGGCTAGCATTATGTCTCAAGAATTAGAGAAAGAAAAAGAAGCAGAAAACAGCACTCAACATTCAGCTACACAAGAAGCACAACCTCCAACACCTAAAAAAAGCACATGGAAATGGTTCTTTTTTAAAGTTTTCTTTACCTTATTCTGCCTGATAGCCTTTTATGGATTATATTTAGATTCCAAAATTCGCGCCAAAATGGATGGGCAAATTTGGCGCTTACCTGCAGAAGTTTATAGCAAAATTGAAAGTATCCGCCTTGAGGATAATTTAACCCTTGAACAAATCAAACAAATGCTTTGGGATAACGGTTATCGTCAAACTTCTATGGTCGCCGCACCGGGTGATTTCAAATTGGAAAATGACACGATTGTCTTAATTCGTCGCGCGTTTCCTTTCCCTGACCAACCCGAAGCACAACGAGTGTTTCGCTTACGTTTTCAAGATAATAAACTCAATATCATTGAAGATTTAATCAATCGTCGCACCATTGACTCTTTCCGTCTTGCGCCAAAACTCATCGCCATGTTGCAATCGGAAAATGAAGAACGCTTAGCCATTCCGTTACAAAATTACCCTCGTTTATTGATTGATACTTTGATATTAACGGAAGACCGTCGTTTTTATGAGCATGAAGGGATCAGCCCCATTGGTATTTTGCGTGCAATGATTACCAATATTCGCGCAGGACAAACTGTACAAGGTGGCAGTACTCTCACTCAGCAATTAGTCAAAAATTTATTTCTTACAAATGACCGCACTTTTACCCGAAAAATCAATGAAGCTTTAATGGCGGTCATCTTGGATTGGCGCTATGATAAAAACCGTATTTTAGAAACCTATCTAAATGAAATTTATTTGGGTCAAAACGGCGATACTCAAATTCATGGCTTTGAATTAGCTAGCCAATTCTTCTTTGGACGACCGATTCGAGAAATTAGCTTAGATCAAATAGCCCTATTGGTCGGCATGGTAAAAGGCCCATCGCTGTATAACCCATGGCGTAATCCAACCTATGCAACAGAACGCCGTAACGTTGTATTAAAATTATTAGTCGAACATAAAGTCATTGGGCAAGAACTTTATGAGCTTTTGATTAAACGACCGTTAGGCGTACAAACTCGCGGACAAATTGCCCGTAACTACCCCGCTTTTATCCAAACATTACAAACCGAATTACGTAATAATATGGGAGAACATAAGATCGGTAGTTTACTTGGCGCGCGTATTTTCTCCACCTTAGACACAAAGCAACAACGCTATGCGGAACAAGCTGTGGTGAGTACTGTTGCTGATTTACAAATAAAAACTAAAAATCCACACCTCCAATCTGCCTTAGTGGTGGCGAATTACCATACAGGGGAAATCAGTGCCATTGTGGGAGGTATTCAAACCCAATATGCTGGATTTAACCGCGCATTAAATGCTAAGCGCCAAATTGGCTCCCTAGTTAAGCCGTCTATTTATTTAGCCGCATTAAGCCAGCCGGAACAGTTCCGCCTTAATACACCTATACAAAACCAGCCAATCACCATTCGGATCAAAGGTAGCCCACCTTGGCAACCACGTAATTATGATCGTCGATATAGTGGTTCGGTCATGTTGATGGATGCATTAGTCCGCTCCCTCAATATCCCAACTGTTAATATTGGCATGAAAGTGGGGCTAAATAAGGTTATTGAAACCCAAAAAGCAATGGGCTGGGATAAAGTTGCTATTCCTAAAGTGCCGGCTATGCTGCTTGGCTCTTATTCAATTTCCCCTTATGATGTGACGAAATCTTTTCAGGTCATTGCGAATCTTGGAGAGCGTATTCCGTTAACGACGATTGATGCAGTAGTCGACAGACAAGGTACGATTTTATACCAACCAGATAAAAGAGGCGAACAAGTGGTTTCACCACAAGCGGCTTATCAAACATTATATGCGATGCAACAAGTCGTTGAACGAGGCACAGGCCGAAGCTTGCAAAATGACTTTGCCGCCCTACGTCTAGCCGGAAAAACGGGAACCACTAACGATGCGCGTGATACTTGGTTTGTTGGGATTGATGGGGAAAATGTTGCAACAGTTTGGCTCGGCCGCGATGATAATGGAGAAACCAAACTGACTGGCGCAAGTGGCGCACTACAGGTTTATAAAGATTATGTCCAGCGCAGCCAACCTAAAGCATTGAAGCCAAATCAACCTGCAGAAATGAAATGGATCGGCATTAATAGTTATGGTAGTTGGGATTGTAACAGCCATCGAACTATTCCCGTTTGGGCGAATAAAAATCAAACTTTTTGCCAACCACGGCCAGTATCAACACCACAACCAAGCCTTTGGGATGTATTAAAAGATACTACGCCAAATACGCCAGCGCCTGTGGAAGAAGCAGTGCCAGCAAATTAAATCTCTTTTAATCTCTTATATAAGGATAGCGTTTTCGTTATCCTTATAACGCTATTTCATCAATACTGCGCCCAAAACTCGGCACAAATACGTGTAAAAAATAATCCATTTCATCACTATGCCACTCTTCCATTAATCTTTCTAATCGCACTTTTGCGGAAGAAAACTCAAGATTGCCACTTTCTAATTCAAACTGTGCTTTAATATAAGCACACAAAATATCCGCTTGTTTTACAATATGTTTTTCTTCTTCTGTAAAATAATCGCTATCAAGATAAACGGAAAACTCACCTTGTAAATCAAGGGGAAGTAAACTGACTAAATGCTTTTCTGCCGCGCCTTCTATTTGTTTGTAAGCGAATGTAATTTCAGGATTAAAATATTTGATTGGTGTTGGTAAATCGCCTGTAAAAATTTCTGAAGTATCATGATACATTGCCATGACTGCAATACGTTCTGGATTGAGTTGACCCGAAAAATATTTATTTTTAATAATTGCTAATGCATGCGCGACAAAAGCAACCTGCAGGCTATGTTCTGCTAAATTCTCTTTTTCTAATGTGCGCATGAGTGACCAACGTTGAATCAGGCGTAGGCGATCTAAACAAGCAAAAAAGTGACTAGTTTGTATTTTTTTCATATTCAATCCAGATTGCGATTTATTATCAATTAGTTGGATATTCCGCTAAGACAACAGTAAATGTCAAAATCTTATTTAGCCGCGATACCAAAACTTTTACAGACGTATTAGGCGGCGTATCTGCGATGACTTGCATCATTTGTTGTGGCGAAGTCGCTTCCGTATCACCGAATTTAATAATAATATCGCCCTCTCTAATCCCCGCTTTTGCTGCTGGACCATTAGGCGCTACTTTTGTCACAACAATGCCTTTACTTTGCATTTCAGCTTGACCTGCGCTGTAATAAATATTACTTTGCACCCCAAAATAACCGCGAATAACACGCCCATCTCGGATAATTTTATTCATCACATCAATAGCCAAATCAATCGGAATGGCAAAACTCAGCCCTTCTGCTATTTCATTACTATCTTTTCCAATACTCAGCGTACTGATACCGATCAACTCTCCCAAAGAATTAATCAACGCACCGCCAGAATTCCCCCGATTAATCGACGCATCCGTTTGGATAAAATTCTGTCTCCCCACAGCATCCCCGACTGCATTACGTCCTGTAGCGCTAATAATACCTTGTGAGACACTTTGTCCTAAGTTATAAGGATTACCAATGGCCAAAACCACATCACCCACATGTACTTGGCGTTTAGGATTGTAAGTGATAGTTGGTAAACTTTCTGCGTTAATCTTCAAAACCGCAAGGTCTGTTAAGCTATCTGAGCCAACCAATGTGGCATTTGAAATTAAACCCGATTGTAACGCGACGACAATTTGATCTGCATTTTCAATAACATGTTTATTCGTCAAAATATAACCATCTTGAGACATAATCACGCCCGATCCCAAATTATTCACCTGTAAATCGGTTTGGGTAAGGGAGTGATTTGTAAAAGATTGATTATAGACATTCACCACCGCAGGCGAAGCAAGTCGCACCGCATTTTTAAAACTCATTGGTTCACTGTCTGTGTGTTTATTTTGTTGTATCGTAGGTAAAATTAATAAAATCAGCACAGCAGCTACCAATCCTATGCCCGCTGCTTGCAATAGTTTTTTTAACATGTCGGCACTCCTTTTACGTAGACCAACTTCACATCTTGCCCTAACTGTGTAATGGATTCCAGCTGCCATAAAGGTGCATCAGCCAATTTTGTTAAATGAGGCAAATGGCACAATCCTCTCGCCTGATCTCCCAGCAGTTTTGGGGCAATATACACAATCAATTCATCAACCAATTCCTCTGCTAATAAAGCGCCTGCAAAATTAGCGCCGGCCTCAACCCAAAGAGAGTTAATTTGACGACGTCCTAAGTCATACATTAAGGTTTGTAGTTTTGACTGATGTTCATTTGAAGATAAGGTTAATACCTCGCAAAAGTGCGGTAAATTTTCACGATTTTTTTTCTCAAATTCAACCAACCATAATGGTGAGGTCGTTTGAAATAATTGATGATAAGCACGCACCCGCGCACGCGAATCCATAATAATACGTACAGGCTGGCGTACATTTTGTTCTGGGTAACGCTGTTGTAATTCTGGGGGGAATTGTGACCAACGTACATTTAAACTGGGATCATCGACTAAAACCGTACCACTCGCCGACAAAATCGCGCTAGATTTAGCCCGTTCCATTTGTACATCTGAACGCGCTAATTCTCCAGTAATCCACTTACTTTCCCCTGTCATCGTTGCCGTTTTGCCATCAATCGTCATGGCCATTTTCAGGCGCACATAAGGTCTTCCTGCTCGCATGCGCATTAAAAACCCTTTATTCAGCGCTTCCGCTTTTTCCTGTAATAATCCAACTACAGTTTCAATCCCCGCTTCACGTAACATGCTAATTCCTCGCCCTGCCACTAGCGGATTAGGATCTTCCATTGCCACAATCACTTTTTTGACCCCAGCTTCAATCAAACCTTTGGCACAAGGCGGAGTACGACCAAAATGAGAACAAGGCTCAAGTGTCACATAAGCAATTGAGTCTTTTGCTTGGTTCCCTGCTTCTCGTAATGCCATCACCTCTGCGTGCGGCTCTCCTGCTTTGGCATGAAACCCTTTGCCAACAACTGCCCCTTCTTTCACCAATACACAACCTACCGACGGGTTAGGTGTAGTGGTAAAAATACCTTGTGCTGCCAAATCTAAGGCAAGTTGCATAAACTCTTGATCTTGCTGAGTAAATGTCATGGCTAATCCTTCAATTTCTCAATTTCTTTTGAAAACTCATTAATATCTTCAAAACTTAAATAGACTGAAGCAAAACGAATATAAGCGACTTTATCCAATTCTTTCAATTCATCCATCACCAATGTTCCTAAAAACTTACTAGGTACATCACGTTCTCCTGTTGCTCGCAATTGATGAATTATTCGACTAACTGCCTGCTCCACATCATCAGAACTCACTGGGCGTTTTTCTAGCGCATGTTGAATGCCTCGACGTAGCTTCTCTTCATTAAAAGGCTCACGACTTCCATTATTTTTAATTATTTTAGGGACGATAAGTTCAGCCGTTTCAAAGGTGGTAAAACGTTCGTGACATTTTGTGCATTCGCGGCGACGGCGTACTTGAAAACCGTCTGACACCAAGCGACTATCAATCACTTTCGTTTCTTCAGTAGAACAGAATGGACAGTGCATAGCGCTCCTCCTTTCGTTATCAATGTCATAAATTGATAGATTTGTTATTGTAACCTGATTTCTAAAATTGCACTATAAATCAGAAAACTGCCGAAAAATAAAAAGATCATTCCTGAAATATTATCAATATAGCGACTGTATCGGCTATAAAAGCGTTTAGCGACACTCCCTGAAAAAAATACGGAAACCCCATAAAAATACAAAAATGTTTCCACTATTATAATGAAAAGTGCGGTCAAAATTTGCCAAGTTTCGGTTAAATCCTTTAATACTAAAGCCATTACACTGGTAAAGTAAATCACCGCTTTCGCATTGGATAAATTAACACCAAATCCTTTTAATACTTCTTTGGTGATTGTGGTATTTTGGTTTAACGCTTGTGTGGTCATATTAGTAAAAACAACATTTTCTTTTACTTTTACCATTAATATGCCTAAATAAAATAAATAGCCGCCACCCAAAAGCATCATTAATCCATGTAACATGGGAAAAGTATTAAATAAGATTGCTAATCCTAAAATCGCTGCCGTCGCCCACATTGCCACACCTAATGTAATGCCAACAATGCCTGAAATGGTATTACGACGAGAATTACTCACCGCCATGCGTACAACATAGAAAAAATCAGGACCAGGACTTATTAGGCCAAAAAAATGCACGATCATCAGATTCAGCATAAACAGCTCACCACTTAAAATATCAGACGCAAAACCCAAATAGATAAAATGGCATAACCAGCGGCCAAAATATCATCAAACATAATCCCAAAACCGCTTGTTAAACGTTTATCAAAATAACGAATAGGATAAGGTTTGAAAATATCGAAAATGCGAAATATCACAAATGCGGCTGCACACCATGTCCAGGATAGTTCCGGCAATGCTAGAAGCACCAAAAATACACCGATAATTTCGTCCCACACGATCGCACCATGATCATGAACTCCCATATCATCGGCGGTCTTTTGACAAAAATAACAGCCTACCGCAAATAATAATAAGGTCAATAAAAAGAAAAAAGAGGCTGAAAGCGCTTGTAACAATAATACGCCTAATCCAACACCGAGCAAGCTTCCCCATGTGCCAGGCGCGAAACGCATTAACCCCACACCAAATCCAACAGCAAAGAAATGAGTGGGATTACGCAAAGATAATTTTTCCAATGGGTGTGACATAACAATCCTACCTAAAATGATCGAAACCTGTAGCAGAATCAATCATAACGGGTTTACCTTGATGACGAAACTGAATAGAAGATTTTTGTCCTTGATGTATCTGTCCAATACAGGTAACAGGCACACCAATATTCGCTAAAGCACGTTCCATTTTACTACGATTAGCTTCCGATACGGTAAAACACAATTCGTAATCTTCGCCACCACATAGGGCAAAAGATTGAGCGGTTTTATCATCAAAACATCTCATTAGCTGTTCAGATAAGGGTAATTTATCTAAATCAATGACTGCACTACATTGGCTACGATTTAAAATATGGCCTAAATCCGCTAACAAGCCATCAGAAATGTCAATAGCAGTCGTTGATAAGCCGGATATGGCTAGCTCTAAGCCAAGTAATACTCGAGGCGTTGGGCGAAGATGGCGCTGACACAAATAAACTTTTGCATTTTCAACCGCACTTTCTTCTATGCTTTCACGACATTGAGGCGATTTTTGTTGCAACAAATGCAATCCCGCAGCACTATCGCCTAATGTGCCTGAAACATAAATCCAATCTCCGGCTTTTGCACTATGACGGCACAAAGCACGCCCTTTAGGAATTAATCCATGTGCCGTAATTGTCAAGGAAAGCGGGCCTTTTGTGGTATCACCGCCAATTAAATCGACATTATAATGATCGAGAACTTGAAAAAAGCTTTGGCTGAATTCAGCCAACCACTGATGATCCACTTTAGGCAACGTTAGCGCCAGTGACACCCATGCTGGCTCAGCCCCAACTGCGGCTAAATCGCTGAGATTAACCGCCAAAGATTTATAAGCCAAATCTGCGGGCGAAATGGTTGGCAAAAAATGGCTGTTTTCAACGAGAGTATCTGTTGTGATCACCAAACGATGATTTGGGTGAAGTTCGGTAATTGCGCAATCGTCCCCTATCGACAACACCACGTCTTTACGTGGCGCGCGTGTCGAGGCTGTGAAATAGCGCTGAATAATATCAAACTCCCCATTCATGGCAATCCCTCACACTATTATTTACGTGCTAACGCAGGTGCAACTTTATCTAATACACCGTTAATGTATTTATGACTATCTTCTGCGCCAAATACTTTTGCCAATTCAATGGCTTCATTTATGACAACTTTATAAGGAACATCAAGTTCGTATTTCAGCTCATAAACCGCGAGGCGTAAAATTGCTTTTTCAATAGGATCTAATTCTTGCACATTACGGTTATCGAGATAAGCGCTCATTACTTCATCAACGTTATCTACATGCTCTACCGTTTGACGAAATAATTGACGAAAATAAGCTTTATCCGCCCCTTTTAACATGTCGACATCTGAAAAAAATGCCAATTCCACTTCTTCAGGAGAATTGTGAGAAATATGCCAAGAATACAGTGCTTGTACTGCGCATTCTCTCGCACGACGACGAGGTGAGATTTTTTTTGCCGGTGCATTCATAGTTATGCTGACTTAATTTGTTCGAGTAAATTCACGACTTCTAAAGCAACTAATGCTGCTTCAGCACCCTTATTACCTGCTTTTGTTCCGGCGCGTTCAATGGCTTGTTCAATATTTTCAGTGGTTAATACCCCGAAAGCAACTGGAATATCTGCCTGCATAGCAACCTGTCCCAATCCACTGCTTGCCTCGCCAGCAACATATTCAAAGTGCGCAGTACCGCCACGAATCACAGTACCTAATGCAACAATGGCGTCATATTTTTTACTTTCAGCCAAACGACGGGCAACTAATGGTAATTCATAGGCTCCAGGTACACGAACTAAGGTAATATTTTCGTCTTTAACTTGACCAATACGCTTTAAGGCATCTACTGCGCCTTCTAATAAACTTTCATTAATAAAACTGTTAAAACGTGCAACTACCACTGCAATACGCGCATTTGGCGCTGCAACTGCCCCTTCTAATACTTTCATAGTCATTCCTAAAATCAGTTAATGGAAAAATCGGACGTGAATTCTAGCATAAATCTAAGATGAATTCATTGTTTCTCTATGCTGAATACAAGAAAAAATAAAGGAAAAGTCACCGCACTTTTCCTTTATTAATCACCTTGTTTTAGATTTATACAATCTTAATCACACTTCTGCTCTCGGCTTGCGGTACTAACTGCCCAACAGGAATTAATTCAATGCCTGCTTTTTCTGCAATTGTAAAGGTTTGTGCGACGGCTTCTGGCTCGACGGCAATCAATAATCCTCCAGATGTCTGTGGATCACACAGTATTGCTTTTTGCAAGTCAGTGATTGCCTCAATTTTATGTCCATAACTGTCAAAATTCCGTGAGGTTCCACCAGGCACACAACCTTGCGCAATATAATCCGTCACC
The DNA here is from genome assembly GCF_002795425.1 of Conservatibacter flavescens. Classification (GTDB taxonomy): domain Bacteria; phylum Pseudomonadota; class Gammaproteobacteria; order Enterobacterales; family Pasteurellaceae; genus Conservatibacter; species Conservatibacter flavescens. The sequence continues at coordinate 309,112 of NZ_PHHA01000002.1, forward strand.
CCTTCAAGGGTCTTAATGCCATCAAATTGCACTTCAGCCATAAGATTCGATCCCTCACACATTTCAATCAAATGTCCAAGTAGGCCAAACCCTGTCACATCCGTCATCGCCGTAATCCCTTTAACTTCAGCAAATTGGCTCCCGATTGAATTCATTTGGCACATCACTTCTGTGGCAAGATTCTGATGTTCAGGTTTTAACTTCCCTTTTTTCTCTGCCGTTGTTAATACACCAATGCCCAATGGTTTGGTTAAATAAAGCTGACAACCTACCTGTGCCGAAGAGTTTTTCTTCACACGTTCTGTATCAATAACGCCCGTTACAGCCAAACCAAAAATCGGCTCAGGCGCATCAATAGAATGCCCCCCAGCAAGCACGATACCTGCTTGCTGACAAGCAAAACGCCCTCCGTCCACAATCCGTTGCGCAACTTCTGCAGGTAATACATTAATTGGGAAGCCCAAAATTGCAACAGCCATAATGGGTTTACCGCCCATTGCAAAAATATCGCTAATCGCATTAGTGGCAGCGATACGTCCAAAATCAAATGGATTATCCACGATAGGCATAAAAAAATCTGTCGTACTAATAATACTCGTACCATTACCCAAATCGTATACAGCCGCATCATCTGCTGTTTCATTGCCAACTAATAAATTCGGATCAACAAATTTTTCGAGGTTACTTTGTAAAATTGTCCCTAACACCTTAGGCGATATTTTACAGCCTCAACCTGCTCCATGACTATATTGCGTTAATCGCACATCTTCTAGTGCATTCTCAACCATACAGACTCCGTTTAATTTGAAAAAGAGCGGTTAAAAACCGCTCAATTTTATAACTTAAATTAACGCCATAGTTTAAACTGGTTGATTAAACCATTCGTTGAACTATCATGGCTATTCACTTGTTGATCATCGTGTAATTCCGGTAGAATTCGGTTAGCCAATTGTTTCCCTAATTCTACACCCCATTGATCAAAGCTATAAATATTAAAAATCACCCCTTGTACAAATATTTTATGCTCATACATTGCAATTAATGCACCTAAGCTGAACGGTGTGATTTTTTGTAATAAAATAGAATTAGTTGGTTTATTTCCTTCAAACACTTTAAACGGAACGATGTCTTTGACTTCATCTAAGCTTTTACCTGCAGCAACAAATTCGGCCTCAACTTCTTCTTTTGTTTTACCAAAGGCAAGGGCTTCCGTTTGTGCAAAGAAATTTGATAATAATTTGCTATGGTGATCACCAATTGGATTATGACTTTGCGCTGGTGCAATAAAATCACAAGGAATTAAGGTTGTACCTTGATGAATTAATTGATAGAAAGCATGTTGTCCGTTTGTACCCGGTTCCCCCCAAATAATTGGCCCAGTTTGATAATTCACCACTTCACCATCTCGTCCTACATACTTCCCATTCGACTCCATATTACCTTGTTGGAAATAAGCTGCAAAACGATGTAAATACTGATCATATGGCAAAATAGCCTCAGTTTGTGCACCTAAGAAATTGGTATTCCATAACCCCACTAAAGCTAACGTGGTTGGAATATTTTGTTCAATAGGAGTTGATAAAAAGTGTTTATCCATGGCATGAGCGCCGCTTAATAATTGTTCAAAATTCTCAAACCCAATAGATAATGCAATAGATAAACCAATCGCTGACCATAAAGAATAACGGCCACCCACCCAATCCCAGAACTCAAACATATTGGCAGTGTCAATACCAAACTTAGCCACTTCAGCCGCATTAGTCGATAATGCTGCGAAATGTTTCGCGACATGCGCTTCATCTTTAGCAGAAGCTAAAAACCAATCACGAGCAGACATGGCATTCGTCATAGTTTCTTGTGTCGTAAAGGTTTTTGACGCGACTAAAATGAGGGTTGTTTCCGGATTAACTTTCTTGAGTGTCTCTGCAATATGGGTTCCATCTACGTTGGAGACAAAATGCATCGTTAAATGATTTTTATACGGTCGTAATGCCTCTGTCACCATATAAGGGCCTAAATCTGAACCACCAATACCAATATTGATCACATCGGTAATCGCTTTTCCCGTGTAACCTTTCCATTCCCCTGAAATGACACGTTCACAAAATGATTTCATCTTCGCTAATACAGCATTAACTTCCGGCATAACATCAACACCATCAACTAACACTGGGCGGTTAGAACGATTACGTAAGGCAGTATGCAATACCGCGCGGTTTTCTGTTCGATTGATCTTTTCCCCATTAAACATCGCACTCATTGCAGCGGGTAAGGCGCATTCATTGGCCAATTGACGTAATAATGCTAAGGTTTCTTGTGTAATGTTATTTTTTGAAAAATCAACTAAGATTTCATCATTAAACGTGAGGGAATAATCTTTAAAACGATTGGGTTCATTCGCAAAAAGTTGTTGAATTGTCACCGCACTTTGCGCATCTTTATGGGTTTCAAGTGCAGCCCATGCCTCAGTTGTAGTTGGGTTGATGTTTTGCATACATACTCCTTATTTATTTTCATTAATCAATATATTCGGTTAATACTCTCGGGGTTAATTTTGTAATTAATTCATAACTAAGTAAACCCGTTTTATTCGCAATTTCTTCAATTGGTAATTCCTTTCCCCATAAAATCACTTCGTCACCAACCACATCTTGACTATTGATACCGAGATCCACAGTCAACATATCCATAGAGACTCGTCCAACAATAGGTACTAAACGTCCATTAACATAAACCGGCGTATTCTCAGGGATATTGCGCGGATACCCGTCACCATAGCCAATGGCAACCACGCCAATTTTTGTTTTAGTCGGGCTCACCCATACGCCACCATAACCGACCGGCTCACCTTGTTGATGTTCACGCACGGCGATAAGTGATGAAGTCAGCGTCATAACTGGCTTTAAGCCATATTCTTTTCCAATCCGCTCATTAGGTGAAATCCCATACATAATAATACCCGGTCGAATCCAATCTAAATGAGAATCCGCCCAAAATAAAATCCCACCGGATGCCGCAATACTACGTTCGCCTACTTTATTTTCTGTTGCGGTTAAAAATCGAGATAATTGACATTGCGTATAATCACTATCTAATTCATCGGCTCGACTAAAATGGCTCACAAATCCCAGTTCTGGAGCAATATTTTCACAAGCTTTTAAGCGTTGATAGAAATCGTCTACCTGCGCTAAATGTACCCCTAAACGGTGCATTCCCGTATCAATTTTCAGCCATACTTTAATCGGATTTGATAATTCAGCTTGCTCTAAAGCGACTAACTGTTCTTCATTATGCACCACAGTCTGAATATTACTCACCGCCATAATCGGCAAATCTTTAGGCGAAAAAAATCCTTCTAGTAATAAAATTGGTTTAATAATTCCATTAGCTCGCAATGCTAACGCTTCTTCTAAGCGTGCCACACCAAAGCCATCGACCAATGGTTCTAACACAGAGGAAGCAAACACTACACCATGTCCATAAGCATTGGCTTTTACTACCGCAATAATTTTACTATTGGGAGCTTTTTGCTTAATCACTTGAATATTATGTTTTAATGCCGATGAACTAATTTTTGCAGTAGCGGGTTTCATATTAATACTCATCACTATATGCCTCACCGGCATAATCGGTAAATTTAGAATACTGACCTAAAAAGGTTAAACGTACACGTCCTATTGGCCCATTACGTTGCTTACCAATAATAATTTCAGCAATGCCTTTATTTTCTGAAGTTTCATTATAGACTTCATCACGATAAACGAACATGATTAAGTCCGCATCTTGCTCAATGGATCCTGATTCACGTAAATCTGAATTCACTGGGCGTTTATCCTGACGATCATCAAGACGACGGTTTAACTGTGCCAACGCCACTACTGGAATATTCAATTCCTTAGCTAAGGCTTTTAAAGAACGAGAGATTTCCGCAATTTCTAAAGTTCGGTTATTCGCAAAACCCGGCGCTCGCATTAACTGCAAGTAATCGACCATAATCATACTTAGCCCATTATGTTCACGATAAACCCGACGAGCTCGGGAACGTAATTCTGTTGGCGTTAATCCAGCCGTATCATCAATATACATATTCGGCTTATTCGCCAACATTTCGGCTGTACTCGCTAAACGCGCCCATTCTTCATCATCAGTGATTTTTCCTGTGCGAATTTTAGTTTGATCCACCCGTGAAAGACTTGCCATCATACGCATCATAATCTGCTCAGCCGGCATCTCTAAACTAAACACCAGCACAGGCTTATCACTTAACATAGCCGCATTTTCACATAAATTCATCGCAAAGGTGGTTTTCCCCATTGATGGACGTGCCGCAATAATGATTAAATCTGACGGTTGTAAGCCTGCTGTTTTTCGATCGAGATCTTTAAAACCGGTACTCACCCCTGTCACACCATCATGATCTTTCATCTTAGACAACAATTCAATCTTATTAATCGTCTGTTCTAAAATACTGACAATATTTTGTGGTCCCTCATTTTTATTGGCACGTTGTTCCGCAATAGCAAATACATCACGCTCTGCGCGATCTAAAATATCTTTAATATCTTCATTTTTAGGAGAATAACCACTTTGCGCAATGGAATTTCCCACCGAAATCAACTCACGCAAAATGGCTTTCTGTCGAACAATATCGGCATAGGCCACGATATTGGCTGCACTTGGAGTATTTTTGGATAATTCAGCTAAATAAGCAAACCCACCAACATCTTGTAGCACTTCACGATCTTTCAACGCTTGTTCAAGGGTAATTAAATCTACCGGTTTATTCGCACGAATTAAACTTTCCATTTCTTGAAAAATGAGACGGTGCGCATGATTATAAAAATCCTCAGCAATAATATGATCGGTCACATTATCCCATTCATTATTGGCTAATAAAATTCCACCTAATACGCCCTGTTCGGCTTCAAGGGAATGTGGGGGTATGGCTAGTTGTGCCATTTGTTTATCTTTAGGTTGAGAAGTTGGTTGTATCATGGAATGATCTCGTTAAATAATGCTTTTTATATGATAACAAATTTGATGGGGATTGCCATGAATAAAAGTGCGGTAAAATTTTTAAATCGTTTTTCTCTGAGGTTTCCCTGTCTGCAACCCATGATTTATTTTATTTCAATGTGCAAATATTAGGCGCACTCTCACAAGCGTGTTATACTAAACCATCGCACTTTACAGCCAAATAAATGCTTTTTAGGACAAGAAAAACCAGCATTTAAAAGACCACACTTTAACCACAGCCATGAAATTTTTATTATTAACCAACCATCTTTTTGAATACGGTGGCAGCGAAGTCCAAATCCTTGAGCTTTATGCCCACCTAAAAGCCCAAAATCACACGGCGAAAATCTATGCCAACGATTGGGGCGAGGCGTTTAAGGGGCTTTTTGATGCTGATGATGTCCTTGCCGACATTGACGCGATTTGTGTCAGCGATTATGATGTGGTGTGGGTGCAACACGCGATTTTTGCGCGCCTATTTAAGGATATTAAACAAACGGATTTTTCGCTCAAGGTGATTTCGGTGCATTTGTCGCCCTATGTGCCACTTGAAATCAGCTCGCTGGCTTATATGAAAGCCATCGGTGCGACTTTTGTTGTCAACAGCGCCGAAACCAAGCAAAAACTGACGGAACTTAGCATAGATGATAAAGACATTTTTGTCAGCCATAACGCTGCGCCAACCACATTTATCCAGCCCAATCAGCGCAAACCTGAACTTGCCAAGATTGCCATTGTCTCTAATCACCCCCCCCCTAGAGCTTCTGACAGCCGCCAAACAGCTGCAAGCGCAAGGCATTAGCATTGATGTGATTGGCAAGACCACCAAGCAGCAGCAAGTTAATCCAGCGCTTATCGCCAGCTATGATGTGATTATCTCCATCGGTAAAACCGTGCAATATGCGCTGCTTGGGCATAAGCCTGTGTATTGCTACGACCATTTTGGTGGCTGTGGTTATTTGAATGCGGACAATTTTGATAAGGCAAAATGGCATAATTTCTCAGGGCGTGGCTTTGACAAAAAAACCGCCGAGCAAATCGCCAGCGAGTTGGTGGACGGCTTTAAAAGTGCGCTCCAATTTGCCCAAGATTTTAGCGATATGTCCGCATTTCGCCTAGATGAGTTTATCAAAACACTGCTGAATAATACCAAGCCCATTGACTTCACCCAAAAAGTGATTGAGACGGTAAAGCTGTCTTATCCACCAGAAGAGTTTTTGGGCGAATTGTTTGTCAATCACCGTTATGCGTGTCGGCTGCTGGGGCAAGCAAGACAGGGCGATCAGCAGTTGCAATCGCAGGTGCAGCGCTTACAACACCCGGCGCCAAAACGCCCAAAAATCCTACTCGCCATGCCCTCCGATGTCGGCTTGTATCAATGTTTCCAAGAGAATTTGCGCTTTCATGGTTTTGATGTCGTCAGTGTCATTGCCCACATTGCCAAGCGTGAGATTTCGGCAAATCACTTTATCTTGCAGCTGTTAAAAGGCGAGACGCCAGCTGCCCCAGAATATTACGATTATGCGCTGTTTATCCGCAGTGATATTTTTGTGGGCGTGGGGCTGATTGATAAAATCAAGCCTTATGTCAAGGGCAACATGGTCGCTTATCAATGGGACGCACTTGCTCGTTTTCCGAATATTTGGAAGGCGGTGCCGTTTTTTGAGCGGTTTTTTGTCTATGATACGAAGGATTACCAGCAGCATTCAGATAAATTTTTGCCCACGAGTAATTTTTACTTTGACCATTTGCCAAGCCGAGCTGCCGCCCCTGCTGCCGATTTTTATTTTGTCGGTGCGCACGTGCCAGGCAGACAGGTGGCGATTAACCGCTTTGCCCAGCTTGCACGGCAGCACGGCTGGACGCTGCAGATGGAAATTTGTGCGCCGAGCGAACAGCATATAGCGCCGCTGCGCCACTATTATCCGCATGATAATATCTGCATTCAAGGGCGCTTTAAATCTTTTGCTGACAATCTGCTCGGCGCTCAAAGCAGCAAGATTTTGGTGGATTTTAAAACGCCAAACCAAGAAGGGCTGTCGTTTCGTGCCTTTGAAGCCTTAGGCTATCGCAAAAAACTGGTAACGACTAACGAGAATATCAAACGCTACGATTTTTATCACCCAAATAACATCTTCGTCTGGGACGGCGTGGATTTGAGCGGTCTTGCCGAGTTTGTCCAGCTGCCCTTTGTGGACATTGACCCCGCCATTCGTGGCAAATACAGCTTTGGCAACTGGATTCGCTATGTGCTGGATTTGCCACCTTATCAGCCGATTGATTTGCCGATTTGAAAATATGCATACTAGGGAGAACCTATCAACAAATGCTATCCAAACGCCGAAGATGATAGGCTTCAAATGAATTGGTTACAACGTTATTTTCTGTAGATTCTCGAACGCTCGTTTGAGCGTTCTTGGTTCTCAACATTTTTTCCAATGCTTATACTAATGCTTCACGCTGTAATTTCACTATTTGTCGATTAATTTCCGACATCACCCCTAAACGTTGTAAATCCTTAACTTTGGGGCAGACAATTTTGCCATTTTGAAATTCAAAAAAACCAATTCCATTAATATAAAAACTACCAACAAAACACATTTGCACATAACGTGCAATTTTTAATGGATTATAACGTTGGAAAATTTTCATATTGTCGCCTCCTATTCCATAAGTTTATTATGGAATTAGAGTACGTGATAATCAGAAAGTTTCACGCTAAGTATAATATTTACAAAAAAGGGGAACCTTATGTTCCCCTCAGAGTAATGACAAACCTAGCAAGATAATGGGCGTATTGCATACGCCTTATCCTCAACTAAAAATCTAACAGCTTTGACGACGGGCAATAACCGCATTAGAAAGCGATAACAACACCGCCTCTGTGTCTTCCCAGCCAATACACGCATCTGTAATACTTTGTCCATACGTTAACAAACTTGGATCTTCTCCCAATTCTTGACGTCCTTCAACTAAATGACTTTCAATCATGACACCAAAAATCTGGGTTGAGCCTTTTGCTATTTGCCCACAAACATCTTGGCAAACATCAAGTTGCTTTTTAAATTGCTTACTGCTGTTTGCATGGCTAAAATCCACCATCACATGCGGCACACGTCCACTCTTACCAATATCGGCACACACGGCTGCAACATCGGCTTCACTATAATTCGGCCCTTTATCGCCTCCGCGCAAAATAATATGACAATCTTGGTTCCCTTTCGTAGACACAATGGCTGAATGCCCAAACTTTGTCACAGACAGAAAATGATGTGGAGATTCCGCAGAACCGATGGCATCAAGCGCAATTTTTACCCCTCCGTTTGTCCCATTTTTAAACCCTACGGCACAAGATAAACCCGAAGCAAGTTCACGATGCACTTGTGATTCTGTTGTTCTCGCCCCAATTGCCCCCCAACTCATAAAATCCGCCACGTATTGTGGTGTAATCATGTCTAAAAACTCTCCCGCAGTGGGTACTGTTAAATCGTTGATATCCGATAAAATTTTACGTCCTAGACGTAAACCATCATTCAATGCATAACTACCATTTAAATGAGGATCATTGATTAACCCTTTCCACCCCACCGTTGTACGCGGTTTTTCAAAATAAACGCGCATGACAATTTCAAGACTATCTTTATATTTTTCACGTAATGGCTTTAAACGCTGCGCATATTCTAATGCTGATTTTGGATCATGAATGGAACAAGGCCCAATTACCACCAATAAACGATCATCTTTACCTTGCACAATGTCATGCACTTTTTTACGAGTTTGCTTCACGGTTTTAATCGCAACGTCGCTTGCCGGATAACGTTCTAACAACGCGACTGGAGGCAATACTTGTTCAATGCGTTCAATACGCGTATCATCATTTTCAATTTTAATATCATTTTTTGCTTTTTTCATAATAACGCTCTACTACTTCCTTTTTAATATGAATAAAGTTAATGTAACACTTATTCTTGTACTAGTAAACTAGTTTAAAGATAAATTTTAATATTTTATATAAACCCTGATTGCAAATCCAATAAGCCACTTAATCAATGACTACTTAATACTTGTGCTGGCTGTAATTTTGCCGCGCGACTTGCTGGATAAAGGCTGGCCAATAAACTTAAGATTAATGCCGACATAAAAACCAACAACACGTCCTGCCAATGCAATTCACTCGGTAAAAAATCAATAAAATAAATGCCATCAGACAATAATTTATGCCCCGTTAGGCTTTCAATACCTTGAATCAGACGTGTTAGATTTAAAGACAATACTATCCCCAATATAATGCCAATCAAACAACCTTTCATGCCTGCTTGCAGACCATACCAAATAAAAATTCGCTTAATAAAGGTATTGTTCGCGCCTAATGTACGCATAATCGCAATATCGCCTTGTTTATCTTTCACTGCCATGACTAAAGTGGACACAATATTAAAACACGCAACGCCAACCACGAGTACCATAGCAATATACATCACCATGCGAATTAGCTGAATATCCCGATACATATAACCAAATTGTTGAATCCAGCTTTTTGCAGATAACATCTGCGGATAATGTTGCAACAAAGAATAATCTAGATGCTGAACATCAAATGGAGATTTCACTGCGACTTCAATACCTGAAACATCGGTTTCGGGATAATTTAATAATTGTTGTGCTTGTTTTAACGGCATCAGTGCATAACTATGATCTAGCTGCCCTTCTAGGCGCAAAATACCTGTTATCTGCACTCGTTCTCGACGGGGTTGTGATAACTGGGTTGTGCCATCTTGTTGTGAAATGAGTAAGCTGACCCAATCACCAACAGAAACCCCTAAATCACGCGCAATGCCCGATCCCACTATCAACCCTTCATGTTGTTCAAACTGTTGCCAAGCATTATCCAAAACAAAATGGCTTAATGCACTGACTTGGTCTTGTGCCTGTTTTTCGATCCCTTTTATTTGAACTACTTTTAACTGGTTTCCATTTTCCACTAAGGCTGTAAACGTGACAAAAGGCGAAATTCCTTTTATTTCAGGATGTTGCTGTAATATTCCTTCAAGATTTTGATAGTTTTTGATTCGCTCACTTCCTTGTCCCTCTTGTTGATAAGGTGTTATTTCAAGGTGAGGGACTACAGCTAATACTCGCTGATTTAATTCACGCTCAAAACCATTCATTGCACTTAAACCTAGAATCAACACAGCAACGCCCAGCGCTATACCCACACTAGAAAAAAGCGAAATTAACGACACTAAGCGATTTTTTTGCCGTCCTCGCTGATAACGCCAACTAATAAAAAAAGGTGTGCTCATTTCTGCTCCTTATTTGTCCACATGCAACACACCGTCTTGCATGATCAAGCGACGAGATAACTTTTGTGCCAAGTTCAGATCATGGGTCACCAATAAAAAACCAATGTTTTGTTCCTCATTCAACTGTTGAATGAGTTCAAAAATACTTTCTGTTGTTTTCTGATCTAAATTTCCGGTTGGCTCATCTGCTAATACTAATGCCGGATTATTCACTAAAGCTCGAGCAATAGCCACTCGTTGACGCTCTCCTCCCGATAACGCGGATGGGCGATGAGAAATGCGATGTTGTAATCCTACAGCGCTAAGCATTTTTTCAGCCTGTTCTTTCGCTTCCTGCTTATTTTGTTTACCAATTAACATCGGCATCATCACATTTTCCAGCGCTGAAAAATCTGCCATTAAATGATGAAACTGATAGACAAAGCCTAAATATTGATTACGTAATGCCGCTCGAGCCGATTCAGATAATGTCGCTAAGGGTTGCCCATTAATCACCACTTGACCTGAGCTTGGTTGATCTAAGCCACCTAATAAATGTAATAACGTCGATTTTCCGGAACCCGAACTCCCGACAATAGCCACTAGCTCATTTGGTTGAATCGTTAAATTCACATTATGTAGCACTTGCGTCTCTTTATCGCCTTCCAAATAAGACTTACACAAATTCTCACAGCTTAAAAGTGCGGTTGTTTTTTCAGAATTTTTTTGTGTATTACTCATAACGCAATGCCTCCGCCGGCTCGACTTTCGCTGCCCTATAAGCCGGATAAATAGTTGATAATAAAGCTAATAACAAAGAAAATGCAACGATAAGAACAATTTGCCCACTCTCAATATATGTTGGCAAAAATACATTATTCGTACTTATCCAATCCATAATTTGAGCCAAATTTAACGTCACTAAAATGCCCAGTATCGTACCGATAAATGTCCCTACTGCGCCGACTAAAAAACCTTGAAAAATAAAAATTCGACGGACTTGCTTTTTTTGTAATCCTTGTGTTTGCAAGATAGCTATTTCACCTTGCTTATCCACCACCATTAAACTTAAAGAGGTAATAATATTCGATACCGCTACCACAACAATCAAACTAATCAGTAGCCCCATCATGTTTTTTTCCATGCGAACGGCTTGAAAAAACTCACCTTTTTGACTACGCCAATCTTGAATCTTCCAATCTGATGGAAAAAAACGGGAAAGTTCTGTAATTTGAAAAGGATCGGCTAAAAATAAGCGATAACCTTGAAACTGCTCTGCAGACAAACGCATTAAACGACCAATATCAGCTAAATTCGCAAACACGGCATAACTTGCCGCTTCAGCACTGGAATAATACAGACCGCTAATGGTAAATAATCGCTGTGTGGGAACACGTCCAAAAGGCGTATATTGGCTATTTTCTGTGATCATCATACGCACTTTATCACCAATATTTAATTGTAATTTGTCTGCAAGACTAGATCCTATAATCAACTTAAATTCACCATTCGGTAAAAGCTGGCTAAATTCGTCGGAAAGATGGTTTAGTAAAGGATCATCAGAAACATCTTTTACGCCAATAACCTGCCCAGCGCTAACCCCATGCGCGCTTTGTAGTATGACATTAGTCGTGTTGATAGGAACAGCTTTTTGCACAAAGGGCGGAAAATCAGGCGCCGTATCTTGTAAATTAAAATGCCCTTGTGAATTTGACACAATGCCATGAGGAATAGTTGATAGTACCTGCTGTTTTTGCTGTCTTTCTAAACCATTCATCACTGACAACACAATAATTAATGCCATCACGCCTAAAACAATCCCGACACTCGCAAGATTCGTGACTAAACGTCCAAAACGATCTGCACTTTTGGAGCGCCAATAACGTAGAGCTATATAGAAAGAGATTTTCATAAATTAAACATTATCCTCTAGTACACACTATACTAGGTTCGAACTCAGTCCCGTTAGGACCATTATCTTACAAATAATTTAGGGCGAACGCTGTCGCCCTTACAATAGATTGCAATTAAATCATTATTTGCCTGTTGCCACAAATTCTTCAATATTTTTTGTGACTTTACCGACCAACGTAGTCACCGCTGAATCACTTGCCCAAGCAATATGTGGTGTAATTAAAAGATTTGGCATAGTTTTCGCCGCTTCCATTAACACATTTCCTTTTTCTGGGGGTTCTTTGATCATGACATCAATCGCTGCGCCACCAAGCTGTCCGGATTCTAAAGCAGCCAATAAATCTATTTCATTAACCAACGGTCCACGCCCAGTATTAATTAACAACGCACCTTTTTTACATAACCCAAGTGTCTCTTTATTAATGAGGTTTTGTGTTGTTTCAGTTAATGGGCAATGTAAGGTAATAATATCCGCTTGCTTGAACACGTCTTCAAATGGTGTGTATCCCTCACGGCAAGTTGTCGCGCCTTGATGTTCTGCATACAAGACTTTCATGCCTAATAATTCTGCCAAACGACCAACTTCTTTACCTAAATTCCCTCGACCAAAAATCCCTAATGTCGAGCCTCGCACATCAGTAATGGGATAATCAAAGTAACAAAATTGTTTATTTTCCACCCATTTATCCGTTAACTGATCTTTAATCCACCCTACAAAACTGTGTTTTAATGCAAAGATCATACCCAAAACATGTTCAGGCACAGTCACGCTAGAATAACCTGAAACATTCTTTACTGTGATGCCTAATTCTTTTGCTGCCACAAGATCAACATTATTTGTCCCCGTTGCGGTAATTGCAATTAATTTTAATTTGGGTAACTGTTGCATAATTTCACGGGAAAATACGACTTTACTCGTTACCGCAATTTCCGCATCTTGCATACGTTCTATCGTTTGTTCTGGCGAGGTATGTTCATATTCAACCCACTCATGCTCAAAATTTGGACGAGGTATCGGGATATGAGAAGGAATAGCGGTGCTATCTAAAAATACAATTTTCATGGATTCTCCTTTTCTATAAAAAGTGCGGTAAATTCCACCGCACTTTTTCATTATTACCAAAATTATTGTGTCGTATCAAGTTCTGGGAAACTTTTCACTAACTCATCAATGGCTTTCATTTGGCTCACAAACCCTTCTAATGCCGCCAATGGCAGCGCTGATGGGCCATCGCATTTTGCATTATTTGGATCTGGGTGAGCCTCCAAAAATAACCCTGCTAATCCCACTGCCATGCCTGCTCTTGCCAATTCCGTCACTTGTTCTCGACGTCCACCGGAAGCAGCTCCAAATGGATCGCGACACTGTAATGAATGGGTGACATCAAAAATTACTGGGCTACCATGAGATACTTTTTTCATTATGCCAAAGCCAAGCATATCGACAACTAAATTATCATAGCCAAAATTTGAGCCCCGATCACATAAAATCACTTGCTCATTACCACATTCTGCAATTTTTTCTACAATATTTCCCATTTGCCCCGGACTGAGAAATTGTGGTTTTTTCACATTAATCACCGCACCAGTACGCGCCATCGCCTCCACTAAATCGGTTTGACGCGCTAAAAACGCAGGCAATTGAATTACATCCACGACTTCAGCTACAGGCTGACACTGGTAAATTTCATGTACATCGGTGATAACTTTCACACCGAAAGTTGATTTCAGCTCTTGGAAAATTTTTAATCCCTCTTCCATGCCAGGACCGCGATAGGAATGAATAGAAGAACGATTGGCTTTATCAAAAGAAGCCTTAAAAACATAAGGTACATTTAATTTTTCCGTGACTTTTACATAAGCTTCACAAACTTGCATTGCCATATCACGGCTTTCTAACACATTCATACCGCCAAATAAAACAAAAGGCTTGTCATTTGCCACATCTATTTGACCAATTTTCACAATTTTATTTTGCATTTTTCATTCCTCAATGAAGTGGATATTGTTGTTCTTTTAACTCTGACATTTGTGCCATTAATAACACGGCAGTGGGATCATCTGGACAATGTTCAATAAAATAACTTAAGTCCGGAATAGCCGCATGTAAACACTCCATATGCGCTAATACCAAACCGCGATCACGAATTTCATAAGGGTCTTCAGGATTGTGACGCAGTAGGTGTGTAATGAATCCTAAAGCCTCAGAATAACGCTCTTCTCGTATGAGTGCCATTTTGGCTACTTGGTTAAAACGATCACGTAACTCTTCAGATTTTGCACAAGCAAGATCTTTGGTTAACATCTTATGTCCAAAGCCTAAATATCCCTCAAACCAGGTGGCTAACAAGCTACGGGAAATAAATTTCCCGTCCCAAGGATCAATAAATAATATTTCTTCCTCTAAATCAACGCGCAATACTAATTGGGTAGGGAAATTCATTGGATAAATCGGTAATTGTAAACTTTCCGCCAAATATAAAATGATCGCGCCCAGACTAACAGGCATTCCACTTTTACTTTCTAATACCTGATCCAAATATAAATTATCTGATAAGAAATAACGTTCATCATCGCAATAAAATCCCCACTCCTCATAAACCAAGTACAGTAATTGCTGAACTTGCGTTTTAATAGTCGCTTGTTTGTCTATCGCTTTATGAACTTTACGCACTAGATGTCCCATGCGCCCATAAATTTTTGAACGCCCTTCCCCATCTGTCGTAGTACGATAAAAATCCATCATTAACTGAAATAAAAGTTTCTGATTATTACTCATTGTTTATACTGCATATTGTGCTAATGTCACACGTTCATTACCACCATAATCTTTTATAGTCGCAATTCGTTGCCAATTATTCTCTACAAAAATAGACCGCACTTTTTCGCCCTGTTGCCAACCATGCTCCAGCAGCAACCACCCTTCGTCTTTCAAAAAGTGCGGTGCGTTTTCAATAATAAATCGTAGGTCTGCATAACCTTGTTCTTCCGCAACTAAGGCAGACAATGGTTCAAAGCGCACATCACCTTGAACCAAGTGAATATCACCCGCTTCAATATAAGGCGGATTACTCACAATCATATCAAATTTTGTGTCAGAGGGAAGACGAGAAAACCAATCACTTTGCAAAAAGTCTACAAATGTCAATTGATTACGCTCTGCATTACGTTGTGCCAAACTGACCGCTTGCGCAATGCGATCGACCCCAATAATTTCTAATATGGAACCGCACTTTTCAGCCAACGGCTTTAACTCACTTGCTAATGCTAAAGCGATGGCGCCGGTGCCTGTCCCCAAATCCAAAATCCGTAAGGTGGATTGATTTTGCAAACAATCTTGCCCAATCTTCAGCGCACTTTCCACTAAAATTTCCGTATCCGGACGTGGAATTAAGGTATCTGGCGACACAAGTAACGGCAATGACCAAAATTCTTTTTCACCGAGAATATAAGCCATCGGCTCACCTGTTAAACGACGAGCCAAAAGTACCGTTAATTCAGCTAATTGTTTTTCTGATAATGCAGTTTCACCAAAAGCAAAAATATTGGCAAAAGATTGCTGTGTCACACATTGTAAAATCAATTGTGCATCACGTTTAGGACTATCTTGCAAATCGGCGGCGGATAAAGATAATACCGCCTCATTTAGCCAAGTCTGGTAATTCATGAATCTTAATTGGTTTCCGATAACGCAGCTAACTGATCTGCCTGATATTCTGTAATAATCGGTTGAATTAATTCATCAATTTTGCCATTCATTACTTCATCCAAACGATAAACCGTTAAATTAATACGGTGATCCGTCACACGCCCTTGTGGATAGTTATAAGTTCGGATTTTATCTGAACGATCCCCTGAGCCCAATAAATTACGGCGCGTACTAGCTTGTTCAGCCGCTTGGCGCTCTTGCTCAACCTGTACAATGCGGGAAGCTAAAACTGATAAGGCTTTTGCTTTATTTTTATGCTGTGAACGCTCGTCTTGACATTCAACCACAATTCCTGTCGGGATATGGGTAATCCGCACAGCGGAATCCGTTGTATTGACGTGCTGGCCGCCCGCTCCTGATGAGCGATAGGTATCAATTCGCAAATCGCTTGGGTTGATCTCTGGTAATTCACTTTCAGGTAATTCTGGCATAACCGCCACCGTACATGCCGACGTATGAATGCGTCCTTGAGATTCCGTTTTTGGCACACGCTGCACGCGATGGCCACCTGATTCAAATTTTAATTGGCCATATACGCCATCGCCATTAACCTTGACGATAATTTCTTTAAATCCGCCCTGCTCGCTTTCATTCGCTGACAATACTTCAATGCGCCAACGTTTGCTTTCTGCATAACGACTGTACATACGGAATAAATCACCGGCAAAAATCCCGGCTTCATCACCACCGGTACCCGCGCGAATTTCTAAATAAGCATTATATTCATCATTAGGATCTTTCGGTAATAACAAAATCTGTAGTTGTTGTTCAACTTGTTCTAATTCTTGTTTACATTCTTCGATTTCAAGCTCTGCCATTTCTCGCATATCAGGATCATCAAGCAATAATTCCGCTTCTTCCACATTATTGTTGAGTTGTTTCCAACGGGCAAAACACTTCACGACATCCTCTAATTGCGCATATTCCTTTGAATAGGCACGAAATTTTTCTTGATCACTAATCACCGAAGCATCACCTAATAATGCCTCTAATTCTTCATGTCGTTCATTTAAACTATCTAATTTACTAATAATTGAGGGTTTCATCTTTAACCTTAAATACTGGAAATACGCTAAAATCCGTTTATTTTAGCATGAATTATCTATCTGTGGCGACAAAAACAAATCCCCTTATAGGGGTAAACAAGGCTGGGAATAAAAGATAAAAGAGAGAAATAAACAACCGCACTTTTGCTTAACTATCAATGCAGTAAAGAAAACAGCCCCATTCGGGGCTGATAACATAGGAGGAAATAAACTAGAACGCAGAGGTATCTTGGAATAAGCCAACTTTTAAATCAGTAGCAGTATAAATTACACGACCGTCCACTTCCACTTCGCCATCTGCTAATCCCATCACTAATTTGCGGTTAATCACGCGTTTCATATGGATACGATAAGTCACTTTTTTCGCTGTTGGTAAAATTTGTCCGGTAAATTTCACTTCACCCACTCCTAAGGCTCGGCCTTTTCCTTCGCCGCCAATCCAACCGAGATAAAACCCTACCAGCTGCCACATCGCATCTAATCCTAAACATCCTGGCATAACAGGATCACCGATAAAATGGCAATCAAAGAAAAATAAATCCGGACGAATATCCAATTCCGCTTCAATATAACCTTTACCAAAATGTCCACCTGTTTCGTTCATTTCAGTGACTCGATCCATCATCAACATAGTTGGTGCAGGCAATTGTGGACCTTTTTCACCGAATAACTCACCACGCCCTGAAGCTAGCAAATCTTCATATGTATAGGCGTTTTTTTTATTTGGAATACAAGTGTTCATTATTTTACATCCTCTATCTGCTCACGAAAATATAATAAAATCGCAATATTTTGCAAAAATGTGATTCTAGCAAAGTTAATAGGCAATTTAAATAAGCTAACACATGTAAGCTGACTTGTCCGATCAGTCATTATTATCATCAGTATTAAACGAGCGAAATTTTTCATTTTGTGCCATAATGCCGGTTTATATCGACATTAAATATAATAATTGAATAGTGAGAATCGAGTGTCTTTATTAGCATTGAGTGAACATGCCCTACATTGGGAAACCTTACAACCAACATTAGAACTAGCTGATTTACCTACTGGAAATACACATGCCATCGCATTACAGCCACGCGCATGTTCATCTATTCGCTCTTTTTTAGCCAATTCACATCGCTCCTTATTAGTCCTTAAAGCTAATGAAATTGCTGAAATGGCCAAGATAGTACAAACTTTTGTTCAATCTCAGCTAAATGAAGATAACCCTGTCACAGGGGTAAAATACACAGTAGAAAAAGGAGAAAAAAGCGATTTTCCTTATGTCACAATAGCAAAAGCAGAATCCTTAGAAGATAATTTTTCGGCGCAACAAAATATCAATACAGCATTATATTTTGATCATGCAAAGCTTTTTGGTTCTATTCGCCAACACCCTATTTCCAAAGATATTCAATTAATTCCCGGTCTTGTTCATCAACTAAATGGTGGCGTGCTAATTTTAAGCTTATCTGCGCTGTTAGCACAATTTGACCTTTGGGAGCGTTTAAAAAATATTCTCATCACTCATCAATTTGATTGGTATAGCACTCACCCATTCAAAGCGCTGCCTTGTGATATTCCAAGCTACCCTTTGAAGCTAAAAGTCATTTTATTAGGTAATCGGGACGAACTTGCCACCTTTTCAGAACTGGAACCTGAACTCTATCTGCTAGGCGATTATGGTGAAATGGATAGTTATTTTCTTGTGGAAAGCCCTGCCCAGCAAATACAATGGAGCGATTTTATACAAAACTTTGCAAAGGAAAATCACTTCCCTGAGTTAACTTTAGATGGCTTAAATAAATTATATCAATTAGCAGTACGTGACAGTGAAGATCGCACTTGTATTTCTATCGCCCCAAATTCCTTGCGTGAAATATTAAGTCGCACCACTCTTATCTCTCAAGGAAAGCCACTCAACGCGATGTCTTTTGAGCAATATTTTCAACAAAAACAATTTGAATATAGTTTTCTGCGAGAACAAGCCTATTCCGACATTCTTAATGAACAAGTTTATGTTGCAACTGATGGCGAAATCATCGGGCAAATTAACGGGTTATCCGTTATCGAATATCCTGGCACACCATTAATCTTTGGTGAACCATCACGTATTAGCTGTATTGTGCGTTTTGGCGATGGTGAAATTGTCGATATTGATCGTAAAAATGAACTCGCAGGCAATATTCACGGCAAAGGCATGATGATTGCTGAGGCATGTTTAGCAGGGCTATTAAATTTTCAATCGCAATTGCCTTTCTCCGCCTCACTGGTTTTTGAGCAATCTTATAGCGATATTGATGGCGATAGTGCTTCTTTAGCCATCTTTTGTGCCTTAGTCAGTGCACTCACCGATATTCCACTTCCTCAACATATCGCAGTAACAGGGGCCATTGATCAATTTGGTCTTGTGCATGCCGTTGGAGGGGTAAACCATAAAATTGAAGGTTTTTTTGCTATTTGCGCTCAACGTGGTTTAACTAAAAAACAAGGTGTTATTATTCCTAGTTCAACTTGCCATCAGCTCAGTTTATCTGATGAAGTCGTAAGTGCGGTCAAAAAAGGGGAATTTTTTATTTGGGCCGTAGATGATATTTTTCAAACGGCCAACCTACTATTCCAACGAGATTTCTTGGAAGAAGAAGGCAAGGTTTATACCGCAGATAATCAAACCCTCTCTTATCTTATCAATCAACGAATTGAGCAAAAAATAGAATCCACTCAACATAAAGGGTTTTGGCGTTGGTTTAATCGATAAATAACACTGGAAAAATCGGTATTGAACCGTTATATTATAGTTAGGTTACCACGTCACAATACCATTTTTACGGAAAACACATGAAATATCAAAAATTAGAAAACCAAGAAGCCAATTGGAAGTGGGTATATTTAATTAAAAAACAACGTGATGGTCATCAGATCAGTAAATATGAAGAAAAAAGCCTAGAGCAGGAAATGATCCGTCAATTATTGGAAAGCCAAAATAATCCTAAACGCATTGAAGAATGGATCGCCAAACATTTATCTCCAAATTTAACCATCAAGCTCGATCAAGCCATTCGCGCCCGTCGCAAGCGCTTTTTCAATGGGGAAAAACAATCTACTAAGAAAAAATCCATTGATTTGGAATATGCGGTGTGGCAACGCTTATCGAAGTATTCGAAAAAAATGAATATGACCCTATCTGAAACCATTAACTACATGATTGATGAACGGGAAAGTAAAGCTTTATATGAATCACAAATGTCTGTGATGAAAGCAGGCCTTGCCGATTTACTCAAAACATAAAGGAGCGAATATGAAAGTAACTAGTCTTGCAATTAAAAATGGCCGATTTGACGATCAATATGGCAAACGAGGTACACAATTTAGCCCTAATGGTATGCCGACTTATTCTATTCCTTTTGAAATCAGTGATGCACCTGAAGGCACGCAGTCTTTCGCTGTGGTATTAGAAGACAAAGATGCGATTACGGCGAGCGGTTTTGTTTGGATTCATTGGTTAATTGCCAATTTAGAACGCACCTGTGTACAAGAGAATGAAAGCCAAACAGCAACTGACTATATACAGGGCGCAAATAGTTGGGCAAGTGTTCTAGGCAAGTTTGATATACAAGAAGCTTCAGCCTACGGCGGTATGGCTCCCCCAAATTGTGAGCATCGCTATGAATTGATTGTATATGCACTGGACACTAAACTCGATTTAAAAGCGGGTTTCCGATTCAATGAATTACACTTTGCTATGCAGAATCACATTCTTGCACAAGCAAGCGTAATGGGAAGATATGATGTTTAAACGCTAACAAAAAGTGCGGTCGGATTAAGGTATAATTTTTAAATTCAATTTGATTCTTATCAAACTTAATTTCCTTGTCTCAAAATGAATTTATTTGACTAAAAATAGTCCCAAAATCCACCGCACTTTCTAATTAAAAGCCAGCTTCTTTCTCAAGCTGTTCTACAAAACTTTCATCTAAATGTAACGCATCGGCTAATTGAGCTAAAAACACAATTTCTTTACGAGACAAATCACCACATACCATGCGTGCAGCTAAATAGACTTGAGCCGCTAAAGCTGAATTATTTGCCACTTGTTGTGCAATCACCTCGACACTGGCTGGATGATTAATTTCATTCATAATCCATTCTTTAAGCTCAGGATCCTCACCGGCTTCAACAAAAATCGCCTGTTTTTCCTGTTCATCTAATAGGCCATCAGATACTGCCGCTGCAATCATTGCACGCAATACCGCATTACCACTCTCTTGATGATTTTCTGGATTAAATGCCTCTTCTTCTAAGGGTTGAGCTGTTTGTGGTTGGGCTTTCTGATAATTTTGGTAAGCTTGATACGCAAGACTACCTAATGCAGCAAGGGTTCCCATTTTAGTTAAACTCGCTCCCCCTTTTTTACCCAAAAGCATGGATAAAATACCAATTGCTGCAGCGCCCCCGCCAAATTTACCAATTTGACCTGCGCTATTTTGATTATTTGCCGCGCCTTTCGCCGCACCTAAAACTTGGTTTAAAATTGAATTAAAATCCATGCTATCTCCTTAAATAATATCAATGAATTAATCATTAAATGGGTATAAATTTTCAAATTTCAAGATGATTTTATCTCATTAATCGCATTCAGCACCCGTTTATCAGAAATAGGATACTTTGTGCCTAATTGTTGCGCAAATAAACTGACCCGCAGTTCCTCTATCATATAAGGAATTTCTTTTACTGCCGCAGAGTGCGGTTTGGATTTCGGCAGTTTTTGTAGCAATTGTTGATACGCTTTTTGAACCTGTTCCACTCGCAACATTGCTGCCCGATCTCGGTTAATATCTTGTCCCAATTTATCAAGGCGTTTATCTATAGCATTCAAATAGCGATGTAAATCCGGCAAACGATCATAACCATTTTTTTCCACAAAGCCGGGATAAATCAATCCGCTGATTTGTGTTTTAATATCCGACAAAGCAAAAGCCATCGTAAAATCCATTTTGCCTTTTAAACGCTTATTAATATCAAACGTTATCGTCAGAATTTGTTCAACTTGTTGAGCGATGTCTACTGTGATCTCATTGAGATTTTCTCGCACGAAATCCCGCAGTTGTGTAAAGTTTTGCTCATCCCATACCACACCGCCAAAATCTGCAATCAATTTATCTGTCGCACAAGCAATACAATCATCAATCAAACTCAACACATTACCGAATGGCGTAAAATACAAACCTAGCTTGGCTTTATT
This sequence comes from Conservatibacter flavescens, assembly GCF_002795425.1. Classification (GTDB taxonomy): domain Bacteria; phylum Pseudomonadota; class Gammaproteobacteria; order Enterobacterales; family Pasteurellaceae; genus Conservatibacter; species Conservatibacter flavescens. The sequence goes on from NZ_PHHA01000002.1 coordinate 331,306, forward strand.
CGGCAATTTTTCGTGCAAATATTTAATGGGCGACGGTACATTTAGCAATAGCAAACGGCGTAAACCTTGCTGCATGGCGACAGACTGTTCAAATTCTGTTTCAAATAATTTGATCCCTACCGCTGTTTTTTCATCTACAATGGCCGGGAACGCTTTTACTGTAAATCCCTGTTTTTTCTGTTCATAAAACTGTGGCAGACGGTCAAAATTCCAAATATGAATACCACTTTGTTCAATACCATCATCCGCTACGGCTGAAATACTTTGCTGTACCTGATCTTTCAAACGGAATTTCAACTCATCTAAATCCATACTTTCGGCAATTTTTTTGCCTCTATCGTCAATCACTCTAAATGTGATTTTTAAGTGCGGTGGAATTTGTTCAAGATTCCATTCATCTGGGGCAACCCATATTCCCGTCATCCGACGTAATTCATGACTTAAGCTCTCTAATAACGGCTTATCTATATCTGTAATACGCCCCAAAAACGCATCGGCATAATTCGGTGCCGGCACAAAATTACGCCGTTGGGATTTCGGCAAAGATTTAATCAAGGCTACAATTAACTCATGGCGTAAACCAGGAATTTGCCAATCAAAGCCCGTCATTTCAATTTGATTGAGTAGTGGCAGTGGGATATGCACAGTGACACCATCAGCTTCTGTACCAGGTTCAAATTGATAGCTAAGTTTTAATTTTACATTGCCCTGCTGCCAATAATTCGGGAAATCCAGTTTGCTTACGGTCTCCGCCTCATCATTAATTAAAAAAGATTTTTCAAAATTGAGCAATTCAGGCTCTTGCTGCTGCGCCTTTTTCCACCAGCTGTCAAAATGTTTCTGAGACACGATTTCCATGCCAATACGTTGATCATAGAATTCAAATAAGGTCCGTTCATCCACCAAAATATCACGGCGACGTGATTTATGCTCTAGCGCTTCCACTTCTTGAATTAATTTCTGGTTTTCAAAGAAAAATTTGTGCTTTGTATGCCAATTCCCTTCGACTAAAGCGGATTGGATAAAGATCTCACGGCTCACTGTGGGATCAATGCGACCATAATTAACAGGGCGAGCAGCCACAATCGGCACACCATACAAACTGACTTTTTCATCCGCGATCACTGCGCCTTTCGATTTTGACCAACGTGGTTCAGCATAGCTACTTTTGGTCAAATGTGTGGCAAGGGGCTCAATCCATTCTGCCTCAATTTCCGCTACCATTCGCCCCCAAAGTTTACTGGTTTCCACCAACTCTGCAGCCATCACCCATTTCGGTTGCTTTTTGAAAAGCACTGAATTCGGAAAAATAGCAAAATGGGCATTGCGCGCGCCGAGATATTGGCTCTTTTCCGCTTCTTTTTGCCCAATATGGGAGAGCAAGCCACTGAGAAGTGCGGTATGAATTTGCGCATATTTTGCTTCTGTTGAATTAATTGGCAACCCCATTTCTCGCACAGTTAAGCGAATTTGATGATAAATATCCTGCCATTCCCGCACTCGTAAGTAGTTCAAATAATCCTTTTGGCATAAACGGCGAAACTGGTTTTTACTCAGCGCTTTTTGGTTTTGTTGTAAATATTTCCACAAATTAAGAAACGCCAAAAAATCGGATTTTTTATCCGCAAAACGACGGTGTTTATCATCGGCGGATTGCTGTTTTTCCAGTGGACGTTCACGAGGATCTTGAATAGACAATGCGGCAACAATAATCATAACTTCATGTAAACAGCCCTGTTCTACTGCGCCTAATAACATTTTAGCCAATCGAGGATCCACTGGGAATTGGGCCAACTGTTTACCTACTTGGCTTAAACGCGCTTCTCCCCTACGCGTTTGTTCAAATGCCCCTAACTCTTCTAATAATTTAACCCCATCTTGTATATGACGACGATCAGGCGCATCCACAAATGGAAAAGCCTCAATATCGTCTAAGCCAAGTGCTGTCATTTGCAAAATGACTGAAGCTAAGTTTGTACGTAAAATTTCTGGATCGGTAAATTCCGGACGAGTATTAAAATCTTCCTCCGAATATAAGCGAATACAAATCCCCTCACTTACCCGCCCGCAACGTCCTTTACGTTGATTAGCGGAAGCTTGTGAAATGGGCTCAATCGGTAAACGCTGCACTTTAGTACGATAACTATAACGAGAAATCCTTGCTGTACCTGGATCAATCACATATTTAATATTCGGAATCGTCAGAGAGGTTTCTGCGACATTGGTCGCCAGTACAATACGGTTTAAGTTAGTCGGTTGAAAAATACGGTTTTGTTCCTGCGCTGAAAGCCGGGCAAAGAGCGGTAGAATTTCAGTGAATTTTAGGTTTTGCTTTTCTAATGCTTCTGCCGTATCACGAATTTCCCGTTCACCACTAAGAAAAATCAAAATATCACCACGCCCTTCCGCCTGCAATTCATCTACCGCATTCAAAACACCTTGTAACTGATCTTGCTCCTCAGTTTCCACAATTGGACGATAACGAACTTCAACTGGATAGGTTCTGCCTGAAACCTCAATAATTGGCGCATGATTAAAATGTTTGGAAAAGCGTTCCACATCAATGGTCGCGGAGGTAATGATCACTTTTAGGTCAGGGCGACGTGGCAATAGTTGCTTTAAATAACCTAGAATAAAATCATTGTTAAGGCTGCGTTCATGGGCCTCGTCAATAATAAGGCAATCATATTGATTTAAAAAACGATCCGTTTGGATTTCAGCCAATAAAATCCCATCGGTCATTAACTTAATTTGAGTTTGTTCCGAAATCTGATCGTTAAACCGTACTTTATAGCCTACCTGAGTGCCCAATTCACATTGCAATTCTTCTGCAATACGTGTTGCCACAGAGCGTGCCGCAATCCGTCTTGGCTGAGTGTGTCCGATGAAACCTTTAGTACCGAGACCAAGTTCCAAACACATTTTCGGCAACTGAGTGGTTTTGCCAGAACCGGTTTCGCCGGCAATCACGACCACCTGATTTTCTTTAATCGTGTTCAAAATCTCACTTCGACGGGCAGATACGGGCAAATCCGGAAAAACAATCGGTTTTTTAACCGCACTTCGACGCAGTTCAAGGCGTTGTTTTGCAAGAAAAATATCCTGTTCGATTTCCGTAATTACGGCTTGTTGTGCCACAGGATTTTTGATTTGGCTAAGCCCTCGTATTCGTCCAAGCAAACGGCGATAATCCGTATTCATCACGTCTGAAAGTTGTGTTATCAATGCCTGTTGTTCGGGAGAAAAAGAATATTGTTTTGAAGAAAGATGCCGTTTCATTAAGTTATCAAGTTAAATCTAAAATTAATCCCTATTTTAACATAGTTATAGAAATGAAAAAGTGCGGTCTGTTTGGTGAGTTTTTTCACCTGACCACACAATTTATTTCAATTAAATCATTTGACTAAATATTATTTCATGCATTACTGGTTCGACACATATTCTAATAACACTTGATCAATACGATTTTGCCAACCTTTGCCGGTCGCCCTAAAACTTTTTAATACATCAGCAGAAAGGCGAATAGAAACTAATTCTTTAGTCGGTTTTTTCTGCTTGCCTCGCCCCTTACGATTTTCCATATGGGTGGTAACCATTGCCATAAATTCAGGGGACATCACTTCGGCAATGGGTTTAAAGTTCGCAAAATCCTCTGCGGTTAATTCACGAACTTCCCCTGCTTCATTTGTTAATGGTCTGCTCATAATCCCGTATTTCCCTCTTATTTGCTTTACGAAAACTAATTACCCTGATCCCGTCATAAACCGGAGTAAAGCACAAACAATGTAATCGCTCTTCTAAATAGCCATAAGCGACATAGCGTTGTTCTGAATAATTGAAACGTACATCTTCACGTACAATTGCTCTCTCCCAATCAAAATCTACTACTTTCGCAAAAGATAACTGCCGTAACGCAATATTGCGTAAAGATTTATTTTCATCATAACTAATTTTCATTCACACCTTATATTGTATCTACAAAATAATCAAGTAGAAAATTATTTCGACATACTTTGAGATACAATACAAATTTATCAGTAAAAAATGTGAAAGAGATTCCAAAAAGAAAATTTATTTGTGTAAAAACAAGTTATCAACTATGTTGAATGACTAAAGATAAAATGCCTGCTGCGATAAGTGGCCCCACAGGAATGCCGCCAAAAAAGGAGACGCCAATAATGGTTCCCACTACCAGTCCCGTTACTAGTGTGGGTTGCATATTCATTAAAGACACACCTCGACCACCTAACCATGCCACAATAACACCTGTCACAACGGCTAAAATCATTTTCCAATTCAGAAACTGGCTTATTCCATCAATTTGAATTTTGCCCGATACCAGCGGGCTCAACACGCCAATCGTTAAAATAATGATTCCGATTTTTAAACCATATTTATCCACAAAAGGGATATATTTAGTCAAAAAGGTTTGCTGCATAATCAGTAACACTGCAGCAGAGATCGTAACAGAGGTATTATGGCTAAACAGTCCTAATAAGATCAGCGCCACAAGCAAAAGTGCAATAGCATTTAATTGTAATGACATAGAAAACCTAAATGTGCCAAGAAACCAGGAGAAGATAATTCATTTAAACAAAAAATCACAAATATTTCTAGGGGCTGCTAAGCTTTATTTTATCGCGAAATACATTTATTTTGAGACAAGGGAAACAAGCCTTTTGAATCATACTTGATAGGGCTTCTCATTCAAAAATAAACAAAACTGAACGCCCCCTAGCGAAAAGCCCAAAAAGTCGCTACTATAGAAATGAACACTATCAAGGAAATGCTATGGAACTCGCTTTACTACTTGCCATTAAAATTACCGAACTTGCGCTCATTATGTTTGCTGGATTTGCTATTGTTAAGTCTAAACTATTAGACTCAAAAGACAGCTACCCTCTATCTGTTATCGGACTCTATATTATTAGCCCTTGTGTTATTATTAACGCTTTCCAAGTAGATTATACTCCTGAGGTATCACAAGGTTTGCTCTTCTCTTTTGCATTAGCCATTATTTTGCATATTGTGCTAATTATTTTAGTCAAACTGTTAAGTATTCCACTCAAGTTAGACAGTTTAGAACAAGCTACCAGTATTTACTCTAACTCTGGTAATTTAATTATTCCATTAGTTACCGCACTTTTTGGCCCTGAGTGGGTAATCTATTCTTGTGGATTTATGGCGGTACAGATTTTTCTATTTTGGTCTCACTGCCGTATCTTATTATGTGGTAAAGCCGAGCTAAGTTTCAAAAAAATTATCAGTAATATTAATATTATCTCCATCATCGTTGGGTTAATTTTATTTGTCTTTCAAATTAAATTACCTAGCCTAATCACAGGCACATTTTCCGCCATTGGCATCATGATTGGCCCAAATGCCATGTTAATTGCAGGAATGTTACTTGCTTCTATACCATTAAGAACCTTATTTTCATCAAAACGAATTTATTTAGTCAGTTTTTTACGTCTAATCTTTATTCCACTTTGTATTTTAGTCATCATGAAAGCAATACCTGCAAATAAATGGCTACCTAATGGTGATATTATTATGATGATCAGTTTTTTAGCTGTCACCTCACCAGCAGCTTCTACCGTGACCCAAATGGCGCTTTTATTCAAAAAAGACGCCAATAAAGCCAGCGGTATTTATGGTGTCACCACATTACTTTGTGTCATGACAATGCCTCTGATTATCGCAATTTATCAATGGTAACAAGTTTTCTTAGTGGTTCATTAGCAAAAACTACGTTGTATGATTGCCACTCTCCGAAATTTTATACAGCAACAAACTTGAAATGCTTGTATAATGCCTCTATATTGGAAACTGTTACAATTTATTAAACATTTATGGGATATGGGAAAAAAACGTTCTGCTAGTTCAAGCCGTTGGCTGAACGAACATTTTAAAGATCCTTTTGTACAAAAAGCACATAAGCAAAAGCTGCGTTCTCGTGCTTATTTTAAGCTGGACGAGATTCAACAGACAGATCGCTTGTTTAAGCCAGGTATGACTGTCGTCGATTTAGGTGCGGCTCCAGGTGGTTGGTCTCAATATGTGATCACTCAAATTGGTACGAAAGGGCGTGTTATTGCTTGTGATATTTTGGATATGGATCCTATTGTTGGAGTCGATTTTCTTCAAGGTGATTTTCGTGATGAAAACGTACTCGCAGCCCTGCTCGAACGCGTAGGCGAAGAAAAAGTACATGTCGTTATGTCTGACATGGCGCCAAATTTTAGCGGTATGCCATCTGTCGACATTCCACGCGCTATGTATTTAGTGGAACTCGCCTTAGATATGTGTCGCCAAGTACTCGCCCCCAAAGGAAGCTTTGTGGTGAAAGTATTTCAAGGTGAGGGATTTGACGATTATCTAAAAGAAATTCGTTCTCTTTTTAGTGTCGTCAAAGTTCGAAAACCTGAAGCTTCACGAGGACGCTCTCGAGAAGTTTATATTGTCGCAACAGGTTACAAATTATCATAATTACTAATTTACTTGTAACTGAATTTATTAATCAACAAACCAACAAATGAGGTAACGCCTTGAACGATATTGTTAAAAATTTAATTCTTTGGACTGTTGTGGCGGTTGTCATGATGACAGCCTATCAAGGTTTTAGTGGTTCAACAACAGGAACAAATACAGATTATACGACTTTTGTTGCTGATGTTGGCAATAATCAAATCAGCCAAGCGCGTTTTAATGATAACGAAATTCTTGTAACAAAAACCGATGGCACAAAATATACAACAGTAATGCCACTCTACGATGATAAAATCCTCAATGATTTATTAAATAAAAAAATCAAAGTAGAAGGCACGCCTCCTGAACGTCGTGGCTTGTTGTCACAAATTCTGATCTCTTGGTTCCCAATGTTGTTATTAATTGGGGTATGGTTATTCTTTATGCGCCAAATGCAAGGCGGCGGTGGCAAAGCCATGAGCTTTGGTAAAAGTCGTGCCCGCATGATGACCCAAGAGCAAATTAAAACCACTTTTGCCGATGTTGCCGGTTGTGACGAAGCTAAAGAAGAAGTCGGTGAAATTGTTGATTTCTTACGTGACCCAAGTAAATTCCAAAAATTAGGCGGAAAAATTCCAAAAGGTATCTTGATGGTCGGCCCACCTGGAACAGGTAAAACCTTAATTGCAAAAGCGATTGCGGGTGAAGCCAAAGTACCTTTCTTTACTATTTCAGGTTCAGACTTCGTTGAAATGTTCGTTGGGGTTGGTGCTTCACGTGTACGTGATATGTTTGAGCAAGCTAAAAAAGCAGCACCTTGTTTAATCTTTATTGATGAAATCGATGCTGTCGGTCGCCAGCGTGGTGCTGGTTTAGGTGGCGGTCATGATGAACGTGAACAGACTCTTAACCAAATGTTAGTTGAGATGGACGGTTTCGAAGGAAAAGAAGGGGTTATTGTTATCGCTGCAACGAACCGTCCAGATGTGCTTGATCCGGCTCTTACTCGTCCAGGACGTTTTGACCGTCAAGTTGTTGTAGGTTTACCGGATGTTCGAGGTCGTGAACAAATTCTACGTGTACACATGCGCAAAGTGCCTGTCGACCCTGAAGTGGATCCAATGGTATTGGCTCGTGGTTGTCCGGGTTATTCAGGTGCGGATTTAGCTAACCTTGTAAATGAAGCCGCATTATTCGCCGCTCGAAACAACAAACGTGTTGTGACAATGTTAGACTTTGAAAAAGCCAAAGATAAGATTAACATGGGACCTGAACGTCGCACCATGATGATGACAGAGAAACAAAAAGAATCTACTGCTTATCATGAGGCTGGCCATGCCATTGTTGGTTATTTAGTACCAGAACACGATCCAGTACATAAAGTCACCATCATTCCTCGCGGTCGAGCATTGGGTGTGACTTTCTTCTTACCTGAGGGCGATCAAGTCAGCATCAGTCAAAAACAATTAGAAAGTAAATTATCGACACTATATGCAGGTCGTTTAGCTGAAGACTTGATCTATGGTGAAGAAAATATCTCTACGGGTGCTTCTAATGACATTAAAGTGGCCACCAATATTGCGCGTAATATGGTCACTCAATGGGGCTTTTCTGATAAACTGGGTCCGATTCTCTATTCTGAAGATGAAGGAGAAGTATTCTTAGGGCGTTCTATGGCAAAAGCAAAACATATGTCTGATGAAACCGCACATCTCATTGATGAAGAGGTTCGCCAAATCGTTAGCCGTAATTACGAACGCGCTCGTCAAATGTTGATTGATAATATGGATATTTTACACGCCATGAAAGATGCGTTGATGAAATATGAAACCATTGAAGAAGAACAAATTAAACAGTTGATGAACCGTGAGCCAGTTACACCACCACCGGGCTGGGATAACGCTCATGAGCGTGCAGCGAAACAAGAACAAGCGGAAAATCAGCAGTCGCAAGATGATGCTGATAAAGCTGAAAGTGATGATAAATAATCTTATTCGCTTAACTCATTAATGAATAAACCTTCTTGTTTGCAAGAAGGTTTTTTATTTTTCATGAAAACTTCGGTATAATTGACCGCACTTTCTTTTATTAATCCATATGTTGTATGAAACTCTTTGCCAATCAAAAAACCTTAGATCTTTCTACCCCCCAAATTATGGGAATTCTTAATTTCACACCTGATTCTTTTTCCGATAGTGGGCAATTTTTTCAATTAGATAAAGCACTTTTCCACGTAGAATATATGATTAACGCTGGGGCCGCCATTATCGACATCGGCGGGGAATCCACACGCCCAATGGCTGAAGAAGTGAGCCTTGACGAAGAATTGTCGCGTGTTGTGCCATTAGTCGACGCCATTCATCAGCGCTTTGATTGCTGGATTTCAGTAGATAGCTCAAAGCCAGAAATAATGTATGAAGCGGCTCAAGTCGGTATGGATATAATTAATGATATCCGAGCACTCAATGAAAAAAATGCGCTCCAAATGGCAGTCGATCTTGCTCTTCCAGTTTGCATTATGCACATGCAAGGTCAGCCACGTACGATGCAAACTGCTCCGCAATATCATGATGTTGTGGCTGAAGTGCGGTCATTTTTATCTGAAAAAATTGAACAATGTCTACAAGCTGGTGTCAAAAAAGAGAATTTGATTTTAGACCCTGGTTTTGGCTTTGGTAAAAGCGTAGAACATAACTACAGCTTACTTAAAGAATTAAATCAATTTTGTTCGATGGGCTATCCTGTTTTAGCCGGACTTTCTCGCAAATCTATGCTTGGTGCAATTTTAGACAAACCTGTTGAACAACGCTTGATCGGTAGTGTCACGAGTGCATTAATTGCCGCCCAGAAAGGAGCAAAAATTTTGCGTGTACATGATATTGCAGAAACTGCTGATGCTCTAAAAATCTGGCAAGCCACTGAACAATAATAACGAATCCACAAAATCATTTTATATCGAATAAATAAAAAGGAAATATTATGGCTGAACGTAAATATTTTGGAACCGATGGTGTACGCGGTAAAGTAGGACAATTCCCTATTACCCCTGATTTCGCCTTAAAACTTGGCTGGGCAGCCGGTAAAGTGCTTGCGACTCAAGGATCTCGCCAAGTATTAATCGGTAAAGATACACGCATTTCTGGCTATATGTTAGAATCTGCCCTAGAAGCCGGTTTAGCTGCAGCTGGCTTATCCGCCGCATTTATTGGCCCAATGCCAACCCCCGCAGTAGCTTATTTAACCCGCACATTCCGTGCCGAAGCCGGTATCGTTATTTCTGCTTCCCATAACCCATATTATGACAATGGGATAAAATTTTTCTCTAGTCAAGGCACGAAATTACCTGATGATGTTGAAATTGCCATTGAAGCCATGCTTGATGAACCGATGGATTGTGTAGAATCTGCCGAATTAGGCCGCGCAAGCCGTATTAATGATGCGGCTGGGCGCTATATTGAGTTTTGTAAAAGCACCTTCCCTGCTCATATGAGTTTAGAAGGATATAAAATTGTTGTAGATTGTGCAAATGGTGCAACTTATCACATTGCCCCTAATGTATTAAGAGAACTTGGTGCAGAAGTCATTGAAATTGGTACAGAACCTAATGGAATGAATATCAATGAAAAATGTGGCGCAACCGATATTAAAGCATTACAAGATAAGGTGCTAGCGGTCAAAGCTGATTTGGGTCTTGCTTATGATGGTGATGGTGACCGTATCATGATGGTAGATCATCTCGGCCATAAAGTTGATGGCGACCAAATTCTCTTTATTATCGCAAGAGAAGCGCTCCGTTCAGGTAATTTAAAAGGTGGTGTAGTTGGTACATTAATGAGCAATATGCGCCTTGAATTAGCCTTAAAAGAATTAGCAATTCCTTTTGTACGTGCAAATGTTGGTGATCGTTATGTATTAGAGCAAATGCAAGAACGAGGCTGGTTATTTGGTGGGGAAAATTCAGGCCATATTATTATTGCAGATAAGAATACAACAGGTGATGGTATTATCGCTTCCCTCGCCGTATTACAAGCGATGGTTGATCATAAAATGTCTCTGCATGAATTAACTCGTGCAGTACAATTATTTCCACAAGTCCTTATTAATGTTCGCTTTGCCGGCGGAGCAAATCCACTCGAAAATGATGCTGTAAAAGCAGTTGCCAAGTCCGTTGAAGAGCGTTTAGCCGGTAAGGGGCGAATCCTCCTACGTAAATCCGGTACAGAGCCATTAATTCGAGTGATGGTGGAATGTGAAGAGGCTGATTTAGCCCAACGTTGCGCAGAAGAAATAGCCGAAGCTGTCAAAGCAAACAGTTAAGCATATTTTCTGGCAGTCGGTTAATTAAATACTAGGTTTAATTAACCGACACAAATCAACGTCACTTTGCCTTTTCTATCTCGCTTCCCTTTAGTGTATGAACCATTTTTTCAGCATTATCTATGAAAATATCTTTGAAACAAAAACAACCTTTTTAAGAAAATTTAGCTTGTTTATATTAAACATGAATTTAATTCATATTCTCTTTAAAAAAGATCATTTTTATTTATGATAAAAATACCGTTTAATAATAAACATCAATTTTAACCAACTAATTTTCAATAAAAAGGCTAATTTATGACTACTCCATTTCGTTGCTCAATTAAAACTCTTCGCTTTGATGAAAACTATGAGCCCGCTCAAAGCACGCGTTTAACCACCAACTTTGCAAACTTAGCAAGAGGTGAACGTCGCCAAGAAAATCTTAAAAACACCATTAATATGATTAATAAACGCTTCAATGATCTTGCTAATTGGGATAATCCTACATCTGATCGCTACAGTATTGAACTTGATATTGTATCAATTGATATGCAAGTACAAGGTGATGCGGATATTTTTCCGGCAATCGAAGTGTTAAAAACGTATATTATCGATCACAAAACCGGTCAACGTTTAGATGGAATCGTGGGTAACAATTTTTCATCTTATGTGCGTGATTATGATTTTAGTGTATTATTGGCTGAATATAATAAAAACAAATCTGAGTTTAGCGTACCCGACAACTATGGCGAATTACATGGGAAACTCTATCAGTACTTGGTGAGTTCAGATGAATACAAAGCATTATCACCAAAAGCGCCTGTTATTTGTTTAAGTGTTGCCACGACAAGAACATATCATAGAACAGATAATCACCACCCTATTTTAGGTGTTGAATATATACAAAATGACTATTCTCTTACTGATGAATATTTTAAGAAAATGGGGCTCAGTGTGCGCTATTTTATGCCACCAAAATCCGTCGCACCTTATGCCTTTTATTTTAAGGGCGATCTATTAAATGATTATACTAACTTAGAACTTATTGGTACCATCAGTACAATGGAAACATTCCAAAAAATTTATCGTCCTGAAATTTATAATGCGAACTCAGCAGCAGGGAAAACCTATCAGCCAAGTTTAAATTATGAAGACTATTCAGTAACGAAAATCGAATATGATAGAGAAGAACGTCGATTACTTGCAATTAAGCAAGGTGAATTTACGAAAGAGCACTTTATCAATCGCCATAGGGATTTGTTAGCGCAATGGGCAAATACTGATGTGCTATAAATATAAAGTATGTATTAAAATAATGAAAAAGAGTTGATTATGACGAAATTACTTCCTACTTCTACTGCTGGCAGCTTGCCAAAACCAATTTGGCTAGCCGAGCCTGAAAAACTTTGGTCTGATTGGAAATTATCCGGTGATGCGCTGTTAGAAGCAAAACAAGATGCCTTATTAGTTGCCCTACAAACTCAACTTAATGCAGGTATTGATATCATTAGTGATGGTGAGCAAACACGCCAACATTTTGTTACCACTTTTATTGAAAACTTAAACGGCGTTGATTTCAATCAACGCAAGGTTGTTCGAATCCGCAATCGCTATGAGGCTTCTGTACCGAGTGTTATTCACGCCGTTTCTCGACCTAAATCAATCTTCGTAGATGATGCTAAATTTTTGCGCAAACATACAGACAAGGTCATTAAATGGGCGTTACCAGGCCCAATGACAATGATCGATACGCTGTATGACGGCCACTATAAAAGTCGTGAAAAATTAGCTTGGGAGTTTGCAAAAATCCTCAATGAAGAAGCCCTTGAATTAGAAGCCGCTGGAGTGGATATTATTCAATTTGATGAACCCGCTTTTAATGTGTTTTTTGATGAAGTGAATGACTGGGGAGTAGCCGCCTTAGAACGAGCAGCAGAAGGATTAAAATGTGAAACAGCTGTACACATCTGTTATGGCTATGGCATTAAAGCGAATACTGACTGGAAAAAGACACTCGGTTCAGAATGGAGACAATACGAAGAAGCCTTTCCAAAGCTGCAGCAATCAAGTATTGATATCATCTCCCTTGAATGCCAAAACTCACATGTGCCAATGGATTTACTTGAGCTTATACGTGGAAAGAAAGTCATGCTTGGCGCAATTGATGTAGCAACTCATGAAATAGAAACCCCTGAGCAAGTTGCCGCCACATTACGTCGCGCTTTACAATTTGTGGATGCGGATAAACTCTACCCTTGCACAAATTGCGGTATGGCTCCTCTACCTCGCCAAGTTGCCACCGATAAACTATATGCTCTTGCACAAGGTGCTGATATTGTGCGAAAAGAATTACTTTCACCATAATACTCAGCAAAAACTTGATAAAAAAACACCGCACTTTGAAAAGAAGTGCGGTGTTTTTGTTTGATATTTTTGTAAAATTCCAAATATCTTTTGATATTTGGAATAATAACAATATAGTATTAACGTTTTGAGAATTGTGGACGACGACGTGCTTTGCGTAGACCCACTTTTTTACGTTCAACTTGACGAGCGTCACGAGTAACGAAGCCAGCAGCACGTAATGCAGGACGTAAAGTTTCATCGTATTCGATCAATGCACGAGTAATACCATGACGGATTGCACCTGCTTGACCAGAAATACCACCACCCTTAACAGTCACATAAATATCTAATTTATCTGTTAATTCAACTAACTCTAAAGGTTGACGAACTACCATGCGTGAAGTTTCACGACCAAAGTAAACATCTAACTCACGTTGGTTGATAGTAATTTTACCGCTACCCGGTTTGATAAATACACGAGCTGCGGAGCTTTTGCGGCGACCTGTGCCGTAGTTTTGATTCTCTGCCATTTTCCTTTACCTCGTGATTAAATGTCTAAAACTTGTGGTTGTTGTGCTGCGTGTTGGTGTTCGCTACCCGCATACACTTTTAATTTACGGAACATTGCACGACCTAATGGGCCTTTTGGCAACATACCTTTAACCGCAATTTCAATCACTGCTTCAGGACGGCGCGCGATCATTTCTTTGAAAGTCGCTTGTTTAATACCACCTACATAGCCAGTGTGCCAGTAGTAAATTTTATCAGATTCTTTGTTACCTGTTACCGCAACTTTTTCCGCATTAATCACGATGATATAATCACCAGTATCAACATGCGGTGTATATTCTGCTTTATGTTTACCACGAAGACGACGTGCTAATTCAGTCGCTAAACGACCTAAAGTTTTACCTGTCGCATCTACTACGTACCAGTCGCGTTTAACCGTTTCTGGTTTTGCTACAAAAGTTTTCATTAATTCATTACCAAATATAAAAATTGATTACCCAGTGTTTAAATAATTTAAACACAACCTTTATCTTAATCTCACCCCTTCGAGTGTGATCTCGACGCATATACAAGGCGGGAAAAACCTATGTATCACAGGGTCGCAGGATTATACAAGATTTTTCAACACAATGCTAATTTTTTAATAAAAAAATCCTATTTTTTTACCGCACTTATTTGCTTTTGTGAGCTTATTCAAACTATTTACATCTATAACAAGACAAAATCTCCATTTCCAGTTATTATGCTCCTATTTGATTGATATTAGAAATAGGAGTGACATTATGCAAAACTGGACATCTGAAATGTGGCAAATCGCGGGTATAAGCCTTGTTGTGGGTGTAATTATCGGTTATTTTCTCGTGCGTTTAACAAAAGGCTCGGTAAAAAAACAGTTAGAGACCGAAAATGAATTAAAAGCCGTAAAAGAACAAGTTTCCAACCAAAAACAAGAGTTAGAAAAACATTTTTCTGAAAGCGCAGAGTTACTCAAAAATCTTGCTCAAGATTATCAAAAACTTTATCAGCACTTAGCAAGCTCTTCAACAAAATTGCTTCCTAACTCTGAACAGCAAGCACTATTTTCTCAAAATTTAATTACCAATGAGTCACAAGAAGCCTCTGCTGAAACAGGTGAACATATTAACCCTGCAAGACTTGAGCCAAAAGATTACTCCGAAGGCTCTTCAGGTTTACTCAAAGCAGAAAGATAACTGAATTGAATTAAAAGATTCTTAACCATTTTCATAAAAAATAGCGCTGAATAAAATATCATACTATTATTCAGCCTATTTTAAAGTATCATCTAAATTTCTTAAATTAGCTCATACCTTGTTTTTCTCTTCTTCACAAAACAACCTTTAATTAAACAGATTAAAACTCATGTAAAAAATCAAAAAAACGGGAACATTTTTAACTTTTTTCTGTCTTAATCCATGCGAATCGCGTAGCTCAAAGCTACTTTAATATTTTACTTATTTTAGGATAACTCAATGAAAAAAAGACATTTTATATTAACAAGTATTGCGCTTGGATTAAGCGTATTATCCACCCCAATGTTAGCTCAAGCCAGCTTGCCAACCGTTGTTGAAGGACAAGCTGTCCCAAGCCTTGCGCCAATGCTGGAAAAGGTTCTCCCTTCTGTGGTATCTATCTCAGTAGAAGGGCAACAAAAAGGTGCGCAACGCAATGATATCCCAGAAGAATTTCGTTTCTTCTTTGGTGAGCCATTTGCTGATCGTTCCCCACGCCAATTTAGAGGCTTAGGCTCAGGTGTCATCATTGATGCAGAGAAAGGTTATATTATTACAAATAATCACGTAATTGATGGCGCAGATAAAATCACAGTAAAACTGTCCGATGGCCGAGAGTTTAAAGCCAAAACTATCGGTACAGATAACTTATCTGATGTTGCATTAATTCAAGTGGAAAAACCCAATAACTTGACTGCAGTCAAAATCGCAGACTCTGACAAACTAAAAGTCGGTGATTTTACTGTTGCGATCGGTAATCCCTTTGGTTTAGGGCAAACAGTGACTTCAGGTATAGTCTCTGCTTTGGGACGCTCTACCGGTTCAGATAGTGGCAGCTACGAAAACTACATTCAAACAGATGCCGCCGTCAATCGAGGCAACTCAGGCGGGCCATTAATTAACCTACAAGGTGAGTTAATCGGTATTAATACCGCGATTATTTCGCCAAGTGGCGGCAATGCGGGTATCGCTTTTGCTATCCCAAGTAATATGGCAAATAATCTTGTTCAACAAATTATTGAATTTGGTGAAGTTCGCCGTGGCATGCTAGGAATTAAAGGCGGAGAACTCAATGCCGATTTAGCAGAAGCATTTAATGTGACTGCAAAACAAGGGGCATTCGTTAGCGAAGTGATTCCTGACTCTGCGGCAGCTAAAGCCGGTATCAAAGCGGGTGATGTGATTGTTGCATTAAACGGTCAAAAAATCGCAAGTTTTGCAGAACTGCGCGCTAAAATTGCCACTTCTGGTGCGGGCAAGGAAGTAGAATTAACGTATTTACGTGATGATAAATCTCATAATGTCAAAGTAACGTTACAATCTGATGAATTAAATCAAGCATCTGCAACCAATCTAATCCCTGCATTAGAAGGGGCTGAGCTGAGTAACTACAATAGCAAGGGCGTTACCGGTGTTGAGATTACTAAAGTCGCACCAAACTCCTTAGCTGCACAACGTGGCTTACGCAATGGTGACATTATTGTTGGAGTCAACCGCAGCAGTGTAGAAAATATTGGTCAATTCCGTAAAATTTTAGACAGCAAACCTTCTGCTGTTGCCTTAAATATTTTACGCGATGGCAGCAACTTCTATTTGCTAATCCAATAATGTAATAATGGGTAGGAACAAGATACAACTTGTTCCTACTTATCTTTAATTTCCCCCATTCACCTCATTTCTCAATAACAAAAAACTCGCTTTATTATTGACCATTGTGTACCATAGTCCGAAACATGCCATCGGAGATAGTATATGATCACACAACTCTTTATTTATCCCATTAAATCTACTCAAGCCTACCCTATTTCTCAAGGTATTATTGAAGAAAAAGGCTTTAATTTCGACCGCACTTTTATGCTTACAGAACCTGATGGTAAATTTATCACTGCACGTAAAACGGCTGAGCTTTTTGCACTTTTTGCTTATCCCACCGAAAATGGTTTATTTGTTCAACATAAAAATGGAGAACACTGTGTCATTAATTACGAAGATTTCCAACAACTTGCGAGCTGTGAAGTTTGGGGTACGCAATTTCCTTCCTTTGTGGCAAATGAGTCTATTAACCATTGGTTTAGCCAAAAACTTAATCAGCCAGTGCAACTCCGTTGGTTAGGCAAGCAATCTCAGCGCTATATACAAAAATACCCTGACTCAACAGTAAGTTTTGCCGACGGTTATCCTGTACTATTAACCAATGTGCAATCTTTACAAGCGCTTCAAGCACAATGCCCTGCGCCTATTAGCATGTCACAATTTAGACCCAATATTGTTATAGATGACTATTCTGCTTTTGTTGAAGAGACATGGAATAAAATTCAAATTGGCAACGTCACATTTATTCGCACTAAAAATTGTACACGTTGTGTCTTAACTAGCCGAGATCCGGAAACGGGTTTAAATCATGAAAAACTCGAACCATTTCGTACATTAAAAAAATATCATTGTAATGAAAAAGGGGAACCTATATTTGGAATCCATTTACTTCCTACCAATACGGGGATTATCCGAGTTGGTGATACCGTGAAAATTTTAGCTTAAACACTTGGGGCATCGCCCCCATTTCCTTACTTAAAGTAAGGTTAATTTTCATTCAAATTATTTTTTTCAACCTTTACATTTCAATAAAATAAAATTTTTCTAAATAAATAAGTAAGTTAGTTTATGTCAATAATTTAAGTAAAAAATTTTATACTTGAACTTTCCGCCACAACACATTATCTTGTATCCAAATTTAATCACACACCCATATATTGTGTTAAACACATCAACAGAAAAGGTCTGTAAACGCTATGAATAATGCATTAATGGTCACAAAACGTGATGGGCGCGTCGAGCCTATCGACCTTGATAAAATCCACCGTGTCATTACTTGGGCAGCAGAGGGACTGGAAAATGTTTCTGTTTCTCAAGTAGAACTTCGTTCCCATATTCAATTTTACGAAGGGATCCGCACTTCTGATATTCATGAAACAATTATCAAAGCTGCTGCGGATTTAATTAGTAAAGATACGCCTGATTATCAATTTCTCGCCGCTCGCTTAGCGATTTTCCATTTGCGTAAAAAGGCCTATGGCCATTTTGATCCACCTCGTTTATACGATCATGTCAAAAAATTAGTGCGTATGGGCAAGTATGATGAAGCGTTATTAACGGACTATTCCCGTGAAGAATGGGACGAAATGGACGGCTATTTAGATCATTGGCGCGATATGACCTTTTCTTATGCCGCAGTTAAGCAGTTAGAAGGTAAATATTTAGTACAAAACCGTGTGACTGGCGAAATCTATGAGTCTGCACAATTCCTCTATTTATTAGTTGCGGCCAGTTTATTCTCTAAATATCCACAAGAAACGCGTTTAAGTTATGTACGTCGTTTTTATGATGCGACGTCTACGTTTAAAATCTCTTTGCCAACTCCAATTATGGCAGGAGTGCGTACACCTACACGTCAATTTAGCTCCTGTGTTTTAATTGAATGTGGCGACAGCTTAGATTCTATTAACGCCACTTCGGCCTCAATCATCAAATACGTTTCACAGCGTGCTGGTATCGGGATTAATGCTGGGGCAATTCGTGCCTTAGGTAGCCCTATTCGAGGGGGAGAAGCTTTCCACACTGGCTGTATTCCATTTTATAAACACTTCCAAACTGCCGTGAAATCCTGTTCACAAGGCGGGGTACGTGGTGGTGCCGCTACGGTCTTTTTCCCTATGTGGCATTTAGAAGCTGAAAGTTTGATGGTGTTAAAAAATAACCGCGGTGTAGAAGAAAACCGCGCACGCCATATGGACTATGGTGTGCAAATTAACAAAACCATGTACCAACGCTTAATCAAAGGTGGAGACATCACTTTATTCAGCCCATCAGATGTGCCTGGCCTGTATACTGCATTCTTTGCAGACCAAGATAAATTTGAAGAGCTTTATACAAAATATGAGCAAGATCCGAGTATTCGCAAGCGTAGCGTAAAAGCGGTTGAATTATTTTCACTCTTAATGCAAGAACGCGCTTCAACAGGACGAATTTATATTCAAAACGTTGACCATTGTAATACTCACTCACCGTTTGATCCTGCTGTTGCGCCGGTACGTCAATCCAATCTTTGTTTGGAAATTGCCTTACCAACAAAACCTCTTACACACTTCCACGATGAAGAAGGGGAAATCGCATTATGTACGCTCTCTGCTTTTAACTTAGGGACATTAGAAAGCCTCGATGAGTTAGAAGAACTCGCCGATCTTGCCGTGCGTGGTTTAGATGCTTTATTAGATTATCAAGATTACCCGATTAAAGCTGCGCGTCGAGGTTCTATGGGACGTCGTTCTTTAGGAATTGGTGTCATCAACTATGCCTACTATTTGGCTAAAAATGGCGTACGCTATTCAGATGGTTCAGCTAACGATTTAACCCATCGCACTTTTGAAGCGATCCAATATTATTTATTAAAAGCTTCAATGAATTTATCCAAAGAATTAGGTCCGTGTGATTTCTTTAATGAAACCACTTATGCCAAAGGCATTTTACCTATTGATACCTATAAAAAAGATATTGATAATTTAACACAAGAACCATTGCATTTAGACTGGGAAACCTTGCGTCAAGACATTAAAACTCACGGTTTACGTAATTCTACTTTAACTGCATTAATGCCATCGGAAACATCATCACAAATTTCCAACGCAACAAATGGTATTGAACCACCACGTGGCCATGTTAGTATCAAAGCGTCTAAAGATGGTATTTTAAAACAAGTTGTACCTGATTATGAAAACTTGAGTGAAAATTATGAACTCTTGTGGAATATTCCGAATATGGATGGCTACTTACAATTAGTCGGCATTATGCAAAAATTCGTGGATCAGGCGATTTCAGCAAATACCAACTACGATCCAACGCGTTTTTCTGATGGTAAAGTACCAATGAAAACCTTGTTACAAGACTTGCTTACCGCTTATAAATATGGTCTAAAAACCCTTTATTATCAAAACACGCGTGATGGCGCAGACGATGGTCAAGAAGATTTAGATGACGGTTGTGCTGGCGGTGCATGTAAGATTTAAGTCAGCTTTTGACACGGTAACATCTACCACCATCTAACAAAGATTATAGCGTGTCAAAAAGCAGGATAAGGTATGTGGAACACATGCTTCCACTTACCTTTTGTTGATATTTATTGTCAAATATAAACAAAATATTAAGGAAAACACTATGGCATACACTACTTTCTCACAAAATAAAAATGACCAGTTAAAAGAACCGATGTTCTTTGGGCAAAATGTGAACGTGGCTCGTTACGATCAACAAAAATATGAAACCTTTGAAAAGTTAATCGAAAAACAACTTTCTTTCTTTTGGCGACCTGAGGAAGTGGACGTATCGCAAGATCGTATTGATTATGCTGCTTTACCTGAACATGAAAAACATATTTTTATCAGTAACTTAAAATATCAAACTTTATTAGATTCCATTCAAGGCCGCAGCCCAAACGTCGCATTATTGCCATTAGTGTCAATTCCTGAATTAGAAACTTGGATTGAAACTTGGACATTCTCAGAAACGATCCATTCTCGTTCTTATACCCATATTATCCGTAATATTGTCAACGACCCGTCTATTGTATTTGACGATATTGTCACTAACGAAGAAATTATCAAACGTGCAAAAGATATTTCCGCTTATTATGATGATTTAATTCGCGATAGCCAACTTTATAGCTTATACGGTGAAGGCACTTATACCGTTGACGGTAAAGAATGCGTTGTTTCATTACGCAATTTGAAAAAGCAACTTTATCTTTGCTTAATGAGCGTAAATGCCTTAGAAGCTATCCGCTTCTATGTCTCATTTGCCTGCTCTTTCGCTTTCGCTGAGCGTAAGCTAATGGAAGGTAATGCAAAAATTATCAAATTCATTGCACGAGATGAGGCCTTACATTTAACTGGTACCCAGCACATTCTTAATATCATGGCTGCCGGACAAGACGATCCTGAAATGGCTGAAATTGCGGAGGAATGCAAACAAGAAGCTTACGATCTCTTCGTCGCTGCCGCTGAACAAGAAAAAGATTGGGCCGATTATTTATTCAAAGATGGGTCAATGATCGGGTTAAATAAAGATATTTTAGTCCAATATGTTGAGTACATTACCAATATCCGCATGCAAGCTGTAGGTTTACCATTACCATTCCAAACGCGTTCAAACCCAATTCCTTGGATCAACGCTTGGCTAGTTTCTGATAATGTACAGGTTGCACCACAAGAAGTCGAAGTCAGCTCTTATTTAGTTGGCCAAATCGATTCTAAAGTAGACTCTAATGATTTTGGCGATTTTAATCTGTAAAAACCGATTAAATTAATCTAGCAGTGATAGTCCGGTTCTCAAATTTAAACAGAAAACCGGACTTTTCTATTTATATAAGCCAAACACATAGTGTCATATTACATTATGATATTGACTGACCATCTAGGCATTGATTCACTGTCTAAAAACGCATGAATTCGCTATAATTTCCCGAATATTTAATAAAACTCATCAAAAATTTATTTTTACAGTACAATAAGTAAAACATCTTTCAACTCTAATTAGGAATATTTACTATGACAAGTTCATACGATTTATTTACTCGCGCCCAACGAGTTATTCCAGGTGGCGTAAACTCTCCTGTTCGTGCGTTTAAAGGCGTAGGAGGCACACCTGTATTTATTGAAAAAGCTAAAGGCGCTTATATTACTGATTCCGAAGGAAAAAATTATATTGATTATGTTGGTTCTTGGGGACCGATGATTTTAGGGCATAACCACCCCGCTATTCTCGATGCCGTAAAAAGTGCGGTAGAAAATGGCCTAAGTTTTGGGGCGCCAACGGAGTTAGAAATTGAATTAGCTGAATTAGTATGCGAATTAATCCCGTCTATTGAAATGGTACGTATGGTCAGTTCTGGCACAGAAGCGACGATGTCTGCCATTCGTCTTGCGCGTGGCTATACTGGACGAGATAAAATTATTAAATTTGAAGGCTGCTATCATGGACATGCGGATGCCTTACTCGTTAAAGCCGGTTCTGGCGCATTAACCTTAGGACAACCTAACTCACCCGGAGTGCCAGCCGATTTTGCTAAGCATACCTTAACCTGTACTTATAACGATTTGAATTCCGTTAAACAAGCTTTCGAACAATATCCCCATGATATTGCCTGCTTAATCGTCGAACCTGTTGCTGGTAATATGAACTGTATACCGCCACAAGCTAATTTTCTACAAGGATTACGCGAACTTTGCACGGAATATGGTGCGGTATTTATTATTGATGAAGTCATGACGGGTTTTCGTGTTGCCCTAAAAGGTGCGCAAGCATACTATGGCGTCACGCCTGATTTAACAACGCTCGGTAAAGTCATCGGGGGAGGTATGCCGGTTGGTG
Source organism: Conservatibacter flavescens (assembly GCF_002795425.1). Taxonomy (GTDB): domain Bacteria; phylum Pseudomonadota; class Gammaproteobacteria; order Enterobacterales; family Pasteurellaceae; genus Conservatibacter; species Conservatibacter flavescens. The sequence goes on from NZ_PHHA01000002.1 coordinate 353,598, forward strand.
CATTTGGTGGTAAAAAAGAAATTATGCAACATATCGCACCATTAGGCGGTGTTTATCAAGCAGGCACGCTTTCAGGTAACCCTATCGCCATGAGCGCAGGTTTAGCTTGTCTAAATGAGTTGAAAAAAGCAGGTAATGAGCAACGCCTTGCGCAACTTACTGAAAAACTGGCATTAGGGCTTAAGCAAGCCGCTGAAAAGCATAATATTCCTTTTGTTGTCAATTATGTTGGCGGCATGTTTGGCCTTTTCTTTACGGATAAAACCGAAGTGACTTGCTATGAAGATGTTATGAATTGCGATAGTGAACGCTTTAAACAATTCTTCCATGCTATGCTAGATAAAGGCATTTACCTTGCCCCTTCCGCTTTTGAGGCTGGTTTTATGTCGCTCGCTCATACTGAACAAGATATTGATCGGACATTACAAGCAGCGGAATCCATATTCTCTACATGGGCAAATCCATAAACAAACCAACGGGGAGATATCTCCCCGTTAATAATGTGTATTAACTTAACACCGTATTCATATAACTTAATCGTGTCGTATTGGTAATATATCGACTTAAATCTTGCGTTTCAGGATGATGAACATAAGGGATTTCCCCCAATAAAGGCGCATCAATTTTTTGGGTTAATGTTTCAATAATTTCTGCATAATAGCCCAAACAGGGATTCACGCGATTGGCCACCCAACCAAGTAAAGGAACGCCCATCTGAATAATCGACTGCATAGTCAGTAAAGCATGATTAATACAGCCCTCTTTAATCCCAACAACAAGTACCGCAGGCATATTTTGCATACGGACCCAATCAGCAAAGGTTTTGTGCTCTGTAATAGGGGTTAGCCAGCCAAATGTCCCTTCCACTAAGACACATTGGTAACGCATTTTTAATCGATTCAAGTCAAAATTCAGTTTTTCAATATCCACTTTAATGGTTTTTGCCAATAAAATATTGGGTTCTAAGGGTTGGCTTAATGTATAACTATTGGCTTCTTGATAATTCAATTTGTGATTAGCACTTTCAATTAAAATTTGTACATCACGATTATCCGCACTACCATAATCATTGACCTGCTCCGATTGGCTCTCACCATAAAATGATTCACTTTCTGAACAAGCGATAGGTTTATATCCCACTATTTGAACATGTTGTTTTTGCAGAGCTTGAATAATTGCCCGGCTAGCAATTGTTTTCCCTACATTAGTGTCTGTGCCGGTAATAAAAAAGCAGCCCATATCTTCTTCCCCTTAATTTTTAGGGGAATTTTAAAAGAATTCTCAAAGACAAATATTGAGCTAACACAAATTTTTATGAATTTTTTATAAATTCATTAACAAAGAACCATCATAAATACGCTGCTTAATCGCAGAAGCGGCTAAAATAGGGCTATTCCATGCATAACGGCTCGTCACAATATCAACATGTAAATCATCTAGTAATAAGTTTTCCTGTAATTTTTGATTCAAGCGTGCTAAAAATAGATCTTTCGCAAGTAACAGACTTGAACTAATCACGACTTTTTCTGATGAAAAAATATTCACTAAATTCATCAACACATAGGAAACGCAATCTGCCACATGATATAAAATTTGAATCGCCTGTGGATTTCCTTGATTAGCCTGCTCACAAACAAAATCAATTTTCTGTGAGTTATTCGGCAATGTATTTTGCGGAAATAGCAAATCCACCATCTGATAAATACTTTGATGTGTCACTTGATTATGTAACTGATTACGCTTAATTTCAGGCAGTTCCAAATTAATTTTATCTTGTAATTCACTCAGTTTAGGCACATTCACTCGATTAATATTCATGCGTGTTTCTTTTTCGCTGTTGAGAATTTTCCCTTTCACAAGCACGCTCATATTAATCACATCATCTAATTGCAAAAATAACGCATTATTACAGTTAATAATGCTACCTAAAGTTGATTCGGCAAATAACCATGTTTGAAAATATTCACGAATAAACACAGGAACAGAAAAGTGCGGTACAAAAACAGCAGAGAGATCAATATCCACATCATATTGCCCAAGTTTTACTAAACGTGTATGGGTACGATCAAATCTTCCCGCAACCGTCAAGGAAAATGCTAACAGAGAAAGGGTATCAATTTTAATATCGGCCAAAAATTGCTTAAGTGATTGAACTAAGAAAACATCAAGGTTCGCCATGTGTTCCGCCTGCAACGAAAAACTTCTTTTTTCAATGACCTTGTCATTCAATTCACATAATGTTAATTCAAACGTATTTTCTAATAACGTCCCACAAATTGTTCGCCAATGTGACGAAGATAAACACAATCCCACTGCGGGTCTACCTCTAACGATAGTGGTTTGAACCGCTCGCTCCGTGATCAATTGTAATTGAATTAATTCTTTCGTAATAGCCGTAATACTGGCTGGCGCAAAACCAGATAACTTAGATAAGTCAATTCGTGAAATAAGTTCAAATTGTTCAATCAGACGATAAATCGTTCCAAGATGTTGCACTTTTAATGCAAAACGCCCTTCTTCCTTTTTCTTTTTAGGCATAAATCTTCCAATTCAGACAATATACTGAAATATGTTATTTTAAAAGCCCACTATGTTATACGTATACCCCTATAAATAACAAGTATTTTCCTTCGATTATGCGTAATAGCTCACAAAATTTTCCGAATTGATTTTGGTATTCCCGAAAACTTGAGGTAAACTAATCGCACTTTTTTGTATTTAAATAGATTCAAGCATTTTGAGGTAATTATGACGAAAATAGCATCAGTAGTTGATGTGCTAACTGAAAAAGTGAACGTTGGCGAAACCGTGACCGTACGCGGCTGGGTTCGTACGCGCCGTGACTCTAAAGCCGGACTTTCTTTCCTTGCCGTTTATGATGGCTCGTGTTTTGACCCAATTCAAGTTATTGTCAATAATGACATTGTGAACTATGAAAATGAAGTATTACGTTTAACTACTGGATGTTCCGTTGTCGTAACCGGAACTGTCGTTGAGTCTCCAGCAGAAGGGCAATCTGTTGAATTACAGGCGCAACAAGTAGAAGTTACTGGCTGGGTCGAGGATCCAGATACCTATCCTATGGCAGCCAAACGCCATTCTATCGAATACTTACGCGAAGTTGCCCACCTTCGCCCTCGCACAAATATTATCGGATCTGTCGCCCGCGTTCGCCACTGTTTAGCACAAGCTATTCACCGATTTTTCCATGAACAAGGATTTTATTGGGTCGCTACTCCATTAATTACCGCATCCGATACGGAAGGCGCTGGAGAAATGTTCCGTGTCTCTACGCTAGATTTAGAGAATTTGCCACGTAATGAACAAGGTGCGGTCGATTTTTCTCAAGATTTTTTCGGTAAAGAATCTTTCTTAACCGTATCAGGCCAGCTTAACGGTGAAACATATGCTTGTGCGTTAAGTAAAATTTATACGTTCGGCCCAACATTCCGTGCAGAAAACTCTAACACGACACGTCACTTAGCTGAGTTCTGGATGGTAGAACCGGAAATCGCTTTCGCTACCCTTGCAGATAACGCTAAACTCGCTGAAGATATGTTGAAATATGTTTTCCGTGCAGTACTGGCTGAACGTCAAGATGATTTAAAATTCTTTGAAAAACATGTCGATAAAGATGTGATTAGCCGCCTAGAACATTTTATTAATTCTGATTTTGCGCAAATTGATTATACTGATGCAATTGATGTATTATTAAAATCAGGTAAAAAATTCGAATTTCCGGTTTCTTGGGGAATCGACTTATCTTCTGAACATGAACGCTATTTAGCTGAAGAATATTTTAAATCGCCTGTAGTGGTTAAAAACTATCCAAAAGACATCAAAGCATTTTATATGCGCCTAAATGATGATGGTAAAACCGTTGCGGCGATGGACGTTCTTGCGCCTGGTATCGGTGAAATCATTGGGGGTTCACAGCGTGAAGAACGTCTAGAAATCTTAGATAAACGTATGGCAGAAATGGGATTAAATCCTGAAGATTATTGGTGGTATCGCGATCTACGTAAATACGGCACCGTGCCACACTCAGGATTCGGATTAGGCTTTGAGCGCTTAATCGTATATGTTACAGGGGTACAAAATATCCGTGATGTGATTCCGTTCCCGCGCTCACCGCGCAATGCGAATTTCTAAATAATATCACCTTCATTAACGAAAGTGCGGTCAATTTTAAAAACGTTTTTAAATTGACCGCACTTTGTCTTACTATCCAAACATAAGCCTTTGTTAATTATATATAGCTCATTATCCCTAAGGCTTTTTTATTTCATTTCCAATTCAATTCCATCAAATAACTTTTGTATTGCGGCATTATCACGTAATCTTTCCGCCTGCTCCACAAGGGGGCGAGTTAAATGGGGTGAAAAATAATGAATAAAATCGTACATATAATTACGTAAAAAAGTGCTATGTTTAAATGCAATTTGGGTATTACTTGCTTTAAATAAATGACTTGCATCAATAGCCACTAAATCCTCATCAGCCGGTGTATGTGCCATAGATGCCATAATTCCCACTCCAATACCTAAGCGCACATAGGTTTTAATCACATCAGCATCTGTCGCCGTAAACACGATATTTGGCAAAATACCTGCTTGGTTGAAAGCATAATCTAAATCAGAAATCCCCGTAAAACCAAATGTATAAGTCACAAGTGGATATTTTCCTAATTCTTCAATGGTCAAATGTTTACATTGTGCTAATGGATGATCGGGCTTCACAATGATCGAACGATTCCAACGATAACATGGTAGTAGCACGACATCATCAAATAGATACTGCGCCTCTGTTGTTATGGCCAAATCCACCTCGCCTGAAAGCAAAGCATCATAAATTTGATTAGGTGAACCTTGATGAATATGTAGACTCACGTCAGGATATTGTCGAGAAAAGCGCTCAACGACATTCGGTAAAGCATAACGCGCTTGAGTATTGGTCGTTGCAATACGTAAAATACCATGATTAGGCTGCGTATACTCATTGGCAATGGCTTTAATAGCTTGAATCTTAACCAGCATTTCTCGCGCGATTCCCACGATTTTTTCTCCCGCAGGCGTTATACTCTTAATATGCTTACCATTACGCTCAAAAATTTCTAACCCTAATTCGTCTTCTAATAAACGTACTTGCTTACTAATACCTGGTTGCGATGTATATAATGCGTTTGCTGCTTCTGTTACATTGAGATTTTGATTTACAATCTCAACTATGTAACGTAGTTGTTGTATCTTCATAATAAAACTTTCTCATTTTGTACCGCACTTTTTAAAGTGCGGTTACTTTTTTGATTTTATTTTTTATAACGTTTTGACTGTTCAGAATAACGTTTTACTGCTCGACGAATTTGTCCTGTTTTCGGACGACGACGCTGTCTTGTGACATCCAATTTACTTTCGGTTTCAGGAGGTAAACTCACTAACTCGCGTAAATAATTCACATTTTGTAAATCCATTTCTTCCCAGCCTCCACGAGGCAAGCTTTTCATCAATTTAATATTGCCATAGCGAATGCGAATCAAGCGGCTAACTTGAATCCCTTGAGACTCCCAAAGACGGCGGACTTCTCGATTTCGCCCTTCAACTAAAGTCACATCAAACCATTGATTTAATCCAGTTCCGCCAACCGCTTTAATCGCTTTAAAATTTGCAGGGCCATCTTCCAGTTGCACGCCTTTGCGTAAACGCTGAATCATACCGTCATCAACCTCGCCAAATACCCGAACAGAATATTCACGCTCAACCTCACGACTTGGATGCATAAGTCGATTTGCTAATTCCCCATCGGTTGTAAAGAGTAATAAACCGGAGGTATTAATATCCAAACGCCCCACCGCAATCCAACGAGAGCCAGTCAGTTTAGGCAAACGATCAAAAACAGTTGGTCGCCCTTCTGGATCATGTCGCGTACATAATTCACCTTCCGGTTTATAGTACATCAATACGCGACAAACTTCTTTTTGGGCATGATTTAAATTAATTAGATGCCCATCAATACGCACTTTGACATTGGCATTCACATTAATACGATCGCCCAATGTTGCCATTTTTCCGTCCACACTCACGCGATTATCCGCAATCATTGCTTCAATTTCACGGCGAGACCCCTGCCCTGCGCGCGCAAGCACTTTCTGCAGTTTTTCGCCGCTCACACTCGCTTTAGGAGCTGATGTTTTTTTATCTGTTGAATTTGATATAGATTGTTTTAAGGGTAATTTGCCTTTGGGTTCTCTGTGAGAGTTCGACTCTTGTTCTGACAATCTAGACGTTCCTCTTCTACTTTTAGACTGGGTATTTGAGTTCGAATTGGCAAATGTTGTTGCACGATTAGGCTTAAATACTGCTTTTGACTTCATAATTCCTCTAATTGCCGCTTTCCCAAGCGTCATGTTTTTTCAAATTTAAATAAAAGGTGCGGTACTACCACTTCCTTCACGTAAAATAATAGGGCTATCACTGGTTAAATCCACTACGGTTGTAGGTTCCTGCCCCAAGTATCCCCCATGGATAATCAAATCCACTTGATGTTCTAAATAATTCCGAATTTCCTCCGGATCCGATTGCGTGATATTTTCTTCATTCGGCAACATTAAAGAACAAGATAATATTGGCTCATTTAATGCTGATAACAAATCCAACGCAATACGATTATCAGGTACACGAATCCCGATGGTTTTACGCTTAGATGTCATTAAACGGCGTGGCAGCTCTTTAGTTGCGGTGAGAATAAATGTATAACGACCAGGTGTATTATTCTTAATTAAACGATAAGCTAAATTATTCACTACGGCATAATGTGATAATTCCGATAAATCACTACACACTAAGGTAAAATTATGCCCTTCTGGTAACTGTCGAATCTGAACAATGCGATCCATCGCATGTTTATGCCCTATCATACAACCCAAAGCATAACCTGAGTCTGTTGGATATACAATGACACCACCATTTTGTAAAATGTCCACAGCTTGCTTAATCAAGCGCCCTTGCGGATTTTCAGGATGCACATAAAAAAATTGGCTCATTACTTGCCCCACTTCATCTCAATCTATTATTTGATGTGTATTTTTAAGCGGTCACAGCAGTTATTTCACATCTCTTAAACCCAAAATATTCCGCTTACTTTTTATTAACGACCTAAATTGGTTCTGAATTATACACGATTCTGTTAATGATATAACCTTTATTTATAAAAAATAATAATGATATTGTGAAAACGACATTTATGCTAAATTTAACACATATAAGGACTTGCTTTCATTGTGACATGAATGCAGTTTTAAAAAGATTAAACGAAACAATAGACATAATTTTCCTTTCGGCCGTACGAGCTTAACAATTTTTTATGACAATTTAATGACAATTCTCATTTTTAAAGGTTAGACCAGATAAAATATTGTTAATATAATCAATTAATTATAGAATTCAATTGCAGACGATAGACTAATTTTTCAAAACTTCCCCTTATAATCATATGGAGAATTCCCAATGTTCGTTTTGAAAGATAATGACACAAAATACACCGCAAAAGAGATCAGCTGGCTTGCATTTAATGAACGAGTATTACAAGAAGCAGCTGATGAAAATAATCCCCTATTGGAACGCATTCGCTTTTTAGGTATTTTTGCCTCCAACCTAGATGAATTTTATCAAGTGCGTTTTGCAAATTTAAAACACCAGCTTTTGCTTATTCCTAAGCAACATTCTGAACAGGCAAAACAAATACGTTCATACATTAAGTCTATTCAAAAAAGAACGGAAGAACTCAATAAAAAATTCTCAGAGATATACAACCGTTTAATGCTACGCTTGGCAAAACATAAAATCTTTTTAATCAATGAAAATCAATTATCCAGTTATCATCAAAATTGGTTAAAAGATTATTTTCGTAAAGAAATCAAAAAATATATTTTTCCCATCATCTTAAATGAAGAGATCGATCTTTCCACTTCATTAAGTTCCCACAATTCCAACTTAATCGTGGTATTAAAGAAAAATAATAAAATTACACAGTTAGCCGTACTTCCTATTCCGTCTGATAAAATTCCTCGTTTTGTCGTCTTACCCAAAGAACGCTATAAACGTCACCAGCGCATTATTCTATTGGATAATATTTTGCGTCTTTGTCTGGAAGATTTATTCTCTAATTCTGTATTCAAATATGATGAAATCAATGCCTATGCGATTCGTATGACTCGCGATGCTGAATATGACTTGATTACTGAAGTAGAATATAGCTTATTAGAACTGATGTCTTCCAGTCTTAAACAACGTATTGCCGCACAACCAGTACGCTTTTTATATGAAAAAACCATGCCTAAAGCCTTACTTAATCTTCTTAAAGAACGGCTAAACATGACGAGTCTTGATTCTATTGAGGCGGGTGAACGTTATTTAAGCTTTAGGCATCTATTACAATTTCCTTCATTAGATAAAAAAGAATTATTAAACGAGCCTCTAGCGGTCATTAATCACCCACAAATCAAACCTGGCTACCCTATTTTAGATGCGATTCGTCAAAAAGACATTTTGCTCTATTATCCTTACCATAGTTTCGATACGATTTGTGAGCTATTCCGACAAGCATCTTTTGATCCTTATGTGGTATCTTTAAAAATCAATTTATACCGTGTCGCTTCCCACTCTCGTATTATTGAAGCCTTAATCAATGCTGCCAATAATGGCAAAAAAGTGACGGTAATTATTGAATTACAAGCACGTTTTGATGAAGAAGCGAATATTCACTGGGCTAAAAAATTGACCGATAATAATATAAAAGTGGTTTTTTCATCACCTGGATTTAAAATTCACTCTAAACTCTTTTTAATCACCCGACAAGAAGAGAATAAGCTTGTGGAGTATGCTCATATTGGCACAGGAAACTTCCATGAAAATACAGCAAAAATTTATACTGATTTTGCTTTATTAACTCAAAACCCTGTGATTACCAAAGAGGTAAGCAATGTTTTTCGCTTTATTGAAATGCCATTTAGCCCAAGCCAATTCAATGAATTATTCGTTTCTCCTGTCAATGTGCGTGACAAATTTGCCATGTTAGTCAAGCGAGAAATGAAAAATGCAAAAAAAGGCAAAAAAAGTGGTATTATTCTTAAAGTGAATAATCTGGTAGATCAAGAAATGGTTGATCTATTATACAGCGCAAGCCAAGCTGGGGTAAAAATTCAAATGATCATTCGCGGTATGTGTTCATTACGCGCGGGTGTGAAAGGGTTGAGTGAAAATATTCATATTATTAGTATTGTGGATCGTTTCCTCGAACACCCTAGGGTCTATTATTTTGAGAATAACGGTAATCCTGATGTCTTTTTATCTTCTGCGGACTTAATGACACGCAATTTGGATCGCCGCATTGAAGTCGGTGTGCCAATTTATGACGAAGACACGAAGCAATGTGTGATTGATATTCTCAATATTCAACTTGCGGATAATATAAAAGCCCGTATTATTGACGCTCAAGAAAAAAATGAATATGTGAGAAATGACAATCCGCCTTGTCGTTCACAAATTGCAATACATCAATATCTCATGGATAAAACGAAAAAAACTAAAGATTAAATTATGAGTAAACAAGCTACACCACAACTATTTGCAGCTGTTGATCTTGGGTCAAACAGCTTTCATATGATCATCGTTCGTATTGTTAACGGTTCCATTCAAGTATTATCGCGCCTTAAACAGCGTGTACAATTAGCCGAAGGATTAGATGAAAAAAATCATCTGAATCAAGCTGCAATCGAGCGTGGTGTCGCTTGTTTAGCCCTATTTGCTGAACGCTTACAAGGTATTCCTGCAGCCAATATACGCACGGTTGGCACTTACACCCTGAGAAGAGCGGTCAATAATCAGGATTTTTTAGACGCCGCAAAAGCGGTTTATCCTTTCGATATTCAAATTATCTCTGGTCAAGAAGAAGCCGAATTGATTTATTCAGGCGTCTCTCATACCCAACCTGAAAACGGGCGTAAGCTGGTTGTTGATATTGGTGGTGGCTCCACCGAAATGATCATTGGTGATAACTTTACACCATTACGTGCGGAAAGTCGTCACATTGGCTGTGTTAGCTTTGCTAAACAATTTTTTGACGAAAATAAAATCAGTGAAAAACAGTTTAATCATGCCTATCAAGAAGCGCTAACCCGTATTGAAGATTTATCATGGGATTATCGCAATTTAGGCTGGCAATCTGTTTTAGGATCGTCAGGTACCATCAAAACCATTAGCCAAATTATGCTGGAAAATTTTAATAAAGATGGCATTATTACCGCTGAAAATTTACGTCAATTAACCGAACTGGTGCTAAAGACTGACAGCCTAGATAAGCTTAAAATTGCCGGTTTAAGCGACGATCGCGTGAACTTATTTCTACCCGGCTTGGCCATTTTAAGAGCTGTTTTTGAAACTTTCCGCATTGAACAAATGCGCTATTCTGATGGCGCATTACGTGAAGGTGTGATGTATGGTTTAGAACAAAGCTTCCAAGTAGATGATATTCGAGAACGCACAATCAACAGCATTATGCGTAATTTTGCAGTTGATCGTGAGCAAGCGATGCGTGTAAGCAATACAGCTAATTTATTATTTAAAAAATACGCGCGCTGGCAAAATCTAACCCAAACAGATGAGCTACAAAGCATTCTCATCGCGGCCACAAAACTCTATGAAATAGGATTAGTGCTCAACCATAGTGGGATACAAAAACACTCAGCCTACATGTTGCAAAGTATGGAATTACCCGGTTTTTCTCCAGAGCAGAAACAATTGTTGGTTCATCTTGTGCGTTTTCATGTAAAATCCTTTAAAAATATGGAATTACCACAACATGAAAGCTATTTTCATCGCCAAGACATCATTGCTTTAACCTTAATTATGCGGCTTGCGGTCATCATTAATCGCTCTCGTCAGGCCACTGAACTCACAGAAAACTATATTTTGCACGTTAATCATGATGCAACACAATGGGAACTTGAGTTTGAAAACGGCTATCTTGCGCGCAATCCTCTATTACTAACGGATCTCAACGAAGAACAAGAATTACTCAAAGCCCTAGATATCCAACTAGATATCAAAGGAGGGAATGAATAATCCCCCATAGTAAAAAGGACTGCTAAATTACATAGCAGTCCTAAACTAATCGTTTATTTTCGCTTCCGCATAGTAGGCACAATATTTAGAGATAATTTACCTCAATAATATCAAATTCAACTGTGCCGCCCGGTGTTGTGATGGTTACTGTATCATCCACTTCTTTTCCCACCAATCCTCGCGCAATGGGTGAATTAACCGATATTAGTCCTGCTTTGATATCAGCCTCATCATCACCAACAATGCGATAAGTCACTTCTTCATCTGAGGCGGTATTTAATAACACAACCGTCGCACCAAAAATCACTTTGCCATTATTGGGGATTTTGGTCACATCAATCACTTGACTGTTAGCTAATTTTCCTTCAATTTCTTGAATACGTCCTTCGCAAAATCCTTGTTGCTCACGAGCAGCATGATATTCTGCATTTTCTTTTAAATCACCATGTTCACGTGCTTCGGCTATCGCATTAATAATTTCAGGGCGACGCACTGTTTTAAGAAATTCTAATTCTTCTCGTAATTGTTCCGCACCACGAACCGTCATAGGAATTTGTTTCATGATTACTTTCCCATAAAAATTAAACAAAAAGAAATCCAGCCCTATTTTACCTAATAAGGCTGAATGATTTAAGGCCCATTGGCCAACGTAAAATTTAGTAATGATTATAACATAGCTAATAGGGTTTTCGTATAGCGATGTTATAATAATTCCTTTGCCTTATCATGTTAAATGAATCTATGTCTAAATTACTTAAATCAACATTCGTTATTGGTAGCTTGTTCTTTCACACCGCTACGGCTCAAATCAGCGATATAAAACCCTTTCTTCAACCTCTACCTCAAGGAACAAGTCTCGGTTTTATCGCAAAAAATTTAACGCAAAACCAGGTTATTGCCCAATACAACTCAGATACCTTCATGCTACCTGCCAGTACGCAAAAAGTACTCACCGCACTCACTGCAAAATTAGCATTAGGCGATTCATTTCGTTTTTCCACTTCACTTTTAACTAACGGCACAATAAAAAATGGTATATTACAAGGTGATCTCATCGCCAAATTTACGGGAGATCCCGATCTCACCAGCGGTCAGTTAGCCAATCTATTAAGTGAACTGAAAAAACAAGGTATTCAAAAAATCAATGGTAACTTAATTTTAGATACGTCTGTGTTTGCAAGTCACGATCGGGCGCCAGGTTGGATTTGGAATGATTTAACCATGTGCTTTAATTCGCCTCCCGCTGCAGTGAATATTGACAATAACTGTTTTTACGTTGATTTAGAGGCAAATCAGGATGTTGGACAACATGTAAAATTTAATGTTCCCGCCGCATTTCCTGTGCAAGTATTCGGACAAGTACGCATTGCAGATAAAAAAGAAGCAGGCTATTGCCAACTGGATGCTGTAGTGCATGATAATAATCGCTACCAAATAAAAGGCTGTCTTGCTCGACAAACGAAACCTTTTGCACTCAGTTTTGCGGTTCAAGATCCCGATGCTTATGCTGCCGCCATCATTCAGCGTCAATTAAAACGACTTAATATTGAATTCAAGGGGCAAGTTCAGCAACCGTTGACCCCACAACAAGGAAAATTACTCGCAGAGCATTTATCTGCGCCCTTGCCAGATTTACTCACTAAAATGATGAAAAAATCGGATAACCAAATAGCCGATGCGCTCTTTCGCACTGTTGCTTACCATACTTACAAACGCCCAGCTTCTTTTCAATTAGGCACACTCGCCATGAAAAAAGTATTGAGCTCTCAAGCGGGTATCCAATTTGGCCATTCTGTGATTGCTGATGGCTCAGGGCTTTCTCGTCATAATTTAATTGCGCCAGAAACCATGTTACAAATACTTGAATATATTGCGAGGAATGAAGAAACATTAAACTTGATGGCCACTTTCCCTATTGCCGGAGTAGATGGCACATTAAGCGGGCGGGGTTCGATGATCAATGAACCCCTTGTGAAAAATATTAAAGCGAAAACAGGCGCATTAAAAGGAGTGTATAATTTAGCCGGATTTATGACCAACGCACAAGGCGAACACATTGCATTCGTCCAATTTATTAATGGTTATTCCACTGGAGAACACGAAAGCCGCACACAACGAGGCCCCCTAAATCGCTTTGAAAACAGCATTTACCAAGAGATATATCGTCAATAAAAAATATTCTGATAAATCACCGCACTTTTTATCCAAATCCCTCTTATTTCACAACAAAGAGGGATTTGAATCAGTTACTCGCAGTTATTACACAGAATCTGACGAGGAATCACCTCTTCTTGATCATACTGTAATTTCTTACGTTTTAACTTAAACTCCACAGAGCGCAACAAAGCTTCCACAATTTTATCATGGTGTTGCACACTACAAACCACCTTATTTGGGACTAAGTCTAACATCTCATGGTTTCCAAATGTTGCAATAACCATGTCTTCTGGAATGTGTTTAAACACTTTCAATAACGCCGCAAATACACCTTGCATGAGCGTTAGCGATGTCACAAAAATCGCATCAGGTAAAGGATTATTCTGCAACCAATCTACAAACGCTTCCGTCGCTTCATATTTATGAAAACGATTGGCGTAAAGATATTCCACATTCACATTGTGTCGTGCAGCGGAACGCTCGAAACCTTGTTGACGATGATGGCTCATATCTAAATCAGCAACCGCGCCTAAAAACAAGACATTTTTAATATTATCTTGCACGGAAAATAACTTCTCCGCTAATAAATAAGCATCGTTTTCATCATCAGATAACACTTTCATGCCTTGTTCTGAATTACTACGACGATCAAAATAGATTAAAGGTGTTTCGCCACAATTTTCTTGATAAAACGTCGAATCTACCGGTAAGGAAGTCGAAACAATCAGCGCTTCTACTCTACGTTGAAATAAATTCGTTGCGCAGTTCATCTCATTTTCTGGGTTATCATTTGAACAAGCAATAATTAATTGATAACCTCTTTCGCGACAACGATTTTCAAGGTGATTAGCAATTCTTGCATAGCTCATATTTTCAAAATCAGGAATAATGAGCCCTATAGTATTCGTTCGTCCTACCCTTAAGCCGGCCGCCATAGCGTTTGGCTTAAAGTTATATTGCTTAATTAGCGCACTTACTTTTTCAATTGTTTTATCACTGACGCGATATTCTTTTGCTTTGCCGTTAACGACATAGCTTACTGTAGTCCGAGATACCCCGGCCAGTTTGGCAAGTTCATCTAATTTCACATTTCACTCCTTTTAAATGTTAAGTTAGGTTTATGTTAATGGTTTTAAGAATTATAGCGAGTTTATTTTAATAAAAAAAGTACAGAATGACACAGATCCGCGCTTTAAAATCAATAAACTCGACTAAAATTTACCGCACTTTTAATACGTCAATTTTTTAAATGAATCACTTTAATTCAATTCCTTGTACCAACATCGCCAATTCCCTATTTTTCCGTTATAATAACAGCTATTTTATTGGGCAAATTCTCAATCAATCATCGCCCCTAAATATATTTGAGGTTTTTTATGACTCCTGTTGTTGCCCTTGTCGGTCGTCCGAATGTTGGCAAATCGACTTTATTTAACCGCCTAACGCGTACGCGTGATGCCTTAGTTGCTGATTTTCCAGGCTTAACCCGAGATCGTAAATATGGTCAAGCCAATATAGCCGGCTATGAATTTATTGTTATTGATACGGGTGGTATTGATGGCACTGAAGAAGGCGTGGAAGAAAAAATGGCAGAACAATCCCTGCTAGCAATTGAAGAAGCGGATATTGTCCTATTCTTAGTTGATGCACGCGCTGGCTTAACTGCTGCTGACATTGGTATTGCACATTATCTACGCCAACGTCAAAATAAAACCACTATTGTCGTCGCTAACAAAACTGATGGCATTGATGCGGATTCCCATTGTGCAGAATTTTATCAGCTCGGTCTAGGAGAAATTGCGCAAATTGCCGCCTCTCAAGGGCGTGGCGTGCATCAATTAATGGAAAATGTCCTTGCCCCTTTCGCTGAGAATCTCAAACAACATGAAGAATCAGCAGAAAGTGCGGTGGAAAATAATGAAAATGTTGATGAATCTGATGAATGGGAGCATGATTTCGATTTTTCTAACGAAAATGATACCGCACTTTTAGATGAAGCATTAGAAAATGAACAGACCGTAGAAGATAAAAATATCAAAATTGCTATTGTCGGCCGTCCAAATGTCGGAAAATCCACATTAACCAACCGAATTTTAGGCGAAGATCGCGTGGTAGTATATGATTTGCCCGGCACTACACGGGATAGTATTTATATCCCTATGGAGCGAGATGGCCAACATTATACAATTATAGATACCGCAGGTGTACGTAAGCGTGGAAAAGTCACCTTAACCGTAGAAAAGTTTTCGGTAATCAAAACCTTACAAGCGATTCAAGATGCCAACGTTGTACTCTTAACAATAGATGCTCGCGAAGGCATTTCTGATCAAGATTTGTCTCTTCTTGGTTTTATCCTGAATGCAGGGCGTTCATTAGTTATAGTGATCAATAAATGGGACGGTCTCAATCATGAGGTCAAAGATCAAGTTAAATCGGAACTCGATCGTCGTTTAGATTTTATTGACTTTGCGCGTGTTCACTTCATCTCTGCACTACATGGTAGTGGCGTGGGTAACTTATTTGATTCCATTCAAGAAGCTTATGCCTGTGCAACTCAAAAAATGACAACCTCCATGTTGACGCGCATTCTGCAAATGGCTACCGATGAGCACCAGCCACCAATGGTTTCTGGCCGACGTATTAAATTAAAATACGCCCATCCCGGCGGATATAATCCACCGATTATTGTGATACATGGAAATCAGATGGACAAATTGCCTGACTCTTATAAGCGCTATTTATCCAATTACTATCGTCGTAGTTTAAGAATTGTGGGTTCTCCTATCCGAATTTTATTTCAAGAAGGCAATAACCCATTTGCTGGACGTCGTAATACCTTAACACCAAACCAATTACGCAAGCGTAAGCGTTTGATGAAGTTTATTAAAAAATCAAAACGTTAGGGGTTAAAAGTGCGGTCTGTTTGCCAAAACTTTTCCCAAACAAACCGCACTTTATGCTTAATTAATATAGGCAAATACTTTAATGACTTTTTGAACCCCTGCAACATTACGCGCAACTTCTGTTGCTGCATTGGCTTGATCTTGTGTCACATTTCCCATTAAAAAGACTTCACCATTTTCCGTGATCACTTTAACGCTGGTTGACTTCACTTGAGAATTAACCAATAACTTTGATTTAATTTGTGTAGTAATCCAACTGTCTTTACTCACTTGTCCAATGGAAATCGGTGTGCCAATACGAATTTCGTTATACACATCTGTCACCCCTTCCACGCCACTGGCAAGGTTTTTTGCAATTTCTTTGAGGCTTTCTTGCGGTACTTGTCCAATTAACAGCACACGTCCGTTATAGGAAATCACATTCACTCTGCCTTCTTCTTTAATTTGCTCATCTGATTTAATTGCAGAAGAAACTCTTTCTTCTAGGGTTTCATCATCTACTTGGGTCCCCAATGTTCTTGGGTCTGTTGCAACTTTGGTTGCCACAGCAGCCGTACCACCCACCACAGCGGCCGTAACACAGCCTTGTAATACTAACGCGGCACTTAATAACATAGCTAATTTAAATTTTCTTTGCATGATTTTCTCCTTTATTCTGATGGCGCGCTTGGCGCAAATAAAATCTGATAATCCACTAATTCACACAATGCATTAATCACAAAAAGATGATTTTCTAAAATACGACTTTCTTTAGTAGCCGGCGACGCGATGGCCACATCATTTTCAGATAATGCACCATGTACATGATCATTCTGTGCATTTGTTAATGCAACAACAGGAATATCTTTTCCCGCAGCCGCATGAATGACATTCACAATAACCTCTTCATTACCCGACGCCAGAACAATCAAAAGATCACCGGTTTGAGCCACCGCATTAAACTGGCGTTGGTACAATTGCATATGGTTATCATCAAAAATAATGGCGGAACCCACCGCACTATCTAATGAAAGTAATACCGCTGGAAAGCTTGGACGCTCAAATTCATAGCGATTGAGCAAATTGGCCACTAAAATTTGTGCATTTGCATAGCCACGCCCGTGACCACATACAATGATTTTATGTCCACTAATCAAACATTCCACCATTTTTTCCGCCGCTCGCATAATTGCATCAGGCAATAATTCCGCTGCAGAAATCTGAGTTTGTAAACTTTCTGTATAAAGATCTTTAATCTTATCGCGCATAAAAACCCTAATTATTAAATTCAATAAAATTTTGCAACCATTGCATTTCTTGTGCAGAACCGCCAAATGCAACCACATCAAAGCGACAATCGGCTTCTTCTAAACTGGTGTCATGTTGCGCTAACCAAAGATTAGCCGCTTTAATCCATTTTTGCTGTTTTGCCCAATTGATACTTTCTAATGCTGTACCAAATTTTTGATTTTTACGCTGACGAACTTCAACAAAGACAAGAGTTTGCCCATCTTGCATAATCAAATCAATTTCACCACATTTAAATTGCTGATTTGCGGCAATAAACCGAAGTCCTTGAGATTCTAAAAAGAGGCGAGCTTGATACTCAAACTTCGCCCCTTGTTGACGCTTTAATGAAAACATAGTTAATTCAAAATTTTGATTTCACCATTTTCATATTGCATCCAAGTCATATCGCGTTCTACATTACAATTCGGTCCAGCACTTAATGTCCCCGTTAAACCCGTAATACTATAGCCTGGTACTTGACGTAACTCATTAAATTGATTGATTAACAACCAAGCATCCGATCCCATCGCATATAAACGCATTAAAGAATAATCGCCATTTGTTAACGCTTCAACTTTCTTATATTGCTCAGAACTTGTATCTTTAAAGAATGGAATATCACTAAATTGTAACCCATTCATTAATAAGCGATATTCAGGGCCGTTATTGCTCGAATTACTACGAGAACTCGCATACAATTTCAAATTGCGGTTACTATTGTCAATCGCCGTTTTAATTGACGGTAAATTCTCACTTAAGGCAACAATATATAAGGCTTGTACATTTTGATTTAAGTTCTCTTGCAAAGCAAACACAATATCATCAGCGTTTGTATAGAAACGGATATTAGCATCTGTTGCGGCCAATTGTTGCCAACGAATATTAAATGCTGAAGCGGTACGTTGTCCTAAATCACTTTGTGGCACGATCACTAATGGCTCACGCACGCCATCATTCCACATTTTATTTGCCGCAGATTCTGCTTCATCTTCTGGTGATAAACCGTAGTAACATACTTGGGTTAATGCTCTAGAATTTGGTGTTGAATTTAACGCTAAAATATCTAATCCCTGAATATCACTGCTTAGCATGGTATCCACATTACTTTTAATTAATGGCCCAACTAAGGCAGTAATACCCGCTTGTTTAGCTTGTTCAACAATAGTTGCAACCGGTGTTGCCACTGTATCAAAAACTTGCACTGGCATTGCATTTTCACCACGTGCATCATCAAATCCTGATTTAATGGTATTTCCAATCAATTGCGCATTACCACTAAGCGGCAATAACAAACCAATTTGATTTAATTGTGTCTGTTGGAAATTAAAAATACTTTGTAATTCCGTTGGGAATAAATACGCCGCAGTATGGCTAGGATAAGCGGCACGCCAATTTTGCAATGCTTCATTTAAACGCGCGGGTTGAGCAACATTATCGTTATAGGCCTTTGCCAATGCTAACCACCCTGCTAATGTCACATCGCCTTGCGCATCAGTATTATTGATGATCCCTTTATTTGCATGGCGCAATAATGCCCAAGTGCGGTCATTATTTTCTTGTTTTTTTTGCGTATCCGTCAACACCGCATCCATTTTACCGCGTGCACGCACTGCGCCGACTACGTCATAACGGTTTTCCGCGATACGTGCTTCTGTTTGGTAGTAGCGAGCCGTTTGTGACGGGCTTAATTGTGACAGGTTAATCGCTTTTAATTGAGATTCTGCTTTGTCATTTTGGCGTTTTACAGCAGCAATATCCGCTTCAATTAATGCTTTGTCTAATAACTGTTCCTTGTTCTCCACCTTACCCAATTCGGCTAATACCGCTTCTGCTTGTGAGATTTTATTTTCGGTCACAAGCACGCGAGCAGCCAAAAGCTGATAAGTGATTTTATCTTCTGGATTTTGTTGTTGTGCAACTCGTCCTAAATAAAAATCCGAACTGGCATGTGCATCATTCTTTAATAAATCAGTTAAACCGCTACCAAAGCTAAAAAGCCCTCCTGTGGTACAACCTGCTAAAAATAACGCACAGAAAAAAGGCATTAATAGATTTTTAAAATTAATGCGTTGTAATAAAATAGTAGACATAATTACTCCGTAAGGATTGATAAGCTCATTGTTGTCATACATTATTGTTAACAACAAAGGGATCTTAACTTTCTCGACAATTAAAATCAAATTTAAAGACCTATATTATGCAGAAATCATTCGGAATACTATACATCGTAGCAACCCCTATTGGAAATTTACAAGACATTACACAACGGGCCCTTGATACATTTCAATCAGTGGATCTGATTGCCGCAGAAGATACCCGTCACAGTGGGCTACTACTGAGCCATTATGGTATTAAAAAACCGTTTTTCGCCCTACATGATCATAATGAACAGCAAAAAGCCGACTTACTGGTAGAAAAATTACAACAAGGGGTGAATATTGCTCTTATCTCTGATGCGGGCACACCTTTAATCAGTGATCCTGGATTTCATTTAGTACGTAAATGTCGTCAAGCAGGCATCACGGTCAGCCCTCTACCTGGTGCTTGTGCCGCTATTACAGCATTATGTGCGGCTGGAATTGCTTCTGATCGCTTTTGCTTTGAGGGATTTCTTCCGGCTAAATCAAAAGCCCGTTGTGATAAATTACAACGCTTAGTAGAAGAAGAACGTACATTGATTTTTTATGAGTCCACTCATCGTATTTTAGATACTTTAGAGGATATTAAAACGGTTTTCGGTGAAACACGTTATGTTGTACTTGCCCGTGAGATTACAAAAACGTGGGAAACTATAACAGGTAACGAGGTAGCACAACTATTAGCATGGCTAAAAGCTGATCCCAATCGCACTAAAGGGGAAATGGTGCTCATTATTGAGGGTAAAATAAATTCTGAAGAAAAACAGTTTAATCCTCAAGCTATTCAAGCCCTCAAACTGATTAGTCAAGAACTCCCCCTAAAAAAAGCAGCTGCTATCGTCGCAGAGCTTTATGATTATAAAAAAAATGCATTATATCAATTAGGGTTAGAAATGAATTTATAGCAAATTACGCTAAATAACCATAAAACACAGCGCTTTTACACCACTATCGCCATCAGGACTCTCATCTCTCGTGATGGAATATCCGCATTACAACGAGGCATCAGGTAAAAGCAAACTTTTGCCATCGCTTGCGCCTTTTATTGTTTGGGTCAGAGGGTTAAGCCCTTGTGCTTGCCACTGACTATTCGCGCGGCTTAGCTTTCGGTAATTCAGAGGGGAAACCCCTGTATATTTCTGAAAATTATCATAGAAACGGCTAATGGCATTAAAGCCTACCGTTAAGGAAATATCTAACATTGTTTTATCTGTATCACTTAATAATGCTTTAGCATGGTTAATCCTCATCATAAGAATATATTGTTTAATGGTTAACTGCATCACTGACTGAAATAATCCCATTGCATAATTTGTATTTAATCCTACCGCCGTCGCCACATCGCTGACGGTAAGCGCATCATTATAATGATTAGCAATATAGTCTAACATTAAGCTAACATAATGCTGGCTGTATTTTGATGAATGCGGAAGGTTATTGCCAATATCATAGCCCTGCTCTAAACGTAACGTCCAACCATCAAACGCAATCCGTTTTACCATTAATTGTATTTCATCATGAACTAACTGCTGGCGATTTACATCGGATAATGCCAATTCTCTCTCCCAACGCTGAATTTCAAAAAGGCTGACTAAATTTGGGTGTTGAGACTCAACCACGACACCATGTGTAATATGATTAATCAGTTTTTGAGGCAATGTCCAAGCTAAAAATTGATGAACGGGAACATCAATTACCGCCATTTTAGTACACCCATTTAAATTGACTAATCTATGTGGCACAGATGCCCAAAATAGTGCGATGTGGTTTGCTTTAATAATCACAGGTTTACCATTAAACAAATATTCCACATCATCATCAAAAGGAATATTAATTTCCATATGACCATGCCAGTGATAACCAGACATCACGCCCGGAGGATGTTGTAAAACAACATTTAATGGATAGTGTGCCAAACAAAGAGAAAGCGGGCTAATAGCTTCACTGCCATACTTATTTTCATCATTAATTTTAAATTGTAAGCTGTGTTCTGATTTCTTTTCCATTTTTAACCGCACTTTTTGAAATTAGATAAACAACTACATGTTAATAAAAATCGCGTTTTTTAGCAAAATAATCCTGAAAACTCATTTTATATCATCATAATCACCAAAACTGAGCTTTCAGGAATTATCCCTAAAAGTTCGGGATAGAAAAACCATTAAGCCTGTGACATGATTAAATTGTTTCTAGAAAATAAGTTCACTTCAGGAGGAATAGATTATGTCATATCCTAAAATTACGTTTATTGGCGCCGGTTCAACGGTGTTTGTAAAAAATATTTTAAACGATGTATTTCACAAACCCGCCCTACGCCATGCCAATATCGCGTTGATGGACATCGATCCTGTACGCTTGGAAGAATCTCATGTTGTCATACAAAAACTCATGCGCTCTGCCGGTTCACAAGGCCATATCCAATGTTTTACCGATCAAAAAGCGGCACTAGATGGCGCGGATTTTGTCGTCGTTGCTTTTCAAATCGGCGGTTATGAACCTTGTACTGTGACGGATTTTGAAATTTGCAAGAAATATGGATTGGAACAAACCATTGCAGATACATTAGGAGTAGGCGGTATTATGAGGGCATTACGTACTATTCCACACCTCTGGAAAATTTGTGAAGATATGACGGACGTTTGTCCACAAGCCACCATGCTCAATTATGTCAATCCAATGGCCATGAATACATGGGCAATGTTTGAAAAATTCCCTCATATAAAACAAGTAGGTTTGTGCCATTCTGTACAAGGAACCGCTGAAGAATTAGCCCATGACTTAGACATTGATCATCGTGATTTACGCTATCGCTGCGCAGGGATCAACCATATGGCATTTTATTTAGAAATTGAGAAAAAAATCGCCGATGGTCAGTATGAAAGTATCTATCCAGCCCTTCTTAATGCCTATGAAAACGGATCTGCTCCCAAACCGAATCCGCACAATCCTCGTTGCCAAAATATTGTCCGTTATGAAATGTTTAAGAAATTAGGGTATTTTGTGACAGAATCTTCTGAGCATTTTGCAGAATATACTCCTTATTTCATCAAACCCAATCGTCCAGATTTAATTGAACGTTACCAAGTTCCACTGGATGAATATCCTAAACGTTGTGTTGAACAAATTGCCCAATGGAAAGCCGATTTTGAAACCTATCAACAAGCCGAAAGTATTTCATTACCGGCTTCTAGAGAATATGCAAGCACTATTATCAATGCTATTTGGACTAACGAACCAAGCGTTATTTATGGCAATGTCGAAAATAAAAATTTAATTGATAATTTGCCACAGGGATGCTGTGTTGAAGTCCCTTGCTTAGTTGATGCTAATGGTATTCAACCGACCAAAATTGGGGCTATTCCAAACCATTTAGCCGCCCTTATGCAAACGAACATCAATGTACAACGTTTAACAACTGAAGCAATTCTGACGGAAAATCGAGAGCGAATTTATCATGCCGCAATGTTAGATCCTCATACTGCCGCAGTATTAAGTCTTGATGAAATCTATGCATTAGTAGATGAATTACTACTTGCGCATAAAGATTGGCTACCTGCGTGGATAAATCAAAAATAAATAAGGAGTTCAATATGGCACTATCAATGAAAACCAAAATAAGTTTTGGACTAGGCGCATATGGTAAAGATTTTGCAATCGGTATTGTTTATATGTACTTAATGTACTACTACACCGATGTATTAGGCGTTAGCGCAGCCATTGTCGGAACCATTTTTATGGTTGCGCGAGTATGGGACGCGCTAAATGATCCGATTATGGGGTGGATAGTCAACAATACACGCACCCGTTGGGGAAAATTTAAGCCTTGGATTTTAATCGGGACGATTGTGAACTCTATCGCGCTGTTTTCTCTATTTTGTGCCGATTACTTTAGCGGTACGGAACAAATCATTTATATTGCTGTTACCTACATTCTTTGGGGCATGACTTATACATTAATGGATATCCCATTTTGGTCTCTTACTCCCACTTTAACCCTCGATCAAAGAGAACGTGAAGAACTCGTCCCATACCCACGATTTTTTGCCAGCTTAGCCGGGTTTGTTACCGCTGGGATTTGTATGCCATTTGTTGATTATGTAGGCGGGGAAGACAAAGGTTATGGTTTCCGTATGTTTACCTTAGTCATTATCGCTTTTTTTGTTATCTCCACGATTATTACCTTAGTCAATGTAAAGGAAAAATACTCTTCTGATAACTTAGAAAAAGATAGCCATATCCCTAAACGCAAGATTCCACTTAAAACGTTAGTATCACTCATTCCACGCAATGATCAACTATCCAGTTTATTAGTCATGGCGTTATGCTATAACATTGCTGGCAACATTATTTCAGGTTTTGCGATTTATTATTTCACCTATGTAGTAGGTGACAAAGATATGTTCCGTTATTTTATGTCCTATGCAGGGATCGCAAATCTGGCCATCATTATTCTTTTTGCCCGTTTAGCAAAATTCTTCTCACGTAAAACCTTATGGACCAGTATCTCTATTTTCTCCATTTTAAGCTGTGCGCTACTCGCTTATACCGGTATCATTGATCGTGGTAATGTTTTCTTAATCATCACCGCAGGCATTTTCATGCAAATCGGCAGCGCACTATTTTGGACATTACAAGTCATTATGGTTGCAGATACAGTGGATTATGGCGAATACAAACTAGGCATTCGCTCTGAAAGTATTGCTTATGCTGTACAAACTATGGTGGTAAAAGCAGGTTCTGCCGTTTCCGCTTTCCTTATTGGGGTCTTACTCACCGCGATCAACTACGTACCTAATGTCCCACAAAGTGAAAATACAATTTTCTGGATGGAAATGATCATGATTGCCCTCCCGATATTCTTCTATGTAATCAAGCTGCTTGTGTATTTTCGTTTCTACAAACTTCATGGTGATTTATTGGCTAAAGTCAATATTCGCTTGCTTGATAAATACCGTAAAATCGATGCTTAATGGAGGATTTGATAATGCAAGAATATATCCGTTTAACTAGCCCAGTAAATGATCTTATCTTACGCACAGCGCCTTATCCTGAAATTCTCTATTTTGGTGAACATTTAGAACAGTTTGATGAAGCTGATATTCTTAGTCTTGGACGTGCCATACCCAATGGGGGACTAGATGTTGATGTACCATTAACCCTTGCCGCAGAGCATGGGCGCGGCAACTTCTATAGCCCAACATTGGAAGGACACCGTAATGGCATGGATTGGTCTCCCGTCTTTCAGACAAGTGCGGTTGAATTTGAAAAAAATTTTGTCAAACTGACCGCACTTGATCCTATCGCGGGCTTAGCCTTTGCCACCGAATTTACCCTTGATCACAATGGCGTGTTAAAAATGCGTAATACCATCACCAACCAAAAAGGAGGTGATTACACCCTAGATCGACTTGGGATCACCTTTCCCCTTCCCGATCATGCTGAAGAAGTCATGAGTTTCTATGGCCGTTGGCTACGTGAATTTCAACCTAATCGCACCTTATTAAAACATGGTGCGGTCATACAGGAAAACCGAATGGGGCGAAGCTCTCATGAATATCCCCCAATACTCATTGTGGGTGAACCACATTTTAGTGAGCAGCAGGGTAATCTATGGGGATTCCACTTTGCTTGGAGTGGAAATACTCGCCTACGCGCTGATGTACGCATTGATGGTCGACGTTTTGTGCAATTTGAGTCGCTGTTGTTTGCGGGTGAAATCGTGCTTGCCGAAGGGGAAAGCTATACGACACCTTGGTTATACACCACCTATTCATCACGCGGTCTGAATGGCATGAGTCAACAATTTCATCGCCACGTCCGAGAGCATATTGTTAAATATCCACGTCCATGCCCTCGCCCTGTACACTTAAATATTTGGGAAGGTGTTTTCTTCGATCATCAAGTTGAACATATTATCGCGATGGCTGAAAAAGCGGCTGAAATGGGTGTAGAGCGCTTTATTATTGACGACGGGTGGTTTATCGGGCGTAATGACGATTTCGGTGGATTGGGTGATTGGTATTTAGATGAAAATAAATATCCGCAAGGCCTTAATCCCGTGATTAATCGTGTACATGAATTAGGTATGGAATTTGGGATTTGGGTTGAATTAGAAATGATCAATAAACCCACCAAGCTTTATCAGGCCCATCCAGACTGGCTATTGGAAATAAAAGGATACGATCAACCGGAAGAACGCCACCAATACACCCTTGATCTGCAAAATCCACAAGTATTTGATTATTTACTTGAGCGTATGAATTGGCTGCTGGGTGAACACAAAATTGACTATATCAAATGGGATATGAACCGCCGTATCGTGCAACCCGGACACAACGGACGTAGTTCCCTTGATGGACAAACCAGAGCAATGTACCGCTTACACGATGAAATCCGCAAACGTCACCCACATGTAGAAATTGAAGCTTGTGCCTCAGGAGGAGGACGTATTGATTATGAAATCCTCAAACGTACACAACGTTTTTGGACATCAGATAATACCGAAGCCTTAGAGAGACAAAAAATTCAACGTGGCATGAGCTATTTCTTTCCACCGGAAACTATGGGTGCACATATCTCTAGCCCCCAAAACTGCTCTACAGGGCGCACACTCGATCTACAATTTCGCGGCCTAACCGCCCTCTTTGGGCATATGGGGGTTGAACTGGATCCCGTAAAAGAAGCGGCAGAAAAAGCAGGATTTGCCAAATACATTGCCTTACACAAATCCCTGCGCACATTGTTACACAGTGGGAATGTCGTACGTGTCGATACACGGGATGAAACCCAGTTAATTCATGGTGTTGTCGCTCAAGACCAATCTGAGGCTATTTTCTGTTTTGTACAACTTGCTATGCCTGAATATTTACTTCCAGGTATATTCAAGGTCCCAGAATTACAGCCTAATGCGACATATCGCGTTCACGTGCTGGATTTGCCAACAGGATTGCGTAATGGCACATCAGGCCATTTAATGAAAAAATATCCGCAATGGTTGCAAAAAGCTTTACAAGGAGAAAGTCTTGAATTCACAGGTGAGTGGCTCACTAAAGTAGGGTTAACCTTGATTCATCTTGATCCTGCCACTGCGATCTTGTTTAAATTTGAACGTGTTTAAGTAGAATTTCCTCAAAGTGCGGTAAGTTTTAAAAATTTTTAAAATTGTATCGCACTTTTCAAAAATCGAAGTGATCTACCCTCAAAAAACCGCTATAATGCCCCGCATTCGTTAAGTTTAGGTCCTTTCAAAGATGTTGAAAAAATCACTGTTTTGCTCATTACTGCTGATGAGTTCTCCCCTTGTTCTTGCGCAATCATATGTCGTATATGATTTTACGCATAATCGCGTTTTAGAAAGTCGCGCTTCAAATAATGTACGCCCTATTGCTTCAGTAACGAAACTCATGACGGCTATCATTTTTCTTGAAAATAATGCTAAAAGACATTGCAGCACGGCGTTAACTGATGACGATGCAGACTACATCAAAGGAACGAGAACAAAACTGCCTAAACATACTCCTATTGCGTGCTCTGAGCTTTTAAAAGCGATGTTTATACATTCGGATAACTATGCCGCACACGCGCTAGCACGTTCAGCCGGCATGAGTCGCACAGAGTTTATTTATAAAATGAACCAAAAAGCCAAACAATTGGGCATGCACTCAACCCGTTTTATTGATAGCTCGGGTTTATCCAGCCAAAATGTCTCTAGCGCTATGGATCTCGTTAAACTCGCTAAGTATGCCATGCAAAAACCGGAAATTAGCGAACTTTCTAATACAAAATCGACTTATATAAAAACCAATCGTAAAAATGTGTTTATGCCGAATACGAATAAATTAGTGCGTGAAGATATGTTTGCTGCCGCCATTAGCAAAACCGGCTATATCCGCGAATCTGGCTATAACTTAGTATTCATCAATAAACATCGTTGTAATAACGCAATTATTGGGGTGATTAGTCTAAATAACGCAAGCTCCGCTGCTCGCTCTAATTTTACTAAACATAAATTAGAATCTTATGGCTGCTTGGCTGCCAATAATGTTGTGATTACTGAAGACAACGATCAAGATTTTGAAGGCTACGATCAACAAGGCATGGATCAACTTATCCGACGCCTAACAAATTAAAACAAGAAGTACACCAGTTTAAACACCATCGGGGCAAATAATGAGCTAACTATGCCACATAGTACCAAAGCTAAGGAACTATATGTCCCTATTTTCGTATCTTGTTGCATCATGGCTGCGGTACCTAACACATGGGAAACGGCGCCAATAGACAATCCTATAGATTCTCGATAACGAATATGGCATTTTTTCAAAATCACATATCCAAAAATAGAGCCTTGCAACCCAGCTAACATGACACCAATTGCTGCAATGGCTGGCACTCCGCCCATATTTTCTGTCATCGCCATTGCTATTGGCATAGTGACTGACTTGGACAATAATGTCGCAGCGATATCAGGTGTTGCGCCTAAAATAACTGCCAGTATTCCCCCTGTCAGCATGGAAAACAACGAAGCTGTGGTCGTAATAAATAGAATCTCTCGCCACTGCTTGCGAATTTGTGCAAGTTGTTCATACAAGGGTAATGCTAACGCAACAATGCCTAGAGGTAATAAGTGATTTAATGGCGCATTTCCACGTATATACTGTTCATAGGGTAAATCTGCACACAGCAAAATAACAACCAGTGCAATAACACTTAGCACAAACGCATTAAACACCAATGACCGCCAATACTTCCCTATTTGAAGCGCGAATACAAATACACCAATTGTCAATAAACTATAACCATAAATCCAAATTTCTGATGTCATATTTCACTTAGCCATTTTTCTTAAGGTTTGTTCTTTTTTTAACCCGTTGATAACCCCGACGAGAAAAAACATAGTCGGATAATAACGCAAATAATATCAATGTCGTTAATGTACTGACGATATTCGGAATAAGTAATGATTTTCCTTGCTCGACTAACAAATCTGTATATTGGATAATACCGACACAAATTGGAATAAATAACAGAGCCATATAACGAATAAACAAATTTGCGCCGACTTGGATCCAGCGGACCTTAATTAATTGTAAAACAAGTCCTAAAAAAAGGAATAATAATCCCCAAATACTCGCCGGTACACCAATAGGCAACCAAGTTTCTACTCTTTCGCCAAGCCATAACATGACATATAAAATCACTATAGAACGACAAAGATTAAACACATACTTTATCATGACATCACTCTCAAGCTTTTGATCAAAACAAAATAATTTTACGCTTATTTTATAACTTATGTTATCTTTTTAGGGAAAATTTCTTTATCCTTAATAATTATGCGATTGATTTTATTTTTGATATGTCTTTGTTTTAGCCTCACCTCTTTCAGTAATCGTACGTTACATTGTCGGGTTATCTCTATTTCTGATGGCGATACTTTTACCTGTTTATTAAATAATAAAAAAACCATTAAAGTGCGTTTAAATGAAATTGATGCGCCAGAAAGCGCCCAACCTTTTGGTCATCGTGCAAGACAAACACTTGCTCAATTAATTCACAAACAACCTGTGCGCCTACACATTTCAGGCTATGATCGTTATCAACGAACCCTCGCAACAGTGTATAATCAGCATGGACAAAATATCAATTTAATTATGGTACAATCGGGTATGGCTTGGGCATATCATCAATACGTAAAATCACCCATTTATTTTCAAGCTCAAGCAAAAGCCGAACGCCAGCGTATCGGTTTATGGCGAGATCCCGCACCTATCCCGCCAAGCCTATGGCGCAAACAAAAATCAACATATTCTAAACATTAGGAATTTTTTATGTCTTTTGATGTGCAACAATTTCGTCAATATTTCCCTTATTTGCAATCTGCAGATGCCGCCATTTACTTGGATTCAGCAGCAACCGCACTCAAACCACAAATATTAATTGAGGCAACGGTACAATTTTATCAATCTGCCGGATCAGTACATCGCAGCCAATATGAAGAAAAACAAACCGCACTTTATGAACAAGCTCGGCAACATTGTGCAGAACTTATCAATGCAGAATCTTCACAACACATTATTTGGACATCAGGAACAACCCATGCCATTAATCTAGTTGCTTATGGCTTATTATCTGAACTCAAGGAAAATGATGAAATTCTCATTTCTGAAGCGGATCATCATGCGAATTTCGTTACGTGGCACGAAATTGCTAAAAAGTGCGGTGCGAAAATCAAAATTTTACCTATTTTAGATAATTGGCTCATTGATGAAAATGCCTTGATTCAAGCATTAAATACACAAACTAAAATTGTGGCGTTAAACTTTATCTCAAATGTGACAGGCACAGAACAACCTCTTAAACGGCTGATTGAACTGGTCCGCCAATATTCTAACGCGTTAGTATTGGTTGATGCCGCTCAAGCCATTAGCCATGTTCCCATTGATCTTCAAGATCTTGATGCTGATTACATCGCCTTTTCTGCTCATAAACTCTATGGCCCTAACGGTCTCGGCGTTTTAAGCGGAAAACTCAACGCCTTAACACGTCTACAGCCATTACTTTATGGCGGAAAAATGATAGAACAGGTTTCCCATGAAAATATTGTCTTTGCTCCGCTTCCCTATCGTTTAGAGGCCGGTACGCCCAATATTGCTAGTGTAATTGGGTTTAATGCGACACTAACGTGGTTAAAAAACATTCCATTTCAAGCCGCTGAAAACCATGCTATACAGTTAGCCGAAACCGTCAAAGCACGCTTAGCCCATTATGCCCATTGCCGATTATTTAATTCTCCTCAACCGAGTACTATAGTCTGTTTTGTGTTTAACAATATAGCAAGTGCTGATTTAGCCACCCTGCTTGCTGAACAACGAATTGCCCTACGTACAGGAGAACATTGCGCACAACCTTATATCGCTCGTTTAGGGCAATCTTCCACTTTACGTTTGTCCTTTGCGCCTTATAATACTGAACAAGATGTGAATGCCTTTTTTACGGCTTTAGATAAAAGTTTGAGTTTATTAAATGAAGAATGAATTACAACAAAAATTATTCAATGCAAAAGATTGGGAAGAACGCTACCGTTGCATTATTCAAGCAGCTAAAAATCTTCCCCGACCAGATGAAGAATCTCTTTCCCAAATGCAACTTATTCCGGGCTGTGAAGTAAAAGTATGGTTTAAATATTTAGAAAAAAATAACCGCACTTTTCAATTTTATGCATATAGCGAATCTCGCATTATAAATGGATTATTGTGGATTATTTTACTCGAAATTCAAGACAAAAGTGCAACACAATTGCGAGAGTTTTCTATCAAAAATTATCTTTCTCAACTGGGTATTGCCCAGCGATTAAGTGCAAGTCGATTAAATGGATTTGCACATATTGAAAAAATACTTCAACAGTTATAATACAAATACTCCCTGAACCAAATACATATAAAACCCTGTCCCTGCCGCAATAGAAAGAAACATGTTCTTTTTCCAAAAATGCAAGGCTAGGGTTAACGCACCGGCAAGAAAATTTGGCACGCCATGATTCCCAGTCCATAAATCAATATCTTTATAGCAATAGACGACTAGCATACCAAACATCGCAGCAGGCAAGACCTTACCGAGATAACGAATATAATCTGGGATAGGGCGATTGGCTGGAAAAGCGATAAAAGGTAGCCAGCGGAAAAGTTGTACCGCTAATACCGATACACCAATAGTAATAATTTGTTCACTTAAGGTCATCATGCTTTCCCTTATATAGATTCAATTTTACTTTTTAACTGCCCACGTCGCAGAGTTAAAACCACCCAAATACCTATTAATGTCGGCACTAAAAAATGCGCTTTACCAAAAATTAACAAAGCGGTGAACGTAATGCCCAAACCCAAAATGGAGCTTTCGTGGGAAGATTCCTTTGACCAATTTTCAGCAAAAATCACCAAAAATAACGCTGTCATTGCAAACTCAATTCCAGTCAAATCAAAAGGCAAGATTGCTCCAAACAATGCCCCCATACTCGCCCCAAAAATCCAATACAAATATAGATAAAGGCTAACAAAAACCATGTGCCACCCTTTATCAATATTCGGTGGGATATTCGCCATGTAGTTCAGTGAAAAACTTTCATCTACGACTGTGGGAATTAAAAACCATTTTTTCTTTCCCACATCTCGAAATTTTTCTAAGAGAGAAATACCATAAAAAATTTGTCTACCACTCACCATTAACGCAATCAAAAAAGCATTAAATGGTGAAAAAGGCATAACCAATAAACTCGCGGTAATAAACTCTACTGATCCCGCATAAATACTGGCAGCCATCAAGATGGGATAAATCGCCTCAAAACCCAATGATTTCATATAAATCCCATAGGCGACACCTAAAAAACCAAAGCCGGCAAACATCGGTAAGGTATAAGGGAAAGCAGCTTTTGCTGCTTGAATGACTACACTAGACATAATAAAAAATTCCGAAAAAAGACCGCACTTTGGGTTTTATCCACCCGCATTTCACTATTCAAGCAGGGATAAGCCCGGTAGTGTCGAAAAACTTTGTGCTTTTACAGTCTCATAAAAATCGTCAACAAACGCTACCGTCCCATCACTTTCTCGGTAAGCTGCATATAAATTACTATAAAGACCATCAGAAGTAATTTTACGCGCCACCACATAACCGCGATCTAAATAAGGTTTAACGGCCCAATAAGGTAAGGCGGCAATCCCTCTTTTACTGGCTACGAGTTGAATAATCGCAATCGTGAGTTCACTTGTTCTACGAGTAGGATTAATCCCCTTTGGATGTAAGACTTTGCGCAACAAATCCAACATATCATCTGGAACAGGATAAGTGATTAATGTTTCGTTGATAAAATCTTCTGCTTGCCAAACTTCTTTATTTGCCAAGCGGTGATCTTTGGAACACAATCCAACCATTTCATAAGCAAATAACGGTTTATGTATTATGCCTGCCGTTTCTTCAATTTCAGCAACAACCGCCCAATCTGCACGGTGTGTCAACAATAACCCAACGGTATCCGTGTGAAATCCCGAAACAATATCTAATTCCACCAATGGCCAATTTTGACGAAAAGAATCCATTGCAGGCATGAGCCAATCAAAACAAGTATGACATTCAACGGCAATCCGCAATTCACCGACTTCTCCCTGTTTCACACGGGATAAATCGCGTTCAGCTTCAATCACTTTCGGCAAAATTTCATAAGCTAACTGAATCAAGCGCTCTCCTGCTGCGGTAAAACGCAAAGGCTGGGTTTTACGCTCAAATAACGTTAAACCATACTGATCTTCCAATAGTTTAATTTGATGTGATAATGCAGACTGAGTTAAATACACATGTTTTGCTGCAAGTGACACACTGCCCGTCTCTTTAAGAGCCACCAGGGTTTTCAAATGTCGAAGTTCAAGAAAAATGGGCTTCATGCATTTACCTATAATTTAGCCTTTAACAAAAGGATTATGCTGCTTTTCTGCCCCAATCGTTGTATAAGGCCCATGTCCTGCAATAATCACCATGTCATCATTAAGTGGATAAAGCTTTTCTCGAATTGTGGTTAATAGATCCTGATGATTGCTTCTTGGAAAATCGGTCCGCCCAACCCCACCATGAAATAAAACATCTCCCGTAAAGGCTATATTATGTTGATGCTCAATAAAACCAATATGACCAGGTGTATGACCGGGAAGATGTAGAACTTCAAAATTAAATGAGGCAATATTTAATGTTTCCCCCTGTGCTGGCAACCAGCGATCTGGCTCAAATGCCTCAATTTCAAATAAGCCAAATTTCCGTGCTTGTAGGGGTAAACCTTCAAACCAAAAATCATCTGCAATATGAGGCCCTATGATCTCTACCCCAAAATGCGCCTTTAACTTTGGTGCAGCGCCTACATGATCTAAATGCCCATGGGTCAATAAAATTGCGGTTAAATTTAGTTCTAACTCTTCAATACGACGAATTAACTTTTCGCTTTCGCCACCAGGATCAATAATAGCCGCATTCTTTTGTTCGTCCCAAATCAATGAACAATTTTGCTGAAATGCGGTGACTGGAATAATTTCTAAATGCATAATGAGTCTCAATTTCTATTCGTCTAAAAAAGATAAACCGCAAAAGTGCGGTCTATTTTTCATTATTTTTTTAATTATGAACCGCGCCAAGTGCGGACTGGCCCCGTATCAATATGGACAAAATTACTGCGAGGATAATAGCCTACACCACCATTTTTAAGGCGTTCCGCAACTTGTTTTATCTTAGCAAGTGAGGCTCCCTCAATACGGAAATCAATAGCCTGCCCACGAGTATGATAACTATTACTCGCCACTCCACGACTGCGACGGCGCATTGCTGCATTTGTTGCTGGCGCTCGATAACCACTAATAATTAAAATCTCAGCCTGACGTAAACCCAGTTGAGATTGAATGCGGTAAAGCTTCGAAAATAAATTAGGATCCATTTTATGAATTTGATTGGAACGTCTATCACGTAATAAATGATCTAATTTTTTTAAAGTTGCTGCTGAAAAGCCCTTACCATCTACAAAAGTCGAACTCAATTTTTCACCAGTATTAATATTTCTAAAATTTAATAAGCGAGGTTTAGGTGTTGAAATAGAAGCCAATACAGTATTTGGCAATAACGAGGCACCTAAAATGATGCCTCCCAAAGACAACCATTTACGGCGGGTTCGGTTTATTTCATTCATTGTACATAATTCCTATTTTTAACCCTAAAAAATGACAAAATTTCGACCGCACTTTTCATCAAAAGTTCGTAATTTTAAAAGCTAATAAAAAAATATGAAAAGGTCAGAAAACGACCTTTCCATTCTACTAAAATTTTGCTGAAAATTACAACAGATATTTATTCACTGTCTGCCAATTAATGTGCGATAAATTTGGCGTAACATCATATTTATAAATATCCGGCAAAGTATGTAACGTCCCGTTATCTACCCACGCCGTCACATAGTACAGATAAACTGGATTATGAGATTTCACTGGGGCGGAAGTCGTTTTTTTACTCGCCAATACATTCTTTTTACGAGAATCACTCCAACCCGCTTCTTTTAATAAAATCGTCGCAAGCTCATCTGATTTTTCTACACGTACACACCCTGAACTTAATGCACGATTTTTTTGATTAAATAAGCCTCGCGATGGCGTATCATGTAAAAAAATGGCATCAGAGCTTGGCATATTAAATTTGTAATTCCCTAATGCACTATCGCCTGGACGCTGGCGTAAACGATATGGGAATTTTTTCGGATCAATTTTACTCCAATCTAAACTATTCGGGTTAATCGCTCGTCCTTGTTTATCTAAGATAGTATAGCCTCGACGCTCAAGATAACTAGGATCTTTACGCGCTCGCGGGATAATATCTTCGTTAACTAAACGTGCTGGCGTATTCCAAGGTGGATTCACAACGACATTACTTAATTCGCTATACATTACAGGTGTACGACGTGCATCTTTACCCACAATCACGCGGGATTGTAAAACAAGATTACCATCACGATAATACTGTAATTGATAGCTTGGAATATTGACAAAAATTCCATCATTAAAATCAGGAATCACGCGCAAACGTTGAGCATTTATAGCTAACTTATACAATTGCGCGGTGGACACTTTGTCCCCTTGTGGCGTTTTTACGACTTTCTTGACTTTAGTCACTTTCTGTTGTGGTCTACTTTCACCGTTTAACAAGGCACGTGTATTTGCCCCAACCACACCATCAGCTGCCAAACCATTTTTCGTTTGGAAATCCTTTACAGCTGCTAATACACCTTCGGAATAATATTGACCATCAATATGATTTTTTAAATAACCGCGCTGTTTTAACGCTCGAATCAATAAAATCACTTCTTGAGAAACATCGCCAGGATACAAGGTTGTCGTTAGCCCAGCGGAAGGTCCTTTAGAAACAGGCTGAGATTTTGCTGGTACGGTTTCAACCACTTCAACTTCTTCATATTGAACTGGCTGAACTTTGCCATCTTTAGGTAGCATTTGTGCTAAACGCTCCAACGTTTGCAAATATAATGGGTTATTCGAAGACAAGTTCTTAACAAATTGAAAAGCCTCTCCCGATTTAAATGCCGCTAACCATTCTGCGATCTGCACTTCACTTGGTAACTTTGCTCGATAAGCATTAGCTGTATAAAGCCACTGCTGCGCGGATTTTAAAATATTATGGGAATAATACATATAATCTAGAAATGCATCAGTTAATAACACATCATAAGCTAAACTGTTTGGATCTGTTCGGCTAATTTCTTCTAGAATTTTAGGTGCTTTCCGGGAAATCCCACTCACCACAATTGCGGCATACTCGCGTAAAAATTGTTTTTCAGCCGAAGCATCTGTCCATAATTTTTGATAATCATTATCGAGATAAATCTTGGCAACAGCCGGTTTAAACTGTAATTCATTTTGCCCAACAATTTCTTGAATTTTTAACACTGCCGCTTCAAGGCGTGCTAATTCTGCTTTACGTTCCTCTTCTGCGCGATATTCCGCTTCTAATTGCGCAATATTCTCACCCACTTCTTCCGTTAATGACTGAGCCACCTCCACTTTTTCGCTCATTACCTCAAAAGGCGCGTTAGCATTAGGCTCATTTGCCCATATATTTGATATATAAAGAGCAGAGCTTAATACGGCAAGCTGTGCCAACTTAAAAGAGGGTGTTTTCTTCAACATAAAAGTTCCTTTAAAAATCAACAAAGAGCAATACGCTCTAAACTCAAATTTGGGGGCAAGGCCCCCATTTCTGTCTCTAAAAATAAATAGTTTAATTCCACAATTTAGCTAAATCCGCCGCCATTTTTTCAGCTTCTTTTAAGAAAAAGTCTGGCGCTTCATAGTCTTTTGGCAAATCATCAATATCTTTAATCTTCTTCTTGCCTTCACGAGTAAAACGCGCATTCAAATCTTTCAAACGTTTAGCATCGTCTTTATCATTTTCCGCTTTGCGTTCCGCAAAGTTTAAGGAAATAAATTTGCGATCTCGACGTTCATTTCGAATGGCTAAATCTTCCGCTAATGTAATAAACTCAGGATCTTTAGCGATACGCTCTTCGTGTTTTTTGGTTAACTCACCAATAAACGCTTTAGCGTTCCCCACTTGCGCATAAGGCGCTGGAGGTAATTTATCCCAAGGTAGTGCATTATCTTCTTTGTCTTCACCATATTCTTTTGTATCAATAATTTCAGGAAAACGAACATCCGGCGCAACCCCTTTCAATTGAGTACTTCCACCATCAATACGATAGAATTTCTGAATAGTATATTGTAAAAAGCCTAATGGTGTTTGATTCAAGTCATAAACAAAATTCAGCGGGCGACTTTGTTGTACCGTCCCCTTACCAAATGTATTTTGTCCAATGACAATTCCGCGATTATAATCCTGCATTGCCGCTGCAAAAATTTCCGAAGCTGAAGCACTAAAACGATTGATCATCACGATAAGTGGGCCATTATATACTTGTGCTGCATCCGGATCTTCATGTACTCGAATACGGCCAAAAGCATCACGTACTTGTACCACCGGTCCATCACTGATAAATAAACCGCTCAACTCAACAGCTTCCGTTAATGCGCCACCACCATTATCACGCAAATCAATAATTAATGAAGTTGCTTTTTTCTCCTTCATTTCTTCCAGTAATTTTCGAACATCCTTAGTCAAACCAATGTAAAAACCTGGAATTTTAATTACTGCGACATTTTCCCCATCAACTTTTTCAACCGTTAATTTGGCTGCACGATCTTCAATGCGCACTGTATCTCGAACTAAAGTCACAATACGCGGTTTTCCTCCTTTAGCAGGTTCTATTTCTAACCGCACTTTTGTTCCTTTCTTTCCCTTTATTTTGTCAACGACATCATCTAAACGCCAACCAACAACATCTTCAATTTCACCTTTTTCTTGGCCTACACCAATAATTTTATCACCCG
The DNA here is from genome assembly GCF_002795425.1 of Conservatibacter flavescens. Classification (GTDB taxonomy): domain Bacteria; phylum Pseudomonadota; class Gammaproteobacteria; order Enterobacterales; family Pasteurellaceae; genus Conservatibacter; species Conservatibacter flavescens. The sequence goes on from NZ_PHHA01000002.1 coordinate 391,160, forward strand.
CACTTAATTTTTTACTTTTATCTGCAGGTGCGCCAGGCACTAAAGACTTAATAATGGTTTCGTCATCTTCGGATTGTAAAGTTGCCCCAATCCCTTCTAGGGATAAATTCATATCCTCATTAAAACTTTTCGCTGTTCTTGGTGCTAAATAGCTAGTATGAGGATCAATTTCTCGTGCAAACCCATTTAAATAGAGCTGCGTGATATCATCAGCTTTTGTCTGTGTCAAACGACGAATGGCCAAGTTATAACGCTTAGTCAATGTCTTTTTCACTTCAGGCCATTTCTTATCTTTGAGTAATAAGTTAATGACATCATTTTTCACGCGCTGTTCCCATAATTTGTTGGCTTCATCTTCTGTTTTCGGCCATGGCGCATTTTCACGATTAATTTCTAGTTGATCATGCCCTTTTAAATCAGGCTCTTTATCTAATAACGATAACGCATAACGATAACGCTCATAACGACGTTTCATCATGAGATCATACATAGCGAAAGCGATATCTAATTTTCCTTCATTTAATTCATCATCAATTTTATCGGCAAACTTCGCTCGCATTTCATCAATATCTGATTGAATAAAAGTATTATGGTTATAATCTAATGCGTTTAAATAACGATCAAAGATTTTTTGCGAAAAGGCATCATCAAGGGTAAATTTACGATAATGCGATTGAGTTAATCTTGCCGTTGCACGCTTAGTCGCTAAACTGTTTTCTTCTGTTGGCACAGGCAATACAATCTCATTCAATTTAATTTTAGGCTCAACCGCGTATGCTGGGTGAGTCGATAATAAACAAATTGAACTCAATAACATTGTCGCTAAATAATGTTTTGACTGAGTAAATTTCATTCTAATAGAATCCTTTAATTTTCAATCAGATAAAGATAAAAAAACACCGACAAGCATATAAACGCCCATATCGATGCTTTGTAGTATCTTAGTAAATACACCTAGTTATTGTTAAAAAGACGATCAGCATTCACGCTGATTACAAGCCCATTATTTAACTGCACACGCGCTGAATCCTTATATACTTCAAGCACTGTCGCATGTTGTGTACGATCGCCAGCTTTCACTTTAACCACATCATTAACCGATAATTTTTCCATATCCACAGAGGTTAAATCTAACTTAGGCTTACGTTTTAAATGCGTATTTGTTTTTCGAGATTGAGCCTCTTGACCACTTGTTGATATTTTATTGCGTCCTTTTTTATGTGGTTTTGCATTGGCTGCTTTCTCGGCTGCGCGTTTTTCTGCCAATTTTGCTTTTGCTGTTTGTAATTGCTCAGCCGCATGTTCCGCATGTTCTTTTTCTAGTACGCCACAAGCATTACCTTGTAAATCAACGCGTTGCGCTCCTTCTCGACAACCATGTAAATATCGCCAATTTGATGTATATTGACGTAATACCTGTCTCAACTGAGTTTTGCTAACACGCTCATCACCTTCCAATGCTTCTGATAAATCTTGAAAAATCCCAACCTTAAGCGGTTTAGCTTCTCCTTCAGTTGAAAAACAAAGTGGAAACTTCTCAGCTAAATAGGCAATAATCTCTTTATTATTTGTAAACTTTTGCGTTTGAACTTCAACAACTTCAACGTCTGCCATGTGATATCCTAAAAAACCAATATAATCAAATCTTCTCTTTATAGTGTATCGTACTTTCGGATTAAATGACAATTGTTAATCACGTCTAAAGTATCAATTTTTAAAATCTCTTTCAGATTTAGACCGCACTTTATATTATCGGTTCAATAAATACATAATTTTTTGATAAAGCGCTTGAGAAATTTTTGCTGATTTATATACTATGCCTTTGCGATTTTAAGATGAAAACGCCCTATTTTAAACTGATAGACGATTATATATGGACACAACAGCTCCCCAAAATACCTTTCATCAATTAACGCATTGTACAGAATGCGGTGCGCTTGTGTCTGTGCCTAACCTAGTCGCGCGACAAACTGCTGAATGCCCGCGTTGCCACCATACATTAAAATCCGCTGATCGCTGGAGCCTTAAACGCTGTGCTTTTATTGCATTATCTATTTTAATTTTAATGCCTTTTGCGCTTAAGTTTCCACTCATTAGTATCAATTTGCTCGGTTCACCTATCCACGCCTCCGTTTGGGACGGTGTTTGGAAAATGGCAACAGCTGGGTTTCCCTATACCGCATTTTTAGTCTTTTTATGCGCAATTGTTACGCCTGTTTTTTTTGCGTTATTAGTACTGCTACTCCGTATTTCACAAATGCTTAATATCAAACCACGTAACGTTTTATTGACAATTAACTATCTCAAGCCATGGGTGATGCTTGATGTTTATCTCGTTTCGATTGGTGTTGCTGCATTTAAAGTGCGTGAATATGCCGATCTACATATTGATATTTATCTGATTGCCTTTGTTTTTACAGCCCTATTAACTACGCTCTTATTTATTAAAATTAATCCTAAAGCACTTTGGAATGATTTTTATCCCGAACATCAACATATCCAAAATATGTCAGAGCAAAACGCCTTATGCTGCTGTACTAATTGTGAATACTCTTTTGAGCATGCCATATTAAACCGCAAGAACCAACCGACTTGCCCACGTTGTTTACACCGAATAAATATAGACGATAGCTTAATTTTACAAGGGACTTGGGCCACATTAATTGCTGGTATCATTATGCTTATTCCGGCGAATCTACTCCCTATTTCCAGTATTTATCTCGCAGGTGCGCCTTCAGCGGACACACTCATGTCTGGTGTGATTTCTTTTATTAATATGGGAAGTTATTTCGTCGCTTTTGTCGTATTTACCGCCAGTATTTTTGTACCTATCAGTAAGATATTAATTATGATTTATCTATTGCTGTCAGTTCATTTTCAATGGCGTCATTCTATTAAATGGCAAATGCGATTATTACATATAGTACACTTTGTTGGGCGGTGGTCTATGTTAGATTTATTTGTTCTTGCTTTAATGATGTCTTTAGTCACTCGAGGACAAATTATCACATTCTCCGTCGGCCCTGCAGCTTTATACTTTGGGGCTGCTGTTTTTTTAACTATGATTTCTACATCACTTTTTGACAGTCGTTTACTTTGGAAAATTTATGACAAACAATACTCAAACACCGGAACAAAACACTAACCATGTTGCCAAGGTTCGCCAGCTTAAACGCATCTCACCATTTTGGCTACTTCCATTTATTGCCCTGTGTATTGGTGCGATCTTGTTCTTTCAAATTATTCAAGAACAAGGAACGAGTATCAAAATTACTTTCACAAATGGCGAAGGGCTAGTTGCAGGCAAAACACAAGTTCGATTTCAAGGCTTACAAATCGGTGAAGTCAAAAAAGTCAACTTTACGCCTGATTTAAAACGTGTTGAAGTTATTGCTAATATTTATCCTGAAGCTAGCCGTGTTTTACGTGAAAATACAAAATTTTGGCTAGTGCAACCAAGTGCCTCCCTCGCGGGGATTTCTGGTCTTGATGCTTTAGTTTCTGGTAATTATATTACTCTTCAACCTGGTGATGGGGAAGAAGAAAATGAGTTTATTGCTGAAAATGAAGGTCCAATTGCTGAAGTCAACGAGGGAGATCTGCTCATTCATTTGATTGCAGACGATCTCGGTTCAATTTCTGCCGGCGCAAGTGTATATTATAAAAAAATGCCTGTCGGAAAAATCGCTGATTATCGGTTCACCAAAGATCAAGAAAAAGTCGAAATTGATGTGGTTATCGAAAAAAACTATGCAAACTTGATCAAAAAAGATTCACGCTTTTGGAATATTAGTGGTTTTCAAGCGGATGTTAATCTTGGTGGTATTTCAGTGAATATGGAAAGCTTAAATTCCGTTGTACAAGGTGCGGTTTCTTTTGACTCTCCCGATGACAGCCCGAAAGCTGAATCCCAACAACGCTATACACTATATCCTAACTTACAAGCGGCAAAACGTGGCATTAATGTCGATATTACGCTACCGAATATTACAGGATTAGAACCTAATAAAACCCTCGTGTTTTATCAAGGTATGCCTGTTGGCGTTTTATCTGAATTAGGCGTTAAAAATGATCAAGATCCGACCATGCCACCTCAAGATAACCAACAAAATCATATTCAAGGTAAGCTCTTAATTAATCCTAATATGTCAGGGTTATTAAAAGAAAATAGCACGATTATTTTACGTGATAAAAAACTCACTCTCGGTAATCTAAACAGTGTTTGGGATCTATTCAAAGGTTATTCATTTGAGATTATCGCTGGTGATGGAAACCCCAAAGATAAATTTACCGTTATTCGCCAATCTGAATTATTATTAAAACAGCCTAATAGCCTAGTTTTTACACTTACCGCACCAGAAACTTATGGGGTGAGCGCGGGACAGCCTATTTACTATAATGGTATCATTATTGGGGAATTAATTAGTCAAGACATTACCATTGATGGTGTAACATTTAAAGCTGCGATTTCTGCTGAATATCGTCAACTAATAGGAGCTGATACAAAATTTGTTGCGGCCTCTAATCTTGACCTATCTCTTGGTTTAGATGGACTTAACGTACAAGCTGCTCCACCAGAAAAATGGTTAGAAGGCGGTGTTCGTATATTAGCGAAAACATCAGCAAAAAATCCTCCTCTTTCTAGCTACCCTCTATATCGTAATGTAGAATCAGCTGAAAATGGGATTACTAGCGCACAATTAACACCGACTATTACATTAACAGCTAGTAACTTACCAAGTATCAGTCAGGGCTCTTTAGTGCTTTATCGTCAATACGAAGTTGGGAAAATTTTAGATATTCGCCCACAAAATAAACATTTTGACATTGATGTCTTCATTTATCCTAAATACCGACATTTACTGACGACAAAAAGTAGATTTTGGGTAGAAAGTGCGGCACAAGTGGATATTACAACTCGAGGAATTAGCATCCAAGCCTCTCCTCTTGCTAGAACACTTAAAGGCGCAATTAGTTTTGATAATGAAGGCTCAAATACACAAAATAAGACACTATATGTTAATGAATTACGTGCAAAATCTGCAGGACAAGAAATTACTTTAATTACAACCAACGCTTCTAATTTAAGCAAAGGCATGGCACTACGTTATATGGGGTTAAATGTCGGTGAAATAGAACAAATTAATCTAGATAAAAACAATAACCGTATTATTGCTAAGGCACTTATCAATCCAAATTATATGGATATTGTGGCAAAAGAAAACAGCCGTTTTCAAGTCATTTCTCCTGAAATTTCCGCAGGCGGCATTCAAAATTTAGATAGTTTACTTCAACCTTATATTGATATTGATGCCGGTTCAGGTAAACGAAAAACACAATTTACATTACGCCAAAGTGTTGAAAGTAATAATAAATATGATAATGGTGTTCCTTTCATATTAGAGACTAATGATGCGCTGAATTTAACATCAGGCTCACCGATTTATTATCGAGGTATTGAAGTGGGTAAAATTAACCGCATGGAGTTGAATAGTCTCGGAGATCGAGTATTGGTACATATCCTCATCGCCAATAAGCACCATCATCTTGTACGACAAAACTCGCAATTTTGGATTTCATCTGGTTACAATTTTGAGCTAGGTTGGCAAGGCGCACAATTTAACACGGGTTCTGTACAACAATTCCTCAAAGGAGGAATTTCATTCGCAACACCATCAGGACGAGTTGTACAGCCTGTGGCAAAATCAGGACAACGTTTCCTCTTACAAATCAAACGGCCTGAGCACGAGCGTCAATGGAATCAAGCCACTGCTGAATAGTTTGTGAAATAATCTGCATCCCAAAAAGTTGGACTAACTTCCAATTTAATAAGATGCAGATTTTCCTTCCTTTAATGTCAATTACAATGCACTTCTTATAAGCTTTAGCCAAGTACATTTTCGACCTTGTCACCTACAGATTATTAAATGACTGCCATCTCTCTATCTATTTCTTCTTTTTCCCCTTGCCACAGATATTTTCACAAGGAATACCGTCACCATCTCTGTCTAAACGGCTTTCACCACATTGATTAAGATAATATTTCGCTTCCGCACAAGATTTTATTTCCTTGCAATATTTTCTTGAATTTTCGCAACTATATTCCGCCGCAAAAAGCGATGATGAAAGAAAAAGTGCGGTAACAATTAGAAGATATTTTTTCATTGTAACTCCTTAATCTATTTTGCATATTGCAACCACTGCTGTTCAGTAATAATTTTTACCTTAGTAAAATTGTTTCCCAAGAAAAGCTCTCAGCTCAACAAATAATGTTTCAGAAACTTCAGCATTATTTGCTTCAAAATTAAACTTTGCTAAACACTGAGTAGCCATTTCATAACCTTTTTAAGGATTAAAATTCGGGTGCAATCGGGTGCAAATTCGGGTGCAAACTTGCTGTATTCGTGATCCTTTTAGATCATAAAACAAGCGTTTTACAATGTAAACACCCTAAATAATAAACAGTGTTGTTATTTACAGTATATAGTTTTAAGTTATTGATTTTAGAGGGGTTTTAAGACTAAAAAAGCCAGTTTTTAAAACTGGCTTTTTATACATAGGTTGGAATATTGGTGCCTGAGGCCGGACTCGAACCGGCACGCTTTTAAGGGCGGCGGATTTTGAATCCGCTACGTCTACCAATTTCGTCACTCAGGCTAATGTTGATTTACTATAATGTAATATCCTATTCAATGTAGTGAATTATAACCTGCGATGAATTGTTTGCAAGTAAAAACATGGTAAATTCGACTAATTGCATTAAATTTCATCAACATTAATTTTCTACCCAAATACCCGTGTATTTTATAAACGTTCTCTACTCGTAATAGACGATTTCTTTTACAATATATTTGTTAAAATTAAGAACATTAGCGCGCTGATTATGGCTGCTGCTGGTAAGGTAATTACCCACGCCATACCAATAGGCTTCATTAATTTCCAATTTGTATTGCGATTAACTAGACCTATTCCTAATACCGCTCCAACTAAAATATGCGTACTTGACACAGGAATACCCAAACTTGAAGCGCCCATAACTACGGCGGCCGCAGCTAATTCAGCAGAAAAACCTGAAGCTGGGTGCATTTTAGTTAAATTCGTTCCAACCGTTTGGATAACTTCTTTACCGATAAACCACAAACCGACTATTAAGGCTACACCAAATGTAATCATAACGGGTGCCGGTACTTCGGCTGTTGCCGCGATAGCGTTGGTTCGAATAACATCCATTATTGCAACAAAAGGCCCAACCGCGTTAGCAATATCATTTGAACCATGAGAAAATGCGAAAGCACAAGCGGTAAAAACCTGCATCCAGCTGAACATAATAAAGGTGGCTTTCCCTAAATCCTCTTTATGTTTTCCACGAATGGTTTTAGTATAAATAAAGGCGGTCAACCAAACCATTGCGCCAATCATTCCCATAATTAAACTTGCGTGTAAGTTTGAGAGATTCACACCTGTATTTTTTAAGCCTTTAAACACAACCATGGCACTCATAATCACTGCGCCAAAAGCGGCGATTAATGGTACCCATGTTTTTAAAGCTTTCAATGTATCTAAGCTATCACGCTCATTTTCTAAATCATAAAGGTGTTTATAATAATCCGTTTCAAGCTCTTCACGCACAACATCTGCATCTTTGAATGTTTCTTGATCACGTAATAGCGCGGTAGTATAAGGTAATTTTTCTGAATCTTGTAAACGTTCAAAATACGATTTTTGATTACGTTTGAGTTGTTTTTTCTGTGATTTTAAATGTTTAACTTTCTCTTCAATTCTCTCGTTATAAGCTAAAATTTTACGTTTAATTAAACCATATAACACATAAGACAATGCGCCTCCTAATACAGGAGAAACAACCCAAGAAATCGCTATTTCACCGATTTTAGACCATTTTACGGTTGAAAATGCTAACTCTGTACCACCAATGTTAATTCCCAAAACGATAGAGGAACCGACGATCCCGCCTATAATGGCATGCGTTGTTGAAACGGGTAATCCCTTTTTAGTCGCAAATAATAACCAAAATGCAGCGGCTGCAAGTGCTGATAACATTAAATAAATAAATTGGTTTGGTGAAACACCCAAGTCCCCAATATTCACAATCCCGCTGCGAATGGTATCAGTTACTGCCGCCCCAGCTAATACTGCTCCTGATACTTCAAAAATGGCGGCTACGGCTAATGCTTGAGTTACCGTTAATGTTCCCGCTCCGACTGACGTACCAAAAGAGTTAGCGACATCATTTCCACCAATATTGAATGCCATAAAAATGCCAAAAAAGGTGGACACCATAAATAATAAAACTTGTTGATTTAGTGTGTATTCTAATCCCCAAGTAATAAAATAAATACTCATTGCCGCCAATAAGAAGCCAAATAACACATTCGCTATCATCGGCGTACTCTGTTTTGCTGATGTATTTACCATAAATCCCTCTCCTATTATCCTGCCTATCTTCTTTGCAAGCGCCATAAAACCTAAAATCAGCAGCGCCAATTATAGGAATCAATTATGACGATTTGATGACAATACAAGAGGAAAACTTGCGTTATATGATGATTATGTTCTTAATCCAACACCCCGATGAATTAAATAATATGCAATGGCATATAAAACCGCAATAAACAGCGCTAATACGCCAAAAGTATACACCAGACTCACATCTGAAATACCGAGAAAACCATAACGAAAACCATTGATCATATAAACAATAGGGTTTAATTTTGACACGCCTTGCCAAAATGCCGGTAATAAAGAAATAGAATAAAATACTCCACCAAGATACGTTAATGGCGTTAGAACAAAAGTGGGAATAATGCTAATATCATCAAAAGAACGGGCAAAGACCGCATTAATTAACCCACCTAATGCAAATACTGCGGTTGTCATTAATAAGGTCATAAAAATGGCGGTCCAAGATTGAATCTCAAAAGACACAAAAAATAATGATACGGCTGTGACTAGAGCCCCTACAGCCAATCCTCTCACCATTCCCCCAGCAATATAGCCTAAAATAATAATATGTGTAGATACTGGAGAGATCAGCAATTCTTCTACATTTTTAGCAAATTTTGTACTATAAAAAGAGGATGCAACATTCGTAAATGAATTTGTTAAAGCCGACATCATAATTAATCCCGGTACAATAAATTGCATATAACTCACTCCCGCCATCTCTCCAATACGGCTACCTATGAGCTGTCCGAAAATCACAAAATATAAAGTCATTGTAATTACTGGAGGCACTAAAGTTTGTACCCAAATACGCATAAAACGATGAATTTCTTTATATAAAATCGTGTTAAATGCCACCCAAGCCAATTTCATCTTATACCCCCTCTACCGGTTTATTGAGCGACATAGTCACAAATAATTCTTCTAAACGATTTGCTTTGTTTCGCATACTGAGTACTTCTATTCCCTGTGCTGATAATTGTGCAAATAAATCATTCAGTCCTTGCTGACGTTTCACTTCCACCTCAATAGTATTGCTATCTAATGGTGTGACAACATAGTGTTTAACCTGTGGTAAGGCGCTGTTTTCAGCTAAATCTAAAATAAATGTTTCTGTTTCTAGCTTAGAGAGCAAATCTTTCATTGTTGTATTCACCACAAGTTGCCCTTGCTGAATAATACCGATATTACGACATAACATTTCAGCCTCTTCCAAATAGTGAGTAGTCAAAATGATTGTTGTCCCTTGTTGATTTAACTCTCTTAAAAAAGCCCACATAGTCCGACGTAATTCAATATCCACCCCAGCAGTAGGCTCATCTAAAATTAATAGTTTTGGCTGATGCATTAGTGCGCGAGCAATCATCAAGCGTCGTTTCATACCGCCAGATAAACGCATTGATTTTTGCTCTCTTTTATCCCACAAATCTAATTTTTTTAACCAAATTTCAGCTCGTTTTAGCGCTTCAGCACGCGCAATGCCATAATACCCGGCTTGATTAATGAGAATATCAATCACCTTTTCAAATTGGTTAAAATTAAACTCTTGTGGCACGAGGCCTATTTGTTGTTTCAGTGCGAGCAAGTCATGATCTAAATCATAACCAAACACTTTCACTGTACCACTGGTCTTATTCACTAAAGAACTGACAATGCCAATTGTCGTTGATTTCCCTGCACCATTATGGCCTAATAACGCATAAAAATCGCCTTCTTTAACAGTCAAGTGAATGCCATGTAACGCCTTAACGCCATTACGATATTCTTTGGTTAATCCATCAATTTCTAACGCATTCATAATAGATAATCACTTATAATAATTGAGATAATAAAAAAGATTACATACAATAGGATCTATTGATTTTAAAAATAAAGTATAACAAATACAGGACTAAGAATGAAAAAAATCGAACAGCTTTTTGAAAATAATCATCGCTGGGCAATGCGCATGAAAGATGAAAACTCAGATTATTTTGAGCGCCTTGCAAATCAACAAAAACCTAGCTTTTTATGGATAGGTTGTTCCGATAGTCGTGTTCCTGCTGAAAAGTTAACAAATCTCGGTCCTGGTGAATTGTTCGTACATCGTAATGTGGCCAACCAAGTCATTCATACCGATTTAAACTGTCTCTCTGTTGTACAATATGCTGTAGATGTACTTGAAATTGAACATATTATTATTTGTGGACATACGAATTGTGGTGGTATCCATGCCGCTATGTCCAATCAAGACTTGGGATTAATTAATAACTGGTTGTTACATATTCGAGACATTTGGTACAAACACAGCCACCTTTTAGGCAAACTCTCCCCCGAACACCGAGCAGATATGTTGACTAAAATTAACGTCGCAGAACAAGTCTATAACTTAGGAAGCTCTTCTATTATTCAATCGGCTTGGCGTAAGGGAAAAAAATTATCGTTACATGGTTGGGTTTACGATGTCAATGATGGTTTATTATTGGATCAAGGTGTTACCGCTACTAGCAGAGAAAGCTTAGAAATCTCTTATCGTAATACCATCGCGCGGTTATTAAGCGATACAGCCCAAACAGAACTAACTTAAATTTAAAAACAGAATAGGCCGAAACTATCGGCCTATTACGTATAAAATACAAAAAAGTGCGGTTATTTTTTTGATAATTTTAGAAAATAGACAGCGCTAACACTAAAATCATACCTAAAGAAAAAACAACCATCATCATAGCATAGCCAAAATCACTCATACTCACCTCACGAATAAACATTAAAAATGATAGGATAACTTTATCAAAGTCTTGCATAAAAAGCTATTTTTTCTCCTAAAATAGCGCAAAAATGTGACTTAACACACTATTTTCAGAGAAAACCAAAGAATTCAATTCGCTTCATGAAAGTGAAGCATTATAATAACTATAAAAAATGATCAGGAATATAATATGGCGACAATTAAAGATGTAGCAAAAATGGCTGGCGTATCAACCACCACAGTCTCTCATGTAATCAATAAAACACGCTTTGTCGCAGAAGAAACCCAACAACTGGTTTTAGATGCTATTAAACAGTTAAATTATTCGCCAAGTGCGGTGGCTCGTAGCTTAAAAGTGAATACAACGAAATCAATCGGCATGATAGTTACCACCAGCGAAGCGCCTTATTTTGCCGAAATTATCCACGCAGTAGAAGAACATTGCTACCGTCAAGGTTATTCCTTGTTTTTATGTAATACTCAAAATAACGCAGAGAAAATCAAAAATCATTTGGATATGCTTGCTCAAAAGCGTGTTGATGGCGTATTAGTCATGTGTTCTGAATATACTACTGACTCCCTTGATTTATTATCAAACTTTGCCTCACTCCCTATGGTGGTGATGGATTGGGGACCAGACAATGAGCAAACCGATCTTATTTTAGATCATAGCTTTGATGGTGGCTATTTAGCAACCCGACACCTGATTGAACATGGACACACTAAAATTGGTTTAATTACAGGTGATTTAAGTAAAACAACAGCAAAAACACGCTATGATGGATTTGTCAAAGCCATGCATGATGCCAATCTTACTGTTAATCCTGATTGGATTATGGAAGGCCATTTTGAACCGGAAGACGGCTATGAGTGCATGAATAAAATACTTGTTCAAGGGACATTACCCACCGCCGTTTTTTGTTGCAATGATGTCATGGCGCTGGGGGCAATTTCTGCGATCAATGAAAAAGGCCTATCTGTCCCACAAGATATTTCCATCATCGGTTATGATAACATTCATGCCTCACGTTTTTATTCACCACCGTTGACCACTATCCATCAATCCAAAACCCGTTTGGGTATCATGGCACTACATTTACTCCTTCAACGGATTAATGGTTTAGCACATGAACGCACTCGTATCGAGATGCACCCTGAGTTAGTGTCCCGCAAATCTGTTCGCAAATTATCCCCTCATGAAGCGAATAAATAGACAAAAATTTGCATTTTCCTCCTAAAACACGTTAGACTAAATAAGACTTGTAGCATTCAGGACAAGTCTTATATTTTTAAATAGGAGAAATTATTATGGGCTGGATTGCAGCTATTATTGTCGGAGCTTTAATTGGTTGGATCGCAGAAAAAGTCATGAAGAGCGATATGGGCTTATTCATGAATATTGTGGTCGGTATTATCGGTTCTTCATTAGGCCGTTGGATTTTTGGTGACTTGCTTGGCATTGGCTCAGCACATGCGGCTGGCGAATTCAGCCTAGCGGGTCTAGGATTTGGTGTTGCCGGTGCTGCAATATTAATCTTTATCTTACGCTTTCTTAAAATTATGAAATAATATAATTTCTTTTTCCTAAGTGCGGTTCAAATTACCGCACTTTTTATTTTAAATTATGTTTCCCTCATTCTCTGTATTCATTAAAAATTTCATAAAAATAACCGCACTTTTTTAAATAAAAATGATTTAAAGCAAAGTTTCAACATTTTTTTATCTGATAAATTAAATGCTATTTGCCTCCTCAGCACATTTTTGTTATATCTAAGATATCTCAATTATTTTCTTTACTTATGGGGCTTTTATGAGTGAACAATATGCCGTGATGCGTAACAACATTAGCATGCTAGGCCATTTTTTAGGTGAAACCATTAGCGATGCGCAAGGAAGTGACATTCTTGACTTAATTGAAAACATTCGTATTTTATCTCGAAATTCTCGCGCCGGTGATGATGACGCAAGAGCTAAATTATTAGATACGCTAGCCAATATTTCCACAGAAAATATTATTCCTGTTGCTCGAGCTTTTAGTCATTTTTTAAACTTAGCGAATATCGCAGAACAATATCAAACCATATCACGTAAACACCAAGATACAGCTTCCAGCGAACGTTCTATTGGTGCACTTTTTGAGCGTCTAAAACAACAAAACATCCCGACAGAAAAAGTAATTGACGCGGTTGAAAAATTACTTGTTGAACTCGTATTAACTGCACACCCAACAGAAACCACTCGTCGCTCTCTTGTACATAAGCACGTTGAAATCAATCGCTGCTTAAGCCGTTTAGAACACAGCGATCTCACCGAGCAAGAAGAACGTAAGATTAAACGTCGTCTACTCCAACATATTGCCCTTGCTTGGCATACGAATGAAATTCGTATTCAGCGCCCAACACCACTTGATGAAGCTAAATGGGGTATGGCATTTATCGAAAATAGTTTATGGCAAGCCGTGCCTGAATTTTGCCGCCAGTTAAATTTTCATTTAGAAAAGCATTTTGGTATACAACATCCTGTCGGCCTTGCCCCTATTCGCTTTTCTTCTTGGATGGGTGGTGATCGCGATGGTAATCCATTTGTCACAGCACAAATCACACGTACGGTATTAAACCTGTCTCGTTGGAAAGCAGCGGAATTATTTTTAACAGATATTAAAGCATTATCTGATGAATTATCCATTGTCCATTGCTCACCATCATTTCGTGAAAAATATGGCGATAACATTGAACCTTATCGAGTGGTCATTAAAACGTTACGTACCAAGTTAAAAAATACCCTATCCTATTACAACGACGTCCTTGCTGCTCGTAAACCCCTGTTTAGCACAGAAGATATCATTACGCATGATGAACAACTTTGGGAGCCACTATATGACTGCTATCAATCTTTATTAGGTTGTGGCATGCGTATTATTGCAAACGGTTTATTACTTGATTGTTTACGTCGAATTCGCTGTTTTGGCGTCACATTATCCCGATTAGATATTCGTCAAGAAAGTACTCGTCATACCGATGCTATCGCTGAAATTACGCGTTATATCGGTTTAGGTGACTATGCACAATGGACTGAAACAGATAAACAAGCATTTTTAATTCGTGAACTTAGTTCCCGTCGCCCTCTACTTCCTCAAAACTGGGAACCCTCTGCAGATACGCAAGAGGTTTTAGATACCTGTAAAGTCATCGCAGAACAACCAGAAGGCGTCATTTCTTGTTATATCATTTCGATGGCTCGCACAGCTTCTGATGTATTAGCTGTCCATTTACTCTTAAAAGAAGCGGGAGTGCCTTATCATTTACCCGTCGTGCCATTATTTGAAACGTTAGACGATCTCGATGCTGCAGAAGAGGTGATGACCCAGCTATTTAATGTAGGTTGGTATCGTGGTGTCATCAATAATAAACAAATGGTCATGATTGGCTATTCTGACTCAGCAAAAGATGCCGGCATGCTCGCTGCCTCATGGGCGCAATATCGAGCCCAAGAAGTCTTGGTAAATCTATGTGAAAAACTCGGTATTGAACTCACCTTATTCCATGGACGAGGTGGCACAATTGGACGAGGTGGCGCGCCAGCTCACGCAGCCCTACTTTCTCAACCGCCTCGCTCATTACGTAATGGCTTGCGTGTGACAGAACAAGGCGAAATGATCCGCTTTAAATTAGGTTTACCTGCTGTTGCCGTAGAAAGCCTTGATTTATATGCTAGCGCCATATTAGAAGCTAATTTGCTTCCTCCGCCAGAACCTAAACAAGCTTGGCGTGATATTATGGACGAGCTTTCCACTACATCATGTGAAATCTATCGAGGTGTTGTGCGTGGAGATCCAGACTTTGTACCTTACTTCCGTAGCGCAACACCTGAACAAGAACTCAGTAAATTGCCTTTAGGTTCTCGTCCTGCCAAACGAAACCCAAATGGCGGTGTAGAAAGCTTACGCGCGATCCCTTGGATCTTTGCATGGATGCAAAACCGTTTGATGCTACCTGCATGGTTAGGGGCTGGAGCCGCATTACGTCAATCTATCGAAAAAGGCAACCGCACTTTATTAGAAGAAATGTGCCACAACTGGCCATTTTTCTCTACTCGTATTGGTATGCTCGAAATGGTGTTTAGTAAAACCGACACTTGGTTATCCGAACATTATGATCAACACTTAGTTAAACCTGAATTATGGTATTTAGGACAATCTCTACGTGAACAGCTCAATGCGGATATAAAAACAGTATTATCTTTGTCTCATGACGATCAGCTCATGTCTGATTTGCCTTGGATTGCAGAATCCATTGCTTTACGCAATGTCTATACTGATCCACTCAATTTACTGCAAGTAGAATTACTACGCCGTTTAAGAGAACAAAATGATGATCCTAATCCAATTTTAGAACAGGCATTAATGATTACCATTACCGGTATTGCCGCTGGTATGCGAAATACGGGATAATATTCTCATTAACCCATGATTGCGCTAGTTATAATTAACTAGCGCTTCTTTCTCAATCAAAGCATAAAAAAATACTCTTCTCATATAATTTCCCCCAAAATTGAATTAGGATAAACAGATCGTAGTTAAATACAGAGGCGCTTAAATTCAAAGGGAGCCAATACCATACGAATTTGAATATTAATGACTATAATTTATTCTTTATAGATTACACTTTCTCCTTGCAGGAAAAGCCTTTCCTCAAGTACAATACCTGTTATTTGCTTTATTCAAAGGGGAATATATGGCACGTAAAAGTACGGAAAAAAATGCTGTAGATTTCGAAACCACATTAACACAATTAGAAAGCATTGTTTCCCGTTTAGAATCCGGTGAATTATCTTTAGAAGATTCTTTAAAAGAGTTTGAAAACGGTATTCAACTTGCCCAGCAAGGCCAAACCCGTTTACAACAAGCAGAACAACGTATTCAAATTTTATTGCAAAAAAATGATGTCACATTAAGTGAATATCAACCCGAAAATACAATAACCTAGTAGTGATGGCATAATGGATCAGTTTTCTCAAGATTTACAGCAAATGCAGCAACGCATTAATCATTTCCTCTCCCAGCAATTAACACAGGTTAATTCGTTGCATTCTCCATTAGCTGATGCGATGAAATACGGATTACTTCTCGGAGGAAAACGCATTCGCCCATTTTTAGTTTATGCTACAGGCAATATGTTAGGCGCAAACGCGACCCAATTAGACTATGCTGCCGCCGCTATTGAAGCTATTCATGCTTATTCACTTATTCATGATGATCTACCTGCAATGGACAATGATGATTTACGTCGAGGAAAACCCACTTGTCATGTAGCTTTTGATGAAGCGACTGCGATTTTAGCGGGAGATGCATTGCAAAGTTTCGCCTTTGAAATTCTGACACAAATACCCAATTTACAAGCAGAGCAAAAATTACAATTAATACAAGAATTGGCTAAAAACGCGGGCGCAAAAGGCATGTGTCTTGGACAAAGCTTAGATTTAATTGCTGAAAATAAAACGATTGATTTACATGAGTTAGAATTAATTCACCGCAATAAGACTGGCGCATTAATTACGAGTGCTTTAAAAATGGGGTTTATCTGCTCTCCTCATTTTCAAAATAAACAACTAGAACAACAGCTCGTCCAGTATGCTGAAGCTATTGGACTCGCTTTCCAAGTCCAAGACGATATTTTAGATATTGAAGGTGATAGCGAAACTTTAGGCAAAACCGTTGGTTCTGATCTTATATCAGATAAAAGTACCTATCCAAAATTGTTAGGATTACAAGGCGCAAAAGATAAAGCGCAACAACTCTATCAAGAGGCACTTTCTGCATTGGATAAAATTCCTTTTAATGTCACCGCACTTCGTGACTTAGCTACTTTTATTATTCATCGAAAAAATTAACCGAGAACATACGAATTACTATGCAAAACTACCCTCTCTTATCCTTAATTAATTCACCTGATGATCTTCGCTTACTCAGTAGAGATCAATTGCCACAAGTTTGTAAAGAACTACGTGAATATTTATTGGAATCCGTTAGCCAAAGTAGTGGCCATTTAGCCTCTGGTTTAGGCGCAGTTGAACTGACGGTAGCGCTGCACTATGTCTTTAAAACCCCTTTTGACCAACTCATTTGGGACGTCGGCCATCAAGCATATCCACATAAAATTTTAACGGGTCGACGAGATCAAATGCATACGATTCGACAAAAAGGGGGAGTACATCCATTTCCATGGCGGGAAGAAAGTGAATTTGATGTTCTTAGTGTCGGACACTCTTCTACTTCAATTAGTGCAGGTTTAGGCATTGCGGTTGCAGCACAAAAAGAAAATGCCGGTCGTAAAACGGTTTGCGTTATTGGTGATGGCGCAATTACTGCAGGTATGGCGTTCGAAGCAATG
Source organism: Conservatibacter flavescens (assembly GCF_002795425.1). Lineage (GTDB taxonomy): Bacteria > Pseudomonadota > Gammaproteobacteria > Enterobacterales > Pasteurellaceae > Conservatibacter > Conservatibacter flavescens. Next base: position 408,737 of record NZ_PHHA01000002.1, read on the forward strand.
AATCACGCCGGCTCACTGCATACCGATATGTTAGTCATTTTAAATGATAATGAAATGTCTATTTCCGAAAACGTAGGGGCATTGAATAATCATTTAGCCAGATTATTAACCGGTTCTTTCTACTCCTCTATTCGTGAAGGAGGAAAAAAAATTCTATCAGGCGTTCCGCCAATTAAAGAGTTTGTACGCAAAACTGAAGAACATGTTAAAGGTTTTGTTTCTCCGGTTGGCACAATGTTTGAAGAACTTGGATTTAATTATATTGGCCCAATTGATGGCCACAACATTGATGATCTCATTGAAACACTGAAAAATATGAGTTCACTTAAAGGCCCTCAGTTCTTGCACATCATGACCAAAAAAGGGAAAGGCTACGCGCCGGCTGAAAAAGATCCTATTGGTTTCCATGGCGTACCTAAGTTTGATCCCACAAGTGGTAAATTACCAAAATCTAGCACTATACCAACCTATTCAAAAATCTTTGGTGATTGGCTCTGTGAAACAGCCGAAAAAGATAAAAAATTAATTGGGATCACTCCTGCTATGCGAGAGGGTTCAGGAATGGTTGAATTCTCTAATCGTTTCCCTGAGCAATATTTTGATGTTGCGATTGCTGAGCAGCATGCTGTCACTTTTGCAGCTGGTTTAGCTATCGCAGGCTATCGCCCTGTTGTCGCCATTTATTCATCTTTTTTACAACGCGCTTATGATCAGTTAATCCATGATGTTGCTATTCAGAACTTGCCTGTTTTATTCGCCATTGACCGTGCGGGAATTGTCGGCGCAGATGGACAAACACATCAAGGTGCTTTCGATATTAGCTTTATGCGTTGTATTCCGAATTTAGTCATCATGACACCAAGTGATGAAAATGAATGTCGCCAAATGCTTTACACGGGTTATCATTCTGGCAAACCCGCTGCTGTACGTTATCCTAGAGGCAATGCGATTGGTGTCCCTCTCACACCGCTTGAATCTCTAGTATTAGGTAAATCAAGGGAAATACGTGTTGGACAACACATCGCAATTCTAAATTTTGGTACCCTTTTACCTACAGCACAAGAAGTTGCAGAAGAACTAAATGCAACAGTTATTGATATGCGCTTTGTAAAACCTATTGATGAGGCACGTATTCTTCAAATTGCCAAAACACATTCATTGATTGTTACGTTAGAGGAAAATGCAATTCAAGGTGGTGCAGGTAGTGCTGTTGCAGAAGTATTAAATACGCATAAAATACCAACCGCACTTTTACAACTTGGCTTACCTGATATATTTATTCCTCAAGGGACACAAGCCGAAATGTTAACTGAACTTGGTTTAGATAAAACTGGAATTTTGAGACAGATTCAATCTTTTAAAGATAAATAGATAATATCTCTCTTAACTTGTTGATTTTATTTTGATTTTAATTTTTTTGTAAAAAAATTATTAAATTCTGCATTTTTTATGAAACTATTTTAAAAATATAAGGTCTTAATTAATGCTAGTGTACTGCTTTATTGCAGATGTCTTTTTAAATCTTACTTATTTTTAAGACCTCCCCGATATTCAATATTGAATATCGGGTTTTTCTTATTGAGGCTTTAGCAAGCTTTGGAATAATAAAGAGATATTCTACTTAACACCGCCATATTTCCGATATAACGGGCTATTTTAGCTGGAAACTCAATTCCCTCTATGCATGTAAAATTACGTAAGATAGGGAAAAGCACAATATCCTCATAAGATAATGTTCCACTAAATGCTTCATCACTAACTAACAAGCCTTCTAACTCAGCTAAATCTTGATGTAACATTGCTAAATACTCTGCACTCTTCTCATAAAGTTCATCAAAGTTTCCTGCAACCTCACTTTTCTTTTCAATGAAATAATTTCTCGCACTCTCTGTTTCATACTCTGGTAAATCCAATTTAACAAAGCGTGGATATAACAAATTGTTGCTATAACTACGGATTTTCTCAATCCACTGTGTCACTTCCGGTCGAATATCATCTATTAATAATTTCGGCGTAACTAAAGCATCAATATATCTCACAATATCTAAGCTTTCAGGCATAATCTTGCCGTCCTCAGTCTCTAAAATAGGTACGGCTTTCTTACCAATTAAACGAATTGGCGTATCCGCATCATCATTATGTACAAACACCAAATCTACCGGTAATTTTTTCAAACCAAAGATCATTCTTGCGCGAATACAATAAGGGCAATGGTCATAAACATAGAGTTTCATTTTTTTCTCCTTAATACATTTAAATATCAAAAATTCTTAAAAAACCAACATAAAAATACCGCACTTTATCTACTTATTTCAAGTTACCTAGATCACAAATTTGAATATTTCTTTGTAGGTTTATTTTTAATTTAGTAAATTTTATGCAAAAATCTTGATCTTTTTCTTAATATCCCTCATATTTTAAGACTAACTTATTATTTAATAATGGGAATTTTGATTTATGCATCCTTCAACGCCTTTAATTAGCATGATAGCCATTGGTCTCGCAGGAGCCTATATATTGGGAATGATTGCTAATCGTTTAAAAATTTCTCCGCTCGTGGGTTATCTCTTAGCAGGTATCATGATCGGACCTTTTACACCTGGTTTTGAAGGCGATTTACATATCGCTCACGAACTCTCTGAACTAGGTGTTATGCTCTTAATGTTTGGGGTTGGTTTACACTTTTCTTTAAAGGACTTACTTTCTGTAAAGTATGTAGCCATTCCGGGCGCACTTTTACAAATTGCCTCCGCAATTGTATTCGGTTGGATTTTTTCAACTGTCTTGGGTTGGAGCACGATCAGCGGTTTAGTATTCGGTCTTTGTCTTTCAACTGCAAGTACCGTTGTTCTTTTGCGCGCCCTTGAAGAACAACAATTACTTGAAACAATGCGAGGCAAAATTGCAATTGGCTGGCTAATTGTAGAAGATTTAGCAATGGTACTTGCCCTCGTTTTATTACCTGCTGTTGCTGAAATGCTACAACAAGAAAACGCGAACTTTAGTAATATGCTAGGTGACTTCGCAATTACTATCGGTAAAGTCATTGCATTCGTTGCAGTCATGTTAATTATTGGAAAACGTGTCATTCCTTGGCTCATCGCACGTAGTGCAGCGACCGGTTCTCGAGAGCTCTTTACACTTTCTGTATTAGCTATTGCTTTAGGGATTGCCTATGGTTCTGTACATTTATTTGATGTCTCTTTTGCCTTGGGTGCATTTTTTGCAGGTATGATTCTAAATGAATCAGAACTCAGCCATCGTGCAGCCAATGATACCCTACCACTACGTGATGCTTTCGCGGTACTCTTCTTTGTATCCGTCGGTATGCTTTTTGACCCGATGATTTTAGTTGAATCACCATTATCTGTCTTGGCGACTGTTATCATCATCGTTTTTGGTAAATCCATTGCTGCTTACTTACTCGTTCGTTTATTAAGAAAACCAAAACGTACCGCACTTACCGTATCAATCAGCTTAGCTCAAATTGGTGAGTTTGCGTTCATCTTAGCGGGTCTTGCGGTCTCTCTAGGTTTACTTGACGAACAAGGTAGAAATCTAGTTTTAGCAGGATCAATTATTTCAATCTTGCTGAATCCGATCCTATTTACTTATTTAGAAAAATTCACACACAAAACCGAAGAACAGGAAAATTTGGTTACCGTACCACAGAAAGAAGAGCTGGAAGACGATTTCCATCAGTCTCCACTCACCCTAAAAGATCATATTATCTTAGTTGGTGATGGTCGTGTGGGAAGTCTTATTGGTAATAAGTTACGCGCCAAATCAATACCTTTCGCGGTTATCGAAGCCTCTCATTCTCATGTAGAAAAACTACATGAAGAAGGTGTTGATGCTATCTTTGGTAATGTTAAGGATATTGAAACCCTTGAGTTAGCTGCGGTACAAGATGCGCGTTTAGTGATGTTTGCTACACCAAACGCTTATGAAAATGCAGATATTATCAAAGAATTAAAAGAAAAATATCCACATATTAAAGCGATTTCTTATGCAACCTATAGCGATGAGAAAGAAGCGCTACTTGAAAGTGGTGCTGATGTCGTTATCCATAGTAGTCGAGAAGTTGCACGTAGTATGTTTGAATCTTGTTTGGTTATGGGCGAATGTGCCATTGAGCCAAATGAAACTGAAGAATTAATTTTAGTTAAAAATTAATTCCGTCTAATAAGTAAAATGGGGCGTATTAAATGATCTATTCATTAACGCCCCATTTACTCACTAAGATGATTCAGATTCTCTCTACTCTTCGCCATAGTGATAAGAATCTACCACTTCGCCTTTTTCACCATTCCAATCTAATACAGCAATGGTTGATGTCTGAAAACTCACTGAATTTCGACCGCACATTTCCGACACAATGCTACCGACTACTGGTAAATGGGAAACCAATAACACCGATTCGACACCCTCTTCAATAAGAGTAGCTAAATAATCACATACTATTTTAGCATTACCATAAGGAATAATTTCTTCCCAAATTTCTGGTTTAATCAACTGATTTTCACAAGCCAAATTAACCTGTTCAAAGGTTTGACGCGCGCGAGTATATGGACTAACAATGATTTTTTGGATCGAAGATGCTACAGCTTTAAGATGCTTCCCTTGTTCAAAACTTTGTCGCACGCCATATTCCGTTAAACACCGTTCAGCATCTGTTGTCACCATTAACTCAGCTTCTCCATGGCGCATAATATAGACTTTCATTTTTAATCCCCTCTTACTTTGGTTATCAATACAACTATTTTTCTTGTGTCATCACAGATCTCACTATACAAACGAAAGAAAAAAATTGCAATTTGTGATCTCGATCTAATTTCGTTTTCAGCGTATAATGTAGGCAGTTTTATTCCCATTAACGGGAAATCATTTTTCAATCATTAACTCTCATTCGTTGGGATAATTTACGGAGTAAATTTCATGTCTAGAAGACTAAGAAGAACGAAAATTGTATGTACTATGGGACCTGCAACAGATCGTGGCAATAACCTTGAAAAAATTATTGCTGCTGGTGCGAATGTTGTCCGTATGAACTTTTCCCATGGTTCGCCTGAAGACCATATTGGACGTGCAGAAAAAGTACGTGAGATCGCTAAAAAATTAGGTCGTCATGTTGCAATTTTAGGTGACTTACAAGGTCCAAAAATCCGTGTTTCTACATTTTCGGAAGGTAAAATTTTCTTAAACGTCGGTGACAAATTTATATTAGATGCGGAATTACCAAAAGGTGAAGGGAATCAAGAAGCTGTTGGATTAGACTATAAAACCCTTCCACAAGACGTCGTACCAGGCGATATTTTATTATTAGACGATGGTCGCGTTCAATTAAAAGTTCTCTCAACTGAAGGCGCAAAAGTATTCACTGAAGTGACTGTTGGCGGCCCACTTTCAAATAACAAAGGAATCAATAAACTTGGCGGTGGCTTATCTGCTGATGCATTAACCGAAAAAGACAAAGCTGATATTATCACTGCTGCGCGTATCGGTGTTGACTACCTTGCTGTCTCTTTCCCTCGTTCAAGCGCGGATTTAAACTATGCCCGTGAATTAGCTGAAGCGGCTGGCCTAAAAGCCAAAATTGTTGCCAAAGTTGAACGTGCAGAAACAGTCGTTGATGAAGCGGCGATGGACGATATTATTTTAGCCTCAGATGTCATCATGGTTGCGCGCGGAGACTTAGGCGTAGAAATTGGTGATGCTGAATTAGTTGGCGTACAGAAAAAACTTATCCGTCGTTCACGTCAATTAAATCGCGTAGTCATTACTGCAACACAAATGATGGAATCAATGATTAGCAACCCTATGCCAACCCGTGCAGAAGTGATGGACGTTGCAAACGCTGTATTAGACGGTACAGATGCGGTAATGCTTTCTGCTGAAACCGCTGCAGGTCAATATCCTGCAGAAACTGTAGCGTCAATGGCTAAAGTATGTTTAGGCGCTGAAAAAATGCCAAGCATCAATGTTTCACGTCACCGTATGGATGTTACCTTTAAATCCATCGAAGAGTCTGTTGCCATGTCAGCGATGTACGCCGCGAACCACATGGAAGGCGTTGCAGCCATTATCACAATGACGAGTACCGGTCAAACCGCACGTTTAATGTCTCGCATTAGTTCTGGATTACCAATTTTCGCATTATCTCGTAACCAAGATGCATTAAATCTATGCGCATTATATCGCGGTGTTACCCCAGTATATTGTGATGAAGTAAGCCGTACTGTAGAAGGTGCTAAAGCGGCAATTCAAATCTTGAAAGATAAAGGTTTCTTAGTCGCAGGCGATCTTGTTCTATTAACTCAAGGTGATGAACTTGCTGTTGGCGGAACAAATACCTGCCGTACTTTAGTTGTAGAATAAGTTTTTTTATTCAGCTGTTAACAACGTATTATTTCTGTTTGGGCGTATTATATACGCCCATTCTCTTACTCATATAAAGAAAGACAGAAGTATTCTGTCCTTATATTATCCCTTCTGTGGCTTATCTATTGACCATTATTTAATCTTGTCTAATTTCCCTAATAATTCTTGATCTGGAATGGCTTGTAATTTCTTCATTCTGCGATAAAGGAAAATGGCTGCAAAAGTTAAACTCACAATAAAACCAATCCAAAAACCCATCGCCCCTAGATGTGGCACAATCCAATCAGTCATCGCCAACAGATAACCAACAGGCATACCAATTAACCAATAACACACTAATGTAATATATAAAATAGCTTTAGTATCTTTGTAGCCTCGCAAAGCGCCACTTACAACAACCTGCACAGTATCAGAAAATTGATATAATGCGGCAAAAAGTAACAAATAGCTTGCCATCGCAATCACTTCCGCTTCTTTTACAAAAATTTCAGCAATTTGTGTCCGTAATAATACGGTTAATAATGCCGTCACAACCGCAACAGATAACCCTACACCTAATGCAGCATACGCCACTTTTTTAGCATCTAATGGGCTCCCTTCCCCCAAACGTTGTCCAACTAAAATTGTCGTTGCCATACCAAGTGACATGGGTAACATAAAAATAAAAGAACTCGTATTAAGCGCGACTTGATGGCTAGCAACAATGTCTGACCCTAAAGGAGATAAAAATAACGACGCCAAAGCAAATAATGCGACTTCGCCACATAATGCCAACGCAATTGGCCCACCTAAACGCAACAATTTTTTTAAGGTCTCAGGATTCGGTTTCTCTATAATATTCTTAAATACACCTAAATCTCGTTGATTACCCGCTTGTTTACAATACAGGATCATCATAAAACACATGGCCCAATTAACAATTGAGGTGGCAATCCCACACCCAACAGCACCAAAAGCAGGAATGCCAAATTTTCCGTAGATGAAAATGTAATTTAATGGAATATTAAGTAATAGACCAATTAGCGTAATCACCATTGCCGGTTTAGTCTTCGCAAGCCCGTCATTGAGCGTGCGAAAGTTAACTAACAATAAATAACCTGGCAATCCCCACAACATCGCATGTAAATAGCCTATCGTAATCTCGGCTAAATGTGGTTCCATCTCCATAGATTGAATCACAATATCACTATAATAAATCAAGGCTCCAATCGGTAAAGCACTAAACACGACAAGCCAAATCCCCTGCCGAACTTGATGTGCAATTCGGTGGCGTTGACCTGAACCATTAAGATAAGAAATGGTCGGCGGTAATGCCAATAGTAGCCCATGCCCAAATAGCACTAATGGCAACCAAATAGACGCACCAACTGAAATGGCAGCCATATCCGCAGAACTCACTCGCCCAGCCATTATCGTATCGACTAATCCCATTGAATTTTGTGCTATTTGAGCAAGTAAAATAGGAATCGCAATCGCCACCAATTTTTTGGCTTGCTCCTGATATTCCGAGAGTTTAAATGTATTTTTCATAAAATAATCGTATAATAAAAAATAATAAAATGTTTAGAGGAAATCCCATGTTTACAGGTATTGTACAAGGCATTGCGCAAATTACCGCAATAATTGAAAAATCCAATTTTAGAACACACACAATTAAAATGCCACCAGAAATGCTAGATAGTCTTGAAATTGGTGCTTCTGTTGCCCATAACGGGGTATGTTTAACCGTGACAGAAATCCAAGATGACTTAGTCAGCTTCGATCTTATGCAAGCAACACTCAATATTACCAATTTAGGATTATTGCAAGTTGGTGACTGGGTTAATATTGAACGAGCAATGAAACTGAATTCAGAGATTGGGGGACATATTTTATCAGGACATGTTTATTGTATGGCCACACTCGAACAGATTATCAGCCATGAAAACAATCGCCAACTTTGGTTTAAATTGCCAGATACAAATGTCATGAAATATATCCTAACCAAAGGGTTTATTGCCGTTGACGGAATTAGCCTGACTGTTGGAGAAGTCAAAGCACAAAGCTTTTGTGTCAATTTAATTCCTGAAACATTAAATCGCACTTTAATTGGTCAAAAGCAAATTAATGATCCAGTGAATATTGAAATAGATCCCCAAACACAAGCGATTGTTGACACCGTAGAACGCTATCTCAGCCAACGCTCCCTTTAATAAAAAGTAAAATAAATTCTACCGCACTTTACCCGAATAAAGTGCGGTTATTTTTCCACAATCTTTTTTTGATTTGAATCAAAAACCAACTAAATAAGTCAGGTTTTAAGTTGCAAGGCTTGCCCAAATAACCTACCATATTACTCAGGTATTTTATGTTACAAAAAGGAATAAACCATGTCTCAAGATCTTATCTGCTATAAAAAAATGCCAGTATGGACAAAAGATAGCCTACCTAAAATGTTCCAAGAAAAGCACAATACCAAAGTGGGAACATGGGGAAAAGTTACTGTGTTAAAAGGACAACTAAAATTCTATGTTTTAACCGAACAAGGCGAAGTGATCAGTGAACATATTTTCACACCAGAAAACAAAACGCCATTTGTTGAGCCTCAACTCTGGCATAAAGTTGAAGCGCTCTCTGACGATCTCGAGTGTTATTTAGAATTTTATTGCAAAAAAGAAGACTATTTTGCAAAAAAATACAACATGACCCCAACTCACTCAGAAGTGAAAAGCGCTGCACCTCTTTTTAAAGATTCAGCGCATATCTTAGATTTAGGTTGTGGACAAGGTCGCAATTCTTTATATTTAAGCCTACTAGGACATCAAGTCACATCACGGGATCATAACCCAACAAGCTTACAGTTTTTAAGCGAAACAGCTGAAAAAGAAAAGCTTAACATCAATATTGCACAATATGATATTAACCAAGCCAATATTCAAGAAAAGTACGATGTTATCCTTTCAACTGTTGTCTTCATGTTCTTAGATCGCCAAGCGGTCCCTGCTATCATTAAAAATATGCAAGAACAGACAAATATCGGCGGCTATAATCTTATTGTTGCGGCCATGTCAACAGACGATGTACCTTGCCCAATGCCATTCTCTTTCACTTTCAAAGAAAACGAATTGAAAAACTACTACCAAGATTGGCAGTTAGTAAAATATAACGAAGAAATGGGTGAATTACACAAAACTGATGAAAATGGCAACCGTATCAAAATGAAGTTTGTTACGATGTTAGCCCAAAAAACAGCTTAATTTTCTGTCTATCACAAACATAAAATAGGGGCGCAGTCTGATAAACTGCGCCCCTATTGACTATTTTACCATTAATCTCGCTTACGGCTAAGTAGCCACCATGTAATCACCAAGAATAATACACTTGGAATTAACGCGCCTACTATCGGTGCCACATTATATACCAAACTTAATGGGCCAAAAATTTCGTTGACCACATAAAATAAAAAACCAAAACAAATTCCCGTGACAATTCTCGCACCTGCGGTTACGCCACGCAAAGGACCAAAAATAAAGGAAAGAGCGAGCATCATCATTACCCCAACGGAAATCGGTTGAAATAATTTCCGCCAGTAGGTTAGCTCAAATTTTTTAGAATCCTGCCCTGTCTCTTTTAAAAAACGGATATAATTCGATAAGCCTGTAATAGATAATGACGTTGGACGTAAAGACACAATGCCTAACTTATCTGGGGTTAAATTCGTTTGCCATTCTTGGTTCAAGCGATTCTTTGTAATAATTTGATCAGGTGTAATTTCTGACTCATTCACCTGTCTTAATGTCCATTTTCCATTTTCATATTGTGCCGAATTTGCCTGGCTCACGCTTTGTAAACGACGTTGATCATCAAAACGGTAAATATAGACATTTTGTAAGCTCGCTTCTTCCGTGATACGTTGTATATAGATAAAATGATTACCATCTTTTGCCCACACACCATTTCTTACAGATAACATCGAGCCACCAGAAATCGCTTTTGAACGCATATCACGAGCAAATTGTTCTGTTTGTGGAATCCCCCATTCCCCGATGATCATGGTTAAAATGACCAAAGGTAATGCTGTTTTCATCACGGCAAAACCAATTTTTAAACGCGAAAATCCAGAGGCCTGCATCACCACTAATTCACTACGGCTCGCTAAATTACCTAATGCGATTAAAGCCCCCAATAAAGCCGCCATAGGAAAAAAAGTTTCCACATCTTTAGGCATTGTTAATAACGTATATAATACCGCTTGCATCGTATCGTAAGTCCCTTTTCCTACGCTACGAAATTGTTCTACAAACTTAATAATGGCGGACAATCCCACTAATGTAAACAACGTTGCAAAAATGGCTCCTAAGATACTCTTACCAATATAACGATCCAATACATTCATCATTGTCTTATTCTCCCTTCAATGCTGTATTGCGACCAAAACTTTGACGTAACTTATACATAAAATGACTATCCCAACTATTTAACACAATAGCCAACACAAAGAAAAAGAGGCTGACACATGGCATCAACAATGTCACATCTAATTTACCTGCTGTGCCTGCAGATTTTAATGAACTTTGTAATAAGAAATAAATTAAATACAACAGTAGTGCTGGCAAGATTTTTGCAAAACGCCCCTGTCTAGGATTAACTTTACTCAATGGTACCGCAAGCAAGGCCATAATAGGTACAGCGAGAATCAAAGCCAAACGCCAATGCAATTCAGCCTTAATTTCCGGAGAATCGCTATTAATTAAAGTATACAGATCCAGCAAATCTGTATCGTTACTATTTGCTGTAGTATCTTGATGTCCTAAATAAGCTTGATAACTTTCAAAATCCGTAATACGAAAATCAGGTAATGCGGCACTTCCTTCAATTCGACGACTATTCTCCAAATTTAAAATCTGATCCCCATTAGGCAAAGAGGTCAACTCCCCTTTCTCTGCAACCACAACAGATGGCTTCGTATTACCTCTCTCTTTCATCTGAAACAGATAGATATCATTAATTTGATTGCTTTCAATATTATTGATAAATAATACAAAATCACCATTTCCAGAAGACATAAACTGTCCTGCGCTTAATGCCGCCATACGAGGATTCGCTTTAGCATCTTCTACAATTTGTACTTGATGCTGAATGGCCCAAGGAGAAAGCCATAAGGCATTATAAGCAGCTACTCCTGCCGTTAATAATGAAAGCAGCAATACTACTCGAACTAAAATCCGTTGCCCAACACCACAAGCACGCATGACTGTAATTTCACTTTCTGCGTATAAACGGCCTAAAGTTAACAATACCGCAATAAATAAAGACAGTGGCAACATCAATTGCGCCATAGTTGGCATTCCTAACCCGAGCAACGATAACACCAAATCTGCCGGCACATTCCCATTGGCGGCAGACCCTAATACTCGCACTAATTGCTGACAGAAAAAAATCAAAAGTAAAATAAACAGAATAGCAATCTGACTTTTGAAGATTTCTTTAATAAGATATTTCGTTAAAATCACGTTTTTGCCTTGCTTGATAAAATCGTTAAATCATTTAATAATAGCATTCGCTCATTATTCTACAACAGAACAGCGTAAAAAGAGGAATAAAAATGAAATACAATGCAAAAAATACTCATTTAAGTGATTTATCTACCTCGTGCTTAATATTTGGTATTTATGAAAATGGCACATTATCGCCAAGTGCGGTTAAATTTGACCAAGAAAACCAACACATTCTCAGCACAATGATTGCCAAAGAAAAAATGGCAGGAAAAATAGGCCGCTATCTTTTACTTTCTCATTTACCTCACCTTAAAGCTGAACGCATTTTGCTTATCGGGTGTGGTAAGGAAGGAGAACTCAGCCCTATTCAATATAAAAAAATTGTTAAAACCGCTATTGAAGCGTTAAAAAATACCAATGCAACAGAAGCCCTATATTGCTTAAACGACATCAAAATAAATGATCGTAATCACTATTGGAATATCCGCTTTGCCATTGAAACCATCGCAGATTCTCTCTACAAATTTGAGGATTTTAAAAGTCAAAAATCGCCAAACACCCTTGCTTTACAGCAAATTGATTTTTATGTCACAGAGGAAGATCTTGCCCAAGCACAACAAGCCATTATACATGCTAACGCTATAGCCTCAGGTATCGAATATGCTAAACATGTCGCAAATTGCCCGCCGAATATTTGCAACCCCGCATACCTTTCAGAACAAGCAAAAAATTTAGCAAATTCCACCGCACTTATGCAAACAACCATTATTGATGAAGCTGAAATGGCGCGTTTAGGAATGAACGCCTATTTAGCTGTTTCTCGTGGCTCAAGCAATCCAGCCTTCATGTCTGTCATAGAATATAAAAATCATCCGAATCCCAATACGCCCCCTATTGTGCTTGTCGGCAAAGGCTTAACGTTCGATGCGGGAGGCATTTCCTTAAAGCCAGCTGCTGAAATGGACGAAATGAAGTATGACATGTGTGGTGCAGCGACTGTATATGGCGCAATGAAAGCATTAGCCGAATTAGAACTTCCCTTAAATGTAATCGGAGTGCTTGCGGGATGTGAAAACCTACCAGGTGGCAATGCTTACCGTCCAGGTGATATTTTAACAACGATGAAAGGGTTAACCGTTGAAGTATTAAATACTGATGCAGAAGGCCGTTTAGTCTTATGTGATGCCCTAACCTATGTTGAACGCTTTAATCCAGAACTGGTGATTGATGTCGCAACCCTCACTGGCGCTTGTGTAGTGGCATTAGGTCAACATAACAGTGGTTTAATGTCTTCTCATGATGAGCTTGCTAAAGCCTTAGAAAAAGCGGCAGAACAAAGCACAGACAAAGCATGGCGTTTACCATTGAGTGAAGAATATCAAGAACAGCTAAAATCTAATTTTGCTGATCTCGCTAATATCGGAGGACGTTGGGGAGGTGCAATTACTGCCGGCGCATTTTTATCTAACTTCACCTCAAACTATCCATGGGCCCATTTAGATATTGCAGGCACCGCTTGGTTACAAGGCGCAGCAAAAGGCGCAACAGGCCGTCCAGTTTCCTTACTGGTTCAATTTTTATTAAACCAAGTAAAATAGTTTCAATAAAATACGCTTCACAACATGTACGAATAAGAGATGTCTTATTCGTACATTTTTTTATCAATAGCCGTTACGATCGAAAGGGCATACTATTTAAATGAATGAGGCAATCCCTTATTCTATTCAATCTGTCTACGCCCAATAAAGGAATGTGTTAAAGTTGTACCGTCAACCATTTCCAGTTCACCGCCCACAGGAATACCATGAGCAATTCTGCTTACCTTAATGCCCAATTGCAGACAAATTTCTGCAATATAATTTGCCGTAGCATCACCTTCTATTGTTGGATTCGTGGCTAAAATCACTTCCGTAAAAGACTCGGTTTCCAAACGATGTTGCAATAAATCCAAGCCAATTTCTTTAGGCCCTATACCATCTAAGGGGGATAAATGCCCCATTAACACAAAATAACGTCCTGAAAATTGCCCTGTTTGCTCAATCGCTTGAATATCCGCCGGCATTTCGACCACACACAATAATCCCGTATTTTGGCGACGAGGGTTACAACAAATTGTACATACATCTTCTTCTGTAAATGTTCGACACTGTTCACAGTGGCCAATTTGAGACATCGCTTCTGTTAAAACGCGAGATAATGCCATGCCTCCACTACGATCTCGCTGTAGCAGATGATATGCCATACGCTGTGCAGACTTAGGGCCGACACCAGGTAAACAACGTAAAGCTTCAATCAGGTTTTCTAAAAGTGGACTTGTTTGCATAGAGATAAAAAATTAGTGAAAAGAAACCGCACTTATGAAAAGTGCGGTCAGATTTTATATATTTTGATTAAAATGGCATTTTAAAACCTGGTGGTAATGACATACCTGCGGTTACTGAAGCCATTTTTTCTTTTTGAAGCTCTTCAGCGCGACGAACAGCATCATTAAATGCAGCCGCAATAAGATCTTCTAACATTTCTTTGTCATCTTCCATTAAAGAAGGATCAATTTCAATACGACGGCAATTATGCGCGCCATTAACGGTCACTTTTACTAAACCTGCGCCTGACTCACCTGTCACTTCTAATTGCGCAATCTCTTCCTGCATTTTTTGCATACGATCTTGCATCTGTTGCGCCTGTTTCATTAAGTTGCCTAAGCCACCTTTTCCAAACATAATTTTCTTCCGTTTTGTTGTTAATAAATGAAAAATTTAATAAAAATTTCCGGCCTAGAGGCTACGAAATAGTACGTAAGTATATATCTAGTCTGTATTTACGTCAATTTCTGCATCAGACCGAATGTCACCTACACCGGGCGAATACTCTCTAAACTTAATTCCGCATTAAACTCGCGTTGCAATAACTTAATTTTTTCATCTTCAAGTAAATCATGTTTCGCCTGAACCTGTAGTTCATGATAGATTTGTTGACGATGTTCCATAGGCGTTAATTGATCAATCTCGTCAAACACAACCACTTCCACTTGTTTTGCTTGTTGATAAAAATCTGACAAACCTTTTTCTAATTCTTGTACATTTTTGGGTTTATTCAAATGTGCTTGTTTACTGCGAACACCTAATTTTATTTGAGTTTCACTTTGTGCTAATAACACCGAATGCAGTGCTAACTGTTTTACAAAGCGTTCTGGTTTAAAGTCTTCTATTATCTTTGCCCAAGGATCACGTTCTGCTGCAAGATTAACCACTTTATCAATTAATTCTTGTGTTTTCTCTTGTAGGATAGCCTGTTTAATCTCTGATGGCCGTATACCTTGTTCAACATTGGCCATCTCTGGATTAATCCATTCCCAACGGTAAGTCACAGCTTCATCATTTTCATCATCAGTCTGATTTTCATCTGTGTACTGTTCAGCCGGTGCCTTAAAATCCCGGTTTTGTGAAGAAAGTGATGGCTCTGTTTTGCGCTGATTTTGTGCAGCCAAATTCGATACTTTCGCAATTAAATCCAGTTTTTGTTGGGACTGAGCAGAAGAAATAACCGGCAATTCTGCCACACCTGATGAAGACGCTAACTCTGCATTAGCGTTTTTTTTTTCTTGATTACCGGATTGTATATTACGTAATTGCTGTAAGGAGGCCACGCCTGGAGTCGATTGAATTGTCGCCTGCGCCTGTATCTTAGCGGAAGACACCACAGGAATTGTACTCAATTTTTCATGATTTTCGACCGCACTTTTTTGGCTCGTTGTTTCAACCGGCCTATTTTGTTCGGCTTGTGCCATTATTTTAGGGTGAAATGCTAAAGCACGTAATAACGTCATTTCTACACCCGTTCTACGATCTGGAGCCAACGCAAGCTCTTTACGCCCCATCACCATGACTTGATAATAAAACTGAACATCTTCCGGTGATAGTTGTTTTGCTAAAAACGCAACAGGGCTTTCGTCTAAAGGATTTGCTGTTAATAGCTGACACATGGCTATTTGATGCAGCAATTCAGCGACTTCAATCAATAATTGCTCCCAATCAACGCCTTTACGTGCCACAGCTTGCACCGTTTTCATCATGGCATCACCATTGCCCTGATGTAAAGCCCGAATAATATCTAATCCTTGATTATCATCAAGTAAGCCCAACATGTCATTGACAACATCAGCACTCACCTTACCTTCTCCCATCGCAATAGCCTGATCCGTTAAACTTAAACTATCACGAATACTCCCCTGAGAAGCTTTAGCAAGTTTAGAAAGTGCGGTCAATTCAAAAGGAATTTTTTCCAACGTGAGAATATGTTCTAGATGATTGCTAATCTGTTCTTGCTCTAATGCTTTTAGATGGAATTGGATACAACGAGATAAAATGGTAATAGGTAATTTTTGTGGATCCGTTGTAGCTAAAAGAAATTTCACATACTCCGGCGGCTCTTCTAGGGTTTTTAACAATGCATTAAATGAATGACGAGACAACATGTGTACTTCATCAATTAAATACACTTTATAACGTCCTTGCACGGGTTTATATTGCACATTATCAAGCAGTTCGCGTGTATCTTCTACTTTAGTACGAGAAGCCGCATCAATCTCAATTAGATCAATAAAATGCCCTTCTTCAATGGCTTTACAATGTTCACATTTTCCACAAGGATCCGCTGTTATCCCATTAATGCAATTAAGCCCTTTGGCAAATAAACGAGCGATGGAGGTTTTCCCTACGCCTCGAGTGCCGGAAAAAAGATAAGCATGGTGCAAACGGTTTTCTTTCAATCCGTTAGAAAGCGCGGTTAAAATATGCTCCTGTCCCACAACCTCTGTAAAGGTTTTAGGGCGCCACTTTCTTGCTAAAACTTGATAACTCATGCCTAATCATAAACCCTTTCTTTGCACTTATTGCATAACGCAGAATTGTATCATAACTTTCGAAAATTCTCTAAATAATTGGGTTGAAAATAAATATTCAATATTCCTAACGCCTTTTTCTAAAAGGGAATTTAAAGCAGGTTAAGGATTTATTTCGGCAAAAAAATAAGGCTGTTTCCAGCCTTATTTTCTTAATTATAAAACAATGTCGTTCTATTAACGCCAAGTATATTTATAACCGATTGTACCGCCATAGCCTTGACGTTTTTCACCGCCAAAGTTACTTTCATAGCGTGCATCAGCATAAATATGGCTATTTGGAGTAAGTGGTAATTGCATACCCACACCTACTTCCCACCAAGTGCGGTTATATTTTTCACTTAATTTATCTCGACCAATTTGAACCGAACTGCCGTCCATAAAGTCATGATAAATATTCGCAATACCATAAACCGTATTGGTGAAAGCATGTCCATTATCACTATGATGTGCTAAACGAACACCCAAACGCCCACGCAACCCATGATGGTTAGCGCCTTTCACTGTCGTAACATCATCTGCTTTAAAACTTGATAAATTCAAATATTGATAAATTAATTGTGCCTGTGGTTCAATTAACCAATTTGAATCACCAATCGCCCAAGGACGACCAACTTCCGCAGATAACACCACACCTAAACCATTTTGCGAGACTTGATTGCCATCACGACGAGGGGTATAAGTGTTTCGAATGTAGCTGACTAATCCCACAAGATCCAAATAACTTCCATTTTTCTCATAGTGAGTATGACTTAAGCCTAAACTAAAGCGATCAGATTTCCCTGTTCCAGTTTGTTTATCTCCCGCAATACGCATTTCACCAGAACTGAAATAATGATCCATATCTACGCGATACTGATCATAGAACTTCATCTTATTACGGCTATAACCGAAGATAAGTCCTGAATGTGAACGAGATTGATCTTCTTTATCATAGTGATAATTGAAGTCGTGACCGATTTGTACACCATAAATATTCATATTTGTATCAAAACGATAACGTCCGTCCAATTCTAAACGTTTGGCTAATAAGCGAATCCAAGTTTGGCCATCACTTTCTTTTGCGACACAGCCACAAGAATCCCAAGCCATTGTCGCACCATCACCACGACGTTGATGAAGCGAACCAATTTCAGCATATCCTTGCTCTAAGTTTCCTCTTTGCATCGCAACAATACCTGGTACTGTTTCTTTATAAATTGGTGTAGTTGGCTCTGTCGGTTGAGTTGGCTCTGTCGGCT
>NZ_PHHA01000020.1 GCF_002795425.1 Conservatibacter flavescens
CAAGCAAGCAAGCAAGCAAGGCGCGTACTATGTTTAAACAAGCTCCGCTGCCGTTTGTTGGACAAAAACGAATGTTTTTAAACCAGTTTAAACAGGTTTTAAACGAGAATATTCAAGGGGACGGCAAGGGCTGGACGATTATTGATGTATTCGGCGGTTCGGGGTTATTAAGCGAAACTGCAAAGCGCACAAAACCAGTGGCGGAAGTGATTTACAATGACTTTGATGGTTATAGCGAACGACTGAAACACATCGACGACATTAATAAACTACGCCAAGAGATCTTTCAAATTGTTGACGGTATTGTACCAAGAAATAAACGATTAGACAAGGCTTTGAAAGAGAAAATTATTAATAAAATCAAAGAATTTAATGGTTTTATTGACCTTGCAAGCCTTTCTTCTTGGTTGTTATTTTCAGGTAATCAAGTGGCAACTTTAGACGAATTATACAGTCATGATTTTTGGCATTGTGTCCGACAAAGTGATTACCCTGAAGCGGGGGGATATTTAGATGGTGTTACAATTATTCGAGAGTCATTTCATACCCTTATTCCTCGTTTTAAGGGCAAGGAAAAAGTGTTGTTAGTGCTTGATCCACCATACCTTTGCACAAGACAGGAAAGTTATAAGCAAGAGCGTTATTTTGATTTAATCGACTTTTTACGCCTAATCCATTTAACCGAACCACCTTACATCTTCTTCAGCTCAACAAAAAGTGAGTTTATTCGCTTTATTGATTATTTGATGGAGAGCAAGGCTGATAACTGGCAGGCGTTTGAAAATTATAAACGTATAGCGATTCAAGCCTCAGCCAGTCATAACGGCAAATATGAAGATAATTTGGTTTACAAGTTTTAGATAATTTAAAAGCTCTTTAAAGTAGATTTTAAAGGGCTTTTTTAACACTTTATTTTGCATAGAATTTTATTTTAATCTATGCAAAAAATCTTGTTAATTTATGCAAAAAAAACCGCTCGCTTACAAAATGTTGTGCGTCATATAATCCCATAGCACCAACATAATGGAAAAAAGTCCGATCACCGGTTTGGCGGTTAATCATGACGTCGGTGAAAGATGTGGGTAGATCGACAGTTACCACTTGACTGACATCAATGGCTTTGTTTTTAGCCTGCTTAAGAATCATTGCGCCTTCAGGGTCATCACCTACGGCACCACTTAAAAATAATGGTAAGTGGGGATCCAGTTTTGCCAGATTAAATAATATATTCGTGCAGCCGCCTCCACAATGTTTTTCAACATGGGTAATTGTTGTCAGCATGGATTCCTGAGGGTATTCAGAAACAACTAAGGTTCGATCAATCAGTAAGTTACCGATTGCTAAAATACCATTACGCTTTTCCATATAAATGCGCCTTATTGATACTATTAAAAATTCTCATTTGTTCGCAAACTGTTTGAGCAATAGCATTTTGCGTATTGGCCATCATCATCAAGTAGTAATTATATTTATTGTCTAAGTATTCCGCCTGAATATCTTGGGTTATTTGAGTTAAGGCTGCTTGTGACATACCAGTAAAAAAGTTAATTTTACAAATACCATGTTCAATAGTGGTGCGAAAATCGGTCTCGCTTAATCCTGAACCGCCATGTAATACCAATGGTACATTTACCAATTGATGTATTTGGCTTAAGCGCTCAAAATCAAGTTTAGGCGTGCCTTTATATTTGCCATGAGTATTGCCGATGGCTACAGCCAATGCATCGACACCCGTTTGGGTAACAAACTCTATGGCTTGACTAATATTGGTATAGAGGGATTCATCTGCTTGGCTTTCCAGTGCGCCTCCCTCATCACCTCCTACAGCCCCTAGTTCACCTTCCACCGAAATATTATAAGGGCGACAAAGTTCCACCACTTCGCGGGTTTTCTCAATATTTTCTTGATAAGGTAAATGGGAACCATCAAACATCACGGATGAAAAACCGCAATCAATGGCCCGTTTTACTGTAGCTAAGGTTAAACCATGATCAAGATTTAAACACACCGGCACATGATGATATGTTGCTTTTTTCTTAATGTATTCACTGGTTGCTTCTAAATCAATGTATTGTAAATGCACTTCTGCGACATTGATGATAACAGGAGACTGACTTTGTTCTGCCGCAGTAAATACAGCATCAATAAAATTCGAATCAATGGCATTAAATGCGCCAACTGCAAATTTGTGTTGATCGGCAACGGCTAACATATCTTTTAAATTTATTAACGACATAAAAACTCCTTATAATCACTACAAAGTAAATGTATGGGTTGGACATCTTCTTCAATATGAGAAAATCGCCCCAATGGTTCTAAAAAGCGATTATCTGTTAAATCATCATTGGCCATAGAAACCTCTCCGGCCAAGACCGCATCGTTCTCGGCCCAAAAGCTATGATATAGCAATGGATAAAGGCAAATACTTTGGCCCGGAGACAAACAAATTTTTTCTCCCGCTTTAATTGTGCGTTGTTCACCATCTATACTAATTTGCACCGGTTTTTCATAATCTAATAAATCCGTATCTTCATTGCGGTGATAAAGTTGCACAATTAAATTCCCCCCACCGCGATTAATAATATCCTCCATTTTTTTCCAGTGATAATGCATAGGTGTCACTTGTCCAGTATGAACAACCATAATTTTTTCAGCATAAGGTTTGTCATTATTTGGGGATTGATTTCTGAGGGTGAACAGGCTTAACCCGACATTGGCAAAATCCCCTAAATTAAAGTCAGTAATATCCCAACCTAGATGCGCTTGTTGAATTTCGTGTGAATTTGTCACATTATTTTGCCAGTCTGTTAAGTGGTAATAGGCAAAAGGTGGCAAACAAAAAGAATGTTGTTGCATGACCAATTTCGCTTTCTCTATAGCATGATTAATGTCAGAGCGTTTCATGTATACTCCTTATTATTTACCTGATTGATGGTCAAGTGGCCATAACCAAGCCGCACCACGCACGCCACTAGAATCACCATGTGCTGCTTTTTTGATTTCCGTATGGCATTCTTTACCAAAAATATATTCCGGTAGTAGTTTAGGGATTGAGGTATATAAGCGTTCAATATTGCAGATGCCACCGGCAAAAACCACAACGTCTGGATCTAATATATTCATATATGCGGCTAATGCTTTTGCTAAGCGTCGTTCATAGGCCTGTAAGGAAAGTTCGGCATTAAGATCGCCTTGTTCTGCTAATTGAACTATCTCATCGCCCTTTAACCGAATCCCTGCGCGACGTGCATAATCGTCACACAAGCCTGTTCCGGAAACGAATTGCTCCACACACCCATGCTTTCCACAATAACATTGATTTGCGTTAGCTATGGCTAACTCTTCTTCGTCTAACCAAGGCAAAGGATTATGTCCCCACTCTCCACCTAAGCCATTCGCACCATTAATCGGTTTGCCGTTAATCACAATTCCGGAGCCGGAACCTGTGCCTAAGATCAAGGCAAGTACAACAGCTTTGCCTGCTCCCGCGCCATCTGTTGCTTCGGAAACAGCCATGCAATTGGCATCATTGGCAACGCGCACTTCCCGTTGTAAAAGTGCGGTCAGATCTTGGTCTAATTTTTGCCCGTTTAACCACACTGAATTGGCATTTTTCACTTTACCGTTCAAGGGCGAAAGCGTACCGGGAATACCAATTCCAACGGTGCCGACTTGTCCTGTTGCGCATTCCGCCTCATCAACCAACATTTTAATGGCGGATAAGGTATCAGAGTACGACCCTCTTGGTGTGGGGACGCGCTTACGGAAAAGTGTTTCACCTGAATCTGACAGGGCAATCACTTCAATTTTGGTTCCACCTAAATCAATACCAATTCGCATAATTACTCCTAAAATTTGAATTGATTCACAAAATCAGGAATAGCACATACTATTCCAATATGAAATTCGTTATACTGGCCCCATTGTGATTTGATATGAGGTCATTTATGGCACATACCGCGATTCTCATTATTGACGATGATACTCAAATTTGTGAGCTACTCACCGATATATTTGATGAACATGGGTATCACACTTTTGTCGCACAAAATGCGACAGAAGCATTGTCTATACTGCAATCTAACTCAGATATTGCACTGATTTTATTAGATCTCATTTTGCCCGATATTAATGGTTTAGTATTGTTACAACAACTAAGGGCCATTAAGAATCTACCTATTATTATGCTTAGCGGATTAGATTCTGAGTCAGATATTGTGGTTGGCTTGGAAATGGGCGCAGATGATTATATCGCCAAGCCTTTTTATCCTCGTGTCGTGGTTGCAAGAGTTAAGGCTGCAATTCGACGTAGCCAACCACTACCATTTTCCACTGAATACCAGTCAACAGGATTTCTATTTAATAAATGGTTTTTAGATGTTGAAAACCATAAGTTATTTTCACCACAAAAGCATGAAGTCGTTTTAACTCAAGGTGAATATACGTTACTTTATGCACTGGTATTAAATGCCCAAAAAATGTTATCTAGACAAAAATTATTAGAATTAACACATAGCGAAAACTTTGAAATTTTTGACCGCACTATTGATGTGTTAATTATGCGTTTACGCAAAAAAATAGAACCTAATCCTAAAAATCCCACCTTTATTCAAACGGTTCGAGGTACCGGTTATTTGTTTAATTCTATGGTCGAAAAAATATAGGGCGTAAATACGCCCTAGTGTGATTTATTTCACCGTCCAACCTTTGTAATCTTTGATATTATTACGATCGATAAGTGTTACAGGAATTAAAACAGGTTCTTTTGGCGCATCTTTACCTTGTAAAATGTCATAGCCAATTTTCACTGCTTCAGAAGCCATCACTTGAGGATCTTGGGCTGGTGTACCCATAAATAAACTGTTTTCTTGTTTTAATGCATCTTCACCATCAGGCGAGCCATCTACTCCCATAATAAAGAACTCATTACGTTGAGCTTGTTTCGCCGCTAAGTCTGCACCAATAGCAGTGGGATCATTAATGGCAAAAACAGCATCAATTTTCGGGTGAGCAATCAATAATGACGTCATCACTTCCAAACCGCCCTCACGACTACCTTTTGCATTTTGGTTATGGGAGAGTAAATTAATTTCGTTATAGTTTGCGAGTATATCCATACAGCCTTTAACCCGATCTTGTACCGCAGAGACTGGTGGGCCGTTAATAATGATCACATTGCCTTTTTCATTAATTTTTTCTACAATTTTTTGACAAGCGATTTCACCCGCTTGGTAATTATTTGACGTGACAGTAGCGTCAGCACCATCGGCAGATACATCTACTGCAACAACAATAATACCCGCATCACGAGCACGTTGTACCGCAGGTCCAATCCCTTTCGAGTCCGCAGCATTTAAAATAATCATGTCTGTTTTTGCCGCAATAAAATTATCAATTTGTGCGACTTGTTGCCCTAAATCGTAACCGCTTGATACCGCAGTAACATTGACCTTATCTCCTGCCAGTTCTTTAGCTTTCAGTTCAGCACCCTTTGCAATTTGCACAAAGAATGGGTTAGCTAAATCGCCTACGGTAATCCCAATAGATTTCAGTTCTTTCGTTTGGGCGACAGAAGTCATGCCAATTGCCAGTATCATGGACATTGCTAATGTTTTTAATTTCATCATTGTTTCTCCTAAGCTGAATGATTGCGAGTACGATATTTATCAATAAGTACAGCTACAATAATTACCCCACCCTTGATAACGAGTTGCCAAAAATATGACACTCCCATTAAAGTCATACCGTTATTAAGCGTTGCGATGATAAGTGCGCCAATTAATGTGCCGGTAATTGTGCCGATACCGCCCACAAAGCTTGTCCCGCCTAAAATCACTGCGGCAATGGCATCTAATTCATACCCCATGCCCAAATTGCCATTGGCGCTATATAAACGTGAAGCACTCATCACTCCACCAAGACCGGATAACAAGCCACTTGTGGCATACACAAAAATCAATACTAAGGAAACTTTAATACCGGTTAATCGCGCTGCCTGAATATTGCCTCCGACGGCATAAATATGTGTGCCGAGTGTCGTCCGACGTAAAATAAACCAACAAATTGCAATGACAGAAAACGCAATAATCACGAGGTAAGGCACAGAACCTAAATACCCATTACCGATCCAAGAAAAGCTAATTTTTGAATTGATAACCGTTGTGCCATCTGCCACAAGATAAGCCACTCCACGTAGCGCAGTATATGTTCCAAGTGTCACAATAAATGGGGGTAAACCCGCGTAAGCCACTAAAATCCCGTTAAATATCCCCATGCCCAATCCCGCAATTAATGCGATTGGGACGGCGAAATCCGCTAACATAGGATTTAGAGAACTGACTAGAGCCATGACAGCGGTCACACCCAAAATAGATCCAACAGATAAATCAATCCCTCCGGTCAAAATAACAAAAGTCATGCCTGCGGCTAATACAATATTGATGGAGGCTTGCCGGGTAATATTCATCATATTGGCTTCCGTCATAAAATTGGGCGCAATGAATGAGAATACGACGACAATTAAAATCAAAATAGGTAAAATGCCCATTGCCTGCATAGCATCAGCAAATGCTATTTTTTTGAAACTCGGTTTAGTGCCTACGGTGTTACTCATTTTTATTTCCTCCAAACTTATTGTGCGCCACAAGCAAAGGCCATAATTTTTTCTTGAGTGATGTCCTGTTGTAATTCACTGACAATATGGCCTTCTCTCATCACATAAACGCGATCGCTCATGCCAATAATTTCAGGTAATTCACTGGATATCATGAGTATGGCAACCCCTTGTTTTGCCATTTCTATCATCATGCGGTATATCTCACTTTTTGCCCCGACATCTACCCCTCTTGTGGGTTCATCAAGAATGAATAATTTGGGCTGGATTTCAATCCAACGTGAAAGCAATACTTTTTGTTGATTACCTCCAGATAAACTGCTGACATTGACATTTGCGTTAGGTACACGCATTTTCAGGCCTTGAATCGCATTATCTGCGGCGGCTTTTGCTTTAGATTGATTTATCACCATAAAATTAGCATCGCGTTCTATGGTGGCCATCGTAATATTTTGCAAAATATTAAGATTCAGAAATAATCCTTCTTCTTTTCGGTTCTCGGGCAATAATGCGATTTTTTTGTCTATGGCATCTCTTGGTGATTTGAGCTTGATAGCTTGACCATTTAAATAAATCTTGCCTTGTGTTGGCTGAGAAACACCAAATAGTAAATGGGCTAATTCGGAACGTCCTGAACCAACAAGTCCGGATAAACCGATAATTTCGCCGGCTCGAATGGTCAGTGAGGCCGATTTCACTTTATTATTATCGGCAAGGTTTTCTATGCGTAACACTTCTTCGCCATATTCGACTTTTTCTTTATTGAATAAATCCGTAAGAGAGCGACCAACCATCATTTGAACTAAGGCGTTCGCGTTTAATTCATCGCGCTGCAATGACCCCACATAAAGTCCATCTCGTAACACGCTGACGCGATCGGCTAATTCATAAATTTCAGCCATGCGATGACTGATATAAATAATAGCCATACCTTCATCACGTAAACGTTTTATGATGTCAAATAAACGCTCTGTCTCACGGGTGGAGAGCGCAGCAGTGGGTTCATCCATGACTAAAATGCTGGTATTGCGATGTAAGGCTCGTGCAATTTCGACTTGTTGTTGTTCGGCAATGGTTAAAGAGGAGACTTTCTGAGATGCATTAAACTGTGCGCCTAAACGATCTAATGCCTTTTGAGCCTCGTCTTCCATTTGGGTTCGATTTAGACCGAATAGGGTTTTAATTTCTCGGCCAAGAAAGATATTTTCAGCAACAGTTAAATTGGGTGATAATTGAATTTCTTGGTAAATTAAGCTAATACCAACGTCAATGGCTGCTTTGGGAGAAGAAATGACATAAGGGTGTCCATCAATTTTAATTTCACCAGATGTGGCAGTATAAGCACCGGCTAGAATTTTCATTAATGTACTTTTCCCTGCGCCATTTTCTCCCATTAATGCATGAATTTCTCCCTTGTGAATGTCTAAACTCACATTTTTTAATGCATAGAAATCACCAAATTTTTTAGCAATCTCTTTCATTTCTAATAGGGGCAATGTTGCATGTGTCATTTTGAATTCACCTCAAAACTTGATCATGCGCTTATTAATAACACAGGAATATGAATGAAAAATTTCGTGTTTCATTCATAATTGTCATAATTTATGTGTTAAAGGCTTTTAAAATAATTCAATCTAGTGTGAAAATATTGCGGTATAACAAAATGAAAGCGCAGAAAAAATATTTAATTTCAAAATATTACAGTGTGAGATCTCGATTATTTACCTTTGTGATTACTGCGATTTTACTCGTGATTTTTATTAGTTTAACGGCGATTATTGGTTTAAATAGTACTTATAACTCTTTGTCAGATTTGCGAGATAGATCACTAAATCAAATGTTTTTTACGATGACTTTAGGGATTAAAACCGCTCAAATTTCAACCTATTCTACGCGTTTAACCCAAATTATTAATGCGTTGGAATATAAAGAAGAATCTCGCTTACTCACTGAACATGTCAATCAATTACACACCTTACTTTCCCAAGCTAAACAAACCGAGATGGGGAAAGATGAACAGTTTCGTAATATTATGTTAACCATTGACTCACTGGAAGAAAGTATCCAAGCTCTGTTACAGCAGTCTCACAAACGACATATTAGCCATACGGATATCTTAAGTGGATTAAATCAAAGTTTGCTTTATATTAGACATGTTAAACGATTGGGGCAAAAATCTAATATCTCTCGGGCATTTATCTTGCAGCTAGAAAAAATCGAAAAATTAATAGAACAATCGACCTTAGCCTCTTTTTCGCCAGAAATGTTTGTAAGCATTCAATCAGTTTTTTCTTTTCTACCTGCGGTGAGTCAGCAACCGGATATTTATGCGGAGTTTTTAAAACTGGAAAACAAATTTACTGAAATTATTCATGAGGCAAGAAAACTCGTAGAAGTTAATCTAAGAATTAAGTTTTTAACGTATAAAGTCGATGCTTTAGTCAAGAAAATTGATGGGGAATATACGGCCCTTGCAAAAAATAAAGTGGAAAATGTCAATATCGTCTCAAATGAAATCCAACAATATTTATCCCACAAAACAACGTCTATTTCTGTTTTTACATGCGCTGTGATTATCTTAATTATTATTTTAGGTACCTATATTTACACGCTCATAGGCAAACGGCTGTACTCAATTACGTCAGCCTTAAAAAAATTTTCAGAGGGTGATAAAACAGTTCAAATTCCACAACAATCGTCAAAGGACGAGATAGGTGATCTTGCCCGGGCATTTCATTCTTTCCAACATGATTTAGCCCATAGTCAGAAAATGCAAACGATGGGACAACTTGCGGGAGGCATTGCCCATGATTTTAATAATCTCCTTGCTGTCATTATTGGTAACTTGGATCTGATTGATCCGGCATCTTTGCAGGAAAGACAGCAGTTACGTTTAAATCGCGCATTAAAAGCAGCAGAAACCAGTGCAACACTGACTCAGCGTTTACTGGCTTATGCGAGAAAACAACCGTTGCGTCCTACTGGTATTGATCTCAACCAATTTATTTTAGAATTTAAAGATTTTATTAAGCACAGTATCCCGAGTACGATAAAAGTGCGGTTAGATTTAAGTGAGAATTTACCGCCTGCCTATATGGATCGCAATCAACTGGAGACCGCGTTAGTGAATCTTATTGTGAATGCGAAAGATGCCATGAATGATGTGGGGCAAATTATTATTCAATCTAAAAGATTATTGGTTCAGCGTACTCACCGGCAAGAAGATATGTTACAGCTTTCTATCATTGATGAAGGGTGTGGCATGGCTCAAGAAATTCAAAAACATGTCTTTGAACCCTTTTTTACCACCAAAGAAAACGGCAGAGGAAATGGGTTGGGTTTATCCATGGTGTATGGATTTATTCGTCAATCCAAAGGCAGAGTACTTATTGAATCCATATTAGGCAAAGGCACGACAATTCATTTACAGCTGCCGATTTTACGAGAAAGTGGTCAGACTAATGAAACAACGCTTATCACATCAGCGCAAGCAGTACATAAACCTTGCTCATTATTACTTGTCGAAGACCAAGCGACATTACGTGAAACCTTAGTAGAGCAGTTAAGTAGCGTGGGGTATAACGTCATCGACGTAAACTCTGGCGAACGTGCTATTGCGTTTTTAGAAAAATCGGGACGTCACATAGACTATCTTTTATCCGATATTGTTTTATCAAATAAAATGAGTGGTCTTGATGTTGCCCATTTTGCTAAACAACATTTTCCTAACATTAAAATATTATTAATGACTGGAAATCATACAAACAATTTAGCATCGCAGCCTTATCCGGTGTTAAACAAGCCATTTAAATTAGAGGTTTTAGCACAAACCTTAGGGAGTATTAAATAATACCTCATTGAAATAAAGTGCGGTCGTTTGGTAAAAAATTTTTTAAATCTACCGCACTCTACGTATATCTCGATATGCTTTCGGTGTTTTGTCGAATGCTTTTTTAAATACGGAATAAAAGTATTGTAATGAGGGATAACCACACACATCGGCAATCTCTTGAATGGGTAAATCCGTTTGTAATAACAAGTATTTGGCGCGGTTAATTTTTTCTTCGTGAATGACTTGG
Organism: Conservatibacter flavescens; assembly: GCF_002795425.1. Taxonomy (GTDB): domain Bacteria; phylum Pseudomonadota; class Gammaproteobacteria; order Enterobacterales; family Pasteurellaceae; genus Conservatibacter; species Conservatibacter flavescens. The sequence goes on from NZ_PHHA01000020.1 coordinate 10,693, forward strand.
TGGATTGTTTTGTTCATTTCCCCTTTAAAACGCGCCTCTAAATTAGAGCGAGAGGTGCGTAAATGATCCAATACTTGTTCCACTTTAATCCCGTGACAAGCCCGATGGCGAATAAAGTGCATGGCCTGAATGACTAAGGGATCTCGGAGGGAGCGGTAGTCTGTTGAACTGCGCTCGATGACTTTAAGTGGCGGAATTAAAAGAGGTTTATTGCTTACCGGTTGATCGGATAACAGGCGATGGAGCCATTTGGCCGCTTGATAGCCGATCTCTTGGGTGCTTTGTGCGACGGAAGAAAGGGAAACACGGGATAAATATTGGATTAGCTCTTCGTTATCAATACCGATGACACAAAGCTGATCGGGAACCGCGATTTTTAAATCTTCACAAGCCTGTAATACATGCCTTGCTCGCGCATCAGTTACGGCAATAATGCCGGTATGTTTCGGCAAGGTTTTTAACCAATCACCAAGCTGGCGCTGGGAGTTAAGCCAATTTGTCGCATTGATTTGGCCGCAGGAATACACATAACCATGATATTCATCACGTTGCATTAAATCTAAAAAAGCAGATTGGCGTTCCTTAGACCAATGTTTTTCTTGTTCTGTTTCTAATCCGTAAAAGGCAAAATTGGAAATACCTTTATGTTTAAGATGAAGAAATGCGGCTTCCACTAAAGCATAATTATCGGTGGCAATATAAGGTAACTTGGGGTAAAAATCTGGGTTTTGATAAGAGCCGCCTACACCGATAATGGGCAATTGCAGATCCTTTAATAAAGTTGCTGTTTCTAAATCATCAAAATCAGCAATAATACCGTCAATGGAGAGGCTTTCAATGGTTTCCTTATGGTATACAAAATCATCTTCCACAAAAATATCCCAAGTGCATTGAGAGGCTTGTAAATACTGCCCGACACCTTCCACTACCCCTCGGTCATAAACCTTATTCGCATTGAAGAGTAGGGCAATGCGGTAGTTTTTTTGTTCCATCATCGGTAGACATTATCCTATTTAAACCAGACTTATCTAATTATAACAATAATTTAAGAGAAAAGTGCGGTGAGTTTTGAAAAAGTTTATTTGTTAACTTTTTTATCATGTAGTAACATGACTACATTGGGTGGAGGTAAGGAGGATAATATGATAGTCACTGCACGAGAATTTAATCAGCGTACTACGTATGCTCAAAGACAATCACAAGTGGAACCCGTATTTATTACCAATCGAGGTAATTTGGAATATGTATTGTTGAATTATCAAGAATATATGAATTTACTCGGTAAGAAGAAAACCTTGTTAGAGGCACTGACTTGTCCACAATGTGACGAAATTGAAGTCGATTTTAAACGGGCGGAAATAGTTGAACGGGAGATCGACTTTTAATGTATTTACTGGACACAAATATTATTTCCGAAGTGCGTAAAATCAGCCAAAACAAGGCAAATCAAGGTGTAATACAATGGGTAAGCAGTATTGAATTTGATCAATGTTATATCAGTGCCATCACTTTATTAGAGCTTGAACAAGGTATTTTGCGTGTTAAACATCGTGGGGATATTGCACAATATTTTCAATTACAACAATGGTTTGATCAATATGTTCTCCCTACATTTAAAGGACGAATTTTATCGATCGACGAGCATACAGTAAGGATTTGCGCTCAATTACATGTGCCGGACAAACGACCTTATAATGATGCGCTGATTGCCGCTTGTGCAATACAGCATAAACTTACTTTAGTGACACGTAATACAACAGATTTTATTGCATTAAATGTCCCTTTATTTGATCCGTTTCAATAAAAAGTGCGGTGGGTTTTTACAAAATTTTTTGTAAATCCACCGCACTTTCTGTTTGAGTGATTTAAGGCTTATGCTTTTTTCTTACTGATTGTATCCGCCCACACCGCTAATAATAAAATACCGCCTTTGACGATATATTGCCAGAATGTTGGCACATCCAGCATACTCATGCCGTTATCCAGTAAAGCGATGATAAATGCGCCGACAATCACACCATACACTGTGCCGATACCACCGGCTAAACTAGCTCCACCGATAACACAAGCGGCAATGGCATCGAGCTCGGCATTTTGTCCCGCAGAAGGCGCACCCGCCCCCAGCCGCGCACTGAGAATTAATCCTGCAATAGCCACCATCAAACCGTTCATAGCGAAAATAATCAGTTTGGTTTTTTCGACATTGATACCTGATAATCTTGCAGCTTCAATGTTGCCGCCGATAGCATAAATATGGCGACCGAAAGCCGTTTTACGTGCAATAAACATGCCGATAACCGCTAGGATACAGAGAATTAAAACTGGTGCAGGAATACCACGATAATCGTTAAGCAAATAAATTGCCCCTAATACGAGAATAGCGAAAATACCATATTTCACAGTTTCTTTACCTGCGGTAGGGACAATTAAATTCAACTTTTGACGCGCTTTGCGTTGATAGCTGCTCCAAGCCACAAAGCCACAGATCGCCATGATACCGATGATCATCCCTACGGTATCAGGCAAGTAACCTTGACCGATTAAGGTCATATCTTGGCTGATTGGTGAGACGGTTGTGCCATTGGTTAATCCGATAAGCACTCCTCGAAATGCCAATAATCCTGCCAATGTAACAATAAAAGACGGTACTTTTTGATAGGCGACCCACCAACCTGACCATGCGCCGAGGGCTAAACCTAATGCAAGGGTCACGATAATCGTCAGAGAGAGTGGCCAGTTCCACCAAACGTTTGATATGGCCGCAAAACCACCGAGCAACCCCATCAGAGAACCGACGGACAAATCAATTTCAGCAGAAATAATCACAAATACCATACCGATGGCCAAGATTCCCGTAATAGAGGTTTGGCGTAATAAATTGGAAATATTTCTTGCGCTTAAATAAGCCCCGTCGGTAGCAAATGAGAAAAACACCATAATTACTGCAATGGCAATAAACATAATATACACTTGCAAATTAATTGATTTTAATTTTGACATAAATTACTCCTTCAACGCCGCTTCCATCACTTGCTCTTGGGTTAGGTTGTTATTGATTAAATCTGCTTTGATTTTGCCTTGATGCATCACCAGTACTCGATCGCTAATGCCCAATACTTCCGGCAATTCCGATGAAATCACAATGATTGCCATACCTTCTTGAGCCAGTTGATTAATCAGTTTATATATTTCATATTTTGCCCCAACATCAATACCTCGTGTCGGTTCATCAAGAATCAATACCTGTGGTTCAAGTAGCAAGCATTTAGCTAAAATGGCTTTTTGTTGATTACCGCCGCTAAGTCGTCCAATTGCCAATTCAGGGGAGGATGTTTTCACTTTTAATTTAGCAATAGATTGATGAATAATGGTTTCTTCCAGCGGTTCATTAATGACTTGTTTGGAAAAACAATATTGTCGCAGGGAAGCAAGGGTAATATTTTTCCCTACTCCCATAATGGGAATAATGCCGTGTTTTTTGCGGTCTTCTGGCACCATCACAATTTTATTTTCAATGGCTTGAGCACAATTTTTGATTTTCACTGGATTGCCGTGCATAAAAATGTTGCCTGCCGATTTGCCTTGATATGAACCGAATAGACATTGTGCCAATTCCGTTCGACCGGAACCCACCAAGCCGGCAATGCCGAGAATTTCCCCTTGATGTAAACTGAAACTGGCATTATCCACCCGCTTAATATGGGTATTGACCGGATGCCATGCCGTAATATTTTCCGCACGCAAGACTTCGCCTTTGATTTCGTGCGGCTCGTGAGGATACAAGGAAGTAATTTCTCGCCCAACCATCATGGTGATAATATCGTCTTCACTCATACCTTCCGCACGACGTGTGCCGATATGTTCACCGTCACGAATCACACAGATTTTGTCGGAAATGGCTTTCACCTCATTCAGTTTGTGAGAAATATAAATACAAGCGATATTATGGGCTTTCAGATCTTTGATAAGATTGAGCAAAATGCCCGTTTCCTTCTCGGTAAGTGAGGCTGTGGGTTCATCTAAAATTAATAACCGAACTTGTTTACTTAAGGCTTTGGCTATCTCGACTAATTGCTGTTGCCCTAAACCCAATTCGCCCACAATGGTATGCGGGTCGACATCTAGTTGTACTTGCTTTAATAGCGTTTGACAGCGTAAATACATTTCATTGTCGTCGGTTATGACTGATTGAGTAATTTCATTACCGAGAAACATATTTTCCAGAACCGACATGGTTTTCACTAATGCCAATTCTTGATGGATAATCGCAATGCCTTTATCTTCCGTATCTTTAATATGATTGGCGGTGAGTTTTTCATTGGAAAAATAAATATCGCCGCTATAAGTGCCATAAGGATAAATACCACACAGCACTTTCATTAAGGTGGATTTACCTGAACCGTTTTCACCGCAAAGGGATAAAATTTCGCCGGCTTCCAATTCAATAGAAATTTTATTAAGTGCGGTCACTTCACCGAATTTTTTGGTGATATTTTCCATTTTTAATAGTTGAGCCATAACCGAACTCCTTGCTGTATTCTATCGTAGGAACGGGGCGTGCCTCGTCCCTACTGAATGTTATTGATAAACCGCTTCTTTGCTATGGAAACCGTCTTTAATAATGGTGTCATCAATATTGGCTTTATTCACCGCAATCGGACTTAATAAATAAGCCGGAACATCTTTCATACCGTTATTTAACACCGCATTTTGTTCTACTTTTTCATTTTTACCGAGTTCTACCGCAATTTCTGCGGCTTTGTCTGCAAGGGCTTTAATCGGTTTATATACCGTCATGGTTTGGCTACCGGCGACAATACGTTTAATCCCTGCTAAATCCGCATCCTGTCCTGAAATTGCCACTTTACCCGCAAGCCCCTGTGCGCTTAACGCTTGGATCGCACCGCCTGCGGTGGCATCATTAGAGGCGACGACGGCATCAATATTATTTTTATTGGCGGTTAAGGCATTTTCCATAATTTGTAAGGCTTTTTCTGCCAGCCATGAATCCACCCATTGATCGCCCACCACTTTAATTTTGCCGCTGTCAATTAACGGCTGTAACACTTTCATTTGACCTTTACGGAATAATTTCGCATTGTTATCCACAGGCGAACCGCCCATTAAGAAATAATTCCCTTCCGGTTTTACCGCGACAATGCTTTCCGCTTGTAATTCGCCCACTTTCTCATTATCGAAAGAGACATAAAAATCCAAATCCGCATTATTGATTAAACGGTCATAAGCCAATACTTTAATCCCTTCACGTTTGGCTTCGGCAATAACATTGCTCAATGCTTCGCCGTTAAACGGAATAATCACCAACACATCCACACCGCGATTAATCATATTTTCAATTTGTGATACTTGGGTTTGGTCATTACCGTTGGCGGATTGCACAAATACTTTCGCCCCTAAACTTTCCGCCTTGTTCACAAAAATATCGCGGTCTTTTTGCCAACGCTCCAAACGTAAATCATCAATGGACATACCAATAGTTAAATCTTTTGCCATAGCAGTGCCTGCACATAAACCGAATGCAACAGCCAACGACAATAACACCTTTTTCATTTTCATAATGACATCTCCTAAGAATTGAACTAACTTGGTTTCAGAGCAAATACAACTCACCCTGTCCATAGTTTTAACAGGAACAATAAAGCGTTCAATTGCTAAATTTTTTAATCCCATTACGTTTTTTCACTTTTGTGAGCTATGCCACAATAATGAATAATCGAAATGCAAAAACAAAATAACGTAATTGATAGATAGGGCGTTTTCGGAAATGATTAGCTTGAACTTAATTTCATGCGAGGTAATCACTATGACTCACTATTTTGACAAAATTGAGAAAATTAATTATGAAGGTGCGGATTCAACTAATCCGTTCGCTTATAAACATTATGATGCCAACCAAATTATTCTCGGTAAAACTATGGCAGAACATTTACGTTTAGCGGTGGCTTATTGGCATACGTTCTGCTGGAACGGTAACGATATGTTCGGTGTTGGCTCCCTTGATCGTAGCTGGCAAAAACAGGCTGATCCGCTTGCCGGAGCAAAACAAAAAGCAGATATTGCTTTTGAATTTCTGTCCAAATTAGGCGTGCCTTACTACTGCTTTCACGATGTGGATATTGCCCCAGAAGGTAACAATATCAAAGAATATATCAGCAATTTCAACACTATTGTGGATATTTTAGCGAAAAAACAAGCGGAAACTGGGGTAAAATTATTATGGGGTACGGCAAACTGCTTTACTAACCCACGTTATATGTCAGGCGCTTCTACCAATCCAAATCCAGAAGTGTTTGCTTGGGCTGCGACACAAGTTTTTCATGCCATGAACGCCACTCAACGTTTAGGCGGTGAAAACTATGTATTATGGGGCGGTCGCGAGGGTTATGAAACCTTACTCAATACCGATTTAAAACGGGAGCGTGAACAAATCGGTCGCTTTATGCAACTAGTGGTGGAACACAAACATAAAATCGGCTTCAAAGGTACATTATTAATCGAACCGAAACCGCAAGAACCAACTAAACACCAATATGACTACGATGTGGCAACCGTGTATGGTTTCTTAAAACAATTTGGTTTGGAAAAAGAAATCAAAGTCAACATTGAGGCAAATCACGCCACCCTTGCAGGACATACTTTCCAACACGAAATCGCCACTGCTTGTGCGTTGGATATTTTCGGTTCAATTGATGCTAACCGTGGCGATCCGCAATTAGGCTGGGATACCGACCAATTCCCGAACAGCGTGGAAGAAAATACATTAATTATGTATGAAATCTTAAAACACGGCGGTTTTACTACCGGTGGATTTAACTTTGATGCGAAAATCCGTCGTCAAAGTACTGATCCGTATGATTTATTCCATGCCCATATTGGGGCGATTGATGTGTTGGCATTGTCCTTGAAAAATGCAGCAAAAATGATGGAAAATGACCTATTGAAAAATATTGTTGAACAGCGTTATGCGGGTTGGGATCAAGGTATCGGTCAACAAATCCTGAACGGTCAGGCTTCATTGGAGAGTTTGGCAAAAACTGTTGAACAAGGTAATATCAACCCACAACCGGTTTCCGGTCAACAAGAATATCTGGAAAATTTGGTAAATTCTTATATTTATCGTTAAATTTAATTCTGTAAAGGCAACGTAGGGGGGTATGCAATACGTCCCTACGGTTGACGTTTTCGATAACATAAGGAAAATATTATGTACATCGGTATCGATCTCGGCACTTCCGGCGTCAAAGCGGTATTGCTTGATGAAGCACAAAATATCATCGCAACAAGTACGCATTCACTCCCTATATCCCGCCCACAACCCCTTTGGTCGGAACAAAATCCACAAGACTGGTGGAATGCCACCAACGCCGCTATGCTTGAGCTTGCAAGCAAGCATGATTTGAAAACCGTTAAAGCCATCGGTTTAACTGGGCAAATGCACGGTGCAACAATTTTAGATAAAAACGACCGCACTTTAGCGCCAGCAATTTTATGGAATGACGGGCGCAGTTTTGCGGAATGCACAGAACTGGAACAATCGGTTCCAAATTCTCGTGAGATTACCGGTAATCTCATGATGCCCGGTTTTACTGCACCGAAACTGAAATGGATAGCGAAAAACCAACCGCAATGCTTTAAAAACATAGCCAAAGTATTGTTACCAAAAGATTATTTGCGTCTGCTGATGACAGGGGAATACGCAACGGACATGTCCGATGCCGCAGGTACAATGTGGCTTGATGTGGCAAAACGGGATTGGAATGATGAATTGTTGAATGTTTGCGGATTAAGCCGTGAACATATGCCGACTTTATTTGAAGGCAATCAGATTACCGGTTATTTACTTCCTGAACTCACTGAAAAATGGGATATGAATGCGGTTCCTGTGGTGGCTGGCGGCGGTGATAATGCAGCTGGGGCTATCGGTATCGGTTTATATGAAAGTGGACAAGCCATGCTCTCGCTCGGCACTTCCGGCGTATATTTTGTGGTCAGCGATAAATTTACCGCTAACCCTGAAAAAGCCGTGCACAGTTTCTGTCATGCCTTGCCAAACCGTTGGCATTTAATGTCAGTCATGCTCAGTGCAGCCTCTGCAGTGGATTGGGCGAATAAAGCCCTAGGCATTAACGATATCGTGAGTTTATTTAATCAAGTGGAGCAAAGTGCGGTTAACTCTGATGCTATTTTCTTACCGTATTTATCAGGCGAACGCACCCCCCATAATGACCCTTATGCCAAAGGCGTATTTTGGGGGTTGAACCATAATGATAACCAAGCGACCATGGCAAAAGCGGTGGTGGAAGGGGTGAGTTTTGCGCTTGCTCAAGGCATTGATGTATTGCATGAAACCGGCGTGCAAGCCGGCAATATCACGCTTATCGGTGGCGGTGCGAAAAGCGCTTACTGGCGACAACTGCTTGCGGATGTCAGTGGCAGAACCTTTGAATATCGCACCGGTGGCGATGTAGGCCCGGCATTGGGTGCGGCGAAATTAGCACAAATTGCACTAAATCCAACCGCACTTTTAAGGGATATATGCAAACCGCTACCGCTAGAACAGGTGTATGAACCGAATCTTGCTCGTCATCAGCAATATCAAGAGAAACGGGCAAGGTTTGCCGAAATTTATGCGCGATTAAAAGGGATTTAACAGAACATGCGGTCAGATTAAATTGGCCGCATGCCTCTGTAATATCGGCCATAATAAATTAGGCTTCAACAAATGTTAAGGCTTGTTGAACCACTTCAATTCCTGCGCCAGGTTTGAATGCATTTTCACTTAAATAACGTCGCCATTGACGAGCGCCTTTACAACTTTGAAATGCGCCGATCATATGACGTACAATATGATTTAACTGCGTCCCTTGAGATAATTCTTTCTCAATATATGGATACATTTTTTCCACCGCTTCTCGACTGGATACAATAGGCGCATTTTCATCAAATAATGCTCGATCAATATGTCCCAGTAAACTCGGGTTTTGATAGGCCTCTCGTCCGATCATGACACCGTCCACATATTGCAGATGCTGTTGCATTTCTTCTATGGTTTTAATTCCGCCGTTAATGCTGATTTTGAGTTGCGGGAAGTCCTGTTTTAATTGATAAACCCGTTCATAATCCAGTGGTGGGATTTCACGGTTTTCTTTTGGACTTAAGCCTGACAACCAAGCCTTACGGGCATGAATGATAAATTCGTTACAGCCAGCTTGATGGGTTTTACCTACAAATTCGCATAAAAATTCATAACTATCTAAGTCATCAATACCAATTCGCGTTTTAATTGTGACAGGAAGTGCGGTGGTTTTTTGCATTTTTTTTACGCATTCTGCCACTAAGTCCGCCTTTGCCATTAGACAAGCACCGAACATACCGTTTTGCACGCGATCAGAAGGGCAGCCCACATTTAAATTGATTTCTTGATAACCATAACCCTCTGCTTTTTGCGCACAAAATGCCAATTGCTCAGGATCGCAACCGCCGAGCTGCAAAGCGACGGGATTTTCTTCCAGTGAAAAAGCAAGATGATCATACTTTGCGTGAATAATGGCACCTGTGGTGACCATTTCTGTATAAAGCAAAGCATAACGGCTGAATTGGCGATGAAAATAACGGCAATGGCGTGTTGTCCAATCAAGCATAGGCGCAACGGAAAATCGGGCGCGGTAATAAGGCGAATGCATAGTTTCCTCAATTTATGGATCTATTTGGTAGCTTGCGCTGTGATTAATGTTTACGGGGGATTATAGCGTTTTTAGCCATTGAAAGGTATCTGAAAGAAAAAGTGCGGTCAAAATTTTTGATTTTTATTGGTTTTTTTATATCAATAAATTTCAAAAAACTCATCATAAAAAGACTTGCAAAATATGATGAACTACCGTATAATTCGCCCACTTTTGCTATTCGTTACTGAATAGAAAGTCATTTGATGTAATCATTTATCAAATGGGCGTAGCGATATGTTGCGCTAACAATGTTTCCGATTTGGAGACTATAACAGGTTAACTGCACTTCCTTTTCTTTTTTGTTTGTAGGAAAAGTGATGGTGTCAGTTTTATTATTAGCTAAATTTATTGGAGCTCTGGTCTAATGCAGAACCAAAGAATCCGTATCCGCTTGAAAGCATTTGATCATCGTTTAATTGATCAGTCTACTGCGGAGATCGTAGAAACAGCTAAACGTACTGGTGCTCAAGTTCGTGGCCCAATTCCGTTACCAACTCGTAAAGAGCGTTTCACTGTGTTGATTTCTCCACACGTGAATAAAGATGCGCGTGATCAGTACGAAATTCGTACTCACAAACGTTTGGTTGATATTGTTGAGCCAACAGAAAAAACTGTTGATGCATTAATGCGTTTAGATTTAGCTGCCGGCGTTGACGTGCAGATTAGTCTAGGTTAATAGAGGTTTATTACAATGATTGGTTTAGTCGGTCGTAAAGTAGGTATGACTCGTATCTTCAATGAAGATGGCGTTTCTGTACCTGTTACAGTAATCGAAATTGAAGCCAACCGTGTTACTCAAGTTAAAACTGTTGAAACAGATGGCTATTCTGCAATTCAAGTTACCACTGGCACAAAAAAAGCAAGTCGTGTAACTAAGCCAGAAGCGGGTCATTTTGCGAAAGCAGGTGTTGAAGCTGGTCGCGGTTTATGGGAATTTCGTACTGAAGGTGAAGAATTCACTTTAGGTCAAGAAATTAATGTTGACATCTTTGCAGATGTTAAAAAAGTTGATGTTACTGGTACATCGAAAGGTAAAGGCTTCCAAGGTGGTGTTAAACGTTGGAATTTCCGTACTCAAGATGCAAGCCATGGTAACTCTTTATCACATCGCGTGTTGGGTTCTATTGGTCAAAACCAAACCCCAGGTCGTGTGTTTAAAGGTAAGAAAATGGCGGGTCACTTAGGTGCTGAACGTGTAACTGTTCAATCCCTTGAAGTGGTTCGTGTTGATGCTGAGCGTAAATTATTATTAGTAAAAGGCGCTGTTCCTGGTGCAACTAATGGTAATGTTATCGTTAAACCAGCAGTTAAAGCATAAGTCTAGGAGATAGAGATGGAATTAGTATTAAAAGATGCACAAGGTGCATTGACTGTTTCTGAAACTACCTTCGGACGTGAGTTTAACGAAGCGTTGGTTCACCAAGTTGTTGTTGCTTACGCAGCAGGTGCTCGCCAAGGTTCTCGTGCACAAAAAACTCGTGCTGAAGTGTCTGGTTCAGGTAAAAAACCTTGGCGTCAAAAAGGTACAGGTCGTGCTCGTTCAGGTGATATTAAGTCACCAATCTGGCGTTCTGGTGGTGTAACTTTTGCAGCAAAACCACAAGATCACAGCCAAAAAGTGAACAAAAAAATGTACCGTGGCGCAATTAAGAGCATTCTTTCTGAATTAGTTCGCCAAGACCGTTTGGTTGTGGTAGAAAAATTTGAAATTGATGCGCCAAAAACTAAAGTTTTAGTACAAAAATTAAAAGATATGGCGTTAACTGACGCGCTTATCATTACTGCAAATTTAGATGAAAATCTATTTTTAGCTGCGCGTAACCTTTACAAAGTCGATGTGCGTGATGTACAAGGCATCGATCCAGTAAGTTTAATTGCTTTTGATAAAGTAGTTATGACAGCAGATGCAGTGAAACAAATTGAGGAGATGTTAGCATGAGTCAAGAACGTTTGCTAAGAGTGCTTAAAGCACCACATGTCTCTGAAAAGGCAACAAATAACGCTGAGAAGTCTAACACTATCGTTTTCAAAGTTGCATTAGATGCAAACAAAGTTGAAATTGCGAATGCAGTTGAACAATTATTTGAAGTGAAAGTGGATTCTGTTCGTACTGTGGTAGTGAAAGGTAAAACAAAACGCCATGGTGCAAGAATGGGACGTCGCAGTGACTGGAAAAAAGCTTATGTAACCCTTCAAGAAGGTCAAGAATTAGACTTCCTTGATGGTGCGGCAGAGTAATTCGGAGGAGTAGAAGAAAATGGCTATCGTTAAATGTAAGCCGACCTCCGCTGGTCGTCGTCATGTTGTTAAAGTTGTTAACGCAGAATTACATAAGGGTAAACCTTATGCACCGTTATTAGATACTAAATCTAAAACGGGCGGTCGTAACAATAATGGTCGTATCACTACCCGTCATATTGGTGGTGGCCACAAACAACACTATCGTCTAATTGATTTTAAACGTAATAAATTAGATATTCCTGCGGTTGTTGAGCGTCTTGAATATGATCCAAATCGTTCTGCAAACATTGCTTTAGTGCTTTATAAAGATGGTGAACGTCGTTATATTTTAGCACCTAAAGGTTTGTCTGCTGGCGATCAAATCCAAGCAGGTGTTAACGCACCAATTAAAGTAGGTAATAGCTTACCTATGCGTAACATTCCTGTAGGTTCAACTGTACATAACGTTGAATTAAAACCTGGTAAAGGCGGTCAAATTGCCCGTTCTGCAGGTAGCTATGTACAAATCATTGCACGTGAAGGTAATTATGTAACTTTACGTCTACGTTCTGGTGAAATGCGTAAAGTATTAGCAGAATGTAATGCAACTATCGGTGAAGTTGGTAACTCTGAGCATATGTTACGTGTGCTTGGTAAAGCTGGTGCAAGCCGTTGGAGAGGTATTCGTCCAACTGTTCGTGGTACAGCAATGAACCCGGTAGATCACCCTCATGGTGGTGGTGAAGGTCGTAACTTTGGTAAACATCCTGTGACTCCATGGGGCGTTCAAACTAAAGGTAAGAAAACTCGCCATAACAAACGTACTGATAAATATATCGTACGCCGCCGTGGTAAATAATTTTTAATTAAAAGAGGATAAGCCATGCCACGTTCTCTCAAGAAAGGTCCTTTCCTTGACCTACACTTGTTGAAGAAGGTAGAGAAAGCGGTGGAAAGCGGGGATAAAAAGCCAATTAAGACTTGGTCCCGTCGTTCAATGATCATTCCATCAATGATTGGATTGACCATCGCTGTCCATAATGGTCGTCAGCACGTTCCTGTATTTATTTCTGATGAAATGATCGGTCATAAATTAGGTGAATTTGCACCGACTCGTACTTACCGCGGTCACGCTGCGGATAAGAAAGCTAAGAAGTAAGGGGTAAAAGATGGAAACTATTGCTAAACATCGTTACGCTCGCACTTCAGCGCAAAAAGCTCGCTTAGTTGCGGATTTAATCCGTGGCAAGAAAGTAGCAGCTGCATTAGAGATTTTGACTTATACTAATAAAAAAGCTGCGGCTTTAGTAAAAAAAGTTTTAGAATCTGCTATTGCGAATGCTGAGCATAATGACGGTGCAGATATCGATGATCTTAAAGTTGCGAAGATTTTCGTTGATGAAGGTCCAAGCATGAAACGTGTTATGCCACGTGCTAAAGGTCGTGCAGATCGTATTTTAAAACGTACAAGCCACATCACTGTGGTTGTGTCAGATCGTTAATCGTAGAGGAATAGCAAATGGGTCAAAAAGTACATCCACATGGTATTCGCCTAGGTATTGTTAAGCCTTGGAGCTCTACTTGGTTCGCGAATACACAAGACTTCGCTGATAATTTAGAAGGCGATTTCAAAGTACGTAAGTTCTTAAATAAAGAGTTAGCGAATGCTTCTGTTTCACGCATCACAATTGAGCGTCCAGCAAAAAGTATCCGCGTAACTATTCACACAGCTCGTCCAGGTATCGTAATCGGTAAGAAAGGCGAAGATGTTGAAAAATTGCGTAATGCTGTTGCAAAAATTGCAGGTGTTCCAGCGCAAATCAATATTGCTGAAGTGAAAAAACCTGAATTAGATGCAAAATTGGTTGCAGATAGTATTGCTTCTCAACTTGAGCGTCGTGTGATGTTCCGTCGTGCGATGAAAAAAGCTGTACAAAACGCAATGCGTTTAGGAGCTAAAGGTATCAAAGTTGAAGTAAGCGGTCGTTTAGGCGGCGCAGAAATTGCACGTTCAGAATGGTATCGTGAAGGTCGAGTACCTCTACATACACTTCGTGCAGACATCGATTATAGCACTGCTGAAGCTCATACTACTTACGGCGTTATCGGCGTTAAAGTATGGATCTTCAAAGGTGAGATTTTAGGTGGTATGGCTGCAATTGCACAACAACCAGAACAACAACCTGCCGCGCCTAAAAAGGCACCTCGCGGTAAAGGTCGTAAGTAAGGAGAACGGCTAAATGTTGCAACCAAAACGTACAAAATTCCGCAAAGTCCACAAAGGTCGTAACCGTGGTATTGCAGGTGGTACAGAAGTTAGCTTCGGTACCTTTGGTTTAAAAGCTGTTGGTCGTGGTCGTTTAACTGCGCGTCAAATTGAAGCCGCTCGTCGTGCGATGACTCGTGCTGTTAAACGTCAAGGTAAAATCTGGATCCGTGTGTTCCCAGATAAACCAATTACTGAAAAACCATTAGAAGTCCGTATGGGTAAAGGTAAAGGTAACGTTGAGTACTGGGTAGCCTTAATCCAACCGGGTAAAGTGTTATATGAAATGGACGGTGTATCTGAAGAAATCGCGCGTAATGCATTCGCATTAGCTGCGGCTAAGCTTCCGATTAAAACAACGTTCGTAACTAAGACGGTGATGTAATGAAAGCTCAAGAACTACGTACAAAAAGTGTTGAAGAGCTGAATGCTGAATTGGTTAACTTGTTAGGTGAGCAATTCAAGTTGCGTATGCAAGCAGCCACCGGTCAGCTTCAACAAACCCATCAGTTAAAACAAGTGCGCCGTCAAATCGCACAAGTGAAAACTGTATTAACCGAAAAGGCGGGTGAGTAATGACTGATAAAATTCGTACCGTACAAGGTCGTGTGATCAGTGACAAAATGGATAAATCATTCACAATCGCAATTGAGCGTTTCGTGAAACACCCTCTTTATGGTAAGTTTATCCGTCGTACTACGAAATTACACGTACACGATGAAAACAACGAAGCAAAAGTAGGTGATATTGTTGAAATTAAGGAATGTCGTCCTGTTTCAAAAACAAAATCACACACTTTAGTTCGTGTTGTTGAAAAAGCAGTAATCGCTTAATCAACAAAACCTATTTAAATGCCCTCGTTTTCGAGGGCATTTTTCTTTTTATTTCTTATTAATTTCTTTCCAAAATTGATCGTTTTCATTTAGCTTAAATTTTATTCAAAGGTAAAGGAGTATACTCCTTTTAGTTGTTATTGACATAACAACTAAAACATATTGAATTAATTTTAGAGGAGTAATAAATCATGAGTTTTTTGAATACTGTTGGCACAATAGCAAAATCTGCTTTAAATTCAATGAACGAATACAATGCAGAAATGCAGGCTTTGAAACAAGAGATGGAGGCAAAATCAAGTAGTGAATTAAGAGATATTGTAAAGAATACAGGCTTTTTTGGATCTTCTGATAAACAAAGAAAAATGGCTTATATAGTATTAAAACAACGTGGAGAGGTTTAATTTGTCAGGGACTATTAAATTGCCACATACTTGTCCTAAGTGCGGTGAAGTGGCTAAAACCGCAGCGGAATTACAAGAAAAATTTGGTATTCGTACTACAAGTGATAAAGTAGCAACGAATCAAAGTTGGTGTAAAAAATGTCGCTAAGGCATTATAATTTCCAAGAGAAAAATATTTATCTGACCGCACTTTGTAAAAAGTGCGGTTTTTTTCATCTTATTTCCACAGCTTGTAATTTCTATCAATCATTGATGCAATCCATTTCCTGTTATTGACTTAGCTTGTAAAAATAGTTAGTCTATGTGCGTTGTTATATCAAATGATAAACAATAATCATCATGTCAACGTAAAACTTAGCTTACATTTTGCTATTCGAGTTTCAGCTCGGCCGACTGACATATTTATTCTTTAAGAATGATATTGTTAATATGTTGGAGGTCATCTGAGCGTTATTAACCATTCTTCTTAAGAATACTAATTAAATGGTTTACTTTGATGACGGTCATTTTTAAATGATCGTGGCAGTAAATCCATACAAAATTTTAGAACCTAAATAAATGAATAACCAATAAATAGTTAAAAAGGATTAATATATGAAGAATGCGTTATGTGCACTAGGTTTGATGGGAGCTGTTATGGCTTTACCGGCAGTGGCAAATGATGTCACTTGGGACGAGGTAAAAGGGATCAGTTTTCCTGAGATAAAATATAGCCAATTTTGTGAGGAACCAGCACAGTACCATGACAAGATAGTTTCGATTGCAGCTGATGACTATGGACGAGTCTCCAATCAAGTGAAGGAAGCAACTTATGTAGCGAACATGTTGGTAGAGACGTGTTCCCATCCGCAATTTGGCGAGAGTGATAATTTTTGTCAAGCGCTTGATCAGGCGCCCAAAAAATTACGTGAGAATATGAGCGTGATTTGTAATATGAATGTTACTGAAGTGGTGAGAATGATTTATGTAAACAGCTTATAAGCGACAATTATGTAGACATCATTAGAAAGACCGCGCTGTGTCAACAAAAGTGCGGTCTTTTTCTTGCCATTTCTAGCGAAAAGAATTTGTAAAAATCAGTTGTTTTCCATCATGTCTTTATGATAGAATTCGCCCCTGCTTATCCTATATTGGTAAGTAGATTCGTCCCGAAAGGGTGTTTTTTAAATTTTAGCGGAGCACTAATATGATCCAAGAACAGACTATGCTGGATGTTGCTGATAATTCAGGAGCTCGTAGCGTAATGTGTATCAAGGTTCTAGGTGGATCGCACCGTCGTTACGCTGCTATTGGCGATATCATCAAAGTTACTGTAAAAGAAGCAATTCCACGCGGTAAAGTTAAAAAAGGTGATGTGTTAAAAGCGGTTGTGGTGCGCACCAAGAAGGGTGTTCGTCGCCCAGATGGCGCAGTAATTCGCTTCGATGGCAACGCTTGTGTAATGTTAAATAACAATACCGAGCAACCAATCGGAACACGTATCTTCGGACCGGTGACTCGTGAACTTCGTTCTGAGAAGTTTATGAAGATCATTTCTTTGGCTCCAGAAGTGCTGTAAGGAGAGAAGAAAATGGCTGCAAAAATCCGTCAAAACGATGAAGTTATCATGATTACTGGTAGCACAGAAAAAGGCAAAGGTAAGCGTGGTAAAGTACAAAAAGTATTACCGAATGGTAAAGTAATTGTTGAAGGTTTAAATATCATTACTAAACATGAAAAACCAGTGCCAGCATTAGGCAAAGCAGGTGGTTTAGTGAAGAAAGAAGCACCGATTGATGTATCAAACGTGGCAATTTTTAACCCAGAAACAAACAAAGCTGACCGTGTAGGTTTCCGATTTGAAGATGGTAAAAAAGTACGTTTCTTCAAATCAACTGGTAAAACAATTTAATTAACTGGAGTAATGCGATGGCGAAACTGCATGATTACTACAGAGATACAGTAGTCAATGAATTGAAATCAAAATTCAACTACAAATCTGTCATGCAAGTCCCACGAATCGAAAAGATAACCCTGAATATGGGTGTGGGTGAAGCATTGACCGATAAGAAGTTGCTAGATAATGCAGTAGCAGATTTAGCAGCAATTAGCGGTCAAAAACCATTAGTAACTAAAGCTCGTAAATCTGTTGCAGGCTTTAAAATCCGTCAGGGATATCCAATCGGTTGTAAAGTGACCCTACGCGGTGAGCGTATGTGGGAATTTTTAGAACGATTAATTGCAATTGCTGTTCCTCGTATCCGTGACTTCCGTGGTTTAAGCGCGAAGTCTTTCGACGGTCGTGGTAACTATAGCATGGGTGTGCGTGAGCAAATCATCTTCCCTGAGATCGATTATGATAAAGTGGATCGTGTGCGTGGTTTAGATATTACTATTACTACTAGCGCGAAAAGTGATGAAGAAGGTCAAGCACTACTTGCTGCCTTTAACTTCCCATTCCGTAAATAAGGCAGGTTATAAATGGCTAAACAATCAATGAAAGAGCGCGATTTAAAACGTGCTAAATTAGCTGAAAAATTCTATGCAAAACGCATTGAATTAAAGAAAATTATTTCAGATGTCAATGCCTCTGATGAAGATCGTTGGAATGCCGTATTAAAGTTACAAACTTTACCACGTGATTCTAGCCCAAGTCGTCAGCGTAACCGTTGCCGCCAAACAGGACGTCCTCACGGAGTTCTTCGTAAGTTTGGTTTAAGCCGTATTAAGGTTCGTGAAGCCGCTATGCGTGGTGAAATTCCTGGCCTTAAGAAAGCTAGCTGGTAATTTACCACTTTATTTTGGAATCGGAGTAAAAGCAAATGAGCATGCAAGATCCAATCGCAGATATGTTGACCCGTATTCGTAACGGTCAAGCTGCGAACAAAGTTGCGATTAGTATGCCTTCATCCAAGCTAAAAGTGGCAATCGCCAATGTATTAGCTGAAGAAGGTTATATCGAAAGCGTTAAAGTTTTAGAGGGCTCAAAGCCTGAGTTGGAAATTACATTAAAATATTTCCAAGGAAAACCTGTTGTAGAAAGTATCCAACGCGTGAGCCGCCCTGGTCTTCGTATTTATAAACGTAAAGACGAATTACCAAAAATTATGGGTGGATTAGGTATCGCTGTAGTTTCTACATCAAAAGGTGTGATGACTGACCGTGCCGCTCGTCAAGCGGGTTTAGGCGGTGAGATTATCTGTTACGTAGCTTAATAGAGAGGTAGGATAATGTCTCGAGTTGCAAAAGCACCCGTTAATATTCCTGCCGGCGTAGAGGTAAAACTCAACGGTCAGCTATTAACGGTAAAAGGTAAAAATGGCGAATTATCTCGCGAAATTCATAATGCAGTTGAAGTAAAACAAGATAACGGTGCATTAACATTCTCTCCACGTGAAGGGATTGTAGGTGCTGATGCTCAAGCAGGAACTGCTCGTGCATTAGTAAATGCGATGGTTATTGGTGTTACTGAAGGCTTCACTAAGAAGTTACAATTAGTTGGGGTTGGTTACAGAGCACAAGTTAAAGGTAACGTTGTTTCTTTAGCATTAGGCTTTTCACACCCTATAGAGCATACTTTACCAGCAGGAATTACTGCGGAATGTCCATCTCAAACCGAAATCGTGTTGAAAGGTGCTGACAAGCAAGTTATTGGTCAAGTTGCTGCAGACATTCGTGCTTATCGCCGCCCTGAACCTTATAAAGGTAAAGGTGTACGTTACGCTGATGAAGTGGTACGTACAAAAGAGGCTAAGAAGAAATAATTAAGGTAACACTATGGATAAGAAATCAGCTCGTATCCGTCGTGCAGCGCGTGCACGTCATATGATGAGAGAGCAAGGCGTAACCCGTTTAGTGGTTCACCGTACTCCACGTCATATCTACGCACAAGTGATTGCACCAAACGGTTCTGAAGTGCTTGCCGCTGCTTCAACTGTTGAAAAAGTAATTAGTGAGCAAGTTAAGTATACTGGAAATAAAGATGCTGCTGCAGTAGTTGGTAAAATTATTGCTGAGCGTGCATTAGCGAAAGGCGTAAAAGACGTAGCTTTCGATCGTTCCGGTTTTAAATATCATGGTCGTGTCCAATCTTTAGCGGACGCTGCCCGTGAAGCTGGTCTACAGTTCTAATAGAGGTAATTTTAGATGGCAAACATCGAAAAACAAGCTGGTGAACTGCAAGAGAAGCTAATCGCGGTAAACCGTGTATCAAAAACTGTAAAAGGTGGTCGTATCATGAGCTTCACTGCGTTAACCGTAGTTGGCGATGGTAATGGTCGTGTAGGTTTTGGTTATGGTAAAGCGCGCGAAGTTCCGGCAGCGATCCAAAAAGCGATGGAAAAAGCACGTCGCAATATGATTAACGTAGCGTTAAACGAAGGTACTTTACAACATCCTGTTAAAGGTACTCATACTGGTTCTCGCGTATTTATGCAACCAGCAAGCGAAGGTACAGGTATCATCGCGGGTGGTGCAATGCGTGCAGTATTAGAAGTTGCAGGTGTGCGTAACGTTCTTTCTAAAGCATACGGTTCAACTAACCCAATCAACGTTGTTCGTGCAACTATTGATGCATTAGCAAATATGAAGTCACCAGAAATGGTTGCCGCTAAACGTGGTAAGACTGTTGATGAAATTTTGGGGTAATTGATTATGGCAAAAACTATTAAAGTAACACAAACTCGTAGCTCGATTGCTCGTTTACCAAAACACAAAGCAACATTGCGTGGTTTAGGTCTTCGCCATATTCGTCATACTGTTGAGTTAATTGATACCCCAGCGGTACGCGGTATGATTAACCAAGTTTCATACATGGTTAAAGTGGAGGAGTAATAGATGCGTTTAAATACTCTATCTCCGGCTGAAGGCGCCAAGCATAGTGCTAAACGTCTAGGTCGTGGTATCGGCTCTGGTTTAGGTAAAACTGGTGGTCGTGGTCATAAAGGTCAAAAATCTCGTACCGGTGGCGGTGTTCGTCGTGGTTTCGAGGGTGGTCAAATGCCTTTATACCGTCGTTTACCAAAATTTGGTTTTACATCGTTAAAATCAGCAGTTACTGCTGAAGTACGTTTAAATGATTTAACCAAAGTTGAAGGAAATGTAGTCACTTTAGAGTCACTCAAAGCAGCAAATTTAATCACTAAAAACATTCAGTTTGTTAAAGTTATTTTAGCAGGTGAAGTGAAAGGTGCAGTTGTTGTTCGTGGTTTGCGTGTAACTAAAGGCGCTAAAGCAGCTATCGAAGCTGCCGGCGGTTCAATTGAGGAATAATTAACAAATGGCTAAGCAACCAGGTTATCAAAATAGAAGCACACAAAACGGCACTGGTGAATTAAAACGCAGATTATTGTTTGTGTTAGGTGCATTAATCGTTTTTCGTATTGGTTCTTTCATTCCGGTTCCTGGTATTGATGCAGCTGTTTTAGCTCAGTTAATTGACCAACAAAAAGGCACCATCATTGATATGTTTAACATGTTCTCTGGTGGTGCGTTAAGCCGAGCGTCAATTTTTGCATTAGGTATCATGCCATATATCTCGGCATCGATTATTATTCAATTATTGACAACGGTACATCCTGCTTTATCCGAGTTGAAGAAAGAAGGTGAGGCTGGTCGTCGTAAAATTAGCAAATACACTCGTTATTCAACGTTAGTATTAGCGACAGTACAGGCGATCGGAATTTCAACCGGTTTACCGAATATGTTACCTGGACTTGTTCCTAACTTAGGTTTCGGTTTCTATTTTACCGCAGTAATTAGCTTAGTCACGGGAACAATGTTCTTGATGTGGTTAGGCGAACAAATTACAGAACGTGGTATTGGTAACGGTATTTCTTTGATTATTTTTGCTGGTATTGTGGCAGGTTTACCATCAGCAATTGGTCAGACTATTGAGCAGGCTCGTCAAGGGCAAATGCATCTATTAGTTCTCATATTGATTGCCGTTATTGTCTTTGCAGTAACTTTCTTTGTCGTTTTTGTTGAAAGAGGACAGAGAAGAATTAAAGTTGAATATGCTAAACGTCAACAAGGTCGTCAAATCTTAGGTGGTCATAGCAGTCATTTACCATTAAAAGTGAATATGGCAGGTGTTATTCCCGCAATTTTTGCTTCAAGTATTATTTTGTTTCCTGCGACGATTACCCAATGGTTTGGACAAGGTTCTAGTGCGGATTGGTTAACAGATTTATCTTTGTTATTAGCACCAGGACAGCCTTTATATCTTGTATTATATGCAGTAGCAATTATCTTCTTTAGCTTCTTTTATACTGCGATGCAATACAATCCTCGTGATACCGCAGATAATTTGAAAAAATCTGGTGCATTCGTACCCGGAATCAGACCAGGTGAGCAAACATCGCGTTATATTGATAAAATTATGACTCGACTTACCTTAATTGGTGGTTTGTATATTACGTTTGTATGTTTGATTCCTTACATTATGATGTCAGCGTGGAATGTTCAATTCTATTTTGGTGGAACATCTTTACTGATCGTCGTGGTTGTAATTATGGATTTCATCGCTCAGGTTCAAAGTCATTTGATGTCGACTCAATATGAATCTGCGTTGAAAAAAGCAAACCTAAAAGGTTTTGGACAATAATTAATTGTCTTTTAAGAAAAGGGATAAGCAATGAAAGTTCGTGCTTCCGTTAAGAAATTATGTCGTAACTGTAAAATTGTGAAACGTGAAGGTGTTGTACGCGTATTGTGTTCAGACCCTAAACATAAACAACGTCAAGGTTAAGAAATATTTTTCTTGCAAAGAACCAGCTGAGTAGTTATACTGCTCAGCTCATTTATGTCCTGATATACTGTTTGAGTATCCTGAAACGGGCTTTTCAAGATCAGTATATCAATTAGTTAAAAAATAGGAGTGCATAGTGGCCCGTATTGCAGGCATTAACATTCCTGATCATAAACACACTGTGATCGCATTAACTGCTATTTACGGTATCGGTAAAACTCGTGCAAAAAGTATTTGTGCTGCAACGGGAATTGCTGAAGATGTTAAGATCAGTGAATTGTCTGAAGAGCAGATTGATAAAC
Source organism: Conservatibacter flavescens (assembly GCF_002795425.1). GTDB lineage: Bacteria > Pseudomonadota > Gammaproteobacteria > Enterobacterales > Pasteurellaceae > Conservatibacter > Conservatibacter flavescens. Next base: position 33,191 of record NZ_PHHA01000020.1, read on the forward strand.
TGCGTGACGAAGTTGGTAAATTTACCGTTGAAGGTGACTTACGTCGTGAAGTAACACTTAACATTAAACGTCTTTTAGACTTAGGATGTTATCGTGGTTTACGTCATCGTCGTAGTTTACCGGTACGTGGTCAACGTACTAAAACTAACGCGCGTACCCGTAAGGGTCCTCGTAAACCGATCAAGAAATAGTCGGGGTAAATTAAATGGCTAAAACACCAGTTCGCGCACGTAAGCGTGTTAAAAAACAAATCGTAGATGGCGTGGCTCATATTCATGCATCTTTCAATAATACAATCGTTACTATTACTGACCGTCAAGGCAATGCTCTAGCATGGGCAACTGCAGGTGGCTCAGGTTTCCGCGGTTCTCGTAAATCAACTCCGTTTGCAGCGCAAGTTGCAGCTGAACGTTGTGCTGAAGTTGTAAAAGAATTCGGCTTAAAGAACTTGGAAGTTATGGTTAAAGGGCCAGGCCCTGGTCGCGAGTCAACTATTCGTGCATTAAATGCTGCGGGTTTCCGTATTACGAATATTACTGATGTGACTCCGATTCCTCATAACGGTTGTCGTCCACCGAAAAAACGTCGTGTTTAATCACGTCTATAGGATAGTTGGAGAAAGAAAATGGCAAGATATTTGGGTCCTAAGCTCAAGCTAAGCCGTCGTGAAGGTACTGACTTATTTCTTAAGTCTGGTGTCCGCGCGATTGATTCAAAATGTAAAATTGATACAGCGCCTGGTCAACATGGTGCTCGTAAACTGCGTTTGTCTGATTATGGTAGCCAATTACGTGAGAAACAAAAAGTTCGTCGTATTTATGGCATCTTAGAACGTCAATTTCGTAACTACTATAAAGAAGCAAACCGTTTAAAAGGTAACACAGGTGAGAACCTATTAGTGTTATTGGAAGGTAGATTGGATAACGTTGTTTATCGCATGGGCTTTGCTGCAACTCGTGCTGAAGCTCGCCAATTGGTGAGTCATAAAGCGATTGTTGTAAATGGTCGTGTTGTGAATATTCCATCTTTCCAAGTTTCAGTTGATGATATTATTGCTGTGCGCGAGAAATCGAAAAAACAAGCGCGTATTAAAGCATCATTGGAATTAGCAGAGCAAAGAGAAAAACCGACATGGTTAGATGTAGATGCGGCTAAAATGGAAGGTGTGTTCAAACGTGTTCCTGAACGTTCTGATTTATCAGCAGATATTAACGAACATCTGATCGTCGAGCTTTACTCTAAATAATAGTTAAAGCTTTTAGAGCAGCAAAGAGAGGATAAAATGCAGGGTTCTGTTACAGAATTTTTAAAGCCACACTTAGTTGATATTGAGCAAATTAGCTCAACTCATGCTAAAGTGATCTTAGAACCGTTAGAGCGTGGCTTTGGGCACACGCTAGGTAATGCATTGCGTCGTATTCTTTTATCTTCAATGCCGGGTTGTGCGGTTACTGAAGTTGAAATTGATGGCGTGTTGCATGAATACAGCAGTAAAGAAGGTGTTCAAGAAGATATTCTTGAAGTACTTCTGAACTTAAAAGGTCTAGCGGTTAAAGTGCAAAATAAAGATGATGTGTTTCTGACATTGAGCAAATCTGGCATTGGCCCTGTTGTTGCAGCCGATATTATCCATGATGGTGATGTCGAAATTGTAAATCCTGAGCATGTTATTTGTCATCTGACAGATGAAAACGCATCAATTAAAATGCGTATTCGAGTGCAACGTGGTAGAGGTTATGTACCTGCTTCTGCGCGCGCACATGCTCAAGATGAAGAGCGTCCAATTGGTCGTTTATTAGTTGACGCTTGTTATAGCCCAGTTGACCGTATTGCTTACAATGTTGAAGCAGCGCGTGTTGAACAACGCACTGACTTAGATAAGTTAGTGATTGAGCTAGAAACAAACGGTACTATCGATCCTGAAGATGCAATTCGCCGAGCAGCAACAATTTTAGCAGAGCAACTTGATGCATTCGTTGATTTGCGTGATGTTCGTCAACCTGAAGTTAAGGAAGAGAAACCAGAATTCGATCCGATTCTGTTACGTCCTGTTGATGACTTAGAGTTGACAGTGCGTTCTGCTAACTGTTTGAAGGCAGAAACAATTCATTATATCGGTGACTTGGTACAACGTACTGAAGTTGAGTTACTTAAAACCCCTAATTTGGGTAAAAAATCGCTTACTGAGATTAAAGATGTGCTCGCTTCACGCGGATTGTCACTTGGTATGCGCCTTGAGAATTGGCCACCAGCAAGTATTGCTGAAGACTAGTTTGGTCATAGGTTAAAGATTTTTCTGAGAAGGATAAGGTCATGCGCCATCGTAAGAGTGGTCGTCAACTAAACCGTAATAGCAGTCATCGCCAAGCGATGTTCCGTAATATGGCAAGTTCATTGGTGACACATGAAATCATCAAAACAACATTGCCTAAAGCGAAAGAATTACGCCGTGTAGTTGAACCGTTAATTACTTTAGCAAAAGTTGATAGCGTCGCTAATCGTCGTTTAGCTTTTGCACGTACTCGTAGCATTGAAACTGTTGCGAAATTATTCAATGAATTAGGCCCACGTTTTGCAAATCGTGCAGGTGGTTACACTCGCATCTTAAAATGTGGTTTCCGTGCAGGCGATAATGCACCAATGGCATACATTGAGCTAGTTGATCGTCCAGAAGTTGTAGAAGAAGCAGCTGTAGCGGAATAATTGCTCATTGTTTTAAAGATAAGATTAAAAGCCCACATTTATATGTGGGCTTTTGTTTTATGATCACATGGTCAGCTATAGCGCTACTTTAAAGCTGTTTTATCTTCCTCATCTATTTTATTTTCACAGTGTTTTATTTGGTCTTCAAACTTATTTAGCCATGTCTTTTCTTCTGCTGTGGCAGAGGCAAGATAATTGTCACGTACAGTGCTAGCAGCTTTTTTAAAATCAGTTTTTTCTTGTTCTGTTGGATAGTAGACTTTTCCGCCAGCTTTTTTAAATGCATCGTAAGCTTCGAACTCTTTCCATTTTGGGTAGGCTCTTAGATATTGATTTTGAGCAGTAATGGCATTAATGATTACCTTTTTAAGATCTTCAGGTAATGAATTAAATTTGTCATTATTCATTACCCAAGCGCCCCCCATATAAGCATGTCCGTCTAAAATAATATGTTTTAAACTTTCATGAAATTTCATTTGTACGATATCAACAATGCCATTTTTTGTTCCATCAACCATACCTGTCGATAGTGCGGTATATACTTCTGGCCATGCAATTGGTGTTGGGGCGCCACCTAAAGTTTTGACTAATTCTTGTTGAATTGGTGCTGGTACAGTTCTTAATTTTAATCCTTTAACATCTGAAGGTGTGTGAACTACTTTTTTGGTTGTCGCAATATTACGCCATCCTCCAGAATTAGAAATCATCATTAATCTTAAATTTTGAGTATTTTTAAGTATGTTTTCTCGAATATTAGATAGTAAATTACTATCATCATAAACACATTCAGCTACGCGATCATTAGGTAATTGATAAGGTAAATCAAAGCCTTCTAGTGGCTTCCAGTAATAGGCTAGTTCGGGAACTGTAGTCTGAAAATAATCAAACATCCCAGCTTGAACACCAGCTAAACATTCTTTAGCATTGCCGCATAATTGTCCACTCGGGTAAATTTCAACTTCAATTTTTCCATTAGAATGTGCTTCGGCAATATTTTTGAAGACAAGTAGTGATTGGTAATTATAACTATCTGTATTAGTTACAATTGGGACAGTTAATTTATACTCTGCTGCTTGAGAGATTGCGCTAGTGCCCATTAATAATGTACTAATTAAAACAATATTTTTAATTCTCATATTTATCTCCTTGTAAGATAGTAAATTTACATTAATCCTAGAACTTGCGGTAAGCCTGTAACTAATGGAGGAAAAAAGGATATTAGGAAAATAATGACAAATTCAATAAATAAAAATGGAAGAATTGCTTTAGATATTTTTTGTAGTGGCACGCCAGATACGCCTGAAGCAACAAATAAAACTAATCCCATAGGTGGTGTTGCCAATCCAATAGATAAATTAGATACCATAACTACACCAAAATGAACAGGATCAATGCCTACATTCGTCATAATTGGTGCTAATATAGGAGCGAAAATCAAAATAGCCGGACCTGCATCTAGAAACATACCTATGATAAACAGGAATATATTAACAATAAAAAACAGCATATATTTATTATCAGTAATTGAGTATAAGAAGCTAGTGATTTCACGGGCTATACCAGAAAGGCTTACTGCAGAAGCAAAACCACTAGCAGCAGCGACAATTATTAAAATAGCAGCGGCATTTACACTTACTCGAACAAACATGGGCATTACATCTTTTAATTTTAAGTTTTTCATTATCCAAACGGATAAAACAAGTGCATAAAATACGGCAACAGCCGCTGCTTCTGTTGGTGTAAATATTCCTCCGTAAATTCCCCCTAAAATAATGACTGGAGTTAATAATGGTAAAATTGCCATTTTTAATCCGGCACAACGTTCTTCCGTTGTGGCTTTTTCAAATTGTTCTACTTCAGGGTACTTTCTCATTTCTAGCCTATTAACTAGCATTAATCCTATACAAAGGATTATTCCTGGTATAACCCCTCCTATAAACATGGCTGCTACAGATGTATTCATGACAAATGCATAAATAAGCATAATACCGCTAGGAGGAATAATTGTGCCTAATACGGTTGCTGCTGCAGTTAATGCTGCTGCATAAGTACGGTCGTATTTATAACGTTCCATCTCCGGAATAAGCATATTCCCAATCGCTGATGTTGCAGCAACGGATGAGCCGGTAAGTGCTCCAAATAATGTCGCAGCAAGAATGACAACATGTCCTAATCCTCCTTTTAAATGTCTTACCATTGTTTGAGAAAAGGTAATAATGCGGCTTGTAATACCGCCATTTACCATAAATTCACCAGCTAGCATAAAAAATGGTAATGCGAGTAAAAGAAAGCTATCCAAACCAGAATAAAGCCGTTGATATAACATATTGATGAACAATATTTTGTCATCCTGAAATAATGCAATTGCAGGGGATAACCCTAATGCAAATAAAACAGGTACGCCGATAAGTAGAAAAATTAGGAAATATAAAATAAAAATAGGAGAAACCATGATAATCCTCTCTTATTTAGCTTTAAGTGATTGGTAATGTGTGAGCTGATTTAATTCTTTTACAATTTTCTGAAGAATAGACAAGCATGTCACAGCAAATAGTACGGGGGGAACAATATAAATATAATACATTTTGAATGGTAAACTATTTGCCATGACATTCCCTTTTAGGAAAAATAGCCAACCAAAATAGATCCAAACGATAAAGAGTAATAGAGATAATAGATGAATTGTTAACATTAGTAGGTGATATATTTTTTTACCTTGTATTTTTTCGGTAAGAAAAGTCATTGCTATATTTCGATCTTCTAAATAAATCAAAGGCATACATAAATATGTCATGTATATCATGAGGTATGTAGATAATTCATCACTCCAGCTTAACGGTATGTGTAATAAATACCGGAAGAATACTTGTAAGAGAACGACAATAGTCATTACAGCTAATAAGAACCCTGCTATTTTTTTTCCAAAATTTGCAATAGGGTTGTTTATTTTTATGAGTGCTTGTTCTAATGCGTTTAACATTATTACCTCCATTCATGTTATATATGTCGTTAATGTAACATATAAAATGTATTTAAACTGTGATTATTGTCACAATTGGAATATTTAATGTTCATTTGTTTTCGATTTTATTCTAAATTTTACATCTCGAAGCAACGATTTGACAGATAATTATTTTATTTATGTGAATAGAATGCTCTTAATGATTAATATGCCGCCAACGATAAGAAGAATGGAATAAATGATCCTATGATAGTTAATAGAATATTTATTTAATAACTGGTATATGAACATACCTAAATATAACCCTATAATAAATAAAGGAATTGTTTTTATTACATAAAGAAGAACATCATTTGTTAATAGACCTTTAGACCAAAAACCACTAATTGCACCTATCATTTGAAGCATAAAAAAACAGACTAATGTAGATTTTGTTTGATCCTTGTTTAATGGTAGCATTGATGTATAGGCAATGACTGGCGGGCCAGGCTCACCAACACTTGCACCTAATGCCCCAGAGCAAAAACCTACAAATAGGCTTAGAGAATTTGAAGAGGATTTAAAAAGTACTTTTTGAGAATATAAAGAATATAAACTTGCAAAGATTAATACAATTCCCATGAGCATCAAGATAATTTGGGGGGATAACTGTTTTAATAAATCTGCGCCTAAATAAGAACCTGGTAAGGAACCGATAAATAATACAATAGCAATTCTCCATTGAATATGTGCTCGCATTTTCCAAACAATTGGAAAAGTCACTAACCAACCAAAAATCCCCGCAATAGGGACTGCAAGTTTTACATCAATAAATAATGATAGTAAAGGAACAGAAATAAGGGCTAACCCAAAACCGGTTAATCCTTGTGTAAAACTTCCTAGAGCAATAATTATTGCAATGATAATAGTGAGCATGTCCATGATATATCCCTTAATTTGTCATTAATGAATACTTAATTGATGAATTGTTTTGTGTGAGTATCTTTCCCCTGGATTTAATTGTGTCGTCGGAAAATGGGCATAATTAGGGCTATTTGGGAAATGTTGTGTTTCAAAGCAAATTCCGGAAAAAGATTCATATTTGTAACTATCACGACCAATCCAATTTTTATTGGATAGTTTAGAGCCATTATAGATTTGAATGGCTGGTTGAGTTGTGATGACTGACATAAATCTGCCACTTATAGGCTCATAGAGTTCAGCTGCTAGGTGATAAGTATCATCAAAATATTCCTTTCTTAGAATAAAGTTATGATCGATTTCATGCCGAGGTAATTTGTTCATATTGTTAGATAATAAGGTTGCTTGAGTAAAGTCTAGAGGAGTATCTGATAATTTTAATATTTCTCCAGTGGGAATGAGATTATCATTGGTAGGTGTATAAAAATCTGCAAAAACTTTTAAGATGTGTCCTTCAATAGTTCCTTTATTATGACCTAATAAATTGTAATAACTGTGATTAGTAAGATTAATTATGGTTGGTTTATCGGTAATGGCATTGAAATAAAAGTGAACCTGATTGTTTTCGTCTAAACCAATACTATGTGTCATCATTAAATTTCCTGGGTAACCTGCTTCACCATCACAAGAAACCCGATGAAAGTGAATCATAATCATAGTTTCCGTTTGTTCAATATCATAACCCCAAATAAATTTATCAAATCCTTTCTTTCCACCGTGTAAATGTTGTTGAGTTGCTAACTCATTTTTCTCTAATTGATATTTTTGCTGATTAAGATGAAAAACTCCATCTGCAATACGATTAGCAAATCGTCCGGCAATCGCACCAAAAAAAGGATGTCCTTGTAAATATTGTTCTAAAGTATCATAACCCAAAACAATATCATCAATATGTCCTGTGCGATCAGGCATTGTTATTGATGTGACGATACAGCCGTAATTAGTAATACTCATTGTGAAATTTTGAGCATTTTTTAATGTAATAAGATCAACAGGGTGTTTATCTACTTGGCCGAATTTTCTGATAAGGATGTCCATATGTTTCACCTATGTCACAATAGAAAATGAGAGTCCTCTAAACAAGAACTCTCAATAGATTGATATATTTAATTACTGCACATTATGGTCTAATAATCCAAGTGCAAGTGCCGGCGCAAGACCTGGAGTTAATGGCAATCTTGGAATCACTAAACAATGCATTAAATGGTAAATATCTTGTTTACCGTCCCATACTTTACTGGATGCCTTGTTACTTGTATCTAACTCTTGCCACCAAGAACCAGTTTCATAATCCATCAAATATTCACGGCAATAATCCCAAAATTCTTGATAATATTTTTCATATTGTGTATCGCCTGTTGCGACATAAAGTGCATACGCAGTACCCATAGCTTCAACAATCACCCAACGGATACGTTCCCTCACTACCGGTTGTCCATTCCAATCAACGGTGTAAACAAAACCTTCAGCGCCATCAACAGACCAAGCATCACGCACACCTGCTGCAAATAGATTTTTAGCATCGTCTAATAACCACTCCGGTACATCTGCATTAATTGAAATTAATGTCGCGCGAAGATGTAACATTAATCGTCCCCATTCCACCCAATGTCCAGGAGTGCCGCCATAAGCACGGAAATGGCTTGCCGGATTATTTTGGTTATAATCTAAAATAGGTTTCCAATTAGAATCAAAATGTTCATTTACACGATAATTATTATTTCTGGCAACATCGTGAATAATGACAGAGGCAATACGTACAGCGCGATCTAACCATTTTTTATCTTTCGTCACATCATAAACAATAAGAAATGCTTCTACGGCGTGCATATTGGCATTACCACCACGATAATCTTCAGTTGTGGTAAATGTTTCATCCCAAGATTCCAAACACATTTGTTCAGATTCGCTCCAGAAATATTTCTCAATAACTTCAATGGCATCATCTAATAATTGACGAGCTTTTGGATGACCCGTAGTGACAGCACTTGCAGCACCGAGTAAAACAAAGAAATGTTGATAACCCTGTTTAGAGGCATCAATAACGCCCTTGTCATTCACATTGGCATACCAACCACCGTATTTTTTATCCCGTAATGCACCATTGAGCGAATTAATGCCGTGTTCTACCAATTTGTATGCACCAGGTCTGCCCATTAAGGCAGCTAATGAATAAACATGTAGCATACGAGCCGTAATCCAAAGCTGGGTTCCCATTTCTTTTCGAATATTACCGTTATTGCCAATCCAACCAAAACCTGTAGGAACAACAGATTTTCTGCCGAATTCAAAAATACGATCTGTCTCTTGTTCTAACCAACGATTATGTGCTTTTGTATTAATCCATTTCATGAAATCACCCCATAGTTCTAGAAATATCAAATATTAATTATGATGAAATACTCGGAATTGCAGTAAATAATTCAGCCCATTGACTATTTTTACGATAAAACAGAGGTGGCTGACCAATTGGTGCGGGTACAGTAATATACTGCCCTCCTTGAATTTCTTGTTGGTTCCAAACATTTATCCAAGTTTCTTGTGCCGGTAAATAAACTGTCCACTCGGTTACACCTTGTTTATGTACAGGAGAAACTAGTAAATCTGCACCATACATATATTGATCTTGGATATCATAAGTATTTTTATCTTGTTCAAAATGAACGAATAGAGGACGTTGTACTGGATAGCCTTTTTCACTGGCTTCATTGACCAAATGTTTTAAATAAGGCGTCAAATGACGATAAATTCTAGTCATTCTGGCTAAATGAGCGATCGTACTCACATCTTGATCAAACTGGAAATTTTCATCCGGACGATTACCTTCGTGAGTGCGCATCATCGGTGTAAATGTTGCCATATCAACCCAACGTTCAAACACTTCTTTAGTCCGTCGATTACCGAATAAACTGGTATATCCACCAATATCGCTATGATGATAAGCATTACCCAATAAACCTGATGATAGTGCACCGCAAATCACTGTATTCAAACCGTCATGACGAGAAAAATCGACACATTGGTCGCCAGCCCAAAGCATAGGACAATATTTCTGTGTCCCGGTAAATCCTGCTCGCATAAAGAACATAATTTCACCAGTTAAGCCTTTTTCAGCAATCGCTTCAGCATTTACACTCGCCCATAGTGGCGGCCATGCATTGTGCATGAGTTTGGCATCAATGCCATTATGTAAATAGAGATCATTAGTTGGAAGATATTCACCGAAATCCGCCATCCAGCCGGATACACCGAGATCAAGCATATTTTTTTGAATGATCTCTTTTTTTACCCATTCCCTCGTTTCAGGGTTGGTAAAATCCAATACACCACAATTAAACTCACCAAAATCGACTAATGCCACTTCACCTTGTTTATTTACTGCGAATAAATTTTTTGCTTTTGCGATGGGATAGAGTTCCCCGTCTTCACATAAATACGGGCTGACATAAGCAAGAAAACGAATATTACGTTCCCGTAATGACTTAATTTTATTATCTAAATTTGGATAACGTTTTTTACTCCATTTCCAGTCCCAAAATAACCGTTTACCGAAAGAAGTTTGTCTAATTCCTGCCCAATCTTCACACCAAATACCAGCAACCGACACGCCCTGCGCAATCGCATGTTCCATACGAGAAAAAGAATTTTCTTCCCCGCCTTTTAACCCTAAAATCACACCGTTATAAATCCATTCAGGTAATTTAGGTTGGCGTCCGAAGCGTAAACTTAATTTTTCAATTAATTCTAAGAACGAAAGTGCGGTATAAATTTCAAGAGATTTTGGAATTTCCCAAATTTGTAGTTCATGATAATCGGGATGGCGAAAATCAAAATCCGCATAGGAAGTGCTATTCACATGACAAGCATAATATTGAGAAGAAATGAAAGTTGGTTGAGGATAATTGGTATGGTAATAATCCCCACCTGCCTTATTATGTTTATCAGATAAAAATGTGATTTCTGTCGTTTTATCTCGTCCAACTCCGGGTTCTGATGTCCATAATGGGAAATGTCTGCCACGCAGGTTAAAATAAGACATCTGTTCACCACAACCCCATACTTTATCTTCTTGCTGTGCCGCTAAACGAATCCAAAAACGGTTAAGCTGTGGATTTTGTTGTTCAATAAACAGTTGTGAATCTTGAGGGGATAATGAATCTAATCGAATGATTAATTGGGTTGAGGTCATCGCATCATAAGCAAGATGAATTTCATTATCTATAACCTTGCTATATTTTAGTGGAATTCGTTCAACAACAGAATCTTCAATAGAAAAATTACCACGATAAATATCTATTTTTTCATTCCCAATCCCCACAAAAAAAGCAGGATTAAAACTTGTATGAGTCAATAACACTTGTTCATTTTGAATAATTTGAAAACCATGATCTATTTGGTTTAATTTCATTTTCCACCTCATTAATTCAATAAAAATTAGTATTCACTAAAGCGTAGGTGAATATTCACAGCACTATTTGGATGCCATTATTTCATCAACAATTGTGCCTAAATGTTGTAAGCGAGGAACGGAAATATCTTTGAGCATCAATTCAGTATCGGGTAATCCAATAACAGAAGACCATACAGCCCGTCCCGCTAAAAAACCTGAAGCACCGGCTTGCATGGCTATCCTTACAGAACGGCAGAATAAATTGGCATCAACACCTGATGATAAAATGACCCATGGCATATTGATTTGATCATTTAATTTTTGAGCGGCACTTAATAGCTCTGCTGAATTCCCTTTACCAAATAACGGCATTTCACCTTTATAAAGATCTGCACCTGAATCGCCTAATTCTTTTGCGGCAGCTAAAATAGCCTGTTCGCGATCAAATTTATCCCCGACTCTTGGTGGACGAACAACAGGTTCAATAATACTCACCAATCCAGCTGAATGACAAATTTGGTTAAATTCTTTAACCATTTCCAAGCGCTGTTCAGGATCTTCGTCTTGTCGCCATAAAACAAGTAGTTTTAATGCCTTAGCACCATTTTCTCTTGCTTTATGCGGGTCAATCTCGGTATCGATACAAACGCTATCAACTGGAATACCATTGCCAGGAATAAATTTATCCGCAGCTACGATCATTGCTGAATTTGGTGCGATGGCTTTTTGCTCTACAATTTGCTTATAACAAAATTGATTATCCACTAAAACACCTGAGGCATAAGGAGAAAGGATTTTCGCGGCATTTACTTTAAAATTCGTTAAATCCTGATCCTCGTGCTTCATTCCAGCTGCGGTAAACATCAGTCTAAGTGCTTCACGTTGATCTACTGCCAACATGGCAAATCCGCCTGAAGGGCGAGCAATATCTTTAACAGTATAATTTTCCATAATGATGTCCTCTGTAATAATATTATTTTGTCAAACCTGAACAAAAACGAACATGCTCTAAAATAGCTGTCCAGTCTTGTTTACCTCGTCCCATCGCTCTAGCTTGGCTATATAGTTCTCGTGAGGCTGCTCCCATGGCTAAGGGCACATGTAATTGATTGGCGACATCAAGAGCAATACCGAGATCTTTATGTGCTAAATCAATCATAAAGGCAGGAGATAAATCCCCTTTCAACACTTTATTCGGCCAAGTTGTAGTAAAATGCCCTTTATTCGCAGGTGTTCCTTGCATAACCCGCATCGCAATGTCAAAAGGTAAATCTAACGCTTCACAAAGCGTTGCGGTTTCTGCAGACAGTGCATTAAGCGAAATACTCATAAAATTGTTAATGAGCTTTACTCTAATTCCGTGTCCAGGCCCGCCGGTATTAATAATCTCAGACCCCATACATAACAAAATATCTGAAGCTTTGGCTATTTGTTCATCAGTACCGCCAGCTAAAATTAGTAAGGTACCTGCAATAGCATTATCTGAGGTACGACCTACCGGTGCATCCATGAACTGAATGTCTAACGCGTTTAATTTTTCTCTGATTTGATCGCTTTCAAATGGATGAATCGTTGACATATCAATCACTAACGCATTCGGTGCGATTGCATTTACAAATCCTTGTTCGCCAAAAATAACGTGTTCCACTAATTTTCCGTTAGGCAACATAGTAATAATAAATTCACAGCCTTGTACCACTTCATTAAGCGTTGGTGATGAAGCCGCACCTAGTGCTGTCAATTTTTCAATGGCCGCTAGGTTAATATCATAAACGGAGACTTCATGCCCTTTTTTAAGCAAATTTGTAGCCATAGGTGAGCCCATTTGCCCTAAACCGATAAACGCGATTTTTGCCATATTTATGTCCTATTTGGTGTTTGTTTTGATTCGTTTATTTTCGTTTTATATATTATTTGTAATTTTTGTTATTGTAAAGTGACATGGATCACATTTTAAAAAATAAAAATGAAGTAGAATGTGACGTATTAAAAATAAAAGAGGATAGATAATATGAAAATTGCCTGTGTTGGAATTGCTGTTCAAGATCGTATTTATTATGTGGAAAATATGCCTGAGCAAAGTGGGAAATTTATTGCGAATGATTATAAAGATATTGGAGGAGGGCCAGCAGCAACAGCAGCGGTTGCGATTGCTAAGCTTGCAGGACGTGTCGATTTTATTGGCCGCGTTGGAGATGATGAGGTAGGAAAAACTATTTTAGAAGAATTAGAGCGCTATGGTGTAAATACGGATTTTGTTAAAGTTTATCAAAATGCGAAATCATCACAGTCAGCTATTGTGGTGGATAAAAATGGGGAGAGACTTATTATTAACTACCCAAGCCCTGATTTATTGGCAGATGTAAAATGGCTACAGCAGATTGATTTTTCTCAATATGATGTCATTTTGTGTGATGTCCGTTGGCATGAAGGGGCTCAATATGCTTTGGAACAAGGAAAAAGATTTAATATACCTACTGTTTTAGATGCAGATGTTACTCCACAAGATATTAAGCCTCTTGTGAGATTAGCGACATATTCAGTATTTTCCGAACCTGGATTAAAAAAGATGCTACCTTTTGCTGCAGATAATGTTGAGGCTATAAAACAGGCATCACAGGTGTGTGGTGGATATGCTTGCGTGACGTTAGGGAGTCAGGGGTGTATATGGACAGAAAATGATCTACTCTGTGAACAGAGCGGATTTCAAATCGAAGTAGTTGATACAACAGGCGCTGGTGATGTATTTCATGGTGCATTTGCTTTTGGTATAGCTCAAAAAAACTCATTAGCGGAAACTATTTTATTTGCGAATGCTGTAGCTGCATTAAAATGCACCAAACAAGGGGGAAGAGAGGGAATACCCCACGCAGAACAAGTGTACAAATTTATTACTCAAAATCAAACTTCGTAGTACAATTAGCTATAATTTATTGCTGTTAAATAATAAAAAGGAGATAGCATGAGTTATATCGGTCTGACGGGAAATCCAAGACAAGATAAATTAATCTCATTAGTGATGGCTAATGGTTATATTAGTAATGAGGAGTTAGCGGCTAATTTAGGCGTGACCACTCAGACGATTAGGCGTGATATTAGAAGTCTTAGTGAACAAGGTTTAGTTTCTCGACATCACGGAGGCGCAGGAAGAGTATCAAGTATTGTAAATACTGAGTTCTCAATTAGAGAAACAACACATATTAAAGAAAAAACAGCAATTGCGAAACAAATCGCAGAATACATTCCAGACGGATCCACATTGTTTATTACTATTGGCACAACAGTTGAATTTATTGCCAAAGCTTTAGAAACGAAAAGTAATTTGAGGATTATAACTAATAGTCATCGTGTCGCGAATATTTTATATCAGAATAAAAATTTTGAGGTTATAACTGTTGGAGGTATTTTACGTGCTCATAATGGTGGAATTATTGGGCCTGATGTCATCTCGTTTATTAATAATTTTAGAGCAGATTATTTAATTACGAGTTTGGGAGCGATTACCGCAGATGGTGTATTGCTAGATTTTGATATTAATGAAGTGGCGGTAGTGAAAGCTATGCTAGATCATTCAAGAAATAAAATACTTGCGATTGATCACACAAAATTTCATACATCTGCAGCGGTTGAGCTAGGTTCTTTAGCTACAATTTCGGCAATATTTACCGATTGTCCTCCGCCTAATTCTATTATGAAGATTATAAAAGAGAATAAAATAGAGTTACATGTTGCAGAGCTATAGCATTGCAATAGACCCTCTCTCTACCAACTGTGGTTTTAATACCAAAGTACGATAATTTTCTATTGGTTTTTTTATTCGTTCAAGTAAGGTTTCTACGGCTAATTTACCCAGTTCTGTTTTCGGTTGATGAATTGTGCTGAGAGGGGGGGACATATATTGAGCGAGATGGATATCATCATAACCGATAATGGAAATATCTTGTGGGATTGATAATCCCTGTTGCCAAGCGGTGTGATAGGCGCCAAAAGCAATGGTGTCGCTACAGGCAAAAACAGCAGTCGGTCGATGCGGTTGAGATAAAAGTTGTGCCATGCCTTTTATTCCGCCTTCAAAATGAAAATGGCTTTCAATGATCCAATTCGGGTTGAGGGGGAGGTGATGTTCAGCGAGTGCTTTTTTGTATCCATTTAATCGGTTTTGAGCGATAGATTTGGTGAGATTACCCGTGATAATGCCAATTTGGGTATGCCCATGTTTGATAAGGGTTTTGGTCGCTAAATAACCGCCATATTCGGCATCTTCAAAAATTTTATCTGCGTTGAGTTCTGTGGGCCACCAATCCATAATGACCATCGGTAGGGGAAGATTGATTGGATTGCCTGCTGGGAAAGTGGATTCTGAACACATTAATAATAAGCCATCAATTTTCTTTTGGACTAGTGTGTCCACATTTTGTTGTAAACGTTCTTCGTTTCCGTAGGTATTTGAAATAATCAAGTTGTAGTGATGTTGGTTGCAATAACTTTCTACGCCACTGATCACTTCGTAGAAAAAGGGGTTATCTGTTGCGGTCACTAACATACCGATGGTTTTGGTTTCTTTGATTTTAAGGCTGCGGGCTAAAGCGGAAGGGGTGTAATTTAATTGTGTCACCACTGCCATGACTTTTTCTTTAATTTCGTCGCTGACATAGCGTGAATTATTGATCACGTGGGAAACCGTTGAGGTAGAAACCTGTGCTAGCCTTGCAATATCTTTCATCGTTGCCATGTTACTACCTCCTATATGGTCTAAAGTGCGGTTAAAAATGCCAAAGTTTCTTTGCGTGTTGGAATAGATGGCTGTGCACCTTGTCGAGTGACGCTTATGGCCGCTGCAGCATGAGCAAAATGAATGGCCTCATCAACCGATTTATTTTCTAATAATGCGGTAACAAATGCGCCATTAAATGTGTCGCCTGCTGCGGTGGTATCTTGAGCTTGTACTCGAAAGCCAGGCACTATTTTACTGTGTGTACCATCGCTATAAAAGACACCTTTTGAACCTAGTGTGATCAACACAGTTTTAATGCCTTTTTGGTGAAAAACATTTGCAGATTCTACCGCACTTTTTTCATCAGTGACTTTTATGCCGGTGAGAATTTCTGCTTCGGTTTCATTAGGCGTAATGATATCAATATGTTGCAATAATTCATCCGGTAATTGTTGTGCTGGGGCAGGGTTCAGTACGACTTTGGTATGATGTTGTTGAGCGAGTTTCGCTGCCTCAATAATCGCAGGTAGAGGGGTTTCTAGTTGCATTAATAAGCAATCTGCTTGTTGAATTTCTTGTGTGAAGTTTGCCATGAGCGCCTGATCTAAATGACGATTTGCACCAGCGGCAATAACAATACTATTTTCACCACTTTGCGCCACTTGGATCATGGCGATACCGGTCATTTCATTTTTTATCGTTGTAATCGCTGAAGTGTCAATGCCATCTTGTTCAAAAGCCTGCTTCATGGTTTTGCCGATGTCATCATCTCCAATACAGGCAATAAAATTCACTTTTGCTCCCAAGCGTGCGGCAGCGACAGCTTGATTTGCACCTTTTCCCCCATAGGCAATGTGATAATTTGAACCAGTCAAGGTTTCACCTGGTGTCACAAAGTGAGGAACGGAAATAACATGATCAGCATTTATGCTGCCTAGCACCGTTAACGTTTTCATAGACTATACCTCATATTATCGGGCGGAACGGATTTCCGCCCGGTTTATAACCAATTATTTGGTGATGACTTTTAAATCCACTGGGATTTTGGTATCAACGGTTTCTCCTTTGATAATTTTATCAGCGGTGATGACACCAAGCTCGCCAATCAGCTCTGGTTGCTGTGCGATAGTTGCAGCCATTTGCCCGCCTTTTACTGCTTTTACGCCGTCATCAGTGCCATCAAAGCCGACAATTAAGATTTGTTTATTTGCTGCTTTGATTGCACGTAAAGCACCTAATGCCATTTCGTCATTTTGTGCGAATACCGCTTGTACCGCGCCTTTGCTTGCAAGCAAGTTTTCCATCACATTTAACCCTTTGGTACGGTCAAAATCAGCGGGTTGACTTGCTAATACATCAAATTTGTGTGCGTCAATTGCTTGTTTAAACCCTTCGCCACGTTCACGAGCAGCAGAGGTGCCAGCAATGCCTTCTAGTTGAATAACTTTCGCACCGTCACCGAGTTTCTCAGCGATAAAATCACCGGCCATTTTACCGCCTGCTACATTGTCTGATGCGATATGGCTGACTACGTTACCTTTGGCAGCGCCGCGATCTAACGTGATCACAGGAATATTATTGCGGTTGGCCATCGCAACAGCATTGCTGACAGCTTCGGAATCCGTTGGGTTGATTAATAAGACTTTTGCGCCACGCACTGTTAAATCTTCCACGTTAGCAAGTTCTTTAGCGGGATCATTTTGTGAGTCTAACACCACTAATTTATAGCCTAGCTCATCGGCTTTTTTCTGTGCACCATCACGTAGAGACACAAAGAATGGGTTATCTAAGGTAGAAACCGCGAGAGCAATGGTTTCTTGTGCTAATGCAGTGCCACTAATAGCAAGGCTTAACATGATGCTGGAAGCGAGGGTAGTGAGTTTTTTCATTGAACGTTCTCCTTGTATAATTATGCTCTTTTCGAGCCGAGATAGTTATCCGCTAAAACTGCAACTAAGATAACCAATGCTTTTGCTATCATTTGATAGTAAGATGAAATATCTAATAAATTCAAAGCATTATTTAAAAATCCGATGATTAATGCTCCGATTAATGTTCCCATTACTCGTCCTTTGCCCCCCATTAAGCTTGTACCGCCTACTACAACCGCAGCAATGGCATCGAGTTCATAAGAAACGCCGGCAGTTGGCTGCGCGGAAGACAGGCGAGCGGTGACAATAAGACCGGCTAATGCAGATAAGAAACCGCTGACGGCAAATACAAAGATTTTTACCTTATTAACATTAATGCCTGATAACTGTGTTGCCGATTCGTTACCACCAAGTGCATAAATATAACGTCCCATACGGGTGTGTTTCAAAATATACCATGCGATAGCAAATACGAAGACCATAATCCAAATAGGCAATGGAATCCCAAATAAATAGCCGGTACCAAGATAAGCAAAGGCATCGGCAGTATTAGAAAATCCCGTGCTAATTGGGCGACCGTCGGTATATACCATGGTGATACCGCGTAATAAGGTCATGGTGACTAGGGTAGCAATAAAGGCTTGTACTTTACCTTTGGCCACAATGACACCGCTTACCCCGCCAAGTAAAGTGCCGATGAGTAAAGTCAGCGGAATGACGAGAAAAATAGACATTTCCATACCAACCATGCTCGCAGCAATGGCACCAGTTAGGGCTAATACGGATCCGACAGATAAGTCAATGCCTGCAATCAAAATCACAAAGGTCATACCGACGGCAATAATTGCATTAACGGAGGTTTGGCGTAGGATATTGAGAATATTATCCATGCTGAAAAAATCAGGGTTGATCATTGAAACAATGGCGATAAGCACAAGTAGCGCAATGATCGAACGTTGTTCTAATAAGAATCTTCCTAGCTGAAAAGATTGTGTGGTTTGAGTTTTAGTCATAATTTCCTCTATTTATCCTTACCAATGGCGGCAGCGAGTAGTTTTTCTTGGGTTGCTTCGCCACGTTGAAATTCACCGCTAATTCGACCTTCATGCATCACTAAAATGCGATCGCTCATTCCCAATACTTCGGGCATTTCAGATGAAACGATGATGATACTTAAGCCTTCCTGTTTGAATTTGTTAATCAGTTGATAAATTTCTTTTTTAGCACCGACATCAACTCCTCTCGTCGGTTCATCAAGAATTAAAACATCGGGGCGAGTCATCAAGCCTTTAGCTATTGCGACTTTTTGTTGATTACCTCCGGATAATAACCCTATAGGCTGATTAGGGCTTGGGGTTTTAACATTGAATAATTCAATAAAGTCATTTACTACCATATTTTCCGCTTGTTGATCGATATGTCCCAAACGAGCAAAGTATTTTAAGGCCGTGAGTGACATATTCTCTTTTACCGACATGCCTAAAATTAAGCCGTCGCCTTTGCGGTCTTCAGAAATATATACAATGCCTTTATCTAGGCCATCTTGAGGACAGCGATTAAAAATTTCTTGATTATTTAACCGCACTTTTCCTTCTGTACGAGGCAGCGCACCATATAATACTTTCATCAACTCGGTACGCCCTGCGCCCATTAAACCGGAGATGCCTAGAATTTCACCGCTATGTAATTTAAAGCTGATATTATGCACTCCGCTGCCACTGAGGTTTTCTACTTCAAGGCGTATTTCACCTTGGGCTTGTTCAATATGAGGATATTGTTCATCTAAACGACGACCTACCATCATTTCAATCAGGCTGTCTTCAGTCAGGTCACTGACAGGACTTTCTCCGATAAATTGTCCGTCTCGTAATACGGTGACATCATCGCAAATTTCAAAAATTTCTTTGATACGGTGTGAGATATAGACGATGCCGCGTTTTTCGGCTTTTAGTTCACGAATGACCTTAAATAATGCTTCGGTTTCGGTGTCTGTTAACGCATCAGTGGGTTCATCCATGATAATAACTTGAGATTCAAAACTGAGTGCCTTCGCGATTTCTACCATTTGTTTTTCACCAATGGACAGTTCTGCGCAAAGTTGGTGGCTACTGTAAGGTACGCCTAAACGCGCGAGCAATAGGTCAGCTTCGCGGTACATGCGTTTCCAATCAATGCCACCGAAAGCATTTAGAAATTCACGTCCGAGAAAAATGTTTTCAGCAATGGTGAGATTGTCGACAAGATTTAACTCTTGGTGAATAATGCTGATTCCCGCTTCTTGAGAATCTTTTGGCCCTTTGAAAGCGACATGCTGTCCAAGATATTCGATAGTGCCAGCGTCTTTGTTGTAAATCCCCGTTAATACTTTCATTAAGGTGGATTTGCCTGCGCCATTTTCGCCCATTAGCGCCATGGCGCGCCCAGCATAGACGGACAGGCAGGCATTATTCAATGCTTTTACGCCAGGAAAACTTTTGTCTATTCCGTTGAGTTTTAATAAGATTTCATGTTGCATGATTGGCTCTCGTTAAAAAGGCACACCTGAATATAAAATCACATTGGCATAAGGCGAACATTCGCCAGTACGTACAATGCCTTTGCTATGATTTGCGAACTGTTTAAATTCTTCATGGCTAACATATTCTATAAAGATTTTATTTTGCTGCACTTGCTCAAGTGTTTGAAAATGCGCAAGAAGTGCGGTATGAATTTGAGGATTTTTTAATTTAATTTCCTCTGCGATTAATGCACGCTCAATAAATAATTCATGGCTGACTACCTCAAGGGTTTGTAAAAAAGTAGGAACACCTTGAGTGAGGGCTAAATCAACGCGCGCTACATCATTTGGGATAGGCAAGCCAGCATCACAAATGGTAATACCATCAGTATGCCCAACACTCGCGATTAAGTGGGAAAGTTGTGCATTCAGCACAGCACTTTTTTTCATTATGCTCTCCGTGAGTTGAGATAAAATTACTATCGAAACGTTTCGATAGCTTTAGTCTAAAGAGAAATACGGAAAAAATAAAAGAGAAAAGTGTAAAAGTGTGAGGTGGATCGAATTTTTTATAAAAAAATGCGGTATTATGTAGCAGTTGCACAAAGACCGATTAGCTCAATTCTACTATAATCCTTGTGAGTATTTTTACATCACAAGGATTTTTTATTATAGCCAAACTTTGGCTAGCTATAATAAAAAGTTTTATTTATAATTAAAACTTTACTGAGTAAAGGTAAAACTTGCATTTATAAAATTAAAAAATGGATACTATGAAAACAGATTTCGTCTATCGCAAACGCTATTTAGAGCTGGTTCGCCCGTTTATGGGTAAAAAACTGATTAAAGTCTTCACTGGGCAACGGCGTGTCGGCAAGAGTTATCTGCTGTTTCAGATTATGCAGGAAATCAAAACCGATCATATTATCTACATCAATAAAGAAGATCTTGCTTTCAGCCATATCAAAACTGCCGAAGATCTCAATGCTTGTATCCAAGCCGAGAAAAAGAGCGGTCAAAAAAATGCGGTGTTTATTGATGAAATTCAGGAAATCGCTGGCTTTGAACAAGCCTTGCGTTCTCTACTACTTGACGATGAACTCGATTTATATTGCACAGGAAGTAACGCTCATCTGCTTTCCCGTGATATTGCTGGCAGTTTAAGTGGACGTTCCATTGAAATTACCGTGCATTCCCTTTCTTATTTTGAATTTTTGGAATTTATGCACCTGGAAGACAGCGATAAATCAATGTCGTTGTTTTTAAAATACGGTGGATTGCCTTATTTAAAAGAACTCCCATTGCAAGACCATGTTGTGTTTGAATACTTGCGTAATATTTATTCCACCATTGCCATGCGCGATATAGCCAACCGCTATGCTCTGCGTAATACGCTGTTTTTAGAGCAGCTCACCCAATTTCTAGCCAGCAATATAGGTAACTTATTTTCAGCTAAAAAAATCAGTGATTTTCTAAAATCTCAACAAATTTCCACATCTGTTGCACAAGTGCAAAACTACACTGAATATCTTGCTAATGCATTTTTAATCCACAAAGTGCCACGCTATGATATTGAAGGCAAACGAATTTTTGAAATCGGCGAGAAATACTATTTTGAAGACTTAGGCGTTCGCAATGCCTTAATTGGCTACCGGGTGCAAGATCGTGGCAAACTGTTGGAAAACGTTATTTTCAACCATCTACAAATCGCAGGCTATAATGTCAAAATCGGTGGATTAAATAGCCAAGAAATTGATTTTGTGGCAGAAAAAAATGGTGAACGAATTTATGTTCAAGCCACTTTAACTATTAACGAAGAAAAGACCCTTGAACGAGAATTTGGTAATTTATTGAAAATTCAAGATAACTACCCAAAGTTTGTCGTTACTATGGACGAGTTTGAAGGGAATAGTTTTGAAGGGGTGGTTTGTTTGAGTTTGAGGGGATTTTTGAAGTGGTTGGAGAAATAAAATATAAAATCGAGCAATCGCCCGATTTTATATTCTAAATAATCTCACCCCATACTATTTGTATTGGGGAGCTTAAGGTATTTAGCTGTTTTAATCTTTGTGTAACTGCTACATAATACCGAAAAAATGAGCGATCCCTGATCGCTCAAAATGATTCGATAAATGAATTTACCCTTTGAGGTATTTTAGTGTAGGAGGTTGCTGCTCTGTGATAACCGCTTCATCTACAATGACTTTTTCTAGATTTTCTAGAGACGGTAAATCATACATAGTATCAAGTAAAGCAGACTCAACGATAGAACGTAAACCACGCGCACCTGTTTTCCGTTCAAGGGCTTTTTTCGCGATAGCAGTTAAGGCCTCAAGGGTGAACTCTAAATCTACATGTTCTAGGTGGAATAATGCCTGATACTGCTTCGTTAGGGCATTTTTAGGTTCCGTTAAAATTTGGATTAAGGCGGCTTCATCGAGTTCACTTAATGGCGCAACTACAGGCAAACGCCCAATAAATTCCGGAATCAAGCCGAATTTAATTAAATCTTCAGTTTCTACCTGTTTAAATAATTCGCTTAAACTAATTTTATCTTTTTCCCCTTTGACCTCAGCATTAAAGCCAATACCGCTGCCGGTATGTACACGGCGTTCAATTACCTTGTCTAATCCGGCAAATGCGCCTCCACAAATAAAGAGAATTTTTGAGGTATCGACACGCAAGAACTCTTGTTGTGGATGCTTACGTCCTCCCTGTGGTGGAATGGACGCTATAGTGCCTTCAATAAGTTTTAATAAGGCTTGCTGCACCCCCTCACCGGAGACATCACGTGTGATCGAAGGATTATCCGATTTGCGTGTAATTTTATCAATTTCATCAATATAGATAATGCCTTGTTCAGCTTTTTCAGGGTTGTAATCACAGTTTTGTAATAATTTCTGAATGATATTTTCAACATCCTCGCCCACATAACCCGCTTCGGTTAACGTTGTCGCATCAGCCATAGCAAATGGCACATTCAGCATACGTGCTAAACTTTCGGCTAATAATGTTTTGCCACTACCTGTTGGGCCAATTAATAAAATATTACTTTTGCCCAACTCCACATCGTCAGATTTGTGCTGAGAGCGTAAACGCTTGTAATGATTATAAACCGCCACTGATAATACTTTTTTGGCATAATCTTGCCCAATGACATAATCATCTAAATGCGCGCGAATCTCATGTGGCGTGGGGAGCGGTTGCTGTGTTATGTCATCTGTGCTTTCTTGTGCTTCTTCTTCAGTTTCTTCTTCCGCATGCACCAAGGCATAACAAGATTCAATACAGTTATGGCAAATCAAACCGTTGTTGTGTTCACCGGCAATTAATTCGCCGACTTCTTCTTTTTGCTTGCCACAGAATGAGCAACAAAGTTCTTTGTCTTTTGTAGTCATAACTTTTCCAATTTTTATCGTTTTGCAATTACTTCATCAACTAAACCATAGGCTTTGGCTTGTTCTGCTGACATAAAATTATCGCGATCTGTGTCTTGTTCGATACGCTCTAGAGGTTGTCCCGTATGGAATGCCAAACGTTGATTTAAGGTATCTTTGATTTTCAAAATTTCTTGAGCATGAATTTGAATATCAGAGGCTTGTCCACGAAATCCGCCGAGTGGTTGGTGGATCATGACACGAGCATGTGGCAGTGCCGCACGTTTGCCCGCTGTACCACCAGCAAGTAAAAATGCGCCCATAGAACAAGCTTGTCCAATACAGATGGTTCGAATATCCGGTTTGACAAATTGCATGGTGTCATAAATCGCCATTCCCGCAGTAACAGAACCACCGGGAGAGTTGATATAAATATTGATATCTTTTTCTGGATTTTCTGATTCTAAAAAAAGCAATTGGGCGACAATCAAATTCGCCATATTGTCTTCGACTTGGCCACTCAAAAAGATTACGCGTTCTTTTAATAGGCGAGAATAAATATCGTAGGCACGTTCGCCACGTGAGGTTTGGTCAACGACCATAGGAATTACACTCATAATGACCTCATAATTAATGACTAAATTGAAGCATTTTACATGAATTTTTGAAAAAAGGCTTTTTATTCATGCTATTTAAAAGAAAAGTGCGGTCAATTTCTTGCGAAAAATTGACCGCACTTTAAGTTTTATCAACCCTAAGCTAAACGTAATTAAGCTTGTGGATTCATAATTTCATCAAAAGAGGCTGCTTTTTCAGTCACTTGTGCTTTCGCAAGGACTGCATCAACAGCTTGTTCTTCTAATACCACATTGCGGATATTGTTACTGAGTTCTTTATTTGATTTGTAGTATTCAACCACTTCTTTCGGTTGCTCGTAAGCTGAGGCAATATCTTCAATCATTGTGTTTACGCGATCTTCATCAACTTTTAATTCGTTTGAAGTGATAACGCTTGATAATAATAAGCCGACTTGAACACGACGTTTTGCTTGTTCTTCAAACAATTCACGTGGTAATTGAGCCGCTTGTTGTGTATTGCCACCAAAACGTTGTGCCGCTTGGCCACGTAAGACTTCAATTTCTTGATCAATCGCTGCAGCTGGAACGTCAATCGGGTTTTGTTCCAATAAGCCATCGATCACTTGTGTTTTCACACGTGAAACTAAAGCATTTTTTAATTCACGCTGCATATTTTTGCTAATTTCATTACGCAAGTCTGCAACAGTTTTGGTATTTGGACCAAATTTTGCAACGAATTCATCAGTTAATTCTGGGAGTTCCATTGCTTCAACTTTTTTCAGCACAATGGCAAATTTAGCCGCTTTACCTTTTAGGTTCTCAGCGTGGTATGCTTCAGGGAAAGTGACATCAATATCAAAAGACTCACCTGCTTTCTTGCCAACGATACCTTCTTCAAAACCAGGAATCATACGGCCTTGTCCCATCGCAAGAACGAAATCTGTTGCTTTACCACCTTCAAATTCTTCACCATCAACTGTACCAGTGAAATCAATTGTCACTCGGTCTTCAGCTTTAGCGGCATCTTGGGTTTCTG
Source organism: Conservatibacter flavescens (assembly GCF_002795425.1). GTDB lineage: Bacteria > Pseudomonadota > Gammaproteobacteria > Enterobacterales > Pasteurellaceae > Conservatibacter > Conservatibacter flavescens. Next base: position 58,279 of record NZ_PHHA01000020.1, read on the forward strand.
ACCAAGTGGCTTGTTGTTTACGTAATACATCGATCATTTTATCGATATCGGCTTCATTAATTTCAACAACTGGTTTTTCAACTTTGATGTTTTCTAAACCTTTTAAGGTGACTTCTGGATAAACTTCAAACGTTGCAGAGAATTTTAAATCTTGACCGGCTTCAAACTGCTCAGGCGTGAATGTTGGGCGACCAGCAAGGTTCAGGTTGTCTTTAATCACGGCATCAAAGAAACTGCGCTGCATCACATCACCTAATACATCTTGACGTACTGATGCACCGAAGCGTTTTTCGATAATACTTGGAGGCACTTTACCTTTACGGAAGCCGTCAACTCGTGCATTCTTTGATACACGTTTTAATTCTTCACGTACTGCTTGTTCAATAGTGTCTGCAGGTACGGTAATAGTCATACGGCGCTCAAGGCCTTGTGTTGTTTCTACTGAAAATTGCATTTATGCTTACCTCGAAATAAATCTTTGCACTCGGCGAACCGCACCGAACACGGGATAAAAAAATTAATAGACGTTGAATTATAGCTATACTTAGGCAGTCAGTCGATAAAAATGGTAGAGAAAAACAGCATTTGCGCAAAATTTAACCATAGAAAGAATAAAAGCGGTGGGAAACCGCTTTTATCAATCAATGATTTATAATGATTTAGGAATACGAATTTTTTGACCTGGAAAGATCTTATCCGCGTCTTTGATAACTTCTTTATTCGCTTCCACGATTGCAGTGTATTTCGCACCGTTACCGTAATTTTTTTCTGCGATTTTCCATAGTGTATCGCCTTTTTGGATAATATAAAACTCATCATCACCCGCTAAAGCTTCTCCACTTTTAATCGTTACACCTTCTGTTGTTACAGACGTAATACCAGCAATATTACCCGCCATTAAAATGGCTTTTTCTAGGGCACTAGCTGAATCCGCAGTACCTTCGATTTTTGCTACTCCGTCTTCTACTTTTACGGAGACATTTTCAATGCCTGGATTATCTTCCGCAATATGGTTTGTTACAGCTTCAGAGGCTTCTTCTTTTTTAGAGAAAATTTTGCGCCCGATATCGCCTACAAAATCAAATAAACCCATTTTATCTTTCCTTAGCTAAGTTGATTAGCGAATTGTTGAATTAGAAATTGCACAATAGCGAAATTTTGACAAAATGTCTAGAAATCCGCAAGAAAGTGCGGTTGAAAGAGATGATTTTTTCATTTTGTTTCCAATTAAAAGTGAATTTTCGTTTAGAACAAGTTTTAATATAGCTTAATAATTAAAAAACCTCTAACAAATTGTTAGAGGTTATTGAGGTTTAACTATATTCTCACTGTTACAGAGGTCATAGACAGCGATCCGCCGATAATTTCATCATTAAAAATCTGTACATTATCATTTTTTTCTCGCTGTGCCATTACATATAGCAATGGTAGGTAATGTTCAGAAGGTGTTGGCACAGAAAGGTTAGCATGTTGCCCTAAGTTTTGATAATCTAGCAGTGTCTGAGTATCATTTGTCAAAATAGCCTGATTGATTTGTTGGTGAAATAACGCTGCCCAATCATAGGCTACGGAATGATCCATTTGAGCAAAATTTAATTCATGTAAATTATGCACAATATTTCCACTTCCCATAATGAGTATGCCCGCATCACTTAGCACGCTGAGTTTCTTGGCAATTTGCCAATGCCAGCTGGCAGGCTTGGACAAGTTAAGTGATAATTGCACAACAGGGATATCCGCATTTGGATAAAAATGTCGCAGGACTGCCCATGCGCCATGATCTAAACCACGCTTATCATCTGCAATAATGCCGTCATCCGCAAGTAGAGACATCACTTGCCCGGCTAATGCTATTGATCCTTTAGCGGGATATTGCGTTTGATACAATGCTTCGGGAAAACCATAAAAATCATAAATAATGGGGTTGTTTTCGCCTGTCATCACGCGAAAATCTCGTCCATACCAATGGGCGGAAATCATTAAAATTGCCTGTGGCTTGCCATATTTTGCGGTAATGTTTTTCGCCATTTGTGAAAATCCGTTATTAAACGGATTTTTGTTATCAATAGCATTCATCGGGCTACCATGCCCCAGAAATACTGCGGGAAATTTCATTTTTTATCCTTACATTGATAAAATAGACGTTAGGTTTTTGTCTAATTCTGCCACGCCCATTGCATTTTGACGAAGATCGTAATATTTGTCATCATACTTGAGTACCAGCGTTGGGTAACTTTGTACGCCAAATTGTTGAGTAAGGGCAAAATCACTTATTGCTGTCTGGCTTGCTAAGCATTGAGATAATGCTTCCTTGCTGATTTTATCTTGCAAATTAAAGTGTTCAAGTAAAGGCAAATAGCTCTCTACTTTAGTCAAATCTGCACCTTTTTGATAAAACGCTGTTTGCATTGCTTTGGCAAAATCAAAGAGCGGTCGATTTTTAAGAAATTTTTTCATTTCCATCAGTACAGCCGCTGGGTGATAAGAGTTCATTTGATACGTACCCTGCTCAACTAATTGGTTGTAAGCCGTGCCAAATTGCACCCCAAACATCTCGCCAATACGCGCATTTGCTCCAGCGATATAAGGCATGTTGCTCATGGGTTGCACACGAGCACCCACAAACAATCCTCCTGAAACCACGTCCACTTCAAGTTCTGGATGTTTATCCAAAAATTCGGCTAACACCTTGCCAAAACCAAAGCACCAGCCACAATAAGCATCCCAAAAATAAATGACTTTCATGATTACGCTTCTGCCACAGTAAAACGTTCAAACAAATGCCCTTTCGTTTCTACATCATCAATAATTGCACAAGCTAAATCCGGTAGAGAAATGTTGGCAAGTTCATCACCCGTGAATAATACTTCGTCTTTACCTACACGATATTTTCCTGAGCGGGTTTCAATATCACCTTCAAACATCGCAGGAGGGCTGATAAACGACCAGTTTACATCGCGACGATTTTGTAAATCCTTTAACCAGTTGCGGGCGGCATTTGCACCATCATAGATTTCTTTTGGAAACTCTGGGGTATCAATCAGCTGCACATTTGGTTCAATATAAAGGCTACCTGCGCCACCCACAACTAATAAATAAGGCACTGCCGCCGCTTTCGCCGCTTCGGTGATGGCATTTGCCCCTTTTTCAAAATCAGCTCCCGCATTTGGGTTTGTCCAACCACCATTAAACGCACTGACTACCGCATCAAAGCCTTTTAACTGCTCGGCGAAATCGGCAGCATTCACATCAAAAGCGACCGCTTGTACATTGTCTAGTTGTTCAACTTTATCTACGTTACGAGCAAATGCGACAACTTGATGTCCACGACTTGCGGCCTCACGCACCACACCACGACCGACTGTACCTGTTGCTCCAATCACTGCAATTTTCATTTTTTAATCCTCTTCATTAAAGTGTCATTGATTTATTTAAAACCCTTGATATGTTGTATGTATACCTTGCGTTTCAAGATGTATGCAGTATATGCCTTTAAATTTTGGTTGGGAATGGATAAAATTGAGAAATTAATTTTCAGAAATGAGAGGAAAGAATGGATCTCAATGCATTACGTTTATTCATTGCGACTGCCCAAGCGGGTTCTTTGTCTAAGGCTGCGGAGAAAATAGGTGTGCCACTGCCAACATTAAGCCGGCGTTTAACAGAATTGGAAAATGAGTTAAAAACGCAGTTGTTGGATCGTGGGAGAAAAGGTGTCCGCTTAACGACTTCAGGGCAGCGATTGTTTGATCAAACGTTCTATAACATTGAAGCCCTGCTGGAAGCAGAGCGCAATGTTAAAAGCGATTTGCAAAATTTACATGGTAAATTGCGTTTATCATTACCTCCTAACTTTGAATTTTGGGGAGAATTGATCATTGCTTTTCAACAGGCTTATCCGAATATTGATGTGAGTTGCCATTATACGGATATGTTATTGGATTTAACCCAAGACCAAATCGATGTTGCGTTACGCATTGGTGAACTTTATACCGATAAAGTGCGAGCAAAGAAGTGTCCGAATATTCGACATTATTTGTATGCAAGCCCCGAGTTTATCGAGCGGTTTGGTACGCCCAGTGCGCCCAACGCTTTAGCAGAATATGCATTAGCAGGTTGGCATTTTAGTCGTAGTATGGCAAATTTTTGGCATTTAGCAGATGAAAAATTTGTACCCGAATTAAGGTTTTCTGCGAATAATTTTAATGTGTTATGTGACTATGCTTTAGCCGGAATGGCGATTACTGAACTCCCTGAGTTTATTGCAAGACCTCATCTTGAGTCCGGACGATTAGTGAAGATATTCGCAGAGTACCCGCTACTCGATCTCAATGTACACCTAATCTATGCGGCTCATCGTCACCCTTCAACCATTGTGCGAGCTTATTTGGCTTTTTGTGAGAGTTGGCTACAAACGCGATTTAAATAAAGTAAAAGGACTGAAACCCATTGAATATGGGAAACAGTCCTTAATGTAATCGTCTAACTTTCTCGAGTCAGATCAATGATTATCCCTTCGATATTGAATTAAAGATAAAATTTCTCAACGAAGTTTAATTTATCATCAAGTTTTAAGACTAATGGTTGACCAGTTGGGATTTCAAAATCCATGATGTCAGCATCAGAAATACCGATAATATGTTTCGCAAGTGCGCGAAGTGAGTTTCCGTGAGCTGTGACTAATACGCGTTTGCCAGATAGCAATGCTGGAGCAATTTGATCTTCCCAGAATGGTAATACACGCTCAAGCGTGATTTTGAGGTTCTCAGCATTTGGTACGACATCTTTTGGTAAATCAGCATAACGGCGATCGTTATGTGCAGAATTTGGATCAGCTGGGTCTAAGTCTGGCGGTGAAATATCATAAGAACGGCGCCAAATATGTACTTGTTCATCACCATATTGCTCCGCAGTCGCTTTTTTATCTAAACCTTGTAATGCGCCATAGTGACGTTCATTTAAACGCCAATTTTTGACTTGTGGAATCCATAATTGATTTGATTCTTCTAAAACAATATTACACGTTTTAATTGCACGAGTGAGTACTGAAGTGAAAGCAATATCAAATTCATAACCCGCATCTAATAATTTTTTACCTGCAGCTTTGGCTTCTTCAATCCCACGTTCTGTTAAATTGACATCGCGCCAACCGGTGAATAAGTTCTTTGCATTCCATTCACTGAAACCGTGACGAATAAAAACTAATTCCATGATTTTCTCCTATGAGTTAAACAATAAAATATTATGTTCTTTATAACAAAATTTGCTTCTTTTTGAAAGTCACGTTTGTGTAATTACTGATCTTTCGCAAAATTTGGAAAAAAATGATATATTGCATTTTTATTCTTTGGGTAGGAAAGCATTGCGATGTTATTGTCATTTTATCAAAAAAAATTTCAGATATTGACCGCACTTTCGGGCGTATTACTTTGTGTCTTGCCGAGTGCGCATGCCAATGATCTGTCAAAAATACAGCAGCAAATAAAGCAAACAGAACAACAAATTGCGCAACAAAAACGCGAACAAAGCAAATTGCAGTCTACATTAAAAACCCAAGAAAACCGTATCAATAATGTCATCAATGATCTGCGCAAAACGGAAGCTGAAATTCGTGAAAGTAATAAAATTATCGCAGAGACAGATAAGCAAATTACTCAATTAGAAAAGCAAGAAAAAGCCCAAAAAGAGAAATTGGCTAAACAGTTGGATTCAGCTTATCGTGCGAATAATAACCCTGCTTTGTTAGAACAGTTGTTATCGGAAGAGGCTAAAAATGCCGAGCGAATGAAAGTGTATTATGCCCATATGAATAAAGCACGGCTAGCATTAATTGATGATTTGAAAAAAACACAAGAACAATTAGCCCAAAACAAAGCCTTTATTCAAGAGCAACAAAAAGCACAACAAGCGCAGTTGAATGAACAAAAAAAACAACAGCGTGAATTACAAAGCGCGAAAAATGAACGAGAAAAAACCTTAAATCAAATTAATCGCACTTTGCAAAAAGATGAAAACCGTTTGGCGACATTACGAGCGAATGAAAACGCATTACGCCAAGAGATTCAACGGGCTGAACGCGCTGCACGTGAACAAGAAAAACGTGAGCGAGAAGCGTATGCGCAGAAAAAAGCCAATGAGGAAAAGAAAAATAATCGTCCTTATCAACCCACTGCTCAAGAACAGCAATTATTACGCACTGCTGGTGGTTTAGGTCAACCTCGTAAACAATATCGTTATCCCGTGTCAGGTAAAATCCTTAATAGTTATGGTTCAACTCAGGCGGGAGAAGTGCGCTGGAAAGGTATCGTAATAGGTGCCAGTGCCGGCACTCCTGTCAGTGCCATTGCCGATGGACGAGTTATTTTGGCAAGCTGGCTACAAGGCTATGGCTTAGTGGTGGCCATTGAACATGGTAAAGGTGATATTAGTTTATATGGCTATAACCAATCTGTTGCGGTACGTGTTGGAAACTTAGTTCGAGCAGGGCAAAAAATTGCTGAAGTGGGTAATAGTGGGGGGCAGGGGCGTTCTTCTCTGTTTTTCCAAATTACACGACAAGGGAATCCAGTCAATCCGGTAGGTTGGTTAAAATGATGAAGATATGTGGAAAAAGTGCGGTTAAAAATAGTCTTTTTTTCACCGCACTTATACTGACAAGCCTATCGGCTTATGGGAATAAACTGGCTATTGTGATTGATGATATTGGTTATCGTCAGAAAGAAGATAGTGCTATTTATTCTTTATCAAAAGAAATTTCTGTTGCGATTATTCCCTCTGCGCCTTATGCCAAGCAACGCAATCAACAAGCTAAGCAACAGGGACGAGATGTTCTCATTCATTTGCCGATGCAGGCGAAAAACGGTATGAAATTGGAAGAAGGGGGAATTTATTTGGGCATGAGCCAGCTTGAAGTTGATCAGCGAGTGGATCGAGCAAAGCAGATTGTGTCTTATGCAATAGGATTGAATAATCATACGGGCAGTGCTGCGACAGCGGATACCCCCTTAATGGAAAAATTGATGGTTGCGTTACAGCGTCAACATCTCTTCTTTTTGGATAGCCGTACCATAGGCAGCAGTGTGGCAGGTAAAATTGCGAAGCAGCGCGGGATAAGTGCATTAGATCGCCATATTTTCCTCGATGATAGTGATAAATTTGCTGATGTTCAAACCCAATTTCAGCGCGCTATTCAGTATGCTCGTAGACACGGGACTGCTATCGTCATTGGTCACCCACGACCAAATACCGTTGCAGTTTTGCAAGCGGGACTTCGACATTTGCCTAAAGATATTCAACTGGTGAGCATAGGGAGTTTATGGCGTAAAGAAAAAGTGGTACCGCCACAGCCATTTATTTTATTGTTTAGTGATCAACCGGCACCAACCTCAGTTCCACCATTTGATCATGTACCGAGTTTGCGTGGAATGCCTCAATAAAGAGAGAAAAATATGGCAAAATCTAATTATATTACTCGAGCAGGTTGGAATGCTTTAGATCAAGAATTAAAGTATTTATGGAAAGAAGAGCGCCCTAAAGTGACCCAAGCGGTTTCTGATGCAGCGGCATTAGGCGATCGTAGTGAAAACGCAGAATATATTTATGGCAAGCGCCGCTTACGTGAAATTGATCGACGCGTTCGTTTTTTAATGAAACGTTTGGAAGTGTTGCAGATTGTGGATTATCACCCCCGCCAAGAAGGCAAGGTCTTTTTTGGCGCATGGGTAGAAGTGGAAAATGACGAGGGAGAATGTAAACAATATCGTATTGTGGGCGGTGATGAATTTGATCCCGGCAAAAATTGGATTTCTGTGGATTCTCCAGTTGCGCGCGCACTCATTGGTAAACAAATTGATGATGAAGTTAAAGTGCATACTCCATCAGGTTTAGCTTCTTTGTACATTAATCGGATTTGGTATGAGAAGCCGACGGAGTAAGTTTTCTGCTTAATGAATATAACGTTTAATCGAGAGGGACGATTATAGCACCCGCAATAAAACCGGTTTATAGGCCGGTTTTTTATTAAGTTGTTTGCTGTAATAACGTACTGCAATAAAGGCAATCGCCGTAGTCATGAAAATTATCATGGCGCGCACGAGTTCATTATCAAAAATCCCATCAGTGAGGAATGTTGTGGCTAAAAGTGTCAATAATGGAACGATATACATTAAAAGTGCGGTGATAATTAAGGATTTTTCTTCCAAGCCTATTTGCACTCTTTGCCCGACTTTAAGTGGCATAAGGCTTTCCACAGATAAAAGGTGATTGCCTTTTTCTCCAGTTAATTCTGATAAAACGGAGGTGCCACACCCCTTACGCGCCACACAGCTCCCACAAGCTGATTGGGTTTGGCATTGTACGGTAGCGACACCTTTTTCGTAAGCCACTACAACGGCAGTTTCTGTTAACATATAGCCTCTTATTTAAATTGTATATCTTGAACAATACGTTTTGCTGTGGTGAGTGGTATTTGCCCGATTAACGTAATCTCTTTTTTATTAATGGTTTCACTGTAAATAGTATGTGAACCTTGTTTCCAAACCGTTTCGTGATTGTCTGGTAATGGAGAGTCTGACACATAGAGGCTAAATGAAAATAAACCATCGGTATATAATTGACTATCAATATATTGGTTATTGATTTTTTCTCGTGTGGCTTTCAGTTGGGTAAACCCTTGTGGTAGCCAACTTGGTGTCCAATTGATGACATTTTTGTCTATAACTTGCGCAGAATGCTGAACCAAAGGAGGTAAATGCGCGAAAGCCAGATAATTTGTAAATGTTTGAGGTTCGGTATTTAACTGGATATTGACTACGCGAAATTGTTCTAGGAGATTGCCATCGCGATCTAACATATCACTACGTAATAATAATTGTGTTTCTTCGTCAATAAATACGACATATTGATAACGAAAATTGTCTTTGGGCTGAATACGAATAGTTTGCGCCACTCGATTGGCGATACGGTTACGCCCTAAATCAATGAACTCATAGTGCTTTGTGAGATCTGAGATATTTACACGCAATATGTTTGGCAATTGATCGACAATATGGTTGGATTCAATTGAAAAAGGTGGATAGTTATTGGCAAAATAACTCACAATATCACCCCGTTGGACGATTTCTTGCGGGCTATTGTCTAAATTTAAAAGTTGCGCATAGACTGTATCTTCATCAAATACATGTCGATAACGTAAAGATAACGTGTCTATTGGCCCTAGCGTGATAAAGGTCATATCATAGTTAAGTTGCTGATTGGATTTAACCATGTTAGTGACCCATTGCTGTGGGCTCAGCTCTGTAGCAGATAGCGATGATACGGAAAAAAGTAATAAAAGCGCGGTAAGTTTTGGAAAAATTTTTAGCATGGTAAATTTTTGTTCTAAGAAAAAGGCGAACATCGTTCGCCTGTTAGTCGATAATAAGATTATTTTTTATCCATGTGCATGCGACGTTGCAACTCGTAATCTTGCAGCATAGCTTCAATGCGTTTATTTTTTTGTTCAACTTCTTCGTTGGTGACAACATCTTTTGTTGGTGCGTTATAACTCACTGCTTGAACATTATTGGTAAACGGCAAGGTTTGTAAAACAGGTTTATCGCTATCAGCAGTCAAACCTTGTTCAGTATTATTAAAAGACTGTACGCCGATAACCGCGACTAAGCAAACGCCAGCAGCAACCGCGACTTGTGTAACAGGCATTAACCAAGAACGTAATTTTTGCATAAATGGAGATTTTTCGGCTTCCTCCATTGTTGGCTGATTTTCATATCCCACTTCAGCAGCAATAAGATTTTCCATTTTTGCAGTAAAATCAGCGCCTAAAAAAATATCTTGGCTTTCTTGGCGCATAACGGTACGAATGACATGTAAATTCGCCCAACTTCTCTGTAAATCTTCATCTTTGCAAAGCGCATCAGTCAGTTTGTTATCGACGTTCTCGCCGTCAATATAGGCTGAAAGTAACTCTTTTTGCATTTTAATACCCCAACGTTTTTCGTTTGAACTTGGTTAACGCTGCATAAGCGGACTAATTTTGGCTTCAATAATTTCGCGCGCTCGGAAAATTCGTGAACGTACTGTCCCTACTGGACAATCCATTATTTCAGCAATTTCTTCATAGCTCATACCTTCGATTTCTCGTAAGGTAATTGCTGTTTTTAATTCTTCCTGCAAGTTTTCAATGGTACTAAACACAACCTTTTTCAACTCAGCAGATAACATTAAATTTTCAGGTGTCTCTACATCCCGTAAATGTGTACCAGCCTCATACGTTTCCGCTTCCTCGGCTAAAATGTCTTCATTCGGAGGACGACGACCTTGAGCGGTTAAATAATTTTTTGCAGTATTCACCGCGATTCTATAAAGCCATGTGTAGAAAGCGCTGTCGCCGCGAAAAGAATCTAAAGAGCGATAAGCTTTAATAAACGATTCTTGTACCACATCGGGAATATCATTCGGCGACACATAACGGGTTAATAGCCCAGCCAATTTATTCTGATATCGAGACACCAACAAATTAAAGGCTTTTTTATCTCCTTGCTGTACTCTTTCTACCAAAGCTTGATCTGTTAGTTGTTCACTCATGTAAAGTGAATCTCCCTACATTTGATTTCACTTCTAACCGTAGCAAGACAGCAAGCCTGTATATGAGGTTAGAGTGAAGAAACGAAAAAAAGTTCAATCTTTTTTGTAAAGATTGGGCAATGCTATTTTAGTGTATTTTGAATATGGGTGATCATCGTGCGTAATTCAAGGTCTTGAGGCTCAGAGCCTTTAAATAACCAAGAAAAAAGTTCAAGATCTGAACAGGCGAGTAGACGAATAAAAGCTTGTTTTTGCTGCTCTGTTAGGGATTCAAAATGCTGTTGATAAAAAGGCATAATAACGTTATCCAGCTCCAGCATGCCGCGTCGGCAATCCCATTCAATGCGTAATTTATTATATTTGCTCATTTTTCACCCTAACTTATCCATATGTGCAATATTTTAACATAAAAATTTGAGCCTTCTGCTTAAAACCAGTATGCTATTTAAAATTTTTTATCCCCTGCTGTGAAACGTGAGGGGAATAAACTCTGTCATCGGGCCAAATTAACGCCGTAAACAATATAACTAATGAAACGAAGTATCTTATGTTAAATCAACAAATTAGCCAAATTATTGCCACCGAGCTGGCGGTACAAGCAAAGCAGATTCTTGCCGCCATTGAATTATTAGATGATGGTAATACCATTCCGTTTATTGCCCGTTATCGTAAAGAAGCAACGGGCGGCTTAGACGATACCCAATTACGTCATTTCGAAACACGTTTAATTTATCTTCGAGAGTTAGAAGATCGCCGTCAAACGATTCTTAAGTCTATTGATGAACAGGGTAAGCTCACAGATGAGCTGCGCCAAGCTATCGAACAAACACAAAGTAAAACTGAGCTTGAAGACTTATATTTGCCCTATAAACCTAAACGCCGAACGAAAGGTCAAATTGCGATTGAAGCTGGGTTGGAACCATTAGCGGATTTATTATGGAAAGAGCCTCAACATGAGCCAGAGCAGGTTGCGCTCACTTTTGTCAATGACAACGTGCCAGATGCCAAAACGGCATTAGATGGCGCAAAATATATTTTAATGGAGCGTTTTGCCGAAGATGCTGCGCTTTTGGCGAAAGTTCGTCATTATCTACAGCAAAGTGCGGTCTTAGTTTCAAAAGTTTTAGAAGGAAAAGAGGCCGAAGGGGCGAAATTTCAAGATTATTTTGATCATCAAGAAGCGTGGCGTAATGTGCCATCACACCGTGCCTTAGCGATGTTTCGAGGTCGTAATGAAGGGATTTTACAATTAAGCCTCAATGCGGATCCTGAGGCTGAAGAAGGGAGTCGCCATAGTTATTGTGAAGAAATTATTCGTGATCATTTAGGTATTCATCTTAATAACCAACCAGCAGATAACTGGCGTGCGCAAGTCATCAGTTGGACATGGAAAATCAAAATTGCCCTTCATTTAGAAACTGAATTGATGGGGGCGTTACGAGAAAAAGCCGAAGACGAAGCCATTGATGTCTTTGCGCGTAACTTGAGTGCCTTGCTAATGGCAGCGCCTGCAGGCGCGAAAAATACAATGGGCCTCGATCCCGGTTTACGTACGGGAGTGAAAGTGGCTGTTGTGGACAATACCGGGAAATTACTTGCGACGGAGACGGTTTATCCACATACTGGGCAAGAGCAAAGTGCAATGGTAGCCATTTTCAAGTTAATTCAGCAGCACAATGTGGAGTTAATTGCGATTGGTAACGGCACAGCCTCCCGTGAAACGGAGCGTTTCGCAAAAGAAGTGATTAAGCAGTGTGCAAATAAGCCACAAACTGTCGTCGTGTCAGAGGCGGGAGCATCTGTTTATTCAGCCTCAGAACTGGCTGCTGCGGAATTTCCCGATTTGGATGTGTCTTTACGTGGGGCAGTATCAATTGCTCGCCGTTTGCAAGATCCATTGGCTGAGTTGGTGAAAATTGAACCTAAAGCGATTGGGGTTGGACAGTATCAACATGATGTTAATCAAACACAATTAGCGCGTAAATTAGATGCAGTGGTTGAAGATTGTGTTAATGCGGTTGGGGTGGATTTAAATACCGCCTCTAGCGCTTTACTCTCCAGGGTAGCCGGTATGAGCAAAACATTAGCACAAAATATTGTGGATTACCGTGATGAAAACGGACGTTTTGACAACCGCGCACAATTGAAAAAAGTGCCGCGTTTAGGGCCAAAAGCGTTTGAGCAATGTGCCGGGTTTATGCGTATTGCTAATGGGAAAAATCCCCTTGATGCCTCAGGGGTGCACCCAGAAGCCTATCCAGTGGTGGAAAAAATCTTACAAGCCACTCAGCAGTCAATCCAAGAGCTTATGGGCAATGTCTCAGCTGTGCGTCAATTAGAAGCCAAGCAGTTTACTGATGAACAATTTGGTTTGCCGACGGTATTAGATATTTTCAAAGAGTTGGAAAAACCAGGACGAGATCCTCGAGGTGAATTTAAAACGGCAACCTTTATGGAAGGCGTTGAAGAGATTAGTGATTTAAAATCAGGTATGATCTTAGAGGGAACGGTCACTAATGTGACCAATTTCGGGGCTTTTGTGGATATTGGCGTACATCAAGATGGTTTAGTGCATATTTCTTCCTTAAGTGATAAGTTTGTTGAAGACCCTCATAAGGTGGTGAAAACCGGCGATGTAGTCAAAGTAAAAGTGCTTGATGTAGATGTGGCGCGTAAACGGATTGCATTAACGATGCGTTTAGATGAAAGTGCGGTGAAAAATATGGGAAAAACTGACCGCACTTCTCATGCAAAACCGCGTCATGAGCGCTCAGAACGTCATTCCCATAATAATAGTGTTATGGGCAATGCGTTTGCAGATGCATTAAAAAATTGGAAAAAATAATTAGGTCATAACATATCTTATGCCTTATTGGTAAAGGCTTGTAGAGCAGAAGCGCGGTCAATTTTTTTAAATTTTTTTGACCGCGCTTTATTTGTTTGGTGATTAATTATTCAATTCGCTCACCGTGGGAACTTAAATCCAGTCCTTTGCGCTCATCGTCTTTCGCCACGCGTAATCCAATGAGTTTATCGATAATTTTCAATAAGATAAAGCTACCGATCGCGCTGTATGCTATGGTGATAAGGACACTTTCTGTTTGTAACCAAAGTGTTGTTTGGGTTCCGGATATTTCTTCTGATACAAAGACGCCGGTTAAAATTGCGCCAGCGATACCGCCTATTCCATGAATACCGAAAGCATCGAGTGTATCATCATAACCTAACCAATATTTTAAACGAGTGACTGCAACAAAACAGATGATACTGGTGATGGCTCCGATGGCTAAGGCGCTTTGTACGGAAACAAACCCAGCTGCAGGCGTGATACCCACTAAACCGGCGACTGCACCAGAGGCTAAACCTAATGCAGAAGGTTTGTGTTTTTGGACAACTTCTAATAAAACCCAGCTTAATGCACCGACTGCTGTTGCAACTTGGGTGGTGGCTAAGGCCATACCGGCACGTCCATCAGCCGCTAATGCAGAACCCGCATTGAACCCAAACCAACCAATCCATAACATCGCCGTGCCGATAAGGGTGAGGACTAGGTTGTGAGGTTGCATATTTTCTTTACCATAGCCAATGCGTTTTCCTATCATGACTGCGGCAACTAAACCCGCGATTCCAGCATTGATATGGATCACCGTACCGCCAGCGTAATCCAGTACACCATCAGAAGCAAGCCAACCATCTAACCCCCAAACCCAGTGGGCTGTAGGCACATAAATGAGCAGTGACCAAAGTCCGACAAATAACATTAAAGCTGAAAATTTCATACGTTCCGCAAACGCACCGGTAATAATTGCGCCGGCAATAATGGCAAAGGCCATTTGGAAAATCATAAATACTGATTCTGGAATCGTTGCGGCACCAGGGTAAACAGTAAGCTGCTCTTGCTCGGTAAACACGCTTAGGCCAGATAAAAAGAAACGTTCCGTTCCGCCAATAAACGCATTATTTGGCGTGAATGCCAAACTGTAGCCAAAACATAACCAAAGAACGGCAATCATACAAGCAATTGCAAAGCTTTGTACCATTGTCGCCAGTACATTTTTCTTGCGAACCATGCCAGCATAAAATAGGGCGAGGCCCGGAACGGTCATAAATAACACTAAAATGGCGGCCACCATTACCCATGTAGTATCTCCCGCGTTTAACACAGACATAGGCTGAACCCAATCTTTGAGGTCGGCAAAGGCCAAAGTTGGAAAAAGTGCGGTACCGAGTAGTAAATATTTTTTCATGTTTAAATCCCTCATTGTTTCATTTTAAAGCGCGCTATCATCAGTTTCACCAGTACGAATCCGAATGACATGTTCTAATGGCTTGACAAAAATTTTCCCATCGCCAATTTTTCCGGACTGTGCCGCCTGGCAAATAGCGTTAATCGCGGGTTGTACATCATCATCACGCAAGACAATATCAATTTGAATTTTCGGGACAAAATCAATACTATATTCCGCGCCTCGATAAAGTTCAGTGTGGCCTTTTTGTCGGCCAAAGCCTTTGACTTCTGTAATAGTCATTCCTGTAATGCCTATTTCATGCAAAGCATCACGCACTTCATCTACACGAAAAGGTTGAATAATTGCTGTAAGTTGTTTCATGGTTCCTCCTGTATTTTTATATCCCAGTTATCTGGTTAAATTTATTTTTATATTTTATTTATTCAATTTGCAATATTGTTGGTTATATTTTTAATTAAAATAATTTTTTGTTAGATAATATTTAATTTAATGGTGTTTATTTTGGTTATCATCTATTTTTTCTTGGCTTTACACCTAAAAATATGAGCATTACAATAGCCAGACTTTTTTCTTGCAATAAGAGCGATTTATGTTAGACATTGTGTTATATGAACCGGAAATCCCACAAAATACAGGCAATATTATTCGATTATGCGCAAACACAGGGTTTCGTTTGCATTTAATTGAACCTTTAGGATTTACTTGGGATGACAAGCGTTTACGTCGTTCCGGATTGGATTATCACGAATTTGCGAATATTAAGAGACACAAAACATTTGAGATGTTTTTACAAAGTGAACAACCGAAACGTTTATTTGCGCTGACCACAAAAGGCCAGCCTGCTCATAGTCAAGTGCGGTTTGAATTAGGGGATTTTTTAATGTTCGGGCCAGAAAGTCGTGGGATTCCTATGTCTATTTTAGATCAATTACCGATGACCCAGAAAATTCGTATTCCGATGACAGAAAATAGCCGTAGTTTGAATTTGTCTAATTCTGTTGCCGTAGTGGTATATGAAGCTTGGCGACAATTGGGCTACGACGGTGCAGTAAATTTAATTACATCTGATTCTTAAATTGAATTAATTCTCGTCGTTCTTTCTTATTTGGACGACGTTCAGGATGTGGCATCATGTTCATTTTTCGGGCAAGTGCCATTTTCTCTCGTTGTTCAAGGCTTTGAGCGGTTTCTGTATATAAACGTTGTGCTTCTGGTGCGCCTCTACGCTGAGTGGATAACGCCACGACTTCCACTTCTTTTTCTTCATTGCCTTGACGTAATTTTATTTTGGCACCGATTTCGACATTTTTATTGGGTTTTGAGCGTTGTCCATTATAATGTACTTTTCCCCCATCAATCATTTCTTTGGCTAGCGTACGGGTTTTATAGAAACGTGCCGCCCAAAGCCATTTATCTAAACGGACTTGTTCATCTTTTTCAACGGGTGTATTTTTTGCCATAAATTTTTCTCTAACACAATCAATAGAATTCAGGATAATTGAGGAAATCAACGAGCATGCTCAGTTTATTTTGTGATCATACTAGCATGATCACAATGGGTTTCTCAATTTAAGGAATTATGGTATCGTGCTTTTATCTATTTGTATAGTTGAACAAATGGAAACATAAGGCCTTAAAATACTTGTAGCGGGGAAGAAAAGATTTGTATGAATGAATTGAAAGCACCTGAAATTTTGTCAATATCCGTGGTGGCAAAGACACGTATTTTTGAAATTCAATCTGTCGATTTAAAATTTTCTAATGGTGAACGACGTACTTACGAACGTTTTAAGCCCAGTAGCCGCGCCGCTGTGATGATATTGCCGGTTGATGGTGATGATTTATTGATGGTAAAAGAATATGCTATGGGAACCGAGCGTTATGAGTTAGGATTCCCTAAAGGCTTGATGGAACAAGGGGAAACGCCAGAAGAGAGCGCGAATCGAGAGATGCAAGAGGAAATCGGTTTAGGCGCTAAGGAGTTTATTCATTTGCGCACGGTGAATACTTCGCCAAATTTTATGAATAGCCCGATGCATATTTTTTTAGCCAAAGATTTTTATCCAAGTAAGCTTGAAGGCGATGAACCAGAACCCTTGCAGTTAGTGCGCGTTCCTCTGACGAAACTGAATGCGTTGTTAGGTGATTCTGCTTTTTGTGAGGCGCGCAATCTTGTGGCGCTATATTGTTTACGGGATTATTTGGAAAATTCTTGCTAATCCCTATTGGCTCATATAATCTGTTAGTTCGTTGAAAAGGAAAGACCATGCCAATATTATCCCCTAGATTGCTAAGTGATGTGCTTCAGATTGCGGAGACGGGTGGTGAGTATTTGCGTGATTTTTATACGCGTTCTGTTCAGGTTCAGCTCAAAGCAGATAATACCCCTGTGACGGAAGCGGATTTATTTATGAGTCAATTTTTAAGTGAGAAATTGACAGCGCTAACCCCAGATATTCCCATTTTGTCTGAAGAAAGTGGCCATATTTCTGTTGCAGAACGCCAACAATGGCCAATATATTGGTTAATTGATCCATTAGACGGCACACAACAATTTATTGAACGTACGGGGCAATTTGGGATTTTGATTGCTTTAGTGCAACATAATTGTCCCGTGCTTGGCCTTATCCATATGCCGATATTACAGCAAACATGCTATGCCATACGAGGACAAGGGGCATATAAAAAAGATGTTCATGGTGTTCAACGTTTAGTGCCTCAACCTTTAGACCGCGCTCAGCGGATTAAAATTGCGGTGGGAGATGGGAAAATGGCCGATAAAGTGCGGTCAATTTTGCATAAAAATATTGATTATGAATTTCAGATCTTTGGCTCAAGTAGTTTAAAAAGTCTCCTTGTCGCCGAAGGTACTAGCCATTGTTATGTACGATTAGGGAACACTGGGGAATGGGATACCGCCGCGGCTGAGGTGATTTTACAGGAAATGGGAGGGGGGATTTTCGATCCAAACTTCGCACCGTTAACTTATAATCAACGTGATACGCTGATTAATCCTCATTTTGTGATGACCGGATGTCGGCAAGCAGATTGGCGACAGATTTTTTGTTTTGATAATGACACCTTTCGGTAAAATCAATTGGTGAAAAGACGAAAAATCGCAAATAATATAAATATATTTTAGGTAGTGTAATACCACTACGCATTTAATCAGATACAAGGAAAGCAGCATGCTCAAACCAGAAAACAGCACCATTACCATTTTTGGTGCATCAGGCGATCTTACTCATCGTAAATTAATCCCTGCCCTTTATCACTTATTTGAAGCGAATAAACTCGCTGACGATTTTGCTATTTTAGGTGTGAGTCGAACCGAGTTTAGCGATGAAGAATATCGTGAAAAACTGCGTCAGTTGTTAGTAAAACATGAAAAAACACAGCCTGAATTGGTTGATGAGTTTTTTAAACATGTGTATTACCAAGCGGTAGATACCGCCAATGCGCCAGATTATGAAAAAATTAAAACGCGTTTAGAAGAGTTGGAATATTTGCATAGTACTCATGGCAATGTGCTTTATTATTTGTCCACTCCACCAAGTTTATATGGGGTTATTCCGGAGTGTTTAGCGGCACATGGATTAACCAAAGAAGGACACGGGTGGAAACGCTTAGTGGTGGAAAAACCTTTTGGTTATGATTTAGAGTCGGCGATCTTATTAGATGCGCAAATTCACAATTTTTTTGAAGAACAACAAATTTATCGTATTGATCACTATCTTGGTAAAGAAACCGTTCAGAACCTATTAGTATTGCGTTTTTCGAATGGTTTATTTGAGCCGCTTTGGAATCGTAACTATATTGAATATGTTGAAATTACTGGAGCTGAGGCGCTTGGGGTAGAAGAGCGTGGGGGCTATTATGATGGTTCAGGCGCAATGCGAGATATGTTCCAAAATCATATTTTACAAGTCCTTGCTATGGTCGCGATGGAGTCTCCTGCAGTAATTAATGCAGATTCTTTGCGTAATGAGGTTGCGAAAGTATTACAAAGTCTACATCCACTCAATCCTGAAACCATAGAAGAGAATCTTGTATTGGGGCAATACACGTCTTCGAAAGTGCGTGGGATTGAGCAAGCAGGTTATCGTCAAGAAAAAGGCGTTAATCCAGAATCTCGTACAGAAACGTATATGGCATTACGTTTGCAAATTGATAACTGGCGTTGGAGCGGCGTGCCGTTTTATGTTCGTACCGGTAAACGTTTACCAACACGTGTAACCGAAATTGTCATTCATTTTAAACGTACTCCACACCCAGTATTTAGCCAAAATGCCCCAGAAAACAAACTGATTATTCGTGTTCAGCCAGATGAAGGGATTGTTATGAGCTTTGGCTTAAAACAGCCAGGCGCCGGATTTAAAGCGCAGGAAGTGGCGATGGATTTCCACTATGAAGACTTAGGGGAAACCACTTTGTTAAGTGGCTATGAGCGTTTGTTACTGGACGCATTAAATGGCGATGCTTCTTTGTTTACCCGTAGTGATGCAGTGCAAGCTTGTTGGAAATTTGTGCAACCTATTTTAGATTATAAAGCAGGTTTAGATGCTAAGTTACATGGTTATGCTTGTGGAACATGGGGGCCTAAAGCGGCAGATGAGCTTATGGAAAAAGAAGGGCGCGCATGGCGTTTCCCTTGTAAAAATTTAACGAATACGGATTATTGCGAATTGTAGAATAAAGCAAAATAGCTTCAAACTTACCAAAAAAGGAGGAATGTCATGGCCTATGCGATTGAACCAATGCAACTCGTCGGATTACCGATTGTTGATAGTGAGCTGACTTTTCCTGTGCGCCGAGTTTATTGCGTTGGGCGTAATTACGAAGCCCATGCTCGCGAAATGGGATCCGATCCGACGCGCGAGCCACCATTCTTTTTTTGTAAGCCGAATGATCCTCAGTCTATTGTCGCGGTGAGAGCTGGGCAAGTAATGGAATTGCCTTATCCGGCTAAAACTACTAATTATCATTATGAGGCTGAATTAGTGGTGGCGATTGGGAAAGGTGGAAAAAATATTGCAGTGGATTGTGCGCTAGAGCATATTTTTGGCTATGGCATTGGTCTGGATATGACACGACGTGATTTACAAATTCAAATGCGTGAAATCGGGCGCCCTTGGGAGGTAGGAAAGGCGTTTGATTATTCTGCTCCCATCAGTGAAATCTACCCCGTTGATCGGGCAGCGGATATACACCATGCCAATATTTGCTTAACGGTCAATGGCGAGATTAAACAACAGAGCAATATTCGTCATTTAATTTGGAATGTTGAAGAAACGATAGCCGCATTGTCTGAACTTTTTGAGTTAAAACCAGGCGACTTAATTTTTACAGGCACACCAGAAGGCGTTGGTGCGGTTGGTAAAAATGATAAGTTGGTCGCGAGTATTGATGGTTTAGGGCAGCTTGAAGTATTGATTGTTTAAGGTCGTAACGGGGACAAAATGAAAGATTACGATTTTTATTTGCTCAATGTTTTTGCTGAAACCCATTTTGGCGGGAATCCACTTGCTGTTTTTCCTGCTGCTGATGGATTAAATGACGAGCAAATGCAGCTGATTGCTCGCCAGTTTAATTTATCTGAAACCGTCTTTCTTCAAACTGCTACGCATTCAAGTGCGGTCAAAAAATTGAAAATTTTTACGCCAGATTATGAATTGCCTTTTGCAGGACACCCTACAATTGGTGCGAGTTTTGTGATTCGTCGCTTATTTTGCGAAAAGGATCAATATCAAATAGAGACCTTATCTGGTTTGGCGACGATTAAGCATCAGCATGAAGAGATTACCTTTGCGCTGAAAAAGGAGGTAAAAACCAAGCCATGTCATTTAGATAATGCAGAATTGGCGGATATTTTAGGTTTACAAGAAACCGATATTGAGTCTGAACCGATGTGGATTAATACGGGCACATGGCAATTACTTATTCGCTTAAAAAGCGAAAGTGCGGTAAAAAATTGTCAAATTTCACCCGCACTTTTCATGACTAAATTAGACAGTGGTGTTTGGGGATCCTGTTATGTGTGGTTTGCCCATAATGGGCAGGCGAAAGTCAGGATGTTTTTACACAAGGCAATACGGTGATAGAAGATCCTGGCACAGGTTCTGCAGCGGCCAATCTTGGTGGCTGGTTTATTCATCATAATCAAACCCCTATAGCCTTACGCATTACACAAGGCGATGAAATTGGGCGACCAAATCGTTTAAGTCTATATGTTGATGAAGAACAGAGGATTTTTGTGGGGGGGAAAGTCATTGAAGTGGGTAAAGGAACATTTATTTTACCCAATGGATAATAGGAAAAAATATGAATTATCAAGTATTTGAAAATGCTCAAGCAGCAGTAGAAAAAATCGCGCAAGAATTTGTGACATATAGTGAACAAGGGCGCCCAGTGCATATTTCGCTTTCTGGAGGCTCAACACCAAAATTACTGTTTAAAACGCTCTCTACATCACCGTTTAATACGCAAGTACAATGGAATAATTTACATTTTTGGTGGGGAGATGATCGTATGGTTGCTCCCAATGATCCTGAAAGTAATTATGGTGAGGTACAAAAATTATTATTCGACCACATCCAAATTCCAAAAGAGAATATTCATCGTATTCGTGGTGAAAATGAGGTTAACGATGAATTGTCTCGCTTTAGTGATGAACTGAAAACTGTGCCGAATGGCGAATTCGATTGGATTATTTTAGGTATGGGAACTGATGGGCATACGGCTTCATTATTCCCCCATCAAACAGATTTTGCCGATGAAAAGCTTGCGGTAATTGCAAAACATCCAGACACAGGACAATTACGAATTTCTAAAACAGCTAAATTAATTGCTCAGGCTAAACGTATTACTTATTTAGTAACAGGGGGAGCCAAAGCAGAAATTTTAAAAGAGATTAATGAGAATACTTCAGCGCTTTTACCTTATCCGGCTGCGCGTATTAAGTCAAATAATGGTATTACAGAATGGTATTTAGATGCCGAAGCTGCTGCTTTGTTGAAATAGTTGGCATACACATGAAGTTTTCATCGCGTTGAGAAAACAGAATAGTATTTAGACAGAACCCTAGTGGCAATGTTAGAATAGCGCCTTTGTTTTCTTGGCAGGCGGAAGTATTCGCTGAATAATTTATATAACAATGGTTGGTTAACAATGAGTAACGAAACACTACAAAAAACGAAAAAACAGCCTACTAAAAAACGTAGTACATCAAAAAAACAAGTATTGATGTCATTTATTGTGCCTGTTTATAACGCAGAAAAAGATTTGGCAACATGTTTAGATAGTTTATTGAAGCAAAATGTCGACAAAGAAATTATTTGTATTAATGATGGCTCCACTGATGGCAGCTTAGCGATTTTAGAAAACTATGCTCAGAAAAATGCGGAAATTCGTATTGTCACTCAGCGTAATGCTGGGCCGGGAGCTGCACGTAACAGAGGGATTAAACTGGCCAAAGGTAAGTACATTTGGTTTGTTGATGCGGACGATTATTTGTTATGTGAAAATCTGCAAGAGATTTGTAATATTGCAGATGAGCAAAATGTCGAGATGGTGCGTGGGGTAATGCAATTTAAGTCTAATGGTGAAGATATGTTCTATTTACCATATGCAGAAGAAATTCGCAGTGGTGAGTATCGTGGTTTTACTAATTTAGCCATTAACTACTTCCAAATGGGATTACAATTAGGTTTAGCCCAAAAAGTGTGTGCAGGGTTTTATGCCTCAACATTTTTGAAAGAGAATAAATTAGAATTTGCCAAAACATATTTTGCGGAAAATGGTTTATTTGAGTTAGCAACATTTTGTGCGGCGCCAAAAGCAAAAGTTTTAGAAATCGTAGATGTATTGTATTTTTATCGAGAGAACCCAACTGGGCTGACCCATGGTGAAAATACAAAACAAAAGCAAGGGTTAGCAACACTCTCTCCAATGCTATTAGCCTTAGTGGATACGCAAGTTCAGGCGACATTAGCCATTGAAGATAAACATTCGGAAGCATACAGTATTCATAAAGATTTGGTGAAATTCTTGAATTTTGCGATTGGCGATTTGTTATATACACGTATTTAATCAGGTAGAAAAATAAGGTTCAGAGATGAAAACACTTGGCATATTGGCTGGAATGAGTCCAGAAAGTTCTGCAACTTATTATCTTGAGATTAACCGCTTAATTAATCAGGCATTAGGGGGAAACTCATCTGCGCAATTAATTATGTTAAGTGTTAATTTTGAAGAAATCGTACAATGCCAGCGGGCTGGTGATTGGCTGAAAGCCGGTGAAATATTGGCGACGGCAGCGAAAAAACTGGAAGATTTTGGCGCAGAAGGGATTGTTTTAGCAACCAATACTATGCATAAAGTAGCGCCACAAATTAAATCAGCTATTCGTGTCCCTTTTTTAAGTGTGATTGATGTAACAGCTGAAGTCATTCATGGAAAGCAAATAAAAAAAGTGGCTTTGTTGGGGACGAAGTTTACCATGAGTGATACCTTTTATCGCGAAGCATTAGAAGCTCATGGGATCGAGGTTATCGTGCCGAATGAGGAAATACAAAATGAAATCCATCGGATTATTTTTGATGAGCTTTGTATTGGTCAATGTTCTATGGATTCGAAACAATATTATATTGAAGTTATTCAGCAGCTACAGCAACAAGGGGCAGAAGCCGTCATTTTGGGGTGTACAGAAATTGGTTTGTTAATTCAGCAGCAAGATGCTGACATTCCCTTTTTGGACACAACACTTTTACATAGCCAAGCAGCTGCGCAATTTATTTTAGGTAAGTAGTTGATTATTTTTATCTATGTGTAGTGATATTACACAATAACCAGGTTTTAACAACAGGAGAAAAACATGACAAAAAAAGGTGATATTGGCGTTATCGGTTTAGCGGTGATGGGTCAAAACCTCATTTTAAATATGAATGATAAAGGTTTTAACGTTGTGGCGTATAACCGTACAACAGCAAAAGTTGATGAGTTTTTAGAGGGAGCAGCCAAAGGAACGAATATTATTGGGGCTTACTCATTACAAGATTTGGCGGATAAATTAGAAAAACCTCGTAAAGTAATGTTGATGGTTCGTGCCGGTGACGTTGTCGATCAGTTTATTGATAGCTTATTACCTTATTTAGAAGAAGGCGATATTATCATTGATGGAGGAAACTCTAATTATCCTGATACGAATCGTCGCGTAAAAGCATTGGCAGAAAAAGGGATTCGTTTTGTGGGTTCTGGTGTTTCTGGTGGAGAAGAGGGCGCGCGTCATGGGCCGTCAATTATGCCAGGTGGTAATATCGAAGCTTGGGAGCATGTTAAACCTATTTTACAAGCTATTTCAGCTAAAACAGATAAGGGTGAGCCTTGTTGTGACTGGGTTGGTGGCGAAGGCGCAGGGCATTTCGTTAAGATGGTACACAATGGTATCGAATATGGCGATATGCAATTAATCTGTGAAGCTTATCAATTCTTAAAAGATGGTTTAGGTTTAAGCTATGATGAATTGCAAGCGACATTTGCAGAATGGAAGAAAACTGAGTTAGATAGTTATCTCATTGATATTACGACAGATATTTTAGGTTACAAAGATACCGATGGCCAACCGTTAGTTGAGAAAATTTTAGATACTGCCGGTCAAAAAGGGACGGGAAAATGGACAGGGATTAATGCTTTAGATCTCGGTATTCCATTGACATTGATTACTGAGTCTGTTTTTGCGCGTTGCGTTTCCTCTTTCAAGGAACAGCGTGTAGCCTTAGAAAGTAGCTTTAAAAAAGTTGTCGGAAAGGTTGAAGGCGATAAAAAAGTTTGGATTGAAGCGGTGCGTCAAGCATTGTTAGCGTCAAAAATTATTTCTTATGCACAGGGTTTCATGTTGATTCGTGAGGCTTCAGAAAATAATAACTGGAATATCAATTATGGCGGCACGGCATTATTATGGCGTGAAGGTTGTATTATTCGTAGCCGTTTCTTAGGCAATATTCGTGATGCTTATGAAAATAACCCAGATTTAGTGTTCTTAGGTTCAGATCCATATTTCAAAGGCATTTTAGAGAACTGTTTAGCAGATTGGCGTAAAGTGGTGGCGAAAGCGATTGAGATTGGTATTCCGATGCCGTGTATGGCTTCAGCGATTACTTTCTTAGATGGTTATACTACAGCGCGTTTACCTGCCAACTTATTACAGGCTCAACGTGACTATTTCGGTGCGCATACATATGAGCGTACAGATAAACCTCGTGGTGAGTTTTTCCATACGAACTGGACAGGTCGCGGCGGTAATACAGCCTCGACGACTTATGATGTCTAATACATAAAGATGATTTTGGGCGGTGCTGAACCGCCCATTATTTTCTTTTGGATCTTAGTGTGACTTAATAACGGTAATAGTCCAACTTGCCTCACCAATTTGTTCAAAATTAGTGACTTCATATCCCTCTTCAGCTGCCCAATTAGGAATGGCTTCGGTTGCTTGGGTGCAATCAAAATCAATGATTAACCAATAACTTTTTCGCTTAATTTATTCTCTTTTGATCTAAAAGTGCGGTCAAAAAAAGCAATAATCTGTTAAAATAGCAACATGATTGATTCAGGTTTACATAAGGATTTTCCATCGAAAATTGGCAACGTGGTTTTGTGTTACATCGCAAACCTTATAGTGAAACCAGTTTATTAGTAGATCTGTTTACGGAAGAAACAGGTCGCTTAGCTGTTCTTGCAAAAGGCGCGCGTACTAAACGTTCTCCATTAAAAGGCGTTTTACAACCTTTTACACCGTTGCTTTTACGTTGGAGTGGGCGTGGGGAGCTGAAAATTTTAACGAAAGCTGAGCCGGCTGCCATTGGACTACCTTTAGAGCAAATTGCCTTATTCAGTGGTTTTTATGTGAATGAATTAATCGATAGGGTATTGGAAAAAGAAACGCCTTATCCGCAATTATTTCAAGATTATTTGCATTGTTTAACCCAACTTGCAAGCCAGCCGAATCAGGTGGAACCTGTTTTGCGCCGTTTTGAATTCCAGCTATTACAAGCGTTAGGCTACGGCGTGGATTTTTGTCATTGTGCTGGCAGTGGCGAGTGGGTTGATGAGAATATGACCTACCGTTATCGCGAGGAGCGGGGTTTTTTTGCTTCATTAATTAAAGATAATTTGACTTTTTATGGACGAGAACTCCTTGCCTTTGAACAGCGGGAGTTTCACGATCCAAGTATCTTACAAGCCGCAAAGCGTTTTACACGCATTGCCCTGAAACCTTATCTTGGTGGTAAGTCATTGAAAAGCCGAGAATTATTTCTTCAACAAGGATTAAAAAAATAAGCATGGTTTTACATTACACACCAAAAAAAGTGCAAAAGTCACCGCACTTTTTAACCGCTCAAATTACTGATTTAGATTATCAGGGGTTAGGTGTGGCCAAAATTGGGGGAAAAACTTGGTTTATTGAGAATGCCTTACCACAAGAAATTGTGCAATTTCGTGTATTGGAAGAAAAGCGTCAATACGGGAGAGGTGTTGTACAACATATTTTACAAGGGCATGCTAAAAGACAAGAACCAAAATGTGCATATTATGCACAGTGTGGAGGTTGTCAAAGCCAACATATCCCCATTGATATGCAACGCACAGCCAAACAACAGGCGCTTTGGTACCGGTTACGTAAGTTACAAGACGATATCATACTTGCGCCAATGATAACAGGAGAGCAGTGGGCTTATCGTCGTCGTGTGCGTTTGGCTATGCGTTTTGATGAGGCTCGAAAGATATTAGTTATTGGATTTAGGCAAAAACATTCTCAGCAAATCGTACCGATTCGTCACTGTGATGTATTAGTGCCGGCGTTAAATAAAATTTTACCTAAACTGACCGCACTTTTTAGCCAATGGTCTCAACCAAGACAATTAGGGCATCTTGAACTTGTTGCAGTGGATAATGGTGTTACGCTATTGGTTCGTCATATTGAAAAAATCGCTGAAAAGGATCGCGATTTATTGTTAAATTTCGCAAAATCTGAACATATCAATCTCTTTGTGCAAGAAAAGGAAAATGTGCAATGTTGGCAGGGTGCAGAGCCTTTTTATTATATAGCGACACAAAAGTTGACATTTGATATGGGGGATTTTATTCAAGTGAATGCGGAGCTTAATCATGCCATGATTCAGACTGCGTTAGCATGGTTGGAGCTGACACCACAAGACCATGTGCTAGACTTATTTTGTGGTATAGGGAATTTTACCCTGCCCTTGAGCTTACAAGTGAAAAGTGCGGTTGGAGTTGAAGGTGTTGCTGAGATGGTGGAAAAAGCGCGACAAAATGCGCAGCGAAATAGATGTGATAATGTTGAGTTTTATCAGGCGGATTTAGCAAAATCTTTTGCTGATCAGGCATGGGTAGATAAGCCTTTTAATAAAATTTTGCTCGATCCTCCCCGTGCTGGAGCTGATTTTGCTTTAAACGCCTTAAGCGATTTATCAGCAGAAAAAATAGTGTATGTATCGTGCAATCCGGCTACTTTGGTGCGTGATGCTGAAATTTTGCAACAATTGGGCTATGACCCACGTAAGGTTGCGATGATAGATATGTTTCCAAATACAGGGCATTTGGAAAGCATAACCTTATTTGAAAAAAGAAACTAGGATTTAGTATGGTTGCAATTCGAGGTTCACATTTAATTGATCCGAAAGATGTCGATATTGAACATTGGTGTCGAGGATTGGATTTGCCGAAACAAACCGCTCAAAAGCTGATAGAAGCGTGGAACTATGCACATCAAAAAGCTCAAGCCATAGAGCATAGTGAATATTCTTTCCAACCGAGTATTGAGATGGTGGAAATTTTACATAGCTTGAACATGGATTGTGACAGTTTATTAACGGCTATGTTGTTTCCTCTAGTCAAAGATAAAATTATTAGCCTTGAACAAATTAAAGAAGATTTTGGCAATAAAATCAGTAAGTTGGTGAAAGGTGTTGCCGAGATGGATAATATTCGCCAATTAAAGATAAGCCAATCAGCAGATGCGGTACAGGTGGATAATGTACGCCGAATGTTGCTAGCGATGGTTGATGATTTCCGCTGTGTGATCATTAAATTAGCTGAGCGGATTACGTTTTTACGGGATGCGGAAAATCGTTGTTCGGAAGAAGAAAAAGTATTAGCCGCCAAAGAATGTGCCAATATTTATGCACCATTGGCAAATCGTTTAGGTATTGGACAATTAAAGTGGGAATTGGAAGATTATTGTTTTCGTTATTTACACCCTGATCATTACCGGAGTATCGCCAAATTATTAGACGAACGTCGTTTAGATCGAGAACAATATATAGCAGATTTTGTGGCAGAACTCTCAGGCTATTTGCAGGAAAATGTTGAACATGCCCAAGTTTATGGTAGGCCAAAACATATCTATAGTATTTGGCGCAAAATGCAAAAGAAGAATTTGCAGTTTACGGATTTGTATGATGTGCGTGCAGTGCGAGTGATTGTGCCCAAATTACAAGATTGTTATACCGCTTTGGGGGTCGTGCATACTCATTTTAAACATTTACCAAAAGAATTTGATGATTATGTTGCCAACCCTAAGCCGAATGGCTACCAATCCATTCATACCGTTGTGTTAGGCAAAGGTGGGAAAGCCATTGAAGTGCAGATTCGCACTCAACAAATGCACGATGATGCAGAACTGGGTGTGGCCGCACATTGGAAATATAAAGAGGGGAATACTGCTGGGCGTTCAGGCTATGAAGAAAAAATTATTTGGCTACGGAAACTTTTAGCATGGCAAGATGATATTACAGATTCTGGTGAAGTGATGGCAGAAATGCGTAGCCAAGTATTTGATGATAGAGTCTACGTGTTTACGCCAAAGGGCGAAGTGATCGATTTACCAACTGGCTCAACCCCCTTAGATTTTGCTTATGCGATTCATAGCGAGATTGGACATCGTTGTATTGGCGCGAAAGTGGGTGGGCGTATTGTGCCTTTTACTTATCAATTACAAATGGGCGATCAAATTGAAGTGATTACCCAAAAAAATCCTAATCCAAGTCGAGATTGGCTTAATCCGAATTTGGGTTTTACTCATACTGCCAAAGCGCGTGCGAAGATTCATGCCTGGTTTAAGAAATTAGATCGAGATAAAAATATTCCAGCGGGTAAGGAATTATTGGAAAATGAACTTGCTCGTATTGGTTTAACGCTCAAACAAGTGGAACCTTATGCTTTACCTCGTTATAACCTAAAACATTTAGATGATTTATTTGCTGGTATTGGTGGCGGTGATATTCGTTTAAATCATTTAGTTAATTTCTTACAAAGCAAATTGATTAAACCAACCGCACAGGAAGTGGATGAAGAAATTTTACGTCATGTTAGCCATAAAAGTGCGGTAAATTCTCAGCAAAAATCGGCGAAACAAGGCTATGTTGTGGTTGAAGGGGTTGGTAATCTTATGCATCATATTGCTCGTTGTTGCCAACCGATCCCAGGTGACGATATCATGGGATATATTACACGTGGGCGAGGGATTTCTATTCATCGTTCCGATTGTGAGCGTTTTGCGGAATTGCAACGTATGAATCCGGAACGTGTAGTGGATTCGGTTTGGGGCGAGCAGTCAAATTGTGGGTTTCAACTTAAAATTCGCATTGTTGCTTCAGATCGTCATGGCTTATTGCGCGATATTACTACGGTATTGGCAAATGAAAAAGTCTCAGTAGCTGGTGTGGCTACACGGGTTGATCAAAAGCGCCAAGTGGCGACGATCGATATGGAAATTGAATTAAATAATGTTCAAATATTAAGTAAAATTTTATCACGCTTGGCAAAATTAGATGATGTTATTGAAGCGAAGCGATTAGCAGGGTAATGATAATGAAAAAATATACAGGATTTCAACACGTTATAAAAGCAACTGGCTATTCTATGCAAGGGCTTAAAAGTGCATTAAAGGAAACGGCCTTTCGTCATGAATTATTCTTGGCCGCTATTTTAATTCCATTGGCGTTTTATTTAGGGGACACTAAGGTGGAAATTGCGCTAATGGTGGGGTCAGTATTAATGGTATTGGCATTAGAATTGTTAAATAGTGCGATTGAAGCGGTAGTCGATCGCGTAAGTACGGAACATCATGAGTTGTCAGGTCGAGCCAAAGATCAAGGGTCTGCAGCGGTATTTGTTGGCATGGTAACTTGTGCCGCTGTTTGGGCGATTATTATTTTCTTGTAATGTCTGTGAAACAGGCGATAAGCGGTGAGCGCCATTCAAATACATGCTAAAATCTCCCTCAGTACAATGTGGGAGATTTTTTATGTTTGATTCATTATGGGAAGAATCTGACCGATTAATTGCTCAAGAAAAATATCAAGACGCCATTGACTTATTGATGCCTATTTGGAGTAAAAATTTAGATGATGTAGAAATCATTACCCAAATAGCAACCGCGATGATCTATACAGATATTGATAAATCACTCTATTTAATTGATGGTGTACTACAAATGGCGCCTGATTATGGCTATGCTTATTATATTCAAGGAGTAGCATTAGAACGATTAGGTAAAACGGACTTAGCGTCATCTGCATTTGAAAAAGGTCATAAAATTATTCCTTCACATTTGCCCATATTTAGAAAAGTATGTTATGCAAAACAATTAGTGGTTCAGGAGAGTGGTAATCTAGATCTCTTTCATCAAGCTATCCAATCTTATACTAATTATTTAGAGCAAGACCCTCAAAATTATGGTGGTTATCATAATCGGGCTGAGCTTTACCATCAATTCGGTTACTATGATAACGCAATGGCAGCATAATATTCAGCAGCATTTTAATCATAAAATAAAAATCGGGTTGTGTTGGACATCTATTCGAGAAAATGTCCCTCATAATAGAAATATTAAACTGGGTGAGATTCTGTTTTTACTGGAGAAAAATGCAGAATTTTTTTGTTTACAGCAAGTTATTCCCGAATATGAACAAGGTCTATTTGCTCAATTTCAAAACTTACATCACTTTTCTTTAAATAGTTTTGCAGAAACCGCAGGCCTGATTGAGCAGATGGATTTAGTGATTACGGTAGATACTTCGGTTGCGCATTTAGCGGGAGCATTAGGTAAAAAAACATGGTTATTACTCGGTTATCACGCAGATTTTAGGTGGTTACTTGATAGAGATGACAGTATATGGTATTCATCTATCAAGCTCTTTCGTCAAACTAAATTTGGGGATTGGTCTGATGTTTTCGACAATTTATCCCACGCATTAAACGAGTTTTGTGATGGATAAAGCAGTCGTTATGTAGCATAAAGATTGTGTCATGTTGGTTCATGACACTGTCTTATCATAAATAAAAATCCTCGTAATACATTAACGAGGATTTTATTATTTAATTTAGCACCAACTAACATCTTCCTCGCCCTTAAACGAGGAGATGTCACAAGGGGGAATTATAAAACGTCTACGCAGTTCAAATCTTCAAAAGATTGTTCCAAGCGTTTAGACATGGATTCTTCCATTTTACGTAACCAAACACGTGGGTCGTAGTACTTTTTGTTTGGAGAATCAGGGCCTTCTGGGTTGCCTAATTGACCTTGTAAATATGCTTCATTGGCTTTGTAGAATTGTAGAATACCGTCCCATGATGCCCATTGAGTATCCGTATCAATATTCATTTTGATTGCACCATAACCAATCGCTTCACGAATTTCTTCACGAGAAGAACCACTTCCGCCATGGAATACGAAGTCAATAGATTTCGCAGGGATATTACGCTCTTTAGACACGAATGCTTGTGATTCACCTAAAATAGATGGTTTTAATTTCACATTACCTGGTTTGTATACGCCATGCACATTACCAAATGCAGCGGCAATAGTGAAACGCGGGCTAATTGGGTTTAATTGGTCATATACGTATAATACATCTTCTGGTTGAGTATAAAGTTTAGATTCTTCAACGTCAGAATTATCTACACCATCTTCTTCACCACCAGTAATACCGATCTCAATTTCAAGCGTCATGCCTAATTTGTCCATGCGAGTCAGATATTCGCGGCAAATCGCCATGTTTTCTTCAATTGGTTCT
The DNA here is from genome assembly GCF_002795425.1 of Conservatibacter flavescens. Classification (GTDB taxonomy): domain Bacteria; phylum Pseudomonadota; class Gammaproteobacteria; order Enterobacterales; family Pasteurellaceae; genus Conservatibacter; species Conservatibacter flavescens. The sequence continues at coordinate 90,209 of NZ_PHHA01000020.1, forward strand.
TCAGAAAGATCGATCATATGGCTTGAGAATAATGGTTTGCCTGTTTCTGCAAAGTGTTTTTCCCCTGCTTCAAGTAACCCATCAATCCAAGGCAATAATTTTTTGGCTGCATGGTCAGTATGGAGAATGACAGGCACACCGTATTCTTTTGCTAATTCGTGAACATGTTTTGCACCCGCAATCGCACCTAATACATCAGGGCGTGCGCCACTAGCTGGCTTAATGCCTTTACCTGCATAGAATTGTGCGCCACCGTTTGAAAATTGGATAATGACTGGTGCTTTTACACGTGCTGCAGTTTCTAATACCGCATTGACAGAGTCTGAACCCACACAGTTTACCGCTGGAATTGCGAAATTGTTTTCTTTTGCATAAGCAAAGATTTTTTGAACGTCATCACCTGTTACAACGCCCGGTTTTACGATGTCTAATAATTTTGCCATTTTTAGTTACCTATAGTTTTAACATGAATTCTTATCCTAAATGCGCCTCTTTATTAAAGAGACGCGTTATTGGATACTTTAATTACCCTTTTATTTCTTCGTCACAAAGACATTTAAGGGATTTATTTCGCACGTTTTTCTAAAATTTCAACCGCAGGTAAAACTTTACCTTCTACAAACTCTAAGAACGCACCGCCACCTGTTGAGATATAAGAGATTTTATCTGCAATGCCGAATAAATCAATAGCCGCTAAAGTATCGCCACCACCAGCAATAGAGAATGCGCCGTTTGCCGTTGCTTCAGCAATTGCTTGAGAAATCACTTCTGTACCTTTACGGAAATTAGGGAACTCAAACACGCCCACCGGACCATTCCAAAGGATTGTTTTAGCTGATTTGATAATGTTAGCTAATTCTTCTGCGGATTTATCTCCAATATCGAAAATGGATTCATCAGCCGCAACATCGGTAACGGATTTTTCGGTAGCAGGTGCTTGATCTGAGAATTCAGTTCCCACTCGAACATCTACAGGCACGGGGATATTGGTTTCTTTGCTCAAACGTTGCGCTTCAGGGATTAAATCAGCTTCATATAAAGATTTACCGACATTATGTCCTTGTGCCGCAATGAAAGTATTTGCAATACCACCGCCTACAATTAATTGATCTGCGATTTTAGATAAGCTGTCTAATACGGTTAATTTTGTTGATACTTTTGACCCACCAACAATAGCAAGCATTGGACGTTGAGGTTCTTTGAGCGCTTTGCCTAATGCCTCTAACTCAGCGGCTAATAATGGACCCGCACAAGCGATTGGTGCAAATTGCGCAACCCCATAGGTAGATCCTTCAGCACGGTGCGCGGTACCAAATGCATCCATAACAAAAACATCACAAAGTGCGGCGTATTTTTTTGCTAATTCTTCTGCATTTTTCTTTTCGCCTTTATTCACGCGTACATTTTCTAATACGACGATTTCACCCGTTTGAACTTCAACGCCATCAAGATAATCTTGTACTAAACGCACAGGCACATCTAAAGCTTCATTTAAATAATCCACAACAGGTTGCAGGGAATCTTCAGGTTTAAACTCACCTTCAGTTGGGCGACCTAAATGTGAAGTCACCATCACTTTTGCACCTTTTTCAAGGGCTAATTTTAAAGTAGGAATAGTCGCACGAATACGCGCATCAGATGTGACTTTACCCTCTTTAACCGGCACATTGAGATCGGCACGAATAAAAACACGTTTACCTGCTAAATCTAAATCGGTCATTTTAATTACTGACATAATTTATCCTCTGTGATTGTGAAATTAAATATTAAACTTCTTGCATTATAACCAGTTCTTGTTAAGAAAAAACAGTATTAGATCAAATTATTTTCGTTTATTTTTTGATTTATTTTTTCTACAAAAATAACTTGATTAAATTTTATTCTATTTATTAACGGATTCGAGGGCAATCAATCACCGCCCAATCTAAATCATAGCAAATAAATAGTTCATTACGGCTTGCATTTAAGTTTTTGCCTTGTAGTTGCGAATTGTTTTTCTTCAACCAGTTAAATAATTCTTTGCGAGATAACTCATAATTTGGCAGCTTTAAAGCATGATAAAGCTCACGCTGCTTATCAAAATAGGTTTTTGCCTCTTTAAACGCACATGCTCCGTGTTTTTCCCACTGGCCTTGTAAAAGACGTGCGCTAGGGGATTCTGCCATGTATTGTTCAATTAATTCTTGTGGGAGTGCTTTTAGATCACCTTGGCAAAAACGAGGATGTTCTGACACTCTGCGAGCTTTGGCATTTTGTGGCCATAAGCCATGAATAACCCAACCAAATTGTTGCGTTTTGCCACATTGATATTCTACTGCTTTTGGCAATTGGTCATTATTGCGACGACGTTGTTTTTCACAAAAAGCAGGCGACCAAGAAAGCACTAAAGTATAATAATTAGTCGGGGCACGCTTATTTTGCCCGATAGGATCGGATTTTAGTGACACATCATAATTGCCTTCAACGGCGGTTTCAACGGCATGTTTTTGCTCTGAAAAATAGTACCAGCCGGCGAGTAATAACATAAAAACACAGATAACGAAAAGTGAAAGTTGAGAAATCTGTTTTTGGTTCATTTTACTTTCCTTAATATGAAAGAGAATAATTTTGCCTAATTAATCGTTGGTTTTTCCGCCAACATTCTTTATAATGCGCCACTTTTATTGATGACACAATCTCTACGATGGGAGTAAAGCATGGCATTGTTAATTACCGAAAAATGTACAAACTGCGACATGTGTTTGCCTGAATGCCCGAATGAAGCCATTTCAGTCGGCGATGAGATTTATATAATTGATCCCAAATTATGTACAGAATGTGTTGGGCATTATGATAAACCAACTTGCCAAAAAGTGTGTCCGATTAATAATTGTATTATTACTGATCCTGAACATATCGAAAGTCATGACACACTTTGGGAAAAATTTGTATTGATTCATCATGCGGATAAACTGTAATTAATGTTGATACCACGTTGCCAATAATACGCCTGCCGCTACTGTCACATTTAACCCGTGCTTGAGTGGGTTGACAGTAGATAGCGCGACTTGGGTGTCCTGAGGCGCAGCCAGCGCTTCACTTGATGTCTCACTTAATACAAAAACAATTTTATTTTTGAACCGCACTTTGGCTAATGATCCCGCTTGTTTGTTATGACTGATATGGACAATTTGGTAGCCCGCTTGTCGTAGTTGTTGTAATGCTATTTCGGTATTTGGCGTTTCCAATGGGTGTATATATTCCATACCTCCTTCTGCAATGCGTGTAGCAGAGGCGGAATTAAGCAATTCTACATTGTCTACAATGATCCCTTTTACACCATAGAATGCGCAGGTACGCACTAATCCCCCAATGTTATAGGCATTGCGTACATTATCTAATAAGACTAAGCAATCTTGTTCTTTGGCGATAGCGAGATAGCCGGAAAGGGTAAACGGTGTCGGTTTTTTGACAAGCATACAGATACCACCATGATGCTCCGTTCCGCTGACTAAGGTGAGTTCTTTGTTATCAACGACATGATACGCTTTTTTATGTTTGGCTAAATAGCTGAATAGATGACCGATTTTATGAGACATCTCTACTGTTGCCCATGCTCGGACGATTGCTTCAGGACGTTGTGAAAACAAGGTTAAACACGCATTTTCACCATATACCTTCATTTCTTCTGCGCGATTTTTTCGGATTTTTTCAGGTGCGCGAGGAGACAGTGGACCTGTTTTTTTCTCGTGTGGTGTGTCTTGGTTGCTTTTGATGTGTACTTGCACGGTTCCTGATTGCCCCGCTTTACGCAGCTGTGTGTTCCATATGGTTTGAGTCACCTCAGAGGAGGTTTTTTCAGTATATGAAGCAGTCGCTGGTCGCTTTTTATTGTGGGTTGGGCGCGAGGTAGCATGTTTGGAAGTGGGCTTCGCCTCTACATGGCGCTCCTGAAAGCGCTTATTGTCAGTTGACTGGTGAAAAATGTTTTTTTTATTGTTCATAATGCAGATCGGTTAATCACTAGATGGATACTATTATAGCGAAAAAACCTTATAAATCGCTATTTTTCTCAGAAAATAATGAGAATGACTGTTAAATAGTAGCGATTAATTGTAAACTATCCCTTTTAAAATCCTATGAATTTTGAATAAATATGCTAATTAATAAAACCAAAAGAGCACAAAAAAATATCGAAAATCTACCGCACTTAGCGCAAAATGCTGCGAATGTTGAGGTAATTTATCGTTCTGTGGACTTTAAGCAACAGATTATTCAGTTAATTCGTCAGGCAAAAAATCGCATTTATATTACAGCACTGTATTGGCAAAACGATGAGGCTGGGCAGTTAATTCTAGATGAAGTTTATCAAGCAAAAATGAAAAATCCGCAATTAGATGTCAAAATTTTTGTGGATTGGCATCGTGCGCAACGTAATTTGCTTGGGGCTGAAAAGTCATCGACTAATGCTGATTGGTATTGTGAGGAGCGAATTAAGCATCAACAAGGTCATTTCTTTTTTGGCGTGCCGATTAACACGCGAGAAGTCTTTGGTGTATTGCATATTAAAGGTTTTATTTTTGATGATACGGTATTATATAGTGGTGCTAGCATTAATAATGTGTATTTGCATCATCAAGATAAATATCGATATGATCGCTACCATAAAATCAAAAATGTCGCTTTAGCAGATAGCATGGTGAATTTTATTGACCATTACCTACAAAATGGTCAAGTGGTTAAAGCGCTTGATGAAACAGAGCGCCCTACAACGAAAATGCTGCGACCGGCTATTCGAGTATATCGTAAAGAATTGGCGGCACTAGGGCAGTATCATGTGAAAAGTGCGGTGGATTTTGGCCGAGAATTAACCATTTCGCCCTTATTTGGTCTGGGTCGACATCAGAATCTTTTAAATCGTACAATTGAAGATTTATTTTTATTGGTACAAAAGAAATTAACAATTTGTACGCCTTATTTTAATTTTCCCCGTTCTCTGAAACAGCGCATTCGTCGCTTATTAAGTCAAGGCAAACAAGTCGAGATTATTGTGGGCGATAAAGTTGCAAATGATTTTTATATTCCGCCAGAACAACCATTCAAAATGGCAGACGCATTGCCTTATTTATATGAAAAGAATTTGCGAGCATTTAGTAAAAAATTTGCTCGGGAAATCACACAAGGCTTGTTGACAATCAGAACTTGGAAAGATGGCGATAATACCTATCACCTTAAAGGTGTTTGGGTGGATGATAATTATATTTTATTGACGGGTAATAATTTAAATCCACGCGCTTGGCGTTTAGATGCGGAAAATGGGTTGCTCATTCATGATCCAAAAGGAGAGTTGCATGTTCAATTTGAACAAGAGCTAACATGTATTCGTCAATACACCCAGCAGTTGAAACATTATTCTGAGCTAGAGGAAATGCGACATTATCCACAGCCAGTACAAAAATTGCTGAAAAAATTTGCCAGAGTAAAAGCTGATGCGTTAGTGAAGATGATTTTATAATGGGTGAATTCTAGGACTTGCGCTCAAATAACGAATAAAAACAACAAAGTTTAGACCTCTACTGACAAAGTTAGTTTTGATACTAAGATAGTCAGATAGGTCTTATTTATGGGTAAAATCTTTTTCTAAACCGACCGCACTTTTGATGATTGTGCTTTTAAAAAGCATAGGGCGACGGTCGAAATCAACATGACAAATGCCACTCCAATATATAAACTTTGTTTTTCCCAACCATTATCAAGTAGCATGCCTGCCACGGTTGGCGCTAAGATTGCTCCAATACGCCCAACACCAATTGACCAGCCTACACCAGTGCTTCGAATATCTGCCGCATAAATGGCGGGATTTAATGTGTATAGTCCGCTGATACAGCCGTTCATCAACGCTCCAACTAAGATACCAAATAACATGGCAAGCCATAAAGTTGCGGAAGATAAAATAAATATGACAGACATCAAGGCTGAGCCAAGGGTAAAGAGGATTAAAACACTACGAGCAGACCAACGACCGGCAAGTAATCCGTATAATAATGCACCGGCTGTCCCGCCAAGAGATATCATCATTCCGACAGTAACACTTTGTTCTGTTGTCATGCCTGCTTCTTTTAATAAAGCCGGCGTCCAAGAGCTAACGAAATAATAGCTGAACATAATCGCGATAAATGCAAGCCAAATGGATAGGGTTGAGCGTAGATATTGTGGGCTAAATAATTGAGAAATCGGTAATCTTCTGACAGTTTGCTCAACTTTAGGTGGAAGTGCCCAGTCTCCGACAAATCCCATTTTTGCTGCAATTTTATTCAGCTTGATTTTGGCGTTTTGAGGCTGTTTTGAGGTTAAGAAGTCAATGGATTCTGGTAGCCAAAAGAGTAAGGCAATAAAACATAATCCGGTTAAAATTGCACCAACTAAATAGACCGAACGCCAACCGTACTCAGCTTGTAATACTACCGCAAACATACCACCGAGCATTGCGCCAATACCAAAACCTGCCGCATATACACTGATGGCAAAACTACGCCATTTTTTCGAGGAATATTCGCTCGTAATGACGTTAGTTCCCACTAATATTCCTCCAACACCCAGTCCAGTAATGACTCGCCAAAAAGCGAGTATTTTGTAATCAGAGACGAAAGCCGAACCAAACATACCGATAGCAGAAAGCGCGACTGCAAGTAAGAGGAGGGGACGGCGCCCGACTTTATCGGCAAATGGTGCTAAGAACAGGGAACCTGCCGTCATACCAAATAAACCGGCACTAAATAAGTATCCTAATTCCACACCGGTTAAACCGAACTCATTACGAATAGCAGTGGCTGTAAAGGCTAGGGCTAATACGTCAAAGCCATCAAGGAGATTCATGATTGCCGCCATAATGACGATTGCCCATTGGTAGCCACTCATCGGGCTATTATCTATTGTTTCCCTTAAGTTCATAATATCTCCTTATTTTATTGAGATCGTTCGCAGGTTCTGGGGAGTAAGCGAACGTAGTTTGCGTAAAATCATATTTAATACGATACCGTAGGCTGGAACAAATAATAAAATACCCACGAATAATTTAAATAAGTAATCCACAAAGCCGAGACTAAACCAATGTTCTGCCATAAATGGATCACTACTTTGATAAAAAGCCACACTAAAAAATAAGAACGTATCAGCGGCAGAGCCAAATACCATTGAGCAACTTGGCGCAATCCACCAAGTGTTTAGTTGACGCAGTTTGTTAAATACAAAAACATCTAATAATTGCCCAAACACATAAGCCAAGAAACTCGCTAGGGCAATACGGAAAACGAATAAGTTAAATGTATTTAAGGCATTCATGCCTTGAAATTGTCCGTCCGCATAAAAGACAGAGAACATATAACTGATAATTAATGCTGGGAACATGACAATAAAAATAATCCAACGAGCGGGATTTGCGCCGAAAACGCGTACAGTTAAATCTGTCGCTAAAAAGATAAATGGAAAGGTTAATGTGCCCCATGTACTATGAAACTGGAAGTCTGATGCGGCGCCTAATAGGGTTAATGGTAAGTTTATTTCAAAGGGAATTTGCACAAGATAATTGCTGGCGGCAATAATAAAAATATGAAAAAAACTTAAAATAATTAAAGCACGGCGTTTTTGCGCGTCGTTAAATAGTGAAAGTTGAGTTTGAACGTTATTCATGCTGTATCCTTTTTGATTGATTGGGGTGAGGGAACCCAGTTAAAATGAGCTGTCATCATACTGAATTCGGGAAATTATTCAAGGGGAAGAGAATATGAAATTTATTAACTGTCAGTTGAAAATGTTTCAACTAGAAGCCCCTTTATCCATCAAAAACTTTCAGTAAACTACTTGCGTATTCATAGCGTGAATTTATGCTTTCTTATTTTGAGGAAGGCAATGGTGATTAAAAATTAGTTAGATAAAGGGACAATTATGTTACAAGTGAGATATGCGCAAGCGCGCGGACGTGGCAATCCAATGATTGAATGGTTAGACAGTTATCATACATTTTCTTTTGCCGACTATTATGATCCGCATCATATGCATTTTTCTCATTTGCGTGTGATTAATGAAGATTATATTCAACCAAACAATGGCTTTGGAACACATCCACATGCAGATATGGAAATTTTAACTTATGTGTTAAACGGTCGAGTGGCGCATAAAGATAGCATGGGAAATGCGACAGAAATTGCGGCTGGTGAGTTTCAAATTATGAGCGCTGGTACGGGGATTTATCACTCTGAAATTAATCCAAGCCACGAAGACGTGTTACACCTTTATCAAATTTGGATTATTCCAAACCAAAAAGGCGTTACCCCTCGCTATGCACAGGGAAAGTTTCCCGATGAAGAGGGCGCAACGTTGATTTTATCGCCTGAAGGTGAAGATGGTGCATTTAAGATTTATCAGGATATGCGCTTGTGGCGCTGGCAGCTGAGTAAAGATCAAAGTGCGGTCAAAAATATAGAACTTTCTGAAAGTCGTCGTTATTGGTTACAAGTGGTAAAAGGCAGTTTAAGTGTAAACGGCATCGCATTAACCACTTCCGATGCACTTGGAATCAGCAATGAAACAGCGCTAGATATTCAAGTTAGCGAAGATACTGAATTTTTGTTGTTTGATTTGGTATAAATTAAAATCATTAAGGGGCATTCACCCCTTAATTATTGGTAATTATTTAAAATAATCAATAAAGAAAGAAATAATTATCGGATTACAAATATTAATAAATATTACGGTAATAACGGGTAGTACAAACCAAGCATTTGGTGCTGCTCCATGTTTCTCTATGACAACTTTCATATTTGCAAGGGCATTCGGTGTTTGCCCAAGCCCAACACCACAGTGTCCCGCAGCCATAACCGCAGCTTCATAGTCTTTTCCCATACTACGGAAAGTAATCCAGTATGCCCAAATTGCCATTACAGTTGCTTGTACAAGCAGAATGACTATCATTGGTAAGGCTAAGTCCACAAGTTTGCTGATATTTAGTGACATTAGGGCGAGGGAGAGGAAAATATTGAGAGAAATATTTCCTAAAATATCAATTTCTTTATGTTCTAATTGACCAATGCCTGCATCTGAAAGGTTTCTTAACAACATGCCTCCAAATAGGCAGCCGACAAAATAAGGGAATTTTAAGCCAGTAAGTAATAGGAGTTCGTGAATATATACTCCAATCATTGAACCTAAGAATATAATTAGAGTTCCTTTGAATAGTTTTTTCTCACTGAGTTCGTGGAAAGATTCGTTGTTTTCCTGTGTCGAAATTTGTGCACTCGATTTTAGGTTATAGCGTGTGATTAAACGATGGGCAACAGGGCCACCGACTAAGCTGCCCAGCAATAACCCAAAGGTAGCGGCTGCAATACCTATTGTCGTACCACCTACCGCACCGTATTGTTCTAAAACAGGGCCAAAAGCAGCGGCTGAACCAATTCCTCCAGACATAGAAATCGATCCCATAGCAATGCCTAATAATGGGTGAATATCCATGACTTCAGATAATCCAATACCGATCAGGTTTTGCACGGCTAAGAATGTAACAGCGCCGATAGCTAAGATTGCGCCTTGCTTGCCACTGCGTTTGATCACCTCTAAACTACAAGTAAAGCCTGTACAGGTGAAAAAGATATTCATAAAGAAATCTTGTAGAGTCATAGTAAATTTCATTTCTACGCCCATTTTGTGAGCAAAGAAAATGAGTAAGCTACAAATTAACCCTCCAATAACTGGGGCTGGGATAAAATAGGTTTGGAGAAATTGAATTTTGCTTTTTAGATAGTTACCAAGGAAAAAGACAAGTGCTGCAATCCCCATTGTTTGAAGTAAGTCAAAAGTTATTGTCATAGTCGTGTCCTTACAGCGTGAGTTTAAATAAGTTGTAAACGAGTGAGGGTCTCTGTGAGATTCAATAATTCAGCAGTATTTCCTCCCTCCCTGAGTTTCTCTTTGAACATCGCTTCTTTTTGTTCCCGAGCTATACTTTGAGTGATTGCAACATTTAAATTTGCACGAGGGATCACAACTAGTCCGTCACGATCTCCTACGATTATATCGCCTGCGTTAATCACCACATCATCAATTATGATTGGTTCATTAATTTTTCCGGGTTGATTTTTCCCTGTACCTTTGATGCTTAATCCTTTGCAAAAAACAGGGAAACCATGTGCAATGATCGCTGAGGCATCTCGTACAGCACCGTTTACGACGAGTCCACCCAAACCTAATTTCATAGCTTGTTCTGTCAGAACATCGCCCCATACGCCAGCTTCAATGAAACCCTTTGCATCAAGCACCAAAATATCACCAGGTTTGGCTTTTAATAGCGCATAGTGAATCATTAAGTTGTCACCAGGTCGCATATCCACAGTAAAAGCCGGTCCAGCTAACTTCATCGTTCCATCAATAGGTTTAAGTTGACTACTCAGCGCTCCAAATGCTCCCTGTGCTTCATAAATTGTTGCAGCGCCTAGGTCTAGTAGCTTATGAATAGTTTCTTGTGAAATAGTTGAAATATGGGTGGTCATAGGTATTTCCTCAATTTGATTGAAATTGACCCTATTCTTAAATAAACTTTATTGCACATCAATCAACGAGTTTTGGATATAATTTCAAAAAAAATGAACTTTAAACAACTACGTTCTTTTTGTGCAATTGTGGAAAGAAAAGGGCTTACTGCTGCAGCTGAAGTTTTATTTATTGCTCCAACAGCAATTAGCATGCAATTATTACAATTAGAAGCGGAGCTGGGTGGGCTGCTATTTGATCGATCTAAAAAGCCAATGGAGTTGACTGCATTAGGGCGATTTTTTTATCCAAAAGCAAAAGGGTTAGTTCAAGAATTTCAGAGGCTTGAACGCGAAATGAAGGATTTGAGCGCAGGTAAAAAAGAGTGGCTGCGAGTAGGATTTATCCGTTCTGTCATTAACTCTTTATTACCAAAGGCAATACAAGAATTTAAATTAAAGCACCCTAATGCTCATTTAGATTTGGTTGAAGTTTTATCAGAATATCAGTTTGAAAGTTTACGTAATGATGAAATTGATATAGGAATTTCCCGTTTTATTGGTGTGCATGAAATTGAATCGAAATTATTACAACATGTGCTTATTAAAGATCCGTTCGTTCTTGCTGTATCAATCAATGATCCTTTGGCAAATAGAAGTAGTGTAAGCCTCTCTGATTTAAATAATTATCCATTGGTGTTATACCCCAAAGATGATAAAAGTAACTTTGCTCAAAAAATGTTGTCATTTTTTCAGCAAATGCAACAAGATCCTTATGTAGCATATGAAGCAGTTGAAATTCATACTGCGCTAGCTTTAGTGGGGGCTGGATTAGGAATTACCCTAGTCGGGAAGTCAGTGGCTGAAAATAATCGACAAGATGTTGCATTTATCCCAATTACTGACTTATCAGAGGGGAGTTCAGTGATTGCATTTACAAGAGAGCATGAAAGTAATTATTTGGTACATGATTTTCTTATGATCTTGCATGACATAGCTTCAGAATTAAGTGAGTTACAAACGCCAATGAATCATGTAGGAGATGGTGATTAAACATTTTCTAAGGTAAATTGGTGGTTTTGATATCAATAATATTTCCCCAAAATGATGAAAATTCCTAGCTTTTAACCGCACTTTATGGTATAAAATGCGCCGTTATTTTCATGGTGAAAATAATAGATTATTTACTAACTAAAACACACACATATCAACAAGGTTAAATTGGGGTGCCTTCGGGTTCAATTTAATGAGATATGTGGAGGCAAAACCCAACTTTATTAAAGGAAAATATCATGGCACAAGTTTCAATGCGCGATATGCTACAAGCAGGTGTTCACTTCGGTCACCAAACTCGTTACTGGAATCCAAAAATGAAATCTTACATCTTTGGACCTCGTAATGGTGTTCATATCATTAACTTGGAAAAAACCGTTCCAATGTTCAATGAAGCGTTAGCTGAATTAACTCGTATCGCGAGCAACAACGGAAAAATCTTATTCGTTGGTACAAAACGTGCAGCAACTGAAGCAGTTCAAGCAGCCGCTTTAGATTGTCAACAATATTATGTGAACCATCGTTGGTTAGGTGGTATGTTGACTAACTGGAAAACAGTTCGTCAATCAATCAAACGCTTAAAAGATTTAGAAACTCAATCTCAAGATGGTACGTTTGATAAGTTAACTAAAAAAGAAGCGTTAATGCGTACTCGCGAGATGGAAAAACTTGAGTTAAGTCTTGGTGGTATTAAAGACATGGCTGGTTTACCAGATGCGCTTTTCGTTATTGGTGCTGATCATGAACATATCGCAGTTAAAGAAGCAAACAATTTAGGTATTCCAGTGTTTGCGATTGTTGATACTAACTCAAGCCCAGATGGTGTTGATTTCGTGATTCCTGGTAATGACGATGCGACACGTGCAATCCAATTATACCTAACTGCTGCTGTTGCTGCAGTGAAAGAAGGGAAAGGCTCAGAAGATGTTGTAACTGAAGAAGTTGCAGCTGAAGCCGCAGCGGCAGAATAATTTCTGACGTAAAGGCAAACGCCCTTACAATATATTGGCTAGCAGGGGGCGAAAGTTCCCTGCTTTTTTATCATTAAGTGCGGTTATTTTTTCAAAAATTTTAATTGTACGGAATAGAGGATTTAGAACATGGCAGAAATTACTGCATCATTAGTTAAAGAGCTTCGCGAGCGTACTGGCGCGGGCATGATGGAATGTAAAAAAGCATTAGTTGAAGCAAATGGTGATATTGAATTAGCTATCGACAATATGCGTAAATCTGGTCAAGCGAAAGCAGCGAAAAAAGCAGGTCGTGTGGCAGCAGAAGGTGTTATTCTTGCTCGTGTTGGCGCAGGTTTCGGTGTATTAGTTGAAATGAACTGTGAAACAGACTTCGTGGCGAAAGATGCGGGCTTCTTAGAGCTTGCAAATGAAGTTGCGGATTATGCACTGGCGAATAAAGGTGTGTCTATTGAGGCATTACAAGCGCAATTCGAAGAAAAACGTGCGACACTAGTTGCTAAAATTGGTGAAAATATGAATATTCGCCGCGTTCAGTTCCTAGATGGTGACGTTATTGCTCAATATTTACACGGTGCAAAAATTGGTGTATTAGTAGCAGGTCAAGGTTCTGAAGAGGAATTACGTAAAGTTGCGATGCACGTTGCTGCTTCTAAACCTGAGTTTGTGAATCCAGAAGATGTATCGGCAGATGTTGTTGCGAAAGAGCGTGAAATCCAAGTTGCTATTGCAATGGAATCAGGTAAACCACGTGAAATTGCAGAGAAAATGGTTGAAGGTCGTATGAAGAAATTTACTGGTGAAGTTTCACTAACTGGCCAACCATTTGTAATGGATCCATCTCAATCAGTAGGCGATTACTTAAAATCAGTGAATACTTCAGTATCTAACTTTATTCGTTTAGAAGTAGGTGAAGGTATTGAGAAAGTTGAAACAGATTTTGCAGCTGAAGTTGCGGCAATGCAAAAAGTGTAATTTTCTATCTATATGATTAAGAAGGACAAGCTTAGCTTGTCCTTTTTTACTTTCATTTCTTTTTCTTCTATTTTCAGCCAGCTCACGATCTCGTATAATAGGTAGGATTTTATGTCCGAGTCCTAAAGGGGTAAAAAATGAGCAAACCAATCTATAAACGTATTCTATTGAAATTAAGTGGTGAAGCATTGCAAGGCGAGGAAGGTTTTGGCATTGATCCTTCGATCTTGGATCGCATGGCAATCGAAATTAAAGAATTATTAGAGATGGGTGTTGAAGTCGGTGTGGTATTGGGTGGCGGTAATTTATTCCGTGGCGCAAAATTGGCGAAAGCCGGTATGAATCGTGTTGTTGGTGATCATATGGGCATGTTAGCAACGGTGATGAATGGTTTGGCAATGCGTGATTCTTTACACCGCGCAGAGGTGAATGCGAAGCTTATGTCAGCGTTTCAGTTAAACGGTATTTGTGATACTTATAACTGGTCTGAAGCGATTAAAATGTTACGTGAAAAGCGCGTAGTGATTTTTTCTGCAGGTACGGGCAGCCCGTTTTTTACAACAGATTCTGCGGCATGTTTGCGTGGTATTGAAATTGAAGCGGATGTGGTATTAAAAGCCACAAAAGTGGACGGTGTATATGATTGTGATCCTGCAAAAAATCCAAATGCCAAACTGTATGATCACTTATCTTATGCTGAGGTGATTGATAAAGAATTACAAGTTATGGATCTTGCAGCTTTCACTTTAGCCCGTGATCATGGCTTGCCAATTCGTGTGTTTAATATGGGGAAACCAGGAGCGCTACGTCGTGTTATTACCGGAGAAACGGAAGGAACTCTGATCTGCGATTAATATTGCATTTTCCACATATGTCATTGCTTTAGGTGGGCATGTCCCACCTCATTTATCTCCATTTTTTCTACCTAGATTGATTAAGCCATAGTGATGATGGCTGAATGATCTTCCTTATCATTTTTATTTACTTTCTAAATCATCAAGTAAAGCGCTTTATTTTTTAGTCAATATAGTTTTTTATACCTTGATATTGATAACAATTATCATTAATGATAGATTATCTGCTCAAAATTTTCAATATTTACATAACTATAAGGATATATCATGAGGAGAGTGATACCACTGATTTTCATTATGTTGATATTCCATGTTGAAGCACAAGCACAAGCACAAGCACAAGCACAAGCACAAGCACAAGCAACGGATAGTTTATCAACCATTTTAGTCGAGGATACAACAGAAAATAAGGAAAATAAGCCATTTTATACTCCGTCTGCGACCTCCCAACTGACCCAAAATACACTTGGTAGAGACGTTAATGAATATTTGCGTACAAGCCCCAGCTTATTTACACAACATGATATTGGTCAAGGCGGAATCGCTATCAATCTACGGGGATTAGAAGGATTGGGGCGAGTAAATACGACGATAGATGGCGTTAGCCAAACGTTTTATCAGATGAATCCGGCTCATGGTTGGAATGGTAATACCGTGTATCTTAATGAAGATTTTATTACTGACGTCCAAATTAATCGAGGCTTCTCAAATGGCAATATGGGGGCAAATGCTTTAGGAGGGAGTGTTGCTTTTCGTACGCTTTCTGCGAAAGATTTGGTTGAGAAAAATAGTCGCTTTGGCAACCGGTTAATTCTACGCACAGGATCGAATGGATACGGACAAAATGGTATGTTTGCTACAGCTTATCGTGAAGAACTGTCCGACGGCGGTAGTGTGGGAGCATTAATTGCATATGGCGGGAAGATTAAAAAAGGCTATAAAAATGGGGCTGGTGAGGTGATTGCAGGAGATGATTTAGATGATAAAGCGCCCATGGAAAGTGGTGGACGAGGACAAAATATATTAGCGAAATTTGAGTATGCCCCAAATAGGTATCATGAATTTAAGTTTACTTATTTGCGAAATCATAGCAAAACTTATAATAACCATACGCCAATGAATATTGCTTCTTATAGCGGATTAGCTGAATATTCTTATAAGCCATTATCTGATTATATTGATTTACATACTGCATTAGCCTATTCCAATTCAAGTCAGCGATTTGAGCGAGAGAGCTATGATAATGGCTATCAGGGGCGTAAAACCCGTAATCCAGCATTACAGTTTAATATTCGTAATAATAGTCGTTTAGAGTTAGGTGAGGCGGATTTAGACATTAAAGTTGGTGCGACCTTTCATGATATTCGTTATAACGCAGATAAACATAATCAGTCAGAACCCTCTTTGATTTTGGTAGAGGGGAAACAACAGCGCGTTTCTTTATTTACCGAGACAGAAGTGCGGTGGGAAAAATGGATGTTTTTGAGTGGCATACGTTATGAACAATATGGTATGCAAGGCTATTTACCTCCAACCGAAGACGACGGGGCAATTGTTTTTCCAAAAGGCGGGAATATTCACTTTAAGCGTAAAGAAAATCATCTAAACCCTTATATTTCATTGGCCTACTTGCCAACAGATTGGTTACAGCTGTATGTGAATTATGCCCATACTAGCCGAGCGCCGAATGTACAAGAGTTTATGTATGCAAATAATGCACAGAATAACCCTTATTCTATCAATCCTTATCTCAAAGGAGAGCAAAGCATTAATCGTAATGTGGGTTTTAATATCCTAAAGCAAGGGATATTGAAACAAGATGATGAGCTACGCTTAAAAGTGAATTATTTTAATAATCGGATAAAAAATTATATTACGCAGCGGCAATTTTATATTTGTAGCAGTATAGATCAGGCCTATCATCGTTGTTCAATTGATGGATATACGGATTCATCTAATCATTCGACTATTGCGCCAGTTGGGATATTTCTTAATGAGCCAGAGCGGGTAAAAATGTATGGTTGGGAGCTTGAAGGTGGATATGATTTTGGGCAGGCTTATATCAATATGAGTTGGACAAAGACAACAACTGATACGCCTACCGATCGTTTAGCAGATATGACCAGCACCACCCGAACACAGCCTTCTAGCAAATTTATTTTAGATCTCGGTACACGTTGGCTAGACGAGCGTTTAATTATTGGGGCGAGAATGACACGAATTGGTGATGACATTGTCCCTGCGGGAATAGACTTCGATTCCGATCAAGCCATAGTAGATCGTATAAAAGGTGGACAAAAAATCTATGATTTATACGCCATTTATAATGTGAATAAACATATGAAGCTTTTTGTTAATATCGAGAACTTAACCAATACGCTTTATAACTATCCAATGAGTAGCGGCGGAACGTTAGGCGTGGGTAATTTGGGGCAACCATCAACTTGGGCCAATCAAGGAACGGGGCGAGGTAGGACGATTTATGGTGGCTTACAGGTAAACTTTTAATGATGAAATTATTATATCGTATTCCATGTGTCTTGTTGATTATGCTATGTGGATTAAATACTAGTATTGCTCATGCTAAAGATCGCATTATAAAGACCGCAACTCAGCAAGTTTTAACCGTTGATCAGCTTGTGGAGGAGTTGCTGAGCGCAGATATAGTATTGCTTGGTGAAATTCATAATGATAGATCTCATCATGAGGCTCAGCGTTTACTGTTAGAGAAAACGGCTAAACAGCGTGCTGGCGGTAGTGTTGTATTAGAAATGCTAATGCCTTCACAACAAAAGGCAATTAATGAGGTTCAGCAATGGTTTCATCAAGGAGGGAAAAGTGGATTACGTAGTTTGGCGGAAAAAATTAATTGGAATCATGCGTGGGATTGGCGGCAATACAAAGAAATAATGAATATGTTATTACATCAATCCGCAGCAATTGTAGCAGGCAGCCCAGATGACGCCGAACTCAAGGCAAATCATGCTTTTGTTCCTACTGGAAAATACAGTGGACAGGAAAGTGTTAAAATGGCTTTGACCCAACTCATTCAAGCACAGCATAAAAATGATGAAAACCTCGTTGCTTTACAGCAATATAAAGATTATAAAATGGCGAGGCAATTACAAGGGGCAAAGAAACCCGCTTGGTTGATTGCCGGAAATATCCATGTATCTAAACAACTCGGTGTGCCACTTTTCCTACAAGATAATCATTTTTCAGGCAAACTTAAAGTCTTGATGATGGTTGAATCGAAATTATTACCAGATGTTAATCATGCGGATTATTTATGGATTACTCAATAGCCTGACAGAGAGTTGATATAGATGATTGATGGGCAGATATAGGTATAGAAAAATTAGGATTTTCTCCGTTCTCAACTTACTAAGCTAGCTAAAATTTTTAAAATCAAGTAAAATCAACTAGGTCTGATTATTTTTCAAGTAATAGTAAGGGATAATATTGTGATTAACGAAATTAAAAAAGATACGCAAGCGCGTATGGAAAAAAGTTTAGAAGCGTTTAAATCTCATATTTCAAAAATTCGTACAGGGCGAGCACAGCCGAGTTTGCTAGATGGTATTCAAGTGGATTACTATGGTGCAGCTACCCCATTACGTCAGTTAGCAAATGTGGTTGCAGAAGATGCCCGCACGTTAGCGGTCACTGTATTTGATCGTTCATTGATTTCTGCAGTAGAAAAGGCGATTTTGACTTCTGATTTAGGCTTAAACCCATCTTCAGCAGGGACAACAATTCGTGTACCTCTACCTCCTCTAACGGAAGAGC
Organism: Conservatibacter flavescens; assembly: GCF_002795425.1. Taxonomy (GTDB): domain Bacteria; phylum Pseudomonadota; class Gammaproteobacteria; order Enterobacterales; family Pasteurellaceae; genus Conservatibacter; species Conservatibacter flavescens. The sequence goes on from NZ_PHHA01000020.1 coordinate 108,353, forward strand.
GCCGTCGCGACTTGATTAAAATCGTAAAAGGCGAAGGTGAACAAGGTAAAGTGGCCGTTCGTAACGTTCGTCGTGATGCTAACGATAAAATCAAAGCCTTATTGAAAGATAAGGAAATTAGCGAAGATGAAGAGCGTAAAGCACAAGATGAAATCCAAAAAATCACTGATTCATATATTAAAAAAGTTGATGAAGTGCTAGCGGATAAAGAAAAAGAATTATTGGATTTCTAAGCATTCTCTTTATAGTAGGTGAGTAAAAATTACTCACCTTAATCACGAATAACATACTCATCTAACCTGCCTACATATTTATGAATATTCAAAAATTAACCATTCTTGGATCGACAGGATCTATCGGTACCAGCACTTTGTCGGTGATTGAACAAAACCCTGATAAATATCAAGCGTTTGCTTTGGTTGGCGGACGAAATGTAGAGTTGATGTTTCAACAATGTATCAAATTTCAACCGCGCTTTGCTGCGTTAGATGATGCATATTCGGCAAAAGTTCTACAAGAAAAATTACAAGCACATCAAAGTACCACACAAGTATTAGTGGGGCAAAAAGCGATTTGCGAGCTTGCCGCCTTGCCTGAAGTGGATCAGGTTATGGCTGCGATTGTTGGCGCGGCAGGTTTATTGCCAACATTATCCGCGATCAAAGCGGGTAAACGGGTATTATTAGCAAACAAAGAAAGTTTAGTTACCTGTGGCAGGTTATTTATTGATGAAGTGCGGTCCAATCAGGCGGAGTTATTGCCCGTCGACAGTGAGCATAATGCAATTTTTCAATCTTTACCGCCGGAGGCTCAACGTCAAATTGGATTTTGTTCTCTCAAGGAATTAGGGATCAGTAAAATAGTGTTAACCGGGTCAGGTGGACCATTCCGATATACGGCATTGTCTGAATTCGCTCAAATTACGCCAGAACAGGCGGTTGCTCACCCTAATTGGGCAATGGGTAAGAAAATTTCGGTCGATTCAGCAACCATGATGAACAAAGGTCTCGAGTATATTGAGGCTCGCTGGTTATTTAATGCGAGTCGAGAGGAAATGGAGGTAATCATTCATCCTCAATCCATTATTCATTCTATGGTGCGCTATATTGATGGCTCTGTTATTGCACAAATGGGAAACCCTGATATGCGGACACCAATTGCTGAAACTATGGCCTATCCAAAACGTATTTGCGCTGGAGCTGAACCTTTAGACTTTTTTAAACTCAAAGAATTAACTTTTCTTGATGTTGATTTTCAACGCTATCCAAATTTGAAATTGGCGATGACAGCATTTGAGGAAGGACAGTATGCGACGACCACGTTGAATGCGGCGAATGAAATTGCTGTAGAAGCGTTTTTAAACCGTCAAATTGCGTTTAATGATATTGCTAAATTGAATCAATCAACGGTAGAGAAAATGCCATCACAGTTAATTGAAAGCATTGATGATGTATTAGATGTTGATTTACGCGCAAGAAAATTAGCTCAGCAGCTCATTTTAAATTTTTCACATTAATTGGGCTGTGATATAGTGACGGGAATTTTTATATAAAAATCCGCTGAAAAAAGAAGAATATTTTGAACTAGCATGACTGAACTGGATCCTAATAATATCCCAAAACATGTTGCCATCATAATGGATGGTAATGGTCGTTGGGCGAAACAAAAAGGTAAAATGCGCATTTTTGGCCATAAGAATGGTGTAATGGCTGTGCGCAAATCCGTAGCTTATGCGCGCAAAATTGGCATTGAATCCCTTACCTTATATGCCTTTAGTAGTGAAAATTGGAGCCGTCCTGAAGCAGAGGTGAATGCTTTGATGTCTTTATTTATGCAAGCGTTGGATCATGAAGTGAGTAAGCTGCATAAAAATAATATCCGTTTGCGCATTTTAGGGGATACAGCGAAATTTAGTACGAGTTTACAAAACAAAATCCGTCGTGCAGAAAATATGACAGAAAAAAATACTGCGCTCACCTTAAATATTGCGGCTAATTATGGTGGCTGTTGGGATATTGTTCAGGCAGTAAAGCAATTAGCTCACAAAGTGCAAGCGGGAGAATGTGAGGTGGATCAGATTACTGAATCTTTATTTCAGCAGCATTTAGTGACTGGGGAGCAATCACCTGTGGATTTATTAATCCGTACAAGTGGGGAGCAGCGAATCAGTAATTTTTTATTGTGGCAAACGGCTTATGCAGAATTTTATTTTTCTGATGTATTGTGGCCGGATTTTGATGAAACCATATTTGAACAAGCGGTTATTGCATATCAGCAGCGTCATCGCCGTTTTGGTGGTAGTGAATAACAAAGAAACAGGAGTCACTTTTGCTTAAAGAACGAGTGTTATCAGCGATTGTGCTGATTTTAATAGTATTTGCAGCATTATTTTTCTTTCCTCCTTTTTATTTTGCCCTAGCAATTGCGGTAGTAGTGAGCTTAGGCGTTTGGGAATGGACGCAATTTCCACGTTTTAAATTACCAATTTGGCGCATGGTCATTACCGGTATATCGGGTGCGCTTTTATTTTTATGGATTTACGGAGAAGCGGATTATTTAGCCGTTGGCAAAGTCTTTACAGATTATGCGCAACCGTTGTTATTGAGCGGAGTAATTTGGTGGATGGTGGCGTTATTACTGGTGATTGCCTATCCAAAATCCACGATACTTTGGCAAAATAGGGCCTTATTGCATTTAATTTTTGCAGGCTTTACGCTTGTGCCTTTTTTCATCGGGGTGTTAATGTTGCGCCTTGATCATTATATCTCTGATCCATATCAAGGAATCATTTTATTACTTTATGTCTTTGTCTTAGTTTGGGCTGCAGATTCTGGAGCGTATTTTGCAGGTCGTCAGTGGGGTAAGCATAAATTAGCGCCAAAGGTATCACCGGGTAAAACTTGGGAAGGAGTCATTGGCGGCTTATGTACAGCGGCACTGTTTGCGTGGTTATTTTTAGCCTTTACGTCAATTGAAGCCAATATAGCTTTGCCGCGTTTTATCGGGTTATCTGTTGCGACAGTCGGTGTTTCAATTTTAGGTGATTTAACAGAAAGTATGTTTAAACGGGAAGCGGGGGTGAAAGATAGTAGCCAATTAATTCCAGGACATGGCGGCGTTTTAGATCGCATTGATAGTTTAACTGCGGCAGTACCGTTTTTCACCTATTTTTATTTTTTTGTGTTATAGGATTGAACCATGTCATTTTTGTGGTCTTTAGGGTCGTTTATTATTGTCATCGGCGTATTGGTGTCTGTACACGAATATGGGCATTTTTGGGCAGCCAGAAAGTGCGGTATAAAAGTGCATCGTTTTTCTGTTGGCTTTGGTAAGGTATTATGGTCACGTAAGGATAAACAGGGAACTGAGTTTGCTCTGTCCATGATTCCGTTAGGTGGGTATGTCAAAATGCTTGATGAGCGCAATGAAACGGTTCCACCACATTTAATGTCTCAATCTTTTAATCAAAAATCTGTTTTGCAGCGCGCCTTCGTGATTGCGGCTGGACCACTTGCGAATTTTTTATTTGCTATTTTGGCGTATTGGATAATTTATTTAGTCGGGATTCCAAGCGTAAAACCAGTCATAGGTTATGTCGAACCACAATCAATTGCAGCGCAAGCGCGAATTCAGCCTAGTTATCAAATTACGGCGATTGATAATACACAAACCGCAGATTGGGAAACCGTCAACATGGTATTGGCGACGAAAATCGGCAATCCACATGTTACATTGACTTTGCAAGCTTTTGGTGAATCTCATGTAATGCAAAAAACCTTAGATTTAAGCCAATGGCGATTTGACCCGGATAAAGAAAGTGCTTTTGGTGCTTTAGGTATTGAACCTGTACGAGCTAAAGTCGATATGACCTTATCGAATGTTGTTGAAGCTGCGCCTGCTGCAAAAGCTGGTTTGCGTGTAGGGGACAAGATCCTATCGATTCAGCATAATGATGAGCATGTGACTTGGCAACAATTTGCTGAGGCGGTGCAGGCCGTGAAAGGAGAGGCGCTTTATATTAAATATGAACGCGCAGGACAAATTTATGACACGACAGTTTTCCCAATTTTAAATGAACAAAAGCGCTGGTTTGTTGGTGTGTCACCTACCTTTGAGCCTCTAGCGGAACAGTACCGAACCGAATTAAAATATGGTATGCTTGAATCCCTACAAAAAGGGGTAGAAAAAACATTTCAATTGTCTTGGCTAACGATTAAGGTGATTGGCAAATTATTTACTGGTGACTTATCGCTAAATAATCTAAGTGGGCCGATTTCTATTGCTAAAGGCGCAGGAATGTCTTCTGAAATAGGACTAGTATATTATTTGAGTTTTATGGCACTGATTAGTGTTAATTTAGGAATTATGAATTTGTTTCCATTACCTGTTCTTGATGGTGGCCATTTAGTTTTTTTAGCTGCTGAAGGGGTTCGAGGCAAACCGCTTTCAGAACGAGTACAGGAAATCAGTTACCGTATAGGTGCGGTCTTGTTGTTGATGTTGACCGTATTTGCCGTATTTAATGATTTTTTACGTTTATAGTTGTTGTAATAAACGATAAAATAAATGTTGTATTGATGACACAAGGTTAGAATGACGATGAAAAAACTTTTAATTGCAAGTTTATTATTTGGTACGGCTGGTAGTGCATTAGCTGCACCTTTTGTTGTGCGAGATATTCGAGTTGACGGTGTGCAACCGAGCACAGAGCAAAGTATTATTGCAGGGTTGCCGGTAAAAGTCGGACAGCGTGCAACGGATAGTGATATTGCAAATATCGTAAGAAGTATGTTCTTACAAAATGCTTACGAAGATGTGAGAGCTTCACGGGAAGGTAATACATTAGTGATTTCTGTGGTGGAACGCCCTGTGATTGCCGATGTTGTTATTGAAGGGAATAAAGCCGTGCCAACGGACGCGTTGACTAAAAATTTAGAGGCGAATGGCATTGTAAAAGGCGAAATTTTAAACCGTGAAAAATTAGAGGCATTCCGTAAAAGTTTAGCAGAGCATTATCGTGCGGTTGGTCGTTATGATGCGAGTGTACAAGCGATAGTCAATAATCTGCCAAATAACCGAGCAGAAGTAAAATTATTAGTGAAAGAAGACGATGTTGCGATTTTACGCTCGTTAACTTTTAATGGTAATCATGCATTTGATAATGACAAATTATTAGAACAAATCCAATTACAACCAGATTCATGGTGGAAGTTGTGGGGAAATAAATTTGAACAACAACAATTTGAGCAAGATTTAGAAACCTTACGTACATTCTATACGGATAATGGTTATGCTAAGTTTCGAATTGTTGATACTGATGTAAAAGTCAATCCGGCTCATGAAGTTGATGGAAAGATGAAAGATACATCGGTTGATGTCACTGTTGATATTGATGAGGGCGCTCAATATACCGTTAGCAGTGCGCGTATTGTTGGTGATACCGCAGGAATGTCAGCGCAATTGCAATCAGCAATTAACTTAATCCATGTGGGAGAAGTGTTTGATGGGAGCGATGTGCGTGCGGTAGAGGCGCAAATAAAATCTACGCTAGGTGAACGTGGCTATGCGATGGCACAAGTTAATGTGGCACCGAGTTTTGATGATACTAATCACACAGTTGGTTTGACCTTTGTGGTAGAGGCTGGTCGCAGTTATGCTGTTCGCCGTATTCGCTTTGAAGGAAATGACGTGAGTGCCGATTCTACATTACGTCAAGAAATGCGCCAACAAGAGGGAGCATGGTTATCTTCAACTTTACTCGAATTAGGAAAAGTGCGGTTAGATCGTACAGGTTTTTTTGAAACGGTAGAATATAATACTGTACCTGTAGAAGGAACCGACGATCAAGTTGATGTGATTTATAAAGTGAAAGAGCGTAATACCGGTAGCATTAATTTTGGTATCGGCTATGGGACAGAAAGTGGATTAAGCTACCAAGCGAGTATAAAACAAGATAACTTTTTAGGCATGGGGTCATCCATTAGTCTAGGCGGTTCGCGTAATGATTATGGTACAAGTATTAATTTAGGCTATAACGAACCCTACTTTACTAAAGATGGCGTAAGTTTAGGGGGAAATATATTCTATGAGACCTATGATAACTCTGATAGTAATACATCATCCTCTTATTCACGTACGACCTATGGTGTAAACGGTACATTAGGTTTTCCAGTTAATGAGAATAACTCTTACTATTTAGGTTTAGGTTATACTTTTAATAAATTGAAAAACATGGATCCGGAATATAATCGCGCATTATATTTACAATCAATGGATTTCGAGGATTGGAATTTTAAAGCCCATGACTTTGATTTTTCACTAGGCTGGAATTATAACAGCTTGAATCGTGGTTTCTTTCCGACATCCGGAACAAAAGCGAGTTTAGGCGGTCGAGTGAGTATCCCGGGATCGGATAATAAATATTATAAAATTAGTTTTGATGCGACAACTTTCTTACCGTTGAATCGTGAACATACTTGGGTATTATCCGGTCGAGTTGGTGCGAGTTTCGCAGATGGCTTTGGTGGTAAGCGTTTGCCATTTTATCAATACTATACAGCGGGTGGCTTAGGCTCATTACGTGGTTTTGCTTATGGTGCAGTTGGACCAAATGCGATTTATATTCACCCGGATAATCGAACTTTAGCTGAGTGTACTGGTGTAAAACAAGCGCTTAAAGACTGTTATAACCTGATCAATGGTGATGTGATCGGGGGGAATGCAATGGCCACAGGAACGGTGGAACTGATCTTCCCTACACCGTTTATTGCAGACAAAAACCAAACGCGCGTGAGAACCTCTATGTTTGTTGATGCAGCTTCGGTTTGGAATACACATTGGAAAAAAGATAAAGTAGGTTTACCTGCTAATGTCACTCGTGTGGATTATGGTGATCCAAGTCGAATTCGTATGTCGGCAGGGGTTGCATTCCAATGGCAATCACCACTTGGCCCTCTGATTTTCTCTTATGCGAGACCGATCAAAAAATATGAGGGCGATGATATTGAACAATTCCAATTTAGTATTGGTGGTACATTCTAACATAATAGCGATAAATCAATTGGTTGGAACTTTTTTGTCAATGTAAAGTCCAACCAATGTAAGCATATGTACCAGTTGTACGATGCTATCGTTGTTATAATAAATTTAATGAAGGAAAAATTATGAAAAATGTTTTAAAAGTAACCGCACTTTCTTTGGCTTTAGCTTTCACCGCAACTGCTGCACAAGCAGAAGAGAATATTGCATTTATTAACGCAGGATATCTTTTCCAAAACCATCCTGATCGTCAAGCGGTAGCAGATAAATTAGACGCTGAGTTTAAACCACAAGCAGATAAGTTAGAAGCGAGCAAAAAAAATATTGATGATAAAATTGCAGCAGAACGCAAGAAAATTGATGCAAAAGTTGCGGAATTACAAAAAGATGCAAAAAATCCAAAACAACGTCCATCAGAATTACAAAAACGTGAAGCTGATATTCAAAAACAGCAAGCAACCGCTGAAGAAGAAATTAATAAGTTAGTCACTGAGCATGACAAAGCTGCGCAGGAGTTCCAGGCAAACTATGAAAAACGCCAAATGGAAGAGCGCACAAAATTATTAGAAAGCATTCAAACTGCAACAAATAAAGTTGCTAAAGATAAGAAATATACTTTAGTACTTGATGCAAATGCGGTTGTATTTGGTGATGGTAAAGATATTACAGAAGAAGTATTAAAAGCAATTCCTAAACAGGCTAAATAATGGCAAGCTATTCTTTACAGGAACTGGCAACAGAAGTCGGCGCGACACTGCGGGGGAGCGCCGATAAAACGATCAAAAGTATTGCGCCTTTAGAACGAGCAAAAGCAGATCAACTGACTTTCATTTCTAATGTAAAATTCCGAGCATTATTAGCAGAATCTCAAGCAGGTGCGCTAATTGTAAGTGAAGAGGACGTCCCATTTTGCCGTGCGGAGAGTAATTTACTTATCGTTCGCGATCCTTATGTGGCTTATGCTTTAATTGCACAATATATGGACAATTCTCCAAAGTCAGCAGTGGGAATTGCTGAAAGTGCGGTGATTTCTAAGCATGCGACATTGGGTGAGCGTGTTTCAATTGGTGCGAATGCCGTGATCGAAGACGGGGTTGAATTGGCTGACGATGTCGTTATTGGCGCAAATTGTTTTGTGGGTAAAAATACTAAAATCGGCAAAGGCACACACTTATGGGCAAATGTGAGTGTGTATCATGATGTACAGATAGGTGAAAACTGTTTGATTCAGTCTGGGGCTGTCATTGGTAGTGATGGTTTTGGTTATGCAAATGATCGAGGTCGTTGGATTAAGATTCCTCAAACGGGGTCAGTTATTATTGGTAATCATGTAGAAATCGGTGCCTGCACTTGTATTGATCGCGGTGCATTAGATGCAACAGTGATTGAAGATAATGTCATTATTGATAATTTATGTCAGATCGCTCATAACGTACATATTGGTACAGGAACAGCCGTTGCTGGCGGTGTTATTATGGCCGGTAGCCTTACAGTCGGGCGCTATTGCTTGATTGGTGGCGCGAGTGTGATTAACGGGCATATGGAAATTTGTGATAAAGTCACTATTACCGGAATGGGAATGGTTATGCGCCCAATTACTGAACCTGGAGTATATTCATCGGGTATCCCATTACAAACCAATAAAGAGTGGCGTAAAACCGCAGCGCTAACACTTGATATTGATAAAATGAATAAACGCTTAAAAGCCTTAGAGCGAAATTTAAAACAATAATTGAAGTATTTAATATTTTAAGAGGCACCAAACTGTGACAACTGAAACTATGGCAAGAACGATTGAAGTCAATGAAATTATGACTTTACTACCTCATCGCTACCCTTTTTTATTAGTTGACCGAGTGGTAGATTATAAAGAGGGTGAATGGCTGAAAGCAATTAAGAACGTGAGTGTAAATGAACCTCAGTTTACTGGGCATTTTCCACAAGAACCGATTTTTCCTGGCGTATTGATTCTTGAAGCGCTAGCGCAATCTATGGGAATTTTGGCATTTAAAACTCATGAATTACAAGGCGGTGAGTTATTTTATTATGCAGGTATTGATGAAGTCCGCTTTAAAAAGCCCGTTGTCCCAGGTGATCAAATAGAAATGTATGTAGAAGTCATCAAAGAACGTCGTGGTATTACGCGCTTTAAAGCTGTTGCGACAGTTGATGGCGAGGTTGCTTGTGAAGGCACATTGATGTGCGCGCGCGTTAAAAAATAAATCAAAAGAGGCTGCTATGACTGAGCGAACTGCAAATATCCACCCAAGCGCAAAAATTCACCCAAGTGCAATTGTAGAAGATGGCGCTAAAATTGGCGAGAATGTGGTAATTGGGCCGTTTTGTATTGTGGAACATACTGTAGAAATCGGTAAAGGAACAATATTACATTCTCATGTGGTTGTAAAAGGGCATACTACGATTGGTGAAGACAATCAAATCTTCCAATTCGCCAGTATTGGGGAAGTTAACCAAGACCTCAAATATCAAGGTGAACAAACGAAAACCATCATTGGCAATCGTAATCGTATTCGTGAAAGTGTGACGATCCATCGTGGAACAGTACAAGGTGGCTGTGTTACACGTATCGGCGATGACAATTTATTTATGATTAATGCACATATTGCGCATGATTGTAAAATTAAAAATCGTTGTATTTTGGCAAATAATGCCACCCTGGCAGGACATGTAGAGCTAGATGATTTCGTTATTGTGGGTGGAATGTCTGCGATTCATCAATTTGTCATTGTAGGCGCTCATGTGATGTTAGGCGGCGGTTCAATGGTCAGCCAGGATGTACCGCCTTATGTGATGGCGCAAGGCAATCATGCTCAGCCTTTTGGTGTGAATATTGAAGGTTTAAAACGTCGTGGGTTTGAAAAATCGACTTTGCATGCAATTCGTAATGTATATAAATTAATTTATCGTAGTGGAAAAACCTTAGAAGAAGTGATGCCGGAAATTGAACAGTTTGCTGAACAGGACTCCGCTATTAGTTTCTTTATTGAGTTTTTCAAACGCTCAACGCGTGGAATCATTCGTTAATTCTTAACAGGCGGGAGAACCCGCCTATTTCATTTCTTCTCTTTATCTATTGAGGCCTTTTTTCTATGCAGAATAATTCACCGACTATTGCTATTGTCGCAGGGGAGATCTCAGGGGATATTTTAGGCGCAGGCTTGATCCGCTCACTGAAAATGACATATCCAAATGCACGTTTTATTGGCATTGCAGGGCCGCAAATGCTGGCTGAAGGGTGTGAAACGCTGGTGGATATGGAAGAAATCGCGGTGATGGGATTAACTGAGGTTGTGAAACATCTGGCTAGATTATTGAAGATTCGTCGCCACGTGATTAATACGATGTTAACGGAGAAGCCGGATATTTTTATTGGCATTGATGCTCCAGATTTTAATTTGGATATTGAGTTGAAATTAAAACAGCATGGTATCAAAACTATTCATTATGTTAGTCCATCAGTTTGGGCATGGCGACAAAATCGAATTCATAAAATTGCGCGCGCAACAAATTTAGTTTTGGCCTTTCTTCCTTTTGAGAAGGCTTTTTATGACAAGTTTAATGTGCCATGTCGTTTTGTGGGTCATACAATGGCCGATGGAATAGCATTAAAGCCCGATCGTTTACAGGCTTGTCGATTGCTGAATCTGGATCCGCAAAAACGTTATTTAGCCATATTGCCAGGTAGTCGAGCGGCAGAGTTAGAATTTCTGTCTGAGCCTTTTTTACAAGCTGCACAATTGTTGGCTCAGCAATTTCCGGATGTTCAATATTTAGTACCGTTGGTGAATGAAAAACGACGGGCATATTTTGAACAGATAAAGGCTAAAATAGCGCCTGAATTAGATATGATTTTATTAGATGGCCACGCTCGTCAAGCGATGATTGTGGCTGAAGCGACGTTATTGGCATCTGGCACTGCCGCTTTAGAGGCAATGCTTTGTAAATCGCCAATGGTAGTCGGATATCGCATGAAGAAAACAACTTATTTTCTCGCAAAACGTCTAGTCAAAACGCCTTATATTGCTTTACCTAATCTTTTAGCTGGTGAGATGCTTGTACCAGAAATGATTCAAGATGACTGCACAGGGGAAAAATTAGCTGCACAGCTTGCACCGTTTTTTGAACATTCAGAAAGCGCGTTACAATATCGTCATGGGCTAATTCAACGCTTTACCGATTTACACCGTTTAATTCAATGTGATGCAGATAAGCAAGCAGCGCAGGCTGTGACGGATTTACTTAAAGAGGTGGCATAATGACAACATTTGTCTACCCGCCTTATGAGCTTATTGCTGGCGTGGATGAGGTAGGGCGAGGTCCTTTAGTTGGAGCCGTAGTGACAGCTGCAGTGATCTTGGATCCTCGTTATCCTATTGAAGGACTCACGGATTCTAAAAAGCTCAGTGAAAAAAAACGACAAGCTTTAGCAGAAGAAATTAAAGACAAGGCGTTGGCTTGGGCTTTAGGGCGAGCAGAGCCAGAAGAAATAGACCGTTTGAATATTTTACATGCGACAATGCTTGCAATGGAAAGAGCGGTAAAAAATTTAAAAATTTTACCGCACTTCGTGTTAGTCGATGGTAACAGAATACCGCAATGGGCGTACCCTGCATTGGCGGTAGTTAAAGGAGATAGCCTTGTCCCAGAAATTAGCGCCGCTTCAATTCTCGCAAAAGTTGCGCGAGATGAGGAAATGTCAGCATTGGATTTACAGTACCCTCAATATGGTTTTGCTCAACATAAAGGTTATCCCACTCAGTTGCATTTAGCAAAACTCGCAGAATTTGGGCCGCTTGATGTCCATCGTAAAAGTTTTGCACCAGTGAAAAAGTTTTTAGGCTAGTTTGACATGATTGAGTATTTTTCTCATAAAATTTTATATAATGAACGGCGATATTCGCCGTTTTTCTTTTGAGGAAAGTCCCATGCTACATCAAATATTTCATGAACACTTTAGCTTTTTATCAATGGATCTTTTATTGGTATTGCTGTTTCTTGTGGGAGCGATCATTTTATTTGTTAGCAATAAAATTCGCATGGATGTCGTCGCGTTATTAGTTATTCTCGCATTTTCATTAAGTGGCATTTTAACGGTCGAAGAAGTATTTGCGGGTTTTAGTGATCCCAATATCATTTTGATTGCCTTATTGTTCATTGTGGGGGAAGGGCTGGTTCGCACAGGGATAGCTTATCAGGTGAGCGAATGGCTCATGAAAGCGGCCAAAAATAGTGAAACAAAAGTCTTAATTTTATTGATGCTCGCTGTCGCATCTTTAGGCGCATTTATGAGTTCTACGGGGGTAGTGGCTATTTTCATTCCCGTAGTCCTGACCATTTGCCGTCAGATGAATATATCTCCTCGTCGTTTAATGATGCCTTTAAGTATGGCTGGGTTAATTAGCGGTATGATGACATTGATTGCCACAGCACCTAACTTAGTCGTAAATAGTGAATTGATTCGAGCGCATCTTCCTCGTCTGAGCTTTTTCTCTTTTACCCCTATCGGTTTATTGATTTTATTGTTAGGGATTATTTACATGTTAGTGGTGAGACGTTGGTTATCTGATGCTTCTGATGACATGTTAGAGACAACCAAAAAGCTATCAATCAGTGATTTTGTCGCAGAATATGGGCTAGCTGGGCGCTCAACTTGTTTGGTTATTCGAGAGGGATCGCCTTTTATTGGTAAACGTTTAGACGAATTACATTTGCGCACACAGTTTAATATGGACATTATTTCCATTGAACGCTGGCGACGTTTTCGACCTATTTCTGTCAGTGCATTCGGGACGACAGAATTAAAGGAAAAGGATATTTTACTGATTGATATCAATGATCCTGAATTTATCCTAGCTGATTTTTGTGAACAATATAATTTAGCCGTAGCAGAAGTGGGAGCGGGTTATTATGCTCGTCAAGCGAAGTTAATTGGTATGGTAGAGATTACCCCAGTACCTAGCTCAAACATTGTGGGAAAAACGGCGAGTGAACTACGTATTCGCTCGGTTTATGGTTTAAATGTGCTTGGAATAAAACGTGATGGGGAAATCTTAACAGACGATATTTCTCATCAACCATTCAAAATGGGGGACTTATTATTAGTCATGGGAGAGTGGCGTCTAATTGAAGCCATGCGCAATCAAACCAAAGATTTTTTTATGTTGAATTATCCAATGGAGATAGAAAAAGCGTCTCCAGCAAGTTCACAAGCACCTTATGCTTTATTATCAATTAGCTTAATGGTGTTGTTAATGGTATCAGGCTGGGTTCCCAATGTCATCGCGGCACTGATTGCTTGTTTATGTTTAGCGAAGTTTCGTTGTGTTGATGCCAAAAGCGCTTATGACTCAATCCATTGGGCGAGTTTGATCTTGATTGTTGGAATGATGCCTTTTTCTCTCGCCTTACAAAAAACTGGCGGTGTCAGCCTGATTGTTGATGGCATGATGAACTTAGTGGGAGATTGGGGACATCACGGTATTTTAATGATCTTATTTATTCTTTGTGCAGGAGTGGGATTATTTATTTCTAATACGGCAACAGCTATTTTAATGGCGCCTATTGCGATTAATTTAGCAGAACACCTAAATGCCTCTGCACTACCTTTTGCAATGACCGTGGCAATAGCCGCTTCAGCCGCATTTATGACACCCGTTTCTTCACCAGTAAATACGATGGTACTTGGCCCAGGAGGTTATAAATTTATAGACTTTATCAAGGTAGGAGTACCGTTCACATTCATTGTGATGTTAGTCACTGTATTTATAGTACCGATATTATTTCCGTTTTAATTAAACGTTATCACGTGTTTCTAGTTGGGAATGATTGTTAAAGTGTCTATTTTGAGCGAAAGATAATTTATGATTGAGCTGTATAGTAGACAAAAATGCGGGAACAAGATGTAGTAACACCTTATACTACAAGGGCAACCCGCACTTTTGAAATATGAATATCCCCGCACTTTTTGTTAATGTTGATGTGCGTGATGGTTATGATTGTCATGCATTTTGCAGTGTAGCTGTTCGTTATGGCCATGCTCTTGGCTTTCCATTTGCAGTGTGGCATGGTGGATTCCATAATGTTGTAGGAGGTGTTCGATCTCCTGACGTATGTTTTGGGCCTGGTGAACAGTCATGTTTCCATCGACAACAATGTGTGCGGAAAGGAGATGTTGCTGGCTTGTGAGTGTCCAGAGGTGAAAATCGTGAATATTTTCTACACCTTTTACCTGTTGTATTTCAGTGATGAGTTTACTTTGGTCGATATGTTTGGGAGCGCCTTGCATTAAAATATGGAGGGTGCTTTTAATCACATTGAAGCCACTATTGGCAATCAGTAGGGAAACGAAAATACTGATAAGTGGGTCGGCTATTCTCCAGTCAAAAAATAATATACATAATGCCGCAATAATGGCACCAATTGAACCGAGTAGATCGCTTAAAACATGAAGATAGGCACTTTTCATGTTTAAGTTTTCTTCTATGTCGCTATGACGGTGCATATACCATGCGATAATGAGGTTGACTAATAAGCCGAGAATACTCACCACGAGCATACCTTGACTGGCAACTTGGGGTGGGTTGCTAAAACGAGTGACTGCTTCGATAATAATGAAGACGGCGATGATTATTAGGGTTAAGCCGTTGAGTAGCGCGAACAGGATTTCAGCGCGTTTATAGCCAAATGTTTGATGGTGATTACTCGCCTTTTTGCCTAGTTTAAATGCTAATAAGGAAAATCCGAGAGCAAGGGCATCTGATAGCATATGACCAGCATCAGATAACAGGGCAAGAGAGCCGGTGATAAAGCCGGCGATGATTTCAACCAGCATAAACGAGGCAATGACGATCAGTGAAACTTTGAGTACTTGTTGGTTTATGTCGTGTCCATGATGGTGTCCAGCATGGTTGTGCGTATGATGGTTCATGGGGTTTCCTCTTGATTGATAAAAATTGTGATTAATTTTTTGACCGCACTTTCTAACGCTTGTTCAGTGAGATTGCCGAATCCTAAAGAAAATAAGCATTTTTGTTGAAAATAAACGGGATACAGTTTTATTTTTTCTTGTTCTGCGCGTTGGGTAATATGTTCAACACTACGTTGCTCATTGATTAATTCAATGAGCAAATAGACGCCACAGTGTTCACCATAATAGCGAATTTTGTGGGAATATGGTTGGAATAGTTGGCACAGCAAAGCCATTTTTTTACGATAAATTTTACGCATGCGATGAATATGTTTTTCAAATTCGCCTTGTTGCATAAATTGAGCCAAGCGTTGTTGCTCAAAGCGCGATACGCTGCAATTAAAAAAGCCACAATATTGTTGGTAATCCGCTAATAAGGATTTGGGCAACACCATAAATGCCGTGCGCAGTGAAGGCATAAATAGCTTTGAAAAGGAACCAAAATAAATCACTTTTTCCTGCACATCAAGGCTCTGTAAGGCTGGGATTGGCTTGCCTTGATATCGAAACTCACTATCGTAGTCATCTTCAATTAGGTATCGATCCGGTGCGGCATTTGCCCATTCTAGTAATTGTTGGCGTTGGCTAATGCTAATGGGCGTGCCGAAGGGGTATATGTGTGCTGGAGTGATATAGGCAACATTAGCTTGGTATTGATATAATTCAGCAATATTTAATTGATAATTATCAGCGGATAAGGAGAGTTTTATCGTTTGTTTTTGGTAACTGTGTAATATTTTTTCTACAGAGTGATAACCATGAGATTCCATAGCATAGGAAAAATCCCGTTGTGGATAGCGTTGATTAAATAACAGAATTAATTGCTGTAGACAGTTTTCAATACCCGCACCAATAATAATTTGTTCGGGTTCACAATAGACTCCTCTAGAGGCCGCTAAATAATGGGCAATTTCGCTTCTTAAATTTAAATCTCCTTGTTTTTCGCCTAAAGCTAAGAGATGTTTTTGTGATTTTTGTAAAATATATCGACCGCACTTTTGCCAACGTAGGAAAGGGAAATGTTGGGTATCAATATAATTTGGATTTAAATCATATTGAATATCATTAGGTGGAGAAAAGTGCGGTCGATTTTGGTAAATTTTTGTTGATGAGAATTGGAGTTCAGCTTGAAAAGAAACAAAAAAACCTCGTCGCGCTTTAGATTCTATATAACCCTCTGCTTGTAATTGCATATAGGCACTTTCCACCGTGTTTTGGCTGATCTGTAAAAACTCGCACAATTGTCGTTTCGATGGCAATTTTTCTCCAAGTTGTAATTGTTGTTGATGAATGGCTAGGCGGATTTGTTGGTAAAGCTGCAAATACAGTGGACAGGGATCTTGCTTGTTCAAATGATAACTCAATTTCATTGCTGACCTCATTAAAATGTTTGATTTTGACACTTTTAATGCTGCCTGATTATAGCAAAAATAACGCTGTTTTAAATAATGACATTATAAAGGAGAATAAAAATGACAATATTAACAGGGTCAGATGTGGTAAAACGAGGTATGGCACAAATGCAAAAAGGCGGTGTGATTATGGATGTGGTGAATGCTGAACAAGCTCGCATTGCCGAAGCTGCAGGTGCTGTTGCGGTAATGGCATTGGAACGTGTGCCTTCTGATATCCGCGCAGCCGGTGGGGTCGCTCGTATGGCAAATCCTCGCATTGTACGCGAAGTCATGACGGCAGTGTCTATTCCAGTTATGGCAAAGGCGCGTATCGGACATATTACTGAAGCGCGAGTTTTGGAAGCAATGGGTGTCGATTATATTGATGAAAGCGAAGTATTAACGCCTGCTGATGAAGAGTTTCATTTACTGAAAAGCGAGTTTACGGTGCCTGTTGTCTGCGGTTGTCGTGATTTGGGAGAAGCCTTACGCCGTATTGGTGAAGGGGCATCGATGTTGCGAACGAAAGGCGAGCCGGGTACAGGAAATATTGTAGAAGCTGTACGTCATATGCGGAAAGTGAATGGGCAAGTGCGTAAAGTGGTTGCGATGAGCGATGATGAATTAATGACAGAAGCGAAAAACTTAGGGGCGCCATTCGAATTATTATTACAAATTAAACAATTAGGTAAATTACCTGTGGTTAATTTTGCTGCAGGTGGTGTGGCCACGCCTGCGGATGCGGCCTTGATGATGGAGTTAGGTGCTGATGGTGTATTTGTGGGCTCTGGGATTTTTAAGGCGGAAAATCCAGAGAAATTTGCACGGGCTATTGTGCAGGCAACAACACATTATCAGGATTATGATCTGATCGCGCGTTTATCAGAAGAATTAGGTGAACCAATGAAAGGCTTAGATATCGCTCGTTTGGCACCAAATGACAGAATGCAAGAGCGTGGGTGGTAACATGAATCATGAGTATAGCCAATTCACAGTTGGAGTGTTGGCATTACAAGGAGCAGTAAGCGAGCACCTCCAACAAATTGAGAAATTAGGTGCTAAGGCTGTGGCTGTCAAAAACTGTGCACAATTGAATGAGATTGACGCGATAGTGTTGCCTGGTGGGGAAAGTACAGCTATTGGTAAACTCATGCGAAACAGTGGTTTTATTGATGCCATTCGTGATTTTTCACAGCAAGAAAAACCTATTTTCGGAACGTGCGCTGGAATGATTTTACTCGCGAAACATATTGAGGGCGGAGAACCTAGCCATTTAGGACTGATGGATATTGTCGTACAACGTAATGCATTTGGGAGACAAGTGGAGAGCTTTCAGGCAAGTCTATCTGTACAGGATTGGGATCAGCCTTTCCCTGCTGTATTTATTCGAGCGCCTTATATTACCCGTTTTAACGAAAGTGCGGTCGAAAAACTTGCAGAATTTGAAGGAAATGTGGTGCTAGCAAAACAAGGGCATTTACTCGCTTGCGCTTTTCATCCGGAATTAACGGCAGATTTGAGAATTATGCGCTTATTTTTAGAGATGATTAAATCAGGTTGTAGATAAATCAAACAACTGATAGCAAAATCAGAGGTTTGGTATAAAAATCGTTTGACTTATTTTTAAAAGTCAGTATCATACCGCCCACAAACCGATTGCGGTGAGATGGCCGAGAGGCTGAAGGCGCACCCCTGCTAAGGGTGTATATGGGAAACTGTATCGAGGGTTCGAATCCCTCTCTCACCGCCATTTGTTTTGTTCATTTAAATAAAATAATGAATATGCTGCACCCGTAGCTCAGCTGGATAGAGTACTCGGCTACGAACCGAGCGGTCAGAGGTTCGAATCCTCTCGGGTGCGCCATTCACATTGCGTTTAAATGAATAAAACAGATAATCATATCAAATTTACGCACCCGTAGCTCAGCTGGATAGAGTACTCGGCTACGAACCGAGCGGTCAGAGGTTCGAATCCTCTCGGGTGCGCCATTTCAATAAATATCTTATTTTTCTAAAATAATGGGTTGATCTAAGGTTAACGAATAAATATTCGCAATGAAATGCGTTTGTTCACTTTGAGGAATGACAAAGGGAATGAAAGACAAAATTTCGTTGTGTAAATGCAATATTTTAGGAAAATCAGCCGCACTTTGAATTTCTGCAAACATATCTGAGTTTAATGGTTGTGCTGAAAAACCTCGACGAATCCGTCCTAAAGAATTTGCCAAATGAATAAGTAATATTTCCATTTGTTTGGTTTGAGTATTGACCTGCCACTGTTGTGCTAAATGCTGTTCAATTTGCAAGACAACATGCATAATTTGTTCATCAATGAGCTTGATTTTTTCCAATAGTACTAAGCGTTGGTAAGTATTCATGAGTAAAACTCTTATCAAAATAATTGTTTACTTTATCGTAAATAACCAGAATTAAACAGTGCAGAGATCACAATTTTGTAGCAAAATAGAGCAAATGCTCCTTAATGCTTAATCAAAATGAGGTTTTTTATGACGTTTGAAAATTATGGCGTAACAATTTCTGCCTTTGGTGATGAAAAAGTTCTACAATTTCAACCGCACTTAGTCATGCCGACGATTTCTGAAACACAGGTTTTAATCGAAAATCATATTGCAGGGCTGAACCCAGTCGATTATAAAACCCGTTTGGGGCTAGGCTGGGGAGCGGAAAAATTTAAACAACATTTTCCGGCTGTATTAGGGTTCGATTTTGCGGGCATCGTTGTACAAGCGGGGCGTAAAAGTGGTTTCCAAGTGGGGGAACGAGTGGCCGCTTTGAGCTTTGAGGGCGGAGCGTATAGTCGTTATGCTCAGGTGGAGGCGAATTTGCTCGCGCGTTTGCCTGAAAATGTGAGTTTTGAGCAGGCGGGTGCTTTGCCAACAGCTGGGATTACGGCTTATCAATTAGTACAACAGGCACAGTTACAGCCCAAACAAACCGTATTGATTTCCGCGCCTGTTGGCGGTGTTGGGCATTTATTGGTTCAATTGTTGGCGCAGCAAGGGGTGAACATTGTGGCTATTTGTTCGCCAAATAAAGCAAAATTAGCACACAGTCTAGGCGCGCAGGCTGTATTGGATTATACAAATTTATCGGTATTTCCGGATTTACAGGCGGATTTATTTATTGATTTAGTCGGAGGAGAGGCTGGCGTGAAAGCACTCCGTGCGGTTAAACAAGGTGGGCGTGTGATTTGTGTGCCGACTATTCATGTGCCATTATTGCAAGAGGCTGGGGAGAGCAGAGGATTAATTGTTGAGAAAATGCTTGCTCAACCGAACGCTTTGGATTTAAGTGTATTGTTGGAATTGGTTTCGAAGCAAAAATTGCAAGTGTTGATTGAAAAAATTTATCCAATACAAGATATTCAGCAAGCCCATCACGATTTAGCTAAAGGGAAAACGGTGGGTAAGTTATTATTAACCTTATAAAAAGAGAGAATGATGTTAGATTTTAGTTTGTTTCAACAGTATAAAGGATTGATTTTTGATATGGACGGCACGGTAGTGGATACTATGCCCTGCCATGCTCGAGCGTGGGAAATGATGGGGGAAGCTCTGGGCTATCCGACAAAAGGAGATGTGATGTACGCAATGGGCGGTGCGCCAGTGCGTACGATTGCTATGGCGACGATGCAAAAATACGGCATTCCATTGGAATTGATTGATGAAGTGATTCGCTTAAAACGCGAGTTTGGGATCAAGATGATTCTAGAGGAATCCACACTATTGCCGGCAGCTGATGTTGTAAAATATTTCTATGGTAAATTACCCTTAGCATTAGGCACTGGCTCTCATCGTGCCGTTGTGGATATGGTATTAGATAAACATGAGATTAGACATTATTTTAATGCGGTAGTGACGGCAGATGATGTGGATAAACATAAACCGGAACCCGATACATTTTTACATTGTGCGCGTTTAATGAATGTAGAACCGCAACATTGTGTCGTTTTCGAAGATGCGGATCTAGGCGTGCAAGCTGGCTTAAGTGCGGGTATGCATGTATTTGATGTGCGCATAAACCAATTAATTAAGGGCTAAATATGTTAACTGAAAAAGAGAAAATGCTATCAGGCTTAGCCCATGATCCCTATGATCCTGAGCTGAAACGCTTGCGTATAGAAAATAAAGAGCGTTTATTTGATTATAATACGCAAATTCGTCCATCAGAGACGGAGAAAAGAGCGGCGCTTTTAAAGAAAATTTTAGGCAAAGCAGGGGAAGATCCCCATATTAATCCGCCATTTTATTGTGATTATGGGTGTAATATTGAAGTGGGAGATCGTTTTTTTGCTAACTATCATTGCACTATTTTGGATAATGGTGGAGTAAAAATTGGTGACGATGTGATGTTTGCACCGAATGTAAGTTTGTATACAGTAGGGCATCCTCTGCACCCTGAATTACGCCGACAAGGTGTAGAGCAAGCATTGCCTATTCGCATTGGTGATAATGTATGGTTAGGCGGAAATGTGATTGTGTTACCCGGCGTGACGATTGGCGATAATGTGGTTGTCGCTGCTGGCTCAATCGTGACTAAAGATATTCCGCCGAATAGCCTTGCAATGGGTGTGCCTTGTAAAGTTGTGCGACCAATTACGGAACAAGATCGCGAGCAATATTATCGCGACTTTTGCTCTGATATTTTATGATGGAATGGCTGTTTTCATGGGATTCTTGGGGCGTATTTTTTCAAAAACACGGCCTATGGCTGATGTTTTTGAGTGCCTTTTTGAGCGCAACGGTCTTGCCAGGTAATTCGGAAGTGGTGTTTATGGGGTTAGCCACGCCTATTTTGTTAGTGGAGCCTAGTTATGTGGCTACGCCAATATTAACGTTACTTGGCGTAGCGGTTGTCGGAAATAGTTTGGGCAGCATAAGCACATATTGGCTTGGTCGTCTTTTTCCCGCGCCATTGGAAAAAGATCGCAAGACATATTGGGTCGTGCAAAAAATGCAACGTTTTGGCAGTCCGGTATTATTATTGAGTTGGCTGCCTGTGGTGGGGGATATTGCTTGCGCCGTGGCGGGGTGGTTACGAATTAACAGTTTTTGGGCCAGCATATTCATCATTATTGGGAAAACAGTGCGGTATGTTTTTTTATTATTTTTATTATCGCCTGTCATTTCTACAAGAGATTTTTTAAGCTAAAATAAAAAAACCGCCCAAAAGGGCGGTAAAATAACCTAAGGAACCAATTTATAAAAACAACTGCAAGTTGCTTATTAACTAAGACAGGCTTAAAAAATAAAAGTTCAAAAAATTTTTAAAAAATTTTCAACCTAGCAAGAAGGATAAAAAATGCCATTATTAGATAGCTTTAAAGTCGATCACACGATTATGAAATCACCAGCTGTGCGTATTGCTAAAACAATGACGACACCTAAAGGCGATATTATTTCTGTATTTGATTTGCGTTTCTGTCAACCAAATAAAGAAATTATTTCACCACGTGGAATTCATACATTGGAACATTTATTCGCAGGTTTTATGCGTGATCACTTAAATGCGGAGGATGTGGAGATCATTGATATTTCTCCAATGGGTTGCCGCACTGGGTTTTATATGAGCTTGATTGGGACACCAGATGAACAACGTGTTGCGGATGCTTGGTTACTCGCAATGAAAGATGCTTTAGCTGTGACAGAGCAAAATAAGATTCCTGAATTAAATGAATATCAATGTGGATCTTATAAAGAGCATTCGCTAGAAGATGCTCATGCGGCTTGTCGTCATGTGGTCGAAAAAGGGATTGGTATTAATAAAAATGAAGATTTATTGTTAGATGAGGCATTTTTGCAACAAGCATAAAAAGAGATAGATGTGATGATATGGGGGATTCCCCTATATCATCGCTTGATCACCATTGAACCTCTCTTCTCCAACTCCTATTCCTTTTCCTGTGACGTGTTGCAAATATCTAACACTTCAGCAATATCTTGGGTGTTTTGTTTTATTCGCCAACGGATATTATATTGGTATAAGCTCATTCCATAAATCCGCTCAGAGAATTTACCTCGTTGATAGGCGGGTCTTGGATCTTGTTGGATGACTTCTTGGATAAAGCGTTGAAAGTGCGGTTGTTTTTTTCCAATTTTTTTGACCGCACTTTGTGCTTCCAAGCTAAACTCAACCTTTAATAAGTCATGTGGTTTTTCTTGGGCAAATCCACAGTCCGCATGGGGAACGCTGTCTGCATACGTAATATAAGGTTTAATATCTAAAATAGGTGTGCCATTAACGAGATCCACTGCGCCAACATGCAATAATACTTTTCCTTGAGTACACTCTATTTTGTGTAATTTTACTTTAGATAAGCCAATAGGATTGGGGCGATGCGTTGCGCGAGAGGCAAAGACACCCACTCGTTGATTTCCGCCTAATCGAGGCGGGCGTACAGTTGGTTGCCATTTGCCTGTGGGTATCTGATTAAATTGAAAAATAAGCCAAAGGTGAGAAAATTGCTCTAATCCTCGTACTGCTTCTGCTTGATTATAAGGGGGCAATAATTCAACAATTCCCATTCCGTCTTGTACGAGATCAGGTTGGCGCGGTACAGAAAACTTTTCTTGGTAGGGGGTATGAATGATCGCCACTGGATGTAAGGTTAAATCTTGCATATTTGCCGTAAATTTGATCTGAAGTAGTTAAAAATTAGTGTATTACCTTGTAAAATAGGCACTACGCTAATTTTACTCTAAAAGTGCGGTTTGTTTCCGCATTTTTCTTTTTAATGGAACCTTATGGCACAAAATACTGTGAAAATGTGGTTAGAAACCGCAAGACCTAAGACTTTGCCTTTGGCATTAGCCTCGATTTTGACTGGCGCAGCATTGGCTCACTGGGCGGGCAAATTTAGTTGGGGGATTACTTTATTATGTTTGTTAACAACTTTGTTATTGCAGATTTTATCCAATTTTGCGAATGATTATGGTGACCACGCAAAAGGATCTGATACTGCCGAGAGAATAGGACCTTTGCGAGGCATACAGAAAGGGGGAATTAGTTTTGCTCAGCTGCGTGTAGGCCTAATTGTGGTCACGCTAGCAAGCTTATTTTCCGGCCGCGCTTTGATTTTATTGGCATATGAGAGTGTCGCTGATTTATTGGCTTTTATCTTGTTAGGGCTTTTAGCTATTATCGCAGCGATAACCTATACAGTGGGGAAAAAACCTTATGGTTATATGGGGTTAGGTGATGTCTCTGTATTAATATTTTTTGGATTGCTAGGTGTAGGGGGGACATATTATTTACAAGTACATGATATTTATCCTATGGTTTTTTTACCGGCCATAGGAAGTGGTTTGCTTGCCACAGCCGTATTAAACATTAATAATTTGCGTGATATTGAACAAGATAGAAAAGTAGGAAAAAATACGCTAGTTGTGCGTTTAGGCGCGCATAAGGCACGTATATACCATTGTTTATTGATAGGAATAGCATGTTTGTGTTATCTGATATTTGCTTTTGTGTCTTTGCATATGTGGTATCACTTTTTGTTTTTATTGGCATTCCCACTGTTATTTAAACATGCTCGTTTTGTTTTTTTGAGTAAAGACCCTCTGACTTTGCGCCCGATGTTGGCACAAATGTCTATCTTGGCATTATTAACTAATTTATTATTTAGTTTTGGTCTGTTGCTTGACTAAACAAACAGGCTTATACTAGAGATCGTTGAGTTTTGCTTATTTTGAGATAAAAAAGGAACAAATATGCGAATTGATACATCGGATTTATGCGATATTTATCTTGATCAAGTTGATGTGGTGGAGCCTATTTTCTCCAGTTTTGGAGGGGTTTCTGAATTTTATGGCAAAATTACCACAGTAAAATGTTTTGAGAATAATGGTTTAATTGCCGAAGTATTAGAGGAGAATGGCGAAGGCCGTGTATTATTAATTGATGGTGGTGGCGCGGTACGCCGAGCGTTAATTGATGCGGAAATGGCCCAACTTGCAGTCGATAATGGCTGGGAAGGTATTATTGTTTATGGCGCAGTACGTCAGTTAAGTCAATTAGAAGAAATGGATATCGGTATCCATGCTTTAGCTCCGATCCCTGTTGGGGCAGATAGCGCAAATCTAGGAGAGGTTGATGTGCCGGTAAATTTTGGTGGTGTCACTTTCTTTCCAGAAGACTATATTTATGCTG
This sequence comes from Conservatibacter flavescens, assembly GCF_002795425.1. Lineage (GTDB taxonomy): Bacteria > Pseudomonadota > Gammaproteobacteria > Enterobacterales > Pasteurellaceae > Conservatibacter > Conservatibacter flavescens. The sequence continues at coordinate 132,944 of NZ_PHHA01000020.1, forward strand.
ACTTGACCGGTATTATTTTATCGCAAGAGCCGCTTGAATTAGAAGATGAATAGCGAATAAATGTGAGCGAGTACCTATAAAAAAGCCTGTCTTGATTAAAGAGACAGGCTTCATTATTTTTTAGTCAAGGTATTGGATATCGGCGCCACGTCTAAGCCCTTTGACCCAGTTACGTGACTCTTCTTGTAATTGAGAATTGACTAACTGCTCATAGGCTTTTTGGCGGTAGGCGTTTTCAGTTACATCGCCTTGACGTGTACCCGTGACTTCTAAAATATGCCAACCATATTCGGATTTAAACGGTTGTGAGATAGTGCCTTTTTTAGTGGATTTTATGGCGTTTTGGAAAGCACCAACATACACATCAGGTAAGGCGTAGCCTAAGCTACCACCGTTTGCACCGGAAAGATAATCTTTGGAATATTCTTTCGCTGCTTCAGCAAAGGTTTTCTTTTTAGCAAGAATATCCGCACGAATTTGGTTCAACTGCGCCTTTGCTTGAGCATCATTTAATAATGGGTTGAGTTTCAATAGAATATGACGAACTTCATATTCTGTTGCGGTGACTTCTTTTAATTTCCCACTTTCTTTTGCCTGTTCAAACATTTTTTTACCTAAGCTCTCCACTTGATCTCGGGTGACATCAATGTTTTTACCAAAATTTTGGCTTTGTACGGCTTGCATTAATAGTTGATTCGCAATTTGCTTGCGATATGTCGCGATATTGATGCCTTGATATTCTAATGCATCAAGCAGTTGTCCGTAAGTAATCCCATTTTGAGCAGCAATATTTTCTAATACCCCTTCAATATGTGCATTAGTGATTTTTACGCCGGATTCTTGAATGGCTTTTTGCACTAAAATATCATCAATGACAGCGTCAATGGCGGCTTTACGATTAGTTTCTGTATTGGCTTTGTTTCCGAGTGCACGTTTCATTTGGCTAGCCATCACAGGTATGCCATCAACGGTTGCAACAACGCGTTCTTCAGCTTGAACTTGGTTGGTGAATACCAGTAATCCGAGTAAGCTAAATAAAGTGGATTTTAAAAAATGCATTTTCATTCTTTTGTTATTCCATTATGAGTTAATTTATACTTTGTTTTAGAGTCTTATTCTCGCAAAAGGTTCAATAGTTTTGCGTTATTCTGAAATTAAAGCAACCTCATAGCAGCCATCAAATTTGGTTGTGCGAACTTGCACTTTTTCATGGCGACTGGTTGGCACATTTTTGCCTACGTAGTCAGCGCGAATCGGCAGTTCACGATGTCCACGATCGACAAAAATAACGAGTTCGACTTTTGCTGCTCGACCAAAATCAATGAGTGCATCAAGGGCGGCGCGAATCGTGCGCCCGGTAAATAGGACATCATCAATCAGAATGACTTTTTTATTTTGTATGCTGACATATTGAGAGGCGCCACTATAAATTGGGGTCTGGCTTGCTGGCTCTGCATATTCCAAGTCATCTCGATAAAAAGTAATATCTAAGTCAAGAGAAGGGATTTCTACTTGGGTTAGCTCAAAAATTTTCCGTTTAATGAGTTCAGCTATTTCAGCGCCTCGACGTTTAATGCCAACAATAACAATATCATCAAGCACTTGATGTTTTTCAATAATCTCATGAGAAATGCGTGAAATGGTACGCATAAACTGATTTTCATCAATAATGATTTTATTCATAATGTCGTTATCCGATGAATTAACACTGCCAGTAAAAATACCACAAATTTCATGAAAACGATACAGAAGAACGTTTGCGATGAAAAGTGCGGTGGTTTTTGGAAAAATTTTTATTCTTCGGCAGCATAACCTTGTGGCGGTAATAATTGGCCATCAAGATAAGCTTGTGTTCCGACGAGTTTGAGACGATCTTCCATAAACCATTTTACGACGAGAGGGTAAATACGGAGTTCTTGTTCTCGCGTACGCTGCTCGACATCACTTATATTATCTTCTGGGAAAATGGGGACTTTAGCTTGTAGAATTATCGCGCCACCATCTACTTCTTCGTTCACAAAGTGTACGGTAGTACCATGCTCGGTATCACCTGCTTCCATTGCTCGTTGGTAGGTATTTAATCCAGGATATTTCGGTAATAATGAAGGGTGAATATTCACCACTCGTCCGGCGAAACGCTGAGTAAATTCAGGGGTAAGAATTTTCATATAACCGGCTAATACAATAAGATCTGCCCCTAGATTATCAATGTAGTCACCAATGGCATTATCCATAGCAAGGTTACTATCAAAGGCTTTACGTAAAAAAACGCGGTGAGAAATACCCGCACTTTTTGCTCGTTCAAGCCCAAATACATCTGCTTTATTACTGATAACCGAGACAATTTGAGCCGGAATTTGACCGATAGCACATGCATCAATTAATGCTTGAAGTGTTGAACCTTGTCCCGAAATTAAAACAACAATTTTTTTCATTAAATATTGTATCCTGAGAGAGTTAAATAAAGATCATGGGCATAACTATCAGTCATACCGGAAATAAAGTCAGTCACCATTAATAAGCGTAGATAAAGTTGATATTCAGGGGGCTGATCTTTAGCAAATAAGGTATAAATTTGCTTATGGCTTTCTGAAATTAGAGCAACCAATTTTTTATCTAATTTATTATGAATTTGGTTTAAATCAGCGTAAGGCAATACTGCGGCGATAAACGTGTTGAGCAAAAATGTCAGAATGGTATGGCCTGAGATTTCTAATTTTAAAATATGCTTATTGGAGAAAATATGCTGTAATGCAAAAGAACCTAAAAACGCATGTAGTTTTTCAGCATAGCTCGCTTTAAATAAATCCGCATTATATTCGCCTTTCATAATGGCGTCATAATTCGCATTAAATGTATAAGAGGCGGCGGCGATGAGTTTTTGACGAATATCGAAAAAACACTGATTTACTAATTCTTCTTGATTTTTTATCTCTTTTGATAGCTGTGTTTCTAGTACGTCAGCTAAGAATCTATTTTCCTTAAGTCCGGTATGTTCATGGCAGTAAGCCGCCATTTTGTCTGCAAAAAAATCAAAGGAAAAAAGTTCTTTTTTCAACGCGTCTTCAATATCTGCCGTTAAATAGGCGATGTCATCGGCTGCTTCTAAAATAAAGGTGAGAGGGTGGCGTGCATTGCTAACGCCGGTAATTGAAGTCACCTTACGAAAAGTTTGTTCATCAGCTTTGAAATACCCGATTTTTTTATCGATGATTTTTTTCGTGATTTTCGCATCAGGCATTGCGGAGGATCGCGTATATTTGATTATGGTATTGATCGTTGGCGCAGTAAGGTGCATGCCAGGTTCGCCAGAAAAATAATGTAATTTAGTGATTATTCTGAGTGCTTGAGCATTACCATCAAACTGCATAAAATCGGATTGATAGTTTTCAATAAACGCGTCAATGTCAATTTGTTCGGGCAGTTTGTCTTGTAGAAAGGATTTCAGGTTGGTTTTAAACCAACTTCGAATGACGTCTTCGCCAAAATGTCCAAAAGGCGGATTGCCAATATCATGAAGTAAACTGGCGCTTTCTAAAACACGACAGATTTTCTCTTTATAGTGTATAGGGATTTTTTGAGTGTAAGGGTTGATAATGATTTTACTGGCTAGTTCACGCGCCAACATCGCGACTTCAATGGAATGTGTTAGGCGCGTGTGAACAAAGTCATGGCGTTCAAGAGGAAAAACTTGGGTTTTATCTTGTAAACGACGAAAAGATGGGCTTGTGACTATACGCTTATAATCACTGTCAAATGCCACATCATCATTTTTTGTGGGATCGCTGCCCAATCGTTCCGGATTTAGTAATTGATCCCATGTAAACATTGGCTTTCCTCTTAAATAGTGATTAGCGGATAATGACTTGTTCTTCGTTTTCAACGATAGGTTCAACTTTACCGATAATCCATGCGTTTTCTCCCGCCTCTTGTAATAACTTAAGCGCATTTTCGGCTTCGTTTTGTGGTAGTGCAATCACCATTCCAACACCACAGTTAAAAGTGCGGTACATTTCGTGGGTAGAAATATTACCTTTTTCTTGTAACCAATTAAATACAATTGGCCATTCCCAGCTTTTTTCATCAATGACCACTCGTACGTTGTCGTTTAGCACGCGCGGGATATTTTCCCAAAAACCACCACCAGTCAAGTGGGCAATAGCATGAACATTGCTATGTTTAATTAATTGTAGAATAGATTTTACATAGATTTTAGTCGGGGCAAGAAGGTGTTCTGCTAATGGTTTTCCTGCTAATTGTTCTGTTTTAGGATCAACACCCGCCACATCAATCACCTTGCGGATTAAAGAGTAGCCATTAGAATGTGGTCCACTTGAACCAAGCGCAATTAATGTATCACCTGCTTGAACGGCACTACCATCAATGATTTCCGATTTTTCAACGACACCCACACAGAAGCCCGCGAGATCGTAATCGCCTGAATGATACATACCTGGCATTTCTGCGGTTTCTCCGCCAACTAATGCACAGCCTGATTGCTCACACCCGTTTGCAATGCCTTTAATAACATTCGCAGCAACATCTACATCTAATTTTCCGGTGGCATAATAATCTAAGAAAAATAGAGGTTCAGCCCCACAGACCACCAAATCGTTTACGCACATGGCAACTAAATCAATCCCAATGCTGTCATGTTTATTGAGATCGATAGCAAGACGTAATTTGGTACCTACTCCATCAGTGCCTGAAACTAAAATCGGTTCTTTATACTTGCTTGGAATGGCACACAATGCCCCAAAACCGCCTAATCCTCCCATAACTTCTGGGCGAGTTGTGCGTTTAACATCGTTTTTAATGCGTTCAACTAATTCATTACCCGCATTAATATCTACACCGGCGTCTTTATAGCTTAATGACTGTTTGTTCACGATTTGTTCCTTTACCTATGTAAAATGAAGAATATTGCTTGAATTATACAAGTTTAAGCAATCGTTTGCGATAAGAATTTTATGGTGTTCTCCCATTTATAGCTGTCAGGAGGGATTTTTGAAAAATTTTTCCAAAATATACCGCACTTTATTGAATAATCCGGCTAAGACCCTACCAATTCCCCCCATTCTGATTTAAAATTTACCGATTTTATTTTAAAAACGCAGAGGAGTCATATAATGAAAATTGTGGAAGTGAAACATCCATTAGTAAAACATAAATTAGGTTTAATGCGTCAAGTAGATATTAATACCAAACATTTCCGTGAACTTGCAACGGAAGTAGGCAGTTTATTGACTTATGAAGCGACGGCAGATTTAGAAACGGAAAAAGTAATTATTGACGGTTGGTGTGGACAAGTTGAAGTCGATCGTATTAAAGGGAAAAAAGTCACCGTTGTGCCAATTTTACGTGCAGGTTTAGGTATGATGGACGGCGTATTGGAACATATTCCTAGCGCACGAATTAGCGTTGTTGGGATTTATCGTAATGAAGAAACCCTTGAACCAGTGCCTTATTTCCAAAAGTTAGCAAGTGATTTACCTGAACGTTTAGCTATTGTGGTTGATCCAATGTTGGCAACGGGCGGATCGATGATTTCTACCATTGATTTATTAAAAGAAAAAGGTTGTCGCCATATAAAAGTGTTGGTCTTAGTGGCAGCCCCTGAAGGTATTGCAGCGCTAGAAAAAGCCCATCCAGATATTGAACTTTATACGGCTTCTATTGATAAACACCTTAATGAGCAAGGGTATATTATTCCTGGCTTAGGCGATGCAGGCGATAAGATTTTTGGTACGAAATAATCCTGAAAGTGCGGTGATTTTGGGAAAAGTTTTCCAACTTCATCGCAAATTTTGGATCTCATCAAAGTTAATTCAGACAGAGAGATGAAACTTTATGCAACATGAAACTCCGACCGTTCAAGGTCAACCTAAACAAGCCTTTGTCGGCTTACAAATGTTATTTGTCGCCTTTGGTGCATTGGTCTTAGTGCCGCTGATTACAGGGCTTGATGCAAACACCGCGTTATTAACTGCGGGGGTGGGAACCTTGTTATTTCAACTTTGTACCGGACGACAAGTACCGATTTTCTTAGCCTCTTCTTTTGCATTTATTGCGCCGATTCAGTATGGTGTACAGACATGGGGCATCGCGACGACTATGGGTGGTTTAGTCTTTACTGGACTGGTCTATTTCGCCTTAAGTGTGTTAGTGAAACTACGAGGTGCTGGCGCATTAGAACGTATCTTTCCTCCAGTGGTAGTCGGGCCTGTGATTATCATTATTGGTATGGGGCTTGCGCCTGTAGCAGTGGATATGGCGACGGGCAAAGGTAGCGCGTATAGTTATGAAGATGCAATTTTAGTGTCATTAGTGACTTTAGTGGTGACTTTAGTAACGGCCGTATTTGGTAAAGGCATGTTTAAACTGATTCCGATCATGTTTGGAATTACTGCGGGTTATATCTTATGCTTATGTATGGGCTTGATTAATTTTGAGCCGGTTCTGGCTGCTGCGTGGTTTAGTGTGCCGACGTTGACGACACCCGAATTTAAATTAGAAGCGATTTTGTATTTGTTGCCCATAGCTATTGCGCCTGCGGTAGAACATGTCGGTGGTATTATGGCAATTAGTTCCGTAACAGGAAAAGATTTCTTAAAAAAACCAGGATTACATCGGACATTATTAGGCGATGGCGTTGCAACTTCTGCAGCTTCATTTTTAGGTGGCCCACCAAATACAACTTATGCAGAAGTGACCGGCGCGGTCATGTTAACGCGTAATTTCAATCCGAATATTATGACATGGGCCGCTGTATGGGCAATTGCGATTTCTTTTTGTGGTAAAGTAGGGGCGTTTTTATCTACGATTCCGACTATTGTGATGGGCGGGATTATGATGTTGGTATTTGGTTCCATTGCTGTCGTGGGAATGAGTACTTTAATTCGAGCTAAAGTCGATGTGACTGAAGCGCGTAATTTATGTATTATTTCAGTGGTCATGACCTTTGGTATTGGTGGAATGTTTGTGAATTTTGGTGAAGTTTCACTCAAAGGAATTAGTTTGTGTGCGGTGGTGGCGATTTTGTTGAATCTTATTTTGCCAAAAGCTAAAAACGACACAGCAGTAGAGCAATAATGATAAGGTGAACTTTTGAGAGAAGCGCAATTACCTTTGCCGATTCATCAGTTAGATGATGAAACGTTAGATAATTTTTATGCCGATAACAATTTGTTATTGCTTAATTCCCTTCGCTCGAATTTTCACCATCTTCATCAACCTTTTTTTTATCTTTGGGGAATGGCCGGTAGTGGCAAAACCCATTTACTCAAAGGGATTTCTGCTTATTTTGTCGCTCAGGAGCGAGCGGCAATTTATGTGCCATTAGATAAATTTTCTGCTTTTTCTCCTGCGGTGTTGGATAATTTGGAACAACAAGAGGCGGTGTGCCTAGATAATCTGCACGCAGTGATAGGCAAAGAAGAATGGGAAATTGCGTTATTTGATTTAATTAATCGCATTAAGGAAACCAATAATACATTATTGGTGATGAGCGCGGAGCAATCACCAATCACCTTACCGATTCGCTTACCCGATTTGGCTTCTCGATTAACTTGGGGGGAAACTTATCAGCTTCAGCCCCTGACAGAAGAACAAAAACTCGTGGTGTTACAACAGAATGCTGTGCAACGTGGGATCGTTTTACCGATAGAAACCGCGACTTTTTTATTAAAGCGTTTGGATCGGGATATGGCGACTTTGTTTGGTGCGTTATCGCAATTAGACAAAGCTTCGCTCCAAGCCAAACGTGATTTAACTATACCTTTCGTTAAAGAAATCTTGGATTTATGAACAAAGAAACTTTTGCAAAATCCACCGCACTTTTACCTACCGAACTTTGTCCCTGCCAATCAGGATTAGAATATGAGCAATGTTGCGGGGTGTTCCATCAGCATCAAAGGAGTGCGCAAACAGCAGAACAGCTAATGCGTTCGCGTTATTGTGCCTATGTATTGCAAAATATTCCTTATATTGTGGAAACGACATTACCCGCGCAGCAGCCATTTTTAGCGCAACAAGCTATTCGAACTTGGGCTGAAAGTGTGCAATGGCAACAATTGGTTATTGTGGATCAACGCGTGCGTTCAACGGTTCATGAGAATATTGAATTTAAAGCATTTTTTATACAAGATGGCATTGAAGATGTACACCATGAAACCTCCTTGTTTGTGAAATGTGCAGAAAAATGGTATTTTTTAGATCATACTTTGCCACTACCCACATTGAAAAAACCGTGTATATGTGGGTCTGGTAAAAAATTTAAACATTGTTGTGGCGCGTTTTTATAAACCGCATAAGCATATAAAAAAGAGAACATTGAGGAATTTTATGAATACGCCTTTATCGCGATTTGTGTTGTTTTTAAAAGTTTTTTGGTATCGCTTCAGTCAAAATAAATTAACTCAGGCGGCAGGCTATTTAACTTATAGCACGATGCTGGCTATTGTGCCATTAATTATGGTGATCTTCGCTATTTTTTCAGCGTTTCCTGTCTTTGAAGAAGTGACGGACTCATTAAAAACATTTATTTTTACAAACTTTGCCCCCTCAGCGAGTGATGTCGTGGGGAATTACATCGATCAGTTTGTGAGTAATTCTAAACAGATGAGTGCTGTGGGGGTCATTGGATTGGTTGTGGTGGCATTAATGTTGATTCGTTCTATTGATGAAACCCTAAATGGTATTTGGCAAAATAGTAAACCGCGCTCATTGGTATTCTCTTTTGCTATGTATTGGACTATTCTCACCATTGGTCCGTTGTTAATAGGTGCTAGCATTGCCGTGAGTACTTATGTAAGTTCTCTCGGTATGTTTGAAAATAATTTGGATCTACCGTTTGGATTGAAAATCTTGGGTCTGGTGCCTTTTTTGTTAACTTGGCTTTCGTTTACCCTGATTTATACGATGGTGCCAAATACGAAAGTGAGTGTTAAGCATGCTGCAATTGGTGCGCTAGTGGCGGCAGTATTTTTTACATTGGGTAAACAAGCATTTGGTTGGTATATTACTACTTTCCCGTCTTATCAATTAATTTACGGTGCTATGGCAACATTACCGATCATGTTACTTTGGATTCAATTGAGCTGGACTTTTGTGTTATTAGGCGCGCAATTGACAGCGGTTTTGCAGGATTTACGTGCGATTTATGCGGGTGATTCAGAAGAATTATTAGAAGAAATTGAAAGTAATCAGGAGCAAAATCTTGAGAAGGAGAACGCATGATTGCGCTGATTCAACGTGTAAAACAGGCGAAAGTGGAGGTTGCACAAGAAGTCGTCGGTGAAATTTCGCAGGGTTTACTTGTATTGTTAGGTGTAGAAAAAGACGATGACCATAACAAAGCAGAACGATTAGTGGAAAAGGTGCTTCACTATCGTATATTTAGTGACGAGTTGGGCAAGATGAATTTGAATGTACAACAAATTCAAGGGCAAGTTCTAGTGGTATCGCAATTCACACTTGCGGCTGATACACAAAAAGGGCTGCGACCAAGTTTTTCAAATGGTGCAGCACCTTCATTAGCACTAACATTATATGATTATTTTGTGGAAAAATGCAGGGAGAAAATTGACACCGCGACTGGACAGTTTGCTGCGGATATGCAGGTGTCATTGCAAAATGATGGTCCGGTTACTTTTTGGCTACAAGTGTAAAATTATCCTACGTTCATGATATTTATGATATATTTATATATGTAATGCGGCTGTGAGAACAGCCGTTTTTTAATTTTTAAATAATAGGATATTTTTTTATGACATTTGATACTTATGAAACGATAGCGCTGGCTTGTTTAGTGTTATTGTTGGGTTATTTTTTGGTTAAGCGTGTTCATTTTTTATCCCATTATAATATCCCAGAGCCGGTTGTTGGGGGATTTATTGTTGCAATTGCGTTGACAGTCACTCATCAGCTATGGAATGTGTCTTTTAGTTTTGATACGGATTTGCAATACAATATGATGCTTGTATTTTTTAGCTCTATCGGGTTAAGTGCTAATTTTGCTCGTCTTGCTAAAGGAGGAAAGCCGTTACTTCTCTTTTTATGTGTCTCATTTGGACTGATTTTCTTACAAAATACGGTGGGCATTTTCTCGGCTATGGCCTTAGGTCTCGATCCGGCTTATGGGTTGATTGCGGGTTCGGTAACACTAACGGGTGGACATGGTACCGGTGTTGCGTGGGCTGACACCTTAACACACCGTTTTGGTATTTCTGGGGCATTAGAATTGGCGATGGCGTGTGCCACATTTGGCTTAGTTTTTGGTGGAATCATTGGGGGACCTGTTGCGAGTTTCTTACTAAAACGTATGAAAAAAGAAGAAGTAACAGAAGCTGATGAAGACACTAATGATGTAGAAGAAGCGTTTGAACGTCCAAAATATCGCCGTAAAGTCAACACACGCTCGATCATTGAAACGATTACAATGATGTCAATTTGTTTATTTGTGGGTCAATATATTTCGGAAGTTGTTAAAGGCACCGTGTTACAGCTACCTGCGTTTGTTTGGTGTTTATTTGTTGGAACGCTTATCCGTAATGTGCTTGCTCATATTTTTAAATTTAAGGTTGCAGATGAAGCGATTGATATACTTGGAAATGTTGGGTTATCTTTATTTCTCGCCATTGCTTTAATGTCCTTAAAATTATGGGAGCTAGCAGGTCTTGCATTGCCTATCTTTGCTATTTTAATTATCCAGGTACTCTTAATGGTAGGTTATGCCATTATTGTGACTTATCGGGTAATGGGGAAGGATTATGATGCGGTTGTGTTAAGTGCGGGACATTGTGGATTTGGTTTGGGCGCAACGCCAACGGCTGTAGCGAATATGCAGGCTGTAACCTCTCATTTTGGTCCATCACATAAGGCGTTTTTAATTGTTCCAATGGTAGGGGCCTTTTTTATTGACTTGATAAACAATGTCTTGCTTAAATTTTTTATGGAAGTCACTGTATATTTTCATTAAGAAGACCCACGTTATCCGGGTGAACCATATGCCCGGATAATGTAAAAGTGCGGTCTGTTTTCAAAATTATTTTCTTAATTTCACTTGTTCCACAGAATGATCTTTACCTTTCGTTAAAATCAAATTCGCACGTTCACGAGTTGGTAAAATATTTTCATGTAGATTCAAACCATTAATGCTATCCCAAATATGACTCGCTGTTTCAATCGCTTCTTGTTCAGACAGTTCTGCATAATGTTTGAAGTAGGAGTTTGGATCAGTAAATGCACCTTTGCGAAATTTAAGAAAACGACGAATATACCATTCTTTTAATAATGGTTCTTCTGCATCGACATAAATAGAAAAATCGACGAAATCAGAGACAAAAATTTGATTCGGGTGATTATTGCCTGTTTGTAGTACATTCAAGCCTTCTAAAATAAAAATATCGGGCTGATCAATAATATTAAACTGATTGGGAAGAATGTCATAGGTTAAATGAGAATAAATAGGCACTTGTAGTTGTGGCTTGCCTGATTTCAAATCTGCCATGAATTGAATCAGTTGAGGGGTGTCATAAGAAATAGGGAAGCCTTTCTTGTGTAAAATATTACGTTCTTTTAAGGTGGCTAATGGATATAAAAAGCCGTCTGTTGTAATCAGATCGACTTTTCTGGTATGTGGCCATTGCGCCAATAAAGATTGTAGGATACGGGCAGATGTGCTTTTCCCCACTGCAACACTGCCAGCAATACTAATAATGTAAGGAACTTTCGGCTTTTGTACCCCAAGAAACCGATGTAATACAGTCTGACGGCGTAGATTTTCATCAATATAGTAATTTAATAAACGCGCTAAGGGGAGATAAATCGTGCTGACTTCATCAAGTGAGAGCTCTTCATTAAAACTCAATAGCGGTTTTAGGTCTTGCTCAGTCAGTTTTAAAGGGACAGATTTACGCAATTCGCTCCATTGATCGCGGTCAAAGCAGAGAAAAGGGCTGATTTTATTTAAATTTGAAGTAGTGTTTTTAATTGACACGATAATAGTTCTTTAAATATCCCAAAGAAAGTGCGGTCAACTATACAATAATTTTTTAAGCATGAGGATAAAAAATGACGAAATTATGGAAAAATATGCAAATTCTGTCTGATTATTAGCCGAATGATAAAAAAAAATGTTTTTTTATCAAAAAAGGCTTGTCAGCCATAAAAATTTCCCTATAATACGCCTCACTTGCTTACGACGCCGACTTAGCTCAGTAGGTAGAGCAACTGACTTGTAATCAGTAGGTCACCAGTTCGATTCCGGTAGTCGGCACCATTAAGCGTAAACAAGTAGATTAGCGTGGAGGGATTCCCGAGCGGCCAAAGGGAGCAGACTGTAAATCTGCCGGCTCAGCCTTCGAAGGTTCGAATCCTTCTCCCTCCACCATTTTTGATTCTGATGGGACAGATGAATTAAGAACGCGGGCATCGTATAATGGCTATTACCTTAGCCTTCCAAGCTAATGATGCGGGTTCGATTCCCGCTGCCCGCTCCAAAGCGCTGATATAGCTCAGTCGGTAGAGCGCATCCTTGGTAAGGATGAGGTCGGCAGTTCGATTCTGCCTATCAGCACCACTTATCTCTTCATTTCTCTCTCTTCAGTTTAGCCAAATATTAAATTTTCTAGGTTAGTGTGGCAAGAAAACCACGTTTGTAACCATGTTTGTTTAGAGGAATTCTCAATGTCTAAAGAAAAATTTGAACGTACAAAACCGCACGTAAACGTGGGTACAATCGGCCACGTTGACCATGGTAAAACAACTTTAACCGCAGCGATTACAACTGTATTAGCGAAACACTACGGTGGTGCAGCGCGCGCATTCGACCAAATCGATAACGCACCAGAAGAAAAAGCACGTGGTATTACCATTAATACTTCACACGTTGAGTATGATACAGAAACTCGTCACTATGCACACGTTGACTGTCCAGGACACGCGGACTATGTTAAAAACATGATCACTGGTGCAGCACAAATGGACGGCGCGATCTTAGTAGTAGCGGCAACTGACGGTCCTATGCCACAAACACGTGAGCACATCTTATTAGGTCGCCAAGTAGGTGTACCATACATCATCGTATTCTTAAACAAATGCGACATGGTAGATGACGAAGAGTTATTAGAATTAGTTGAAATGGAAGTACGTGAGCTTCTTTCTCAATATGATTTCCCAGGCGACGATAC
>NZ_PHHA01000021.1 GCF_002795425.1 Conservatibacter flavescens
GAATTTCTAGTTTAAGCACCCATTAAGACTTCAAAATTAAAAATAGTTTCAACATTAAGTCAATCAACAAGTGCCCACACAGATTGTCTGATAAATTGTTAAAGAACTGTCGCTAAATTCAAATCCATAAAACAAGAATTTAAGCGAAAATAAAACGACGCACCGCTAATCTCATTCACAACAGCGCGTCGTTGTGTGGGGCGTATTATAGACATATTACGAATCTTTGCAACATATTTTTTGAAAAAAATTTCTCAAATGATTATTTATCATTCTACTGCTTTCGACTCCACTCTATAACTCATTGATTTATAATAATTTCAATTGTTCAAATCCCCATTGATGTAAAATGGCTTCAAACTTCTCTTTGTCTTCAAAAAGTGCGGTGCAAAAAATTTGATTTTTTTTCATTATGGATTTTGCTCGTACTTTATCAGCTTCATTGTCCAATAATGATTGTATACGTTTAGCAATCGCTTTACCTGAATCCACAAAATATTTTACTTGTGGCAAACAAAGTTGGATCTCTTCTCTAATTAATGGGAAATGGGTGCAACCTAAAATCACAGTATCCAGTGTTTTTTCAGTCAACCAAGGTGAAAGCTCTTCTCTTAACGCAACCAAATCCACAGGGTGCCCATGCAGTTTATGTTCAGCAATTTCAGCTAATTTTGTGCTACCTATTTTCTCAACCACACAATCTGTTGCATAACGTTCAATAAGCTCTGTCACATAAGTACGTTTCACTGTACCTTTTGTCGCCAATAATCCAATTCGTTTTGTTTGAGAGAGCGCGGCTGCTGGTTTAATTGCAGGTACAGTGCCTACCACATGACATTGAAACTCTTGTCTTAAAGCGGGTAATGCAACTGTACTAGCTGTGTTACAGGCAATCACAATCACATCTAAAGGGTGCATTGCGTTAATTTGTCGACATATTGTCACCGCTCTTTCTATAATCTCATCTTCTTGCTTTTCAGAATAAGGAAAGAAGGCATTATCACAGCAATATAAGTAGTTACAATGAGGTAAAAGATCGCGAACATCACGATACACACTGAGTCCACCGACACCAGAATCAAAAAATAAAATAGTCGGATTCATATTGATTCCTTAAAACTAAAATCAGACAAAAATAACTCCGTCACACTCAGCATAGCTTCATTAATACGCAAAATTGAACGACGCGCATATAACCCACTTCTTTCGTCCAACAACCATTCCAGTTTTTCACGCTCTAGCTTCTGAGAAAAAAGCCAATACCCCAAAGGCTGCTCCCCTAAATTGATAATATCTTGCTCAAATTGCTTCATCAAAGCGATAGAAAAATCAGTTTGCGCAAACACCCAATTTTTTCCATCACCTTGCAACAAAACTTCTCTTCGCCATTGCTGTTGTGACGTCCAACTTTCATTTATCACGATGACATTCAAATCTGTACAAATGTTTTGTAATTTTTGTGTCATAGAATCTTGTGTCAATAACCAATGAGCGACTGCCGATGGCAAAAAAGAGCGGTCAGTTTTCCAATTATTTTGTGTTAAGATCTGTCTATAATTTTCAATATTAAGCATTACTGTAAATCTCTCGCTCTCCTAACCACCGCAGAATTAGCGTATCAACATATTGTGGATATTTTAGCATCAATTGTTTAGCGTGATGTTGAACGAGTGGCAACATATTCCGATCTCGTAGTAAATTTGCTACTTTAAACTCAGCAAGCCCAGTTTGTTTTGTTCCTAACACTTCTCCTGCGCCCCTGATTTCCAAATCTTTTTCCGCTATAAAAAAACCATCTTGGCTATCACGTAACACCTGCAAACGTTTTTTTGAAACTTTACCTAGCGGAGGCTTATACATTAAAACGCAATAAGAAGCGGTGGAACCACGCCCAACTCGACCACGTAATTGATGTAACTGTGAAAGCCCCAAGCGCTCAGCATTTTCAATAATCATCAAACTCGCATTGGGTACATCTACACCGACTTCAATGACTGTCGTTGCAACCAATAAATCCAAATTTGCTGATTTGAATTCAGTCATAATCGCTTGTTTTTCTTGGGGTTTCATGCGGCCATGCACCAAACCTATACGTAAGTGCGGTAAGATTTTACGCAGATCTTCTGCTGTCGCTTCCGCCGCTTGAGCCTCCAGCACCTCACTTTCATCAATTAAGGTACAAACCCAATATGCCTGTCGCTTTTCGTTCATACATGCATGACGTACACGTTCAATAATTTCTACTCGACGCTCTTCTGATACCACTACCGTGCTAATTGGTGTACGTCCTGGTGGAAGCTCGTCAATAATAGATGTATCTAAATCAGCATATACACTCATGGCTAAAGTACGTGGTATTGGCGTTGCGGTCATAATCAATTGATGAGGATAAAACCCTGAATTTTCCCCTTTTTCGCGCAACATTAAGCGTTGATGTACACCAAAACGGTGTTGCTCATCAACGATAACTAAGACTAAATCCGCAAATTCTACTTGAGCTTGAAACAAAGCATGTGTTCCAACTATCATTTTAATATCGCCATTTTTGAGTGCGGTTAATTGGGTTTGACGAGCTTTTCCTTTCACTTTACCTGTTAACCAACCAACGGTAATGCCCAATGGTTCAAACCATTTCATAAAATTTTGCGCATGCTGCTCTGCTAAAATCTCGGTTGGAGCCATCAATGCGACCTGTTTACCATTGTCTATAGCGCATAATGCAGCCAATGCCGCAACTAAGGTTTTCCCTGAACCAACATCACCTTGCACCAAGCGCATCATTGGAATCGGCAATTTTAAATCTTGCTCAATATCTGTGACAACGCGTTCTTGTGCATTGGTTGGTTGAAAGGGTAAATTTGCCAAAAAACGTTGCTTTAAATTGGTTTGATACTGCAATGGTAAAGCGGTGTGTTCTTGGATACCAGACCGCACTTTCTGCATAGCCAAGTTATATGCCAGTAACTCTTCAAAAATTAAGCGTTGCTGTGCGGGATGTTTCCCCTGCTCTAATAAGGTAGCAGAAATATCTGGTGGCGGACGGTGTAAAAAATGAATAGCTTGTTTTAAATCAAAAGGATAAGGATTACATTCGGAGGGTAAACTTTCTGTAACTTGAATTTTATCAAGTAATGCTAATGCCTGATCGGTTAATTTACGCAATGAAGTTTGTTTTAAACCTTCCGTAGTCGAATAAATCGGTGTTAAGGTTTCGTCCAGCACAAGTGGCGCATTGTGCTTAATAATTTGGTATTCTGGGTGATGTATTTCCGCCATAAATCTCCCACGCTTCACCTCTCCGAATGCTTTGACTCTCTCACCGATTTGGAAGCTATTTTTCATACCGGCGTTAAAATTAAAAAAACGCAACATAATTTTGGAGGTTCCATCAGATAAACTGACAGTCAACATAGGGCGACGACCAAACTGCACATCACAACTTTGAACAAGCCCTTCTATAGTGGCATATTGCTCTACGCGCAAATCGGAAATAGGTGTAATATGGGTACGATCCTCATAGCGAATGGGCAAATGAAATAACAAGTCCTGAACATTACAAATGCCTAGACGACCTAATTTTTCAGCCATTGCACTCCCCACGCCTGATAATGCAGTGAGTGGTACGGCGTCAAGCAATTGCGTTCCCATATCTTCGCTTATTCGTTATTATTGCGCTCAATATTCGTCACACCTGGCACCACGCGAATTTTCCGAATAATATTTGCCAAATGCGTTCTATCTTGAGCGGTGAGTAGTACTGTTACTTGATATAAGCGTCCATCGCGCTCTTCAGTTGAAATACCATGTATATTACTTCCAGCTGCAGCAATTGCTGCTGTTAAATGAGCAAAAGAACCCTGCTGGTTAATAATATCAATGCGCAATTCTGTTTCAAACTCCACTTTATTTTCACTTTTTTCCCATTCAACTTGCATATAGTGATCTGGGTTTTCATGACGTGTTTTCAGGTTTGAACAAGATTCATGATGAATAACTAATCCTTTACCCGGACTGACATAGGCAATGATTGGATCGCCTGGAATAGGGTGGCAACATTTCGCAAATGTTGTCAACAAGCTATCGGAGCCTTTAATCACTAGGCTATCATTATTTTTACTGTCACCATCAGTATCAATTTCAATCGCTTCACCTAATAAACGGAAAGCAACTATTGTACTCATTTGATTGCCTAATCCAATTTCTGCCAATAAATCATCAAAGCTACTCAATTTCAATTCTTGTAATAAATTTGTCACTCGTCTTTGATCTAGCTGATCGAGTTTTATTGGAGAAAGTGCATGTACTAATTGGCGTTTACCGAATAATATGGATTCATCACGGCGCAAATTCTTCAATGTTTGACGAATATTTGCTCGTGCTTTTGCTGTGACAACGAAATTTAGCCAACCCGCATTTGGGCGAGCTGCTGGCGCGGTAATAATATCAACAGTCTGTCCAGATTCAAGCGCTTGGGACAATGGATAAGGCATGCGTTCAACTCTCGCGCCGACACAAGTATTTCCAATATCAGAATGCACAGCATAAGCAAAATCTACTGGTGTTGCTCCAGCTGGCAACTCGACAATACGCCCTTTTGGGGTAAAAACATAAATTTCGTCAGGGAATAAATCTGACTTAACATTTTCAATAAATTCAAAAGAATTACCCGCACTTTGCTGTAATTCAATGATACTTTGTAGCCAACGTTGCGCACGAATCTGTGCGGTCGTGCTATCATTCTTACCACTTTGTTTATATGCCCAATGAGCAGCAACCCCCATTTCAGCCATTTGGTCCATTTCTTCCGTACGAATTTGCACTTCCACGGGTACACCATGAGGCCCTATCATTGAAGTATGTAAGGACTGATATCCATTAGCTTTAGGTACTGCAATATAATCTTTTACACGACCTGGACGTGGTTTATATAAACTATGCATTTGGCCTAATACGCGATAGCAAGTATCAACTTCTCCCACAACAGCTCGAAAGGCATAAATATCCATAATAGAATGAAAACGCTGCTCTTTCGTTCGCATTTTCTGATAGATTGAATAAAGATGTTTTTCTCGCCCAAATACTCGTGCGCTAATCCCTGCCTCCGTCAAGCGGCCTTTAATTTCTTCTGAAATACGCTGAATCATTTCTTTACGATTCCCGCGAGCAACTTGGATAACTTTTTGTAATACAGAGTAACGCTGAGGATACATCGCCTCAAACCCCAAATCTTCCAGCTCATTTTTTATATGCTCAATCCCCAAACGATGAGCAAGAGGGCTATAAATTTCAAGGGTTTCTTTGGCTATTCGACGACGTTTATCAGGACGTAGCGCACCTAGTGTGCGCATATTATGGGTACGGTCAGCAAGTTTAATCAACACCACACGAATATCTTTCGTCATGGCTAAGATCATTTTACGGAAATTTTCGGCTTCTGCCTCTTTACGCGTGCGGAATTTCAATTTATCCAGTTTTGACACCCCTTCCACAATTTCAGCGACACTTTGTCCAAATTCTGCTGTTAATTGTTCTTCTGTATAAGGTGTATCTTCAATCACATCATGTAACAAGGCCGCCATGACAGCTTCATGATCGAGCCTCATTTCAGCGATAATCGAGGCTACCGCAACAGGGTGTGTAATATAGGGTTCTCCACTGGAGCGATATTGTCCTTCGTGCGCATCTCGTGCGATAACAAATGCTCGCTTCACAAGATCAATTTGTTCAGATGGTAAATACCCTTGAATAATAGTATTTAGACTTTCAAAAAGATACATTTGTTCACCGCACTTTTATCTATTGAAAATTACGGATTTTGATCGGCTAGTAATGAGACAGCATAATTTTCGCTTTCTTCTCTTTCTTCTTGGCTCTGATGCTCTTGTTGATCCATAATATCATTCGTAATCAACCCTTTTTCAATTTCACGCAACGCAATTACTGTCGGTTTATCATTTTCTTCCGGCACTAAAGGTTCACGCGCATGTAATTGTAATTGTCTTGCACGGCGTGCTGCGGTTAAAATCAAATCAAAACGGTTACCAATTTTATCAACGGCATCTTGAACGGTTACTCGAGCCATAATTTACTCCAATCTCTAATCTAAAAATAAAGGGAAGATATGATACTAAAGAGTAATCTATTTTGCTAGTAATTCAGTAATTAATCCTTGATAACGCAAAGACTGCGTTCGGGTTTTTAATTGCTCTGCACTCAAAATATGCCGAATATCTGTTAAGGCTTGTTCAAAATCATCATTAACCACTACGTAATCGTATTCCGTATAATGGCTCATTTCATCTTGCGCTTTAGCCATGCGATCAAGAATGACCTCTTCTGAATCTTGTCCTCGCCCGATTAAACGACGTTCTAATTCAACTAATGATGGAGGCAAAATAAAAATACTTTTCACATCAGGCACTTTTTCTCGAATCTGCTGCGCCCCTTGCCAATCAATATCTAGAAAAACATCAATGCCTTGCGCCAACGATTTTTCAATCATCGGTAATGACGTGCCATAATAATTTCCCCCAAACACTTTGGCATACTCAAGGAAAACATCATTATCAATCAACTGTTCAAACTGTTCAACAGACACAAAATAATAATGTTCCCCTTCTACTTCTCCAGGACGAGGGGATCGTGTGGTATGCGAAACGGACACTTTCATCTTATGATTATCTTTAAGCAATGCTGAAATCAATGAAGATTTACCCGCACCGCTAGGTGCAGAAATAATATAGAGATTACCTTGTGCCATACACTCTTCCTTAAATGATTAATTCGGATTTATTGCGCTTGTTTATTCATTAACATCATCATACGTTGCTGAATATCTGTCAACATCGCATAGCGCTTACGATACATGGAACGCTTATTACTGGCAATAGTTTCTATATCTTTTATATTAAAATAAGTGGGTAATTCCCAATACTTATGCTTCACACCTGCAGATTCTTTAAACATTTCGTCATAATTGACGACATAACGTTTACTCTGAATAACGCGCGATTTATTTTGGTATTGATGCGGAATCCCCAATAGTTGCTTAACATTCAATGTCATTGTTAACGCTTTCATTGATTCAATTAACAAATATGCAGGGCGCAAACCGTGACATGCTTTAGTCAGTTTTTTAACAAGCTCTTTTGAACCATCAAAATTAGGTCCTTGAATTGAGCCGATTAAAAATGCATCATCAACATTGGCAAAAGTCAACACATAAACACATTGTTCGATAGAAATATCATATAATTCCAGAGCCCAAAATCCTTCCATTGCTTGAAATTCATTAATATTTAATCGCAGCGCTAAATTCGGCACAATCTCCCCAAAAGAAATGGGGTTTTCCCATAAAGGCGGTAAACCCAATTCCCTTAATTTTTGCGGTAAAAATTGTAAGCTTTGGCACATGTACTTTAACCGTTGCTCTGCATGAAAACGTTTATCTAAAAAGCGATGAACCAAAGGATAGTAATAGCTAGGTTTATGCGCCAAAAGAGGCTGAATTTGTGGATTTTGCTGGACAAAATATACAAATTGACGAATAACCCTCTTGTATAACAACGAACGTAAATGAAAACGCAAGCGTTTTAAACGGTAAGATTTTTGGCCTTGATCGGGATAAAAAGTAATAGGTTTTGGCCAATCATAATGTTCATATAACATTTTTCTTATATCTTCTTATTTATAGACACAACCATACATAGTTTGACATAAATCAGAATCCAAATCTAGTTTTTGGTGAATGAAATCATTTTTGCTAAAATAGCTAAAAAAGATAGATTTTAAGGATCAAGCATGAAAATTTTGGGTATTGAAACCTCTTGCGACGAAACAGGTGTTGCTATTTATGACGAACATAAAGGTTTAATTGCGAATCAACTATATACTCAAATTGAACTACACGCTGATTATGGCGGTGTTGTGCCTGAGTTAGCTTCACGTGATCACATTCGTAAAACGCTGCCTCTCATTAACGCAGCATTACAAGAAGCAAACTTAAAAGCCAAAGATATTGATGGGATCGCCTATACCGCTGGTCCGGGTTTAGTTGGCGCCTTATTAGTAGGCTCAACCATTGCTCGCTCGCTCGCCTATGCTTGGAACGTACCGGCCATCGGGGTTCATCACATGGAAGGGCATCTACTTGCCCCTATGTTAGAAGATATCCCACCACAATTCCCTTTTATTGCATTACTTGTATCAGGGGGACACACCCAATTAGTCCGAGTCTCAAACTTGGGGCAATATGAATTACTTGGCGAATCTATTGACGATGCCGCTGGTGAGGCTTTCGATAAAACCGCTAAATTATTGGGTTTAGATTATCCAGGAGGAGCCGCGCTATCTCGCCTAGCAGAACAAGGAAATCCGACTCGTTTTACCTTCCCACGCCCAATGACGGATCGACCTGGTTTAGACTTTAGTTTTTCCGGTCTAAAAACGTTTGCGGCGAATACAATTGCTCAAGCAATACAAATGGAAGGCGAACTCAGTGAACAAACACGCGCAGATATTGCTTATGCTTTCCAACAAGCGGTTATTGAGACTTTAGCGATCAAATGTAAACGCGCTTTAAAAGAAACAGGTTTAAAACGGCTTGTTATCGCAGGCGGAGTGAGCGCGAATAAACAACTACGCCAAGAGCTTGCGAAATTAATGCAACAACTTGGTGGAGAGGTATTCTATCCACGACCTCAATTTTGCACGGACAATGGTGCGATGATTGCTTATGCTGGTTTTTTACGTCTAAAAAATGGTGAACAACAAGATCTCTCCATCATGGTTAAACCAAGATGGCCGATGACGGATTTAAATAAACTCAATAATTAATCGCCCATTTCAAGCCCAATATTTCTCCAATGTATTGGGCTGATTTATCACAATATTCCTTTCAAAAATATGGAATTATTTATATTATCATCTCCCTCAAAAGTTCAGAAAAACATACCGCACTTTTCGAGTGATGATTATCCTAACTTTCCCTATTTAAAATAGTGTTTGGCATTGTAGTAACAGATATTATTGACCATATTACCCAGTAAATTCATATCATTCGGTACTTCACCATTAACCACCCATTGCCCGATCATTTCGCACAAAATACGGCGGAAATATTCATGACGAGTGAAAGATAAGAAACTACGGGAGTCGGTTAACATTCCAACAAACTGGCTAAGTAAGCCTAATTGTGAAAGCTGCTGTAACTGACGCTCCATTCCATCTTTCTGATCATTAAACCACCAGCCCGAACCAAATTGAATTTTACCTGCTATACCACCACCTTGGAAATTGCCAATCATTGCGGCAATCATTTCATTATCGCGTGGATTAAGGCAATATAAGATTGTTTTAGGTAATTGATCAGTTTGATCCATTTGGTCTAGCAATGCAGAGAGATTTTCAGCATACGGACGATCTCCGATGGAGTCAAAACCAGCATCAGCACCTAACTGTTTAAACATACGGGAATTATTATTTCGGATAGCTCCCATATGATACTGCATTACCCATTGGCGTTTATGATATGCTTTACCAAGCCAAACTAAAAGTGCGGTAGAAAATTGAGCAATTTCTGTTTCAGAAAGCGGTTGATTTTGCTTTCTTTTTTGCAAAATATGATCCAGTTCACTTTCATCTTCCACTAATGCAAAGCGAACAAACTCAATACCATGATCGGCAGCCTTCGCACCATTTTGATCAAAATACTCTATCCGTTTTTCCAATGCGGTTGTCAGATCGGCAAATTTTTCTATTTTTAGACCGCTTACTTGTTCTAACTGTTGCAGATAATCCAGAAAACCTGCCAATTCAATTTTAAAAGCTCTATCTGGGCGGAATGTTGGAACGACTTCAATATCGATACTTGGATCAGCTTTTATCTGCTGGTGATAGCGAAGATCATCAATAGGATCGTCTGTTGTGCCGACTAACTTCACGTTCATCTGTTTTAAGATGCCACGAGCAGAAAATTCAGGCTTAGCCAATAAAGCGTTACATTTTTCCCAAATTTCTTCCGCACTTTCCGAATTGAATAATGTATTAACAATGCCAAAAGGGCGACGAAGTTCCAAATGTGTCCAATGATAAAGCGGATTACCGATACATTTCGGTACCGTTTCCACCCATTTCTGATATTTCTCTTTTGAACTTGCTTTACCAGTAATGAAATGCTCTTCTACGCCAGCGGTGCGTAATGCTCGCCATTTATAGTGGTCGCCTTCTAGCCAAATTTCCGTTAAATCGTTAAATTGACGATCTTCTGCAATGTCTTTAGGGGAAAGGTGGCAATGGTAATCGAAAATTGGTTGATGTTTCGCATAATCGTGATATAAGCGACGAGCCACCTCGCTTGAAAGCAGAAAGTCTTCACACATAAACATTTTCATTGCTTATACCCCACTATATGCTGAAAATCCGCCATCAATCGGTAAAACAACACCGTTTACAAAGCTGGCATAGCGTTCGTCCATTAAAAACAGAATACCTCCCACTAATTCTTCTGGTTCACCAAAACGTCCCATTGGTGTGTTAGTGAGAATTTTGTTGGCACGAGCAGTTGGGTTGCCGTCTTGATCGAACAATAATCCACGATTTTGATTACTCACCAAAAAGCCCGGAGCGATGGCATTACAACGAATACCAACGTGTGAGAAATGCACCGCAAGCCATTGAGTGAAGTTGCTGATCGCGGCTTTTGCTCCAGAATACGCAGGGATTTTAGTCAGTGGTGTAAAGGCATTCATACTGGAAATGTTGATGATATTCGCCCCAGTTTTACCAACCATATCTTGTGCAAACACTTGAGTAGGTAAGAGTGTACCAAGATAATTGAGATTAAAGACAAATTCTACTCCCGCTTTATCTAGCTCAAAGAACGATTTCGTGTTTTCTGGTAAATTTGTTTCGTGAAATTCATTATCAGTAGTCGCTTTCGGGCTGTTTCCGCCTGCACCATTAATTAAAATATCACAGGTGCCGAAATCCTTTAAAATTGCGTCTCTGGTAGCTTTCAAGCTCTCCAATTCCAATACATTGGTTTGATATCCTTTAGCAATACCCCCTTCTGCAACAATTTCATCAGCAAATTTAACCGCACTTTCGAGATTTAAATCCAATAAGGCAACTTTCGCACCTGTTTTAGCGAGCTGTTTTGCTAAAAATCCACACAATACACCACCAGCACCTGTGATGACGATGGTTTTGTCTTTAAAATTATGATTTTGTGAAATAGTCATTGTTCTTTTCCTCTAAAATCAAATGGGTAAATAGGGCAAGAAAATCTCACCCCATTTGCTAATCAATAAATT
Organism: Conservatibacter flavescens; assembly: GCF_002795425.1. Taxonomy (GTDB): domain Bacteria; phylum Pseudomonadota; class Gammaproteobacteria; order Enterobacterales; family Pasteurellaceae; genus Conservatibacter; species Conservatibacter flavescens. The sequence continues at coordinate 11,313 of NZ_PHHA01000021.1, forward strand.
AACGTAGTTCATCAATACGTTTTACATAAGCACCAATCGCAGGATCTTGTAATGCTTTATCATGCATTGGTTTCACTGCATCTACAAAAGGTTGTTTTTCTACTTTGATAAATTCAACACCCATTTTTTCTTTAGCTTTTTGTACTTCCTGTGCTGTCATTTCAGCCCATAATACTTTATGCGACATCATTGAGTCATTTGCTGCTTTTTTCACGATGGTCTGTTGTTCAGGTGTCAATTTTGCCCAAGATTTCTCACCAATCACTAATACATCTGGAATAATGGTATGTTCATCTTCGCTATAAAATTTCGTTACCTCACCATGACGCATTAGGGTTAATGCTGTTGGGTTATTTTCAGCTGCATCGACCACACCTTGCTGTAATGCTGTATAAAGCTCACCAAATGCTAATGGTGTTGGTGAAGCCCCCATCAATCTAACCATTTCTAATGCACTTGGACTTGGTTGAACGCGGACTTTTAATCCTTTTAGATCTTCTGGAGTTTTAATCGGTTTATGTGCATAAAAACTACGAGAACCTGCATCATAATAGGTTAAACCGATAAATCCTTTTCCTTTCGTAGAATTGAGAATTTTCTCGCCTACTTCTGGATCTTGTAATACTCGATAGTAATGTTCAGTATCTTTAAAGAGGTATGGAACATTAAATGCACCATAAGAGACTTCGAAAGATTCCAATTCACTTGCATTAGATTTTGCCATATCAAGGGAGCCAGCTTGTAACAACTCCATTGACTCACGCTGTGTACCTAATTGGCTGTTCGGATAGATACGAATGATCACTTCACCGTCTGTTTGTTTTTTCACATCATCTGCAAATTTTTGCATAGAAATATGCACTGGGTGGGTTTTATCATTATTGTGGCTGAGCTTTAAAGTCACTTTTGCCGTAGCAGATAAGGAAAAAGTTGCAGCTAATAAACCGCTTAAACCAATCACTAATGCTTTTTTCTTTATCAACATAGTTTAATTCTCCGTATAAATAAGGATTAACTCAAAGTATAGAAACAGTTACAACAATTACGACAAGACATCCTCTTGCACACAAAGATATTAAACCAATTAACCAACCCACTCCAACCAATTTTATTAAAAAAGTGATTATGATCACAAATTAAATAAAAAAAACAGCATATAAATAGTTTTTAAAGTATATTTGGTTCACCAATTTAGAGTTATCTAATAAAACTTAAACTATCATCACTCAATCAAAAGGAAACTGTATGAATCGTTTTATATCATTATTGGATAAAATACTTTCTACACTGTGTATTTTCATCTGTATTGGTCTTGTTATTAGTGTAGTATGGCAAGTCTTTTCTCGTTATGTTCTTAACGATCCAAGTACGATTACAGAAGAGCTCTCCCGATTTTTATTTATTTGGGTAGGACTTATCGGTGCCGCTTACGGCTTAGGTCAGAAAAAACATCTAGCGATTGATCTTCTCTTAACCAAACTGGAAACACAGCCTAAGAAACATAATACCGTCAAATTAATTATCAGTGGTATTAGCCTACTCTTTATTATGGTTGTGATGTGTTATGGTGGCAGCCGCTTAGTATTAGACACACTCAACGCTGGACAAACTTCACCCGTTCTAGGCATTCAAATGGGGCTCGTTTATGCAGCAATTCCCGTCAGTGGCTTCTTTATGTTGATATTCTTATTACGTGATCTTGCCGAAGAATATCGTCAATTAACTTCTCATTAATAAGGAAATGGATATGGAATGGTCATCAATTCTTGTTCTAGCCGGTAGTTTTTTCATCCTACTTGCAATTGGTACACCAATTTCTTTTGCTATCGGTATTTCATCACTACTTACGATTATGCTTTCCTTGCCAGTTGATGCTGCAATTCAAGTAATTGCTCAAAAAATGGCAACAGGTTTAGATAGTTTTTCTTTACTTGCAATTCCGTTCTTTATTCTTGCAGGTAATATTATGAACCGTGGCGGTATTGCTTTACGCTTAATTGAATTTGCTAAAGTATTAGGTGGGCGTTTACCAGGTTCTCTTGCTCACGTTAATGTACTTGCCAATATGATGTTTGGCTCTATTTCTGGTTCTGCGGTCGCAGCAGCGGCGGCTGTGGGCGGTACAATGGCACCATTACAGAAAAAAGAAGGGTATGATCCCGCATTTTCTGCTGCTGTAAATATTACTTCTTCTCCAACTGGTTTGCTTATTCCACCAAGTAATACCTTTATTGTATATTCCTTAATCTCTGGCGGAACATCAATCGGTGCGTTATTTCTCGCAGGTTATATTCCTGGTATTTTAATGGGCTTAGGTATTATGGTCGTCGCATACTTTATTGCCCGTAAAAAAGGTTATCCAGTATCAGCAAAACCTACATCAAAAGAGGTGCTTAAAAAGACATTTGATGCCTTACCTAGTTTAGGACTTATCGTTGTTATTATTGGGGGAATTATTGCAGGTATTTTTACTGCAACAGAAGCCTCAGCCATTGCGGTTGTCTATACTCTCATTCTTGCAATGTTTATTTATAAAGAAATCTCATTAAAAGAGTTACCAAGAATTATTTTAGATGCCTCTGTTACGACATCCATTATTCTCCTACTAATCGGAACATCAATGGGGATGTCTTGGGCAATGGCAAATGCGGATATTCCTTACCTTATTAGCGACGCATTATTAACTGTATCAGAAAATCCAATTGTACTCTTACTTATCATTAACTTAATTCTGTTGATTATCGGTACATTTATGGATATGACCCCTGCACTATTAATCTTCACACCGATATTTTTACCAATTGCAACTGAATTAGGGGTAGATCCTGTTCATTTTGGTATCTTAATGACATTTAATTTATCTATTGGTATCTGTACACCACCTGTCGGCAGTACCTTATTTGTTGGTTGCTCTGTTGCTGGTGTAAAAATTGATCAAGTGATTAAGCCGTTACTGCCTTTCTACGCTGTCTTAATTGCTACTTTATTGTTAGTTACTTTTGTACCGCAATTAAGTCTATTCTTACCACAACTATTACTAGGTTATTAGGCTCGGAATGAGGTAAAAAATGAAAACATTAAAACAAGTAACCTTACTGAAAAATGAAAACAACCGTATTGATATTCAATGTGAACATCAGTGGAAATTGCATATTTTTGTCTTAGAGCAAGATATTTTCCGTGTGGCATTTACCCAAAATGATACATTTCGTGTACCACAGACTTGGGCTATTACCCCAAATCAACCTGATGTGCAATGGCAAGGACGAGATCGCTGGTGCTTAGATGGTTATTCTTTGCCAACTTATGAGGTTTGTGAGAAAAACGGCGAAGTAGAAATTACAACTGATCACTTAAAACTCATTGTTCATCAGCCTTTATGGCTGGAATGGCAATATAAGTGCGGTCAAAATTGGAAAACTTTTTCACAAGATCGCAAAACAGGGGCCTATCTCTTAGGGATATCCAATAATCAAGTATCGCATTTCGTACAACGCAGTGTTACAGATAATTACTATGGCTTAGGTGAAAAAGCTGGTGATCTGAACCGCAAAGGCAGACGTTTTGAAATGCGTAACTTAGATGCAATGGGTTACAATGCCGAATTTACTGATCCTCTGTATAAACATATTCCATTTTATATTACTCATACAGAAGATGTCAGCTATGGGTTATATTACGATAACCTCGCATCTTGCTGGTTCCGTTTAGGTAGTGAAATTGATAATTACCACGCCTATTATCGTAGCTATCAAGCGGAAGATGGCGACTTGGATTATTATATGATCCTCGGCCCTCAAATTTTAGATGTTACCAAAAAATATACTCAACTTACTGGTGGTACGATATTTGGTCCAAAATGGAGCTTGGGTTATAGCGGTTCAACAATGAGTTATACCGATGCTCCAGATGCACAGCAGCAGTTGAAGAAATTTGTGGATCTCTGTGAACAATATGATATTCCGTGCGACTCATTCCAATTATCTTCAGGCTATACTTCAATCGGGGCAAAACGTTATGTCTTTAATTGGAACTATGACAAAGTTCCGACCCCAAAAGAGATAACAGCACATTTTCATCAAGCTGGAATGAAATTAGCTGCAAACATCAAACCTTGCTTATTACACGATCATCCAAAATATCAAGAAGTAGCAAAACAAGGATTATTTATCAAAGATTCTCAATCTGATAATCCTGAAATTTCTGTATTCTGGGACGACGAAGGTTCACATTTAGATTTTACTAACCCAAATACAATCGACTGGTGGAAAACCAATGTCAAACAACAATTGCTTGAATATGGTATTGATTCAACTTGGAACGATAATAACGAATTTGAAGTATGGGATAATCACGCCAAATGCCACTTCTTCGGTCAAGGCTTGCCGATTAAACTTATTCGCCCATTACAGCCATTGTTAATGATGAAGGCGTCTTATGAGGCACAAAAAGAATATGCACCAAACTTACGTCCTTATTTAATTTCCCGTTCCGGCTCACCAGGAATGAACCGCTACGTGCAAACTTGGTCTGGTGATAACCGTACAAACTGGAATACCTTACGTTACAATATTCGTATGGGCTTAGGAATGAGCTTGTCGGGTCTATATAATATCGGACACGATGTAGGCGGTTTCTCTGGCAATAAACCAGATCCTGAATTATTTGTTCGCTGGGTTCAAAACGGTGTAATGCATCCACGTTTCACAATCCATTCTTGGAATGATGATAAAACTGTCAATGAACCTTGGATGTATCCACAAGTAACTGACATTATCCGTAGCACAATTCAGCTACGCTACCGCTTAATGCCATATATTTATAATCTATTATGGAAAGCGCATACTGAAAATGAACCAATGTTACGTCCAACCTTCCTCGATCATCCACAGGATTTGCGAACATTTGAAGAAACAGATGATTATCTCTTCGGACAAGATCTGTTAGTCGCTTCCGTTGTGGAAGAAGGACAGCGTAAACGCAATGTTTACCTACCAGATAACCAAGTAGGTTGGTATGATTTTTATACTCATCAATGGTTTAAAGGTAAACAAGATGTTCAAGTTGATGCACCACTTGAACGTATTCCACTTTTTGTTAAAGCAGGAACAATCTTACCATTGGCAGGGCTTGGGCATAAAAACACACTAACTGATAATCACCGGGAATTATTTATCCTACCGTTTATCAATCAAGGCGTTAGCCATATCACCTTGTTTGATGATGATGGTGTGAGTTTCGATTATCAAAATAATCATCACCTCTTGTTAAATATTGAATTAAAATGTACAAGCTATACAATTGAGCTAACAATTAATCGTCATGGTGACTTTATACCTCAATATCAAACACTCTCTTTTGTTTTACCTCACTCAGAGAAGAGAAAGTTGATAGTAAATGGCAAAACCGTTGACACATTAGTACTACAAGATCTCATTATTTGATAGGAAGGTGAGAAATGATGAATGATGAATTACGTTCTTATAAAAAAATAGGGCTTTTATTAAAAGCCCGCTTAGAACAAGGAACTTATGCGATAGGTGATAAATTACCAACCGAACGTGAATTAGCTGAAGAATTAGGGGTGAGTCGTACAGTAATCCGTGAAGCGTTAATTATGTTGGAGTTAGAAAACTTAATTGATATTCGAAAAGGCTCGGGGGTTTATGTCATTAATTTGCCACTTCATAGTGCAGCAAATGATGAAAAAAAAGATTTTGTTGATATTGGTCCATTTGAATTGCTACAAGCTCGTCAGTTACTAGAAAGCAGTATTGCTGAGTTTGCTGCCATTCAAGCCACCAAAAAAGATGTGGAAAAGCTCAAAAACATTTTAAATCGAGAGAAAGAAACCCTAGCTGATGGCAAAGAAGATTATGTTGCTGATGAAGATTTTCATTGTATGATCGCTGAAATCACACAAAATGAAGTATTAATTAGAATGCAAAGGGAACTGTGGCTATACCGTAATAACAGCGATATGTGGAAAGGGTTACATCAACATATTCCCGATCAAAGTTATCGTTTTTTATGGCTACAAGATCACGAAAATATTATCAGCGCAATTCAACGCAAAGATCCTGCCTCAGCCCGAAAAGCCATGTGGCAACATTTAGAAAATGTCAAAGAAAAATTGTTTGAATTATCAGATGTCAATGACCCAGATTTCGACGGGTATTTATTCAGTATCAATCCGATTACTGTAGGTATTTAATTCAAAAAAATATGTCGCCTTAATGGTTTTTAAGGCGACAGTTTCTTTTATTTTAAATAATTATCCATCATCTTCCTTATCTTAAGATAGCCAGTTCATCGGCACAATCACAATATCAGGGAATAAAACCATTAAGAATAGAATAGCAAAATAAACAAGTAAAAATGGTAAGATGCCTTTTGATATTTTGCCAATTCCTAATTTAGCAATGCCAGAGCCAACATATAATACTGTACCAACTGGCGGGGTAATTAAGCCTATAGATAAATTAATGACCATCATAATCCCGAAATAAGCGAGATCGATGTTATAGGCTCTTAAAATAGGCAATAATACTGGTACGAAAATTAATACGGCAGGAATTAAGTCCATTACACACCCAACCAATAAGAAGAAAATCATCAAAATAAACATAAGCACTAATGGGCTATCTGTTATACCTTTAATGACATCAACTAACTCCATTGGGATTTGGGCAACGGTAATTGCAAAAGCAGAAATCATGGCAGCTGCGGCAACAAACATTACCATCGAAGTGGTTTTAATTGTGCTAATAAAGACTTCAAAAACTTTATCCCAAGTTAAGCTTCTATATAGAATACTCACAATCGCTGCATAAATAGCCGCAACAACGCCTGCTTCGGTAGGCGTAAAAATCCCACCTCGTAATCCAACAATGATAATAACTGGCAATAATAATGGCCAAAATGCTTGTTTAAAGGCCACCCAACGTTGTTTTCCTGTCCGTTTTTCTTCTACTGCAAGATTTTCACTACGGTAAAGAAACTTCCAAACGAGCCATAGCCCAATTACCATTAATAAACCTGGTACTACCCCTCCCATAAATAATTTCGTAATAGACGTGCCCGCTGTAATACCATAAACAATCATGGGAATACTTGGTGGAATGACAACAGAAATAATACCGGCAGCACAGAGTAATCCAGTGGATCGAGCTGCATCATATTTTCTCGCCACCATCATTGGAATTAAAATGGCACCTAACGCCGCCGTATCTGCAACCGCAGATCCCGATAATCCTGCAAAAATTAATCCAGAAATAATCGCAACATAGCCCAACCCGCCTTTAATATGTCCAACCATACTCATGGCGAAGTTAATAATACGTTCAGATATGCCACCATGCTTCATAATTTCGCCAGTTAGCATAAAAAAGGGAATGGCCATCAGAGGGAAATTATTAGTTCCCATCACAAAATTTTCTGTAATCAACTGTGTATCAAACATATCCATTTGAAATAACATCAAACTGGCACTTAATAGCATTGATAACGCAACTGGAACACCTAAAAAAAGAAGAAAAAATAGACTGCCTAAGAATAACCACAACATTTTTACTCTCCTTTGGCTAAGCCATATTGAATATGTTTCATAAGATTGATGAGAACAATACTAAAATAAGATACTGACGAAATAATTGCTGCAATATATAAAAACGCTGATGAAATACCTGTGGCTGGCATTTTTTGACTAAAGGTCAGTAAAGCTAACTGATAAGCCCCAATCGCAATAAATGCCATTGCAATTAAAATCAGTAAATCAGCAATCAATAAGAAAATAAATTGCATTCTGGCTGGCAACGCAGTAAATAAAATATCAACGGTTAAATGCCCTTTTTCCTTTGCAACAAGCACAATGCCAAGAAATATCATATAAACAAAACATATGCGGGCAAACTCTTCCGACCAAGCGATTCCAGAATCAAAAAAGTAACGTAATAAAGCATTAAAAAATACGAGCCCAATCATTGAAACTAACGCCAAAATAGCAAGTATTTTTAATGTGTTATCTAAATAATGACCGATTTTCATCCACTCCTCCTTGCCATACGCCACTTAAATAAGTAGCGTAAAATGAATAACTCACTATTTAGCGTTGTTAATTTGTTCAATTAATGCACTCGCCCAATCATATTTTTGATAAAAGCTGTCATATAATTTTTGAGAGGCATTTAGCATATCTGCTTTGAATTGCTCATTTGGAATGATGACTTCTTTACCATTTTCAGCAAAGAATTTCTTAACATCTTGCTCAGCTTGAATTGCTAACTCCCATTCTTTTTCTTGGTAAAGTTTTGCTGCCTCTAAGAAAATCTCTTGGTCTTCTTTTGACATTTTATTCCAGGTTTTTAAACTAATCTGCAATAAGCCAGGAGAAAACATATGATTCGTTTCAATAATATATTTTTGCACCTCATATAAACCCGAATCCTTAATTAAGGCATAAGGATTTTCTTGTCCATCAATTACCTTTTGCTCTAAAGCGGTGAACACCTCACTTAATGGCATACTTTGTGGGTTGATATTCATCGCTTTTGCCCAATCTACGAAAAGAGAATTGAGAGGAACACGTAAGCGTAAACCTTTAAAATCATCAAATTTCTCTAATTTTTTATTAGACGAAATCACACGAAAACCATTCATACCATAAGCAAGTAGCTTAATTCCATAGTTTTGCATTTTCTCACCAATTTCTTGGGCAACAGGCGATTCAAGCACTTTCTTAGCTTCTTGATTATCTTTAAATAAATAAGGCCATTCCCATACGCCGAACACAGGATCTACATTTTGCAGTAATAATCCTGTAATCCCCATTTCAATCGTTCCATTCCGTAAGCCATTGACAATTTGATCTTCGCCTCCTAATTGATTATTAGGATAAATACGGATCTCATAACGCCCTGCTGTTTTTTCTTCAACAGTTTTCTTAAAATACTCTTGTAATGCGATATTAGATGGGTGAGTATCTGCATTATAATGACCAACTTTAATCACCGTTTTTGCTAGTGCTACGTTTCCAAATACAACACTGGTAATTAACCCTAGTTTTGCAAGACATTTCAATGTTTTCATAGTCATCTCCTATTCGAACGTTAGATTAAAAGATAGCGTTAATTTTTAAAAACTTCTCCGGATTTTCAGATTGCGCTTGAATAAATTGAGGTAGTTCATCAAATTTAATGACTTGACTAACTATATGATGGGGATTGATTTTTCCGGTTGATAACAGCATTAGGGCTTCCTCAAACTCTCCCTTGCTTGTTCTTGCCCCGTAGATATCGAGTTCTTTAAACGTAATTATATTGGTTGGTAATGGCGTTTCAGTTTTTGGCCACCCCGTTAAAGCAATACGCCCAGCAAAAGAAACATATTTCAGCGTATTTTGTACCGCACTATTTGCCCCTGAAGCTTCAATTACGACTTCAGACATTTTTCCTTGCGTAATCTGACGAATGGTTTCTATATCGTCTTGTTTTAGAGGATTGATTACATGAGTAATGCCGATAGATTGGGCATAGGCTAATCTGTCATCTAAAATATCAATGAGTATTGGAGTTGCCCCATAAGATTGGGCAACCAAAGCCGCCATCAAACCAATAGCACCAGCACCAATAACCGTCACAAACTCCCCTGCTTTTACTTTGGTACGATGAATAGCATGCAAAGAAATGGTTAAAGGCTCAGCCAATACTAAATGTTCAGGAGGTAAATTATTTGGTGCTTTTACAATCAAATGAGCTGGATGAGCAATCACCTCTTGCATACCACCATCAATATGTACACCCAATACTTTTAAATTTTCACAACAATTGGTTAGACCAATAGAACAAGGATAACAATGGCCACAATAAACATAAGGTTCTACGACTATCCTATCGCCAACTGATATGCCATCAGGCATACCAATTCCTGTTTCTAATACTGTACCAACCAGCTCATGCCCTAAAATGCGGGGGTAAGTAACCAAAGGATTGGTTCCTCTGTATGCACCAATATCGGAACCACAAATGCCCATCGCTTCAACTTTGATCAAGACCTCATTATCCGCCTTTTTAGGATAATCAACCTCTTTAAAATCAACTAATAACGCATTATTCAAACAGACAGATTTAACCATGTTTTCTCCCATAATAAATTGAAAAAACTCACATGCTATAGGCTACCTACATTTAAATTTCATTCTATCTAAGTAAAATTAATTTTGGTATACCAATTTTTCATTTTTGAGATCTCACGCACATTTTTACAATTTTGGCATTCCAATATAACTGGCAATGATAGATAATATTGATATAGAACGAATATAAATTTAAGTACTGACTTATCATCAAGGAGAAATTAAAATGGAACAAACATGGCGTTGGTATGGACCAAATGATCCCGTATCCCTTTCAGACGTGCGTCAAGCTGGTGCAACCGGCATAGTCTCTGCACTACACCATATTCCCAATGGACAAATTTGGTCTATTGAAGAAATTCAAAAACGAAAAGAGATAATTGAAAAAGCTGGATTAGTTTGGTCGGTGGTAGAAAGTGTGCCTGTTCATGAGGAAATCAAAACCCAAACGGGTAACTATCAACAATGGATTGATAACTATAAACAAACATTACGCAATCTTGCTCAATGTGGTATCGATACGGTTTGTTATAACTTTATGCCAGTATTGGATTGGACACGTACCGATTTAGCCTATGAAGTGGCAGACGGCTCAAAGGCTTTACGTTATGATCATATCGCTTTTGCTGCGTTTGAATTACATATTCTAAAACGTCCAAATGCTGAAGCGACTTACAGCGAAGAAGAACAACGTCAAGCAAAAGCGTATTTTGAAAAAATGAGTGAAGCCGATATTAAGCTGCTAACAAATAATATCATCGCTGGCTTACCGGGTGCGGAAGAAGGCTATACACTAGAAGAATTTCAAGCACAGTTAGATCGATATGCTGATATTGATGCGGATAAATTTCGTACTCATCTTGCTTATTTCTTACATGAAATTATCCCTGTTGCACAAGAAGTCGGCATTAAAATGGCTGTTCACCCTGATGATCCACCACGCCCGATTTTAGGCTTACCGCGTATTGTTTCGACCATTGAAGACATGAAATGGTTTGTAGACACTCAACCCCTTGCCGCCAACGGTTTTACATTCTGTACGGGTTCTTATGGCGTGCGAGCTGATAATGATTTGGTTAAAATGGCTGATACATTTGCTGATCGTATTTATTTTGTTCACTTACGTTCTACACAACGTGAAGAAAATCCGTTAAGCTTTCATGAAGCAAACCATTTAGAAGGTGATGGTAATCTTTTTGGGGTAACAAAATCTATTTTGACCGAAGAATACCGTCGTAAAGCACAAGGTGATACACGTTTAATTCCTATGCGACCAGATCACGGGCATCAAATGCTTGATGATCTCCATAAAAAAACCAATCCAGGCTACTCCGCCATCGGGCGATTAAGAGGCTTGGCGGAATTTCGAGGGTTGGAATTAGCATTGAAAAAAGTGTATTTTGAAAAATAATACTGGGGAGCAGCCGCTCCCTCTTTTAATAGATGATGATTAACAAATATTTAGGATCCACATTCATATTCTTAGTGACACTAATCGGAGCTTTCGGTTGGTTTATGTCTAAACATGCCATTACAGAATTACCGTCAGCCGGTTTTATGGGCATGCGATTTTTATTAGCCACGCTCATCTTTCTTCCTTTTGCTTATCCACAACTAAAACAACTGAATCGCCCCCAATTTCTCCGTGCAAGTGCGGTCGGTTTTTCATTAGTTTTCAACCTATTTTTATGGGTAATGGGCATTACTTATAGCAATAGTTTTGGCGAAGGTGCATTTCTGATGAGCTTATCCATGCTTATTGCTCCCATACTTTCTTTCATACTATTTAAGCACCCACTCGCTCGTGTTTTTTGGTTTTCCATGCCAATTGCGATTCTCGGTTTATATTTACTCGCCACCGCGAGAACTACACATGGCGCATTAAATTTTTCTTTTGGCAGCCTACTTTTTCTTTTATCGTCACTTACTGCCGCGCTCTATTTTGTCTTAAATAACCAATTTGCTAAACACATTCCTTATATGCCCCTCATTACCATTCAATTTGCTATTGTGGGGTTCTGTTGCACGGGATACTCTCTTTTATTTGAAACTTGGCAATCTAGCATTTCTACGGAAACTTGGGCATGGCTTTTAGCAAGTACATTAATCGCGACTAACTTACGCTATTTTCTACAAACTATTGGGCAAAAACATAGTCAGATTGCTACGGCATCAATTATGATGATGCTTGAACCTGTTTGGACGCTCATACTGAGTATATGGCTACTTGATGAATTCATTACTTTACAGAAGGCAGTAGGTTGCTTCCTCATTCTTTCTGCAATTCTAGTTTATCGCCTACAAAATATCTTTAAGGGCAAAGCCATTTCGAGCAAAAAATAAAGGGCTTTATTTCTTAAGCCCCTTATTTCACATCAAACTAGAATAATTCTTCCATCTGATTACCACCTCCATTCAGAGGTTGTAATGGACTTTGAATTTTATAACCTCTCTCCGGCACATAAGCTCGTTTAGGTTCCGTTCCCTTGATAAAATATTCCACAATCCCTCCACCATTGGCAAGCAATCCAGAGTTTGGATCAATGCGTTTTTCTATAATATTTGGAGGCACGGCTAATTGGCGTTCAGGAATATCTTCCAAACTGGTTTTCATATAATCAATCCACGCTGGCATTGCTGTTGAAGCGCCGGCTTCTCCTCGTCCTAAAGAACGTTTATTATCATCAAAACCAACATAAACTGCCGTTGTTAAATTTGCACCAAATCCGGCATACCATGCAACTTTAGAATTATTCGTCGTCCCTGTTTTCCCACCAATATCTCTACGTTTGAATGAGTTAGCCATACGCCAACTTGTTCCTTTCCAGCTTTGGCCTTTTTCACCATAAATCGCCGAAGTCAGCGCATCACGCACAAGAAACGCTAATTCTGCACTAATAACACGCGGGGCATAACGAATTTCTTGTGTCGTTGTTTTCGATTCTGCCATATAATTCACCGCACTTTCATCTAATTGACCACCCTGCTGCTCTAACTCTGGCAATTCTGGTACAGCTTCTTGTTCATCTTCTGCCATTTCATCAATTTTGACATTACCTTCAGCTAAAGAACGTTCATTTTGTTTTTCAACACTTAATTCATCTGATTTTTCTGTCTCGCCATAAATAGTTGGAATATCATAACAAGTAATACAAGCAATTTTAGGGTTAGCAATAAAGATCTCTTTGCCTGTATTATCTACAATTTTTTCAATCAAATAAGGATCGATTAAAAAACCACCATTATCAAACACTGCATAAGCCCGTGCCATTTCTAACGGAGTAAAAGAAGCTGCGCCTAGCGCTAATGCTTCACTGGCAAAATATTGCTCACGCTTAAATCCAAAACGCTGTAGATACTCTGCTACATAATCAATTCCAGCCATTTGCAAAGAGCGAACTGCAATCATATTTTTAGATAATCCTAATCCTACACGTAAACGCAATGGCCCATCATAACGATTTGGAGAGTTTTTAGGTTTCCATTCCGCTTGTCCCGGTTTACGAATAACAATAGGTGTATCTTGTAAAATAGTCGATAATGTCAATCCTTTCTCAAGGGCGGCTGCATAAATAAATGGTTTAATCGACGATCCTACCTGAACTAAAGATTGTGTCGCGCGGTTAAATTTACTTTGTTCAAAGCTAAATCCCCCCACAATGGCTTCAATCGCCCCATTATCACTATTTAAAGACACTAAGGCTGAATTCACTGCTGGAATTTGCCCCAAGATCCATTCACCATTATCGCGCTTTCTAATCCAAATTTGTTCACCCACTTTGACTGGGTTTGAACGCCCGGTCCAACGCATAGCACTGGCAGTTAACGTCATTTTATCGCCAGAGGTTAACAAGATTTCTGCGCTCCCTTTCGCCACAGAAAGTACAGCGGCAGGAATCAATGGATCTGAATTAGGTAATTTTTTCAAAAAACCAATAATACGATCTTGCTCCCAAGCTTCCTCACCATTTTTCCACAATGGCGCTCCTCCACGATAGCCATGTCGCATATCATAGTTAATTAAATTATTACGCACCGCTCGCTGCGCTTCTTCCTGATCTTTTGATAAAACCGTCGTATAAACTTGATAGCCCTTAGTATAAGCTTCTTCTTCACCATAGCGCTTCACCATTTCCTGACGAACCATCTCAGTCACATATTCCGCTCTAAACTCAAGTTGTGCGCCATGATAGGAGGCGACTATAGGTTCTTTAATAGCTTCATCATACTGTGCTTTGGTGATTTTATTCTCACTTAACATGCGCCCTAATACGACATTACGGCGTTCTTCTGCCCGTTTTAGTGAATATAATGGATTCATCGTAGAGGGGGCTTTTGGCAATCCTGCAATCATTGCCATTTCAGATAACGTTAAGTCATTTAGGTTCTTACCAAAATATGTTTTTGCCGCCGCTGCCACACCATAGGAACGGTAGCCAAGATAAATTTTATTTAAATACAATTCTAAAATTTCATTTTTACTTAAAGCATTCTCAATTTCTACTGCTAACACCGCTTCTTTAAGCTTACGAGTTAAGGTTTTCTCTGGTGTTAAGAAAAAATTACGTGCAAGTTGTTGGGTAATTGTACTAGCACCTTGCGAAGCTCCGCCATTACCTAATGCCACTTTCAATGCTCGCGCAATCCCGATAGGATCTAAGCCATGATGATCATAAAAACGACTATCCTCAGTCGCAATCACCGCATCAATTAAGCCTTGTGGGACATCTGCTAATTTCACTGGAATACGGCGTTGTTCCCCGACTTCACCGATTAACTTCCCATCGGCAGTAAAAATTTGCATTGGTTGCTGTAATTCAACCGTTTTTAGCGATTCTACATCAGGTAAATCAGATTTTATGTGCATATACAGCACACCCACAGCAATCCCACCCAAAATAATGAGTGTTAATAGCGAACTAAATATTAATTTTGCGATCTTCATCGTGAAATTCACTCTTAACTAAAGCATAAAATAAAAAACTAATTAACTTCACCGCTCTTTTACGTAAAGATAATAACGGTTAGCTTTCATACCTCTCCTAGTATAAAGACTAAGAGAATAAATCAAAAGCTAAAGTTTAAGAAAAATCTATTTCAACAACTAAAAGAGAGATTCTATGCTTATTCCTAGTCGCAATAAACCTCATACTCTCCCTATTGGCATTTGGCTAAATGGAGATACTGTCGAATTCGTTTGGTTTGATCAGCATGAAACGATCCAAATGTGTCAAATTGTACCAGCTCAATTAAGTGACTATCATGCTTTTATCCATCACCGATTAGAACAAAAAACCATTGATGATCAGGAAATTCAATATCACTTCCAATTTATTACCGCCATTTTGCCCCATCGCATTTGGTCAAAAACCTTGATCATTCCTCACTTATTAACCGATCAAGAGTGTGAGCAACAATGCCGATACACTCTACATCATGAACTCCCGATGCCCTTAGAACAAGTTTGGTATGATTACTGCTACACACCAATTAGTCACCCTACACAAGCCAGTACCTCCACGAATCTAACAATTTTTGCCCTGACCAAAGATTCAGCTCAAGCCCATATGGCGCTTTTTCCTGGTATTGACATTTCTGTATTAGATCATGCCGCCCATGCTATCTTGCGAGCATTTTATTATCTACGTCCAGAATTACAAAGCGATCCCGAAATTCTGTGGGTTTATCAAGATGATAACGCTTGTCTTGCATTTCAAAACTATCCCCATGAACTTCGTATCGTGCAACAAGAAAGCTCCAACCTAAATATCCTACTTGCAAAATTTCGGCAACGTTATATCTATGAGCCTGATCGCTGCATTATCTATCGCAATCTATCGGAATCAGAAGAATTGCCTGAATATTTTGAAGAATTAAAAACCATATTTCCCGTTATGGCGCTGGGTTGTGCGTTGTGGGGAAGAGATAACAAGGCTGCACAACAAGCTGCTAGGGAAGAGGCTGAAAAACAACGAACAAGCCACAAACAAATTCCTTACCAATATGAAATGGATTGAGCTAAAACATGTACACGAAACGCACCATTAATTTACTCCCTTGGCGTTTAAATGCGCATTTGCAGCGATGCCGTATTCTATTATTCACGCTGATTTTCTTCAGCCTAACTTGTTTAGGCTGTTGGTTATGTTTTTCCTATTTCACCCAACAACTAAACCAAACATATCAACAACAATTTAGCACTTTACAACAAGTACAACAGCAATTGACTCAAACGCAAAATGATATAACTCATCGACAAAACAATCAAAATACCGCGACAGAACCCTCACAGGCTATTGCAACCACGAGAGTGGCGCAGTTACTCAATATGTTAACCCAACTCCCTCTCATGCTAGGTGAACTATACGGGCTAGAACTGCGACAACCGCCTCAATCTTCTCCGAGCGTTATTTTACAAGGTATGGCTGGTAACAGTCATGAATTTGAGCAATTACACGCATTTTTCAATGAACAAGACTGGATTACACAGGTACAACTATTACATTTAGAACCCCAACAACACCAACAATTACATTTTCAATTTCAGTTAACATTACTAGAGGATACGCCATGAAGCAGCTAAATTACTTTAACGATCCACATAATGCTTTTGGGCATTGGTTAGCTCAGTCTAAACGTAAACATATAAGTTTATTCATCACATGCTTTTTCTTATGCAATTACTTCCCTGTTTGGCAATGGTTTTCCACTCAACAAAAAGTTGTACAACAATCGGTTCAACTCACAGAAAAACAAGCTGAACTTGCTCATCAGCAAAAATTGCTAACTAGCCTCAAACAAAAGCAACTTCACACCCTTAATGCTCAACAAACAGCTCGGCTATCTCCTATTAACCAACATATTCAACATAGTCTAGCAGAAACCAATTTACAACTTATTTCATCGCAATGGTTATTTTCTGCTAATCCAATTTTTTCTTTGCAAATTGAAGGGCATTTTTTAAATTTACAGCAATTTTTGACCGCACTTTTTGATTCTTCACCACTGCAGCTTTTATCCCTGTCGATTAAGCAAATCGACATATCTGAACAACGATCTATCCAAAGTGAAATTTATTTACAACTGAATTCTATGGAGTAATCTCATGCCACACCTATTTTTACTGTTTCTACTCATTGTCAGTAGTTTTGCCCAAGCCACCACGACAAGACAAGATCCGTTTAATAAACAACACCCCATATCCTCTCAAACCACAACGGCGACACAAGAAATCTCTTGCGCCAAAAGCCCCGCTTTAGCAGAAAATAGTCATTTTGCACAACTTACCCTCATTGGAATTGTGCTTAATAACCATTCACAAACACTCTTTTTTCTTGATGAAAAACAGCAACTATTTAGCGCGGCACCTCAAGAATTTATCGCCAAAGAAGGCTTTCAAATACATAAAATAGAACAAAATCGTATCCATTTTTTCGACTGGCGCCAAAGTAAAAATTGCACGACACCGACCACATTTACCATGAAATTCTAGGAGAAATTATGTCATCACGTTTATTTTCACGCCTAAAGTGCGGTCTATTTTTTCTCATTTTTTCCTGTACAGTCACTGCTGAAAATCAGGTATTCTCCATTCGCTTAAAACAAGCGCCCCTTGTTCCTGTATTACAACAACTCGCCTTAGCGCATCGCACAAACTTAATTATTGATGATGAACTAAGCGGCACTGTCTCACTGCAATTAGATAATACTGATTTCGATCATCTATTGCGTGCTATGGCACGTCTTAAAAAATTTGATTTGTGGCAAGAAAATAACGTGTATTACCTTAGCCCCTTATCTCAAGAAGCGAAATTTGCCTCACCAATGGATAATCATGCCTCCCATGCTACGATCATGCCTGACTTTTCCATTCCCGCTTCTACGCCCACAATAAACGAACCCTCACTCATTACGACCTCTATTAAGCTACATTTCGCCAAGGCTTCTGAAGTGATGAAATCCCTCACCACAGGCAACGGCTCTTTGCTTTCTGCTAATGGCAGTATTGCCTTTGATGATCGCAGTAATTTATTGCTTATCCAAGACAATAAACATTCTATTCAAAATATCAAAAAACTCATTGCCGAAATGGATAAACCCATCGAACAAATTGCCATTGAAGCACGAATTGTCACCATTAGTGATGATAGCTTAAAAGAATTAGGGGTTCGTTGGGGCATTTTTAACCCTACCGATACCGCACATAAAGTCACCGGTAGTCTAGCAGCGAATCAATTTCAAAATCTCACCGAACAACTCAATGTTAACTTTGCCACGAGCAACTCTCCGGCCGGTTCCGTTGCAGTACAAATAGCCAAAATTAACGGGCGATTATTAGATCTCGAATTAACCGCCTTAGAACGGGAGAATAATGTCAAAATCATCGCCAGCCCTCGCTTACTCACAACGAACAAAAAAAGTGCAAGCATTAAACAAGGGACGGAGATTCCTTATGTTATTACAAATACCACCCGAGATACCCAATCGATTGAATTTCGTGAAGCAGTCTTAGGACTAGAAGTGACACCACATATTTCCCGAGATAACTCGATTTTATTAGATCTTGTTGTAAGTCAAAACTCACCTGGCAACAATATTATTTCCGGTGTCGGTGAGATGACTACCATTGATAAACAAGAAATCAACACGCAAGTGTTTGCACGTGATGGTGAAACTATTGTGCTTGGTGGAGTCTTTCACGATACCCTGATCAAAGGGGTAGATAAAGTGCCACTACTAGGCGATATTCCTGTGGTAAAACGATTGTTTTCGAAAGAAACTGAGAAATATCAAAAACGCGAACTCGTGATTTTTGTGACACCACATATTTTAAAAAGAGGTCAAACATTAACCCAATTACAACAAGAAAAAAACAATAAAAAAACGAAAAAATAACCGCTCTTTTCTATAAGAGAAAATTATTCACAGAAATCCGTCAACTAAGGTTGAAAATTGATGGGATTTATTGAGATAATAACCGTTATCTCAAAATTTCTTAAAATTCGAGGTTTGGCGGATCTTTTTGGTTATTTTATGTAGCGCCCTTTTGGCTACCCAGAAGATCAATTATGATAATTTGATAATTTAAATTAAAGACGATAAAAAATGGCAGAAAAACGTAATATTTTCTTAATCGGCCCAATGGGAGCGGGAAAAAGCACCATTGGACGCCAACTCGCTCAACAGCTTAACATGGATTTCATCGATTCAGACCAAGAAATTGAACAACGCGCTGGGGCGGATATCAGCTGGATTTTCGACATTGAGGGCGAAGACGGATTTCGTAAACGTGAAGAACGTATCATTAATGAATTAACACAGCAACAAGGTATCGTGCTATCAACAGGTGGTGGCGCAGTATTATCAAAAGAAACGCGTAATCACCTTTCTGCACGAGGTATTGTTATTTATTTACAAACCACTGTAGATAAGCAATATCAACGCACTCAACGTGATAAAAAACGTCCATTATTACAAAACACCGATGATCCACGAGCGGTGTTAGAAGAACTCGCAAAAATTCGCAATCCACTTTACGAAGAAATCGCGGATATTACCTTACCTACTGATGAACAAAGTGCAAAACTTATGGCAAATCAGATTGTGGATATGATTGAAAACATCAACGGCTAAAAAAAGGAATCCTATATTATGTTGTGTGTTAATGTTGAACTAAACGATCGTCGCTATCCAATTTATATCGGAGAGAATACGCTCACCAACCCAGAACTATACCCACTTAATGCTGGGCAAAAAGTGATGATTGTCAGCAATCCAACTATCGCACAATATTATCTAGAAACCCTCACCCACACCCTTGAAAAAATAGGGTGTGTGGTGGAACATGTATTATTACCTGATGGTGAACAGCATAAAAATTTAGACTCTCTCAATTTAATTTTTACTGCCCTGTTAAAAGGCAATCATGGCCGTGATACCACCCTAATTGCATTGGGTGGTGGCGTTATCGGTGATGTAGCAGGTTATGCCGCTGCGAGTTACCAACGTGGTATTCCATTTATTCAAATCCCAACAACGTTATTAGCACAAGTCGACTCCTCTGTCGGAGGGAAAACTGCGGTTAATCATGAATTAGGCAAAAACATGATAGGTGCATTTTACCAACCTATCGCGGTTATTATTGATACTCAAACTCTTCATACCTTGCCTAAACGTGAAGTCAATGCAGGGTTAGCCGAAGTCATTAAATATGGTGCGATATTGGATTTACCGTTTTTTAATTGGCTAGAAGAACATATTGACAAACTGGTGACGCTACAAACTGACGCGCTACAATATTGCATTGCTCGTTGCTGTCAAATTAAAGCGGATATCGTTGCCCGTGATGAAACAGAAAAAGGAGATCGCGCTTTACTCAACTTAGGCCATACTTTTGGTCACGCGATTGAAGCCCATCTCGGTTATGGTAATTGGTTACATGGTGAAGCTGTCTCTGTAGGAATGATGATGGCTGCAGTATTCTCTGAAAAATTAGGCCACCTCGCGCCACAAGATGTTGCACGCATAGAAAAATTATTAGCTCGTGCCAATCTACCTACAGTTTCTCCTGATGGTATGCAGCCCGAAGAGTATTTGCCATATATGATGCGTGATAAAAAAGTCATTGCGGGCAAATTACGCTTAGTCTTACTCAAACAACTCGGACAAGCTTATGTTGCCAAAGATGCTGATAGAGACTTAGTCTTAAACGCCATTCGTTGTTGTACACAAACGCATTAGCATGTCCACCCATTCAGCATCCACATCTCCACTAAAATACCGCTCATTCCTAAAATGGGCGGGGGGAAAATATCGTCTAACAGAACAAATAGGCAAGGTATTACCTAAACGAAAATCCTGTTTAATTGAACCCTTTGTCGGTGCTGGTTCAGTGTTTCTTAACAGTCAATTTAAACGATATATTCTTGCAGATGTTAATCCTGATTTAATCCATCTCTTTAATATCGTAAAACACGATGTAGAAAGCTACATCGCGCAATGTCGCCCTATTTTTTTTCATCCGGAAGCTAATACCGCACAATATTATTACGCGAGGCGACTAGAATTCAATCAATCAGCAGATCCTTACTTACGCTCTCTACTCTTTCTTTACTTAAATCGCTTTGGGTTTAATGGATTATGTCGATACAATGCTAAGAACGAATTCAATGTGCCATTTGGTGCTTATAAAACCCATTATTTTCCCGAAAATGAATTACGCTACTTTGCAGAAAAAGCGCAAAGTGCGGTGTTTATTTGCCAAGATTTTCGTAAAACCTTTGAATTAGCTAATCAGGATTCAGTGATTTACTGCGATCCCCCTTACGCACCCATTCACCAAATTACAAATTTTACTCAATACTCTAGCAATAACTTTAATTTGTCTCATCAAAAAGAACTCGCGGATCTCGCAAAACAAACGGCTGAACAACATGCGATTCCTGTCATTATTTCGAACCATGACACACCGTTTACCCGTGAAATCTATCAAAATGCTAAAATCAAAAAAGTGTTAGTGCAACGCTCAATCAGCCATTCCGCCGAGAAACGTATTAAGGTAAATGAGCTTATTGCCATCTTTAAATAGAGATTAACATATTGACCTCCCAAAAAATTGTGCTATTTTAGCCAATCTTTATAAAGTCATTGAAGAAAAAACAAGGAACTATTATGCAAGCATTATTGAAACTCACTCAGTTTGTGAGTAAAACTTTCGCGCTTTGGGCACTTATTTTTGCCGTATTAGCGTTTTTCTTTCCGGAAACATTTAAGGTTTTCGCACCTTATATTCCCTATTTATTAGGCATCGTTATGTTCGGTATGGGCATTACGCTGACTTTTAGCGATTTTGGGGAAGTCGCTAAACACCCTAAAGCCGTTTTCATTGGTGTCGCAGGACAATTTATTATTATGCCTGCCATTGCTTATGCGCTAGCAAAAGGATTTAACTTACCGCCTGAACTTGCTATTGGTGTTATTTTAGTTGGATCATGCCCTGGTGGTACATCATCAAATGTAATGACTTATCTCGCCAAAGGAAATACCGCCCTTTCTGTTGCCTGTACAACTATTTCAACCTTACTCTCTCCGATTCTCACGCCTGCCATTTTCTATGTATTAGCGAGCCAATGGTTAGATATTAATGCCTCTGCGATGTTTATATCTGTGCTAAAAATGGTGTTATTCCCAATTTTATTAGGATTAATTGTCCGCACTATTTTTAAGAAGAAAATTACAGAAATCAGTCAAACCATGCCACTATTATCCGTAATTTGTATTGCTTTAATTTTGGCTGCAGTTGTTGCTGTGAGTAAGACACGTATTGTTGAATCGGGCTTATTCATCTTTGCAGTTGTTGTTCTACATAATGGCTTAGGTTATTTGATCGGTTATGGTATGGCTCGATTATTTAAACTCAATAATTATGACAGTAAAGCCATTTCCATTGAGGTCGGCATGCAAAATTCAGGGTTAGGCGCAGCACTTGCAGCCGCGCATTTTAACCCAATCGCCGCTGTACCAAGTGCGCTATTTAGCTTCTGGCACAACGTATCAGGCCCAATTTTGGCAAATATTTTTTCCAACATGAAAGAAAAAAATACGCAAAATTAACCGCACTTTGATACATATTAATTCAACTACTGGGGCGACTTTTGTCGCCTCTATAAATTAGCCCGATTTTTTGCTACAATTCTGCCAATTTTTATCATTTAATCTCTTTAACTCCTTTAATTCAATATGGCAACTAATTACCAAGCACAAGATATCACCGTTCTAAAAGACCTTGAACCCGTACAACTGCGTCCGGGCATGTATACAGACACCTCTCGTCCCAACCATTTAGGCCAAGAAGTCATTGATAACAGCGTTGATGAAGCATTAGCTGGCCATGCTAACAAAATTGAAGTCATTTTACATGAAGATCAATCTCTAGAAGTCATTGATAATGGTCGAGGCATGCCCGTTGATATTCATCCGACAGAAAACATTTCGGGGGTAGAACTCATTTTATGTAAACTCCACGCAGGTGGTAAGTTTTCAAATAAAAATTATACATTTTCTGGTGGCTTACATGGTGTGGGTATCTCCGTTGTCAATGCGTTATCTGATTTGGTGCGAGTTACCGTTAAACGCGATGGACAAATTTATCAAATTGAATTTTCCAATGGCGTAAAAACAAAAGAGCTTGAAGTCATTGGCACTTGCGGCCGTCGCAATACTGGCACAACCGTTTATTTCAAACCGAATCCTAAATATTTCGATTCTGCTAAATTTTCAGTCAGCCGTTTACGTCATTTACTGCGTGCTAAAGCCGTCCTTTGTCCCGGCCTAGAAATTAAATTTATCGACAAGGTCAATCAAAGGGAAGATCAATGGCTTTACGAAGCTGGATTAAGTGCTTATTTAACCGAAGCTGTCAACGGTTTTGAGACACTCCCTGCAACCCCTTTCATTGGAGAACATGCAGGCGATAAAGAGGCTGTGGATTGGGCATTATTATGGCTGCCGGAGGGCGGTGAATTAGTCAATGAAAGCTACGTTAACCTCATTCCAACCGCACAAGGGGGAACCCATGTTAATGGCTTACGACAAGGGTTATTAGATGCCATGCGTGAATTTTGTGAGTTACGTAATCTTTTACCTCGAGGAGTTAAACTCACTGCCGATGATATTTGGGAACGCTGTGCCTATGTATTATCCGTTAAAATGCAAGATCCACAATTTGCCGGTCAAACGAAAGAACGCTTATCCTCTCGTCAAAGTGCCATTTTTGTCGGAGGCGTAGTCAAAGATGCATTTAGTCTATGGCTAAATCAAAATGTGCAAGTGGCTGAACAATTAGCTGACATGGCTATCAACTCCGCACAACGTCGTTTACGCGCGGCGAAAAAAGTGGTTCGCAAAAAATTGGTAAGTGGCCCCGCTTTACCGGGTAAACTCGCGGATTGTTCACAACAAGATTTAGATCGCACAGAACTCTTTTTAGTCGAAGGTGACTCCGCAGGAGGTTCCGCTAAACAAGCAAGAGACCGTGAATACCAAGCCATATTGCCTTTACGTGGTAAAATTTTAAATACTTGGGAAGTCTCCTCCGAACAAGTGTTGGGTTCAGAAGAAGTACATAATATTGCGGTTGCTTTAGGCATCGATCCAGATAATGATGATCTCAGCCAACTCCGTTATGGAAAAGTGTGTATTCTTGCAGATGCCGATTCTGATGGCTTGCATATCGCAACATTACTGTGTGCCTTATTTTTACGACATTTCCCGAAATTAGTACAAGAAGGCCATGTTTTTGTTGCAATGCCTCCACTTTATCGTATCGACTTAGGCAAAGAGGTCTTTTATGCCCTTGATGAAAGCGAAAAAGAAGGGATTTTAGATCGTTTAAAAAATAAGAAAGGTAAGCCAAACGTACAGCGTTTTAAAGGGTTAGGTGAAATGAATCCTATGCAATTACGCGAAACAACAATGGATCCTAACACCCGTCGTTTAGTGCAATTACGTTACGATAATGATGATGAAACCGTTGAGCTAATGGATATGCTGTTAGCGAAAAAACGCGCAGAAGACCGTAAAAGTTGGTTACAAGAAAAAGGCGATCAAGTGGAACTTGCTGTCTAGTTTGGTTATGTATTCATTTGATGAGTTTATCGTAGCTACCTTACAGAGATATTTTGGAAATTTAATAAAATGACAAATGAAACAATAAATTATGATGGCATTGAGCAAATGCCACTTCGCACATTTACCGAAAATGCCTATTTAAATTATTCCATGTATGTCATTATGGATCGTGCATTACCTTTTATTGGCGATGGCCTAAAGCCGGTTCAACGCCGCATTGTATATGCTATGTCGGAATTAGGCCTCAATGCTTCAGCAAAATATAAAAAGTCCGCACGAACAGTAGGTGATGTATTAGGTAAATTTCATCCACACGGTGACAGTGCTTGTTACGAAGCTATGGTATTGATGGCACAACCGTTCTCATATCGTTACCCTTTAGTCGACGGACAAGGTAACTGGGGTGCGCCCGATGATCCCAAATCTTTCGCAGCCATGCGTTATACCGAATCTCGCCTTTCAAAAATTGCTGAGATTCTCTTATCTGAATTAGGGCAAGGCACGGTTGACTATCAACCTAATTTCGATGGCTCATTAGATGAACCTCAATATTTACCCGCGCGCCTCCCTCATATCCTGCTCAATGGTACAACAGGTATTGCTGTCGGTATGGCAACCGATATTCCACCGCATAATATTAATGAAATTGCTGAAGCAACCATTATGTTACTGGATAATCCGCAAGCGACTTTAGATGATTTACTGACTGTTGTACAAGGCCCAGACTACCCAACAGAAGCAGAAATTATTTCTCCAAAAGCCGATATTCGCAAAATTTATGAACAAGGTCGGGGTTCTATCAAAATGCGAGCGGTTTGGAAAAAAGAAGATGGCGAAATTATTATCACCGCCTTACCTCATCAAGCTTCACCCTCGAAAATCATGGCGCAAATCGGTGATATGCTCACGAATAAAAAATTACCGATGGTAGAAGACATCCGAGATGAATCCGATCATGAAAACCCAATTCGCTTAGTCATCGTGCCACGTTCAAATCGAGTGGATTTAGATGCACTGATGAGCCATCTGTTTGCTTCAACTGACTTAGAGAAAAGCTACCGTGTCAATATGAATATGATCGGCTTAGATCAAAAACCTGCGGTCAAAAACCTAGTCCAAATCCTCAGTGAATGGATTGATTTCCGTCGTACTACCGTCACGCGCCGATTACAGTATCGTCTTGATAAAGTACTCAATCGTTTACATATTCTACAAGGTTTAATGATTGCGTTTTTAAACATTGATGAAGTCATTCATATTATTCGTAATGAAGATGAACCCAAAGCTGTCTTAATGGCACGTTTTCAACTTTCTGAACAACAAGCCGAAGCCATTTTAAACTTACGTTTACGCCATTTAGCTAAACTCGAAGAATATCAACTGCAAGCCGAACGAGATGAATTAGAAAAAGAGCGGTTAAATTTAGAAGCGATTTTAGGTTCAGCGCGCAAATTAAATAATTTATTGAAAAAAGAAATCCAGCAAGATGCTACAACCTATGCTAGCCCACGCCAATCTCCATTAGTAGAGCGAGAGGAAGCTAAAGCGATCGCAGAAAGTGAAATGACACCAGCAGAACCTATTACCGTGATATTATCAGAAGCGGGCTGGGTACGTTGTGCGAAAGGCCATGATATTGATGCCCAAAGCCTCAGCTACAAAGCGGGTGATAAATATTTAGCCCATGCTTATGGCAAAAGCAATCAAGCCGCCATATTCTTAGATAGCACAGGACGAAGCTATGCCCTTGACCCATTAAGCTTGCCATCTGCACGATCACAAGGCGAGCCGTTAACAGGTCGCTTAACCTTGCCGGCTGGCGCGAGTGTGGAGAGTGTATTACTTGATCAAGATAATCAAGCATTGCTGATGGCCTCTGATGCGGGTTATGGGTTTATTTGTAAAGTGGAAGATCTTATCGCACGTAATAAAGCAGGGAAAGCGGTTATCAGTTTGCCGGAAAACGCCAAAAGCCTAGCGCCATTGAAAATTGAAAAGCAAACGGATCTATTAGTTGCGCTGACTTCTGCAGGCCGTATGTTGATTTTTCCAGTAGCCGATTTACCTGCATTAAGCAAAGGTAAAGGCAATAAAATCGTGACAATCCCATCAGCGGCGGCAAAAGCTCGAACAGAATTATTGGTTAAGCTATTACTCATTTCCGATCAAGCTAGCCTCGTCTTCCATTCTGGTAAACGCAAAATTACCTTAAAACCTGAAGATCTACAAAAGTTCCGCGCTGAACGTGGGCGTAAAGGTAGTCAATTACCGAGAGGATTACATTCTGGTGCAGAAATTGAAGTCGTCGAAGCGCAATAAATAGATTAAAGTGGACAACCTATCTGTTGTCCACCAATTAATAACGCTGTTTATCACTCTCACGATCGAGTTCAGCAAGCCAATCGAGTTTCTCTTTAATCTTACTTTCCATACCACGATTAGTTGGAAAATAAAATTGGGTATCTTTCAATGCTTCAGGAAAATAGTTTTCTCCTGCGGCATAAGCATTCACTTCATGATGGGCATAACGATATTCTTTACCAAAGCCCAATTCTTTCATCAAATGGGTGGGGGCATTACGCAAATGCTCTGGCACATCAAAATCAGGCGCTTCCTTAGCAAGTTGTTTTGCTGCATTGAAGGCCTCATACACCGCGTTACTCTTCGGCGCGACCGCAAGATAAATAATCGCTTGTGCAATCGCCCTTTCTCCCTCATATGCACCAACACGAGTAAAGCAATCCCACGCAGCCAGTGCAACTTGCATAGCACGTGGATCGGCATTGCCGACATCTTCCGAAGCAATGGCTAATAAGCGACGGGCGACATACAGTGGATCGCCTCCAGCTGTAATAATCCGAGCATACCAATAAAGTGCCGCATCCGGTGCAGAACCTCGAACAGATTTATGTAAGGCCGAAATTAAATCATAAAAGCGATCACCTTGCTTATCAAAACGTGCTTGTCTTTCCCCTAAAACTTCAGTTAACAAAGTGCGGTCTATTTTTTTACCTTTTTCACTTTCCTCAGCCATATCCACCATTAATTCTAGGCAATTTAACGCCAGCCGCGCATCACCGTTGACATATTCAGCCAATAACTGCAATACATTCTCTTCAAAAATCAACCGCTCTTTGCCTAAGCCAAATTCAACATCATTCACTGCTTGTTGTAATACTTGCTCAATATCTTTCGCAGTTAAGGGCTTTAACACATAGACTCTAGCGCGTGATAACAACGCATTGTTTAACTCAAAAGAAGGGTTTTCTGTCGTTGCACCAATAAAAATAATCGTGCCATCTTCAATATGAGGCAAAAAAGCATCTTGCTGGCTTTTATTAAAGCGATGTACTTCATCAACAAATAATATCGTACGTCGCGCTGCAAGGCGATTTTGTTTTGCTCGCTCAATGGCGTCTCGAATTTCTTTAATCCCACTCGTCACAGCAGAAATTCGCTCAACTTCAGCATTTATACGAAGTGCCATAATTTCCGCTAAAGTGGTTTTCCCTGTGCCAGGCGGTCCCCAAAGAATCATAGAATGAATATGGCCTGCTTCAATCGCTTTGCGTAATGGCTTATTTTGTCCGATTAAATGATTCTGTCCACAATATTGTTCAAGGGTTTGTGGCCGCACTCTTGCCGCTAACGGACGAAAATCACTTTCTGCAAAATCAAAGCTAAAATTAGACATAATGCCCTCTTGTTAAACAAAAAAATGGGCGATATGCCCATCTATCATTAATTATTTTTTGCGCTGATCATCAAATTCTACGCCTTTTGGCACATTAAACTTGAACAATTCATTAGACAAAGGCTGATTACTAATATTACGTAAGACATATAAATTACTTTGCCCATCATTTTCAACCGTACTAAAATTACGCAACACACCCGCACTATCAATACGAATACTAAATTGTTTAATATTGCTATTTTTGGCTGTTGGTTTCAGTACAAATGTATCCGCTTGCTGTTCGACACGATATTGCTGCCAATGACTTTGGTCATTGCTGGTCAGCAATACAAATGGCGTATTGTTCACCGCATCTTTAACCCAATTTGCCGTCACTTGCTCTACGAAAGGATCATAAAACCACAATGTTTTACCATCTGAAACAATTTGGGTTTCTTGTGGCGTTTTTGTATCCATGCGAAATAAATTCGGACGTTTAATTTGCAGTTTTCCACTTCCTTGTTGGACATTTTTACCATTTGCAGAAGTCACCGTTTGATTAAAGTCAGCGCTTAGATTTTCGACTAGTTTTAAACGATTTTGTAATTCTCCACTCGCATTAGCCCAAGCGAATGGTGTCACGAATAATAAAAATACACCTGTTGTTTTCAATAACGTTTTTTTCATTTGCTTTCCTCAATTACAATGAAATTAAATCTATTAGTTCACATCAATGATTGAACAATCGTCAATATTCTCCACGTCTTGCTAATACTTCGCGTTTCCCATTTTGCATAGCTGAAATAATGCCTTGCTCTTCTAATTGATCCATAATTCTTGCAGCTCGATTGAATCCCACACGGAAACGGCGCTGAATGGAGGAAGTCGATGTTGTCCCCGTACTGACGACAAACTCTGTCACTTCATCAAATAATTCATCTAAGTCACCGTCAGAACTCGCCCCTTTAGCCTCTTCATCATTATCATCAACGGATTCTAAAATGGCATCAATATATTCCGGTTTTTCACGAGCGCGCCAATCATCTGCAATTCTACGTACTTCATCATCACTCATAAATGCACCGTGAATTCGGACTAAATCTGTCGTACCATTACCTAAATACAACATATCCCCTCGACCGAGCAAAGCTTCCGCACCATTTTGATCCAAAATGGTACGAGAGTCATTGCGCTGCACAACAGTAAACGCAATGCGACTTGGGATATTTGATTTGATTAATCCCGTAATGACATCAACAGATGGGCGCTGAGTTGCAAGAATAACATGAATCCCCACCGCCCTTGCTTTTTGTGTCAATCGCGCAATAAGCTCTTCAATTTGCTTCCCTGCAACCATCATTAAATCAGCAAATTCATCCACAATAACAACAATATAACTCATTTTTTCGAGTGCTGGTGGCATAGTATCCATCGAGTCTCCAGGCTTCCAAATCGGATTTGGAATCGGCAGCCCCATTTCTTCAGCTTGTGCAATTTTTTCGTTATACCCCTCAATATTTCGCACAAATAATTTTGATAACAACTGATAACGACGCTCCATCTCTTCCACGCACCAACGCAAGGCATTGGCGGCTTTTTTCATATCCGTTACCACAGGCGTTAATAAGTGAGGAATATCATTATAAATAGACAATTCCACCACTTTAGGATCAATCATAATGAATTTAACTTCACTTGGTTTAACCTTAAATAGCAAACTTAAAATCATGGTATTCACACCAACTGATTTCCCTGATCCCGTAGAGCCTGCAACTAATAAATGTGGCGTTTTTGCTAAGTCAATAATAATAGGCTCACCGCTAATATCTTTACCTAATGCCATCGGTAACAAATATTTAGACTGCAAAAATACCGGAGTGTTCAATACATCTCGTAACCAAACTGTTTGTCGGTGTTTATTTGGCACTTCAATACCGATATAAGGTTTACCAGGTATCACTTCTGCAACCCGAATAGAATTGAAACTTAATGCACGTGCTAAATCCCGATCAATACCAGTCACTTTTGACGCTTTTACACCAGGTTGCAACGCTAATTCATAACGTGTCACCACCGGTCCGACTAATACATCTTCTACTTCAGCTTTTACCCCAAAATCACGTAATTTCTGAGAAATATGACGTGATGTTTCTATAATTTCAGCCTCCGTAATTTCATGCGTTTGTGCCGAATGTTGATCCAATAAATCTAATGTCGGCATAGGCGTTGTCGGCTTTGCCGTATGGGTCTGAGTAGGCTGTAATAACGGGTGAATTAACGAATTTTCATAAGGCTTATATACCGGTGCTTGTTTTTCCGGCTGCTCCTCTCGCTCAGAGACGGTCGTAATATTTTGAAACAAATCTTCCGCATCAAGTGCTTTAGCGCGTTGTTCCATTTCAGCTAAACGCTGCGCCTCACGTTCTTCAAATTG
The DNA here is from genome assembly GCF_002795425.1 of Conservatibacter flavescens. Lineage (GTDB taxonomy): Bacteria > Pseudomonadota > Gammaproteobacteria > Enterobacterales > Pasteurellaceae > Conservatibacter > Conservatibacter flavescens. The sequence goes on from NZ_PHHA01000021.1 coordinate 42,183, forward strand.
TTTTTGTAAGGCATAAAAATGCTCATCATCTTCGTCTTTGTGTGCAACTGCTGGTGAATCCGATAAACTCACAGTAAACGCTGTTTTAGATTCGTTTTCGGCCAGTGAAATAGTCGGCATAGTTGGAAAATCTTGCCCAAAATCCACCGCACTTTCTTCTTTTACAACAGGCGTTGGTAATTCAAGCTCAACGGGCTTTTCCATCAACGACGAATAGTCATCATGAATAGTCACTGTTGGTAATGGGGTATCGGATTTTAACTGGAAATCAAATTGTGTTTGATCAAAATCAGACACATCAACGGACTCAATCTGAACATGAGGCGTAGCTTGTGATATGGTTGTTGGTATAATTTGTGGCATGACTTCTTGAGTCTCTTCAACCACTGATGATTCAACAACCTGTTCTTGTGTCTCAGTTTTTGGCGTTAAACCTTTAATTTCAGGCTTCGCAAAATGAGTGACATCTACAAAATCATTTTTTCGCGTTTCTTTAGCGCTAGGCTCTGCGGTAATCGGTGTACTCTGCACATTATGCTCTGCTACTGGTGTGCTATTTTCTGTGGTAGGTTCTTCATTTTTTATCGTTAACCAATGGTAAAACTTCACTAATAACAGAATTAATGACGCACCTGAACACAATACGAATCCTACTGAACTCAATGCGATAGCCAATAAAAGCGCACCAAATTTACCTAGCACCGGCAATAACCAAGCGGTTAGCATTCCACCTAACACCCCACCAGATAAATAATAAACTGGGTCAGAAAATAACAATGCCGTTAACATGGTTAACCCACACAACATCAGTACAAACCCCATCATGCGTAAACTAAAGCGAGTCCATGTTAAAGAGTCTACTAATTTAGTGCGAATAAAATAAATGGGTGCTATAAATAAGACAAACGGAATAATATTCCCAATATAACCAAATAATGCAAAAAATAAATCCACTAGCCATGCACCTAAAAAACCCGCTTTATTAATGGTTTCAGGTTGATAAGAGGATACTGACCAAGTGCTATCAATTGGGCTATAACTCGACCATGCAATAATCAAATATAAGCCTAATAATGCCACTACACCGAAAAGTAGTTCTACAAAATATTGTTTTGGCGTAAAACGTGCCTTAATTTGTTCAATCATATTTATTATTTAAGCTGTAAAAAATTTGTTTGTTTCACTTCTTCCATGACGACATAAGTCCGCGTATCATTAACGCCCGGCAAGCGTAATAATGTTGTTCCTAACAACTTACGATAGGCCGCCATATCTGCAACACGTGTTTTAAGTAGATAATCAAAGTCACCTGATACCAAATGACATTCCTGAATCTCATCAAGCTGCTGCACCGCCGCATTAAACTCCTCAAATACATCCGGTTTACCACGTACTAACGTGATTTCGACAATCACCAATAATGGAGAATCTAATAATTCCGGATTAAGCAGAGCGCGATATCCCATGATAATACCTTGTTTTTCTAGACGTTTTACCCTCTCTAAACAAGGTGTCGGAGATAAACCTACTTTTTTAGACAAGTCAATATTGGAAATTTTGCCATTTCTTTGTAATTCATTGAGAATTTTTATATCAATACTGTCAAGTGCTTTAGTGAGCTTCTTATTCATTGTTGCCTCTAATCGATTTATTGATTTATAGCTAAATATTCTGATTCTACACTATTTTTTAACTTTTTGTGCTTTTAATGAACCTAAATAGATCGCTATCATGGTGAATACTGCACCAATCCACTGTAACGCACTAATCGGCTTGGCTAAAAAGAAGTAATCAATTAACAACGCCGCGACGGGTTCAGATAACAACAAAAGTCCCGTTAAAGCCAGCGACAATAAAGGAATCGCATAAGCGATTAGCCCCCATGCAAAACATTGCATAATCGCGCCATAAATAAAAATTAATCCCATATGAGTCAGTGTCGTCGGGAACAATTTCCCCCAATCAAATACCAGCGCGGGCACAATCAGAGCCCCCATGCCACCTAAACTAATTAATAACATCAGTGGAAATATTTGCGTTTTTTCAACTTCATGAGTTTTACGAACAAACACCATAGATAAGGCTAACATCAAACCAGACGTTATCCCTGATATAAAGCCCCATAATGCCTGTTCATTATGCGTAAATTCGGGGCTACCAATTAAACCAACGCCCAATACCGCTAATACGAGACTAAATAATTGCAGTTTAGTCTGACGTTCGTTAAACCAAATAAATCCTATGGCGGATAACCAAAAAATCTGTAAGCTATTTAATAATGTAGAAATTCCAGGCCCTACCGCATAAATACTTTCATGCCATAAAGCCAAATCAAAGCCAAGAAACACGCCCGCAATAAGCCCGTAGTATCGCGCTTTAGCAGAGCGCGGAAAATGCTGATGAAACACTCGCCCTAAGATAAGAAAAATCCCACCAGCCACTAACAAGCGCCAGAACGCGATGGCATAAGCACCAACCGGTACCGTTGCAACAATAATACTCCCAAGTCCAAAAACAATACACCCGATAACAAGTAACACGCTTGCAGAACTTTCTGAGCGCCAATCTATCCTCATTGAAGCTCCTCCAGAATTCGTAACGCATCACCCAGTTTTTTCACTGTAAAAACTGCCATGTTTTTAACCGCACTTTTCGGCTTATTGCCATAAGGAACTATCGCACGTTTAAATCCATGTTTTGCGGCCTCAGCAATACGCTCCTGTCCACTCGGCACAGGACGAATTTCACCTGCTAATCCGACTTCACCAAACACGACAACATCTTGAGGCAATGGACGATTACGAAAACTAGAAATTAAGGCTAACAACAGAGCTAAGTCCGCGCTGGTTTCACTCACTTTTACCCCACCAACAACATTCACAAATACATCTTGATCAGCCATTTGTAACCCACCATGACGATGTAGTACTGCCAGTAACAAGGCTACACGATTTTGCTCTAACCCCACTGCAACACGACGAGGATTCGCTAGCATTGAATGATCCACTAAAGCTTGGATCTCCACTAAAAGCGGTCGAGTTCCTTCCCATAAAACCATGACTGAACTCCCTGACGTTTGTTCTTCGCTACGATTTAAAAAAATAGCAGACGGGTTCTTAACTTCACGCAATCCTTGTTCTGTCATGGCAAATACGCCCAATTCATTTACCGCACCAAAACGGTTCTTATGGCTACGCAACATGCGAAAGCGAGAGTCTGTTTCTCCTTCTAGTAATAATGAACAATCAATCACATGTTCTAACACCTTAGGGCCTGCCAGTGTGCCATCTTTCGTAACATGTCCCACCATCATAATCGCAATTTGACGGGTTTTCGCATAACGCGTTAAAAAAGAAGCGCATTCACGAACTTGTGCGACACTGCCCGGCGAAGACTGAATATCTGCAAGATGCATTACTTGAATGGAGTCTATTACAATCATTTTTGGCTTTAACTGATCAGCTAAATGACAAATTTGTTCAACCGAAGTTTCAGACAACATATGTAATTTATCTGTTGGTAGTCCTAATCGATTCGCTCGCATTGCGACTTGTTGTAAAGATTCTTCACCAGTCACATACAGTGTTGTCATATTTTGTGATAACCCACACATCACTTGTAATAATAATGTTGACTTACCTGCACCAGGGTGTCCACCAATCAAAATGGCAGAACCCGGCACAATCCCCCCTCCTAATACACGATCTAACTCATTAAATCCGCTATTAAAACGCGGCATTTCTTGTAGGCTAATTTCTGCCAGAGTTTGAATTTTAGCTTGTGTTTCCCCTGCATACCCACTAAATCGATCACCTTTTGCCGCTTTTGCTGGAGCAAGGCGAACTTCTGTAATAGTATTCCATGCTTTACAAGCAGAACATTGACCCTGCCAACGTGGATAATCTGCGCCACAATCATTACATACATATGCGGTTTTTGCTGCTTTTGCCATGTTTCTCTCTATCTCATATTACATTGTTAAACGGATCAAACCGATCATACGATGCACATAGCTCCCTACTTGAACCATCTCAATCAATTGCGCCAATGCTTTATCATTATCTTTTTGCTCACTATGCTGCTGAATAATGTTTTTAACATTTTTTAATAAACGCTCATTACTTTCGATTAACTGCTCAACAATTTCCCGATCTAAACGAACATGGGATCCATCTTGAGCTTGTTTTTCCAATTTCTCTACAAGAAGCTGTTCGAACCATTTCCCATGCTCCACATAATGAAAATACAAATTAAAAAATGCCCCTACCCGCTCAACCGTTTTGACAAAATTTTGGGTAATGGTTGTTTTATCAAGATTAATCGTATCTTCAATTAATTGTTGCTCATGTTGGAAAAGTGCGGTTAATTTTTCTTCAGGATTGACCGCACTTTTTTCATGCTCAATTAATTGGCGCCAACGGGCTATCCAATCAATTGGCATTTGTAATTGGGGATTAGCTAATTTATAACCCCGTTGCGCCTTACTAATACTACTCACTCGGACACCATCAACCAAACTTAACCCTTCAACAAAAGTTAACAAATCGTCCACAACACCCGATTTTAGCTCAAATTCAGCCTCACAAATACGCTCAACTTTTTCACCCGCAACAATATCACCTTGATCTAATGCCACCTCTATTTCTGCCCCATTTGCTAGCTGAATATGCCAAAACTGACGCTGAAAATCCGTTCGAAAAATAGGATACAATTGTTGTTGTAAATCGTTTAAGTCAATATTTTCAAATGCCTCCAGCTCAGTGAATCTCTTTAATTTTTCTAATTGTGGCTGAGCGCTATCCAACACGACATTGTACTCAGGGCGAATATGTAAGCCCCCTTGAATTTTGCCATGTGTTTTCAGTGTTAGCACATGCTCATTTTCTTCACTGCGCACGCGCAATCCCATCTTTTGCTTAGCAAAAAACTGATTAACCGTATCATAGTAACAATTTTCCAACATCACCTGTTTTTGTGCCAAAACCCGAAACCCAGTCATTTCCTGGCTCAAAAAATCAGCAAAGTGATGATCTATCGCTAATTTTAGCTCAATTTCATGACTCATCTATAATTCCTTATATATCAAAAGGTTAAAATTAAAAATACAAAATACACACAACTACTCGAGAAGAATTTCTTAAGTTTTTCGATTAAAATCGTGAATTTCTGACCGACATAATGTAATATTCGCATGATTTTTTATAAAACTCTAGGATCTATTGATCCTTGTTTATTGGAGCAAACATAATTATGGCAATGAATAATATTTTAGGTTTATTTGCCCACTCACCCCTTAAACCCCTACAAAAACATTCCACTAAAGTCACAGAATGCTGTGATCGTCTCATTCCTTTTTTTGAGGCCACATTTGCTAAAGACTGGGATAACGCAGAAACATTGCGTGTTCAAATCGCCGAAGATGAACGCGAGGCGGATGCGCTAAAACGTGAAATTCGTCTTAAATTACCACGCGGTTTATTTATGCCAATTGATCGCCGTGATTTACTGGAGTTAATTACGCAACAAGATAAATTCGCCAATTATGCAAAGCGTATTACTACCCGCGTAATGACTCGCCATCTCTATATCCCAGAAGATTTACAACAACCTTTCTTAGAATATTTACAATGTAGCCTTGAATCTACCCGTCAAGCTCACCGCGTTATTGATGAAATTGATGAATTATTAGAAACCGGTTTCAAAGGACGTGAATTAAAATTAGTCAATAAATTAATTAATGAGCTAGATAAATTAGAAGATGACACTGAAGTGCTACAATTAGCTTTACGCCGTAAACTCTTTAGTATGGAAAGCCAATTTAGCCCTGTGGATATTCTATTTTTCCATAAAATCATTGATTGGGTAAGCGAACTTGCAGAGCAAGCACAACGTGTCGGCTCTCGTATTGAATTGATGTTAGCGCGTTCATAAGTGTAAATACAGAATAGGAAAATACAATGGAATTACTTAATCAATATGGCACATTGCTCATCACGATTACAGCAATTTTTGGTTTATTAATGGCGTTTGGTATTGGTGCCAACGATGTTTCTAACGCAATGGGAACCTCTGTCGGTTCCGGTACTATTACTGCTAAACAAGCTATTATGATTGCAATGGTGTTTGAATTTGCCGGTGCGTATTTAGCTGGTGGCGAAGTTACAGAAACCATTAAAAGCGGTATTATTAATCCAATGGAGTTTGTGGATACCCCTGAAGTCCTTGTTCTTGGCATGATGTCTGCACTTTTTGCTGCGGGGCTTTGGTTACTCATTGCTTCAAGAATGGGTTGGCCTGTGTCTACTACCCACTCAATTATTGGTGCAATTGTCGGTTTTGCCCTTGTGACCATTGGTTCACAAGCCGTAGAATGGGGACAACTGCGTAATATTGTAGGCAGCTGGTTTATCACTCCCGTTATTTCTGGTATTGTGGCTTACACCATTTTTATTAGCACACAAAAACTCATTTTTGATACAGAAGATCCGCTCAAAAACGCCAAACGTTTTGGACCATTTTATATGGGACTCACCACCTTTATTTTAAGTATCGTCACAATGACAAAAGGCTTAAAACATGTTGGCTTACACCTAAACGGCACAGAAACGTTCCTTATCTCACTAGGCATCGGCATTATCTCCATTATTCTGTGTAATTTCTATTTACGTAGTGAATCTTTCAAAAACCGTGTTCAAGGTGGCACCTTTGGTGGTGTAGAAAAAGTCTTTAGTATCTTAATGTTGATCACGGCTTGTGCAATGGCCTTTGCCCATGGTTCTAATGATGTTGCCAATGCGATTGGCCCACTGTCTGCTGTGGTATCTATCATTGAACACGGTGGTGAAATTGTGCCTAAAACAGCACTAGCATGGTGGATCCTTCCATTAGGTGCTTTTGGTATTGTGCTTGGTATGGCTGTGATGGGCTATCGTGTAATGGGGACAATCGGTACAGGTATCACCGATCTCACCCCTAGTCGTGGTTTTTCCGCAGAATTTGCTTGTGCAATTACGGTAGTACTGGCCTCTGGAACAGGTTTACCAATCTCAACAACACAAACGCTGGTTGGTGCTGTATTAGGTGTCGGCTTTGCTCGTGGTATCGCGGCTTTAAACTTAACGGTTATCCGTAATATTATTGCCTCTTGGGTTGTTACCTTGCCAGCTGGCGCAATTCTTGCTATTGTTATTTATTATTGTTTAAAAGCTATTTTCTTCTAATATAAAAGTGCGGTCAGTTTGATAAAATAATTGGCCACACTTTACATTCTGTGAGTTAAGTGACATTGTTATGAAAAAAATCACGAAAATTCTATTTTCTTGTTTATGTTTAACTGCTGCTATGCAAGTGCAAGCTGCTACCCATTATGTCAGTGAAAATTTAAACACCTTTCTACGCAAAGGTGCGGGGGATCAATTTAGAATCTCAGGCGCAATCCAAGCGGGTGAACCCGTCACTGTCTTAAACCAAAAAGATAAATATAGTCTCATTCGTGATAGCCGAAACCGTGAAGGTTGGATCTTAACCAGTGAGCTAAGCAACTCACCAAGTAGTAAAGAAGAAAATCCAGCACTTAAAAAACAAATTCAAGAGCTGAGTCTAAAACTCAACAAATTAGACGAGGACTGGCAACAACGTACGGCAGAAATGCAACGTCGTACTCGTCAAGCAGAGCAGCAAAGTAGCGAGCTATTAGAAAAAAACTCGCAACTTAACCGAGAATTAGAAATCACCAAGAATAAAAACCGTGATTTAGAAGCATTGTTGGATGCCGGCAAACGTGAAATTGCGATTCAATGGTTTATCTACGGTGGTTCCGTATTAGGCGTAGGATTAATACTTGGGCTGATTATTCCTCTTATTTTGCCAAAACGCCGTCGCAGAGATGGCTGGTCATAGATCTTATGCCGGCACAAATTTATTTAGTTGGAGGAGCTGTGCGAGATCAGCTCCTTTCTTTACCAATCAAAGATCGAGACTGGGTTGTCGTCGGCGCTCAACCAAGCGATTTAATTGAGCAAGGGTATCAACAAGTTGGCAAAGATTTTCCTGTCTTCCTCCACCCCGACACAAAAGAAGAATACGCCCTTGCTCGAAAAGAGCGAAAATCAGGGCAAGGTTACACTGGCTTTTCCTGTGATTTTGGCCCTGATGTCAGCCTAGAGCAAGATTTAATTCGTCGTGATTTGACCATTAATGCCATCGCGCAAGATGCCCAAGGCAATCTACATGACCCTTATGGTGGGATTAACGATCTTCAACAGCGCATACTCCGCCACGTCTCCCCTGCCTTTATTGAAGATCCGCTACGTGTGTTGCGTGCTGCTCGTTTCGCTGCCCGGTTCAATTATCTAGGATTTCGTGTTGCTGAAGAAACTTTAGCGTTAATGCAGCAAATTAGCAATAGCCATGAACTCCAATCCCTTTCCCCTGAACGCATTTGGTTGGAAACGGAAAAAGCATTCAATGAGCCTCAGCCTGAAATCTATTTCCAAATTTTACATCAAGTGGGCGCTCTTGCGATCTTATTTCCTGAGTTAAATGCCCTCAGTGGCATTCCTAATCCACAGGAACATCATCCTGAAATAGATAGTTTTGTTCATACCATGATGGTACTTCAGCAAGCGAGCAAACTTGTCCAGGGTACTTCATTCAACCAAAGTGCGGTCGGTTTTGCTGCAATTTGTCATGATTTAGGCAAGGCTCTCAGTCCCCAACACCTATTGCCCCATCATTATGGCCATGAAAAAAAAGGACTTTCTCCTATCAAACAACTATGCCGCCGTTTAAAACCGCCTGTCGCAGTACAAGAATTGGCGGAGATCTGTTGTGAATTTCACACACATATTCACCGCGCCTTTGAATTACGCCCTAAAACGATCTTAGAGCTGTTTAACCATTTAGATATTTGGCGAAAACCTCAACGTTTTGAAAGTTTTTTATTGGTTTGTGAAGCTGACAGTCGAGGAAGATTAGGGTTTGAACAACGCGCCTATCCCCAAAAAGAATATATTATGCAATGCTACCATGCAGCGTTAAGCATCGATGTACAACACGTTATCGCAGATGGCTTTACCCAAAAAGCCATTCGAGAAGAACTTAATAAGCGTCGCTTAGGGGCGCTCACAGAATTTATTCAGACTTATCGCTCAACATAATAATCAAATTTCTTTATCAAAGTGAACTTGCTATAATAGAAAACGTGAATTCTTTTATGAGTACAAACATGAAATTCAAATCTCGTTTATTTTTGCTACTTGGGCTCTTGCCCTGCGCACTATCCGCACAATGGCTCAACGTTGGCAATGCAGATTACAACTGGGGCCCGTTCCATGTGTACACGATTTCATTGTATTCCGAAACCGGTGAATACCACGCTGGCCAACGCCCACTCATGTTGTCCATCACTTTTGCGAAACCTGTTGAAGGAAAAGATTTCGCTATCACGCTAATGAAAGAAATGGATTCCTTAAATATTGAGGGATTACATCGTGAAACAATTGTGACAACACTACAAAAAATTCTGCCTGATTTTCAGCCAGGAGATACGCTCAGTTACATCGCTCTAGAAGGAAACGGTTATTTTGTCATTAATGACACTATTTTGAATCATGACTTTGATCGTCAATTCACTGATGCATTTGTCGCTATTTGGTTAGCTGAAAATACGAATTTTACCCGCTTAAGATCGCGACTAATCGGGCAACAAAAAAATGAAGTGGCACAACCTGAACATCCGATAGCACCTGAGAGTACTCCGCCCTCAGAAGAAAATGCCGACCCTGAATTATTGCCTAAACCCGATCAAGCTTCTTAGAAGATAAGTGTTCGCGATTTGGTAAGGTTTTAATCCAAAAGAAAAAGAACCAATATTCAATAATGAGCAAGATAATAATCGCGATTTTGCCCACTATACTGGGTGAAAAATAAAACGACAATGCCATCATACTGGTTGAAATAATCAAAATATAGGCTTTAGATTTTGCTGTTAATGCCCGTTGCTCATTGAATGTTTTCAAATATTTATGATAAATTTTGCTTTGTACAAACCAGTGATGTAATTTAGGAGAACTTTTAGTAAAGAAAAATAATGTACACAATAAAAAAGGGGTGGTTGGCAAAATTGGGAGAAACACGCCAATAATGCCCAAACCTAAGCAAAGAAAACCGAGCAAAATATAAATGACTTTCATAAATAACACCCAATAAATAAGAATTGTTCTCAAGTATAATACAATTCCTAACAGATGAAAATGACTGAACAACCTTTAATCACCGATAAACAACACGAATTAGAATCTATCGTTGCGCAAAAAATTACAGCAGCTTATCACAACACATCTCCCAAATTTCTGCTTGCATTAAGCGGTGGTTTAGATTCAACAGCCTTACTCCTGTTATTGGCAAAACTTCGCCAAATCTTGCCAAATCTTGCTTTGCGTGCTGTGCATATTCATCATGGATTAAGTCCTAATGCCGATGCTTGGGCGCTGCATTGTCAATCACTTTGCCAGCAATTAAATGTGCCATTTTTATGTTGCAAAGTACAAATTGATCGCAAAAACGGTATAGAACAAGGCGCACGTGAAGCGCGTTATCAAGCCATTGCGCAAATACGCGACCCTGATGAAGTGGTCATTACCGCCCATCATCAACAAGATCAAACGGAAACTTTTTTGCTTGCTCTAAAGCGAGGAAGCGGCTTGCAAGGCTTAAGTGCTATGCAAACACACAATACCGTCTATCATTTGCCTATTTTTAGGCCGCTACTGAATATTTCACGTCCACAACTGGAAGCCTATGTAAAAACACACCATATGACTTGGGTAGAAGATGAAAGTAATGAAGACGATCACTACGATCGCAACTTCTTACGTAATCAGATCTTAGCGCCCTTACGTGAACGCTGGACATATTTCGATCAAGCGGTGCAGCGCTCTGCGCAGCATTGTTTTGAACAACAACAGCTCATAAACGAACTACTAGCGGAAATCTTTCATCAAATCTATCAAAAAACAGACCGCTCTTTATCCATTGCTCATTTCCACACATATAGCAAACCCAAACAATGTGGTTTATTGCGTTTATGGCTCACAAAACATCAACTTGCTATGCCATCACAAACACAGCTATATCAACTGATTAATGATGTGATTTTTGCCCAAGCCGATCGTAATCCACAATTCCAATTACAACAAAGCGTGGTGCGTCGCTACCAATCGAGATTGTATATTACACCGTGCTTTCACGATATTCAGAAGCAAGAAATCCCAATTCAATTAAATGAAACTATCGAACTGCCAGATGGATTAGGGAAACTTTCTCTCAGCAAAAATCAAGAAAAACTCACCGCACTTTGGCAACAACACCATCACCAGTGGAAAAGTGAATTTAATTCATCAGAAACACACTTTACCATTCGTTTCAGCTATTCTGGTAAAATCAAATTAAACACACACAGCGCAAACCAAGATATCAAAAAAGTTTGGCAATCACTCAACGTCCCACCTTGGCAAAGACATCGTATTCCATTAATTTTTGAAGGAAACAAGCTTAAAAGTGCGGTGGGTTTTTTTACCACTTTTTAAATAAAGCGCCACAAATAAGCCTAATCGGTGTGCTCTAGCGCCATAAGTCCATCACCTTCAACAAAAATAGGATATATTTTATCCAATTAATATAGGTGAGATGATAAATTTTTTTATATGATATAAAATATTACGGTTCATCTAACAACAAGATAAATACATCACTATCTATCAAAAAATAGCATTTTTCACCAAAAAACAAAGATATTTTATCATTTTATAAACCTTTTACTACCCGCCAATAAAGAATAAGCTATTGATTAAAAAGAAAAAATGAATAAGTGGCAATATTTTATTCCACATTGCAAAAAATATTTTACATATTAGAATCATAAAACCTATAACACATTATGAGGAATACAATATGCAAACAACAAAAAATGTTTCTTCACCAACTGATACGATTGAAAGCCCGTCCACTTGGTCATCAAAATTACACGCATTAGGTCCAGGCATTCTTATGGCTTCTGCCGCTGTCGGCGGTTCACATATTATTGCTTCTACCCAAGCCGGTGCGATTTATGGTTGGCAATTAGCCATTATCATTATTTTAGCAAATTTATTTAAATACCCGTTTTTCCGTTTTGGTGTCCAATATACATTAGATTCGGGAAATACTTTGCTTGAGGGCTATCGCCAAAAAGGTCAGATTTATCTGTGGGTTTTCTTCATTTTAAATGTGTTTGCAACCATGATTAATACTGCTGCAGTTGGGCTTTTATGTGCAACGATTTTGACTTTTGTTCTCCCTATTTCTATTCCCGTACCCGTATTAAGTTTTGTTGTTATCGGTATTAGTGCGCTCATCTTGTTATTAGGCAAATATCGCTTATTAGATAATTTATCTAAACTCATTATGATTGCTCTTACAGTCACAACGGTTGCTGCTGTTGCTATTGCTTTATTTCGTAACGGTATTCATGGAGTTGCCACGCCTGATCACATCAGTGCTTCACCTTGGAATTTAACCGCATTGACTTTTATTGTGGCGTTAATGGGCTGGATGCCTGCACCTATTGAAATTTCTGCCATCAATTCCATGTGGGTTGTCGCCAAACGTCGTCTCACGCCGGTGTCTTATAAAGACGGTATTTGGGATTTTAATGTGGGCTACATCGGCACCGCGATTCTTGCGATCGTTTTTTTAGCCTTAGGCGCATTAGTACAATATGGTTCCGGTGAAGCTGTAGAAATGGTTGGGGGCAAATATATTGCACAATTAATTAATATGTATGCCGTTACTATTGGTGACTGGGCACGAGGTTTAATCGCTTTTATTGCGTTTATGTGTATGTTTGGCACTACAATTACCGTCATCGACGGCTATTCACGTACCAATGTTGAGTCTTTACGTTTAATTTTAAAACGCCAACAAACAACACCAAAATACTTGAACTTAGCTATATTATTTGCGGCTATTTCAGGATTAGCGATTATTTTCTATTTCAATAATGCCGTTGACCCTATGCTAAAATTTGCAATGATCGCCTCTTTTGTTTCCACCCCGGTCTTTGCGGCCTTAAATCTGTCATTAGTATTAAAAGGTAAGCATAAAGTGAAAGGCGGATTACTCTGGCTTTCTTTAATGGGATTATTCTATTTAACTGCTTTTACAATTCTCTTTATTGTTCATCGAGCAGGTTGGTTAAACTAAAAAGCATAAGGCGGATTCTGAGAATCCGCCTGATTATTAAGCTTCGTTCAATACGCGTGGAAATAAGATATTATTTTCCGTATGTACATGTAAGCTCAGATCGTCCACAAACTCCTGTACGCCACGATATAATGTCTGCCATGTATTACAAGCATCTGCAGGAGGTGTCATGTTATTAGTCAAAGCTCTTAGCACATCCAAACTATCATTGTGCTCTGCATGTTCATGCTCCATCACCTGAATAGGCATACGAGCCATTGCGTACTGCCCAGCCTTAATCATAGGAAACAAAATCTGCTCTTCTTTCATCATATGTTGACTTAAATCGGCATAAATATGTTTCAGTTGAGCAGCCAAACCAACCGGGCAATCCTCACGATCACCATGTACATCTTCGACTTTTTCTGCCAAAGGAATTAACGTTTGTAACTGTACACGATGATGCTCGTGAAAACGCGATAAAATATAAGCAATTGTCTCGTCATAACTTGCGGTTAGCCATTTTTGATCATCAGCCATTTAATCACCTCTTTGTATCATTAAAACCGACTAAAATAGTAGGATATTTTGCCCCTTTCCCAAAGAAAATCTTATTGCCTTTTGACCTTTTTGTGATTTAAATCAAAACACATACCTAAAAACAGGGAGGACTTTTCTATTATTTCTCGCTATGCTATGGCTATGTTTCCACAATATGCACCCAAACTATGAAACGTTTTTTACTTACGCTCGCCATGTGCAGTCTCACATATACCGCCTTTGCTTTAGAAAAAGCCCCACGTGTTATGCCGGAAGGAGGGATTAATAAAGCATTATTAGGACAAATTTTATTTTTTGACACCGCACTTTCTCTAAATGGCACACAAAACTGTTCAACCTGCCATAGCCCTGATACCGCTTTTGTGGATCTACGAGATAATTCAGCCAAACGCATGGTATCACAAGGCGATAATCCCGCCTTATTCGGCAACCGAAACTCGCAAACCATGCTATATGCCAAGTACAGCCCTGAATTTCATTATGATGATGCAAGTGGAGAATATATTGGGGGGCAATTTTGGGACGGTCGCGCTAAAAATCTTGCCGAACAAGCAGGGCAACCACCAATTAATCCCGTAGAAATGGGCATGCCTGACAAACGTAGTGTGGCTGAACGACTCTACCTCACGCCCATGTATCAACAACTCTTTACCCAACATTATGGCAAAGAAGTATGGCATTCCGTAGAATCCGTTTACGCCGCGATGGAAGATGCTCTCGCGGTCTTTCAACAAAACATGCGCTTACTCGCACCGTTTGATTCTAAATATGATAAATACTTACGTGGAGAATACCGCCTAAGTTCTCAAGAAGAAAAAGGAAAAAATTTATTTTTTGACCGCACTTCAACTAACTGTTCCAGCTGTCACCAATTACATGAAACAGGACACCAAGAAGAAACATTCACCAATTACCACTACCATAATATTGGCGTACCTAAAAACCCTCGTCTAATCGCCCATAACCAACTCAGTGAAGACTTCGTCGATTTGGGGTTATTTGAAAATCCTATGGTGCAAAATGATGAGCAACAAAAAGGCAAATTTAAAGTTCCTACCCTCCGTAATATTGCTGTAACCGGCCCTTATATGCACAATGGTGTCTTCAGTGAACTGCGCACTGTATTACTCTTTCTCGATCACTACAATAATCCAAATCGTCGCATAAACCCTGAAACAAACCAACCTTGGTCAGCGCCTGAATATGCTCCTACAGTGAATCACCAAGAGTTAAAGTCAGGAAAAGCGCTGAGTGATGAAGACATTGATGCACTGCTCGCTTTTTTAAAACTGCTCACAGACGAACGTTATGAATCGTTATTAGAATAACCGCCTTTAGGGGAAAAAATGGCGAAAAAATAACAATTTCACTAGCCAGCTTGACACGTTTTAGTTAAAATTTACCTAATTTTTGGTTAGGGGTTAGCCCTATTTTATTCACCTAGAGGATCAGTTTATGGATTTTCCAAAAATCGCAAGTCAAGTCATCGACAAACTCGGCGGTAAAGAAAATATCGTTACCGCAGCCCACTGTGCAACTCGTCTACGTATTGTGCTTAATGACGAAAGCAAAGTAGACAAAGAGGGAATTGATAATATCGACGGTGTTAAAGGCCAATTTTCTGTAGCTGGCCAATATCAAATTATCTTTGGTTCAGGCACAGTAAATAAAGTCCATACCGAATTAAGCAAATTACTTGGCATCGGTGATGTGAGCAAAGCGGAAGTGGCGGAAGCTGCTAGTGGCAATCAGGGTCTATTACAACGTCTAGTAAAAGGATTAGCGGATATCTTCGTACCGATTATTCCAGCAATTGTTGCTGGTGGTTTGTTAATGGGTATTCACTCCATGTTGACTTCCATCGGTTTCTTTTGGGAAGGGCATTCTGTTGTCACCAAATATCCTCATGTTTCTGATTTAGTTGATTTTATTAATACTATTGCTAACGCGCCATTCGTTTTCCTGCCTGTACTACTCGGTTTTTCCGCTACCCGTAAATTTGGTGGAAATCCATTCTTAGGTGCCGCATTAGGTATGTTGCTTGTCCACCCTGCGCTAGCAGATGGCTGGAACTATGCAAAAACCTTGATGGAAGGCAATATCACTTACTGGAATGTGTTCGGTCTAGAAATCGAAAAAGTCGGTTATCAAGGTACAGTAATCCCAACCATTATTTCAGCTTGGGTACTTGCCACCTTAGAAAAAACCTTCCGTAAATTTGTACCGTCTTATTTAGATAACCTCATCACACCATTATTTTCCCTCTTTATTGCAGGTTTCTTAGCATTTACCGTTATTGGCCCATTTGGTCGTGAAGCCGGTTCGCTTATCTCTGCGGGCTTAACATGGTTATATGATAATCTTGGTTTCATTGGCGGAGCAATATTCGGAACATTCTACGCGCCAATTGTTATCACAGGTATGCACCAAACCTTTATTGCAGTAGAAACTCAATTACTTGCCGAAGTTGCTAGAACGGGAGGGACATTTATTTTCCCAATCGCTGCAATGTCTAATATTGCACAAGGTGCCGCCTGTTTAGGTGTGGCATTCGCATTAAAAGATCCTAAAGTTCGCGGTTTAGCTGTGCCATCTGGCGTTTCAGCTCTATTAGGCATCACTGAACCGGCCATGTTCGGGGTCAATTTACGTTATCGCCAAGCCTTTATTTCTGCCATGATTGGTTCAGGTCTAGCAAGTGCATTTATTGCCCTCTTTAATGTCAAAGCAATTGCGTTAGGCGCTGCAGGTATTTTAGGTCTCCCATCAATCAAACCTGATAATCTTGCAATGTACAGTGTTGGTATGGCTATTTCCTTTATTGTTTCTTTTAGCCTTTCGACTATCTTAGTAAAACGCGCTCACGGAAAATAATTAAAAAGATACCGCACTTTTATCCATAAAGTGCGGTGATTTTCTCAAAAGTTTCTTGCTTTTTTAGCCCGAATCCGTAAAATGCAAACTTCCTGTCATCGCTGAATTAGAGATCGGCGAATGATGTATTTAAACACTCAACCAATTTTAGGAGTAAATATGTCTCTAAGTACTGAAAAAAAAGCAGCAATCATTGCTGAATATGGTCGTGACGGTAAAGATACCGGTTCTTCTGAAGTGCAAATCGCCTTGTTAACTGCACAAATTAATCATTTACAAGCACACTTCGCAGAGCACAAAAAAGATCATCACGGTCGTCGTGGTTTATTACGTATGGTTTCTCGTCGTCGTAAACTATTAGATTATTTAAAACGCACTAACCTTGCGCTTTATACTGATCTTATCGCACGTTTAGGTTTACGTCGCTAATTGATACTAAAATCCCACTTATCAAAGTGGGATTTTTTTCGTTATATCAAGTGTAATAGATAAAATGGTTGTTAAAAAAGGATTGAGTAATCATGATCTCAATCCTTTCTCATTTTTTAGTCTTTACGATATTTTCTAAACACTAATGTAGCATTCGTTCCACCGAAACCAAAGCTATTCGACATTACCGTCGTCAACCCTGCATTTTCTCTCGTTTCCGTTACTACATTACAACCTTTCGCTTCTTCATCTAAAGTTTCAATATTAATGCTTGGCGCGATAAAATCATTTTCTAACATTAATAACGTATAAATCGCTTCATGCGCACCAGCAGCACCCAGTGAATGACCTGTCATTGATTTAGTTGAAGAAATTGCAGGAACCTTATCGCCAAATACAGCTTTGATTGCGCCCAATTCTTTCACATCACCGACTGGTGTTGATGTGCCGTGTACATTAATATAATCAATTGGAGTATCAACCGTTGCCATCGCTTGTTTCATACAACGCTCAGCCCCTTCGCCACTTGGTGCAACCATATCATAACCGTCTGAAGTCGCGCCATAACCTACAATTTCAGCATAAATTTTTGCACCGCGCGCTAAAGCATGCTCTAACTCCTCAACAACAACGACAGCACCACCACCAGCGATCACGAAGCCATCACGATTTGCATCATAAGCACGCGAAGCTTTTTCCGGAGTATCATTATATTTTGTCGACACTGCACCCATCGCATCAAATTCTGTGGCACATTCCCATGACAACTCTTCAGCGCCTCCAGCAAACACAATATCTTGTTTACCTAATTGGATTAATTCCCATGCATGGCCAATACAATGTGCAGATGTTGCACACGCTGAACTTAAACTATAATTCACACCACGAATTTTATAAGGCGTTGCTAAACATGCTGAAACACTTGATGCCATCGTTTTAGTCACTGCATAAGGGCCTACAGCTTTCACACCACGTGGACCACGAACCGCATCACAAGCGATAAGTTGGTTATGAGCAGAACCCGTTCCCGCCCCAATGACTAAACCTGTTCTATCGTTAGATACTTGCTCTTCAGTTAAACCTGAGTCTTCAATAGCTTCTTTCATTGAAAGATAAGCATAGGCAGCGGCATCACCCATAAAACGATAAATTTTACGATCAATATGCTCACTTGGGTTAATCTTTAACGTTCCTGCCACATGACTACGCATCCCCATCTCAATAAAACTTGGCATAACTTCAATACCTGATTTACCAGCCTTTAATGATGCCAATACTTCTTGTTTATTATTACCAATACTTGAAATCACGCCAAATCCAGTAATTACTGCTCTTTTCATGTGTTTTATTCCTTATTATGAAGAATATGTGCTAATTTAGCTTACAGTTGTTCGCTAACGCGGTAACATACTATAAAAACAATATTATGCAAAGTCTAAATTATAACATACGACCAGTCTATTTTTGTTATTATATGCCTAATTTTACTAAAGGAAGAATTTTTATGCGACAACTTCAGTCTATCAATCTCGACTTTAATCAAAGTAATACCCCTGTTTCTCCCCAGTTTGACGATGTCTATTTCAATAATCAAGATGGATTAGCAGAAAGTCGCTACGTTTTTCAAGAAGGCAATCAGCTTTGGGAGCGCTGGTTAAATTTTTCGCATTCCGTTTTTATTATTGGAGAAACCGGTTTTGGTACAGGGTTAAACTTTTTGGCAGTGACGCATCTATTTCGTGAATTTCGTCAGCAATATACACAACACCCACTAAAACGCCTGTTTTTCATCTCATTTGAAAAATACCCCATTGCGCTTGAACAGCTCAAAATTATCCATCAGCACTACCCTGAATTCAGCACATTAACACATCAGCTTCAACAAAATTGGATTGAGCCCATAGAGGGGTGTTATCGTTTTCATTTTGCTGAAACAACGCTAGATATTTGGTTTGGGGAAATTAGTGAGCAACTTCCTCAACTCGGGGATTATATGAATAACAAAGTTGATGCGTGGTTTTTAGATGGATTTTCTCCCGCCAAAAATCCCGATATGTGGAATACTGCTGTCTATCAACAACTCTTTCGCCTCACTAAACCCGATGGCACACTAGCCACCTTTACAGCAGCAAGCCATGTACGGAAAGGCTTAGAACTCGTTGGCTTCACCCTTAGCAAGCGTAAAGGCTTTGGTAAAAAACGGGAAATGCTAGTGGGAAAAAAATCAGAAAATCATACCGCACTTCCTCCGCATTTTCCCTGGCAATTGCCACAAAGTGCGGTCAATCTTTCACAAGATTTTCGTATCGCCATTATCGGAGGTGGCATTGCGTCCATGTTCACCGCCCTTTCCCTCTTACAACGGCAAGCCAAAATCACACTGTATTGCGAAGATCCGGAAGTTGCTCTCAATGCCTCAGGAAATAAGCAAGGCGCTATCTATCCGCAATTAAGTGACGATGATGAACGTAATATTCGTTTTTATGTTCATGCCTTTGCCTATGCTAATCAGCAATTACGCTGGGCAGAATCTAATCACATTAGCTTTGAGCATGATTTTTGCGGAGTCGCATTATGTGCTTATAATACTAAAACCGCCGAAAAACTGGCAAAAATTGCCCAATATGGTTGGTCCCCCAATTTTTATCAATCTCTTTCTCAAGCTAAATTAAGTGAAAAAGCTGGACTGCCACTGCCTTGTGGAGGAGGCTTTTTTCCTCAAGGTGGTTGGCTTGCTCCGCGTCAATTGGTGCAAAATTTATCAAAATATTTGCAATCCCATGGTGTTGAAATAAAATTTTTGCAAAAAATCACCGCACTTTCTTCCAAACAATCCGGTTGGATATTACATAATCAACATCACGATAGCTTTTATCATGATGCCGTCATCATTGCAAATGGCTATCAATTAAATCAATTTGAACAAACTCAACACCTCCCTACTTATGCTGTACGAGGGCAAGTAAGCCAAATTCCAACTTCTGACAACTTGTTAAAACTCAATACGGTCTTGTGTTATGACGGTTATTTAACCCCTGTCGATCAAGAAAAACGCAGCCATTGTCTAGGCGCAAGCCATGTTCGTAATAATGACAGCCGTGCTTTTAGTCAAATAGAACAACTAGAAAATCAACAAAAAATCCAACAAAACCTGGCCCATGTAGCATGGACACTAGACATTGATACCAGTGACAATATAGCGCGACAAGGAATTCGCTGTTCCGTGCGAGATCGCATTGCAATGATGGGCAATGCACCTAATTTTATGCAACAAATTGAGGACTACAGAGACTTATATAATTTACGACGTCGCCGACAAGCAATTAAAAACGCAGCTAATTTCGATAATCTGTTTATCATTGGTGCACTCGGTTCACGGGGATTAACTTCAGCGCCTCTTTTAGGCGAGACCTTAGCGTCTTTAATTTATGGGGAACCATTGCCATTAAGTGAAGACATATTGCATGCACTAAACCCAAATCGGAGTTGGATCCGAAAGTTATTAAAGGGCAATCGCATAAACAATCCCTCTAAATAACCCCAAATGGCAAAGGATAGACTGAGTCCCAGCTGTGAAAATAAACTTACATCGAGTGGGACTCACATAGGATCATTTAACAGGTTATGCCGCAACCATAACCATTGCAGGGCGAATAACGCGACCATTTAATAAATAGCCTTTTTGCAATACTGTTGTGATTTGATTACTTTCAAATCCCTCTGCTGGTTGCATAGAAATAGCCTGGTGCAAATCCGGATTAAACGCCTCGCCTATTACGCCCACAGGCTCAATCTCAAAACGTTTTAAGGTCGTGAGTAGCTCTTTTAAGGTTAATTCTACCCCATCAAATAACGCTTTAATACCTGTGTCATCGGTGTTAGCCGGAGTTGCTAACGCGCGCTCTAAGTTATCTACTGTATTGATAATATCTTTAGCAAATTTTTCTAATGCAAATTTATGCGCTTTTTCCACGTCTTGTTCAGTACGGCGACGGATATTGTCGATCTCCGCACGAGTGCGCAACACCAAATCTTGTTCTTTTTTCAAGCTTTCTTCCTGTTGCACAGCCAGTTGAGCTTCTAACTCTTGCACTCGAGCAACGGCTTCTTCTAAAGAGGTCTCCCCACTATCATCATTGACGACTTGCTCAGCCCCCTCTTCTAGCTGAACTTCTTCCATTGTCACTTGTTCTAATTCTTCACTATTTTCCACTTTCTGTTCTTTGTCAGACATGAATCTCTCCGTTAGTCAGTTTAAGATCAATATATCTTATTGTAACAAAAAATAATGAATTTGCATGATGAAACACACAAACTCAGATCATTTTATTGTAATATAAGGACTAAATTATTTTAATCAAGTTAATCTGTCAGTTTTGGAATTATTTATGGGCAATCTCTTTAGCCAAGCAGAAATGAAAGCATTACATTCCTCCTTTAACACTATTGGCCTCGTTGGTAGACCAAGGAATGACTCGTTACAAATGCATAAAAACTTATTTCAATGGTTACTTGAACGAGGATATCATGTATTAGTGGAAGATGGATTAGGCCAGGATCTCAACATACCTGAAAATCATATTGCCTCCTTAGATGAAATTGGCCTACAAGCAGAGTTATGTATTGTCATCGGCGGTGATGGCAATATGCTTGGCAAAGCACGCGTTTTATCCAAGTACAATATAGCTTTAATTGGGATTAATCGCGGTAATTTGGGGTTTCTCACCGATATTGATCCTAAAAATGCTTATGCTCAATTACAAGCCTGTTTAGATGGGGAATTTGTCGTTGAAGAACGCTTTTTACTAGAAGCACATATTGAACGTAATGGTGAATATGTTGCCGCTGGTAATGCGGTTAATGAAGTTGTTATACACCCAAGTCAAATCGCCCATATGATAGATTTTCAAGTTTATATTGATGATCAATTTGCATTTTCTCAACGTTCTGATGGACTGATTATCGCCACGCCTACTGGTTCAACGGCGTATTCCCTTTCAGCGGGAGGACCTATTTTAACTCCACAACTCAATGCCATAGCACTTGTACCAATGTACCCCCATACTCTTTCCTCTCGTCCCTTAGTCTTAGATGGAAACAGCAAAATATCCATGCGTTTTGCTGACTATAACATATCACGTTTAGAATTGAGTTGTGACAGCCAAACTGCTGTACCTTTCTCCACCAATGATATTGTTACCGTTGTGAAAAGCCCTCATAAACTGCGCTTATTACACTTAAAAAATTACAATTATTATAATGTGTTAAGTTCCAAATTAGGGTGGCTAAAAAAATTATTCTAACTTTTTGATAAAAAACCTTTACTGTATAAAAAAACAATATATACTAATATTTATACAGTATCCGGAGGTTTTTATGCTTACTCAACTTACTATTAATAATTTTGCCATTGTCCGTCACCTCAATATAGAATTTGCCAAAGGTATGTCGGCGATCACAGGGGAAACTGGTGCAGGTAAATCTATTGCTATTGATGCGCTAGGCCTTTGTTTCGGGCAACGCACAGAATTGGCTATGCTAAGAGAAGGTGCGGAACGAGCTGATGTAAGTGCCACCTTCCTACTTGAAGAAAATGCCAGTGCTTTATCTTGGCTAAAAGACCATGATCTACAAGATCAAGATAATCCTACAGAATGTATTTTACGCCGCATTATCAATCATGATGGGCGTTCAAAAGCCTTTATCAATAATACGCCTGTTCCAGCCTCCCAACTAAAAAAGCTCGGACAATATTTGACCCATATTAATGGGCAACATGCTTCACAATTATTGCTAAAGCCTGACCATCAATTGCATTTATTAGATAATTATTGTTCACATCCTCAATTACTTGCCACAATGCATGAAAAATATCACCACTGGAAACATATTCAACAGCAGGTACAGCATTTTCAACAGAAACGCGCTGAAAACGAGGCAGCTAAACAACTATTACAATATCAAGTTGAAGAACTTGACGAGTTTAATCTAAAACAAGGTGAGTTTGAAGAACTCGAAACAGATCATTCTCGCTTATCAAACAGTGAAGAATTAACCACACTTACTCAATCTTTATCAATGTTATTAAGTGAAAACGAATCAGTTAATATCGATTCTATGCTTTATCGCGCCACGCAATATGTTGAAAACCTCACCGAAATGGACACCGCTTACCAAAACGTCAATAGCATATTGCAAGAAGCACTTATTCAAGTGCAAGAAGCAACCCGTGAGATTCAGCATCTTGCGTCAAATATTGAACAAGACCCACAATTATTACAAGAAATTGAACAACGTATGGGACAAGCAATTCAGTTAGCGCGCAAACATCATGTTGCACCTGAAAACTTATATTTACACCATCAATCCCTCAAACAGAAATTAGCTGAACTCACTGATCTTTCCCATAATGAAGAACAGTTAAAAATGGAAGAGCACTTGGCTTATCAAAATATGCAAACGGTGGCTACTGAGTTATACAAAAGCCGTCAACAAGGCGCGACTAAATTAGCTAAAAATGTGACTCAATCTATTAAGCAATTAGCTATGGAAAATGCAGAATTTTTTATTGATATTCAACATGATCTAAATAAAACCTCTAGCAACGGCAGTGATACCATTACTTTTACTTTACGCAGCAACTTAGGTCAAAGCACCCAGCCTTTATCCAAAATTGCCTCAGGTGGTGAACTATCACGTATTGCGCTAGCCATTCAAGTGCTTACATCGGATCAATCCGCGATTCCAACTTTAATTTTTGATGAAGTCGATGTCGGAATCAGTGGTGCAACTGCAAGTGTTGTTGGTAAACTTCTACGTCAACTAGGGCAAAAATGTCAGGTGCTGTGTGTTACTCATCTCCCTCAAGTCGCTTGTCATGCACATCAACAGTTTAATGTAGAAAAATCTGTGGTAGATGAAAAAACGGAAACAAAAATGACCGCACTTTCACAAAATGAGCGTGTCAATGCCCTTGCTCGTTTATTGGGAGGAAGTAAAATTACGGATACTGCACTGGCTAATGCAAAAGAAATGCTAGATTTGGCAGCTTAGATTGTAAACAATTTCTCCCCTATCACGGGGAGAAATTTCATAATACTAGAAACGATAACCCACACCTAAAAAGAACACCGTTGGATCTAATGTGACTTTTGTTGTCATTGGCGTTCCTGCGAGCTTATAGGTCGCTTTAGTTTTAATTTTTGCATACCATACCGACGCATTAATGAAAACATTATCAGTCACACTGATATCTACGCCTACGTTCGCAATCGCTCCCCATGAATCTTTCAATTTAAGCTCAGTGACTCCAGGCATCTCCACTTTTTCTTTAAAAAAGGTCGTATAATTTACACCCGCCCCGATATAAGGTCGCGCAATTGCGTTTTTATCTAAAAAATAATACTGAGCATACAAACTTGGTGGTAAATGTTTCGTTTTACCAACTAGGGTATCTCCTAACTTAATCTCGTGACTAAAAGGTGTTGCTGCTAATAACTCAACCCCAAAATTGTCTGTCAACATATAAGTTGCAGTTAGCCCCAATTGCGCATTTGCATTAACATTAAATGGCAAATTATCCGTTGATGTATTAGGCACAACGGCAATACCGCCAGCGCGAACTAATGCACTACCCGCTTCATGAGCGCTAACAACCCCTGAAAAAAGAACCATCATACTGAGTGCTAATACTGTTTTTTTCATCACTTTTCCCTCGTTGATATTATTATAAGGATAACCATATAAACTATATGGTTATACATTAGCAATATACCTCATTATGGTTAACTATTTTGTGATCTGGCTCAAAATTATGAAATTTAATTACTTATTTTTAACTTAAATATATTTTCAAAATATGATCTCAGCTCCAGCTCAAATTACCTTGTTCATTTTTTTTCTATTTAATGGGATAATTAGCTACAATGACAAACCATTTTTATCTATAGTAAGGCTCGCTTTTACATGACTATTAATTTCACGCAAATCTTCCAAGACAGCTGGAATTTCGTTCGTAATCAACGACAAATCGCCATCAGTTTTATGGCAGCTTTCTTTATCTTAGCCCTTGCCACTCAGTTTATCCTGAGCCAAATGGCTCCTGCTATTATGGAAAATCTGCAAACTGCGCCAATAAATAATGATCTTCCCCCTGAAGCAATGTCCGTCTTCTCAACGATGCTGCACCCAAACGTCTTAACCATTTCATTAATTAACCAAATTATCAGTAGCTTACTTTCTACTTGGGGGATTATTACACTCCATCATATTACACAACATCGCTTTCGTTCATTAAGTGACAGTTTTAGTCAAGCACTACGCTATTTTATTGGCGTCCTTGCGCTTAATGTCTTAATCACCATACCCCTTGCTTATGGACTGATTGTACTACTAACAGGCTCTATTCTAGGATTGGTTGTTGCCATTATTGGCATTTATTTATTTTTACGCCTCTGTCTCGCACCGCTAGCCTACATTATTGGTCAAAAAAGCTTTACACAATCACTCAAATTTGTTTGGCAACAGAGTTCAGGACGCATTTCTATTTTATTAATTTATTGTCTAATTAATTATTTATTAGTTTCGATGCTTTCTAATCAATTAGCTGCATTTAACAATAACTTAATTATACAAATCATTACGACAGCAATAAGCAGCTTTATCAGTGTATTTGCATTAGTCTTTAGCTATCGTTTTTATCACTTATTTATTCAAACACCATAATCGAGGAAAGCATGAAACAAATTTTGGAATTTATTCCCCTTATTTTATTTTTTGCCGTTTATAAACTTGTTGGTGTACAAGCTGCCGCAATTACCCTTATTGTCGCTACTATTGTACAAATGATTATCCTGAAATTAGTCTTCGGTGGTATTGAAAAACAACAAAAAATTATGGCCATTGCCGTGATTTTTTTCGGCACACTAACCGCTTACTTTAATGATTTAGAGTTTTTAAAATGGAAAGTCACTATTGTATACGCTGTCTTCGCATTGATTCTCTTAATCAGTCAATTTTGTTTTAACAAACCACTGATTAAACAAATGCTCAGCAAAGAAATTAATCTACCGGACAATATATGGCGCAATCTAAACCTTGGCTGGGCAGGCTTTTTTGTGCTCTGTATGTTAATCAATCTCTATATCAGCCAATATCTTTCTGATGATATATGGATTGATTTTAAAACTTTCGGTATTATCGGATTAACCATTGCTGCCACAATAATTACAGGGTTTTATATTTACCGCTATCTTCCACAAGATAAACAAAAATAAGGTGTTGTAATGAACGCAAATTTAACTGAAACCCAAATGGGGGCTAGACCTGGAAGAATTTCACAAGGTAATTTATTACTACGTACCCTTGCCATGCCATCAGATACCAATGCCAATGGCGATATTTTCGGTGGTTGGATTATGTCACAAATGGATATGGGCGGTGCTATTCTAGCTAAAGAAATCGCCCATGGTCGTGTCGTGACTGTATCCGTAGACAGCATGAACTTTATTCGTCCCGTTTCCGTTGGGGATGTTGTATGTTGCTACGGGAAATGCCTCTCTGTTGGGAGAAGCTCCATGAAAATTAAAGTGGAAGTTTGGGTAAAAAAAGTGTCTAGTGAACCCATTAACGAACGATATTGTGTTACTGAAGCTGTATTTACGTTTGTTGCTATCGACCAACACGGTCGACCTCGTGCAATTCCCCGTGAACACAATGAAGAATTAATCCAAGCCTTAGCAGAGAACCAAAATTAGGAGTTATTTATGATGTATTACGTTATTTTTGCTGAAGACAAGCCCAATACGCTTGCACAACGTTTGGCCGTACGAGACAAACATTTGGCCCGCTTAAATGCATTACAAGCAGAAAACCGTTTATTAACCGCAGGCCCAATGCCTGCTATTGATAATGAAAATCCTGGTGAGGCCGGGTTTACCGGTTCCACTGTTATTGCAAAATTCTCAAGTTTAGAAGAAGCTAAGCTTTGGGCGAGCCAAGATCCCTATGTTGAAGCTGGAGTATACGGCAAGGTCATTGTGAAACCATTTAAAAAAGTATTCTAATTGGTATTTTCCACGTTTATTTAGCTACAAAAAAATCCGATGTTAAACATCGGATTTTTTTATTATATTATTCAGTCTCCGCTTTAACGGGTTCTGAGTACACATGGCTAACCGCACTATGGTGGCCGGCAGCCCCTTTGCCATGGAAGTAGTAACGAGAATGTTGCCACTGATGAATAGGAAATGGAACACTTTCTTCATCACTTGCTTTGGCCAATGTCACCTCTGCTCGCGTGTGAGCCACTGCTGAAATCGTGCCTAAACGCCCTGTAAACTCAAAAGTACGTTCAGTTTGCTTCACAGTCTTAATCTCACTATTGTCTGCTACTGGCTCAACATCTACCGTCTGTGACTCAACGGATTCTATAGGCAATGTTTCAGACAACACTGATTCTTCTGCAGCGACTGGCTCATCAGCTACCCGCATATCATTTGCTTTTTCCGCCTGGTTCAACTTTTCCAATGAATCTTGAACCTTCTTCTCTACTGATTCATTTGCCGGTTGCGCCAAAAATGGGTTAAAAGGCTGTGAATGATCCGACTGAGATGATAATAAAGTCGTAGCTGGCACAGTTAGATTCTGATCATTGTCGATTGTTTGATCTTGATGGGCTAACAATTCATCTACAGACATAAAAATCGCATCTTTTGATGGAGCATTCAAAACAGGCTGTTGTATCCATACCTTTCCACTCGCTAATTCAGGAGAAGCGACTGCAGCAAATAACGGCATTGCCGATTTTTCAGTCGGTTGACGACGTCGACGTTGATTATTGACACGTAAATGACGTGGTAAACGGCGTTGACGGGGTTCTTTCGCATTTTCTTGAACCACTGGCAGTTGTTCATGCTCACTCTTTTCAACAACTTCATTTACTGGTGTTGTTGCAAATGGCTGAACATCAGGTTCCCCTGAAAATACTTCCTCAGAATTAACCGCTCTTTCAGATACTTGCTCTGGCTCAATACGGACTTTTTTACGCAAATCACGGCGCTGTCGACGAGCCGCTACTTGCGGAGCAACTTCTTCGATAACATCTTTACTGCGCGTTTCACGACTTGTCTCATTTAACGCAGTGTCATTCCCAAGATTCGCTGATTTACGTTGGCGCTTATTACTGCGTTCAGTGTTTAACTCAGCTTTTGTTCGCGCTTCTGTCTTTTCTCCAAAGCCAATTTTCTCTTCTTCAAAATTTTTATTACGATCTACATCATTACGAGAGCGACGCGTATTATTACGGCGTTCATTGCGACGATTATTATTACGTGTAGAGCGATTGTTCTTTGTTTTTTCTTTATCTGATGGCTTATCAGTTGCAAACAACTTTTTAATCGCAGCGACAAGACGCGCAATTAAAGAAGGCTGGTTTTTCTTCGCCTTTTTCTCTTTTACACTAGGTGCTGGAGAGGAAATCGCTAAAGACACGGCGGCATTTTCGACCATCGTTTCAGATGTCACTGCAGGTTCAATATTGCGAGATATCAACGACTCTTCAGGCAAAAATAAATCTTCTTGTTCTTCATGTAATTTAGCTAAATTATAGCTTAATACATTCATATCCTCGCCTTCACGAACACGGAATACGCTAAAATGAGGCGTTTCCATTGCTTCATTTGGCACAACCACAATATCAACATCATGGCGTTTTTCAATACTCGCAATGGTTTTACGTTTTTCATTTAATAAATAAGAGGCGATTTGCACTGGCACAATAGTATGTACTTGTTTAGTATTTTCTTTTAGTGCCTCTTCTTCAATTAAACGTAAAATTGAGAGAGATAAAGATTCATTGTCACGAATTTTTCCCGTACCTTGACAGCGTGGACAAACATGATGGGAGCTTTCCCCTAAAGACGGGCTTAAACGCTGGCGGGACATCTCCAATAAACCAAAGCGAGAAATTCGGCTAATCTGAATACGGGCCCGATCTTGGCGCACCGCATCACGAATACGATTTTCAACTTCCCGTTGATGACGAACAGGGGTCATATCAATAAAATCAATGACAATCAAGCCACCTAAATCACGTAAACGCAATTGACGAGCAATCTCATCTGCCGCTTCAAGATTCGTATTCAACGCAGTCTCTTCTATATCTCCGCCTCGTGTTGAGCGCGCAGAGTTAATATCAATCGCAGTCAAGGCCTCAGTCACATCAATAACAATTGATCCTCCTGATGGCAAGCGCACTTCACGTTGAAAAGCTGACTCAATTTGTGATTCAATTTGATAATGACTAAATAGCGGTACTTCGCCTTGATACAGCTTAATTCGATGAATAAAATCAGGGCGAACAAGTTTGATGTGAGCCTTAGCTTTTTCAAAGACTTTCGGACTATCAATCAATATTTCACCAATATCACGGCGCAAATAATCTCGAATTGCGCGAACAATTACATCACTCTCTTGATGAATTAAAAACGGGGCTGGACGATTTTCAGAGGCTTGCTTAATGGCTTCCCAATGATGTAATAATACTTTTAAATCCCACTGTAACTCTTCAGGTGATTTCCCTACTCCAGCAGTACGTACAATCAACCCCACTCCTTCAGGCACGTCAAGAGAACTCAAAGCCTCTTTTAACTCTAAACGCTCATCCCCTTCAATGCGTCTAGATATTCCACCTGCACGCGGATTGTTTGGCATAATGACCAAGTAACTTCCAGCAAGAGACACAAAGGTTGTCAAGGCTGCACCTTTATTGCCTCGTTCTTCTTTATTTACTTGAACAATAACCTCTTGTCCTTCCTTAATAATATCTTTAATATTCGGGCGACCTTGATAAATATAGTCTTGTGGAAAATATTCGCGGGCAATTTCTTTTAGAGGAAGGAAACCATGACGTTCAGCACCATAATCTACAAAAGCCGCTTCCAAACTAGGTTCAACACGCGTTATTTTTCCTTTGTAGATATTTGCTTTTTTCTGCTCATGACCTGGACTTTCAATATCCAAATCAAAAAGGCGTTGTCCATCGACTAACGCAACTCGCAACTCTTCTTTTTGAGTTGCATTAATTAACATTCTTTTCATTTTCATCTTCTCATTGTATTTATTATTGTGATTTTATAATTGCAATTCTTAGTTATCGACCTCGTGTCTGTCGCTATGCCAGTCTCTCGACTGTCAGTTGCTGGGTGCATTGATAACCTTATTGATAATATTATGAATTCATATCAATAAAACAAAATTGTGTTCTGTCAAACTGACGGCTATTTTGCAAGATGCAAGGCAAATGCCTCATTATAAAATTCAAAACAAGGTAATACGCTATGTCTTATGCCAACGCTGCATAGTATATCTACCTCTCACTTATCACTATAATTTCATTGTTATTTTCTAGATTAACGCTAATCTAAAAAATGTTCGGTATTATCCCATTTATTATGATCACTTGGCAAGGTAGTTAATGAAGTTTACACAAAAAACCATAAAGAATTTCTGAATTCTCCCCCTAAAAATGCTATGATAATATTATTCTTTCCGAGTGAGTTCATTGATTTCAAGCATATGTCAACACAGTTACAGCAAACACAAATCATTAATCAACGCGTCAAAATACAAACGGTTAACGAAGATGAAGCCGGACAACGCATTGATAATTATTTATTAGCTCAGCTTAAAGGCGTGCCTAAGAGCTTAATTTATCGCATTATCCGCAAAGGTGAAGTACGTATCAACAAAGGTCGAGTAAAACCAGAGTATAAATTACAGTCTGGGGATGTGATTCGGATACCGCCTGTTCGTTTATCAGAAAAGGAACAGGCGCCCATTTCGAATAAATTAACCAAAGTGGCGCAGCTTGAGCAGCAAGTCATCTTTGAGGACGAATATTTATTAGTCTTAAATAAACCCTCAGGCATTGCAGTACATGGTGGCAGTGGCTTAGATTTTGGTGTCATTGAAGCATTACGTGCGTTACGCCCTACAGCGAAATTTTTAGAACTCATTCATCGCCTTGATCGTGATACATCTGGTATTTTATTAGTTGCTAAAAAACGTTCCGCCCTACGGAATTTACATGAACAATTACGCGCGAAAACAGTACAAAAAGATTATTTGGCATTAGTTCGTGGACAATGGCAATCTCACTGCAAAATTATTCAAGCACCCTTAAATAAAAATGAATTATCCAGTGGTGAACGCATTGTACGAGTCAGTGAACAAGGCAAACCTTCTGAAACACGCTTTAATATTGAAGAACGCTACGGACAGGCCACATTAGTAAAAGCCTCTCCAATTACAGGACGTACTCACCAAATTCGTGTGCATTGTCAGTATGCAGGGCATCCTATCGCATTTGATAATAAATATGGTGACAAAAAATTTGATGAGAAACTCGCCTTACTCGGATTAGATCGTCTTTTTTTACATGCCGCGGCTATTCGTTTTGAGCATCCGAAATCAGGAGAAACATTACGTTTAAATGCTCCACTAGACAAAAAGATGAAAGCTGTTTTAACCCGATTACGAGAGAATAAACATGACTAATTTACCTAAAATCGTTGTACTCACGGGCGCTGGTATTTCTGCCGAATCTGGTATTCAAACCTTTCGTGCTTCTGATGGGTTATGGGAAAATCATCGAATTGAAGATGTTGCGACACCGGAAGGATTTATGCGTAATCCACAATTAGTGCAGCAATTTTACAACGAGCGTCGTGCCAAATTATTTGATCCGACTATTCAGCCGAACCAAGCCCATTTTGCGCTAGCTACATTAGAAGAAAAGCTAGGTAATAATCTATTAGTGATTACACAAAATGTAGATAATTTACATGAGCGCGCAGGGACGAAAAACCTTATACATATGCATGGCGAACTCCTAAAAGTGCGCTGTGAAATCACACAAAAAATTTATGATTGGCAAAAAGATATTCATAGTGAGGATCGCTGTGAATGCTGTCACATTCGCAACACGTTAAGACCACATATTGTCTGGTTTGGAGAAATACCATTTGAAATGGACCGAATCTATCAATCTCTTGCAGAATGCGATTACTTTATCTCAATTGGGACATCTGGCAATGTTTATCCTGCAGCAGGTTTCGCTCATGAGGCTAAACGCTATGGCGCAACAACCATAGAATTAAATCTTGAGCCAAGCCAAGTGCGGTCAAGTTTTGATAAGTTTTTATATGGTAAAGCCAGCGAAATCGTCCCTCAATATCTACAACAATTTATGGACGCATAAAAAATCCCACTAAAGTGGGATTTTCTTTATCTTCATAAAACTTATAGATTTTTTTCAACAAATGCCGCTAGTTGGCTTTTTGGTAATGCACCAACTTGAGTTGCCACCGCTTTCCCTTCTTTAAATAACATCAATGTAGGAATGCTACGTACTCCGAATTGTGCCGGAGATTGCTGATTTTCATCAATATTAATTTTCACAATTTTGACTTTATCACCAAGTTCTTTAGCTAAATCATCTAACACTGGCGCAATCATTTTGCACGGCCCACACCATGGCGCCCAAAAATCTAATAATACTGGCACATCTGATCTTAAAACATCCGCCTCAAAACTTGCATCACTGGTATGTAAAACTTCACTCATTCTCTTTTCCTTTTGTTACAGTGTTTATTATTTCTCTAAGATAAAGGTGACTTAAGTATTTTTCAAGTCCAATCTCTTATCTTTCGTCATATTCTGAATAATAGCATAACCCTATTTTATGTTTCATAGATTGCTTTAATAGTTAAAACTATTTAACTTGGGCAAACGCTTGTAATAAATCCGCTTTAATATCTTCCACGTTTTCTAAACCAACGGAAAAACGTAATAAACGATTACAAACACCACGTGCAATACGTTCTTCTTCAGGAATATCCATATGCGTTTGCGTAGCTGGATAAGTAATAAAGCTTTCCGCCCCTCCTAAACTTTCCGCAAAAGTGATTAATTTTAATGCTTTCAGGAAAGGATTAACCCAGTTCTCATCTTGCACTCTAAATGACACCATGCCACCTTTATCGGCATATAATACATCTTTAACCTCTGGCTGAGCTTTTAAAAACTGAACCAACTCTTTCGCATTTGCTTCATGGCGTTGCATACGTAAAGCTAAGGTTTTCATGCCCCTAATAGTTAAATAAGCATCAAATGGGGATAACACCGCGCCTGCGCCATTTTGAATATAAAATAGGCGATCACATAGCTCCTGTCCTTTTGCCACAATCAGCCCAACTAACACATCATTATGACCGGCAAGATATTTTGTCCCACTGTGTATTACAATATCTGCGCCATGTTCAATAGGACGAAACAATACTGGTGTTAAAAAAGTATTATCCACAATCAATAAAAGATTATGTTTTTTTGCTATTTTTGCAATTGCAGCTACATCACACTCCTCCATCAATGGATTGGAGGGAGTTTCTATAAAAATAGCTTTAGTATTAGCCGTAATTGCCGCCTCAATCGCATCAATATCAGCTGTATTCACATAAACAGGCTTCACACTATGAAGATTTTTATACGCAAAATCTAATAGACGATATGTACCACCATATACATCACTTGATACAATCCACTCATCAGGCGCTGTAAATAGTGACATTAATAACTGAATGGCAGCCATACCCGATGACATCGCAAATCCTCGATCTCCCCCCTCCAATTGAGCAATCGTATCTTCTAATACACTTCGCGTTGGATTTTTCGTACGCGTATAATCATACCCCGTCGAACCGCCAATACCATGATGTTCATAAGCAGTCGAAAGATAAATAGGGGTTGATACCGCACCTGTTCGCACATCAGTGCGATTACCCGCTTGAGCTAAAACTGTTTCAATAGAATATTGTTGTGTCATATTGCCTCTAAAAATACTAAAAAACCAACCGCACTTTTCTTGCTTTATAAGTGGTTTTAACGAAAGGATTCCCTCATTCTGTCATAAACTTACTAAGGATAAAAGATTAATCATTCACAAAGTGGCTTTTTTTTCAGCGATCAATTCAAAAATTTGCATTCTCCCGTTGACAGTTTTCTAGAAGTGCGTAAAATGCACCGCACTTGCCGAGAATAAATCGGAAGTATGCGGGAATAGCTCAGTTGGTAGAGCACGACCTTGCCAAGGTCGGGGTCGCGAGTTCGAGCCTCGTTTCCCGCTCCACTCAGCCCGAGTGGTGAAATCGGTAGACACAAGGGATTTAAAATCCCTCGCCTTTCGGGGCGTGCCAGTTCAAGTCTGGCCTCGGGCACCATTTCGATAACACGATCTAAAGTGCGGGAATAGCTCAGTTGGTAGAGCACGACCTTGCCAAGGTCGGGGTCGCGAGTTCGAGCCTCGTTTCCCGCTCCATCTAAGTTTATTTAGCTCTAAAAATTCCTTTCTATATCGAGTAGTTATTCAGCTAATACTCTCTTATCATTCTTCTTGTTAAGTGAGTATTTTATGAACGACATTCAATCTCCTATTCAAAAACCATTCGTTATTACAGTTGCCTCAACTAAAGGCGGTTCAGCAAAAAGCACTAATGCCGCTAATATTGGAGCGTTTTGTGCTGAGCATGGGTTAAAAACCTTACTTATCGATACCGATACTCAACCAACACTGAGTGCTTATTTTGCTTTAGATTATATGGCTCCAGGTGGAATTCACGAATTCCTTGCCTATCAAGATGTTGACCCAAGTCATATTATATCTAAAACAGCAATTTCTAATTTAGATTTGATTCAATCTAATGATCCAACAAATAATGTCAGCCAAATGTTACGTAATGCACCAGATGGTGCTATCCGTTTTAGTTTTTTACTTAAAAAACTTCAAGGTTATGATGTGATTATCGTTGATACACGAGGAACTCGTGATATTACGGTTGATATGTCAGTGCTTGCGGCAGATCTACTTTTTTGCCCTATTCTCCCACATACTTTATCGGCAAAAGAATTTATTCGTGGCACAATTGGAATGTATCAGGAACTTCAAACTTTTGAAGCCTTTGGCTTTAAGCTCCCTCCATTAAAGGCTGTTGCAAATTGTGTTGATCATACTAATGATGTCAAATTTGTATTACAGCATCTCTACCAATTATTTGAACAAAATTTTGGGCAAGATAAGACACTTTTAGATTTTCACATCCCTAATAAAGTAGCTTATCGGGAAGCTGCGACCTATTCCCTACCCGTTTATCGTCATAGTAAAGCAGAATATGAAGTAATCAAGTCCCTATGTTCCCTATTATTACCACAGTTTGTTACACATTTTGGGCAAGGTTTTAAGGGGGAATAATGTGTAAAGTAGAAAATACTTATTCTCAGCTGTATTCATTAGAAGCAGAAATTGCTGTGATCGGTGGCTTATTATTAAAACCTGATAGCTTTAATGATGTAGAACCCATTCTATCTTCTCAAGATTTTTATATAGTCCAGTATCGCCATATTTTTGACGCAATTAGCTTATTTTCTCAAAAAAATAAAGCCGTAGATATTTTGACTCTTTCTGAATATTTTAAAGAAAAGGGAATGCTTGATGATATAGGAGGGTTTGCTCACCTTGCAGAAATTGTCAATGGCACGCCTTCTGCTGCTAATGTGGTTGCCTATGCAGAACTTGTTAGACGATATAGCAAACAACGTCAGTACTTATCATTAGGGCGGTTTATCATCAGTGAGATGAATAAACCTAAAAATACAGAACAATTGGAAGAATTAGCTGAGAAAATCGAGAAACAATACACCAATATTGCATTAAATCAGACAGATAACGGAGCTGCTAATTTAGGCGACATTTTCACTGAAATGTTTATCAAGATGGAAAAATCCGCATTAAATGCCGATCCCATTACTGGTACTCCGCTCGGTATACAGACTATAGATGAATTAACAACAGGGGGGCAAGGTGGAGAGTTGATTATTCTTGCTGCTCGCCCTGGAATGGGAAAAACCGCACTTTCATTAACAGCTGCAGCAAGTACTTTAGATAAATTTACAACACAGCCCATTTTCTATTTCAGCCAAGAAATGCCAGCAGATCAATTATTGCAACGCTTTATGGCGATGAAATCACGTGTCAGTTTACAAAAAATTCGGCGTGCTACTGAATTAG
This sequence comes from Conservatibacter flavescens, assembly GCF_002795425.1. GTDB lineage: Bacteria > Pseudomonadota > Gammaproteobacteria > Enterobacterales > Pasteurellaceae > Conservatibacter > Conservatibacter flavescens. The sequence goes on from NZ_PHHA01000021.1 coordinate 78,388, forward strand.
AAGATGAAGATTGGGGCAAAATTGCAAATGCTGTACATGCTATTCAAAAAAATTGGACTAACCGTTTAATTATTGATGATGAAGGTGCATTAACAGTACAACGATTACGTAGCAAAGTAAGACAATATTGTCGGCAATACGGTCAGCCAGCCGCTATCTTTATTGATTATTTGCAATTAATGCGTGGAACAGGAAAACAAGAAAATAGGCATTTAGAGATTACTCACATTTCTGGTGCATTAAAAGCACTTGCTAAAGAATTAGGACGGCCGATATATGCACTTTCTCAATTAAATAGAAGTCTTGAACAACGAACTAATAAACGCCCAGTAAATGCCGATTTACGGGAATCTGGTTCACTCGAACAAGATGCTGATGTGATTTTATTTATTTATCGTGATGAAATTTATCATCCCGAGAGTGAAGCAAAAGGTCTCGCTGAAATTATTATCGGTAAACAACGAAATGGTCCGTTAGGTAAAGTGGAATGCCGTTTTCACGGTGAATTTAGCTTGTTTGAAAATGAAATGAATTTAAATGGATATCGCTATGAGTAACAAAAATAAAAAATTAACCGAAGCTATTGCACGAAATTTGAATGTATCCCCAATGGTAAATACGTCGCCAACTTATGCATCAGCGACAGCAACCCATTATCCAACAACATCGCAGTATATCACGGTAACATTAGATAAATTACACCCTTATGAACATAATCCACGCAAAAATCGTAACCCTAATTTCGATATGATTAAGGAATCTATTCGTCGTCGTGGATTAGATCACAAACCAAATATTACCCAACGTCCAGGTGAGCCATTTTATATTATTGCGGACGGTGGAAATACTCGTATTCAAGCCTTAAAAGAGCTTTTTAATGAAACACAAGATCAACGTTTTTGGGCAATTGAATGTTTGTATAAGCCTTGGAAGGGTGAAACTGCAGATAGTGTTGAAGCGGAATTAGATTTGTTGATCGGACATTTAATCGAAAATGATACTCGAGCAGATTTAACCTTTATTGAGAAAGCACTGGGTATTCAGCAAGCAAAGGAATATTACGAGAAAAAATTAGATAAGGAATTATCTTCAAGGGAGTTGGCATCTGAATTAGAAAATGATGGATATATTATTTCAAAGACATTAATTTCAAAGATGAGCTTATGCATAAAATTTTTATATCCATTTATTCCGGATGTTCTTTTTAATGGGTTAGGTAATAGTCCAATAGATAAACTTCTCTCCATTCGCAATAACGCCTTAGATGTTTGGCAACAATATCGCCTTGAAGTTGAGACAGATATTACTTTTGAAGCAATTTGGGAAAATAGTTTATCCCGTTGTAATAATGACAATCCTTTCAATGTAAAAACCTTTCAAGATGCACTAATCAATGAGATGACCGATGCTTTGGAAGGAAAAGTCAGTTATGAAATGTTGTATATGGAGGTTGATCTTGATGAGCGTAAATTTCAGAAGCTAGCCAAGAAGCAGCAGGAAATTGATGCACAAATTCAACATAGTCAAGAAGATGTGGCGAAATTTCAGCAACAGCAATTAGAAAAATCGCAGTTTGAAACAGAAATTTCCCATTCTGATAAATTAGAGAAACCTACTACACAAGAAAATGAAGTAAAAGAGATCGTAGTTAATCCTGATACACCTATTCAATGGGAAGAAAAAAATGACAGTACGTTAGACACTGAGACAGAAAATAATCATTCAGAATCTGGAACAATCAATAAAACTGTAGAGGCTGAGCCAGATAATGATCTTGCCCAACAGTTTTCTCAAAATTATGGCATTGTGCCAGGGATGACAATTCAAGCACAGCGTGAACAGCAAGCAACTGTAAATGGGTTGGAATTTGCTTGTGTTGGTCGCCAACCTGTAGCAGATATTTGGCAAGTTTACCCTAGTCGTCAACATAAAGCAGAAGCTTATTCTCTCGCTCTTGATATTGCAGAACAATTTAATTTGGAGCAATTTGTTGAACATATTGTTAAAGAACCTGTTGATTATAGTTTTCAAATGAAACCTCTTGATGAAGCATTAGAAGATGATACAAAACGTTCCATTTATGAGCTACTCAATATGTTGCAAACTCATGATTTAACCTATTCTGATGCCTGCTTTCTTGATACAGCATTATTGTTAGGCTCTGCAGAACGAGAGCCTAATATTGATGATATTACTTTAGTTAAATTGTTTCGTTTAATTCGCCTTGTTCGATATTTACGAGCAACAGCTACCGTTTGATGGAGTTTCTATGCTTGATAATCTTAATAAAGTCATTTTGGATCATCTTGTTAATAATATCCGAGAAGGAAATGTGAATACTTGTCATCATCTTGGCTTCTCAACTGCTGAACTGAGTATTATTCAGCAACTTAATATTGATGAGATTTATGATATTGCTCAATCAAAAGTTCCGATTGCTGCAATTAATATTGATCACGTTGCATTTTGGAAAATGGTAAAGGTTGCACAAGTTAATACACAAGAGAGAATGATCATTGATCGAGCACTATTACTTGGTGCTTCAATACAAATGCTCAACACCTATTTTGGTCTCAGTACCACTAAAGTGTCTGCTAGACGAAGTTTATTAGGGATTCGTGAAGAAGCGGGGCGAAAAGCAACAACCACAGATGAACAAAAAAATATTTTATGGGAATTATGGTGTCAGCATAAAAGTAGTATTCAGAACTTAGAATCAATGGAGGGATTAGAATTGCTAATGTTGTTTGCAGAAGAAACACATATCAATTTAACGGCTATTTGGCGTACTGTTGAGCCTTGGTATAGGCACAAAAAATAAAAAGAATCCCCAAAAGCGTGAGTAGCACTTTTGGGGATTGGGCTTTGTGGTTTGCCCAATTGCACTCTTCTTGTAAATGCAAATGCATTATAGCGAAATACCAAGCCAAAACAATGGAAAATTAAACAAAGGCTTTGGAGAATTAATATGACTATTTTTGAACAAATTGCAACGACTTCAAAAACAGAACAAGGATTGCTCTTTTTCGGTAATCAACATGAAACTGTTCCGACTCGATTGCTTTATGATCCTTACCTAACTCCACGAGCAAAATTTGCCTGGCAGTTAATTAAGCATAAAGCAAGAGAGTTTCAGGGGGGATTATTCCCATCTTATGAGGTATTAGGGAAATTGCTTTCAGATAAACCCTATGCTGATGGGAATTTATCTCGTAAAACTGTAAGCCAAACATTATTGTTGCTACGTCTTACTCGCTGGCTAACTTTATGCGAAACATTGCGAAATGATCTTGGGCAGGTTAAGGGTAATGTTTATTTACTCCACGATGAGCCCATCCCTATTCTAGATGCTATTCAACTAAATGAAGATTATCTTAAGTTATTGTATTCGGCAACTAAGCATAAGGATACTACTGTACGTAGTGTTGCTCTTCACATCGTTGATAATATCTTGGCAGATAAAACTCAATGGCATTATGTTTCACATATTGATTGGATGAAAGCACGCTACCAAGATTATTGTTCTCGAATTGAAAATCAAAAAAACGCTGATTTTGGTCATTTAAATTTAGATACTATTCAGCAAAATTTGCTAAGTTCCAATAGGGAACTAAGTTCTGATCATACGGAACTCAGCCCCAAAACAGATTTTTTACCGAGTTCCATAAAGGAACTTAGTCAAATTTCACAGCGTTCCAATAAGGAACTTAGCTCAGAAAAACACGCTAACTCATTGATTTTAGACTCAGTTCCATCAGGGAACTCTGTAAATATGCAGTACAAGTACAGTACTGTATTTATAAATAAGTACTGTACAGGTAAAGCTGAAGAAATTGATTGGTCATTAAAACTGAGTCAATTTGAAAAGCAAACAATAGCAAAATCAATGGAAGGGCTTGACCTCGGTTTATGCCAAGCTATTTTGTTTGAAGCAGAACAACGTCTTGCTAAAGGGAATATTAAAAAGCCGCAGGGATATTTGTTAAGCCTAGTGAAAAAGGCACACTTGGGTGAATTTAATCCTTATTTGCTTGAGCAACATTTAAGTCAATTAAATCCAGCTATTACTAATACTCAAACCAATGTGCCAGAACAAGCATCGTTGAAATCTGTGCCAACAATACAAGAACGACAAGCCCGAGCGGAGATGATTCGGAATTTTAGAGAGCAATTTCTACATTAAGAACAAAATCTGAATACTGTAGAAGGGTTCTGCAAAGTACAAAATTTAATCACTGCCCAGGGACTGGACAGAGTACAGAATTTAATCACTGTCCAGGGGCTGGACAGAGTACAGAATTTAATCACTATGTAAGGAGTTTAATAATGACAACTATTGATATTCAAAATCAAAAACCAGGTCCATTACGTAGCACGCCTGAGATTACAATTAATACGCACCACGCTTCTAAATTATGGGTAGGCCGTTTACCTATTCGCAATGAAGAAGGTCGAATTACTCGTGCAGGCATCATTAGTATGCCAACTTGTCTAAGTATGCTTAGTCAGATTCAGAAAGCAGCAATGAATGATGATCCTTACGCTGATGATTATTTGCTACGTTTTGAAGATAAGGTATTGGAATACCGCCGTGAAATTCAGAAGATCATAGATAAAGTTGATTATATTTATAAAGAGCAAATTCCAGCCTCTTTCCATATGGAAAACAGTGTAAGTATTGCCCCTGCACGTTACTCACTTACTTTCAATTCGCAATTAGGTTATCAATTAGTATTTCTTTTCCTTAAATTTGATGAACTAGCTTGTTCGGTAATGGCTGCTGCACATATTGCATTAATGACTCGTAAGGAAGCCGCAGATTGGATTGAAGCTGGGGCAAAATTAATCCGTCAATGCTTCGGGATTGTTGAAAATTACCGACATTCTGGTATTACTCGTCGTGATGCGGCAGAGAATAATGCCCGTTATAAAGCCGCAATTAAACGAATGAAATATGAGTTATCACCTGAAATGCTATCTGGTGAACATCGTGCTAATTTTGCACCAGTAATAAAAAATACGCAGCAAATTGAAACTGGTCCAGAATCAAAAGAAGATGATGGATTGATTGAGAATGGCTCAGAGTAAACGTAATTCGTAAGTATGGCACAGTTGTTAGGTAAGCAAGAAAGATGGAAAGTGAATTAATTTTAGATAATATGTACCGTGATCTTGCGATACATACACCACTTAATATAGTTTTTAAACAGTTTTTCAGTGAACTTAAGAGTGTTGATGAATGTGAACAATTACAGCTTTCGCTTTATCAAGTGAGAGAACATTTAATTCAACAACATCAAGCAATCGTAGATAAACTAAAGAGTCATGATGTAACTAAGGCATTAGGTTTTCGCCTTATACAAGATAAAGCATCTTCTTCAGGTGGGCATTTTTTACGTTGGCGTACTACTTTAGGTCTTAAAAAACAACCTAAAGGCGGGCTAATTTGGAAAGCATTAATTGATGACAGCAATATTTCTATAGCAGCAAAGAAACGAGTTACTCAAATGGAAAAAGAGCGGCTAGTTTTGAATATGCAAATGTCTGTACTGAATTCAATGCTGAAACAATTATCAGAAGTCATCGAAAAGCAAATTGATATTGAGCAAGAATATAATCGTCAAACAGTAAATTAAGTAAGTTTGTAACCGTTGGATTTTTAGATTTGTAACCATTGGATTTTTAAAGTTTGTAATCTCTGGACACAAAAGGCCTTTTAAAGGTAAGGGGACAAGCCCCTTACCTTAACGAAGAAAATACCTTTATCATTAAGGAGCGAGTAATGGAACACAAGATGATAGATGAATTTAATCTAGCACTAGAATCAGGTAACTTTAAAGAGCTTCTTTCTAACTTGAAAGAAAAAGCTGTGATTCTAGGAAAAACAGATGGCAGTATAGCGAATCAGAAAGCTACTGATTTTATCAATGTAATAGAGTTGATGCGATTAAATATTGCTATTCTATATGAATATCAACTCCATAACGAACGTTATCAAGCGTGGTATGACAGTAATGAAAGTGATGAAGAAATGAAAACACTTATTCAAGAAAGTGAGCGAATAATTAAGCAATTATACCGAATAAAATATGGTATTGAACCATCCAGTAATCCCTCGCATTGGTTGGCTTTTTGGGGAGGGCTTAGCGAAAATAAACTTATATGATTGGTTTTAAATCTACCTGTGTAAAATTCATTTGTATGAGATTTTAATTAAATACTTTTTTCTTTGTTTGAATCAAGTTTAATAAGCCTAACTTAATTCATTGAAGGAGTAAATACAATGGCAGGCATCAATAAAGTCATTATTGTCGGACATCTTGGTAATGAACCTGAATTGCGTACTATGCCAAATGGTGAGGCTGTTGCAAATATCAGTGTTGCAACAAGTGAAAGTTGGACCGATAAAACAACTGGAGAGCGTCGTGAAGTTACTGAATGGCATCGTATTGTGTTCTATCGCCGTACAGCAGAAGTTGTTGGGCAATATTTACATAAAGGCTCAAAAGTATATGTAGAAGGTCGTTTACGTACCCGAAAATGGCAAGACCAAAATGGGCAAGATCGTTATACCACGGAAATTATTGGTGAGATAATGCAAATGTTGGATAGTCGTAATAGTCAAGGAAATGGCTTGCCATATACGCACACGGGTACAACTCAGTCAAATCAAACAAATACTGCACCAATTCGATCTGAGCCACCGTTAAATAATTTTGATGATGATATAGAAACAACCGTTCTGAGTTACATGTAAAAGATGAGTTTAACCCTCCATTTTGTTAAAATCTAATCCATAGCATTTTTCTGTTTAAATTGTAACGGAAGAGATGTATTTAGCTGATTGAAAGGTGGTGCTAGTATGTACTTTTATATAGATGAGAGTGGGAATTCAGGGTTAAACCTTTTTGATGTAGGACAGCCTAATTTATATTATGGGATACTAAGTTCAGAATTTAATTTAGATGATGTAGCAAAGAAAGATATTATAGCGTTAAAAAATAAATTGTCTGTCACAGAATTACACGCAAATAATTTGGGTAATAAGGAGTTAGTAAGAATAATCAATGAGTTGGAGGAAATACATAATAAATATAAAATCAATTTTGATTTTTGTTCATTAAAAAAAGAAGATTTTGCAATTATTAGTTTTTTTGATCAGGTTTTTGATCAAGGGGTTAATCCTGCAGTACCTTGGACTGCTTACTGGACACCTCTACGATATCCTTTATTATTAATAGTTTCTACTTTATTTGATCGTAATTTAGCAAAGAGAGCTTGGGAAACTAGGATAAACATCAATTCAGAACAGGCACAGCAGGAATTAATCAATATTTGTGAAACACTTTTATGTAAAATTAATTCATTGTCAGATGAACGTTCAATAGAGATTATTTTAGATGCGATAAAGTGGGTGATTAAGAATCCATCAGTTATAGGCTATAATGTTTATAGTAAAGAGAATAAACTCCAAATTTCGCCTAATATTATATCTTTTCAAACAGCAATTTTTACTATATGTCATAGATTGACAATGAAAAAAATGAAAGTGGAAAAAATTACTGTTGATATACAATCCGAATTTAATAAAGCTCAAGATTGGATTACTAAACTATATCAGAATATAAGAAATAATACTGATGCACCGTTACAAATCGCTCCCCATATGCCAAGTATGGATTTATCAATAATGCCACTGATAGATATAGATTATAAATCAAGTGAAGATAGCATTGGTCTACAATTAGTAGACATTTATTTATGGATTTGTCAGCGCTTGTACGAAAATAAGAAACTTGCAAAGCCATTGATAGAATTTTTTGCAAATAAATGTGAGGATATTTTATTTGATGAAATATCTTTAGCATCTATATCACAGCGATGGAGCAAATGGTTTTCTGATCTTCCTGAACCATCAGAATTGGAGTTGGAGAAAGGAAGAATGTTTGGGCAATTAGTAGAAGAGAGAAGAAAACCGTTTGTTATTAAATAGGTATGCAAAATCTTTGATACATGATACTGTTTAGCTTTAAAGGAGTTTTTTATGAAATTTTCATACACTTTAATGGTTACTATAGTCGTATCTTTATTAGCTGGGTGTGCAGAATTATCCGCTATTAACCAAAAAGTCGGTAGTTGGGCCGGTGAAGTTAATAAAATTATGAATGTAGACAATCATAAATTCGAAGACAAAGTAACATCAAAACGAGATATTGATACACTCTATGTTCGAATAAAACGCAATGTCGGTTTTGAAACAATGGAAGAAATGCTTAAATGTGATCCAGTATCAGATAATAACTGTAAATGGAAAAAAAGTGCTCTTGCTCAAGGTGGTTATGTACATGAAAAAACACCTGGTGTTTATTATCGAATGGCTGACTCTTTCGGTAGAGATGGACAATATTATGTAGATGTAACTATTGAAAAAGAAGGTAGAAATTCAATTGTTTATTGGAAAATAAAAGGTTCTCAAGAATTTGCTAACCAAACTAAAGCAGAGATTTTAAAAGCCATTAAATAGTTTTTCATTTCTTGCTCTTTTATAAGTGCTGCCCAGTAAGTGTACTGGGCTTTTTTGTTTCTAGCATAATTAGAATTTGGAGCTGTAATTATTCCTGCTTTGCGTATGATAAAAACTTCTTAGAGATTTGTAATAAAGATTAGATACAAAATTAGGAGTTTTGTTACTATGAAGCTTTATTTATGTGAAAAGCCTAGCCAGGCACGTGATATTGCAAAATTACTAGGCGCTACTCAAAAAGGTGAAGGATGTTTATTGACACCAGATGGGCATACTGTCGTAACATGGGCAAGAGGGCATCTAGTTGAACAATTTTCACCTGAACAATATGATTCGATATTTAAAGAGTGGCGACTGGATACGCTACCAATTATTCCTTCTCAATGGCAGGTTTATCCTAAGGTTGATACTAAAAAAGAATATAAGGCAGTGACTTCATTACTTAAAAAAGCTAAGTCTGTTGTTATTTCAACAGATATTGATAGAGAGGGAGAAACGATTGCTCGGGAAATATTAGATATGGTTGGGTATAAAGGTCCCATTCAACGTCTATGGATTAATGCATTAGATGAACCTAGTATTCGAAAAGCATTAAGTCAGCTTAAAACAAATGAGGAAACCATTTCGCTTTATTATGCTGGGCTTGCCCGTAGTCGGGCAGACTGGTTGATTGGGATGAATTTTAGTCGGATGTTTACACTACTGGCACAACAAAAAGGCTATCAAGGTCCTCCCCTTTCTGTTGGACGAGTACAGAGTCCAACATTAGCACTTGTTGTTAATCGAGATAAAGAGATTGCGAATTTTACTCCTAAATCACATTATGCTTTAACTGTCCAAGTGACGACATCCAACTTAGAACAGTTTGGTGCAACTTTAATTGTTCCTGAGCAATATTGTGATGAAGATGGTCGTTGTTTAGATATGAGTGTGATTCAAAAAGCTGATACAAGTATTCGTCAATCGGGTCAAGTACAAGTTAAAAATATCGAAACTAAACGAGAAAAAGAAGGTCCTCCACTGCTGTTTGCATTAAGTGATTTACAAAGTGAATGTAATCGCTTGTATGATTTAGGTACTCAGCAAGTATTGGATATTGCTCAGTCTTTGTATGAAAAGCATAAAGCAACGACTTATCCCCGTACAGATTGTGGTTACTTACCCGAATCACAATTGCTAGAAGTGCCACAGGTAATTGAAAGTGTGATAAAAGCAGATAATGCTTTATCGTCCATTTATTCAGAATTAAATTTATCTCAAAAATCAAGAGCCTGGAATGATAAGAAAATTACCGCACACCACGGTATTATTCCGACAACTGCTTGTGTAGATATTAGTAAAATGGATGAAAATGAGTTTAAAGTTTATGATTTAATCCGCCGTCGTTATTTAGCTCAATTTTTACCACATTTTGAAACAGATAAGACCATGATTACATTGTCTAGTCGTGGACAGAACTTGGTAGCTAAAGGGCAAGTCATTATTGCCTCAGGTTGGAAAATACTATTTAGTAAATCAGCTCAGGAAGATAATGCAGATAAGCAAAAATTGCCTATTGTTACTGAAGGACAAACGTTAAAAGTTGTTAATACTGAAGTGAAATCGCTCAAAACGTCACCGCCTAGCCATTATACTGAAGGAACGTTAGTTACTGCGATGGTTAATGTTGCTCGTTTTGTAACAGATGAGCGTCTTAAAAAGCAACTACGAGAAACAGAAGGATTGGGAACAGAAGCAACTCGAGCAAACATTTTAGAAACCCTATATAAACGTGGTTATATTAAGAAAAAAGGTAAATCCATTATAGCGACACCTGCAGGGGTAATGTTAATAGATAACTTACCAACGGCGTTAAAAGATCCTGGCTTAACTGCATTGTGGGAACAGGCACTTAATAACATCGCAGAAAATCGAATGACACTATCTGAATTCATGCAAAAGCAAGAACAGTTTATTCGCCATTTAATCCAAAATTGTGGACATCAAGGACTTAATATGAAAAATATTGAAATCAAGAAATGCCCACAGTGTAGCAAGCCTTTAAGGAAAATTAAAGGTGAAAAAGGTGAGTTTTGGGGGTGTACAGGTTATCCAAATTGTAAGTGTGTAGAGTCAATGACAAAGAAAAAATCTGCTAATAAGAAATCATCCGTAAATCTAGCTCAACAGTTTGCAAATTTACATCAAATAATCAAATAGATATGGTATAATGTTTTACCTAAAAAGCCGTTTGCATTGTCGGTTATCAATGCACCAGCCGAAATACCCTTAGCACTCAGAAAGAGGGTTCTGTTTTATACAGGAGTGCCATTTCAACTTTTTATTTACATCGTGGTTATTGCTAAGTTTAAATAAAATTTAATTAAAGTTTTATTTAAACTTAGCAATGATTTGCAATTTCATCTTAATCCAGAGCCCGCTGGTGAAAAAATGGGTGCCCTTTGTATCAATTGAGATGCCACAGTTATATCAGCTAAAGACCACAATGTAGCTGAGTAAATGAGAAAATGAAATCCAAATATTGTAACGAAGATATAATGGTTTCATATATCAATTATGTTGGTCAAATAGTTAAAATCATTTTTTCAGATTATTATCTAAAAAGTAAATAAGCCATTAGTGAATATATTCATTAGTGGCTTATTTATTTTTACAAATAAATTATTCAATTTTAGTATTTAATTTTTACTATGAATAAGTTTTAGATTCATATTAAATCTCATTATTAAGTCGCTACCTTGTAGCCCTTAAAAGTTGCAGAACGCTTGAAATAGCAACGGACTAGCCCGATGTGGTAGTTGTGTTCAACCAGCCGAAACGTCATTAGCATTCAGAAAGATGACTCTGTTTAACAGGAATGCCGCCTTATCTCAATTAATTTTAACCCTCAGCGGGAAACATTTTTCCCGTGTTGGGTAGAGATGTTTCTCCGCTTTTTTACTTTGGAGAAAACATTATGACTACTCAAACTTCTACTCAAAAAAACTTCTTTAACATTCATACTACTGGCATTGGTTATCTGAACAATATTCGTTTAGTTGAACCTAAAAAGGGTTCTCTGTTCTATTCTTGCGATATTGCTGCATTAGTTGGAGATTCTTCTAAGCCAGAGTACCGTTTTTTTAACTGCAATGTTAAAGGAGAAGAAACAGAGCGCTTGGTTAAACGTTGTCAAGATGCTGTGAATGAGAAGAAAAAAGTATTAATTTCTTTTGTGATGTCAGACCTTTGGTTTGATACTTTTACCTACCAAAAGGATGGTAAAGAACATAAGAAAGGTGATACCGGCGTTACTTTAAAAGGACGTTTAATTCGTATAAAAACTATCAAAGTTGATGGACAATTAGTGTACTCTGAACAAGCTCACGCTAATTCAGATTCACCACAAGCATAAACTTTCATATTAGGCTAACAAATTTATTATTGTTAGCCTTTCTTTTAGGAGATCCTATTAATGAAATTAACTCATATTTTTAATTCACTTATCAATTTAATCTTAATTCCAGTTGTTTTAATTACCTTTCTGGTAATTATCTTGTGGCGACCATTTACGCTTTTTCAAGCAATTGAAATTGTTGCAACAAAACTAAATAAATGGTTTGAAAATATTGCGTATATTGAACTTTATATTCAATTAGATAGCAATGGATTAACCCAAGAGCAATTTGAACAAAAAATCTATCTCGAAATGAAAAAACTTTCTTGGTTCGATTTTATCTGGTTGTTTATGAAACAAGCTATAAATGCTTTACAAAGACTTTTTGCGAAAAAATATTCAACCATCATTTAACTACTTCATCCCATAGGGAACATATTATTCCCTATGGGCATAGTGTGTTCCCTTTATTTTGGAGAAACACTATGAAACCTTATTTATTGAATAAACTAAAAGAGATTGAATGTGAGCTTTCCGATTATCGTCCACAAATTTATGCTTCAATCAAAAAAGTAGCTAAAAATGGACTAAGTCGGGAAATTGCATTTTATATCGTACTTGATGGCGAAATTGAAAATATCAGTGAAGTGATTGCTGATGAACTCAACCTTCCTGTAGTAACAACATTAGGAAGCGATACGATTAAAATTAGTGGCTGTGGTGAAGATATGGTGTGGAATACACTCTATCATTACTACAAACAAAAATTTGGTCGCTCTGCTCCTGCATATCGTTCGTTATAGGAAGATAATAAAGCCACCTTACTATATTACTCTTTTTACCCATAGGGGAATATTTCCCTTATGGGTGGTATTTGTAGTGGTCAACAAATTTTTCAGTCCCCAATAGGTTGTTTTTAAATAATCGGAGTGAACCCATCAAGATACTGATGTGGGCGAGCATAATTATAATACATAATGTACTCTTTCACGTCCGATACCGAACTTTCAAATGACGGATAATTTTCCAACATCCATTCATATTTAAAACTTCTAAACCAACGATCGGTTGGGGCATTATCCCAACAGTTACCTCGGCGACTCATACTTTGCACCAAGCCATGTTTTTGCACACATTCAGTAAACAACTTACTACCGTAAATACTTCCCTGATCGGAATGAAACAACATGGTCGTTGTCGGTTTCACCCGCAACATAGCTTGATTTAATGCATCGACTACCAATTGAGCATCATGATGGCGGCTCATTTTCCAACCTATCAACTGTCGATTACGCAGATTAATCACTATAGCCAAATAGCAGCACACCCCATTGACTTTCACGTAAGTGGTATCACCACAAAAGGACGCATCAAATGGAAAACAACAAACCAATAGAAAACAATATCAACAACTACCGAGCCCCGATGGTAACGGCAATCGGATTATTTTAGGTTTTGTGTTGGCTTATTTAGGTAAGTGGGCGACTGAGCCAACTATTCAAAAAAGCGATTTTGTGGTGGCAATCGGCTTTTTTATCGGCATTACCTTGCTGATTATTGCGCTCTACCGCATTTTAAATAACCGCCTTCCTGAACAGAAAGAAGCCGTTGATGCCTATTATCATCGCACCTTAAAGATTTTTATGTTGGGGATTATTTGTTCTTTTATTGGAACATCAATCTCTATTCTTCAAGGAATGTTTTTTTAATCAACATAGGCAACACAATGAAAGAAAACCTTAACGACCTACGAACTTTTCTAGTGGTAGCACGCACGGGCAGTTTTACCAAGGCTGGTGCACAGTTAGGCGTGTCGCAGTCGGCGGTGTCTTATGCCATTCGTGGCATTGAAGAGCGGTTGAAAATCAAACTGTTTCACCGCACCACGCGCAGTATTTCCACCACCGAAGCTGGCGAACAGCTTTATCAGCGATTATTGCCGTTATTTGAAGGTATTGACCGAGAAATTGACGAACTTGGCACATTTTTAGGTGAGTTGCGTGGCACGTTGCGGATTAACGCCACCGAATTAACCTTTAGCGTGTTGTGGGAAAAATTTGACCGCTTTCTCAACGCTTATCCTTCGGTGAATTTGGAACTGTCGGGCGATACCCGTTTTATCGATATTGTCGCCGAGCAGTTTGATGCCAGTATTCGCTTAGGTAGCGATGTGGAAAAAGATATGATTGCGGTTAGAATTTCTGATGATCTAGCGATGTGCACCGTGGCAAGCCCTGCCTATTTAGCCCAATATGGCGAGCCTAAAACGCCTGAAGAGCTGGCAAATCATCAATGCTTACAACTTCGCCTGCCCATCAACGGCGGTATTTTGGATTGGGCGTTTACCGATCCAACCAGTCAAGAAACGGTAAAAATCCAACCGCAAGGACGGTTTATTGCTAACACCAATAGCATTTTGATCAACGCTTGTTTGTCTGGTGTCGGTGTGATGTGGATGCCATATCATCTGGTAGAAGACCATATCGCAAGCGGTGAGCTTGTGCCGATTTTGCGTGAGTGGAACAAACATTACGAAGGCTTTCATCTTTATTACCCTAACCGCCGTGAAAATTCGCCGTTGTTGAAGGCGTTGGTGGAGAGTTTAAGGGGGTAATATCCGACAGCGGCCTTTAGCCGCCATCGGTTGATCAAAATTTGCGAGTGCAAATTCCTAATACTTCAACACTTCACTCTCTTTCGGCACTGCCACACGCTTTTCTAAGCCTTGTGATTTTACAAACTCACGCATTTGCTCGCTTGTTACCGTGCCGTGATTAACTGCGTCCATATGCACGGTGATGATGTTCGCTTTCGGGGCAACTTGATAGGCTTTTGCAACATCGGCTTTGCCCATAATGATCCCGCCGTCTATTCCTTCCAATTTTGCTTCGCCCGTGTTCATCACAATCACTTGCGGTTGGTAGTCTGCAAGGGCTTGTTCAACGGGTTTATTCCAAATGGTATCGCCCATAATATAGAGTGTTTTTTCGTTATCCGCTTGGAACACAACGCCCATTGCATCGCCTAATAATTCGGCGAGTTGTGGCAAGGCATACATCTGATCCGTGCCGTGCTGACCTCCTTTTACTCGGCTTAATTTCACGCCGTTAAATTCAGTATTAGCACCCACCACACGCACATCAGTAAAGCCTTGTGAGCGAATGGTTTTGGCATCGCCTGCATTTTGCACGAACACGGGAATATTTTTCGGCAGTAATTCTTGTGCGGCTTTGTCCCAATGGTCATCGTGGGTGTGGGTAACGATTACCGCATCAATGCCTTTAATCACATCGCTTGCAGGCTGTGCCATTGCGATTAACGGATTGCGTTTTTGGCTGTTGATTGTGCCGGCAAAGCCTTCATACGCCCCTTGTTCTGCCAAATAAGGATCGACTAAAAAGGTCGCATTGCCGTAGCTGATTTTTGCCGTAGCATTGCGGATATGCTGATATTCTAAAGCTTGAGCTGAAAGAGCGGTGCTTAATCCGAGAGTTAAAAGTAGTGATTTAAATTTCATTTTGTTTTCCTTTTGCTGTTTGAATGTGTCTATTTTGCCGAAAATCTTGATGACAAAAAATTGACTTTTATGCCAATAAACGAAAGAATTGGGTCAAATAAAAAGGAAAATATTATGTCTATTAAAATCGGATTACTCTTTCACCCTGAAGTCAAATTGTTTCATTTTTCCGTTCCCCACCTGATTTTCAGCGACTTATTGCCCGAGCAGAAACTGTTTGAGCTGTTTGTGTTGAACACTGAACCGCACAGAACAGGCTCGCTTTCTCTTGCTTTTGACGGCGGTTTGGAACGTGCGTTGGAAATGGATATACTGATTGTAGCTGGCTGGCACGATATCCACGAACCGCCGAGCGACGAGTTGCAACAGGCGTTACAGACGGCATACAGCCGAGGCAAAATTTTGGTCGGCTTGTGTTACGGCACTTATGCGTTGGCGTATAGCGGTGTGTTGAACGGCAAAAAAGCGGCGACCCATTGGGCAGGCGAAAGCGATTTTGCCCGCCGTTTTCCGCAAGTGAAGTTGGACAACAACGCCTTGTATGTGGACGATGAAAATATCATCACGTCCGCAGGCACAGCGGCGAGTTTGGATTGCTGTTTGTACATTGTACGCAAGTTTTATGGCAGCCAGATTGCAAATAAAATCGCACGGATAATGGTCGTTCCGCCCCATCGGGAAGGCAGTCAGGCGCAATTTATCGACACGCCTGTTCCCACCAAAACCAGTGATCGCAATATCAATCAGCTACTTGCAAAAATTCGGGAAAATCCGACCGCTTGCTACCGCATTGACGATCTTGCCGAACAGCTGGCAATGAGCCGCCGCACCTTCACTCGCCATTTCCAAAAAGCCACCGGCACGAGTTTAACCCAATGGCTAATCGCCGAACGGCTACAAAAAAGCCTGACGTTGCTGGAAAGCACCCATTTGAGTATTGAACAGATCGCCGCCGAAATCGGCTTTCAAAGTGCGGTCAGTTTTCGGGAACATTTCAAAGCGAAGTATCAAGTGAGCCCTAATCAATGGCGGAAGACGTTTGGGGGAGTTTTCAGACCGCCTGAAACGTAAAAAACGCTGTTTCCCCATTGAGAAAAGAGCGTTTTAGTCATAATTAATTCAAACCTTTCATCTGCACATTTTGCCAATTTGCATTTTTCTTAATCTCGGCATTTTGCCCCACAAAGACTTGTTTTGCCTGATTATCGCCATTTAAGGTGTATAAGAACCACGCTACCATATAGCCGTTAGGTTGCCATACCTCCGACGTGGGAACACCTTGTAAATCGAAGCAACCAGTGGCATCAGCAAATTTTAGAAGAACAACGTCGCTGTGAAGATGAGTGGCATCAAAAGCAGTTATCAAAATCTTGGGCGTGTCCTTTGCCTTATTATAAAATTGATAATATAGAATTTACCGCACTCACCTATGGTCAAGCCTTGTATGAAGAAGGACAACGAATGCAACATTGCATTTTTACCTATACAGATTTGTGCTATGAGGGAAAATATCTTGCATTTTCAGTCAAATATCTTGAACAGAATGAGAGTAAAATAAAAGTGCATTATTCCACTCTCGGACTATCTAGAAATATTAAAAAAATAAGTGGCAGATTGAGCAACATCGAGGGATTTGTAATCAACCTGTAACGCCTTACCTTAAACGTATCGCAAAAAAATTCTGTCTAATTCTCAATAGCAATCAATAAATGAGTTGTTGATAAAAGATAATAATTATTTGGGTTGCTTAAATAAAAAATTATTCCACTTCCTGATTATCTTCTCCATAGTACAACAGGTTTTAACCTTTTACTTTGGGGAAGAAAAATGAAGAAAATAAAAACATATATCTCTTTTTCAATTAGCAGTATCTTATGTATTGCTTTAACTGGATGTGCTCAACGTCAAACACAAGAAACATTATCGACAGTTGAAACTTATCCATTACCTACAGCAGATATTATCGTTGAAGATTCAAATAAATCTATTCCTATTGTTATAGAGCAAACTATTGTACCAGATATTTATCAGTATACTGATGAAGCTAATACACAGGTTATTCGCCAAGGACGTTACACGCTCGTTAATACCTCGCCAGAGGATGGGCAAAAGTATTTATTAGAGCAAATGGTAACAGTCAATATGACGCCGAAAAAAAATCGCCCAATGACAGCAACCGTAGAGCAAGGGTTAAAAACAACATTAGCGGGTACGGGGCTAAATCTGTGCTATGGTTCAGCATTTAATCAGACATCTTCATTGTTTTCTTTACCATTACCGAAAATACATCACCAATTTGGACCTATCAAATTACGTGAAGCATTACAAATGCTCGCAGGTCCTGCTTACTACGTTACTTTAAATGATATTACTCGAACTGTTTGTTTTAAAACTAGAGAAAGACCAGTTGAAATAGAAAAGAAACGTTTGGAGATCATTTCAACAACAACGAAAACAGAGGTGATCAATGAATAATAAATTAACAAAATTATCTTTTTTCACATTACTGGGGATCTCAATTAGTACCAGCGCCAGTTTATCAAGTAATAGTAGTCAATTAATTTCGGATGTTTCCAATCGTACAACTACAATTGAAAAAAACATTGATACAAAAACTTTAGAGCAAATAGAACTAAAACAAAAAGCTCAGGAATGGGGATTAACGACAGAAGAATGGCAACGTTACATAAAACTACAACAAGGAGAACGTGGAGTATGGTCGCCTAATCTTGATCCACTGACTGCATTAGGAATTGAAGCTAAAACGGAAGAAGAGCGGACTCGTTATGCGGAATTATTAGCTCGTAAAATGTATGATCGAGTAGAAAGGGAACTCGCTTTTCAGCGTGCTTATGATAAAGCATTCGCTAAATTATATCCAAATGAACTACCGTTTGAAGTTGAACCTCATATTTCACAATCTGTTGGAAGAGTTGTTTATTTTACTCGTTTAGATAATTGTACTCGATGTGAGTCAGATGTGAGTCGAATGCTTTCTCATGTGGGTAATAAAACACCTGTAGATATTTACGTTGTAGGTGTAAATGGTAATGATAATGCTATCCGAGAATGGGCGAAAAAACATCAAATCGATCCAGTGAAGGTTAAGCAACGTTTAATAACATTAAATCACGATAGTGGATATTGGTTACACTATGCAAAAGGGAAAATGCCGGCAGCATTTCAAATTGAAGAGGATGGTCAATGGCAGTCTCTCGTTTATTAGTCGGTATTTTTATTCCACTACTATGCAACCCTGTTCACGCATTTAATGGATTTGGGCGAGATATTGATCGCTATATTCACGAAGCAGCTCAACGATATCAAATCAGTGAAGTAATGTTGAGAGGATTAGTAAAAATGGAAGATGGTTGGTACGGTAAAGTTTCTCCAACAGGTCCAATTGGAGTTGGACAATTTACCCGAGATACATGGAATTGGTTGTCTCAAACAGAGCGTGGACGTGAGATTGGTATGCAATTAATTACACCATCAATTCAAGGTACTCGGCTTGATCCTCGTCATCATAAACGTATAAATACATTAGCGACGGCATTACTTGCTAGATGGAATGCTGAGCAATTTCAACTTCGGGGGATTCCTATAACAGATGAAAATTTGTATATGGCTCATAATATCGGATTAGAGGGGTTGCATCGTGCCATTCTAGGGCGTTCTACACCTGAAGATATTCGTAATATGCGACGTAATGGGATGAAGCGTGGAATGTCGGTAAAGCAATTCATCGCTTATCAAAAGGGAAGGTATAGTAGCCATAAATCTATTGCTAATTTTATGCCTCTATCAAAAAATCAAACGGAAATAGTGTGGGCTGAACCTCGTATGACTCAAAAATCGCAAACAACGTTAGCGGCATCACACTCTGTAGTTCAGAAAAGTGCGGTCAATCATTCGCCTCTTATTTGGATTGAACCATCGGATTCTCAAATAACGTGGATTAATCCGACAAAAATGTAAATACGGTGTAAGAATAAAAATGTTATTTCCTCTCAGTAAAATGATACGTCAAGTTATTTCTATGACAATGGATGCATTGCTTTTAACATTAGTCATTTATGGCATCTTTTGGCTGTATCTACTTTCACCAGGCTATTTTGAAACAACATTATCTCAACTTAATGCAATAAAACCTGATACCCTCGAATATCGTCGGTTTTTTACTGATTTGTATCATTCCTGTTTCCTTTTGGCAATTTTCATTGTTCTCGTTGGAAAAGTAGGGCGTAGCATTTGCTCTCTTTTTTTTAAAAAAGAAGAACGTGGATTTTCACTTTATCCTTCCTCTACCCTACGTAGAAAAATGACTTCTCAAGATATTCAATATGTTGCTAGTCATGAAGCTGGTCATCTCTTAATGTATGCCGCATTAGGTCAGTTACCGCCTTCTATGAAAGTGGAAGTGAAAGAACAAATGGATGGAACAACAAACTTAGGATATGTGTCAGCTTTTGTTTCTAAACGGGCATCACAAAGTCGGTTATTTGTTGAATGGCAAATGCTAACTACACTTGCTGGTCGAGAAGGTGAAAGTATCTTATTGCAAGATAACTCGCTAGGCTCCGTACAGGATAATTATGAATGGTTTAATCTTGCCAGTGTTTATCTAAAAAACCATTTTGAGGGTATTTTTTATATTGAACCAATGTCTTCGTTTGAGTTTAACGCAAATGAAGAAAAATTAAATGCCTTAAAAGCGAAACAAACGCAACTATTACAAACCTTTTTTAGTTTGAATTTACCTATCTATAAACAACTCACTTCAATGCTTATCGAAAAAAAGATTTTATATGGTGACGAGATTATTCAATTTTTTCAGCAAGTAAATATCACTTTTCCGGAGGGCTTTCCTTTTCCATTTGGTCGTTTTGAAAAATTTAGTGATGAATGGCTCGTTGGAGAGGAGTATGGTGAGATTAACCATATTATAGATAAACGATTGGGACAAAATTCATGAAGAAATTAAATTATTTTTTATGGTGTGGATTGCTATTTTCTATGCATTCATTCGCAGAATTAGAGATCATTGCAGATTTAGGTGGAGAAAGTGCGATCAGATTTTATGAAGGCATTCAGCCCGAACACGATGACACAGCGACCATTTATCCGAATGCTATTCCCGAAACGATCACGGAAGCAGATATGTTGCCAGTAGTCTCTCATAAATTAACACCGGGCAAGGTAAACCCTATTCCCTTTGAATTAACTGGAATGTCGCCTATTTTTCTTATCGGTACGGATAATTTATCTCATCAATGGTTATCACAACATTATGAAGACTTGTTAGCACAACAGGCTGTCGGTTTGGTTGTTAATGTTGCGACGTTGGAAGAATTGAATCAATTACGTCAGATTGCACCTAATTTAGCATTATTACCTACACCTGCAGATGATCTAAGTGAGCGTTTAAAATTGTCTCATTATCCTGCATTAATTACGGAAACTGGGGTATCACAATAATGGCAAGTAAATACCTTTTAGAAGGGTTATTACGCCCACCTGTTGAGTTTTATCCTGCTGCAGCCCACGCTACCTGTGCTTATATATGCAGTATGGCTCCTTGGTCTTTAGCATTACACCCATCTATTGGTTATGGTTTAGCCGTAGGATTTGGTGGGCTGAGTTATTTACGTTTTCGACAAGGCTGGCGTATTGTGCGTTATCACCGCAATTTAAAGCGTTTACCACATTATGCGTTAACTAGTCGACAAATTCCAGTGAGTACTAAATATCTCTTCCTTGGGAGAGGATTTGAATGGCAACCAGAACATACCCAACGACTTTATGACTGTTTTTCAGCCGACGGGAAAAAATATTTACGCCCTTCTAAACTCTTTAATATGGCAAGAGAATATGAAAAACACCACGATAATGTTATCACAAAATTAACGACCCGTGATTCGCCTTTAAACCCCGTTCGTCCCTTGCCTCCTGTAGAGGGCATTCCAGCAATTCACGGGATTGAATTAAATGAAATTGATGTTATGCAGCCACTTAATTCAAGGGGAGGACATACTGCAGTATTTGGTACAACAGGCGTTGGTAAAACACGTTTTGCGGAAGTGTTAGTCACCCAAGATATTCATCGTGGAAAAACGCAATCGGAGCGTGAGGTTGTTGTCTTTTTTGACCCGAAAGGCGATCCTGATATGTTAAAGCGAATGTATGCAGAAGCTAAGCGGGCGGGACGAGATAAAGAATTTTATATGTTCCATTTGGGTTACCCTGAAAAATCAGCTCGTTATAATCCAATTGGACGTTTTGGTCGAGTATCTGAGGTTGCAGGACGAATTTCTGGGCAATTAAGCGGTGCTGGGAACTCAGCTGCATTTAAGGAATTTGCGTGGCGTTTTGTCAATATTGTTGCAAGAGCACTGGTTGAAATGGGAGAACGCCCAAATTATTCACAAATTTCTCGGTTTGTGCAAAATATTGATAGCTTGTTCTTAAATTATGCTAAAAATTATTTTGATGCAAAAAATCCAGATATTTGGCAAGGGTTATTAAATATTGCTGCAAATGTAGATGTCAAAAATTTATCTTTTGGAATGAAAGAACGTCCATTAATTTGGGTAATAAATCAGTATATTTTAGAAAATAAAATTTTTGATCCTGTACTGGAAGGGCTTGCTACAGCAGTACGCTATGATAAAACGTATTTTGATAAAATTGTTGCATCATTACTCCCGTTATTAGAGAAATTAACGACGGGTAAAATCGAAGAATTATTATCACCAAATTATAATGATGTTAATGATGAACGCCCTATTTTTGACTGGGAAGAAGTCATTCGTAAACGCGGTATCGTGTATGTTGGATTAGATGCCTTATCTGATGCAACGGTTGCCGCTGCAGTGGGTAATAGTATGTTTGCCGATCTTGTTTCAATGGCTGGGCATATCTATAAACATGGCGTAGATGAAGGATTACCAGAGGCATTTAAAGGTAGTGCAAAACCCGTCAAAATCAATCTACATTGTGATGAGTTTAATGAATTAATGGGTGATGAATTTATCCCATTGATTAATAAGGGGCGAGGTGCAGGTATGCAAGTAACGGCATATACACAAACTATTGCCGATATTGAAGCTCGATTAGGTAACAGAGCTAAAGCGGAACAAACTATTGGTAACTTCAATACATTGATCATGTTCCGGGTAAAATCACCCGCGACGGCTAAATTATTGACAGATCAACTACATAAAGTCACTATTTTACAAAGTATGGTCACATCAAGTTTTACTGACTCAAGTAATCCAGATGATGATAAAGCTTTTACGTCTAATACAGGGGAACGGATTTCACAAAAAGAAGTGCCATTGCTTGATGTTGCTAATGTAACAAATTTACCAAAAGGACAAGCTTTTATCCTGATGAATGGAAGTACCCTATATAAAGTTAGAATGCCCTTGCCTGCTATTGATAAAAATGATGTGATTCCTGCATCTATGCAAGAATTGCTTGAAAAAATGCAAAAAAACTATCACGTAGCATCGAATTGGTGGGAACCTGCTTTTAAAGAATATACACCATCAAAAGATATTATCAGCTCATTTGAAAGTATGGTAACTGATGAAAAAATAGCAAAAGCTGACATAGATTGGGGAGGTGACGTTGATATGCCAGAAGATGATATCAGCGATACAGATATAGATGAGCAAGAAATAGGAGGAGAAGAATAATGTCATTTGAACAGGAAACTAATTTATTAGATTTACCAAATCAATATATTAATTTTGAAGGGAATTTTGCCGTATCTTGCGGATTACCCAATTCAAAGGAATTATTGTTTTATCTTGAACCTTATTTAAATCAATGGGTAGAAAATAATGATTCTGTTCATCAATTTGCAACAAGGTTTGCGAATGCTGGGCTTTCATTATGGACAGCAAGTGATGTATCTATAACAGAAGATGATAGATTACATCAGCGTGCTTATTTTTACCTTGTTTCAGAGCAAGGCGAACAAGGATATGTTTTGATTCATTGTCAATTATCTCATAAGGATCATTTACAATAATGACAGAGCAAACCACGAAAAAAGTGAAGAAAAAGGGGATATGTAATGCTTTATCAGCATTGATTGCTGCACTTTTTATTTCACTCTTATTAAGCATTCTCTTTGAATGGTTAGGCATTGTCTTTCTTTGGCCAGAACAAGGTTATTTGCATAGTCAAGAAATGATGATTCAGGAGCTTGGTTGGATTTCTGAAAATACGACACACCGTTTATTTGGTTATACGCCTGCAGAACTTGCCAGTGCTATAACGCTTTCTGTTCATGATTGGCTTTTTGTGAAAACGGGGTTTCAAGATTGGTTACATTCGTCAAAACAACATAGCGATTGGGAGCAACTTATCTATTATTATGGTGGTTCTTACCTAGAAGCAATTATCTACGTTTCCATTACCTTTGTGATTCGATTAATGGTGATTGTGCTAACAAGCCCATTGTTTTTATTATCTGCTTTTACTGGGTTTACTGAAGGATTGATGATGCGAGATTTACGCAAATTTGGCTCAGGTAGAGAATCCAGTTTTCTTTACCATCACGCACGTCGTTATATTAAACCCGTGATGATTGGGTCTTGGATCATTTACCTTTCTATTCCTTTTTCTGTGCATCCCAATTTAATTTTGATTCCTGCTGCCTTTTTATTTGGTCTCTCTATTTGTATAACAACGGCAAGTTTCAAAAAATACTTATGATGGTAAAATGCTTTCAATTAGACTAAGGTTGGGAGCATTTTATGGATACGTTAACAAAAATAATCTTTATCTATACTATTATCATCATTTTGTTGATTATGTTTGTAGCTATTGTTGATAAATATACGTCTGTTGTATTTTTTAATAAATTAGAATCACTTTTAAAGAAAGGAACGCTAAATGAGGTTAGCTTAATTATTTTAATTCATCAAACTAAAGTTAAGCGTTATTATGTATTTTATACACTGAGAAAACTGTATTTAATGACATTACTCAATGATATAAAAGAACATCAAGATATTTTGTTAAAATTAATACGATATTATGAAAGCGAAGTTGACTTAGTGAATTTGCCAAATAATTTAAAAAAGACAATTAAATTACTTCAACCTAGTACCCCTTCAGCACTCATTAAACAATTAACCGATGAAATTAATACACTTTATTTATCAGATAAAAAACACAAGATATGTAATCTGATTCTGGGTGGTGCTGGTGTTTTCTTAACGATAATTAGCTTTATACAAAATTATTATAAAATTTTTTAAAATAATTTTGAGATGCATTATACGGTAATGTTGGAATAATAGGTGTTATTCTTATTATTAGATGGTACGTATTATGGCAAATTTTTATCTTGGTTTAGTGCTCTTAATGATTTGTGGTGCAAGCACTTTCGTAGGATTTACCGCTTTGTTCAGCGAGCCAAGACAATATAGGCTCGCTTGTTTCTATTTTATTCTCGGTATAAATACATTATCCATCGCATTATATCTATTTTCTCCATTTCTAAAATTCTCTTAATTCTGAATAGAATTTCCCATTAAATTCCTACGCTGTTTTTGGCAACCTTAACCCGAATCAATTTTAAAGGTAGGAGATGTCAATGAACACGTTAGGAAAAGCAACTTTATTTGCGGTTTCAATTGTAGCAATTAATGTGCAAGCAACTGAAAAAGAGCAACTTGCTCAAGCGATAAAGCAGTTAGATGCAGCACAACTATCACTGCAACGAGCGAATGCCGAAGCGAGAACTTCAGCAAAAAGCCGCGAATATTTTGATTATGGTGCTATTACGCAAGATATTAACGCGATAAAAAGTGGCATTAATCAATATATAAACCCTTCTCGAGCTATTCCTCGTGATCCTAACGCTTTTCGCACCTTGAAAGAAGACTATACCAAGTTGAGAAATCAGGGAGAAAAGCGTGGCAAATGATTATACACCCGTTGATGCTTTTCAAGCAGCAAGTGGAATCAACGCAACTGAATTACGTACCTTTTTAGCTATTTGCTTCATTGCGGCACTTTTTTTTGCTTATGTTTGGGCGATTAAAAAGGGGTTTGATGGTTTTCATGTTGACGGAGACATTTTTGGTTATTTGAAATTGGTTCTTAAAGGGGCAGCGATAATTATCGTTGTCGTAATATTTTTCACTTATTAGGGGAATCTATGAATCCTTTACATTCACTTACTTTCAAAGCAAAACAAGGTTGGCAATGGGTATCGCAACGCTATCTCGCGGTAATGTTATTCTGCTTCGGTGCGATTCAAAATGCATTTGCAGCAGGACCTGATGCATCCAAAATTCCAGATTTCCAAATCCCGGGTGTAGATAGTAACACTAAAGATCCAATGGAAATTATCTATATCGTTGTCAAGTCACTTGTAACCCTTGCCGCTGTGCTATTCGCTGCTTGGTGTATTATGACGGTGGTTAAGGCATTGATTAAAACGTATAACCAAGCAACGGATGAATCCGACAAAAAAGGGTGGGGACCATTTATCGCCGCACTTATTATCGGTTTTATTCTTATCTTCTTCTCACTATGGTTAGTAAAAATGGCTATCGGCCTTTTCTAATCTCACATACCCACAGGATAAGCCATGTCAAATCAAGATGAAATCCAATTCCTACCTACTCGTTTAAACCGAGAAGCGACCGTATATGGTGGGATGACTGTATCTGAGTTTGGTTTAACAGCTGCAATAGGCTTTGGTGTTGGACTTGTATTAGGCATTATTCTGTGGGTCATCGGACTATCGTGGCTTTTTGTTCCAGCTCTAGCAATGTTGCTATGTATTGTATTTGTATTGATCGGAAAAACACTTGTCGCACGTTTAAAAAGAGGTAAGCCTGAAGCCTATTTAAACCGTCTTATTGAAGAGCGTATTGATTCACTTTTAGGCGGTAATAAATTTATTCGGCGACAAGGTTTTTGGAACACTCGTCGTTCTTCAAAAGGATTATTTTAATGAGTAGACTAAAAAGCGAGTTAAAAAATAAAGATCGCCAACTGACTGTAGCAAAGATTTCGGTTATTTGTATTACTGTTATCTGTTTTGCGCTTATTTTTGTTATTTATACATTTCCAAGTACGCTACGAATTTTTATCCCACCTGATATGAGAGCAGCTAGCCAGCGGCCTTGGTGGGAAGTACCGCCTGCAACAGTCTATGCTTTTGCCTATCAAACTTTTCAACAACTTAACCGCTGGACATTAGATGGGACAAACGATTATGAGAAAAATATTACTGCACTTAAACCTTATTTAACGCCATCTTGTGAAGCCTTTTTACAAAAGGATTATGAAGACAGACAACGTCATAGTGAATTACGTGATCGGGTTCGTGGGGTTTATGAAATTCCTGGAAGAGGATTTAGTGATGAAAGGGTCATTATTCATAATCAAGATAGTTGGACAGTAAATTTAGATCTCAGTGTTGATGAATATTATAAAGATGAGCCTGTTAAACGTGTTTTAACCCGTTTTCCTATCAGTATTGTTCGAATGGATGTTGATTCTCAGCGTAACCCGTGGGGATTAGGATTTAATTGCTATTCTTCTATTCCATTACGTTTAGAGGCTAGCGAAACAGGGGAGAAAAAGTAAATGAGCTATAAAGTATTAAGCAATTTAACCGCTCTTTTAATCGGCGGATGTGCATTAACTGCTCAAGCTGATATTTTAATGAAGTGGCAACGTATTCCACTTTCTGTTGATTTACAGGTAGAAAAGGAACGAATCATTCTTGTTGATAAAAATGTCAAGGTGGGCTACCCAAAATCCCTTGATGGAAAAATACGTTTGCAGTCAACTGGGGGAGCCGTTTATATCAAAGCATTGGAAGCATTTCCTACTGCACGTTTACAGCTCAAGGATATGATGACGAATGAAATCATTTTAATTGATGTTGCTGCAAAAGAGAAAATTGCAAACCCAGAAGAAACTATTCGTTTGGTTTATGAGGGAAAACTAGAAAATCAACCAAGTAATTTTAATCAAAATGATGAGTTCCAGGAAATAACCGATATTCCAGTACCTCAACTACCTGTTCCTGCTGCACTTACACGTTATGCTGCACAAATGCTCTATGCTCCATTAAGAACAGTAGAACCTGTTGCTGGTGTACGGCAAGTTGCTCATAGGTTACCAACAAAAATTACGACATTATTACCTGCTTTACCTGTAACAGCTACACCATTAATGAGTTGGCAATTAGATGATTATATTGTAACCGCAGTACGTTTACAAAATCGTGGTACACAACGGTTAGAGCTTGATCCAAGAGAACTACAAGGGCGTTTTTATGCTGCAACTTTTCAACACGCTTGGTTAGGAGGAGCTGGTTCGACAGAAGATACAACAACGGTTTACTTGGTAACAGAAGGTTATCCTAATAAAGCATTTATTCCCGAAACAAAACTTTATTCACCACCTAAAAAGCTGAAGAAAACAACAAAGATTGTTGTGAAAAAAGTTATTGATGGGACGAGAGCGTCAACACTATCTAAGGAGAGTCAGAATGAAAGCCAATAAAATGTTTCTTGTGATCTCCTTGATTATTATTTTAATGATCGGTGGTGTGTCTTATCTATTGTTTAGTAACTCAGCTCCATCATTACCAATATCAAACAAAAATGTGTTGGATACAGCTATCAAAGATCTTACACCGGAAGAGATTCGTCAGCTTGGGCTAGAAGGCGATACCAAAAATGATACGGTACGTACATTAATTGGTGCTGCGAAGGAAGGTAATCGTAGATACGACAGAGTGATTTCTCAAAATGACAAAATTATACGGGAAAATGAAGAGCTCCGTAAAAGAGAACAAAATGTACAACAACAAGTCGATGAGGCTGTACAGGCTAAAACGCAAGAGTTACAAGATGTCGTTGAAATGTTAAAAAGTGAAATTGCCCATTTAGCTCAAAACCAAACAACATCTAACCAAGCGGTATCATCTCAAGAAAATATATCGACCAATAGCACAGGGAACATTCAATCAAATACGCCTTTGCCTATTGGCAATACTGTACCAGGATCAACCTCTATAATTGATGATGAAAATGCGGTGGAATGGATTAGTCCAGATGATCAAATTCAAGACGAGAAAAATCCAGCAAAAATAGGTTTTCCTAATAACCATACACCAAATGGCTATACCTCTGGTAAAAGAGGACTGCCATTTATTGAAGGAAGCGATGATAACGCAACTGGAACAAATACTGCTCAAACTCGCTCATTGAATTCAAAGCAGAAAAAGAAAATAGCCACTTATACTATACCAGAGAATTCCACTTTAATGGGTTCAACATCAATGACTGCACTTTTAGGTCGTATTCCTATTGGTAATTCAGTCAATGATCCTTATCCATTTAAAGTCATTATTGGGCGAGATAATCTTATTGCGAACGGCATTGAATTACCAGATATTGAGCAAGCGATTGTCTCAGGGACAGCAACAGGTGATTGGACGCTCTCTTGTGTCCGAGGGAATGTTAAAAGTCTGACTTTTGTTTTCAGTGATGGACGTATTGTTACCAGTGGAAAAAACAATAGTGAGACGATTGGCTGGTTATCTGATCCACATGGAATTCCTTGTATTCCTGGTGAGCGAAAAACGAATGCGCCTGAATATTTAGGTACACACTTTCTATTAGCTGCTGCAGGAGCAGCTGCGCAAGGCTATTCTCAAGCTCAAACGACCACGGTTGTTGATGGTAATGCTGTCGTTGGAGCCGTAACTGGGCAACAAGGTAAATATGTCGTTGGACAAGCACTTGGGCAAGGCATTCAAGAAACAGCAAACTGGTTTAAGGAACGTTATGGCCAAAATTTCGATGCAGTATATGTTCCTCCAGGTCATGCTGTGGCCATTCACATAGATAAAGCGATTGAAATTGATTATGACCTCGATGGTCGCAAAGTGAAATATGGACGAGTTTCTCGTTCATCTCAACTTGATTAAGGAATGATGTGATGAAAAAGATAACGATGTTAAGTGTTATAGGTCTCGTATTTTTGCTCTCTGCCTGCTCAACTTCTCAAAAAGAGCTATTACCTACGGGAGAAGAAACAATGCGTGATATTTGGAATAAAGGCGGTAGTGAGGCCCAATTACAATATTATCGAGATAGTGATAACCGTCGGATTGATCCTGTTAATTACATTTCAAGCAATGAGCAGAGTGCATATACCCGAACAGCGGAAAATGAAATTAAAAACCTGTTTCCGCAGCTCCCTAATCCTGATTTGATTATGTATGTTTACCCGCATTTATCAACCTCCGGTGAACCAATGCCGATACCAGGCTATTCCACAGTAATTCCATTTTATGGTCGAGTGCAGTATGCCCAACCAGGTGAACGTACAAGGGGGTTATAATGGGATTCATGCAGGACGTATTGTCATCATTTTTTCCGGATAAAAAGGATCATAAACTACCTAGAAGCCAGACAACCACTGAGTCTGTATCGGTAAATTCTAATGAGATTAAATTTTCTGACACAATAAAACGTAGCGGTAAATTGACTCAATCTGAACATCATCAAAAATTATATGGTAAGCCCCCATCTTTTGTCGATCATTTACCTTGGGCGGAGTTCTTGGAAGATGAAGGCGTAATGCTGTTAGATGATGCCCGTAGTGTAGGAGCCGTTTTCGATTTAAAACCTATTGGAACGGAAGGACGTGGTGATGATTATTTAAGCCGAGTTCGAAGTCTAGTAAAAGATGCAATCCAAGATAGCTTTGATGAATTGGATGCCTATCCTTATGTTGTGCAATTTTATTGCCAAGATGAGAAGGATTTACGGCCTTACATGGAACGGCTAAAAGATTATATTGCACCCAATATTCAAGAAACCGCATTTACCCAAGAATGGCTAAAAAATACAGAAAAACATTTAAACGATATTAGTAAACCTGGTGGTCTATTTGTTGATGACCGAATTACCAACACTATTTGGTCTGGTCGTATTCGTCGAACACGAATGGTAATTTATCGTTATGTTGAAAAAAATGAAGAAAATAATGCAATCGAATCTTTAAATACCGCTTGTGATCGCATTGTCGGTGCATTAACTACGGCGGGGCTTCAACTTACCCGACAAACAGGAGAGCAAATTCATCAATGGTTACTGCGTTGGTTTAATCCCAATCCATCTGCCTACTTTAATTTGGATAATGGAACTTGTTATGACAGATTGCACCAACCAACAACGGCAGAAGGCGATTTGCCTTTTGTTGGACAAGATTTTAGTGAGAATCTATTTTATAACCAACCAGAGAGTAAACATGATTACTGGTATTTTGATGAACAACCACATGAAGTTGTTGTTGTAGATAACCTTAGAAATAATCCTTCAATTGGGCATTTTACAGGTGAAGTCAAGCGAGGTAAAAATATTAATGCTTTGTTTGATTTATTACCTGAATCCACAATTATGGCAACAACGATTGTCATTTATCCGCAAGATAAATTAGAAAATCACCTTGAAAAAATCAGTAGTCGTGCAGTGGGTGAAAATTACGAGTCAGTTTATCTCAAACAAGATGTCAAAACAGTGATGTCATACCTAAAAGATGGGCACAAACTCTATCAAAGTAGTTTGGCATTTTACATTAGTGGCAAAGATGAGAAAGAGTTAAAAAAACGCTCACGGGAATTGAGAACAATCTTACTCAGCAATAATTTAGTGCCTGTCAAAGAAAATGCGGAAATTGCACCATTAAATAGCTATTTACGTTGGTTACCAATGAACTTCAATCCGCAACAAGATATGAAGACACATTATTACACGAAGTACTATTTTGTTCAACATATCGCTAATATGCTACCAGTATTTGGACGAGAAACTGGAACTGGGCACCCTGGTATTACCTATTTTAATCGTGGAGGTTCACCTTTAGATTTTGATCCACTTAATCCGAAAGATAGGGCTAAAAATGCTCATAAACTTTTGTTAGGGCCAACTGGTTCTGGAAAATCAGCGACATTAAATGCACAAATGGCACAATTAATGGCTGTACATCGCCCTCGTTTATTCATTGTAGAAGCAGGTAATTCCTTTGGACTTTTTGCTGATTATGCACAGCGGTATGGTTTAAGTGTTAATCGTATCTCGTTAGAGCCAAGTAGCAATATTGCATTACCTCTCTTTTCTGAAGCACATAAATTGTTATCGATGCAAGTTGATATTGAGAATGTAAGCGATGATGATGAAGACGATGAAAATGGCGATGAACAACGTGATTTATTAGCTGAAATGGAGCTAACAGCACGTTTAATGATCACGGGTGGTGAAGCGAAAGAAGATGACAAAATGAGTCGTGCAGATCGTGCTCAAATTCGTCGAGCTATTATGATGGCCGCGGAAAAAACTTATGCTGAAGGTCGGCAAACCTTAACCGGCGATGTTAAAGCAGCACTAGAAGAATTGAGTCAACACCCTGATACTCGTAAAGAACGGCAGACCAGGCTCGCTGAAATGGCTGAAGCTATGGATATGTTCTGTACAGGGGTAAATGGTCAATTTTTTAATCGGGAAGGTGAAATATGGCCTGAAGCTGATATTACATTAGTTGATTTAGCTATGTTTGCTCGTGAAGGTTATGAAGCAGAATTAGCGATTTCGTATATTTCCTTAATTAACCATATCAATAGTTTGGGTGAAAAATATCAGCACAGTTTCCGACCTATTGTGAATGTAACAGATGAATCGCACATTATTACGGTAAATCCGCTTTTGGCCCGCTTTTTAGTTAAAGGCTCCAAAATGTGGCGTAAGCTCGGTATTTGGTTATGGTTGGCCACACAAAACATGGAAGATTTCCCGAAAGAAGCCGCTAAATTGCTCAGTATGCTGGAATGGTGGGAATTACTTAATATCACGAATGATGAAATTGAAGAAGTAAACCGTTTCCGTAAGCTATCGGATGCACAAAAATTGATGCTGTTGTCGGCGAAAAAAGCAGATAAGAAATATACTGAAGGTGTTGTGCTTTCTACCAATATGGAAGCATTATTCCGCGTTGTGCCGCCGAGTATTTATTTAGCACTGGGAATGACAGAAAAACATGAAAAAGCACAACGACGCACCATTATGGCAGAGCATAAATGTAGTGAATTAGATGCTGCTCTGATTATGGCAAAACAGATAGATAAAGCGAGAGGAATTGCGAATGATGAAAACTACCAACTCGTCGCCTAGTTTAATCCTGACACGCCCTTTATTTAAGGCTGACCCAATTATTCAACCTTTTAATCTTGAGGCAGTTTTAAGTGATTTAGAGCAGCTTTGTATGATCATTCTTGAAAGGGTAGGAAATATACAACAATACATTATTTATCCGCATCGCGTATTTAAACAATGTGCTTGGCATATCAAAATCATTGGTGATAAAGCGAATACCTATCTACTTTTGAATATTAGTGGTTATTACCAATTTATCAATGATGTTAATGCAACTCGTCTTTCCATTAGTGTCATTGATGATATTGATGCATTTTGGTTAACTTATGCACTTGCCAATAAGCTATCTATTGTTCCTGTTGTACCAACAGAAGCATTTCAGGAGTGCGGAATATGAGTATTCGTACAAAAAAACGTAAAATATTGACCGCACTTTTAATCGGTATCTTATCGTTTATCAGTGTATTACTACTTAGTATAGTTGTTGTCACTTATTTACCTGGTGTTAATCTAAATGATTGGTTACGAGAAAATGCAAATTATTGGTTTATTTGGCGATTAGTGCTATATGCCGTGATCTCAATATTAGTCTACCAAATTCATATTTATCGCCCATTATCACGAAAAGTCATATTCTTAATTGCCCTTGCTTTACTGCTTATTGAAGGGCTGAATTGGCTTTATCGCTTGTAGGTAAGGAGAAAAGATGACTTTTAATGTTGATAGTTACCTTGAATATTTTCTCACGTTATTAGGTTGGATAATCAATAATGGTCTATTTGGGCTACTTGTGAATACGGGGTTATTCATTGCCCCACTTATCGCGGTACTGTTCAAAACCTGGTTAGATGTCAAAAAACAAGGTGCTGATGAGGGAAATAAAGGAGACTTATTAATAGAGTGGCTTGGTATTCAATTTTTCCCTGCTATGTTTATTATTGTTTTGACATTAGCACCGATGTTACCTATTTCATTAAGCAATTTAGAATACAATGTAGATCGTTCTAAACAATGTGGGTATAAAGTGCCATTATCACCACAACAATCAGGCTATTCAAATATTGTCAGTGAATTTGCCGATAAACAAGCCCGAGTTCCATTATTATGGGGATTAGTGCACGGTATTAACAAAGGTATTATGCACGGTGCAACATCAACTATTCCTTGTAAATTCGATTTACGGCAGGTTAGATTCGAGATTCAACATGAAAAAATTAATAATCCAGCATTACTCACTGAAGTGAGACAATTTGTACAACAGTGCTATTTACCGTCAAGACGAAAATTACAAGAAAGTCAAGTTTCAATGAACGCTGCTCAAGCACGAGAAGTAAGTTGGTTAGGCGGTAAAATTTTGTTAACAAATAGCGAATTATACCCACGTTATCGAGCAATGCAGCCTATGCAACGTTGGCCATACGATAAGAATCGAGACGAAGGCTTACCTAATACCGGGGATGGTGGCTTTCCACGTTGTGATCAATGGTGGGCAGATAATAATGTGGGTTTGAAAAATATGTTACTGGCTGATATGCGACAAAATTTATCAGCAAAACTAGGTAGTCTGTTTGTTCAGGAAAATATGCAGGATGAAGTCTTATTACGCACATTATTACGTCCAGAAAATGTTGATGTGTCAAGAGGAAAGGTTTATTCCGGTTATGGTGGTAATTTAGATCCTACATTTTCCAATGCAGCGAATAAACTGGTTTCAAGCGCTGGTGTGCTAGTTAGTAAAGCCGCAGTATACCCAGGGTTAGATGCAATGCGAACAGCTCTCCCGATGGTGCAATCGTTGCTTATAATGGCTGTGATTATTATCATTCCTATTGTTACAGTATTTAGTGGATATTCTTTGAAAAGTATTATTACACTGATGTTCGTGCAATTTGCATTAGTGACTACGTCATTTTGGTGGGAGCTTGCTCGTTGGTTAGATTCATCTTTAATTGATATTTTATACGATTCGAGTGGTCATAGTGCGAGCTTTGCACATTTCTTAGATAATGCTGAAGACGATATGATCTTAAACTTTATAATGGGGGTAATGTTTCTTGTATTCCCTACAGTATGGATTGGTTCAATGTCGTGGGCTGGATTTAGCTTAGGTGAATTAGCTAGTCATTTCAATAAAGGTAGCCAGCAAGTACAGCAATCAGGAGGAGCTGTAGGCAAAGAAATTCAACAAAAAATTACGAATAAAATGAAGTAAAAAAAGGGGAATTCTATGTTCCCCTTTTTATGGATAATGATTAATTTCCCCAAGTATTATTGGCATCTATTTCTTCACTATTTTCATTTATTAAAACATCACCATAGTAAAAACCAAATCCAGAATGCCCATCTCTATATCCATCTTGATATTCATCATTATTATCATCATAGCTATTATCGGTATGCGATTTAGACGGGAAATAAAACAAGATGAATGGAATACCTAGGATTACGAACAACCCTATTTTGAAAAACAAATAAAATAAATATGCAAGTAAGCTTAAAGCACCTAAAACGAGAATGGCTTTAATACTCAAAGGAATTGACCAATTTCTAAACGTTAGAACGAGGTTACCAACTTTGTACCCCACTTTTTCTGAGAAAGTCATATTTCCCTCCTTTTGGCTACTTGTCCAAAAATTCACTTACAGAGATGATATTAATATTGCGATAAGGTCGCATACTTAATAAATCTCGTTTATCACCAGTTACAAGATATACCGCATTTGCACTAATTGCAACCTCTAAAAATTGATTGTCTTTTGGATCTTGGCAATCAGTAATCGTTTCGGTAATTTCAACGAACTCTACCACATTGCTTAAGGTGGTAATAAATGCCTCTCGAGCTTCTGGATTGAGGTATTTTGCAAATTTAGGACGGCGAATAACTTCAACAAATTCATTAAATGTATTGTCCGATACACAAATAAGATACTCATTTAATGCTTTTTGTAGTGCTAAGTTAGGCGTTGAAGCAGGGGAGAGCAACGCACTTACTAGCACGTTAGTATCAATCACAATACGATTATAAATAACGTCTTTCATCATCTATCATTTGGTCTAATTCATCTTGTGTCGGAATGTTTTGTGCAGGCTTAAGCTGTTGCAATATTTCTACCGCTCTTTTTCGTGCAAGTAATTGATATGCCTCAATACCATCAGCATAATTTATCATTAACACTGCAGGTCTTCCATATCGCGTGATAGTGATAGGCGTATTGGCTTTCACAAGATCGACATACTCGCCAAAATGATTTTGAAACTGTTTAGAGCTAACTGTATTTGGTGCTGCATTTGGGATTGCATATTCTTTCATTTGTCCCCTCCTTTTTAACCGTAAAGCTAACTATATTAGCTATGATAGCTATCTTTTTTGCAAATTGCAATAAAAATGGAATGTAAAGAATCACCAATACATTCCATTTTAATCTCTATCACTATAACGTTTTATTATAATCCTGTGCGACGGATTTTAGTCGCTGCAAAGTTTTGTTTGATTGGCTTGGTTAAGCTACATTCAACAGAACTGTCGTAGCTATCTCCTTTATAAATGCCTACGCCTGACTCTTCTAAAACTTTGCTACCACGTGCTTGAAGAAAGCCTACACGATAGGATTTTCCTTGATGTTTGAGTTCAATCGTATAAGTTGTAAATCCAGAACCAACAGCAATTTCACTATTAGGATTTGCTAATACTTGGTTAATTGGATTTTTGAAGGTAAATGAACCGTGAGTATATTGGTAATCATTACCCACTTTTTTACGACAATAGGTTTACCATCTGTTGCCGTACACGAGAACACACTATCTTTCTCGTTAGCAGCAAATGCATTTGTTGAAAAAAGAGTGGTTAAGATGATACCCGTAAAAATAGATTTACGCATAAAAAGTTCCTTTTAGTTTAAGTATATTTCTCAAATTACAATAGTTAACCTGCTTTATTCAAAATATAATCTGCTTCTTGATTTCTACGTTTCGCATTGACACCATTATTATGATGTTGCAAACGTCTTACTGCATTTGCCAATACGGTCATATCCCCCGATTGTGCAGAAGCATTTGCAGCTTTCACAACAGATTCTAATTTACTGAGTGAACCATAATTATAAGCTATAGAAGTCAAAGCAGCTTGTGCATTCGGCGGTAATTTATCCCAAGTCGCTGCTGAAACATTATTTCTTGCAGTATTTGCAAAGATTTTACTACGACGGGCTAAATCCCGTTCTGCATCTTCTTGAGAAATTACCATATCTTTAGTTACTTTGACAACTG
Source organism: Conservatibacter flavescens (assembly GCF_002795425.1). Lineage (GTDB taxonomy): Bacteria > Pseudomonadota > Gammaproteobacteria > Enterobacterales > Pasteurellaceae > Conservatibacter > Conservatibacter flavescens. Next base: position 115,278 of record NZ_PHHA01000021.1, read on the forward strand.
TTCCATCTGCTTTTGTAATCGTATCTGAACCATAGCCAGTACGATATGCATTTACATCCCAGTATGCTTTATTGCTGAAGCCTTCAAAATTTTTCAATAGTGCAGAGGCTTGTTCAAGTGCAGAACCATTAATTGGTGCGATAGTACCATAATTTCCTCCATTTATATTGCCACTTTGCCCACTTCCACTATAAGTAGGTTTATACGCTGCAACATTGTTGACAATTGGTACATTTAAAGTGATATTCCGACGAGCGAGAGCAATATCACTGGCTTCCATATGATCTTCAATATTGGGGGTACCATATGCGAGATCATTTACGCGTTTATCTACACTGTCGTAAGCGGTTGCATAATTACCTGTATTCGCTTCACGATTAAATTTGTTATTGAAAATAACAGATGCCGTGTTGCTAGTAATAGATTTTTGCATCTCCATTTCCAATTTCACTTGAGAAATTTCTAGGTCAATTTTACTTAATACCTTTTCAAGCTCTGCTTGAGCAACATCATCAGCAGCAACGTAAGGCTCGCGCATTCCTGCAAGGATAGCACGGCGAGCGAGTAACATTTTTTCCATTACTTTGGAGGTCGCAATTTCAGCAGATAAACGTTGGCTTAATACTTCCACATCAGGATCTTCTCGTAACGTTTCTATCAGTCCTCGGGTAATAGGGATTGTATTTGAGCTGAGTTCAGCTAGAAGTTGCCGGCTTGGTGTATCCATATTGAGAATTTGCTCTAGTTTTTCTACCGTACGGACATTTTCTTCCTCAATTTCAGGTGCAAGCCCAACTCCGGCTTTTGAACTGGTTTTCGGACCACAATCTTCAGTACAGGTTGAAATAGATTGTTCACCAATAATGCGAGTCAGAAAATCGGATACTTTCTGCGGTGAATCAAATGTTTGACAAGTTGCCCCATCACACTCTTTTCCAGTGATAACTTTTTCATCAAGTACATTACGATTATTTAACAGGTTATACCCAGCTTTAGCAACATCTTCAATGAGTTTAATAGGCGATTGATTTTCTCCACCTTTCTTTTGCCCTCCAACCCATTCTTTACCTTTTCTACCTTTATTGTCTTCTGCTTTTTTCTGAGCTTTTTGAGCATCTGGCTCTGAAGAGACAATATCTTTATAATTCTCTAAATCAGCTGATTTTGACCAACGTCCATTTAACGTATAATCAGCAAGTTGTTTTGACATTGCCTCGCAACTGGTTTTAAGACGGTTGAAATCAATACGACCTTGGTAAACTCCGTTAGTGAGTATGTCATATAATTGTGGATTAGCTCGTTGAATAATCATTGCAGGAAGACTTGCTACAGCTCCTTTTGCGGAGTCAATGACATTTCCCATTAAATCTTTAAAGCCATCAGTTATTCCATTTAGCTGATTTTTGACAGTCGTTTTAATATCAAAATTGCCACAAGTTAGATTAGCTTTCCACCCGATACCGAATTCAATGGCTTTCAGTGATTTAGCTCGAGTCGGAGGCGTCATATAACCAACACCTCCTCCAATTTGATAGAAAATTTGGTCGGATAAGACTGAATCGGATTTATTAAATTGAATTTTATCTAAAACTGAATCAGATGCATAAATTTGCGATGTGCTAAGAGCAAGTAATACTGCAAAACTAATTTTATTAAGCTGTTTCATTATTTAATCCTTTTATTCATTGTACCAGTCAATACTATATAAAAATGTTTGACCACGACGTTTACAACATTTGTAAGGTCGCCATAATGCCCAAGCATAATTACCTTTTTCAGATTGTAATGTTGGTGGGGTATCAGGGAAGGTGCTACAAGATTTGGACATTTCGGGTGAAAGTTGTTGCCACTTATGATTTTTACTATTTCCTTCTTTCACTGGATCGGGATACCAAGTTCCGGCACCGCCGGTTCGAGCCGCTGGTTGATATATATGTAGTTGTCCATTACGGCTGACAATATCTGCAATCCGTTGAGCAATAACGGCTGAGGCTTTATAATCGTTGACTTGCGTTACCGCTCCTCCTCGTGGAAATATATTGCCCCACGTATCTCCTGCACGTTTAATTTCACGCATCCCAGGAGTTAAGGCTTCGGGATAAAACATCTCTGGCAGATTTTGTCGCCAAGCAAAATAATCGAGGCTACTGAGAAAATAAGGCATAAAAGGGGTTGTTTGGCTCTGACAATAATAGCCTGTACTATTCAGTAAACTTGAAATAGCACCTTGTGGATGTCCAATTGCTGTTGCGTTTTTAAATGTGAGTTGAGTGTAATTTTTTTGTGGTGAGCGATATTCCCCACCTTTAACGCCTTGTGACATTAAATTCATTTCAGCCCAAGGATTCTGCCCTTCATGGTTGTAAGCTGACATAACCATTTCAGGTAGAAAGTGTCGCACTTTAGTAGAAGTGCGCACCTTGCAGCCAAACTGAGTGCAAAATAACCAAAAACAAGTTCCTACGACTTTATATTCTAAGCAACTAGGAGAAGCACTTGATGCCATGATGGTTGCTGTATTGATTTCTGCTTGTGCAGTTATTGCTAATGCTAAAGTGCTACAAATTGCGGTCAATTTTTTAGGTATTTTGACTGCCATATTATTTCTCCTGTTTTTGTTGTTTTACCCAGTTTTCCCAAAGAGAAAGTGCTTGTTGTACGTCATTTACCCCATATATAACCGAGTTTCCAAAATGTGGGCTTTCAAACAATATTGCAGGTACTTTGCGAATACCATTTTGCCAGCCATGAATAACGCCTTGATAACGGTGTTGTAACTCTTTAAGGCTATTTTGTACTTCTTGTGTTTGAAATATAGCTTTTGCTTGTTGTTCAGCCAGCTTAGGGTCAGCACTCAATGTATGACTAAATTGTTCTTCCCATTTTTCTACATCATCCAATTGATAAATAAAATGGGCAAGGGATTGGTTTTGGATAGGATATGTGTGCGTACTGAATACAAAAATCTGTACAGGTGATGTCTGTTCAGCAAAAATAGGCGAACTTAACAATAAAGATAAAGTGAGTATTCGCTTTAGCATTTCGTATTTCCTAAATAAAGATTAAATATTTCCTACATTAGCGAACTTGCCCATTGAACAGAATGATTAATTCTCTTTAAGATAGAGATAATTTTTGTGTAAATAAACAACAGAAAATAGTTTGTTTATGCAAGTGAATTTTGTATGATAGGAACATTAAGTTGCTACTTTGTAGCCCTTAAAAGTTGTAGAACACTTGAAATAGCAACGAGCTAGCCCGAAGTGGTAGCTGTGTTCATTAGCCGAAATAGCCTTAGCATTCTGAAAGAGGTTTCTGCTATCAAGCAGTGGATGTATCTTTATCTTAACTTTAAACCTGTTCAGGGAAAATTATCCCTGCGGGTAATTTCTCCTTGAATATTTTTTTAACTTCAATGGAGAACTCTATTATGAGCAATTCACTTCCTTTAGATCCTTTTGTCTCTAGTAAATCACAAAAAGAACAGCAACCTAAAAAATCATTATCCTATTTTCTAGGATTGGGGTTAGGTAAAGTTGTTGTATCAGCCCGGCATAAATTGTCAGGTGTTAGCCAAGCAATACATCATAGCATCGAAAATGATGTAGAAAGACGCTTAGCAGAGCAAGAGGAATTCCACGATATGTTGCATCAACAACAAGAAATCGCTTATTGTGAAGAAGTTGAGCGACTAAAACGTCGTCATTTAAAAATCACTATCGCAATGACCTTTATTGGTTTATTGATGGGAGCGATTTCAGCCACAATACTCTTTTGGTACTATTAATCAACCGGCTAACATTTAGTTAGATTTGCTATTTCCTTTGGGGAAACACTTTCCCTACAGGGAACATTGTGTTTCCCCGATATTTTGGGAGAAACACAATGAAAGTCAGTATTTTATTTTTAGCCGTCGGTGATTATATGTCGAAATATCAAAAAGTTGGTGATAATGCTCATCAGCTATTAGTTGATGAGATTAGTCATAAAGCTAAAGAAGTATGGAATACACGTCAACCTGGAGAGAATTCAGTAAGATTTTTGCAAAAAATGCCAGCAGAATATGGCTCGCATTTTCGTTTTTTAGAGGTAACTCAAAAAAATGAAAATACATTGTTAGTTTCCAGTGGGAGAAAACAATGAAAGCAAACTTCAAACGCTATCTGTATAATTTAAATACAGAGGTTCTCAAAGCTACGGCAGATGATTTCCGGAAAGTAGGAACATATGCACTTGGTCTATCCATAGCAGGCTGGATATTAGATAGTGATAGTATGGTTTCAACAGAAGCCTATTGGCTATTTACTTTTGGTTTGCTTATTTGGAACTTTGGGATATTATGTACCTATCTTGCAGATAAACTCAAACAATGGGAGAATTAATATGCATCCTATTATTATGATGTTTGGTGTCGTTGTTGCCTGTGCAGGTGTTTTTACAGGATTATTATTCTGGGCTAACTGGGATATTATTTCAGGTAAAAAACATCCCTCTTCAACAAATACCGATAATTAGCTAGCTTTTCACACTAATTTCAGGTAACTGAAATTTCACATTTACCCAATGGGAGAACTTTCTTCCATTGGGAGAGGTTTTCCCTATTTTTTTATGGAAAACCTCATTATGAACACTCAATCTACACCAAAATTTGATCTTTACCAAGATGTAACTAATCGCATTATCGAAGCTCTAGAGGCTGGTACTGCTCCTTGGCTTAAGCCTTGGAAAAACTCAAGCAGCTTCGGTTTAAATTTACCTAAAAATGCTGTGTCAAATCGCTTATATTCAGGCGTGAATATACTCCTACTTTGGTTATCTGCTGATAAAAACGGTTATAAGCAAAGTAAATGGATAACTGCTCGTGCAGCGAATGAGCTCGGTGGACACGTTCGCAAAGGTGAAAAAGCAACCCTAGTGGTTAGTTATCGCCCTACAGAGCGTGAAAAACTTGATGATAATGGCAATGTCATTATTGATGAGAATGGTAATCCTGAAATGGAGAAAATTGCTTTTCTCAATAAGCATTATGTTTTCAATATTGAACAATGCGAAAAATTGCCAGCGGAAATGTATGATTCTGTTCCAATTTCACCACCTGAAACTGAGGCAGAACAATATACAGAGTACAATGATATTCGTACCATTTTAAAAGGAATGGAATTAAACGTTAATATCAGACCATCAAATCGAGCATATTATTGCTCAAACAGCGATACCGTAACAATGCCTGAAAAAAAGCAATTCAATACAATGAATGATTTTTACAGCACTTTGTTACACGAAATCGTCCACGCAACAGGACACAAAAAACGTCTTGATCGTGTTGGCATATCATCTGGAAAAAGTCGGTTTGGTAATAAAATCTATGCTTTCGAGGAACTTATTGCGGAAATGGGGAGTGCATTTTTGTGTGCACATATCGGTTTTAACACCGTCCCGCAGAATGCAAGTTATATTGATAGCTGGATTAAAGTACTAAAAGAGGATAAAAGAGCAATTTTCAAAGCAGCAGGGAAAGCCCGTAATGCGTGTGATTATATGCTTGATACATTGAAAGTCGAAAGAGATTATCAGTGGTATTATCCAGATGAAGATGCAGCATAATTTACTTTGAGAGATAGCTTCGGCTATCTCTTTTCTATTACCCACAGGGGAACAGCTTCCTTGTGGGATTGTATGTTCCCCTTTTCACATTAAGGAATATACAAATGACAGAACACGAAACTGCATTTATCAAACAATTTGAACGCATTGCTCCGCATTACCGCCGTTCAGAAGTCTTTTACGACTTCATTACGATTTTTGCTCTTGAAATGTATCTTGGGCTATATCGAGATCAGGCTGATTCAAGATTAATGGAACGCTATTGGCACGCCATACGACGATATGATACGAAAGAGCGGCAAGCACTTTGCCAACTTTTTGCTTGTTTCGTTGGGGCTATGGAGAAGAAAAGCTATGATTTTCTTGGTACAGTTTTTATGGTCCTTAATCTTGGTGATGATTATAAAGGACAGTACTTTACCCCCGATCACGTCGCTCAACTGATGGCAAGTACACAAATCAGAGATTGCGATACGATTATTCAACAAACAGGCTTTATTACTATTAATGAACCTACTTGCGGTTCAGGTGTAATGCTAGTAGCGTGTGCGAATGCCTTACGTGCTAAAGGCCTCAACCCCCAACAACAAATGTGGGTACAGGCTCAAGATATTGATTTTACCGCTGCAATGATGTGCTACTTACAATTGAATTTGCTTGGCATTCCTGGTGAAATCATTATTGGTGATGCATTGACTGAAGATACGATTTACCACCTTTATACTTTTGGACATATTTTAGGCAATTGGGATAAGCGTTTAGCTTATCATACACCATAATTCACGACATGAAGAGATAGCTTCGGTTATCTCTTTTTTTATTTGGATAATGAACGAAAAAAGAGAATACATATACAAGCAAGAATATAAGTAGAAAGCTAAGCCAAAGAAAATTTGGGACAGTTAATTATTCTAAAATGTTAGAGAATTTTTAAGCAAGGAATAGGGAAAGGTTTAGTAAACTGGGACAAAATAATAATCTTCTATATAAAATGAAAGCACAGATTATGTGGGGAGTTTCCCTGATACTTTTTTCAGTATGCACCAATGCTCAAATTAAAGAAGGACAGATTTGCCATGCAGATGCCGAGTTATCACCATATAACTATGCGGGCTTATGGGAAAAATTTGAAGATGGGTGGATCTGTAATTATTGGCAATTTCTGAATAAAGATGATTATACTGAAGTTGAAATACAAACAGATACGAGTGAAAGCAATAAAAATGAAGCTGATAAGAGTGAAAAATTAATGCAAGAATACTTAGACTATACAGAAGACGAGGTCTTAATTATTTCTAATTAAGACCTCATAGTTTTATTAGCCGCTGCCTAATTATATCTTACTTGCTCATTATAAGCTGGCCAGATTAAGCACACTGCGGATCTCATCTATCTTTAACGACCGAGGAGACATTTACCCTGTCGATCAAGAGAATACCTTCTCTTAGATGAGAGCATTCTAAGAGAGCTCTAGTGAGTTGTCAAGTAAACTTTATTTTAAAGGGCTAAATAGAGTCAAAGCAGAAATTTTTTCAACTGTAGGGCAATATTTTCTTACCAAACTAGCAGCATGTCCGAAAGTTGCTCCTGATGATGAAATATCATCTACCAGTAGTATATGTTTTACATCTATTGGAATCGCAACATTATATCCTATGAAAATGGGGACATATTGTCGCAAGTTACTTTTGATATTTTTAATAGATAGTCCTTCATTACATTTTTGTAATGTTCCTAATGCTCCTAGCAATGATTGTTTATCAGATGGAGAAATTAAGGTATTTGATTTTACATATAATATAGCTTGACTTACCGAATTTTTCCTAAGGAAATTCTCTTTGATAGGGATATTAAATACATTATGGATAATTTCACCAAGACGTTTAGTTATACTATGTTTAGAGGGTATAAGTACAATACAATCAAATTGTTCAGAGAAAGTGTGGTTGAGAATTAATTTCTTAGCATAAGCGTATAGTTTTTCCACTATTTCGTCTTGTACAAAGAGATTATCTTCTCCTTTCATCGCATAGATCATTGGACAATTATCTCCTATAGGGCGTATCTTACCACGCCGAATAGTGTGTCGTTTTATTATTGAATACAACTGGATTTCTTCATTCGGATTAAATTTTAATAACTTAGTCGATATTTTCTGTTTATCAATGGGTAATTCTTGATAAATTATTTCATTTTCGTCATTTACAGAGAAGTTCATTGCAAGTTAAATAAATTGTTATTATGGGTTATATCAATTGGTAGTAGATTATACAGCCTTTGTGTGGCTAAATAAAAATTTTAAAAAGGCAAAAGGAATAAGGGTAATCCCTGACGGGATTTAAGGGTAACCTTTCCAAGGGGAAAGGTCTTACCCTAAAAGGCCAAAGGGCGAAAGGGCTTTACTTTCTTCCATACTTAATAGGATATGTAATGTTTAAATCACTGACAAAACTCTTTAAATCAAAGTCAACCACACATCAAAACATCACTGTAGAAAATCCATTACCCAGACAAGACATAGATGGCTGGATTATGCCTTATTCTGCTGTAGAATTACTTGACACTGAATTACGTCAACGATACTTAGCCTTACTTTGGCAACAAGTATCAATGACAAGAGAGATGTTTAACAATTTGTATCAAAAGCCACTTGAACGATATGCAGAAATGGTTCAACTTCTACCCGCTTCTGAATCACATCACCACTCTCATCTAGGCGGAATGCTTGATCACGGTTTAGAGGTGATTTCATTTGCTGCAAAATTACGTCAGAATTATGTATTACCTTTGAATGCGGTTCCGGAAGAACAAGCTAAACAGAAAGATGCGTGGACAGCCGCCGTTATTTATCTGGCTTTAGTACATGATATTGGTAAAACCATTGTTGATATTGAGATACAGCTCAAAAATGGAAAACGCTGGTTTGCTTGGAATGGTGTACCCACCGAACCCTATAAATTTAAATATATAAAACAACGTGATTATGAGCTTCACCCAGTACTAGGTAGTTTTATTGCGAATTATTTAATTCCTAAAGAAGCCTTTGATTGGTTAGCTACCTATCCTGAAGCATTTTCGTCATTGATGTATGCAATGGCAGGACATTATGATAAAGCAGGTGCTTTATCAGAAATTATTCAAAAAGCAGATCAAAATAGTGTTGCATTAGCTTTAGGTGGAGACATTACTAAATTAGTACAGGCACCAGTTATTTCTTTTGCAAAACAATTAGTGTTAGCAATCCGTCATGTAGTAACACAGAAACTTAAAATTAGTGAGAAAGGTCCTGGAGATGGTTGGTTAACAGAACACGGGTTATGGGTAATGAGTAAAACTGTAGCAGATCAGACCCGTGCTTATTTAATGGGGCAAGGAATTAGTGTACCAGCCGACAATCGAAAATTATTTGATGAAATGCAGGCTCATAATATTATTGAAAGCACTGCAGATGATACTGCAATTTGGTATTGCCTGCTGAAAGCAGATAATGGTTGGAAACCCAAAGATAAGTTTAGCTTGTTACGAATTAAGCCTGAAATTATTTGGGAAAATATTGATGATCGCCCTCTGTTATTTGCTGGTAGCATTAATGTTATAGAGTCAGAGAAAGAGAATATTGACGAGACGGATTCAGAAAGTATTATTACCAAGATAAATGCTAATGTAGATCTGGAGCAGCTTTCTGAACATAAGGAAGAAGTGTATCAAAAAACTGAGGCAGAAATACATAATCGCGATAACGAAAGTGTTGATTTTCTACTGAATATGTTTAGCCAAGATAGTATTGGTACTGCAGAAAAAACGAATGAAGTTGTTAAAGCTGAGGCAGAAATCAAAACTCTAAAACCTGAAACAATTTCAAATTTAGTAGCACAATCAGTAGCCCAAGATACGATCAATGATACTACTCAATCTACTCATATTTCTAAGGTAAGTTCATCATCGGTTCAAAGGGGATGGCAATTTGTAGATTGGCTAAAGAATAAACTTCTAAATGATAAATTAACGTTCAATGACAGAACCGCTAAAGTTCATATTGTTGATAATTGCTTATTTATTGTAAGTCCAAGCTCATTTGAGATGTATTTACAAGAGAAAGGATTAACCTATGATGAGGAAAGTGTCAATAATTTACAATATGAGTTTCAAGAGCTTGGTTTGCATAAGAAACGAATAATTGGAGATGATAGTACCAACTTTTGGCGTTGCAAAGTTATTGGTCCCAGAAAAGACTCGTTCTTAGTAGGTTATCTAGTACCAGATACAAAATTGTTTTTTGGTGAAAAACTTTTAATAAACAATCGACATTTATTACTGGAGGAATAAAGTATGAAAAGTACTAACACTACATTTGCGGTATTATGTAGCAGTTGCACAAAGACCGTTTAACTCAATTCTACTACAATCCTTGTGAGTATTTTCACATCACAAGGATTTTTTATTTATGGCAAGAATCAATGGCGAAACCATTATTCAACAGAAGATTACGGAGCTTAATCATCAAATCATACACTTTGAAGAATGTGTTAAGCAGGCTAAAGAACAACAGATAATCTTACGTAAGGCTTTAGTTGCATTACGGGCAGAACCATTTTCAACCCCAATGAAGCAAGTAATAAAACGGGAAAAGGTACCGAATCGCCCAGTAGATATTTCGCCCTACTCACGCCGTTCCAGTGAATTTATTGCCAAAGTCTTTAAACGTTACCCTAATCAATGGATGTCTGCAAATGAGATGATGTGGAAGGCATTTGAAATTGAAGGGAAAACAGAGCATAAATCTTACCATCATTCGATTGTAACTGCATTTTCACACGCACTAAGACGATTGAAAGAGAAAGGGATTGTTGAACGGCAGGAATTGCGAGAAAAGCCGTCGGTTAAGGTGATTCAGTGGCGGTTGAAAGAGATTGGTATGTAAAAAAATAGCGGTGTTTGCCGCTATTTTTGTTTCCACTTCCATTGAATAATCTTGTGTTTTTTCACGACAATACGCTCTACAATACCTTTATTAACTAAGCGGGTCATGGCATTACCAATATTATTTAGATGATATTTAGATACAGGGGTATTAGGTTGTTTATCTATAATAAGTACCGCTTCGGCAAGTTCTAAAACTCGCCAATAACGTTCAGGTTCAGATTTCATTACTCGTTGAATAAGTTGCGTGATTTTCCCATTAAATTGTTTGCGATACACACGATATTGGTAGTGTTCTGTATCGTATTGTTGAATATCGTTAGGTTTTACATCCATTGCAACTAAAGCCTGTTGCAATAAAAGAATACGGCGTTCAACTAAATCAAGGTGAGCCAAAACTTGTTCTTTTTCTCGCTCAAACTGCGCAATTTTCTGCTTAATTTGCGTTTTATAAATTGAATCAGCCATTACATTACCAACCTTTCTACTTGTCTATGATGCCCTTGCCAGTAGCCTTTCCAGTCATTATCAGAAGATGTCGTTAAACATTTTTCAATAACGTCTTTAAATAGGGAAAGGTTATCAACACGGCGGTTATCTTCCCGATAGGCAATTTCATTGGCGTAATTATCTAAATAGACGTTTGCCATTTTATGAACCTGTCCATAATACATACGTTTAAAACGTGCAAAGTAGCTTTCAGCAAGGTTATTTGTAATACCTTCATCACTGCGATACTCTTTTTGATGATTTATTCGCCTTAAATCATAGGAAACAAGGAGTTCATCATAAGCACTATTTTCATCTGCGTGAATGCGGCTATTGGGTTGAATATACGTCTCTGCAAGTTTATTTACCGTTATCGTGTTTTCAGATAAAATGGGGAAGGTAAATGTTTTCTTTGCACCTACTAAATCTAGGTTTTGAGTGGTTTCTTCTGCTGAATAACGTTCACGCATCACTAATACCGCTCGTTTATTTGGATTAGCATGCTCTTTACGTCGTCTATCTACTCGGTCAGCTTTTTTGTTCTTAGGACGAGGGGCTGAATGCACATAAGTGCCGTCAATATGGACTTCACCAGATAACGGAAAAAGCTCACGTTGAATGATTAGGCTTTCACGAATTTTATGGGCTAACACATAAGCGGTTTTATATTGTACGCATAAATCCCTTGAAAGTTGGCAGGCGGAAATTCCTTTTACCGCATTCACAAATAAAGCTATAGCGAATAAGTAGGTTTGAATTGATAGCTTATGGTTCGCAAAAATCGTACCTGACGTAATGCTAAAGGTATGCTTACAATGTTTGCACCGCCACTGCTTGCGAGTAGAGATGAAATAGGCTTGATGTTTAATGCCGCAACGAGGACAAATTTGTTCGGTTGTGCTACCCCAACGTGCTTCCATAAGCCAAGCGTGAGCTTCGCTATCAGATAGACGAGCTATCTTGATAGGCGAAAGCGAGCGAGCTTTGGCGGAAAGGAGGAAGTGTTGGGCCATGATGGAATTAACTTTGTGTTCTGCTAAAATAGACTCAAGTGGGTAACTTGATTATGTGTATAATACCCTTATGAGTTCTTTTTGTCAATACAGGAGTGTTCAAGTGAACATAAATCAAAGATTAAAAGAGGCTATTAATTCACAAAACATGACAATTAAAGCATTTTCAGAATTAGTAGATATTCCTTATCGATCTTTACAAAATTATTTAAGAGAAGAAAGAGATCCAAATGTAGATGCGTTAAGCAAAATTTGTGGAAAAGCTAATGTAAACTTAAACTGGTTATTGACTGGTAAAGGAGATATGTTTGTTTCTAAAATCGAAAATGCAGCTTTAACATCTTATGAAGTCGATTTAATAGAAAATTTTAGAAAATGTGATGATAAAAGCCAAGCAGCAATTATGTCTGCTTTAGCTATTCTTTCTAAAGAATAATCTAACGGTTGCTCTGCACACAACAAAATTCATTTAGTTCGAGGGATAGATTATTGAAAACATCAGACCAATCCCCGAACTTGGTTTGCCGAAATAGTTTCATAGATGAATACCATATACTATCATCTCTATTAAGTAGCCATCTAAAATCTGCATGGTAGCCTAGCAATAACCACGTTTTCTTACCTAATGCACCAGCTAAATGGGCTGCTGACGTATCTACTGTAATCACTAAATCCATTTGCTCAATCAGACCTGCCGTATCTGCAAAGCTATTTAAAGGGAAGTGATGTAGGTTTTCAAATTGAGAAAAAAGACCTTGTTCATATTCGGGAATAACTGGCTGTAAGCAAAAGAATTCTGCATTCTTATTAAATAAATGTGAAATATCATTTAATTGTAAGTTTCTATGATGTGGGATATTTTCCCGAGAAGAAGTCCAGCAAATACCTACCTTTACCTTATCCTTAAAATGGTTTTGAAAATAACTTTGCCATTTCCTTTTATTTTCTAAGGGAGCTGTTAAATAGTGATTAAAAAAAGGAATATTATTTGGTATTGTTTCAAATAATGCAGGAGCACTCATCAATGAAAAAATATAGCTAACATTTTCAACTTTTTGATGTTGGTCTATGATATGAATGTTAGGATAGCTTGCTTTAAAAAGCTCAACTAACACTGCATCACATTGTAAAACAATGTGATCTACATTTTTATAACGTTCAACTATCATTGGTATATAACGAGCAAAGTGTATTGCATCGCCAAATCCCTGTTCAGTAAAAATTAATAGTTTTCCGCTACCACCAAAAGTTTCGCCTTTCCAATAAGGCATATTTCTTAGTGAAGAAGGAGTAATTTCGGGAAAAACATTTCTACGCTGCTCAAAAAGTTCCCAGCCCTCTTTATAGTTCCCATTACGCAAAAGAATTAATGATTTTGATAGCAGTGAATGGGAGAAATTGGGTTTAATAGATAGTGATGTTTCTAAATCTTTCATCGCTTTATCATAGTAGCCGAATTGATGGTAAAGTTCAGATCGATTATGATAACCACCATAATTTTGAGGATCTTGTTCTAAATAATCAGTATAAGATCGAATAGCTTGATGAAATAAATTTATGTTACCACTATTCTTGGCAGCTAATTGCTGTGCATAACATACTTTTCTAAACATTGGTAAATGTGAAGGGATAATTTTATGGCCTTTTCAAAAGCAAATGACGCTAAATCCATTTTGCCTAATCGTTCTAATGCTACTCCATGAATATAATAAGCATAGCCATAATCAGGATCCATTTGTAACACACCTTCAATCAAATAAAGTGATGTATCAATATTTGTGTAGATCATTGCTGTTGCTATTTGGGTAATAATTTCTACATCATCTAAATTTTTACTCCAAATAGGCATCAATAAGTCAATAGCTTCTTGATATTTTTCTTGAGAAATTAATCGGTTAGATTCTTCCCACAATGAATCAAGCATAAAAAATCTCCCACATTATCTTGAGGGAGATTTTAACATATTTGGGGTTATTCTACCATGTATTCAACTACCAAGAATACCCTACACTCGCACCATAAGTAATATCTTTTTTACCACTTACATTGGTTGATACACTCGTTTTTAATACCAGTTTACCGTTATCAGATGCTCGTGAATAACCGACTGCAAGAGCTTGATTATTACGATAGCCACCTACCGCAGCTGCTATCATGGAACGCCCTGAAGCGATAACTTGTGGAAGATTAGACATTGCAGCATTAGAAGCAACCGCTCTGCCGTATTTCTTATCCACTTTATCAATTTTGTTATTAACTGCACCGATATGCTGATTAACAACATTGTTGGCTATTGCTTTCACATCACCGATATTTGCTCCGTGATTATCGGCAGGGTTTTCGTAACGCTGTCCTGTTAAACCGCTAGGTAAGTGTTGAATACCACGCTCATTGATTTTAACACCGCCTATATCCGCTGAATCAATGTCAATATCACGATTTAGTGTGATACGGATACCCTCACTATTGGCAGTAGTGGTGATATTACGGTCGCCATTCACTTGAATGGTCGAGCCTAATAGCTTATTGCCTGTTGACCCTTTATCACCATTAAAGGTAAAGCCTTTGGTTATCATGGTTTCATAGGCTGTTTGTCCTTGATTGATTTTCGCTGTCGTAGGTTCATCTAAACCAACAACATAATCCGTTGAACCATCTGTTGGCTCGGTAACAAGGATGCCGTCTTTGCCTGCCATTGTGGTTTTCTTAGCAGATACCGTGTAGGTATTTGTGCCTTCGTCATAGCCTACTTCGACACGTTCACCCGCTTTAATGGTAGAAGCATCAACCGTAAAAGTATTGTTAGCTGCATTGTAAGTAACTTTGGCATTTTTGCCACCTTTTACTTCCGCACCATTTACAATATAAGCATTAGCTTCTTTATCAAATGAGGTGGTTGTATAGTTTCCTGCTTTTACGTCTGCGGCATCAACAAGGTAAGTGTTATCTTCACTGTTATAAGTAACATTTACATTACCTTTTTCGCCTTGTTTAATGCCTGCGCTACTCACCGTAAAACTATTGGTTTGGTTATCGTAAGTAACTTGTGTATTATTACCTGCTTTAACTTCTGCTCCTGATACTTTTACCACGTTATTAATAGTATCTAACATTGTGCGGACATAGTTACCCGCTTCAACATTTGGGTTTACCTTTAGATTACTTAAATCAATTGAACCTAAATCTGCACTGACAGTATAAGTATTGGTGCCTTGATTATAATCAACCTTAGCATTACTTCCTGCGGTAACTTTCGGCATATCCACATTTGCACTTACGGTATAAGTATTGCTTGTGGCGTCAAATTCAACAGAAGTATTATTACCCGCAACCACATTTGGTTGCTCTACATCAATATTTGCATTAACCGTATAAGTGTTGCTTGCAGTATCATAATCAACTGTTGTATTTATCCCACCTTGAATAGTTGCACCATTAACGACTACTTTATCACCAGTATTGTTAATACGGATACTATTTCCTGCTTCTATCACTTGGTTAACTGATTTACTAATATCATCTAAATCAATTACGGATAAATCATTCAATACTTGAGCAACGGCATAAAGCTGTGAACCATTGATGGCATCAGTTGAGCTTGCAGAAACACGGCCTGCTGCTACATTGGTGATTGTGCGTTCCGCACCTTCTGCACCAACGGAGACTGTGCCGACAGGTGTTTTACCTGCAAATTCATGCACCTTATTCTGAATAGTCATGCTTGGTGTACCAACAGGCTCGGAGAGTGTCGTTTGATTACCTAATGCCACAGAATTAGCTACATCAGCGGTAATATTGTTTCCTAATACAACGGTATTGGTTGCATTTTCAGTTACAATAGTATTGTTTCCATACACTAACGATTGATTGGCTGATACAAGATTATTTGAACCCGACACAACTGAACCATTGGCTGTTACCGCATTGTTATCACCAAAGACGTGCGTATTATGACCCGTTACAAGATTATCTCGACCAATAGCAGTAGAGCTATCGCCTGTTACAACAGTATTATGCCCAATTGCAATAGCAGCATGACCACTGGCAAAAGATTCCGCACCAACTGCAATAGAATTTTCTCCACGTTCAGTTAATGATGGCTTAATAGCTTCGATTAATTCAATCACATTACGAATTTTATCTTCTGTGCCAGAGATTGCTTTGTCCGCTTCATTTAACCCATTTTCCGCTTCTGTACGAGTAGGGTTGTCAGAAGGTACTGGAGGCATTTGAGAGTCAATTTCTGCGATTTTTCCTGCAATTTTCTCAATTTGGCTGATGTATTCATCTGTACGGTTGTAGCCAATAAAACCTGATTCCATCTCTTTCAAATAATTTAAGAATGATTCTCTTGATGTAGTTAAGAAATTCTTAAAGTTATCACCCAAACCTAAACCACTCGCACTATTAAGATAAGCATTTGTTGAGTCTCTTGTATAAGTTGTTAAATCATTCAAATATTGAGTATGTTCAGCACCTCGATATTCATTAAGCAATTCTAAGAATGATGCTTGCTTGGTTTGTAAATCACTTCCAGTGGCTGTTTGTATTTCTTCATAGAGGGAGACTAAATCATAGATTTTTTTCCATTCATTGTAATAAGGTGTTAGAGATTCTTTCGCTTTCAAAGCAGAATTTACGACCAAATTATCTTGAGAATAGTTTGTGTCAATATTTTCATATAAATTGATATACTTTTCAGCTAATTTTTTATACGAAGAATAATCTTGAGAGCGTTCATTTGTTAATGGGTTTTCAACAGTATTTAAATCAAATACCATTTTCTGCACGCTTACCTGTGTCCCATCTAATAATGGTAATCTTACATCAAACAAACTATTTCCATACCAAGAGTTAACCCCTCTTGTTTGAATTATATACTCTTGAAATTTACCAGAACCACTCTTAATTGTTGTATCAATAGCATTAAAATATTTACTATAATCTTTATTTTTAATATTATTTTTTACATAAGATATTTCATTAATTGTCATATCCGACAACTCTCTGATCCCCTTATCAAAAAAGCTTAAATAATCATTAGTCAAAACATTATCAACAAAAGATTCAATGCCAAGCCTTGTAAGATAATAATTATTTGTGTAGTCATTCAGTGTACTTTTATCTAAATAATAATCTTTGACACTCACAATATTTGCTTTTCTACTTGCAGTGTCTAATGGACTTCTTATCTTATCATTAAATGCACTAACATTTGACACCAGTCTTGTTTCAGCATTCACATACCCATGAATGTACTCATTATATTTATCATCACTGATTTGACTTGCAATCGTAGGTGCAAAACTTTCCGTTTTTGCTTTTAATTGCTCACGCATCGCACTCAAGCCTGTATCGGTAGGCGCGAACTTAGTCCAATCTAGTGAGCTTAATACCGTGTAGTAGTTCACAAACTCATTGACAGCACTGCCATTAACGCCCGTGTCTGCAATCAATTTATCTTTTTGAGCTTGCAACTCTTGGCGTTTTTGAGCATCGGTGGCATTTTTGGAAATTTGGCGGTCAATAGCTGCTAATTCGTCCTGAAAGCGTTTTTTATCTTCTTGAGCTTTCGCTAATTGTGCATTTAACTCGGTAAGTTGATTGGTGAGCTTTTCTTTTTCAGCTAATTTGGCTAGCTCTTGGGCTTGAAGCTGTTTAAAGGCTTCAGGAGTAAAGTTGTCGCCCGTTGCAATAGCACTTTTGCCGTTAGCAATACCATTGATGGCGGTAGATACTGATGATTGACCGATTGCAACTGAATCTGTGCCTATGGCTTCACCAAAGGTGTTAGATGCTGCAAGGGTTGTGTGTGAAATAGTTGATAGAGCGGCTGATATAGCTATATTTAAAAATTTTCTTCTAAGAATCATTTGTTTATCCTCTAAGAATTAATGATACGCAGTAAGGATAAATTCCTTCACCGCAACCTATTTAACTAAGGATAAACTGAAAATTTACTTAAATATTTTCACATGATATATATTGACAAACTACAAGTCAATACATAGAATAAGAATAGTGCATTACATTTTATAACTAAGATAAACGAGAAATTCTCGTTTACTTAAATATTAAAAAAAAAAGCAAGGGATGTAAACATCTTTTGCTTTTTTTTGTTTTAGCTACTATCCTCACAAAAACCTATCTTTTACTAGATGTCAGAGTATGAGTTAATTCTGATGTTATGTCGCTTTCATAGTTAGAAGTCTATCTCTTATCCCTCATTCACTATTCAAGCCTTTCACTTGAATAAACTAACGAGATTCTAAAAATCTAGAAAGAATCTACCCACTTTACATAAAATACAGATATAAGTGTTATCGTATTAAACCTTCATGTTAACGTGTGCTAATTATCAAAATATTACTTAGCCATGTTTAAAGTATAAGCAATCAAACTTAACTCACATTAGTAATGCTACATTTCTCTCTTTTAAAAACAATTAGTTACACAATTATGTAAATGTGTGTAAATTAACTTGACAAGTATAGCTATTGACAAACTTTTTTGAAAGTGGCATATTGTCAACACGAATTAAGTCCCTTCATTAGAATTTTTACTTTTTAAACTGTAAAAGGTTTAAAAAAATTCAGAGTTCTAATGAAGGGATTTTTGTTTTTATGGCACAGCATTTTCTGTTATCAGCAAAAGCTCGCCACTTGTCACTTGAACAAGTGGTTGGGCTATCTGATTCAGCAATACTGGCTTTACTCAAAAATGCTCGTTGGTTTTCAGATGACGAACAAGTTTGCCCTCGTTGCCATACTCGCCATTGCGCTTACTTCATTAAAACTCGCCAACAATGGCAATGTAAACATTGCCAATATCGCTTTTCGATAACCACAGGCACAATCTTTCAACATCATAAATTATCGTTGCGACAAATCCTTACTGCCATTTTGCTGTTTACAACAGAAAGTAAGGGATTATCCGCTATTTCACTTTCTCATAAGTTAAATGTGCAATATAAAACGGCTTGGGTACTACTGCATAAATTCCGAGAAGGTTTAGATAAATCCAAAGATTTAACACCGCTCAACGGTGAAGTACATATTGATGGGGCTTATACCAATTACTACATCCGCCCTAAAAACTTCCGCCACAAGCGGATAGATAGACGGAAGAAACGTTATCAGCGTGAAGATAAGTCTTGTGTATTGGTATTTCGTCAACGAGCCACCAATCAAGCGATAATGAAAGGGGCTGACCGTACTATCGTTGCTTTGGTAAAAGAAGAAAATACGCAAGATATACTCGACTTAACACAACACGTGGTCAAACCAAACAGTACGATTTATGCTGATGAAAATCCTGCGTATGACAGCCTAACATTCCATTATGACCTATGGCGTGTCAATCATTCACAGGAATACTGTTCAATAGAGGGTATCACCAATAACCTTGCGGAATCCTTTTTTGCCAGACTAAGACGAGCGATTACAGGCATTTACCATAAGATGAAAAATAAATATCTGATGTACTACGCTAATGAAATGGCTTGGCGTGAAGATAACAGACGAAAAAGCGTAAAAGAGAAATTTGAGCAACTACTAAACTGTTGCTTAAATACCTTGCCCTCACGAGATTTTACGGGATATTGGCAAGGTAACAAGAAAGGTGAAGCTGTATTTGGTTTGGCAAGCCTGACAGACACTATTTAAATAAAATCTGAAATAAAACATCTATTTCACTTCAATATAAAGAGGAACACCCAATGATACAATCTATCCTTAATGCCGATTTAAGCAAAATGTCTTATGAGCAATTTCAAGTATTTATGCGAGGACTTGCCCAACTTTATTCAGACGTAAATAGCAATGGCAATTATATGTCCCTGTTCAAGGATTTAAACACGCTCGCCAAACATGTTGAACGCCTACCGCAAGACTTTTTTACCTTTTATGGTGCGTATGAAATAGCAGATAATCAAGTGGTCGTGGCAGTTTTTAGAATAAACCTTGATGCACCTATGCATAATGATACCGCCCCCAATATGACGATTGTTGAGGTCAGCTTTGCAGAAGATGAACGTAACTTACAATGCCCTACTCGAGTAAGAGAATATCTTACACAAACAGACTATGTCGCCCAAGCTGAAAAAGCCTATCCGCAAATTATGGAAGATTTGTTGTGGGAAAAAGAACGAGAAAAAAGAGTAGCTAAACTTAATTTAAGTGAAGAAGATAAAAGATTGCTTTTTGAGGACGCAATAGAATTGTAAAATTGTTAATACAGATGAATGAAAAACACCTTTAGTTTATATAAGCTAAAGGTGTTTTTTATCGCTAAATGGTTGATTTTTGGGTTTGTGCAACTGCTACATAATACCGATTTTTTGCGGGTCGATTTTTTCTTTAAACACTAAATCAAATTCCTCAAAATCACTGTCTAAAAAATCCGTCGCCTATCCATAACTATCTACAAAAATTCCCCAATATACCTTGTTTTGGCGTTTCATTTGGTCATAAAATACGTAGGGGTTAATTGCATAAATTAATTCTGATACCGCTCGACTTGCTCCATAAGGTAAATCGGGAATCGCATCGCCTATCACATCATTTCTCACTTCCTCCGCACAAGTATTATTAAAAATTACATTATAATATTTACTACCGGATATAATCTCTGCTCTGTTTTTTTCAGC